>NZ_JALKBH010000030.1 GCF_023016115.1 Alcanivorax sp. S6407
CACAAGCTTAAGGGCTAATCCGCGTTCGCTCGCCGCTACTGACGGAATCTCAATTGATTTCTGTTCCTAAGGGTACTTAGATGTTTCAGTTCCCCTCGTTCGCTTCACATACCTATGTATTCAGCATGTGATACCTGCCTTATGACAGGTGGGTTTCCCCATTCGGAAATCTCCGGGTCAAACAGTTGTTTGCCACCTAACCGGAGCTTATCGCAGGCTACAACGTCCTTCATCGCCTCTGGCTGCCAA
>NZ_JALKBH010000003.1 GCF_023016115.1 Alcanivorax sp. S6407
GTTCTTCTGGTTGTGAAAGCGCTCTCAGGGTAGACTGGGTCATGGCGTATCATTCTCTGTTGGTTGTGATTCTTGCCGGAATCAATCAACAGGATACGCCATCCTTCTATCTCCCCGTACACCAGAAATGACCATAACTCAAAAATTTGCCCTCTAATTTCATCCCTTCTTTTAGCCTCGTCACCTCTATTTAAAACCTTCCATTTGAGTGTGTAGGGGATGGGAACATCACATGATGTGATGCTAAATTTTAATTGCTTCGAAGGCGATAGACGTATTCCACGACGAAGCATTTCTCTTAATGCTCCGTCTCTGAAACCGTTTTGTGATACTTCACAGTCCATGTGCAGGCTATATCGGATGTCAATGGGGTGCATGTCCTCAATGAATTGCTCGGTATCCCGCCATGTGGTGGCTGCATTCTCTGTAATTGCCTGCGTTGCAGAAGGGAACGGTCTTCCGAACACCCTTTTCCATTTTTTGTTTGCTGAGTTGTTGGTGCCGGATTCTATGGCCCTGAGTGTCAGTTCATGAGCTTTCTTTGCCTTGTGTTGGAATTTCTTCTTAACTTTGACGTCCTGCCCACTTCCAAGGGCCTGGTAATGATCCTGATCCAGCTGATTCATCAGAAATTCGAAGAAATCACGGCACATCTCTCCGTAGGAGGCAGCACCTTTGTTATCGTAGGCATTCGTAGATTTCAGGAAGTTATGTGCAAGGGTGTCAATCAAAAGCCCCCCCATACAAACGCCATGTTTGTTCTTCCATGCCCTGGCCATTTTGCAAAGTTTTCGAAGGTTCTTATTCTTTTGATCTATAAAATCCTTCATGGCAGAAATTTCCTGCTTAGGCTTCGTGATTCTCCATCTTCCGCCCTTGCTAGTATCTGGAAATTTGTACTGTATATTTCCGTTTTCGTCTTCTTCCTCAAACACCGGCTGAACTTCAACGTGGAAGTTAGTATACGTGACGGTTACTACTGGGCTATCAACTTTTATTTCTGTTTTTGGGTAGCGAGCCTTGATGGCATCTTTTGTATCGGTTAGGAGTTTGCCCTGCCCACCATCTTTGTAAGTATCCCATTCCCCTTTTGGCATGATGTAAAGCATGTCTAGATCTGAAATACCCTTGATACCGGTATACCTTCCATAGGATCCTACTTGCAGGCTGTTCGCAGTCTTGGATTCCGTATCTCTGAATCGCTTATTTAGGCTGGCTGTAATTTCCCCATAGCGGTCGCTAATTTGTTCTGAGTTGTCAATTTTCAAGTTTTCCAGGAATGCGGTAAACATATCAGAGGTAGTCATTTAGCATGATCTCCCTATTGCGCTCTCGTCGGAGGGGGAAGTAGTCGTTTGATTGCTCGCTCTGCTTGATCATCCTGCTGCCTGGAAAGAAAATCTTCGGCTCGGGCTATTAGGTCGTGCGCACGGTCAATCGCATCAATCTTGTATTGGGCGTCTCTATCGCAGTATTCGAGAGATCTCATTGCGTCGAAAAAGTAGTCCTTAAGCTGGATCTGTCCACGAAATCTGATTCCAAAGTAAGATTTATCGGCAAGCATCCTTTCAAGTTCAAAAGATTGGAAAGGATACCTATTTCTGGCATTCCAATACTTAACAAGCCGTATCATTGGTTTTATGAGGTTGCCATTCGACTTGTTGGCTCCGACGAGTATTTCATTGACGTCATTGGGGTTGGTTGAAATCCAGTCGTTGTAGTCGCTTCGTCTCGCGGGTATTCGCAAGCCGTGCCACCAGTGATATGTGGCCGGGACGAGCTCAAATTTAATATGATTAAGCGATAGGGCAATAGTTGGACTTGACTGTGCTATTTCTGATCTGGAGTAATAGACTTTAACGAATCGGCGCAGCCGATCAAGGTAGGTTTGGGGGCGGCTTGAGGAATCCCTGAACACGATCATGTAATCTATGTCAGAGCGCTTGTCCATGCTGCGGGGCAGGATTGTTCCTCTCGTGTAGGAGCCGAAGATGAAGTCTTCTCTGATTTCGTCGCCAAAGGCTTGATCAAGGCGGCTTTGCAACCCTGAGATAGACCTCTGGATTCCTTCTTTTTCTCTATCACGTATAACCGCTGCCGATGACAGAGCCATGAGGTAGCCGTTGACTGTCACCGAGTGGTCTCCACGTTAACGCTGACCCTGCATTTTCCTGTTAGAAGCTGTTGCATAAAAAACTTTCTTTTCTACCTTTAAGGCTTTCGGCTTGATTTGCAAAACGACTATTTCTTGATCGGGCAACCGTGGAACATTGGGGTCAGGTCTTGCATCGTGCATATAATCCACTACCCACTAAACCTTCCCACAAACCAATTCCCCCCACTCCCCGTCAACAACAACTGCTGCCGTGCCCGTGTCATTCCCACATACAACAGCCGCACCTCACTCTCCAGATTCCCCTCGTCATCCTTCAAGCCACCCAACCCCGCCAGCACCACGGTATCGAACTCCAGTCCCTTGCTGCTTTGCCGGGTGAGTAGCGCGATACGATCTGCATTCGCGTCGTAGGCTTTCTTGCTGGCGTTATCTTTCAGCCAAGCGTGAGGAAGGTTTTCCCGCTTGAGGGCACGTTGCAGCGTTTCTGCCTGCCAGTTGTAGCCGTAGATCACCGCGATGTTGTTCAGCGGCTGGCCGTTCTGCTGCCATTTACGGATGCAGCGGGCGATGTAGTGGGCTTCGTCGTTGAAGGTGTCGAACTTACGGAATGCCGGGGCCGGGCCGCTGGCACCAGCCATTTCCGGGGCGATCAGGGGAATGTGGTCGTCGTCGGCGTCCTGGGCTTGCAGGAAGTCCTTGGCGAACTCGTAGGCATAGCTGAGGATCTCACGGGTGTTTCGGTAATTCAGTTTCAGAATGGTGGTACGGCCACGAGCCTGTATGCCAGCGCTGGACAGGGGGAATTTGAGGCTGCGCTTCTTGTAGATGGACTGGGCATCGTCATATAGCAGCAGCAGGGAGTTGGTGTCCGGGTCGACCATCTGCACGATCAGGGCCAGCCAGTCCTGCTCGAAGTCGTGGCCTTCGTCGATCATGACCGCGCTGTATTGGGCACGGGGTATCTGCCCCTTGTCCACGGCCTGGATCACCGTCTCCACTTGCCGTTCCCATGGCTGTAGCTCTGGCGTGGCCGGGATCAGATCCACATTGTAGGTTTGCAGTTGCCGGCCACACCATTCATGGAAGTGGTGCACCTGTACCTTTTCTTCGATGCCCTTTTCGGCAATAAAGCTACGCAGCCGGGCGGCCAGGGTGATGTTGAAGCACAACACCAGTATCGGTTTGGTCACGGCCTGGGCCAGGTGCAGGCAGCGGTAGCCGAGGATCAGCGTCTTGCCGGACCCGGCCACCCCATGGATGACCCGGTGGCCCTCGCCCATGCTACGGGCCAGTTGTTCCTGCTGCAGATCCATGACGCGGACGATATCCGGGATGGCGTTGTAGCCGGGTTGGCTCTCTGCCACAGCTCCGGTGTCTGTGTTATTGCCCTCCCCTTGCACGCTGCCCTGCTCGCTTTCTTTATCAGCCTCACCGTCTTCATCAAACAAGCCCTGCTGAGGCGCATTGATGCGGATTTCCGGAAACAGGTTCCAACGGATGCGATCAATCTGCGGCAGGCTGAGCTTGTCGCCGAAGGTGTAATCGAACATGGCCCACAGCTGTTCCTGGAAGACTTCCGGGTCGGCGGTGGCGGTCATTTCATCCCGGCAGATCAGCAGGTGTGGCGGCAGCACCAGTTCCTGATGCTCTTCACTGATTGCCTCGTTCCATTGCTTGCGGGTGATATTGGGGAACACCACGCCATAGCCCCACGGGAAGCAAAGCTTGCCTTTGTGCTGTATGGAGGTTTGCTGCAGGTGTTCATCGCGCTGCAGTTTCTTGATGGCGGTGAGCGCACACTGGCGGGCTTGCTGAAGGGGATTAGTGACGGTCTTCAAACCATCGGGGGTGAAGATTTCCACATCACGGGGCGTGATCTGTTTGAGTGTATCCAGCTTCCAGTCCTTCACCTCCAGGAACAGCAGACCACGGCCGGGGTGAAGAATGATGTAATCAGGATAGCGCCGGTTGCGCCCCACCGGGGTGTCGTACCAGACGGTGTAGTCATCCTCCAGCAGCGTTTCCAGCCGCTGCCCCAAGCGCCGCTCGCCCGCGGTCATACCGCGCAAGGTGCTGAGGTTAGGGATGACGGTGGCCATGACGGCTAGCTCCTTGCCCTTATCAAAAAGGCAAAGACAGTTTCGCCACTGCTATCGCCACAATCGGCAGCAATAAAATGTCGATACTGACAGACTGGCATCCGTTCCCCTTATTGGAATTTCACCCCCACCATCCTGGCAGGGCTGATTGTTATTCGTTATCAGTCCCGAATGTACACAATCTCCGAGCGCAAATAAATGAATAGGCTTCATGGTTTTGTTTAAGCGGAGAATTGCCCAGGGCTGCACAATATTTACGGCGCCCACTTCATGACCCTCGGATGCCATCAAAACAATATCAACCGCAGCCACATTCGACGGATCGTCGTCACCCTATTCATTTTCAGGCATAGTAAATGCCTTGCTTGCGATACAGAACAATGACAACCGAAAGGACTCGCCATGCATTTGTTAATTGGGATCATCCTCGTTGCGGCGGTGGTCACTCTCTTCCTGATGCAATCTCCCGGTGCTCCCCGCGCCTCCATCAATGCCCGCTTTGTGCAACGGCCACTGAATCGTTCGTTTGCGTATCTGTCCAATGGCCTGATGTTCCGTCGGGATGCCAACGGCACGGTGCAACAGCTGCACAGCCCCTTTGTGGACGAGGCGATTCGCCGCCAGGAGAAAGCGGCTTCCCGCCATGGCTGGAAGGCCGGCACCACCTTTGGGGTACGCGCTGGCGGCGGCATGCGCAATTTTGATCCGGCCACTGACAAGCCCTTCCTGAGCAGTTCCCTGGCCTATGATCGCAATGGCGACCTGCTCTATTTTCTCAAGGACGATACAGTGGGCGGCCTGTTCCGGCTGGAACAGGAAAGCGGCAAGGAACTGCGCCTGGTTCTCAAGCAGCAGTTTGATCTGACGGACATCACCCCCTCCCCGGACGGCGACAAGATCGCGGCAGCCTCCGCGCAACCCAATGGCACCCGCAATATTGCCCTGCTGGACAGCGACGGCGACAACTATCGCGAGCTGACCGGGGGCGACACCCTGGATTCCAACCCCGCCTGGGTGCCGGATGATCCGAATGCCCTGTTGTTCCAGTCCATCGGGCTGGCACGGAATCAGGAGGGCTATATCATCGCCCAGGGGAACGCGAGCATTCAGATGCTGGACATGGCTTCGCGTAATGTGACGCCAATTCTGGAGGACCGCGACACTGACTACCTCAACCCCCGAGTGGCTCCCAACGGGGATCTGCTGTTTATCCGCCGCCCGTTTGACCAGCCCAACTACGGCTATGCGGATTCCGCCGTGGATACCGTGCTGCTGCCGTTCCGGCTGCTACGGGCGCTGTTTCATTTCCTCAATTTCTTTTCGCTGATGTACAGCCGCAAACCCCTCACCAGCGCGGACAATCCCGGCCAGCAGGCAGATGTGAAAGAGATTCTGCTGCAGGGCAAACGGGTGGATGCGGAAAAGGCGCTGCGCGAAGGCGGCAAGGTGCAGGGTATCCCTTCACTGGTTCCGGCCAACTGGGAGCTGGTAGCCAAGACCCGCCACGGCGATGTGCAGGTGCTGGCCAACCACGTGTGCGATTTCGATGTGTTCGAGGACGGCACCATCATCTATTCCAATGGCCAGGGGGTGTTCTCGGTTCACCATGATGGCACCCAGGGGCTGGTGTTTTCCGGTGAGCTGGTGGCGCAGGTGGTGGCGAGCTGACCCTTACGGTGCCGCCCCTCCTGTAGGAGCCCATGCTTGCATGGCGATACCGAGCCCTGGCGAGGAATGGCTTTGCCGTTGGCAACAGCCCCCCGCTGCGCGGGGATCGTCATGCGAGCATGGACTCCTACGGGGAGGAGGGAAGCACTGCGCTGTGGGAGCCTGCCTCTATAGATGCCTGGAGGGTAGCATGCGATCGTGCAATACCCTCACCACTTCGATGCCATACCCGGCTTGGCGGTAATAAACGACATGGCGAATCACTGGATACTTACGGTATCCCGCTCGAATGGCTTCGCATTGTGCACCCGCCCCGGGGCTACCCGCTAAAAAAGCAAAGGCTTCAACCAGTTCATCCAGATACCGATCGGCTTGTTCCCTGCCCCACTCATGCAAGGATTAGAGCCATACCGCCTCCATATCCTTTCTGGCGGCGGGTGAAAGCCTGAACTCAGCGGATTTTGTCGGCATGCCGGGAAGCCAGTTCGCGCTTGAACTTTTCGACGTCAAAAGGCTCCGCTACACCGCTTTCCTCGCCCTCGATCAAGGCGGCACGAATCGCGTCGATATTCGCCTGGCTTGCCTGATCACGGCGTATCAGGTCTCGAATATACTCACTGTCGTTGGTGTAGTGCCCGGCCTCAATCTGTGACTTGATCCAGTGATCCTGCTGGTCGGTGACGGTAATGGTTTTGCGGGTGGTGCTCATAGCTGCGGCCCTGGTGAGAGAACAACACAATCATCATACTATTGGTGCGATTTTGATCAAGCTAGCGGCCTACCCGTATCCCTGAGCAGGTAATGCCGGCCGCCGGGTGGCCGCTAGCTGACCCGGGCGACGGAAGGCTTTGCCCTGGCAACGGCCCCGCTGCGCGGGGATCGTCATGCAAGCATGGACTCCTACGGGGGGATGCCGCCGCAGTGTTGGGGCGGCGGAGTTTATAGAGGAGCAAACCGCCAGCGATCAGCTGGCGGTGGGATATTGATAGGCTTCCGGATGCCGGCGGGCATCCTTGATGGCGCGCCAGGCCAGCGGGATATAGCGCTGCTTCTCGGGCACTTTGGGGTAGGCCTTGCGCACGGCCCAGCAGAACGCCTTGAAAGCCGCCTTGTCCGCCAGGTTGTAGCGCAGTCCCGCCTTGCGGCGGTAGTTGTCTGGCAGGGTGGCCACCGTCAGGCGATAGGCGAAGAGGCTGAATGGCAGGATCATCAGCTTCCACAGCCAGCCGGGCAGCTGCTCTTCAAGCTTCGGCGGCACTGGATAATTGCTGTAGTACCGCGGCGCCAGGATATCGTTCAGGGCTTCGTTGTGGGTATCCAGCCGCTCTTCAATGATGTGGTTGAAGTGCTCCCAGTACGCTTCTTCCGTCTGTGGGATGAAGCGATCAGCGATACCCAGCATCCCCGCCATCTGCTTCCACTCGGTGAAGTGGGCAGCGCGCTGTTCCGGGGTCAGCGGCTCACCGAACCACTCGTGCATTTTTACTACCGAGTAGAACCCGGTTACATGCACCCAGCTGTAGGCTTCCGGATCGAGTGCGTAGAACTTGTTGCCGTACTTGTCGGCACCCTTGATGGTGCGGTGCAGCTCACGCAGGTTGCGGCCCATTTCGATGGCCTTTTCCGGGCGCGCATAGACCACCGGCCAGAGCAGCTTGGTGGAGCCTCTGGCACGGCCCCAGGGATCATGCAGGTATTTCTTGTCCACCGTGACCGCGGCGTTGATCACCGGGTGGGCGGTTTGCAGGATGAATGCCTGGGGCAACATCAGGTGAAACAGGTAGGAACCGAAGTCCTGCCACATCAGTGACCCTGGCAACAGTGGCACCGGATCCTTCTCGACTGACTGGCTGGCACGGGGTGTTTTGGTTTTTTTCTTTTCTGTATCGACGACGTCCGTCATGGCCCACTCTCCCTGTCAGGGCTCGCTTAAAGTGCGGGTCTTGTGCCGGGGCAACCCGGGAAGACATCACTTCATTCTGTGTGGCCCTGTGGGGGGGTTCAACAAGATAGGCGTGAACTAAACGAATACTTCACCTGTGTTGCGCGACTGGAAAAACAGCAAAGGAAACCATTTAAGAAGTAATATATACCCACCTGGAAAGGGCCTGATTTTTGTCTCTCCGGGCAAACCCGAAGGGCACAGAGAGCCGCTTTCTGAAAGATTGTTTCCCGTAGGAGTTCATGCTCGCATGACGATACCGAGCCCAGGCGACAACAGATCTTTGCCGCTGGCAAAGACCCCGCTGCGCGGGGATCGTCATGCGAGCATGAACTCCTACAGGGATAGGCCGGTATAGCTATAACAGATGCGGCAAGTCGCGGCTGGCATGGAGGACACGCACTATGCGGATACGGTCTTTAAGGATTCTGTAGAAAACCACATGGAAACCACAGGGAATGCTCGACAGCCCTTTGCGAATTTCGGGCCTGGCTCTGCCGCTTTGCGGGTTTTGCAGCAGACCATTGAAACAATGATCCAGCTTCAGCAAATATCCCGTCGCCTGTTGCTTGCCAAACTCTGACGCGGTGAAGTCATAAATGTCAGCGAGATCACGATCCGCTTGCACGGATAATTCATAACGGCACGGCGTATCAGGCATTCGGTTTACTTGTTTCCGCGCTTGGCGTTGATGATGGCCTGCACATCCCGCTCACTGGCTTCCCCTTCCCAACCCAGGGTTATCTCGGCACGAAGCTCTTCTAGCACACGCTGGCGATATAGTTGATGCAGGCGCAATGCATCGCGCACCACCTCACTGGCATTCTGGTAATCGCCACCTTGCACCTGGGACGCGATATAGGCTTCCTGCTTGTCGGTAAAGCTGATGTTCACGGCAAACTCCTCAGGGTGTCTGGAAAGCCCAAACTAGGCCTACATGTCCATATTTGTCAAATATGGACATGACCAACCCAGCCCAAAGACATCGATTGCCAGATATCTGATATCTATTGCTCGCCTACTGACGACCCAAGGGTACAGGGCTTGCGCGCGACGCAATGTAGGTAAAGAACGCCCCCTGATGTAGGAAAGACGACCTTGATAGACCCCCATCCCAAAGGACACCCAGAGGCAGAGCGTAATCCCCGTAGGAGTCCATGCTTGCATGACGATACCGAGCCCAGGCGAGGCTGGATCTTTGCCATTGGCAAAGGCCCCGCTGCGCGGGGATCGTCATGCGAGCATGGACTCCTACGGGGAGAATTTTTCTTTCAAATCGGCAGGTTACAAAGGCTGCGAAATCGTTTGGCACGGTTCCCGCTTGTCTAAAATCACTGGCCTTGAGTCGTGGTTTCAAGGAGGAAGCATGTTACCGCTGATTGTGCCCATTGGTGCCGTGCTGCTGGGGGTGGCGTTGCTGCTGCTGGGCAGTGGCTTGCTCAATACCCTGCTGGCAGTGCGCGGGAGCCTGGAGGGCTACAGCGACAGTTCGCTGGGCCTGATCATGTCCGGCTATTTTCTCGGTTACTTCTCCGGCACCTTTGCCGCCCTGCCCCTGATCCGCCGTGTTGGCCATATCCGTGCCTTTGCCATGTGTGCTGCGTTGGCCTCCTGTTCTGCCCTGCTGCATGTGATGTTTGTGGAACCGTGGGTGTGGATGGCACTGCGGGTGATGAATGGCTTTGTGCTGGTGATTCTCTACACCGTGGTGGAAAGCTGGCTGAACGGGCAGACGCCGGCAGAACAGCGCGGGCGGGTGTTTGCGGTGTACATGGCAGTTAACCTGGGCGCGCTGGCGGCGGCGCAGCAGTTGTTGCGGCTGGAGTCTGCCATGTCGTTCATGCTGTTTGCCGTAGCAGCCATGCTGATCAGTGTGAGCCTGGTGCCGGTGACCTGGACGCGCTTTGCCCAGCCGCCCGTGGAAACCGTCACCCGCTTGCGCTTCAAGGCACTCTACAAAGCAGCACCTGTGTCGGTGGCCGGCGCCCTCCTTTCGGGCCTGGCCATGGGCGCCTTCTGGGGCCTGGGGCCGGTGTATGCCAGCCGCGTGGGGCTGGATAGCGCCAGCGTGGCGACCTTCATGAGTATGGCCATTCTTGGTGGCGCCTTGTTCCAGTATCCGTTGGGGCGCTATTCCGACACCCATGACCGGCGCAGTGTGCTGATGGTGATCTGCCTGGCCGCGGCGGGGGCGGCGGTACTGGTGTGGCTCTCCAGCAGTGTGCCCCTGTTGCTGTATCTGGCCATTGGTGTGTACGGCGGGCTGGCCTTCTGTGCCTACCCGGTGGCACTGGCCCATTTGATCGACCGGCTTGATTCGGACCAGATTCTTTCCGGCGGCAGCAGCGCGCTGTTCCTGCATGGCGTAGGCGCAGCCATTGGTCCGGCCCTGGCGGGCCAATTGATGGAAGTACTGGGCGCCCGGTCGTTACCGTTCTATTTCGTGATCATGCAGGTGGCCCTGGCGCTCTATACCTTGATGCGGCTGCATGTGGTGCGCGAAGACCTGTCCGATCATTCCACCCAGTTTGTGCCCATGGTGCGTACTTCACAGGTGGCTCTGGAAATGATGCCGGAGGAAGAAGTGGAGGTAGAAAGCGAGGACGTCCCTGACTCCGATACCAACCAAAGCGAACCACCACCGGACGACCCCAAATTGTAGGAGCTTGCCTGCAAGCGATCCGAGCCTCGGCGAGGTAATTAATACCGAGTTGCGAAAATCAAAAGTCTGGAAACCTTGCACATTCAGAGGGGCGGGGTTTTGCTCTTCGAAACTCGCTTCTCGAAACTTTATTACCTCGCTTTGGCTCGGATCGCCTGCGGGCAGGCTCCTACGGAAAATGCTGCAGGCATTTCGCCACAAAACCTTTCGCATTGTCTCCCCCGCCAGACTTGGCACGCTTTACGCAGTATCTGGGGTAACCAACGGCACAAATGCCGTTATCACGATTCTGAATAACCTGAGAACAATGCGAGGGATATCCCCATGGATTCTGCATCTATCAAAGATCTGATGAGCACCCGTTTTGCCAAGATCACCCCGGACATGCCGGTGGTGGAGGCCTCCAGCAACCTGATCAAACTGGACATGCTGGGCAGCCCGGTGACCGACGAAACCGGCACCCTGGTGGGCTGGTTCAGCGAGCGGGAATGCCTGCAGGCCGCATTACAGGTGGTGTACCACAACCAGCGGGTGGCCACGGTAAAGGACCTGATGCAGACCGGGGTGCTGACGGTATCCGTCGATGACGATGTGCTGTCCCTGGCCCAGCAGATGCTCAATGCCAAGCCCAAGATCTACCCGGTGGTGGATGCCGATAACAAGGTGCTCGGCGTTATCAGCCGCCGCCACATCCTCAACATGCTGGATCAGAAGCTGGCCGAGCTGAGCAAGAAAGCCAGCTGAGCGGAGAAAATGCACCATAATGGATCCGCACTGGCGCACCATTAATGACCTTATTTGGTGGACAGAGGCAAGACGGAAGAGGCCGCCACGACGGAATTGACCCGTCAGGTGCTAGCTCTCTTCCGCGTGAACCAGTGCAGCCAGCTCCTCAAAGCTGTGACGAAACTGGCTCACCAGCGCCTGGGGATCGGTCATCAGGTTGTGGTCGGCGACCACGCCGAACTGGACCGTGCCCGCGTAACTGAGAATGCTCAGCCCCATCCCCACTCCGCCGGACTGGGGTACCCAGACCATGGGCTGCAGGATGCGGGCCCCCGCCAGGTAGAGCGACTGTTGCGGGCCGGGCACATTGGTCATCACCAGGGACGCCTTGCTACTCAGAAACTCCAGTGCCGCCTGCTCCAGCGCGTCGGGCCCCTGGCCCAGCCCGGCCAGCATGCCATAGAACACCCAGGGCTGTGGTGACGCCTTGAGGTCACGCATTTGTTGCTGGACCTCCTGCAGGCGCTCTCTCGGCCCTGACAAATGTATCGGCAGCCTCGCCAGCACCAGTCCGAACTGATTGCCGAGGGTCTCGATGGGTTTATCCAGCGGGCGCAGGTTGAAGGGCACAGCCACATTGATGTCCCGGGTGACATCATCGCCCTCCTCCAGCAACCAGGCCCGCAGGGCGCCGGTGGCGCAGGTCAGCAGCACATCGTTGACGGTGCCGTCCAGCGCATGGGCCACCCGCTTGACCTCATCCAGATCCAGAGGCTCGGCCCAGCCCACCACCTTGCGTCCTGTCAGCGGCCGCTTCAGTCGGGTGGGAGGGTCACCGGGCTGCAGGCTGACCCGGGCCAGCTCGGCCCCGGCGGACCACCCGGCGCGAGCCAGCTCAACAATCTGATCCGGATGGCGAACCAGCTCTGCCGCTTCGTCGATCAACTGGTGACCTAGCTGGCGGCCCCGCTGCAGCCAGGACACATGATGGTAACGGCGCTCGCTCGCTGGAGGTTCCAGATCCCCCTCTGGCGATTCATCGGCCACCGACAGCAACACCCTCACCAGGGCCAGCCCATCGGCAATGCAGTGATGAATACGGCAGACCAGCGCACTGCGGTCGTCGTCGACACGGTCAATCACATGGATTTGCCACAGGGGATGGCGGAAGTTGAGCGGCGTGCTGACCAGGTCGGCACAGAAGGCCTGCAGCTCTGCCATGTCCGCCTTGCCGGGCAACCCCACACGATGAATATGGTTGTCGAGATCGAAACCCGGATCGTCTTCCCAGAAGGCATGTTCCTTTTCCATCACCACTCGCTGGCGAAAGCGCGAGAAGGCGAGCAGTCGCCGTTCGAGTACGGCCCGCAAGCGATCCATTTCCGGCGGTTCATCCAATAACAGCACCGCCTCTATCATCATCAGATTGCTGTCGCTCTCCATCCGCAACCAGGCGGTGTCGACGGCAGACATGGGCTCGCGATCCGGCTTCATGGCGCCCGCTCCCTGCTGTGTTCCCTGCTTTGTCGTTCCGGGGCCGTCAGGGCCCGGATAGCCACTTTCAGCCTACGCCCATGGCCCAGTGAAGAAGTTGATATGGATCAAACCCGACACCGCGCCAACGGTTACGGGAAAACGCCATAACAGGCTAAACTCCCCGTAACACTTTCACTGATCCAGGCCTTCATGGACGACGTTGCCGTACAGTTCCTCAACAACAACCAGACTACCCTGCGGCTGGCCGTGGCGCTGCTGCTGGGTGCCATCATTGGTCTGGAACGAGGCTGGGAGGCCCGCGAGCAGAAATCCGGTGAGCGCATTGCTGGCATCCGCACCTTTGCCCTGGTCGGGCTACTGGGTGGTGTCGCCGCGGTGCTGACCCAGCAAGTGACCGAGTGGGCTTTCCCGGTGCTGCTGATCAGTGTGGTGGCCATGAGCATTGCCGGTTACAGCGAGCGCCTGGACCATATCCGTAATTTCAGCATCACCGGCATGATCAGCCTGCTGCTGACCTTCTGCTTCGGGGTGCTGGCCGTGGCGGTGGATCCAGTGATGGCGGCGGCATGCGCGGTGATTACCGCGGTGATCCTGGACAACAAGGGCGAGATTCATGGCTGGGTGAACAAGCTCAAGGAACACGAGCTGGACGCCGCTCTCAAGTTGCTGCTGATTTCCGTGGTGATGCTGCCGCTACTGCCCAATGAACCGCTGGGCCCCGGTGGTGTACTCAATCCCCGCGAGATCTGGTGGATGGTGGTGATGATCGCCTCCATTTCCTTTGTGGGTTACTTCGCCATGAAGGTGGCAGGCACCCGCAAGGGGATTCTGTTCACCAGCTTGTTTGCCGGGCTGAGTTCCTCCACCGCTCTTACCCTGCACTTCTCACGCCAGTCCGCCAGCAACCCGCCACTCAGTGGCCAACTGGCGGCGGGCATCCTGATTGCCTGCGGCACCATGTTCCCGCGCATTCTGGCCTACTGTTTCGTGATAAACCGCGACTTGCTGCCCAGCCTGATCTGGCCGGTGCTGGTGATGACCGCCCTGCTCTATGGCCCTGCCCTGCTGATCTGGAAAAAGTACGGCGATCACCAGACGATCTCCGCCCCATCCCTGAATCAGAACCCCCTCGACCTGACCTCTGCCCTGGTGTTCGGGCTGCTGCTCACCCTCATTCTGGTGCTCGGCGAATTGCTGAAAACCTGGCTGGGCGATGCGGGTATCTATGTGCTGGCCGCCAGCTCCGGCATTGCCGATGTGGATGCCATCACCCTGTCACTGACCCGCATGTCCACGGAGCAACTGGCGGCAAATACCGCCGTGATCGGCATCGTCATCGCCGCCGCCACCAATAACATGGTGAAGGCGGGCATGGCCTGGGGCATTGGCACCCGTCAGACGGGGCTATTGGTGGGGATTCCCATGGTGTTGTCGCTGGTGGCAGGGATCGCAGTGGCGTGGTGGCAGTAATCCGCTGCGCTCACCCCTCAGGCCGCACTTCGTCCGTTAAGGATAAATGTGGGAGCTTGCCTGCAAGCGATGAGGTGCCAGATAAAACCACCGGCATCGCTCACAGACACACCCCAAAAACAGAAGCCTGCTGGCGCTATGAATCCCGGGACTCAGGCGTCTTGCAGGTGGAAATGCCAAAAGGCAGATAGGCCGGGCACCAGCGGGTGGTGCCGGTGAAGAGCGGAATCAGGCCGATGGCGCCCCACCAGCTCTGAAATACGATACCCAACAGGATAATCACCACGCCTGCGACAAGTCGCATGGTGCGGTCGGCGGTGCCTACATTCGTTTTCATGAGTCTCTCCTCAAAGACTTGGCCTCAAAGACATGCCCGCAAAGAGGGCTACTCCCTGAGTATGCGACCGGTCACTCATGGCGTCGACTTCCATGTGTAACCGGCTTGATTCACATCAAGCCTTGGGCCTCAGAGCTTTCTCACGCGCCGGTTCTTGCCCTTGATCCGGCCACTCATCAATCGCTGCAGCGCCAGTTCGGCACTGTCACGCTCGATGGCCACATAAGCCTGGTAATCAGTGACGGTAATCTTGCCGACCTGGTTACCGGGAATGCCAGCATCACCGGTGAGGGCACCGAGGATATCGCCGGGGCGCAACTTGTCCTTGCGACCAGCAGCGATACACAGGGTAATGGTGGGCGGCAGCATGGCATCGCCTTCGCGGGGCTTGAGGCTGGACACAGGATGCCAGTTGAGCTTTTCGCCCTGCAGTTCTTCGATCGCCATGGCCCGGCGGCTTTCCTTTGGCGCCACCAGATTGATCGCCAGGCCCTTCTCCCCTGCCCGGCCGGTGCGGCCCACCCGGTGAATATGGGTTTGCGGATCGTGGGACAATTCAGCGTTGATGACCATGTCCAGGTTATCGATATCCAGCCCGCGGGCGGCCACATCAGTAGCCACCAATACCGACAGACTGCGGTTGGCAAACAGGGTGAGCACTTCATCGCGTTCGCGCTGTTCCAGATCACTGTTCAGGGCGCGGGCCGACAACCCGCGACGGCACAACTGGCCAACCACATCATTGCACTGCTGCCTGGTCACACAGAACACCACGCAGCTGGTGGGACGGAAACAGGCAATGGCATCGGCCACGGCTTCGTAACGCTGCAGCGGCTCCACTTCATAGAAACGCTGCTCGATGCGGCTGTTGTCGTGCAGGGCTTCTACCTCCACGTGCTCGGGCTCACGCATGAAGGTCTCGGCCAGCTGCTTGATGCCATCGGGATAGGTGGCCGAAAACAGCATGGTCTGGCGGCGTTCGGGCGTCTGCCGAATCACCTGGGCGATATCCTCGTAGAAGCCCATGTCGAGCATGCGATCCGCTTCATCCAGCACCAGGGTATTGAGCCCGTCCAGGCTCAGGGTGCCCTTGCTGAGATGCTTCAGGATGCGCCCCGGTGTGCCCACCACCACTTGCGCCCCATGTTCCAGCGAACCAATTTGCGGACCGATGGGTTGGCCACCGCAGAGGGTCAACACCTTGATGTTGCCCACGCCACGGGCCAGCCGACGGATCTCCGCCGCCACCTGGTCTGCCAGCTCCCGGGTAGGACACAACACCAGCGCCTGGCAGCCGTAATAGCGAAGATTGAGCGGATGCAGCAGACCAATGCCGAACGCCGCGGTCTTGCCGCTGCCGGTGCTCGCCTGGGCAATCACATCATGACCTTTCAGCAATAACGGCAGGCTCTCCGCCTGCACCGGAGTCATGCGGACGTAACCCAGGGTGTCCAGGTTGGAGAGCATGTCATCGGCAAGCGGCAGGGAGGAAAACAGGGAGTCAGTCACGGCGAGGCTCATGTGGCAGAAAGTGTTGGCAGGATTCAGAGGTGCAGTGTAGCAACTGTTGGTCCGGTGCGACCGCACTCATTTTGCCAGTGGCCAAAAACAGGCGGGGCCGCCGGAATGACAAAAGGCACCAATGATGTACCAATCAGAGGTTCAGCCTGACGGTTATCCCTATAGCGGGAGGAGGAAGCAAAAACATGCGATGCAACCCAGAGTTTTCATTCTATCGTCAGGCATCAGGCGTCAGGCATCTAGCGACCTCGGCGCAGGATGAAGACGAAGGCATTCTTCTCATCGCTCCTTCCCGTTAACCCACGATGGACCTGTTTTTTCCTATCATGCAGCCATTTTCTGTGTCAGCCGCATCCACAGTGCCAGCCCCAGTCCCCAGGCCGCATTGACGATCAACCCTCCCATCACCTTGGTGGCGTTCACGTCGATGCCTTTCATGGGGAACACCACCAGCATGGCCACCAGAGTCGGACCCACAGCGCCAATGAGTAGCGCGCTGAGCCAATAAGGCAGCCCCTGCCAGCGGCGAATCAGCCACCATACCGGCAAGCCCCACAGTCCACCCCAGAAGGCCAGAGAGATCACCTGCGGCACGCCCAGCGGCGGCACCGGTGTCATGTTCCAGGGCATGGCGGGGATCAGACCACCCAACCAGAACAGCGCCAGCACCCCCTGATGGAAGATCAAGGTCGCCAGAAAGCCACCGGTAAAAGCCTGGAGCCATTGTTGTTTTGCGGTCATTACGGGAATCCTTTTCTGATGCGGCGAGGAATCCTCGCCGCACAATTCATTTGGCCGATACTCTAACGGTTACAGGGTAAACCCACGTGAATTCCGTTATCGGACAGGGATACAAGGTCTCGATTGTCAGACCGGTACCAGATGTTCAAACAGCAACTGCGGATTGCGCTGGCCACGGAATTCATTCACTTCCAGTCGGTACACCCCGCGCACCCGCGTGATGCGCGAGGGCAAGGCATCCACCGGCACGTTGAAATGAATCGCGTCGATCACCCCGTGCACACCGGGCAAGCCCAGCGTCAGCTTGAGGTGGTTCTTGCCAACGATACTGTGCTTGAGCACTTCGAATTCGCCATCGAAACAGGGCGGCGGAAAACCCTGCCCCCAGGGGAAGCGGTGGCTCAATAATTCTGCATTACTGAGGGTGAGATCCTGATCCGCCAGCTCGCCATCCGTCTCCACCCGACGCTCCAGCGCCTTGGGCGACAACATCTCCCCCACCACTTTTTCAAACGCCGTCTTGAACGCATCCAGCTTATCCAGCTCCAGGGACAGCCCCGCCGCCATGGCATGGCCACCGAATTTGCTCAACAAGCCCGGGTTACGGGTCGCCACGGCATCCAGTGCATCACGCAGATGCAGGCCGGGAATGGAACGGCCGGACCCCTTCAAGGTGCCAGGTTGCTGGGCCGGCGCAAACGCGATGACCGGACGATGAATCGCTTCCTTCACCCGGGAAGCCAGAATCCCCACCACCCCTTCATGCCAAAGCTCGCCATACAGACACAGACCAGCAGGCAGGTTATCCGCATCCAGCCGGTTTACCTCTTCCATGGCCGCTTCGCGCATACCCTGTTCGATGGAACGACGCTCGCGGTTGATGGTGTCCAGTTCCTGGGCCATTTCCATGGCTTCGGCATCGGTCTCGGAAAGCAGGCAAGCGATACCGTGAGTCATATCAGACAGGCGCCCTGCTGCATTCAGTCTGGGGCCGGCGGCAAACCCCATGTCCGCCGCCAACACCCGCGCCGGGTCTCGGCCGGCCACTTGCAGCAGCGCACGAATCCCCGGGCAGCCCTTGCCCGCCCGAATGCGGCGCAGGCCCTGCTCCACCAGTACCCGGTTGGCATCATCCAGCACCACCACATCCGCCACCGTGCCCAGCGCCACCAGATCGAGCAGATCCGTGATTGGCTGCACCGCTTGCACACCCTGCTCGCGCAAGGCGCGCTGCAAATCCATCAACAGATAAAAGGCCACACCAACACCGGCCAGGTTCGCCGCCGGGAAATCCTCACAACCGGGCAAGCGCGGATTCACCAGCGCATCCGCTTCCGGCAGCGTATCGCCCGGTAAATGGTGATCCGTAATCAGCACCCGAATACCCTGGGCACGGGCAGCGGCAACCCCATCGACACTGGCAATACCATTATCGACAGTAATGATCAGATCCGGCTGAAACTGCTCTCGGGCCAAATCCACAATGGCCGGCGACAGGCCATAGCCATACTCAAAGCGATCCGGCACCAGAAAGTCCGGCCGGGCAAAACCCAGCGATGCCAGCCCCTTCACCATCAGGGTGGTGGCGGTGGCCCCATCCGCGTCGTAGTCACCGACAATACAGATGCGCCAATGCTCCGCCCGGGCCTGCAGCAACAGCTCTACCGCCCCTTTCAGGCCGCTGAAGCCCTGCGGATGAGGCAGGCGTTTGAGCGCCAGCTCCAACTCTGCGGGATCTTCCACACCTCGCCCGGCCAGAATTCGCGCCAGCAACGGCGGCACATCCGGCCAATCCGGCGTGAATTGCGGACGACGGGTAATCGCAGGAAGACGCAGGGAATCGATGGGCATTAACAGGCTCGAACAAAAAATGATCACGGGGAGCTCGCCATGGAGAAACCGGCCCGAACAAAAACCAGGCCCACCATCGCGCTCAGCGAGCAGTCTGCCACGACCGACGCCATTCGGCACTAGCCAAAGGCCGGTCGGCATTGTTTTCAGGAGTCGCATTTACTCCGCTCCCGCCCCATACGCTCTTGTGAGACGCTGCAGACCTGAAGATATTTCCGCTTTCAAATCGCTCTGCAGATGGATCACCTTGTGAGCAAGGTTCCTGACAGGGAGTAGCTTTTTCTGTTCTGTGGGAGCGGTGGTTCCAGCACGATTTTCGGGTGGCGGTCATTTCGCGTTCGCACCCGGGAGCGTGGCAAACGACCGCGCCTGGCGGAGCGGTCGCTGTGCTGTTGGAGGTGATCCGAAGGCAAGACAGGCCGGGCATGAAGCGGGCGGGGCCGCCCGCATGATGCCGCTCAGTTCAGCTCTATTAGTACACGCAGGTCCGGAGTCACCTGGTTGCTGTCCATGTAGCCGATGTAAGGCCGGTCTCCGGAATGCAGCAACACCTTCATTTCCGGTACACCACTCACCGCCCGCGGCGGTGCGCCCTTGCCGGTAAAGATCATCCTTGCCCGGTAGGAGCGCATCTGTGCCGCATGCTTGTTGAGCAGCTTGACGTAGAAGCTGTCCCGCAGGGCGCTGCCTTCAGGCATATCGAGCAAGTTGAAGCGTGTGCCGCCAAGGGTATTCCTCTGTCCCTTGAACAGGCTACGCAGATCTTCTTCGGAGACCTGGGGCACCACGGTATCCTTGCCCACCACTACGGCAATACCGGCCCAGACAGGCTGGGCCAGCAACGCCGCAAGTAACAGAAATGTCAGCTTGAATCCTTTCATCGCCAACCTCCTTTAGAACACCATCTGGGCCGCTACGCGGAACACCATGGGCGTTTCATCATCATCCGGTTGCCCGCTGAACAGGGAACCAGTCTGAAAGGGAACTGTTGTCGGGCCGGGGAAGATGACCGCGCCGGCCTGGCTGGCATCCCCAAGATCGTAATAACTCGACACTTCCACCTTGAGGGCCAGGCTATCGGCCACATCGGTACGCACGCCGAAGGTCCAGCTTTTCTGGTGGGTAGCCTGGGTGTTGTAGAGGAAAGCCGCGGCGGGATCATCACGCACTTCGTCGTAGCCGCTGTCTTCCACTGTGGCCCAGGTGACATAGGGAGTGACCGCGGCAATGCGGTAGCCCAGGGTGGTGTAGTAAGCCTCGTTGGAAGCGCCCCAACTATTGGTAAAGGTCACTTCGGCACGCTCTGCCATGAACAGCAGACTGCCATTGTCGTACTGGAACCCGATGCCGTTGAAGTAGGCATACTCGCCTTCCACATCGTAGGGGGTTGGCCCACCGAACTGACTGGACAGATCCAGGTTGGCCTCGGCCCCGGCATAGCTCAGCCAGGTGGAGAGATTGCCCCAGTTGGAACCCAGATTGATGCCAACGATATCGCGCATGGAAAATTCCAGCCCGCCCAGGTTCGCCTGTACGGCACCGTGATAGGCATTGAGGAGATGGCTGATGTTGCCGGTATCGAAGCGGTAGCTCACATCCACCCCATCCATGGTGCGCACCGGCGCCAGGTTGTAGACCTCCGGCGGGAGGGACACCCAGGGATAGGCGTAGCCCACGGTGTAGTACTGGGAATGCATATACAGGGGAATCACCAGACGGCCACCCCGCACCGTCAGTGCAGGCGTCAGGTCATAAGCCAGATAGGCCCATTCTGCATCCACGTCATAATCTTCTGCCCCTTCCGCCAGCAACTGCACGGTGCCGGACAACTTGTCGGTGACGTTGGCGGTGATCTGCAGGCCTGCAGAAGAGAGGGACCGGTAATCCACTTCCTTATCGGTACCGCGGTAGCTCAGTTCGTTACCGGCGGCATCCTTGATGTTATTGGTGGCGGCGGCGGCCATGTTGATATAGCCGCTGATGCTGAGGTCGATGGGGGAAACAGACTTCTGTTCACTGAGGCGGGCAGACAGTGCCTCAATCTTGGCGTCCTGTTCCGCCAGGCGGCGCTCCAGGTCTTCATCGGCAGCCATGGCAGGCAGGCAGGCACCTCCGGCCACAATGGCAAACGCCACGTTGACTGGCTTCATAAACGCTCCTTGTTGTCTCCAACCGATTCCTTCGGTTGTTAAAAAACTCTCTCCCTATCATAACCCAAGGGCAAGCCCAATCGGTTAACAGGCAGCGTTTTCCGGACCAAAGTCACTGCCGCATTTATCGACAGACAGCATTCAGGCAGGAGACAAGTGGTACTTATGGAATTTCAATTAATGGAATATGCTTATAACCAATACATTATGGCACTAGTGTGCAGATATTCCCATCCCCTCTATTGCACCGAAAATGCGCAATCTTTATACACCATGGCATCAGAAGCCGTCCTGTAAATCATTGAGCTGCAAGTATATACACCCCTTAAATGCATCTGTTGTCATATTTTACTGAACTACAGGGTTTATATATTTTTCTTGATCCAGATCATGGCGAGCTGAGTGCAATCTGAAAAGATGACACCAGAGAAGGAACGTCTCTTCGCCAGGAACACAACCACAGAGGGTTACCATGTCCAAACGCTACCTCCTTGTTGCCGCGGCGGCCTTGCCGGCCATGGCATCGGCCTTGCCGGTACCTTATATTAGCCCCACCCATGTCTTTTCTCAAGCCGATGTGACTGCCGGCTTTGACGGCACCCTGGCGGGTGACGACAGCACTGTGATCTGCGGCGACGATGACGTCTGCCCCACCGACGCTGAGCAGCCGCTGGTGGACAAGTCAGGCACCACCCTTTACCCGGTAGATTCGGAGTTTGGCTATATCGTCAGTGACTTTGTGGGCGCGGCCCAGAAAAGCCGCGATGGTGACTATGGTGAAGGCTTTGTCGGCAACCATACCGACGGAGATGGCAGCGGCCTGATGGTGGCGAATGCACCCACGGTGGAATTCCGTGCCGGCCCGAACCGCGGTACCTGGTGCTCGGGAATGGGAGGCACCTCGGTAAAATGTTCCAGCGAACACTTTGTGGTGATGGAGCATGTGCTCACCTGCCACGAAACTGTGCCCTACGCATACGCGGACCCGGCCACCGGCGATCAGGCCGACCTGATTGATCCGGAAACCCAGACCGTTATTGGCACCTGTGGCGACGGCGATGCCCTGCTCGACACCACTCTGAATGTGGTGGAAAACAACCTGCCCGGCGACACCCTGCTGACCAGCATGGACCAGCTGGCCCCCAACGAAAGCACTGTGCGTGAAGATATTGCCCTGGGCGATGATTACTCCATCACCAAGAAGGACGACGGCAAGCCCCTGTACCGCTGGGGCGACATGGTGAAACGCCCCAACGACATTCGCCTTTATGCCAGCCTGCCTCTGCCCGCGGCCTGGAAGCAGAAAGACCTGGGCGGAAATTACACTGCCTATACGGTGCTGGATGCCAAGCTGCATGTACGGCACATGATCACCAACAACCCCAACGACCAGATTCGTCCCGAGGATATGGAGAACGAGGCCGCTACCGGTATTCTGCCGGAATATGCCGAAGTCTCCGGTAACTGGCAGTCCAGCAAGGACTGCTACGAAGGCGATGGTGACTACATCCCTGCCGGCACCATTCTGCGCAACAGCGGCTTCACCGATGTCAGCGCGTTTTCTGCCGATCTGCAGGACGGCCTGACCAATGCCTGGTACACCAGCCTGGATCGGGACCCTTTCGATGGCGTGCTGGACTCAGCGGAATCCGGCCCGCGCTGGCGCCTCAAATCCAACAAGTTCGGCCAGGATATTCCCAGCCTGGAAATCCCCACCGATGAATGCACCCAGCCCCCCTTCATTGGCGGCACCGAGCGCTATGAAGTGGGCACCGTGGTGACCACCACTATTGACCTGCTGGACTGGGAGGGTATCTCACCGCTGAAGACTTCAATTGGCTGGGTGGACCAGACCCAGAACGACATCAATCTGGAGCAGGAAGGCAATCCAGCTATTTCCGTGAATGGCACGCCGCTGACCGAAGACTTCGATCTCGCCATCTATATCAAAGGGGACTCCAAGAGCACCGTCATTTATGACGCCTGGCTCGAGATCACCTGGGACGATGGCATCACCGTCCCCCTCCCCTAACTGGCGCGGCTAAAAGGATTACGACATGACTGTACGCAAGCAAACTTCGATTTATGCGCTGTCACTGGCCGCAGCTTTTTCTGCCCAGCCGGTAATGGCCGATCTTCAGCAACACTCCCAGACTCACCGGTTCAGCATTGCCGATGTGATCGGCGGCTTTGACGGTTCCCTGGCCGCAGACGATGCCACCATCATCTGTGATGACGAGGCGCCCTGTGCCACTGACACCATCATCGACCAGAAAACCGGCGCCACCCTGTACCCGATCGACAGTGAGTTCGGTTATCAGGTAGCAGACTTCGTGGGCGCGGCCCAGAAAACCCGCGACAACGATTACGCCGAAGGCTGGGTGGCAGACTACACCGACCCGGAAGCCGGTGATGGCCTGATTGTTTCCAATGCCGCCACCGACACCTTCAAGGTGGGCAAACCGTTGGGTACCTGGTGTGCAGGGCTGGGTGGCGAAAGCGTGAAATGCTCCACGGAACATTACGTGACCATGGAACATATCTTCACCTGTAACGAGACTGTGCCCTACTTCTATGCCGATCCGCTTACCGGCGTGCAGCAGGACATCCTCGATCCGGAAACCGGGCTGGTGATCGACAACTGTGGCAATGCTGGCATGGATGACAGCCTGAACATTCTCGCCAACGGTATAGCCGGTGATCTACTCACCAGTATGGATCAGTTGCTACCCAACGAATCCACCGTGCGTAATGACATTGCCACCGGTGACAGCTATTCCATCACCAAGAAGGACGATGGCAAACCACTGTATCGCTGGGGCAACTTGGTGAAGCGTCCCAACGACATTCGCCTGTACGCGCAAATGCCACTGCCTGCCGAGTGGAAGGCCGAAGGGGCCAACTACCGACTGGTGTTGGCGACCCTGGAAATTACTCACTGGATCACCAACAACCCCAACGACCAGATCCGTCCTGAAGACATGGAAAACGAAGGGGCCACCGGTGAACTACCGGATTACTACGAGTCCGGGGAGTACTGGTACGCCATTCGCGATTGCTACGAAGGCGACGGGGATTTCATTCCGGCCGGTACCGTGCTGCGCAATGGCAACTTCACCGCACCGTCTGCGTTCTCTGCCGATCTGCAGGAAGGCCTGACCAACGCCTGGTACACCAGCACGGATCGTGATCCGTTCCTGGACAGTGACAGCTGCGACTCCGGCCCACGCTGGCGCCTCAAGTCCAACAAGTTTGGTCAGGATATTCCCGGTCTGGAAATTCCAGCCGAGAACTGTTCTGCGCCGCCGTTCAGCAGCAGCAACATCAAGTATGAAGTAGGCATGCTCACCACCACCACCATTGACCTGCTGGACTGGGAAGACGGTATCTATTCTCCCCTGATGGATACCCAGGCCTGGGTGGACAGCACGCTCAACGACATCAATCTGGAAAAAGCCGGCAATGCGGCGTTGTCCGTTAACGGCCTGCCCATGTCGGAGGATTTCGATCTGGCGGTTTATGTGAAAGGCGACCGCAAGGCTACGGCCCTGTTCGATGCCAACCTGAACATTGTCTGGGATGATACGCCAAATGCAGCCGTGATTGGCCTGACGGAAATGGACACTGTGGACGATGGCAGTACAGACGGCGACACCACCTCTCCTGCCCGGATTGTCGTGCTGGAGTCTGACGATGATGGCATCGGCAGCGGCACCCCGGCGCTGCTGGCACTGCTGAGCCTGTTGATGTTCCGGCGCCGTCGGCACTGAGGAAGGAAGCGGATGAGATTGATGATACCAGGGCTTGCCCCTGCCACCCTGGCCCGGGCAGTGATGCTGACATCACTCTGCGGGCTGGCACTGGCGGGGCAACCCGCCTTTGCCAAGGGCGCCCAGCATGGCGATCCCAGCCGGGCCCGCCTGACGCCCCTGCAATCGCAGATGTCACCGCTGTATCAGGCGGTACTGAGTAACGACACAGCCGGGGCCGTCGCTCTCATTGGACACATCAGCAGCCCGGCTCAACTGAACGAGGCGGATCATCAGGGGGTCACTCCGCTGATGATCAGCAGCGCCTCCGGTAATGTGGAACTGATTCAGGCGCTGCTGGAAGCCGGCGCCAGTGTCCACAAACGCAACAGCCTGGGGCAGACCGCCCTGTTCCCGGCCATCCGTACCGGTAGCCGCGAGGTAGTAACCCTGCTGCTGGCAAAAGGCGCCGATCCCGGCGTAGTGGACAGCAACGGGGTCTCGCCCTTGCATCTGGCAGCCAACCAGGGCGATCAGTCACTGGTAGACCAGCTGGTTGCCGCCGGTGCCGACCCTGCGGTGAAAGATCCGGACGGCCGCACCCTGCTGCACCTGTCAGCGGAGGCGGGATCGCTGTCGCTGCTCAAGCAAGGCAAGACGGCCGGTCTGGACGTCAACCAGGCGGACAACTTCGGCGTCACCCCGCTGCTTTATGCGGCTCATTATGGCTGTCTGGACTGTGTCCGCTTCCTGCTGGATGCCGGCGCCACCGCCAGCAACCGCATGAAGGATGGCAACAATGTGCTGCTGCTGGCCGTGAAGCAGGGCCATCAAGAACTGGCAGCCTGGCTGCTGGAACATGGGGAGTCGGCCAGGGTTAAAAATACTGGCGGCGTGACTGCACTGATGATGGCCGCCAGCAATGGCGACCAGGCCACCGTGCAAGCGTTGTTGAAGCACAATGCCGAGGCTGATGCGCGCAGCAGCACAGGCTGGAGCGCCCTGGCTTATGCCGCCATCAAAGGCCGTGTGGATGTAATCCAGCAACTGCTCAAAGCCGGTGCCAATGCCAATATCAGCGATCAGCATGGTGTTACTCCGCTGATGCTGGCGGCCTCCGCCAATCAGGTGGATACCATGCAGGCCCTGCTGAATGGCGGCGCCAAACGGGACAAGACCAATCAGCAGCAATTCAGCGCCCTGATGACTGCCGCCACTGCCGGCAGCACCGAGGCGGTAAACTTCCTGTTACAGGCTGGCGCCGCTGTGGATGCCGAGGACAGCCGCGGGCAAACCGCGTTGATCTGGGCGGCGGCGCGCAATCGTCCGGACACCGTGGAAGCGCTGGTTGCTGCCGGAGCCGATCTGGAACACGGTGACGAGAAACAGCGCACCGCGCTGATGGCTGCTGCCGCTGCCGGCGCACTGCCGACGGTGAAGGTTCTACTGGACGCCGGCGCCAATGTGGCCCATCAGGATGCCGACGGCAAGCTGGCCATTGATCATGCCCGCCAGGCGGACAAGAGCGCCGTGGTCAAACAGCTCCAGCAAGCCGCTAGCTGATCCTCCCGCACCCTGGCGGAGGTGGGCTCTCGCCCATTTCCGCCCTACCCCCCTTTTGCTGCCCTCCGGTGCCCTGTGCGTTCCTGTTTTTTCAGGAGCGGTGGGTCCACCGTGATTTTGGTTTCGATCTTGATGTGGGAACGTAGCGTAGCGAAGTAACGCACGGAGTGCGGCCCTAGGGTGAGCGAAGCGAATAACTTGCCAGCAAACGAAGCCCCCCCCCCCAACCGCGAGCAAAACCGCTTCCCGTGCAGATCCGCTACCACCGTTCGGTTCTCCCGGTTTTGCATGCCGCGTGTTGCGTGATGCGGCCGCGGAGCGGCCCCAAAAAAAGGGCCGGAAAATCCGGCCCGTCTCCTTGCTAGCGCAAACCTTCTCGCTATTCCTTTTCGCCGTAGGCCCGGCCTTTGAGTTCCACCCGGCGGTTGAGCGGTTGCCCGACACCGGGGTGCTCTTCGTACTTGGGCTGCCGGTCGCCCATCCCCACCACCGTAAGGCGGCTTTCTTCAATACCGAACAACTTGACCAGGATGACCTTCACCGCATCGGCCCGGTCTTCGGAAAGCTTCTGGTTGTAGTCATCACCACCAAGACAATCACAATGGCCGGTAATGAAGCCTTCGCTACCTTCATAGGTATTGAGGAATTCCGCAAACTGGCGAATTTCATCCCAGTAATCCTGATCCACCGCGTTGCTGCCTTCTTCAAAGCGCACTTCAACATCAATTTCGGCGGGCCCAGTGGGGGCCGGCTTTTCCACATATTCGGTGCGCACTTCGGTGCGAGTAATCACCACCGGATCCGGCGGCGTGAGCTTGTAGTTAAGGCCCACGGACACGCCCCAGTCACTGACATGATCGTACTCGGCAGTAAGCGACAAATTACGGGTGATCGGCTTGATCATGCCCACAAACAATCCCAGATGTTCCTCTTCCTTGGGCTGCAGATCCACACGTTCACCCAGGAAGCTGCCTTCCACATTGACGCGCTGATCGGTGTGGTAAAGACCGTAATACACCGACAGGGGTTTCATGTTGTGCTGGGCGATGATGCCAGCACTCAGCTCTTCCCAATCACTGACGTCGATGGCTGCAGTGTTATTGCTACCACTGACTTCATATCCGGAATAACGGGTGTATTGCAGGAAGGGGCCCAACAGCGTGCTGTCCTTACGCAGGAATTCACCACGCACACTCAGGGAGCCGAAAGCATCCCCGGAAGAGGACAGGCTTCGGGCATCACTCCCCGGGTTGGTTTCATATTCACTGAAGCCCAGCCGGGTAACCACTTCCCAGCGATCGTGAAAGGCCAGTGCCATGATGCCAAAGGGGCCCTGATGACGCAGGTCGCCGATCAGGTCGTCGCCCTGATCGGTACCGGTATGCCACTGACTCTGATCGGCATAGTAGTGCGCTCCCAGCGACCAGTCCCAGGCTTTATCCGTCGTTCTCAGCGGCCCGATTTCCATTGCGTGGGTCGCTGACACCAACCCCATCATCCCCAGCAAAACGCATTTTTTCATCCCGTAACCCCATCCCTTACCTTGTTCAGTCATCTTCTGTATTTTCCCTCTGGCGCCAACCAGAGATTAATCAGGCTTCTGCTTCAAGGCAGAACAAATTCAAGTTCACTGAGCACTTCCGCGGTGGGCGGCTGACTGGCCGCCATGGTCTGGAAGTGATCAATCCATTCGTGATCGCCCCGGGTGCTGTCCACAAAGGTGGGCCGCACAGTTTGATAGAACAGTGTGGCCTGCACCGACAAGCCGGACAGGCCGCTGCCCAGTGGCAGCTGGTAGTGCACCGTGTCGCTACCGGCGACAAAGTCACCATCACCGGCCACGCCATGGGGCTGGATTGCATCCTCTGCCGTGGCGATATTGAAACCGGCAGGGAGGATGCGGTTGTCTTTCAGATGCTCATCCGCATAGAGCAGCACCTGGGTTATGGCACCGTCAGAAGCCCCCATGACCGCCTCATAAATCGGCACGTCGGTAACGGTCGTTACCTGATCCACATGGGGCTGGTAGCAGGGTGCGCTGTCAAACCCGGCCGGTTTTTTCACGGCGAGACAGGCCTCGCTGGTAAAAACGGTATCCACAGCCAACCGCCCTGCCTCATCCGGGTAACCGCTTTCAAAGACGATATTGTCGGCTGCATCGGTAACCCGCACCGCCAACCAGGCCCGTCGGGACGGGAAGCTGGTGGGAAACTTGTGGCCACCGTGATTACTCACCGTGAGATCAAACGACAGAGTATCGCCGCTGTAATCCTGCCCACTGACCGTCAGCTGGGCCGAGGCCTTGAGGAAAGCCCGGGTACCTTCCGCCTTGGCGGCCATCTCCCCCGGCGCCGACACCTCAGCCAGTCCCAGCTCCTCCCGCCAGGTTTCCATCAGATCCAGCAGCCAGGCGTTACCGCCCACCATTTCATGGCGGTAGAACGGGGTCCGTTCCGGCCAGCCTGTATTCACCTCGCCATTCTGTTTCACCGCAATGCGGGTCATAAAGGCATCCGCCATGCGCCCCATGTGGCAATCCTGACAGCTTTGCTCCGCTGGCCCGCCCACCGCATAGTCACTGTTCAGCCATTCGCGATACGGGGTTTGTTCCGGAAAGTCTTCGCCGGTGGGCAGATCCGTCGCCACATCCACCGTGGGGGTGAACAAGTCATGGCAGCTGGCACACAGCTCTGATGACTGCGTCTGCAAGCCATATTCCGGGGAATAGATCGTCTGGTTCTCCATGGCGTTGGTGACCGGGCTCTGATAGGGCCCGTAGATGACCGGGTCTGTGTCATCAGCAATGTGAAAGCTGCCGGAATCCACCTCACCCGCCAGCACCTGATCATCAATCTGGTGACACAGCGTACAGCTGATGCCTTCGCGGGCATGGGGATCGACCACTGCGCTGTCGGCACGGTAACAGCCATCCGCCAGCACACAATCGTCCATGCTCAGACTGGTGCCGGTCTGATGGGCATGGGTGCGAGCCATGGGCGCATGGCAGGTGAGGCATTTATCTTCGATAAAGCCAGCCAACGCCGGAAACTGCTCGGCTTCGGCCTTCATACGGGCACGGAAGAACGGGTCGGTGAAGGCATTGGCCATTACCGAACTGCGCCAGCCAGTGTAGGGGCTGATGTCTTCCCCACTGGGGCTGGGCTGGGTATTACTGAGGGGATGCGGCGCACGCATTACCGCCGGCGTATCGCCAGGGGCACTGGCGCGATGACAGTCACCACAGCTGGAGGCGGAGCTGAATACGCCGGTAACGGGCCAGTCCAATACCTGGGACTCAAGAAAGCGCGCATCAGAAACCGGATTGCTATCAGGAACCGCCACTGGCGAGGTGCTACTGCTGTCTGTGCAGGCTGATGCCAGGAACCCGAGCACTATTACCAGCCACCACCCTGTTTTCACCATGCACTCTCCTCCTACGCTTTATTAAAGCGATTCAGGGAAAAATGGCATTGATCCATATCAACTCGATGACGCCCGAGATACAGCTCGTCGGGAAATCTGGACAGGTGTACACAGGCGGTCTTACTCTGGAGAAAAGTGCGCAGGCCTAACAAGGACTTACGTACTATTTCCGGCCCCGGCAGTGATCAGGCCGGCTTCCTTGATCAGGACAAGTATTACGTTCAGATGGGTTTGCGTACTGATTGCGTACACCCGTTGGTATCCAGTAGCAGAGGGGGTGGATACTCGAATAACCGCTGTCAGCGATATCCTTACCGGAAGGGGCCGACAGCCAACAACATAACGACGCTACAAACACCTCAAATAACGACAATGAAAGAGGAAATGCTATGCGCCAACCCGTAGCAACGGAGCAGGGAAACTCTCCGTCCATCTGGTCTCGACTGAGCACCATCACCGACTATTTTGCCTGGCCCTTGCGCACTTCCCATTACCTGGAGCTGGTGAATCCGCTATGGACCACCCACAAGATGCAGGCCCGGGTGGTGAAGGTCTGGGATGAAACCAAGGATGCCCGCACCATTACCCTGCGCCCGGGAATGAACTGGCGAGGCCATCGGGCCGGCCAGCATGTTCGCGTCGGCATTCCCGCCAACGGCAAGCATTACACCCGCACCTATACCATTTCCTCACCGCCGGAACGCAGTGACGACTGCTTCACCATCACCGTAAAGGCCATCGACAAGGGCACCATTTCCCACCACATTGTGCGCAACATCAAGGTCGGCGATTACCTGCCGATTGGTTTGCCGCAGGGGGATTTCTATCTGCCCGACGCCAACCCGATCCAGCCCCTGTTTATCACCGCCGGCAGCGGCATTACTCCCGCCTTCAGCATGATCAGCAGCCTGATTGCCCAGGGGCGTTTGCCGGACACCCACCACCTGCACTACTCGCCCCACGAGTTTGATGTGGTGCTGGGCAAGCAGTTGAAAGAGATGGATGCCAAACATGAGCGCTATAACCTGCACCTGCTCTATACCCAGGAAGGCAAGGATCAGCATTTTTCTGAAGCCCAGTTGAGCGCCCTGTGCCCGGACTGGAAAGAACGTGACGTCTACGCCTGTGGTCCCCCTTCCCTGCTGGAGGCTCTGGAGAGCTGTTTTGAACAGGCTGGTTGCAGCCGTAATCTTCACATTGAACGCTTCCGCGCCCCGTTCACTGAAATCCCCAAGGATGCTGTTGGCGGCAAGGTGCGCTTTGCCCAGAGCGGCGTGGATACCGAAGGCGACAGCGACACTCCGCTGCTGAAAGTGGCCGAGGATGCCGGCATGAATCCACCCCACGGTTGCCGTATGGGGATCTGCCACACCTGCAACACCACGCTGGTGTCCGGGTGTGTGCGCGACCTGCGCACCGGGGAAGTGTTGAACGAAGCCGGCAGCATTGTGCAGACCTGTATCTGCGCCGCCGCCGGTGATTGTGAACTGGATCTTTAAGGGGACCGCGATGAAGACCCATAAGTTGCCGGTCGACCTGACCGACGAACAGATTGAAGACTTTGGCCGTGAGCTGGATGCCATTCGCGATGAAATTTTTGATTCCCGCGGAGAAAGCGACCGCGCCTATATACTGAAAGTGATCAAGACCCAGCGTAGCCTGGCGCTGGGCGGACGTGTGGTGATCTATGCCTCCCTGTTCTTCATTCCCGCCTGGGGCCATGCGCTGGCCGCCTGGCCGGTGATGCTCACCTTGCTGGCACTGGGCACCTTCATGCTCGGCATCGCCAAGATTCTGGAAAACATGGAAATCGCCCACAATGTGCTGCACGCCCAGTGGGACTGGATGAAGGATCCTGAAATCCAGTCCAACACCTGGGAGTGGGACACCATGAGCCCGTCGGACCGCTGGATGCATTCCCATAACGTGGTGCATCACACCTGGACCAATGTGCTGGAGAAGGATCTGGATGTGGGCTACGGCATCATGCGCGTGACCCCCATGCAGAAATGGAAACCCGCCTACCTGCTACAGCCGGTGTATTTCATTCTGCTGATGTTGTTGTTCGAGGAAGGCGTGGCGCTGCATGAACAGGCCATTGATGATCACCTCAAGGGCAAGAACAAGCTGGCCGACTTCAAACCCTTGCTGAAACGAATCGGCTACAAGATCTGGCGTCAGGTGGCCAAGGACTACATCGCCTGGCCGCTGGCGGCAGCACTGGTGGCCATGCCCATTTCGCTGTTTGTGGATTTCTCGCCGCTGGCGGTGTTCGGCATCGTGGCCGGCGCCAATGCCATCGCCAACATCATGCGCAATATCTGGGCGTTCACGATCATCTTCTGTGGTCACTTCCCGGCAGGCGCGCATAACTTCACCCTGGAACAGGTGGAAGGAGAAACCCGCGCACGCTGGTATCTGCGTCAGTTGTTGGGGTCGTGCAACATCGAAGGTGGCAAGCTGTTCCATGTGTTGTCCGGCAACCTGTCTCACCAGATCGAGCATCACCTGTTCCCGGATATGTGCAGCAACCGCTACAAGGAAGCTTCACCCCGCGTGAGAGCATTGGCCGACCGCTACGGTCTGCCCTATAACAGCGCTTCCCTGTTCCGCCAGTTCGGCACCACCTGGCTGAAGAATATCCGGCTCGCCTTCCCCGGCGGCGGCGAGCCCTACCAGGGCAACCCAAGTCAGGCCCCCTCCACCTGACGCTCCAACCACGCGGCCTTCGGGCCGCGTTTTTTTGGGCCGCTCAGCGGCCGCAACAGGCAACACGCTTCACGCAGCAGGCGAACAACAAAATCTGCAGAACCGGAAATCTTTCTGTGGGAGTTCATGCTTGCATGACGATCCCAAGCCCTGGCGAGGAAAGCGCTTTGCCTGTGGCAAAGATTCCCGCTACGCGGGGATCGTCATGCAAGCATGGACTCCTACAAAGAAACTGCGGAGAACCCCTTCCCCTTTGCTATCTACCCAGCACTTTGAAGCGCTGGCGCAGGCGAAAGCCCTGGTTGTCGACCAAGGTAAGGGTGTGCCAGCCGGGATCGGCGGTGATGGCTTTTTCGTGGAAGTGACGAGTCTCGCCAAGGAAGGTGTCATCCAGGTGCCAGTACAGGGTGGCCGACGGGTTCTGGTGGACGGCACGGAACACTGCCCGGCCGAGGGTGCCACTGAGTTCGGTGGGGATGTAGATGGCGCTGCCGGCATGGGGATAGACCAGCGCCATGGGCGGTTCGCTTTGTAGCGCCAGGGCGCCGGCTACACAGTCCTTTCGCCAGCCGGGTAACGGCCGGTAATCGGGATGATGACGGCGGTAGAACCAGGCCTGGGCCGGTGGCAACACGAACCAGTCCCGGTGCTGCATGTTGGCCACCGGCTCACAGCCGCTGTGCACCCGCTGGCCATTGCTGTCCAGGTGGATGCGCTGATGATGGGGGGTGACGGTCTGGAAGTGGCTTTGTCTTGGCGCCAGCTGATCCCGGGTTGCGCACTGACCTCCTGCCAGATAGCCATCGTCGGCACAGACCTGCACGCTTTTCAATTCTGACAGGGGTGGCTCGGGCCAGGGGGCCGGGCCCAGCAAGCTGAATACATCCAGCATCAGGGGTGCTGCGGTCGCTGCGCCGCCCAGGCTCGGGGCCGGCTCACCATTGCCGTTGCCGGCCCACACCCCCACGGTATAGCGGCCATTGCTGCCTACCGCCCAGGCATCGCGCAGGCCATAGCTGGTGCCGGTTTTCCAGGCGATGGGCTGGCTGGAGCTGAACTGTCGCCATTGCCGGGCGGTGCCGGGGCGAGCCACCTCACGCAGGGCCTGCTGGGTAAGCCAGGCCGCACCGGGGCTGAGCATGAATAGTGGCGCCTCGCTGGAGGGGACCGAGCGGATAAGCGATGCCAGGGGTTGCGGTGTCCCGCCGCTGGCGGCGGCCATCAGCCGTGCGTAGATGGCAGTGATTTCATCCAGCCGCCCTTCCGCCCCGCCGAGGATCAGGGTCAGCCCGTAATCCTCTGCAGGGCGAAACAGGGTGGTCATGCCCATGCGCTGCAAGGCACTGTGAAAGCGCCCCCCCCCATAGGCACGCAGCATGCGCACCGCCGGAATGTTCAGGGACTGACTGAGTGCTTCATGGGCAGGTACCGCACCACGGTAGCCATGATCGTGGTTCTCGGGGCTGAACCCGCCGTAGTTGGTGGGCAGGTCCGGGATCAGGGTTTGCGGCAGAATCTGGCCATCATCCAGCATCAGCCCATAAAGCAGTGGCTTTAGAATACTGCCGGTGGAACGCGGTGAGGCGGCGATGTCCACGGCGGCACCATACTCCACCGGGTTGCCATGGGTAACATTACCCACGTAGGCGCGGGTCTGTTGTTGCTGGTGATCGATCACCACCACCGCCAGATTATGCACTCCTTCCCGTGCCAGCCTTTCCCCATGTTGCCGGGCCAGATCCTGCACGCGTTGCTGCAGGCTGGCATCCAGAGTGGTTTCGAGCAGTTTCCCGTTGCCGGCTTTCTCCAGGGTATTCATCAAATGCGGTGCCAAGGCCGGTAAGGGCCGCGGCGGTGCCGGCAAGGGTTCCAGCAGTGCCAGTTGCAGATCGCGATCATCCAGCTGGCCATTGTCGTGCAGGCGGACCAGCAAACGATCACGCTTGTCCCTGAGCCGCTCGCGATTGCGGCCGGGATGAATCCACGACGGGGCATTCGGCAGCACCGCCAGCAACGCCGCTTCCGCCCAGCTGAGGGCGTCCGGTTCACGCTGGAAATAACGCCATGACGCTGCGCGAAGGCCAACGGTGTTGCCACCAAACGGGGCGCGGCTGGCGTATTCAGTCAGAATCTCTGCCTTGCTGAAATGCCATTCCAGCTGCAGCGCCAGTGCCGCCTCTCTTGCCTTCTCGCTCAGGGTACGGGGAGGGTCATCCCGCAACAGGCGGGCCAGCTGCATGGTCAGAGTGGAGCCACCGCTGACCACCCTGCCCGCGTTCAGGTTGAGCCAGGCAGCCCGGCCGATGGCCAGCGGATCGATGCCCGGATGCCAGGCAAAGCGCTTATCCTCGAATTCCAGCAGCGCCAACCGGTACTTGTCCGGCACCCGGGCCACGGGCACGAAACGCCATTGTTGATCCGCCGCAATGCGGGCATCCAGCATGCGGCCATGCCGGTCCAGCATCAGGGTGGCGTAGGGAGTCGTTTGCAGCCGTTCGGGCAGCGGCAGAACCTGGACAAGGGCGAGCAACACCAGCACCGGTATCAGCAACAAAACAAGGGCAGAACGCCGGCGAAAAGACATGTTACCGTGGTGCTCCGTCGACTGGGCGAGTTCCGGTGAGGGTTGCTCTGGCGAATATAGCAAAAAGGTCACAATTCGCCTAAATCCGGTTAACCCTCCCCGCCTGAGTCTGGCGCAGAATGCTGTTTACGCCTTGCGGCGTTTGGCTCTATTTCCCCAACCCGTATAACGACAAGGGACTGCTACATGGACACGTTGCAACACTTCTACATCAACGGCCAGTGGGCCACGCCTTCTGCCGGCTGCACCCAACACGACATCATCAACCCGGCCACAGAAGAGTCGGTGGGTTCGCTGCCCATGGCAGACGCGGCCGATATTGATGCCGCCATCGCGGCTGCCCACGCGGCCTTCCCGGCCTGGAGCGAAACGCCGCTGGAAACCCGTCTTGGCTACCTGGAAAAGATCCTCGGCCTGTATCAGGAAAAACTCCCCGAGATGGCCCAGGCCATCAGCCAGGAAATGGGCGCGCCGATTGGTCTGGCCACCAACCTGCAGGCACCGGTGGGCATGATGCATATCGCCAACAACCTGGAAGTGGCGCGTAACTTCACCTTCGAGGAACCCCACGGTTCGTCCATTATTCGCCACGAACCGGCTGGCGTATGCGCCCTGATCACGCCGTGGAACTGGCCCATGAACCAGGTCATGTGCAAGCTGGCGCCGGCGCTGGCGGTGGGTTGTACCGTGGTGCTCAAGCCCAGTGAATTTGCCGCCCTGTCTGCCAATGTGCTGGCGCAGATCATCGACGCAGCCGGCCTGCCTGCCGGGGTGGTCAACATCGTTTATGGCGACGGTGCCAAGGTGGGCCCGCAGCTGTCCTCCGATCCGCGCATTGATGTGGTTTCCCTGACCGGTTCCACCCGGGCCGGGATTTCCGTGAGCCAGGAAGCGGCCACCACCATCAAGCGTGTGTCACTGGAGTTGGGTGGCAAGTCGGCCAATATCCTGCTGCCGGATTGTGATCTGGAAGCGGCTGTCACCCATGGCGTGCGCGCCATGATGAACAACACCGGGCAGAGCTGTAATGCGCCGTCGCGCATGCTGGTGCCGGCGGACAAGCTGGCCGAAGCGGAAGCCATTGCCGCCAATGTCTGCCAGACCATCAAGGTGGGCGACACCACCGACGAAGCCACCGAGATAGGCCCCATTGCCAACGGCCGCCAGTACCAGCGTGTGCTGTCGCTGATTGAGCAAGGCGTGAAGGAAGGTGCCAAACTGGTGTGTGGCGGCACTGAACGGCCTGCTGGCCTGGACAAGGGCTACTATGTGCAGCCCACCGTGTTCAGTGAAGCCAACAACGACATGACCATCGCCCGTGAAGAGATCTTCGGCCCGGTGCTGACCATGATCCCCTATCAGGAACTGGACGAGGCCGTGGCCATTGCCAATGACACCGTGTATGGCCTTTCCGGTTATGTGTTTGGTGAACCGGAACTGGCCCGCTCCGTGGCTAACCGCCTGCGCACCGGCAACGTCCACCTGAATGGCGCGGCACCGGATTTCACCGCGGCGTTCGGCGGCTACAAACAATCCGGCGTTGGCCGGGAATGGGGCAAATACGGCTTCGACGAATTCCTGGAGGTGAAAGCCCTGTTCCAGCCTGCCTGACCATCCACCGCTGACCGGCCACTACTTAGCGGTCACCATTGACCGGCCACCCTTTACCGGTCATTAGCGGACACAAAATAGACCATTTTGTGTACTGGCATTGGCGCCCCGCCCGGGGTGCCAATGCGCCAATTACCCCTCCCTCCTGAATTGACACCATCTTTACATTGATTAATGTCACATTAAGGCATTGAACGGTCGCCTTGACCGTGGACCAGGAGGATTTATGACAACAACAGCCACTACCACCATCAAGCAGAACGAGAAGAAGGCCGAGAAGGTACCACTGGGTGCCACGGTCAACATCCCGCCCCGTCGTCTGGACTTTGAGTTCGACGAGCAGACTGCCAAGCGTTACTTCTATGCGGACGACCCGTTCCTGAGTGCCTTCTGGATCACCCTCTCTACTCTTTTCCCGGAAGGGGAAGACTTCTTTGTGCAGGCGGTGCGCCACTATCGCAAGGACATCACCGACCCGACCCTGAAGGCGCAGGTGGCCGGCTTCATCGGTCAGGAAGCCATGCACAGCAAGGAACACGAAGCCTGGAACGAGCTGGGCCAGAAGTTCGGCTACCCCACCGAGAAACTGGACAAGACCCTGGGCAAGCTGCTGGGTGCGGTGAAGAAGTACACCCCGAAGATCTTCCAGCTGTCCGCCACGGTGAGCCTGGAGCATTACACCGCCATCATCGCCGAGCAGCTGCTGCGTGATGAATCCCACCGTGAACTGGCGGACCCGGAGACCCTGAAGCTGTGGCTGTGGCACGCGCTGGAAGAGAACGAGCACAAGACCGTGGCCTACGACGTTTACGAGAAGGTGAGCGGCAACTACCTGTTGCGTGCCGGCACCATGATCCCCACCACGGTCATTTTCTTTGCGGTGATCGGTGTGTTCCAGGCCCGGATGCTGGCCTCCGACGGCAAGCTGCTGGACCTGCGCAACAACTGGAAAGGGGTGAAATTCCTGTTTGGTCGCCAGGGCCTGTTCACCAAGCTGTGGCCGCAGTATCTGGATTTCTTCAAGCCGGGCTTCCATCCGTCCCAGCACGACACCGACGCCCTGCTGGACGAATGGCGCGAGCGTCTGTTCGGTGCCGAAGGCATGCTCACCGAGCAACATGAGCAGGCCAACCAGAAGAAGAAAAAGAAGCTGCATTAAAACAGCTTCGAGCTGTCAGCTTTCAGCTGCGAGGAAAAGCAAAACGGAAAGCCGCCTTTGGGCGGCTTTTTGTGTTTTGGGGATAAGGGCGAGTTTCGAGTTTCGAGTTTCGAGTTTCGAGTTTCGAGTTTCGAGTTTCGAGTTTCGAAAATCACAAGACAAAACCACCACGAACACCAATGGTTTTGCTCTTCGAAACTCGTGACTCGTCACTCGCCACTGAACCCGTTTGCTTCCTGTGCCAGCTCATGTACAACATCAGTAGCCACGGATGTCATACATGAAGCTTCTGCGTTTTTCTGTTCTTCCCCTGTTGTTACCGCTGGCGGCGTTTTCTGATGCGGTGTCGCTGGATCCGGTCATGGTGACCAGCACCCGCATGGAGCGTCCACTGGCCGATACGCCAGCAGCCCTCACGGTGCTGGACGGCGAAGCCGCCCAACAGGGACAGCCGCGCTTGCAACTGGATGAGAGCCTCAACCAGGTACCGGGGCTATTTGTGCAGAATCGCTATAACTTTGCCCAGGGGCTGCGGCTTTCCTCGCGGGGGTTTGGCTCACGGGCGCCGTTTGGGGTGCGCGGGCTGCGCCTGAACGTGGACGGTTTTCCGGAAACCCTGCCTGACGGCCAGTCCCAGCTGGACAGTATTGATCTGTTGACGGTGGGCAGTCTTGCCGTGCTGCGCGGCCCCAGTTCACTGTTCTACGGTAATGCCACCGGCGGGGTCGTCGACATCACCACCTTTGGCGCGCCCTGGACAGACTCGGCCAGTGCGACGATGATTGGTGGTGGCGACGGGTACCGGCAAGCCAATGTGCAGGCCCGCGGGCAGCGCCAGAAAGGTCACCATGGCTTTAGCCTCACTGCCCTGGAGTACGACGGGTATCGTGACCAGAGCGAGGTGCGTAAATACCAGCTCACGGCCCAGAGTGGCTGGCAACTGCCTGAAGCACGCTCCATGACTCTGCTACTCACCGCCATGGACACCCCCATGGCCAATGACCCCGGCGGGCTGACCCGGCAACAGGTGCGCGAGGATCCCGAGCAGGCAAGCCGGTTCGCGACACCACTGGATGCCGGCCAGAATGTGGACCAGCAGCGGCTCGGGCTGCATTACCGGGACGCGTCGCTGGGCAGCGGCATGCTCAATGCCCGCGCCTTTGTCAGCCAGCGGGACTTCCGCCAGCAGCTCCCCTTCCCCGGCAGCAGTCTGATCGATTATGACCGGCTGTTTTACGGTGCCCGGCTGGATTACACCCTGCCCTTCAACGCCTTTGCTCACCCTCATCGTTTGCTGTTGGGGCTGGATGCCGATCGGCAAGAGGATGCGCGGGGGCGCCGGGCAGTCAACACCGACGGGGACGTGACGGCATTGACTGCAGACGAAGATCAGCACGCCACCGCCACCGGCGTGTTCCTGCAACTGGACAGCCACCTGACGCCGCAGCTGATGCTGACCCTGGGCGCCCGTGGCGACCGGCTGAGAATGACCATTGAGGATCACCTGCTCGCTGATGGCGACGACAGCGGTCGCCGCGAGTTCGACGAGATGAGCTACAGTGCCGGCGTTGCCTGGCGGGTCAGCGAGCCCCATACGCTCTACAGCACGGTCAGCTCGGCATTTGAAAGCCCCACCTTTACCGAACTGGCCAACCCATCCGGCGCGGGCGGTTTCAACCCGGCGCTGGAACCGCAGACTGCACTGAACATGGAACTGGGCGCGCGGGGCGCACTGACAGAGCGGCTGTTCTACGAAGCCGCCCTGTTCCGCGTCGACGTGGAAGATGAAATCACCCCTTACGAACTGGGCGGGCGCACCTTTTACCAGAATGCCGGCGAAACCCGCCGCGACGGTATCGAACTGGGACTGGAGCATGCCACCACGGATCAGCTTACCCTGTCCCTGTCATGGACCTGGTCGGATTTTCGCTTCCAGGAGTTTGTTGATACCCAGCAGAACGAGGATGTCAGCGGCAATCGCTTGCCCGGCCTTCCCGAGCATCACCTTTACGGGCAGGCAGAATGGCAGGCCGATTCCGGTTTTTTCGCCGCCGTTGAAGGGCTATTCAGTTCCCATCGCTATGCGGAGAACAGCAATGTCACCCGGGTGGGCAGCGAGATGATCGTGAATCTTCGGCTGGGCCGGGAATGGCAGCGTCCGCAGCAGACCCTGACGCTGTTTACCGGCATCACCAACCTGCTGGATCGGGAGTACATCAGCAACCTGCGCATCAATGCCAACAGTGATCGGCCAGTGGCGGCGCGAGGGTATTTTGAGCCTGGGCCGGGTGCCGGGTTTTATGCCGGGTTGACCGTCGGCTGGTGACGGCAACCCTTATGCTGCGAAGCCAGGTTTGTGTTGCGTGAAGCGCGATGCAGCCGCAGAGCGGCCCCAAAAAAGCCGCCCCGAAAGGGGCGGCAAGGGTGCAGGACAGATAACTGGAGAGATCAGTTTGAATCAGAAGAAGCCCAGCGGGTTGATGTCGTAGCTCACCAGCAGGTTCTTGGTTTGCTGGTAGTGCTCCAATGCCACCTTGTGGGTTTCACGGCCGACCCCGGATTTCTTGTAGCCACCGAAGGCCGCATGGGCGGGATAGGCGTGGTAGCAGTTGGTCCAGACACGGCCCGCCTGAATGCCGCGGCCCATGCGGAAGGCCACATTCATGTCGCGGCTCCACACGCCGGCGCCAAGACCGAACTCGGTGTCGTTGGCGATGGCCAGCGCTTCTTCCTCATCCTTGAAGGTGGTGACACTCACTACCGGACCAAAGATTTCTTCCTGGAACACGCGCATCTTGTTGTGGCCCTGCAGCAGGGTCGGCTGGATATAGAAACCCTTGCTGTAATCACCACCCAGTGACTCGCTGTCGCCACCTGCCAGCACCGTGGCACCCTCCTCGCGGGCGATCTCCATGTAGGACATGATCTTGTCGAACTGTTCCTGGGATGCCTGGGCGCCCACCTGCACATCGGTGTCCAGCGGGTTTCCACGCTTGATGGTGCTCATGCGCTTGAGTACCCGACCGATGAAGTCGTCGTACATGCTTTCCTGGATCAGTGCACGGGACGGACAGGTACAGACTTCGCCCTGGTTGAAGAACGCCAGCACCAGACCTTCCACCGCCTTGTCGATGAACTGCTCTTCCGCATTCATGATGTCGGCGAAGTAGATGTTGGGGGACTTGCCACCCAGCTCCACAGTGGACGGAATGATGTTTTCCGCGGCGCACTTGAGAATGTGGGAACCGACCGGGGTGGAGCCGGTGAAGGCGATCTTGGCAATACGCTTGCTGGTGGCCAGCGCCTGGCCGGCTTCGATGCCGTAACCATTGACGATGTTCAATACGCCCGGTGGCAGCAAGTCACCAATCACCTCAATCACTTTGAGAATGGAGGCCGGCGTCTGCTCGGCAGGCTTGAGCACCACGCAGTTACCCGCCGCCAGCGCCGGACCCAGTTTCCAGGCGGCCATCAGGATCGGGAAATTCCAGGGGATGATCTGCCCCACCACGCCCAGCGGTTCGTGGAAATGGTAGGCCACGGTGTTGGCATCCAGGTCAGCCGCGGTGCCTTCCTGGGCCCGCAGGCAGCCAGCAAAATAACGGAAGTGATCCACCGCCAGCGGGATATCGGCATTGAGGGTTTCCCGCACCGCCTTGCCGTTATCCCAGGTTTCTGCCACCGCCAGCATTTCCAGATTCTGTTCCAGCCGATCGGCGATCTTGAGCAGGATGTTGCTGCGTTCGGTGACCGAGGTCTTGCCCCAGGCCGGCGCTGCGCGGTGCGCCGCATCCAGAGCCAGGTCGATATCTTCGGCGGTGGAGCGAGCCACCTGGCAGAATACGTTGCCATTAACGGGACTAACGTTGTCGAAATAAGCCCCTTTGACCGGCGCCACCCACTCGCCGCCGATGTAGTTGTCGTAACGTTCGCTGAACGCTACCACTGAACCTTCACTGCCCGGGTTTGCGTAAATCATGGCCTGATCCTCATTCCAATGTTGGTCACGCTCGTCTCTTTGTGGACGGGCTCTGGAATCAGGTTAGGCCTGTGGGGCTCACGCCCGCATGCGACTAAAGATGTAATTTTCTCCGCTTTTGGTATTGGGTACCGGGCATCCGGTCATGCCACCGGCGACTCATCCGTTGCGGTTGTGAGCAAACTGTTGCAGCGCCATTTTCAGCTTCAGGGGTTTGAGCGGTTTATAGACTTGCAGATAGCCGTTGCGGGCGCAGCGTTTTTTCAGGTCGGCACTGCGGTCGGCGGTCACCAGAATGACCGGCAGGGGCTCAGCGCGACCATCGTTGATAAACCGCGCCACGGTGATGCCGTCATCGGTGTCCGGGTCCAGGTGGTAGTCCATCAGCAGCACATCGGCGTCATCCCGGGAGGTATCCACCCTGGCTCGCAGAGCCGCCAGGGAGTTCGCCACCACCACGTCACAGCCCCACCCTTCCAGCAAGGTCTGCATGCCCAGGCAGATGGCTTCGTCGTTATCCACCACCCAGGTGCGCAGCCCCGCCAGCGACTGGCCGGCCAGTTCATCGGCCGATAGCCTGCGGGTGACATAGTCCGATGGTTGCGCCACGGGCATGGCCAGACTGAAGCGTGAACCTTTCCCCGGGGTAGAGGTGACCGATAGCGGATGAGCGAGGATCTGACTGATCTTGTCAACGATGGCCAGGCCCAGCCCCAGGCCACGTTCGTGGAAACGCGACGCCTGTTTGCCGCGTTTGAATTCCTCGAAAATTTCCGTGATCTGATCTTCCCGGATACCGATACCGGTATCTGCCACCACCACTTCCAGTTGGCCGTCACGGCGTCGGCAGCCCAGCAGGATACTGCCGCTATGGGTATAACGAATGGCATTGGAAAGCAGGTTGCGCATGATGCGACTGAGTAACTGGGGGTCACTGCGCACCAACATTTCGGTGGGCACATAACGCAGCCGCAAGCCCTTCTGCTCGGCCTGCTGGCGAAACTCTTCCGCCAGCACATCGAGCAGATTACGAACCGGGAACACTCCCACTTCGGCGCTCACCACGCCGGCATCCAGCCGGGAGGCATCCGACAGGGTGGTGATCAGGGATTCCAGATCGCGCAACGCGGTGCTGATGTGAGAAAGCTGAAAGGCACTGCGCTCATCGGCGTTATCCTGCAGAGCACTGGTAAACAGGCGGGCGGCGTTCAGGGGCTGCATCAGATCATGGCTGACGGCGGCCACAAAACGGGTCTTGGACAGGTTTGCCTGCTCGGCTTTTTCGCGAGCCTCGCGCAGCTGTTGCTCAACCTTGCGGCGCTCTTCGATTTCCGCCAGTAGCTGCTGGTTCACTTCCCGTAATGCCTGGGTGCGCTCGCGCACCTGTTCCGCCAGCACCACCGAATGCTGAAACGCCCCGTAAGGGGCCGTAGGCGTCATGTTGCTGGACTCCACCCGTTCGATCAGGGCATCGCAGATGCGCCTGAGACGGGTGTTTTCTGCCATCAGCCGTGCCTCATGCAACTCCCAGGGGGAATCCGCCGGTTTGTCAGAGCCGTTGTTTTCGTCCAATGACCACTCCGGTAAAGGTGTGATTGAGGTGCATGCCATCCACATGCTCGCCATAGGTGCTGAAGCCGATCACGCCGTGACGGCGCAACAGGGCTGATGCCTCGTGCACCCTTCCCTCTGCTTCCAGCTGGGTATAGCGCAGGCAGCAATCACAGCCCAGAGTCAGCCAGGGGGGGCCGAGACGGGATTCGATAGCGCCCAGCTTTTTGTCCAGATCGTCAAGAATGGAGCCAGTGTCCATCGCCGTGAGCACAATGCCGTTTTCCACGGCGCAATAGAAAGACAGACTCATGTCCGGATTCACTCGCTGGATGGCGCGGGCGTAATAACGGCCGTTGATGCGCACTGCCAGCGGCGAACAGGCAAACGTCACATCATCCAGCTGCTCCACCGGCACGCCGACCAGTCGGGCATAGGCTTCGGCTGCCGGTTCAGCATTGAGCGTCAGCACCCGGCGCTGGTCCGGGTCGCAATCTGTCACCACCAGCTTCTCGGTTTGTGGCAGCAGGTGATGGGTACTGAGCACCTCAAAATCCAGTCGGGTGGAGACCATCAACACAATCGCTGCGTCACGACAGAAACGGCCATTGCTGTACACATAGGTACCGCTGAGCCGATATTCATCGCCAGCAGAACCGCCAAAACAGCTAATGCTGCCAAGCACCGCATTGAGGGTGGTCAGCACCATTTCCTCACTGACCGACAGGCCATCCATCAGGGTCAGCACAAAGGTGTTGTTGGTGTTGGGCACCCCGGCCACACCATCGCTGCACTCCATAAACAGGCTGTCGGTGAGCTGCTGGGCATCGCTCAGCTCAAAGCGATCCAGTTGTTCAATCAGACGCTGGCCCACGGTGAAAAAGCGGGTATCGAAACCGATGGCGACAATGGAACCGTGATCGTAGCCCTGGGCGGTGATTTCACCACAGGAGGTACAGCCGGACATGGGGATATCGCCGAAGCGGCTTTTCAGGGCATCGGCCAGACGATCCAGATCGTATTCCACGGAGCAGAAGAACAGCACGAACCCCAGATTGGTGTGCAGCAGGTTGCTCGCCAACTCAGTGGCGGCGGTCTGTTCATCGCTGGCGGTGCTAAACGTGGTCAGCACCGCATTGGCAGGAGCTGCATTCATGTCGCTCGCTTCTCTGTTTTTTATTCTGGCGCTGATTCATTCAGCGCATGACTAACCGAAGTGTGCGTATCCCGACGGACCACATAAAGCGGTTTGCCGTTGCGGTTTGGTTATCGTCAGCGCTGCCCGGCCCGTTTCTGATACGCACTGAAATCCACTTCACTGGCGATCAGAATCGCCTGCACCCGGTTGGTGGCACCCAGCTTGCGCAGGATGGCAGAGACATGGGCCTTCACGGTGCTCTCGGCAATATTCATTTCCCAGGCAATGACCTTGTTGGACTCGCCATGTGTCATGCGCTCGAATACTTGTAGCTGCTTGCGGGTCAGGCTCTCGAGGACTTCCGGTAACAAGGGGTTGTCAGCGCGGGATGACTCGCTGCTGTTATTGGCGCGAATGATATCCGAGGGCAAATAGACTGAACCTGCAAGGATCTGCTCCAGGGCACTGATCATCTGTTTTCGCGGGGAAGACTTGGTGATGAAGCCCACCGCGCCACAGGTCACCGCTTGCAGGATGGTGTTCTTGTCTTCCTCTGCTGAAACGATCACCGCAGGTACCGTGGGAAACTGGTTACGCAGCTGCACCAGTCCCTGAAGGCCATGCATACCGGGCATGTTCAGATCCAGCACCACCAGATCAATATCCTCGTTGTCGGACACCATCTGCAGGGTCGACGCCAGATCCGCCGCTTCCAGCAAGGTGCTGCCGGGAAAACCATCGTCTATCACCCTTGCCATGGCCTCGCGAAACAGGGGGTGATCATCTGCAATCAGGATCTGGTACATGGACGCTCCTGATGTTCCTTTGTTATTGGTCTTGTGGCCTTGTCAGCAAGGCTGCGGCATCCATTGCCGCCTGATCCTGGGCGCCAAAACAGGGCTACCCTCAGTTAACTTTATGGGTAAATCGGGGTGGCGGCTATTGTTCTAAAGTACTAGGGGGAAGAGACGCTGCATGCTGCACGCAACAGGCAACATGCGGGCGGCGTATTTGGGCGTAGGAGCCAGCCTGCTGGCGATCCGAGCCCAGGCGAGGAAAAAATCGTTACGAGTCACGAGAAGCGAGTCTCGAAAACTAAAACCCGATACCCCACCCTGTTTGGCCTTTCGCCACTCGAAACTCGTGACTCGCGCCTCCCCTACCCTCGCTATCGCTCGGATCGCCTTGCGAGCAAGGCTCCTACAAAACCCGCGACCGGTGGTGACCAAACCGTAGGGCGGAAATCGGCGAATGCCGATCTCCGCCATGAACGCCCACGGCCCCGTCGGAGATGGGCTCACGCCCATTTCCGACCTACGTTTTGCCGAAGCGCTTGTGGGAGTCGTGGACAAGGAGCCTGCCTGCTGGCGAAAAGATCGCGTGCAGGCACGCTCCTACTGAGGGACTGGCAGGGACCTGGCTTGCGTCAGGCGTCACGCCTAAAACGCCGACACCCCGCCATCCACCGCCAGGGTCTGGCCGGTCATGTAGCTGTTGGCCGGGGACAGCAGCATGAGCATGACGGTGACGATTTCTTCCGGCTGACCGAGGCGCTTCATGGGGCTGCCGGAGGCCAGCATGGCGTGGACAGTTTCCTTGTTTTCCGACAGTTCGCCCTCGTCCACCATGGGGGTGTGGGAGTAGAACGGGCACACCGCGTTGACGCGAATATTACGACGGGCGTATTCCACGGCGGCGGTCTTGGTCATGCCGATCACCGCGTGCTTGGCTGCGGAGTAGGCACCGATCTTGGGGGCGCCGCCCAGGCCTGCCATGGAGCTGACGTTGACGATGGCGCCGCCGTTTTCCTTCATGGCGGCAATCTGGTGCTTCATCCCATACATCACGCCTTTTACGTTGATGTTGATCTGCTGGTCGAGGATCTCGTCGGTGAGCTGATCAAAGGGAATGAAGGCGTGGGCGATCCCTGCGTTGTTTACCGCCATATCAAGATGGCCAAACTGGGCCAGGGCGGTATCCACCATGGCCTTGCAGTCGGCTTCGCTGGCCACGTCACATTTCACCGCGGCCACTTTCACGCCCTGCCCGGCCAGCGCATCGGCTACCGCATTGAGGGCATCGGTATTAATATCACCCAGCACCAGGCAGGCACCGCGCTTGCCCAACTCTTCGGCCAGCAGTTTGCCAAAGCCACTGGCAGCACCGGTAATGATGACGCTCTTGCCGGTGAAATCGAGAATGGGATCCATGGGGGGGTCTCCTTCGTTGAACAGCTTCAAGCTACAAGCTGCAAGCTACAACACGGGGATGGGTTTGGGGTAATAGAACCCACAGGGTTCCGCGCTGCAAGGGTTTGGTAAAACATTGCTACGGAGCCGCTGTAGGAGCCTGCCTGCAGGCTCCTACAGCGGCTCCGTATTGGGGCCAGTGCTAGATCGTGAAACCGCCGTCGACCACCACGCATTCGCCGGTGACGTAGCTGGACGCATCGGAGACCAGGTAGAGCACGGTGCCGGCCATTTCCTTCGGCTCGGCGTGGCGGCGCATGGGGATCTGGGCGATGGCGTGCTTGTAGATGTCATCATTGGTGAACAGGGCGCCGGCGAACTTGGTCTTGGTCAGACCGGGCAGCAAGGCATTCACGCGGATGTTGAACTGGGCGCATTCCTGGGCGAAGGATTTGGTCATGCTGATGACCGCCGCCTTGGAGATGGAATAGATGCCCTGCATGTCACCCGGGTGCAGGCCGTTGATGGAGGCGGTATTCACAATGGCACCGCCACCGTGCTCGCGCATCAGTTTGGCGCCGTTCACGGACATGTAGAAATAACCACGCAGGTTCACGTCCACGGTCTTGTCGAAGGCGTCCACCGGGGTATCGAGGATATGCCCGAAGTACGGGTTGGCCGCGGCGTTGTTGACCAGGATATCCAGCTTGCCGTGGGTCTCGCGGATGTGGGCAAAGATCGCATCAACCTGCGCCATCTCGCCGATATGGCAGGCAAAACCTTCAGCACTACCGCCCTCGGCCTTGATGGCATCCGCCACCGCCTGGCAGTCATCCTGCTTGCGGCTGGACACGATCACGTGGGCGCCCTGCTCTGCTAACAAGCGCGCGATTTCTTCACCAATACCACGGCTGGCACCGGTGACCAGGGCAATCTTGCCCGTCAGATCAAACAGCTTGGTACTCATCACTTACTCTCCCTATCAAAAACGCGGCACGCTTCACGCAACAGGCAACAACGCGTCAGACGGGGTTGCCCATCGGCAACGCCCTGCCCGCGCGTCTTATTAGTGTTTTGGTTTCCGGCGTGTTGCCTGGTGCGTGTGGCGTGTTGCGGGGCTTTACGCCCCGTTATGAATGATATCCACCGCCATGCTGGACAGCGGTTCTACCAGGGCGCCGACGGTGGCGGCTTCCTTGCTGGAGGCGTTGCCGTCTTCGGCACGCTTGGCAACGCCCTGACAGATGGCGGCCAGACGGAAGAAGCTGAAGCACAGGTAGAATTCCCAGTGCTCGATCTTGTCGATGCCACGGCGCTTGCAGTACATCTCCACGTATTCCTGCTCGGTGGGGATGCCCAGTGCCTTGCGGTCGACACCCTGCAGGCCGGCCATCTTGGCATCGCCCTGGGGCATGCGCATGCCCATGCACTGGTAGGCCAGATCGGCCAGCGGGTGACCCAGGGTGGACAGTTCCCAGTCCAGTACCGCAATCACTTTCGGTTCCGTGGGGTGCCACATCATGTTGTCGAGGCGGAAATCACCGTGGGCCAGGGCGACCTGACCATCATCTTCCGGCAGGTGCTTTTCCAGCCAGGCCATCAGCTCGTCCATGGCCGGAATCTCTTTCAGCTTGGAGGCCGCATATTGCTTGGTCCAGCGCCCCAGCTGACGTTCGAAGTAGTTGCCCGGCTTGCCGTAGTCGCTCAGGCCGACGGCTTCCAGATCCAGGCTGTGCATGGCCGCCAGCACCCGGTTCATCTCGTCGTACATGGCCGCGCGCAGGGCATTGCCCTCTTCGCCTTCGCCACATTCCGGCAGGGCTGCGCCCCAGAAGATACGGCCTTCGCAGAATTCCATCACGTAGAACATGGAGCCGATCACGTCACGGTCTTCGCACAGGTGCAGCACGTTGGGCACCGGCACGTCAGTGTTCTTCAGGGCTGCCATGACGCGGTATTCGCGGTCTACGGCGTGAGCAGACTTGAGCAGCTCACCCGGCGGCTGACGACGCAGTACATAGGCACCGGAGGGCGACGTGATCTTGAAGGTGGGGTTGGACTGGCCACCCTCAAACTTGTTGGCTTCGATGGGACCCTTGAAGCCGGGGATCTGCTGTTCGAGGTACTCGGCCAGTTTTACGGTATCCAGTGAATCCACCTGGGACATGGAGCTCTCCTGTTGTTCTGTCTGCTGCGCGAATGGCTCATCGCGGCGCGCCCTCTCTTGTGAAGAGAGAGGGGCGCGCCGGACACGATCGGTTCAGGCGAATTGTTTGGCCAGGGTGCGGCCCAGCTGCATCATGTGCACCTGGTCCGGCCCATCAGCCAGCCGCAGGCTGCGGGCATAGCTGAAGAAGTGGGCCAGCGGGGTATCCTGACTGACACCCACCGCACCGTGGACCTGTATCGCCCGGTCGATGACATTTAACGCCATATTGGGCGCAACCACCTTGATCATAGCGATCAAATCCTTGGCGACTTTGTTACCTTCGCGATCCATCAGGTCTGCCGCTTTCAGCGTGAGCAGGCGTGCCTGCTCGATTTCGCACCAGGATTTGGCCAGATCTTCGCGCACCGAACCCTGCTTGCTCATGGGCTGGCCGAACACTTCGCGCTCGTTGACCCGCTTGGCCATCAGCTCGAAAGCCTCCTGTGCAGCACCGATCAGACGCATGCAGTGGTGGATCCGGCCCGGACCGAGGCGGCCCTGGGCAATCTCGAAGCCACGGCCCTCACCCAGGATGATGTTTTCCTTCGGTACCCGAACGTTCTCGAAAATCACTTCCGCATGGCCTTCCGGGGCGTCGTCGTAGCCGAACACCTTCATGGGCCGCAGGATCTTCACCCCCGGAGTATTGGTGGGTACCAGCACCTGGGACTGCTGCACGTGGCGATTGGGATTGTCCGGGTCGGTCTTGCCCATGACGATCAGAATCTCGCAGCTCTTGCGCATGGCGCCGCTGATATAGAACTTACGGCCGTTGATGACATAGTCATCGCCATCGCGCTCAATGCGGGTTTCGATATTGGTGGCATCAGAGGACGCCACCTCCGGCTCGGTCATGGCGAAGGCGCTGCGGATGGTGCCGTCCAGCAACGGTTCCAGCCACTGCTTCTTCTGCTGTTCGTTACCGTATTTGGCCAGCACTTCCATATTGCCGGTATCCGGTGCGGCGCAGTTGAACACCTCCGAGGCAATCAGGCTGCGGCCCATTTCCTCGGCCAGCGGGGCATATTCCAGGTTGCTGAGCCCGGCACTGTAGTCACCGTATTCTTTCGGCAGGAACAGATTCCAGAGGCCCTTTTCTTTCGCTTTGGCCTTCAGCTCATCCATTACCGGCGGGGTTTCCCACGGGTTGGCCGCCAGTTCTTCACGGTAACGGCCTTCCGCCGGGCGGATTTCAGTGTTGATGAATTCACGGACCTGTAGCACCAGATCCTTCATCTTGTCGGTGTATTGAAAGTCCATGTAGCTCTCCCTGGTCTCTCGTTGTCTGTTGCGATGTCAGCCGTGGCGGTCTAGTTGCCGCTTTTCTTGCTGCGTATTGATCTTGCGATTTCTACGTCAGGCGTCGGGCGTCGGGCGTCCGGCATCAATTCAGAAATAGGTAATCGCGTCGAACCGGTCCGCCCGGTCCAGATGCGGTACATTGTTGAAACTGGCTACACGCACCGCCTTGCGGTTGAAGAAACCGTGGATCACGCTGGTGTTGCGGATCTGCAGGTTCAGCTCCACTACGGTGTCATCAGCAGTGTTCAGCGCATGCTTCATGAACATGCCCATGGCGCCGCCGGAACTGACGATCACCACCTTGTCCTTGTCGCTGTAGGTCTGCTGGATATGGTCACGGGCCGCGGCGACGCGGTCGGAAAAGTTTTCCCAGCTTTCCGGCAGATCGCCCTCCAGCTCATCATTTCGCCAGGCTTTCATGGCCGCTTTCAACGCCTTGTAGAAGGCCGAGGCATGGGCGCTGTCTTCCTTCGCCTTGTCTTCGGGGTGCTGAGCCTGCCAGGCATGCACGATGGCGTGGAAATCGAACTCGTTGAGGCCGGTATGGATTTCTGCGTCGAGCTGAACACCGAGCCCGTCGCAAATGCCGGCGCCAGTTTCCTGGTGCCGCACCAGATCGCCGGTAATCAGGCCATCAAACTGCATGTCCCGTTCGGCAAAGTACTCGCCCAGCCAGCGTGCCTGCTGGTGCCCCAACGGGGACAGCTGGTCATAGTTATCACTGCCGAAAGACGCTTGTCCGTGGCGGACAAGGTAGAACTGGGCCATGCGTTACTCCTCAGGCGATATCGTTGATGGCCCAGACTAGAACAGGCCAGACTGTTAGTGAAATTGATATTTTGAATCCTGACCGATAAGTCTCGTGCATGGAGGAAGCTACAAGCTGCAAGCCTCAAGCTACAAGGCGCGAGAGGGGGTATCAGGTCCGGATGCGCCGTGCCCGCGGGGTTGAGTTGAAAGTTCAAAGTTGAAAGTGGAAAAGGAAATCCCGTGGACGGTGGCGGAACGAATATCGTAGGGCGGAAATGCCTCAGGGCATCTCCGCCTTTTTCCATCGGTAAGACCCTGCGCCGTGCGGCCTGACAGGTCATGTCGGAGATCGGCTTTCGCCGATTTCCGACCTACATGGCCAAGAAGCGTTCTAATGCCTGCCCCCCGTGATCAGCGTCAGGTGCGCGGGCACCGCCGCCCAGCCCAAACCAGCCCGTCCCGCGCCTTGTAGCTTGAGGGTTGTTGCTTGCAGCTCCCCTCCAATAGCCGCCCCCTATCCCGGCAAGGGGGATTTTCGCTTGCAGTGATGGCGGGGGCTGGTTAGGCTTTGATCATTGTTTAAAGGAATCTATGCAATGAAAGCGATAGCCCGTTCCCAACAGCTCGTAACTGCCCTGCCGGCGGTACGTGTTGTTGTGTCTGGCGCTTTCTATTTCGGGTATTGGTTTAGCCGCTCGCGCGCCTGACCTTGCCCAGGCGCGCCCGCTACGGGACGCCTGCCGAAACCTCTGAAAACCCCGGTCGGTATCCCGCCCGGGGTTTTTTATTGCCTGAATGAACGACAACAGACACGGAAAACATCGAGCCGACACACTGGAGGCACAACATGTATCGATATCAACCGACAGCACTGCAACTGCGATTTTGGCAACAGCCTCCTTCGAGATTACGACGATGAATTCGCGTGCCTGAGCACGCATCGCTGATAAGGAACGAACATGCAACAGCTTCACAATACCGCCAGCCAGCTGCAGACCGAGACCACCCGGCGCAGCCTGTCTCTGCCCTCCCCCGCCACCCTGCGCGAGCGCCTGCCAGTGGATCCGGCGCTGGCCCGACAGATTGCCGGCCACCGCCAGACCATCCGCAATATTCTCAACGGTGAAGATTCTCGCCTGCTGATCATCACCGGCCCCTGCTCACTCCATGACCCCAAGTCCGCGCTGGAATACGGCCATAAACTGGCCGAGCTTGCGGAAAGCCTGGCAGATCGCGCCTTCATCGTGATGCGCGCCTACGTGGAGAAACCCCGCACCACCGTAGGCTGGAAAGGCATGCTCTACGACCCGCATCTGGATGGCAGCCACGACATGGCCACCGGCCTGAACGTATCCCGGCATCTGCTGCTGGATCTGGCCAAACTGGGCCTGCCGCTGGCCACGGAACTGTTGCATCCCATGGCCGCGGATTACCTGGGGGATCTGCTCAGCTGGGCAGCCATTGGCGCGCGGACGACCGAATCGCAGATTCACCGGGAAATGGTCAGCGGCCTGCCCCTGCCGGTGGGCTTCAAGAATGGTACCGATGGCAGCATCGATGTGGCCTGTGATGCCATGGGCTCAGCCTCACATCCGCACAGCCATATGGGCATGGACGACCAGGGACGCGCCGCCTTGCTGCAGACCGCCGGTAATCCGGATACCCATCTGGTACTTCGCGGTGGCCATGATGGCCCCAACTACGATGCCGACAGCGTGGCCCGCGCTGTGGCAGAGCTGCAGAAGCGTGGCCAGAACCCGCGGTTGATCGTGGATTGCAGCCACGCCAACAGTGGCAAGGATCCGCTGCAGCAACCTGCAGTGATGCGTGATTTGCTGGCCCAGCGAGCCGACGGCCAGCAACACGTTGCCGGGGTCATGCTGGAGAGCCATCTGCAAGATGGGCGTCAGGGGCAGGATGGTGAACTGGCCTACGGGGTATCCATTACTGATGGCTGTCTCGGGTGGGAGAAGACCTGTGCGTTGCTGGAGGGGGTATAGCTACAAGCTTCAAGCCTCAAGCTACAAGGCGCGGGATGGGTGGGGTGTTGTTTGAACCGCCCTGCCCGCGCTATTTCGTGGACGATATGCTTTTTGCGGTAGCTTTCCTGAAAGCGATTTAGCGTAGGTCGGAAATGGGCGTCAGCCCATCTCCGACGGTGGAATCGGCTTGGGGAGGGGCATGGCGGAGATCGGCATACGCCGATTTCCGCCCTACGTTTTGTCGGGATCGCCGCAGGAGATCTCTGTGCCCTTCAGGGTATGCCTGCAAGCGATCCGAGCGACAGCCCGAGCAGTACGGCAGAGCAGCGAGTAACGAGTTTCGAGTTTCGAGTTTCGAGTTGCGAAAGGCTACACAGAATGGATTTTTCAGGTTTCTGGTTTTCGAAACTCGCTTTTCGTGACTCGTAACTATTCACCCTCGCCTGGGCTCGGATCGCTTGCAGGCATACCCTGACGAGCACCGAGAGCTCCCACAGAAAACGCTCTGCAGCAATGGTGGCGGAGATGCCCTCGGGCATTTCCGCCCTACTATAACCGCCCCGCCATTGCCCACCGGGTTTCCTTTTCAACTTTACACTTTGAACTTTCAACTGAGTCCCGCGGGCACGGCCTTTCCGTCCACACCCCCCTACCCCGCGCCTTGCAGCTTGAGGCTTGTAGCTTGCAGCTGCTCACTTCCCGCGCTGGTTTTTCAGATAGACGACGAAGGCCACACTGGCGATGAACACCAGAAAAATCACGAAGGCGGTGATCAGCTGATACAGCGTCAGGTCATTCAGCACAGCATGGCTCCGGTTATCGATTCAGACTCAGGAATACAGCAGCGAACCCACGCCCATCTTCACCACCTTGCCGCCGATACGACAACGCAGAGCCTTGCCGGCGTGCTTGTCGAATTCGGCACGCAGCAGGCTCTTGCGGGTGTCCGGGCTGCCGCGATCGATGGAGAAAGTGTGGGTGCCGTCGGCGGTGTCTTTCTGTTCGGCCAGGTAGGCAATGAACTCGGGCATCACCGCGCCGATGGGAGGATAAATATCCCGCGGCAGATCCGGGTTGAGGATACGGCCGTGGAAATCAGACTCGCCAGTAATGGATCCCGGTGCAAACAGGAACAGTTCGGTGGTGTAAATATGGCCGCCCAGCGATGACCAGTAACTGGTATTGAGACTGGCCGCCAGCACATGCTCCGGCTTGGTGAACGGCACGATGAGGGTGGGTTTGTCCACGCTCACCACCATGGGCTTGTACTTGCTGAAGGCGATGTGCTTTTCGTCGGTGTTCAGCGCCGCGGCCAGTTTGGCAATCTCCGGCGTGTAATGGTCAATGGTGGGATCCAGCTCGCGGGCAAACTGGATAGCCCCCGGGCCGTTGCCTTCCTTGTCCACAAAGCTCTGGATCAGCTGGTCATTCTGCTTGAGCAGGAAGGAAGCAAACTTGCCCTCATCTTTGGTGAGTCCCATTTCATGGGCGACATAGGACGCAGCGAGAATGGTGTGGGCGCCAAACAGTTGCTGGCCCCGGCCGTTGAAGACCGACACCGGGGAACTGCTGTTGCGCGGATCGATAAATACCGTTTCCGTCTGCTGGAATTCACTGGCGATGGCGGTCTTGGCACGCGCATCGATGGGATCACTGCCCAGGGTCACTACGGGAATCTGGGTACCCTGAAACGGCGCCCCGGCAAACACGTCCAGCAAGGCATAATCGAGAGCCATAACATCCATCCTCATTATTGTTGTCCGTCCTTCGACTATGCCCGACGGGAGGATTATTGCAATGGATGGGAGAACGCCTGATGCCGGATGCATGACGCCTGACGAAAAGAACACAAAATCTGTGTACCAGTTCGCCTGCGGGGCATCACTTGCAGAGATTTTTAGCGTCTGGCGTCAAGCGTCCGGCGTATCACGGCATCGGTGCGGTGATGCCGCCGATGAGGAACGGCAGCAGGCGACGGGTGATGTCGGCTTCGGTGACTTCGGTGTTGAAATCCTTGCGGCTGATTTCCTTGAGGGATTCCATCCCGGACAAGGTAAAGATGGCCGCCCCCAGACCAAACTGGACCCGCCAGAACAGTTCCCGCGGCGGCATATTGGGCAGGGCTCGCTGCATGTGGTCCTGCAGGCGACTGAACACACCACCATACTGCTGATGAAGGTATTCGCGCAGATGGCCCACTGGTTGGCTATAGGCCTGACCAGAAAGACGAAAGAACACCGCCGCACGCTGGGGATCTTCAGGGTGGGTTCCCAGGGCTAGCCTGGAAATCAATGAAAGCAGGTTCTCCGGAGTATCCGGAACACCGGTCTCTTCCATTTCCGTCAGCTTGGCATCCAGCGCCTGGGAGAAGGGAGACAGAAAGCGCTCGAACACCGCCTGAATCAGGGCCTCCTTGGAACCGAAGTGATAGTTCACCGCGGCCAGGTTCACCCCGGCCTTACTGGTAATGGCCCGCAGGCTGGTTTCCGCAAACCCCTTCTGGGCAAACAGCACCTCTGCTGTATCCAGAATCCGGTCCACTGTTCCTGGCTGTGCCATTTCCCCTGCCCCTAGCGTTCAAAACATACGTTTCAAACATACGTTTGGCGAACGGCGCGGTCAAGGTTTCAGCTTCGCCCGAGGCGATCAATTTGGTGAAGAAAGCCAGGCAGACAGGAGCGGTCGTTTGCTATGGCATCCTGGTGCGGCAGCGATGCGCAAGTGTTCTCGCACCGGAACTGGCGCTCCGACAAAAACAGGAAGTCCATTCCTTTGTGGGAGCTTGCTTGCAAGCGAATCTACCCTCACCCAGGTTTGTCCCCCCCTCTTCGCGTGCAAGCACGCTCCCACAGATGCCCTGCGGTGAAGGGATCGGTTTCCTTTTCAACTTTCAACTTTCAACTTTCAACTTTGAACTTTCAACTCACGACTCAGAAGTAGTACACCACCTCTGCCTGCACGAAGTCCGAGCGGCTGATCGGGCCCAGGCCGGGGTTGGTATTCACGTTTCTGAGGATATCGCGGTAAAGCGCAGAGGGGCTTCGCGGATCTGCTGCATCCGTGTAGAAGCGGGCTTCCAGCGAGGCCTTGAGGTTGTTACCAAAGCGACGGCTGGATTCCAGGCTGATGGCTTTCTCTTCTTCTTCGGTATCGTAGATGATGCCGGCGAGGATCTCGGTGGAGGCCACGTCGTTGAAGGTAAAGCGGGTGCCGAGCAAGACATCGCTGGCCAGTGGTGAGGCCAGGCTGTCGTCGCGGTCTTCCCAGATGTATTCCACAATCCAGCCCAGATCGGCGGCACTGCCGAACAGGCCCACCTGGGTATATTCAAAGCCCCCATCTAGGGCATTGAAGCGCTCCCCCTGCCCGGAGCGGCTGATGCCCTCCAGTTTCCACAGCCAGCCATTCTGCAGGTATTGCAGCTCCAGCCCGGTCTGGTCGATGACGTTATACAGTGGGGTGAATTCAGGATCCGAGCCTGCCGGCAAGGCGCCGGTGGTTGCCAGTGCAATCAGCTCCGCCTGAGACAGGCCCTGCGGAATCAGCAGAGGGTCCCGGCTGGTGCCGGAGAAATGCGACAGCGCCAGTTCGATGCCATTGTCAAAGTACTGCTGGAAGCGGATGGCAAAATCCACCCGGCTATCTTCCCGGGAAGACTCGTAAAGAGCGTCGTCAGACACTGGCAACGGGGTACGTGGACGGCCTTCCTCACCGGCGAAGGTGCGTTCACGGAAACCCGGCAACACGAACAGATCCACAATCCCCCAGTCACGTACCAGAGACAGGTTGATCATGGGCTGGCCGAGCTTTTCCTCTCCGTCTACCTGATCCACCTGGTCGGTCTGGTTGATGATATCCACCAGATGACGACCTTCGGTGACACCCCAGAACACCTTGCGGATCCCGACCCGGGATTCCCAGCCATTGCCCACATGAATCCATGACAGTTCACGGATATCCCAGTGGGTCCGTTCGCTGTCATGTTCATCCACCCGGGCATAGGGAATGAACGTGAACAGGTCATCGCGGTCATTCCACTCGTGGAGAATCTCGGGCTTCAGGTAAGCCGACCCGTTAGTGGAATAATCCGCTTCCGGGTAGGGAGAATCCTGGGTGAAGTAGCGCCCTTCCAGCCCCACTTCGCCACGGAATTCCCAGCCCATGGAGATCAGCGGCATCGCCAGCAGCGATGCCGTTATCAGATTCTTCTTCATGGCTTAGCGGGCGCGCTTGAGGCTGTTCTGGTTGAAATCGGCTTCGCTGAGACCGGTATCGTACTGGTAGTTGCTCCAGAACAGATCCGTGGCCTTGCCGGTCTGGTGATTGACCATGGACATCTTGGCCGGCTGCCAGAACTTGTCCTTGTACTGGCTGTAGTCACTGGATTCCAGCGTCTTGAGCAGGCTGCCACGACGGTCGTAGTAGTCCACTTTCCAGGTACGGTATTCGTCCTTGTCCAGCCACACCACCATCTTGGTGTAACCGGAGTGCTTGTCGGTGGGATAACGCTCCATCACGTAGCAGGTCAGCTCGCCACAGGCTTCGTCGCGCAGGTATTTGTAGGTGTACTTTTCCACTTCCTGGCCACGCATGTCCTCGAAGCTGAATTCACTGCCCATGAAGGGGCCGGACTTGTTACGCGAGGCAATGGTCTTCACCCGGCGCAGGGCCGGCAGGTAGAGCCACTGGTCATCGTCTTTGGTCTTGTAGCTGAAGGTCAGCATGGCGGTGCCACGCACATCCCTCGGGGTATCGAAGATGGTCAGGCTCTTGTCACCTTCTTCTTCGCCCTTCGCTTCCAGGGTTTTCACACGCAGCTCTCGCTCGGCCTGATCACCACGCTGGGTAATCAGCACCATCTTCATGTCTGCCTGAAAATCGCCGAAACCATTACCACGGGCGTCCGCTTCGCGGGCAATTTCCAGCCCCTTCTCTTCCGGGGTTTGGGCAATGGTCGTTACAGGGAAGGCGATGGCAAGAGCCAGTCCGGCAGTGAGAAAACGAGATGTCATGGGGACCTCATACTGTCTGGAATCATTGTTATAGCGACGATGATGCAGGCAACACCGTGTTTACCATGATACCTGCCCCGCCGGAAACGGCGAGGCTGATGAGGCCAAAATGTGCGGCCGTCGTGTCAAGAGATGTTAATAAAACCGCTTTAATGTCAGGCCGAACCTTCTTCATGGCCGGCGAAGTAACCGTGCTGGAGGAAGGTCAGAACCTGTTTGATAACGGCCTTCTTGCGCATGATGAAAGCATGGCTGGCGGGAACCACCAGATAGTCGCGCATTTCCTTCAGTCGGGTGCTGGGCAGGGAAACCTTGCCGTCATCGTCGCCGGGGATCATCCAGGAGAGCCAGGGATCCACCGTGCGGGTACCGGCGATGACGCCGATTTCCGCCGTCACGGGCTCCAGGCTCGCGGCAATACCATCGGGGCCGGTGCCCAGCTGCTGACCTGCTGGCCCTGTGAGTTTGCGAAACAGCCACCAGTCGCCCACCCGATCCACCACTTCACTCCCCTGGTTGGGCGGCGCCAGCATGACCACCCGACCCAGTTCCGGGATGTCCCGCTCCTGCAGGTAACTGCGCACCAGAATGCCGCCCATGGAATGGGTCACGAAATGAATCTGTTCCACTGCACGGGCCCGACACCAATCCAGTGCCTGGCTGATTTCCTGCTGCGCGAGGGTTTCCACCGGTGCGGAGGTGGAGGGGTAATCCTGGTTGTAGACCTGATAACCCACGTCAGTGAGCGTGTCTTCGATACGGGACATGGCCCAGGCCGATCGCCGCAGGCCATGGAGCACCACCACGCAATCAGATTGGCCACCCGTCAATGCCGGCAGCATTTGCGCCCGGGCCGGCTGCATGCTCATCAGCAACCAGCCTGACAGGACCAGTAACAGGGCAGACATCCAGCGATAGGGTTTGGTCATCGGGGCTCCGGCGAAAGGCAACGCCGGACGATTATGGCCGGCAGACCAAGCATTCCGTCTGCCGGGGGCTTTTTCAAGATTCGGGGTACCTAGCGGTCAAATCCCCGGGCTGACCTGCCGGTTACCACTCTTCCAGGTAGCCGACGCAGTGCTCAATGAGTTCACCCACCCGGGTGGCCGCCTGGGCCAGACGCTCCAGATCCCCTTCGGCCAGGGGCGCGTAGCGGTCTTCTGCCATCAGGTTAAGGGCATTGGCTTCGCTGGGCGGGGTCGGCCGACGGGCCAGCCCGGAGGCGCCCAGTGCAGACTGCATTTCCGTATCCAGCCAGGCGATCAGATCACCGCGGTCCTGACGGGCCTGGGCCAGCACCGAGACCTCCGGCGCTTCCACCCCCGCCTCCACAAAGGCCTGCTCCAGCGCGGCCAGGCTGAACAGGGCATCCGCCCCGGCTACCTGATAAGTCTTGGCGGACTGACGAATCATCCCCACCAGCGCGGAATAAAGGTGGAACACCACCGCCCCTCGCAACGCCAGACGAATAGTCGGCGAGGCTTCGCGTTGCTCATGACTCAGCTGGCGCAGCATGGCGTTGGCAAAATAGATCCGCTCACGCAGACCGCTGACGGTGTTTTCACGAACCATTCGGGACATAACAAAATCCTGGAAAGAAGCTGCAAGCTACAAGCCTCAAGCTGCAAGGCGCGGGGGAGGCCATCGCGGAGATGGGGCCGTGCCCGCGCTCCGGTGCCGTCGCAGCACGGAGCACAGTGCCTTCAGAGCATGAGACGCGAGCCTCGTGTTGTAGCTTGCAGCTTGTAGCTTGTGTCTTTACTTCTTCGCTGCGGCCTTCTTCTTGGCCGGAGCCTTCTTCTTCGCGGCGGCTTTTTTCTTGGCGGGGGCCTTCTTCTTGGTCTGCTCCTCCACCCATTTTCCGTCGCGATAGAACGCCATCCAGCCGGTGGCCTTGCCGTCGATCTCGCTCATCACATACTGCTCTTTGGCCTTGCGGCTGTAGCGCAGTACGCCTGGATTGCCGTCCGGATCTTTCGCCGGCGCTTCCGCCAGATACTTGTGCTTGGGATCCAGCTGCTCTGCCACACTCTGGATCTCTTCGATCAGCGGCGGGCGGGTTTCCCGGTTTTTCGGGAACTTGCTGGCTGCCATGAACAGACCGGAAGCACCGTCACGAAGCAGGTAGTGATCGTCGTCGTACTTCTCGCACTTGAGGTGCGGCATGGGAATCGGGTCAGCGCGCGGCGGTGCCGGCTCGCCACTCTTGAGCAGCTTGCGGGTATTGCCACAGGCCTCATTGGTGCATTTGAAGAACTTGCCGAAGCGACCGGTGCGCAGCTGCATCTCGTGGTTACATTTTTCGCAGTCCAGGGTCGGACCGTCATAACCCTTGATACGGAATTCGCCCTGCTCGACCACGTAGCCGTCACAGTCCGGGTTGTTACCACAGACATGCAGCTTGCGCTTCTCGTCGATCAGGTAATTTTCCATGGCGGTGCCGCACTTCTGGCAACGCTTCTTCTTGCGCAGTTCGTTGATTTCCGCTTCTTCGTCATCCGCTTTCACGTCCACGGCTTCTTCGCCGGGCAGCAGATTCAGGGTGGCGGTGCAGCGCTCCTTGGGCGGCAGGCTGTAGCCTGAACAGCCCAGGAAGACCCCGGTGGAGCCGGTGCGAATCTGCATGGGACGGCCACAGGTAGGGCACTGGATATCCGTATCGGTGGGCAGGTTGGCGCGCATGCCGCCGATGGCCTGCTTGCCGGAGCCTTCGCCCTGGGCCGCTTCCAGCTTGCCGACAAAGTCCTTGTAGAACTCGTCCAGCACGTCTTTCCAGTTACGCTCACCCTCGGCGATTTCATCGAGGGTTTCTTCCATGCTGGCGGTGAAGCCGTAGTCCATCAGGTGCGGGAAATTTTCCACCAACCGGTCAGTGACGATGTCACCCATTTTTTCGGCGTAGAAACGGCGGTTGTCCTGACGCACATAGCCTCGGTCCTGAATGGTGGAAATGATCGCCGCGTAGGTGGACGGGCGGCCGATGCCACGTTTTTCCAGCTCTTTCACCAGGCTGGCTTCAGTGTATCGGGCCGGCGGCTTGGTGAAGTGCTGCTCGGCATCCACCTGATCAATGGTGAGGATGTCGCCTTCCTTCACGTCCGGCAGCAGGGTGTCTTCCTGTCCTTTGCGGGAAGCCGGCGGCTGGATGCGGGTCCAGCCGTCGAATTTCATGATGCGCCCTTTCGCCTTCAGCTCGTAATTGTTGCCGGTGGCAGTCAGGGTGCTGCTCAGGTACTCCGCCGGGGGCATCTGGCAGGCAATGAACTGGCGACGGATCAGCTCGTAGAGACGCTGGGCATCGCGTTCCATGTCCTTGAGGTGCTCGGAACGACGATTCACATCGGAAGGACGAATCGCTTCGTGGGCTTCCTGGGCGCCTTCCTTGCTGGAATAGGAGAGTGGTTTCTCCGGCAGGTACTTGTCACCCAGATTCTGGCCAATCCACTCCCGACAGGCGGCAACCGCATCGGTGCTCAGGTTGGTGGAATCGGTACGCATATAAGTGATGTGGCCGGCTTCGTAGAGCCGCTGGGCCATCATCATGGTCTTCTTCACCCCGAAACCGAGGCGGGTACTGGCCGCCTGCTGCAGGGTCGAAGTAATAAAAGGTGCAGAGGGGCGAGATTTGGTGGGCCGCTGTTCCAGCTGGGTAATGGTCAGCTTGCCGGCTGCTTCCAGCGCCACACGGTGCGCATGGGCATCATCGCCGTTATTGGGGCGGAAGTTCTCACCGTTGTGCTTGGCCACCTGCAGACGCAGGGCTTCACCCTCTGCACTGTGGGTGTCGGAATACATTTCCCAGTATTCTTCCGGGATAAAGGCACGGATTTCCCGCTCGCGCTCTACCACCAGCTCCACCGCCACGGACTGTACCCGTCCGGCAGACAGGCCACGGGCAATCTTTTCCCACAGCAGCGGGGAAATCATGAAGCCCACTACCCGATCCAGGAAGCGGCGGGCCTGCTGGGCTTCTACTCGGTGCAGATCCAGTTTCCCCGGCTCTTCAAAGGCCGCCTGAATGGCTTTCTTGGTAATTTCGTTGAATACGACCCGGTCAAAACGGGCGTCATCGCCACCGATCACTTCCCGCAGGTGCCAGGCAATGGCCTCCCCTTCGCGGTCCAAATCGGTTGCGAGATAGATGCGGTCAGCTTTTTCTGCCAGACGCTTGAGTTCGTCAACCACCTTGTCCTTGCCAGGCAGAACCTCGTAGTGCGCATCCCAGCCCTTCTCCGGGTCGATCCCCATGCGGTTGATCAGCTGGGCCTTGGCCTTCTTCTTTTTATAAGCTTCGCGCTCTTCCTTGGGCAGGGAGCGGGTATAAGCTGCTTCCTTGGCACGTTCCTGAGGGGTGCTTTTTTTGGAGCCGCCACTGACAGGCAGATCCCGCACGTGGCCGACACTGGACTTCACAATGAAGTCATCGCCCAGGTAGCGGTTAATGGTTTTGGCCTTGGCAGGCGACTCCACAATGACTAGCGATTTTCCCATTCTCAGGTACTCAACATCCGATCTAAGGCTTGCGATGGGCGCTATTTAGACAGCGCCGGTATGGCCGGGTCAAGCAGGTTCTGACTTGCCCTTCCTTTTTTAGTACTAGACCAGAGGCGGCCCCAAGGGCAAGCCCGGAGTCAGAAACACGTCGTCTCCTTCACTGCCGCTCCCCCCTGAAACCCGCATGAAACAAGGCATTGATCCGGATCAGAAATCATGACCAAGGCCTCTGGAAAGCAGGACAAAGACCGTTATACTCAGGGAAAAAGCCGTTCATGGAGAAGATCGTGCCCACCCCCTATCGCAAGATCCTGGTTGCCATTGATGGCAGCGACGAATCCGCCCAAGTACTCTCCCGCGCCGCTGGCGTACTGTCCGGCAACGAAGGCGAACTGCATCTGATTCATGTGATTGAACCGCTGGCACTGGCCTACGGTGCCGATGTCCCCATGGATGTCACCGATCTGCAGACCGGCCTGATGGATCAGGCCAAGGCCATGGCATCGCGCTATGCCGCCCAGTACGACATCGCTGACGCCAATGTTCACGTGGAGCTGGGCTCCATTGAGAAAACCATCCTCGACATGGCCGACAAACTGGAAGCCGACCTGATCGCCGTTGGCAGCCACACCCGCAGCGGCCTGGCCCTGCTACTCGGCTCCACCGCCCGCGGCCTGGTACCGGGGGCGCACTGTGATGTGTTGGCGGTGAAGGTCGACCAGAAAGGCAGTTAATAGTTAACAGTGAATAGTGAATAGTTGCGCGAGCAACGGTTTCCCGGCTTTCAAAAGAATGAGGCCGCGCCCAACCCCTGGGCGCGGCCTCATTGCTTTAATCAAATCAAAACCTGGATCGCGTCGCTGTTAACTATTCACTGTTAACTGTTAACTCTCTTCACTGCTTCTAGGTTAGCTGGAGAGCCCCCGTATTCCCCTGCCCTTCCTCGTTCCATCGACACAGTAATTCTGCCAGCCCCTGGGCTTGCTCGCGCAGGGCTTCCAGCTCTTCCTGACTGCCTTTTTCGCCGTGGAATACCGGTAGCTTGCGCATGGACTGGACCAGTTCGTGGTTCGGGTTGGCCATGCGTTTGACTTCCAGGGTCCAGCGGATGTGGTGGACGATCATATGGTAGAAGGCCAGACGGGTGGTCAGGGTGTAGGGGGAATCATCTTCGCTGAAGTCATTGAAATCCAGACTGGCAATTACCGCTTCACGGGCACTCTCGGAAACCCGGATATCCGCACTGCGCGGCGTTCCGAGAAGCATGGAGAGTGTGCCGAAGGCCTCTCCCGGAGACACGTAGTAAAGCGGTGGCTGAGCCGGTGAATCCGCCAGCACTTCCAGCTGCCCCCGCAGCAGAAAGTAGAGAGTGGAATCCACGTCCCCGGCGCGGATGACTTCATCACCGGAACCGGCCACCCAAAGACGGGTGTTGTTCTCCAGCAGGTCAAACTGTTCCGCATCGTCACGGTAAATTTCGTTGAAGAACGGCACACCGGAAAGCAATTGGCGGACACGTTCCTGGCCGTAATCGTTGTTATTGGCCTTTTCCATCGGTTACCCCACAAACTTGGATGGACTGAAAGCACTCTATGCTATTCGTCCCTTAAAGGGAGAACAATGTCCCACAGAATCAGATTCAGGGTTATTGCCAGAATGGCGCATTCAGAGCCCCGGAAAAGGTGATGACCGCCACTTGAGCACGGCCATAAAGCGCCATTGACCTTATGGACAGGCTGGACAAATAACACTGTTCATATTATCAGTATCCGTGCTAGCATCGAAAATATCGTACAAGAAAGCGCCGGTTTGTCAGCCTTCGCTGACACGACGGACACACCTCCGCCGCCCTCTGCGCCAACATGGAGAAGGTTATGAGCAGCAAACTCACTGATCGTCAGCAGCAGGTACTGGACTGTATTCGCGAGTGCATCGCCGATACCGGCATGGCCCCTACCCGGGCTGAAATTGCCGACATCATGGGCTTCCAGTCCAAGAATGCCGCTTCAGACCATCTCCGCGCGCTGGAGCGCAAGGGCTATATCCGTCTTCACAGCGACCGCTCCCGCGGCATCCAGTTGCTGGATAACGCCTACTGGTCCGAAGAAGAGCTGCCTATCGTTGGCAAGGTAGCCGCCGGTGTCCCTATTGAAGCCATCGAAAACGTGGAGCGCACCGTTCCCGTTCCGCAGGGGCTGTTCAAACAGCGCCCCACCTACCTGCTCAAGGTGCAGGGGGACAGCATGGTAGACGCAGGTATATTCGATGGCGATCTGATTGCCGTACGAAAGTCTAACGTTGCCCGCTCCGGCGAAATCGTAGTGGCAAGAATTGACGAAGAAGTCACGGTCAAGACATTAAAACTGAACAAGTCCAGTGCTACCCTGCTTCCTGCGAATGAGGCTTATGAGCCCATCAAGGTGCCAGCTGACCAGCTGGTGATCGAAGGCATTTTTGTGGGGTTGATCCGTGATCCGAATTCTTACTAGCTTATTTATTATGGTGTTGAGTAGCAGCGTCATGGCAGAAGACAACAACTTGCTTCCTCCCTGTCCGAACTCACCCAACTGTGTGTCCAGCCTGAGTGGTGACAAGGACCGCTGGGTGGCACCTTTGCAGGTGTCGGACAACCGTGAAACGAGCTTGCAGCGTGTTCAGTCCGTGCTCGATGGCCTGCCCCGGGTGCAGTATGACGTGGTTGGCCAGGCTCGCATCCAGGCCCGCTTCAAGAGCATGGTGCTGCGCTTCACTGACGACGTGACCTTCTATGTCCGTGAGAACGGTGTTGTCGAGGTACGCTCTGCTTCCCGTGTCGGTTACTGGGATTTAGGTGCCAACCGTCGTCGGGTAGAATCCCTGCGCGACCAGCTGGCAGAGATGCAATCCAATGACCGAAGCGCACAACTCGACAACGAATCCGCCCGTCCAGTGGGCTGATATCGGCGTCAATCTTACCGACAAGCAATTCCGCGATGACCGCGATGCGGTCATCGTTCGCGCCCGGGAGGCGGGTGTCAGCTGGCAACTGATCACCGGTACCAGCCTGGACGAATCCCGTGAGGCCATTGCGCTTGCAGAGCAACACGACGATCTGTTCGCCACCGCAGGACTCCACCCGCACAGCGCCCGTTTTTATTCCCCTGATCTCGAGAAAGAACTGCGTGATCTGCTTCAGCACCCTGCCGTGCGCGCAGCGGGTGAAATGGGGTTGGATTTCAATCGGGATTTCTCCCCCCGTCCGGATCAGGAAGCCGCTTTCGAGGCACAGCTGGGTCTGGCCGTCGACGCCGGGCTACCGGTGTTTCTCCATGAGCGTGATGCCCACGAGCGTTTCCAGCCGATTCTGAAAGCCTTCCGCGATGATCTGGTCGGCGCGGTGGTGCACTGCTTTACTGGCTCCAAAACCGCCCTGTTCGACTATCTGGATCTGGATTGCCATATCGGCATTACTGGCTGGGTGTGTGATGAGCGTCGGGGCAAGGAGTTGGCCGATCTAGTGCACAATATCCCTGATAACCGCCTGCTTATCGAAACCGATGCGCCCTATCTGCTGCCGCGAGACCTGCCGGAAGCCCCTCCGAAAAAGCGCCGCAACGAACCCTCACTTCTACCCTGGATCGGCCAGCGAATCGCCACTCTGCGAGGCCAGAAAATGGAAGCCGTGGCGGCCATGACCAGCGCCAATGCAAGGACGTTGTTTACGGCTCGGTAGAAAAGAATTTTTTACCACAGAGATCACAAAGGGAAGTGCTTCACGCCTCACGCAACAGGCTCCACGCTAAAGCCAAAAGCATGCAGGATCGTAACTCCCCCTCTGTAGGAGCCACAGTTATTTGCTTCGCTCACCCCTTCGGGGCCGCCTTACAGGCGTTCCTTCGTTACGCTCGGTGAGGTGCAAACCCGAGCTTCGGCGAGACAAGTACAACGCTCTCGTAGGGCGGAAATGCCTCAGGGCATCTCCGCCATTGGCGCCATGGCGGAGACAGGCCTTCACCTGTTTCCGCCCTACGCAAAGATTCTGGTTTTCGCATCTGGACGGCCACATACGCTCAGCAAGCTGAGTCTCCCATACAGAGACGCGGCATGCTGCACGCTTCAGGCTACACGCCAAAACCAAAGACACCATTAACACAGGAAAAACAGAGAAATACCAAAGGCACTTAGTGTCCTCTGTGTGAAAATGCTTTTGATCTGAACTGTCAGGCGTGATCGCTACGCCAGTGAAAATCCACTTTCAGGGGCGGAATCACCTCCCCTTCCGGCTGCCCTACCATCTCCGCATGGGCGGAGTGATGCAACAGCGTAGCCTTGGGCGTGGAGACTTGGCTTAACAGGTTATTGGCGTGTTCCGGGCCGTTGAAGCGCTGGATCTTGCCATGTTGATCCGTGACCCAGTACCACTCACCGTCGAGCCGAACCCTCACGGTGCATACGGACAAACAGGCTGAGGTAATTTCAATTTCCTCGGCCTGACGTTTGTTGAGTTTGTGAGCGCTGATCGTTTTCATGGCTTTAGAATTACGCCACTACCGTGAACCCCGCGTCATGAGGAGACGATCCCCCCTGGCCATGCTACCAACCCACATGGACTGCGCTGTTCCAGTCACAAGGAAAAGCCGTTTACCCCAGATGCCACAAAGCACCCATTGGGAAACCTGTCTATTGCTGCCTGAATCCTGTCTTCTGGAATCCGGGCTCCGTATCCAGGCTGGCGGTGATCGCCATGCGAGCATGGGCTCCTACGGCTACCGTTTGTGTATTGCCAAGTGCGCAATCTTAATCACGATCAAAAGCAGCCTTAGCGACATATCTCAGCCTGAACCGCTTACGGCTTTTGCAGAAACGCCTGTACATCCAGCAAACCGAACGGCCAGGCCAGTTCATGGCCGTTGCGGGACAGCACCGGGATACGCTCCCCGTACTGCGCAATCAGATCGTCGTCCTCGGCCACATCCACTGACTCCAGTTCCACATTGGGGTTGACCATCATCAGCAAATCCTTCGCCTGCTCACACAGGTGGCAGCCGAGGGTGGTGTACAGCACAACGGTCATGGTTCCTCCACGTGGCGAATGGCGTAGAGCACATGGATCTTGTCATTCCGGCGGAAGTCCTCCGGGATGCTCCAGCGGGTCAGGTCTTCCACGTCGTACCATTTGGTAATCGACTCATCCAGTTTGAAGCGGCGGAAGTTACAGGAGAAGTACAGCACCCCGCCCGGCTCGAGCCGGCGCATGATCTTGCGAATCAGGTCGCCATGGTGCTCTTCCACCACAAAGTCACTGCGTGACTTGTTGTTGGAAAAGGTGGGCGGATCGCAGAACACCAGATCGAACTGCTCCTTGCACTCATCCAGCCAGCGCATGGTATCGGCCCGCTCCAGGCTGTGCTGGTCGGTGGAGAAGCCATTCAGTGCCAGATTGCTGGCCGCCCACTCCAGATACTTCTTGGAGGCATCCACCGTGACCGTACGCTTGGCGCCCCCGACCGCGGCATGGACAGTGGCCGAACCGGTGTAGGCAAACAGGTTGAGGAAACGCTTGCCGGACGCTTCTTCGGCAATACGCAGCCGGACCGGACGGTGGTCGAGAAACAAGCCGGTATCCAGATAATCCTGCAGGTTCACCAACAGCTGCGCCTGCCCTTCACGGACCGGGCGATAGTGCCCCTGACCATCCAGCTTCTGATACTGCTGCTTGCCCTTCTGCCGTTCGCGGGTACGCAAATGCACTTGCTCGCGATGCACCCCCAGAGCCGCCCGCACTGCGGTGACCGCCAGATCACGGCGCTCACGGGCCTTGTCCGGGTCCACAGTCTTGGGGGCCTTGAATTCCTGCACCAACACCTGATCGCCGTAGATATCCACCGCCACATTGAATTCCGGTAAATCCCGGTCGTAGAGGCGGTAGCACTGGATGTCCTCACGCTCCAGCCAGCGGCGCAGATGCTTGCCGTTTTTCTTCAGGCGATTCACCAGCGGCATGGCCAACTCGGGAACTTCAAAGGCGGCACTGTCTGCCACCTGAACCACCTGGACAGCTTGCTGCTGACGCGGTGTATAAAGACGAATGAAGTTGTTGAATGGCCCGTTCCTGAGGCGCCACTGGGTATCCAGATGCATGCCGGAACGATCCATGACTTCGGCATCCGCGCCCAGCAGTATCACTTTCCATTGCGGTGCCAGTCTGGCCATGATGCGGCCCAACCCCAGGTGCAGCCAGCCAGCCTGCTCCTGCTCTTCCAGGCGTTCCCCCCAGGGCGGGTTGGTCACCATGATGCCGTCGTCTGCCACATCCCGGGGGCGCAGGGCGCCCAGTTCGCGGCGCTCGAAGTGAATGGCGCTGCGCACACCGGCACGTTCGGCATTCTGCTGGGCCAGCTGGATCGCCTTGAGATCCGCATCGAAGCCCTTCAAGGACAGTGACGGCACGGGCCGATCTGCACTGGCAGCGGCTTCGTCCATGGCGGCCTGCCAGAGTTGCCGGCGGCAGCCACGCCATTGCTGGAAACCATAGTGTCGGCGCATGGCGCCCGGGGCGCGACCTGCGGCCATCAAGGCAGCCTCAATCAACAGGGTGCCGGAACCGCAGAACGGGTCCAGCATGGCGCCGGGACGCTCAGGCTTGTGCCAGCCCGCCGCCCAGAGCATGGCCGCCGCCAGCGTTTCGCGAAGGGGAGCACGGCCACCGGCAAGGCGGTAGCCACGACGGTGCAACGGGTCACCAGCCAGATCCAGCCACAGGTGCGCTTCGTTCTGATCCAGTCGCGCACGGACACAGCAGCTGCCGCGCAGATCACGGGAAATGGTGAATTGCGGCGGCAATGCCTGGATAAAACGCTTGGCACTGATGCGGTTATCACCGCGCACACCGGCACCATGCTCCACATTCACATGGATGGGTGCATCGTTACCCACCAGTGAAAGCCAGTCCTGGCTGGCAGCCAGTTTCTCCGGTGCGATGTCCGGTGTTACCCCCAGTGTGGCCAGCGGTAACAACACCCGCTCGGCAAGACGGGACCACAGGCAAACCCTGAGCGCATCAGCGGTGCCACCGGAGAATTCCACGTGGGCCTTGCCAGTCTCCGTTACTGTTATGCCCAATGAGCTCAGTTCATCGGCCAGCAGAGGCGCCAGCCCGGGCATGCTGGTGGCAACAAATTCCATTATCTCTTCCTCGTAAGTGACTGTTTCGTGCAATCACAAAAATTAAATATTCAACATTTTCAATTAGTTACACGAACTGTCATCTTGCTGTCCTTTAGACGTCATATGCCTAAAGAAGCGCTCTGATATTGCTACTTGGTATTCGACACTACTCTAGCCGTTTTCCATACTGATTTTGTCGACCCCGGAAGTGAAGTCCAAAACACAACGGGCCTGTTCACATTGCCCGGGGTTATTTCTTGTTTGTACCGATGTATGTGAAAGGATAAGCGTCTATGAAGCGACAAAAACGAAACAGAGACGACCGCGCCTACAACAAAGGCTACAACGCTGGCCTTGATGGTAAATCCCGAGAAGATTGTCCCTTCGGCTCACTTCAGGCCCGTACCAACTGGATGGGTGGCTGGCGTGAAGGTCGTACCAACCTCGCTCAAGGCATGCTGGGTGTCGCCAGTATTCAGAATCTGAAAAATATCGGTTAATTCATCCCAAGTTCATCCAAGCCGACGCGCTCGCCGCGCCGACCCACAGGGCCCCACCAGGGCCCTTTTTAATGCCTGACATTCAGCAACTTACCCTACCTTTGGCGTAAATATGGCGTAATAGAAAGCAGCGGGATTGGGCCCTACGCCAGGCTGAGGGCGCTATTCTGATGAGCCCACCCGCAAAATGCCAGCAAGAGAAAATAGGAAAGGAAAGGATGCGGTACTACACTGTCCACATAGACAGTACTGGAGCCACCGACATGCACACCGTTCTATTATCTATGTTCTCAGAAACCATCAGCGCCGGATTTCCCTCCCCCGCCCAGGGCTACATGGAGGATCCTGTCAGCCTGAATGATTTGTGCATCAAGCACCCTGCCGCCACCACGCTGATGGTCTGCGACACCAACGCCATGGAGGGATTCGGGATCTTCGAGGGTGACATTCTGGTGGTAGATCGGAGCCTGACGCCCCGCAATGAGGATGTGGTGATTGTGGAGGTGGGTGGCCAGAGCCTGGTGCGCAAGCTGCTTACGCGGGTGAAGCCGAGACTGGTGGCCAGTACCGGCGATGCCATCATGCTGGAGGATCACCGGATCATTGGCGTGGTGTCGAGCAGGCTTAAACCGCTGCATGACGGGAGCAACAGAGGTTGTGCGGAGGGTTTGACAGCTGGGTGGAGCGAGTAGCACCTGACGAACGGGGCCAAATTCCTTTTGACTGCGAACACAGCACTGATACCATCAACATATCTCGCGGCTATATTCAACAGAAAGTGTGTTGTATTTCGGTAAAGAAATGTAACCAGAACAAGCTGTGATTTTGGAATGCTGACTGGTGGCGAAAGCCCCCAGAGGGAGCAGGCCCGGGCGGGGCCTGCTGTGACACTAACCCGCAGGTGTGGGCTGGCGCCGTTCGTTGTGGTAGGCGAACAAATCCATTGTTTCAGCGCAGTGGCATGGCGTCAACTCCCACCGGCACCGCACAGGAGAAGGCCATGATCGCCCATGAGTACGACCCGATCTGGCTGGTGATTGCGCGATCGCTTGAGCTGCTGCTCTTCGTTTTGCGTAAAAACCGTCTGAAGTAACGCCCAGGCCGGCAGCAATGCCGGCCACCTACATTCCCCAGGGCCATTTTCCTGCGCCAGCTTAATCCATCGCCTACAGACGCCTTCCCTGGCACCTGAGACGATGACCCTGCCCGTCGCCGGTACACACCAGCGACAGACGTGTCAGCGCTATGCGGCGGGCTCCATCACTCGATCAGATCAGCCCCGCTACATTGGTTGCTGCGATTTCACCGGCCTCATTAAGCGCAGACTGGTCCCAGTGCACGCTATCCACCAACTTGCCCTGCCCGACAAAATCCTGGTAAGGCATGACCAGGTGAACGTCCGCGTTTTCGCTTGCGACTTCTGACAGCGCATCCCTGACTTCTGCAAAAGCTGCATCTTGCCCAGAGTCGGTGGTTCTATCGATTGAGAACAGATAGGCCGGCATGTCTGCAATGTCGGCACGCACTCGCACCGCATCAATGACTGTCATCATGTTGGCTTTCACTGTCGCCTTCGCTATGCCGGAAGTGGCGTCTGTCTCGCCACCAAGGTAGCACATGGCCACATTGTTAATTTTTCCGCCGCGCCCCTCAACCAACGCTTTGGCCTCCAGATACATATCCACCATCTGATTTCTGTAAAGATCACTCCCTGCCCAACTGTTAATGCCAAGACCACTCACACCACCACCTACGATTAACGCTATTCTTCCGGTCAGTTCGTAGTATTTGTTTGCGAAAGCGGGCCATGCAGACCCTGTATCAGACACATTGCCAGCAACGTTTGTAGCGTAATGACGCGTCGGGTCTGCCAGCGCTTTGAATACGCCGCCCTGCTGGTATTCAGCCCCTTCACCGAATGAAACGCTGGTCGATGTCAGGCTGTCACCCTGGCCGCTGCAATTAGATTGCCCGCCGCACATGAACACGTCGTATTCCAGCTGCTCAAGATGGCGGCTACCTGTGCGAACTTTGAAAAATTCTGACACCCGCCTGATTCCTGCTTCCTGCATGTCGCCGCCCGTGATGATGGCGCCGCCATAAAATCGGTCGCCCACAGTGCTATACGGACCGCCTACTGTGTACCTTGTTCCCGCTGGTGCAACAGCAGTTTCAGGCGAAAAGGCAGAGGATGTTTCAGGGGAGCCATTGATTGAGTTTGTCATCTGGCCCTCGATATAGCGCCCAGCTATTACAAAAGGCAGATCGTCAGAGACAGATCCCAGCGCGGATGTGGTGCCATTGACGCCGGACGCCGCGTTTGTCAGCTGCGAAAAACCCCGGAATGAGCTGCCCTGTTTCAGATACATCCCGTAGGAGGTGGCTCCCTCGTGCATCCCAAACCAGCACCCATTTTGCACTGCGGCTACGATGCTTGTCGGGAATGAATACGTAACGCCAGGTGCAGAGACCAGCCGCTGCCCGTATGCTGTTACTGCCAAGTAAGGCACTCCTCGCTCGTCGATTCGGTATGTCATCCGGGCTGAGTCAGTCGGTGCAGCCAAATGGTCACCGTGTCCAGACAAGTCACGGATGAAGCCCACCTTCTGCTCAACCGCCGTGACCGGCACAAGCCCAAGTATGTCTTGAAAAAGGGACGGCCTCACAATAGCGTCCCACCAACGGACCTCGCGGCCACCGTTTGCAAATCGAAGCGGCGACGCCACAGGCACCCCGTCATCATCTATGCCATAACCATTCATAACGCCGGTAAAAGATGACGCTATATCTATGTCTGCGTCACGCAAGCTGGAAATTCTTGCCGAGCTAGGCGCCCTCCCAACCTCAGTTGCAGTTGGCCCGGAGTCGTGCCGATAAAGAATCAGCAGCTCGCCAGATACACCGGAGGGCACATAGAAATAATCATCAACACTAGTAGCCGCCAAACCAGCTGTGGTGTCGGCATAAATACTTGGAGCAGCTGCGGCCGCATCCGCATACGTTTGGGCGTCACCTGCGCTGGTGGCTGCTGCTGAGGCAGACACACCGGCATTGGCTTCTGCTAACTCAGCACCCGCTTGCGCGGCAACCGCATCATCCCTGGCATCCTCCGTTTCGCCTTGAGCGACCAAGGTATCTGCCAGCGCCGCTTCCGCCCGATCCGCATCCACGCCGGCCTGCGGGTAGTCATCCTCCAACCGCTTCAGCGTAGGCCGAGAATTCCCCAGGCGATCCGTCCAGCTATCGCCCGTGCCATTGACGGCCTCATCCATGTTTTCGGCGTTATCAACAAGGTCGCGCGGATCCTTCGACGGAACCGGATTACCAGTGTCGTAAGACATTCTGAAAGCCTCTTTTCAAACAGCCTGATCAGGCTGGCGGGGTTTGGTCATCGTAGTCGTACACGCGGTCGTCGTAGTTGGTGGCGGTGACGCTGGCCCCCAACATCCCTCGCGGGCGGACTGATGTGATCAATGCTTTGAAGGCCCACCGTTCGGTGGTGCCGAAGTAAACGTGGGGCGGCTCTTGCCGGGCAGTGAGATCCGGCCAGGGCAGCGGGATGTCGGCGATGATGTGGTAATCATCATCGCCCCGGGTGGCTGGCCATGGGCCTGCCACGGTGCCGTCCGGATTGCGATAGGCCACTACATAGCTGGCACCAGAATCGCTCCAATCCATAGGCTCGCTGACCGTGAGCAGCGCGCCGCTGCTACCTGCATACTCAATAGCCAGCAGGATGCTGCTTTGCCCGTAGCTGGGCAGGTCGTCGAGGATGGGCACATAGCTCATGTAATTGGCGTTGAGGCCATCCAGCTCCGTATCGAAGCTGAACTCCCAACGGCGATACTTCATGGCTAGCCGGGCACGCATACCGATCTGCCAGGCCTGGGTGCGGTCGGTAACACCATCGAGGCGGATCTTTTCAACCTTGATGCCAAGATCCCCCGGCAACCGGCATTCCACGGTTTGCTTCGTCCAGTTCGACCCGTTGGTGAACTCCACATCCACGCCATCAGCATCATCAGGCCGCTGCGCCTTGAAGCTGCGGGTGAGCGGCCCGGTCATGTTCTGAGGCGAAAAGCCCTGCCCTCTTTCGAAGGTGGTGCGGGGTTCGTCCCTCACCGGCAAGATGACACCCTGGTCCAGCGTCAATTCCGACATGCCAGCCCGCAGCACCATCTTCATGGCATCGCGAACCGTGGTTTCATCAAACACGAACCCGAACTTGTCACCGCGACCCTTCCAGATGCCATCCAACCGCACCAGCTCATCGTGGTCGATCTCCATGCCCACAGACTCCGCGATGTGGTAGAGCGCCGGGGCAATGTCGCTATTCTCTTCTGCTGGCTGCCAGACGCCACCAGATAGCACTGGAAGCTTCCGCTCGGCCTCAACATTGATCTGGTTTTCGGAAGCGCTGGCAATTTTGCTGGAGTTCACCAGCTTCACAGCCATGGTGGTCCATGGGTAGCTGGTTGGCGGATTCAGCTTCGCCCGCATCCCATACCACTCAATATCCCGGTTACCCTTTGCCGTGGACGGGCCGGTGCCACGGCGAACCCTCACCTCTGCCTGGATACTGGACGGGAGATTAAGCGTTTCCGTAAAGCCGATCTGGTTCAGTGTTGATTCGAAGTAGCTGAAGCCCACATCTGTCCAGCTGTCCGCCGTGCCAGCCTCTCTCCACTGAACGCGAACGCTCGCATTGAGGTACCCCGTACCACCGTCACCACTGAAGTACACCAGCCCCTTGGGGAACATGAAATCCAATTCAATTTCATCTGTTACCTCGCCATCAGGGCAAGCCAAAAATGGACCCGCCCACCCTACAGAGGCCGAGTTCCCCTCAACATAGACCACCCCATCGGTAGTGGTGACTGTGTCGAACCCTGGCCAGCCTGAATCGGCGTTCAGTTCGTCATCAAGCCGGGTCAGCTCTATCTCGCTGGTAGTGGCGCCATCGACCAGGTAGAGCATGCCGCGATAGCCGATAGCCATGCGCGCAGCGTCTGGCGTCAAGCCGGTCACCGGATCGCCAGAATCGTAGGAGAGCGTCATTTCGGCTTCAGCCGCCACCGTGGTCTCATCGCCAGTGACACCCACCGGAGAAGCTCCCAGCACATCGGTGTAATCGCCACTCACAGTGATCGCAGCGCCGGAGTAACTTGGGCCCTGCTCCACCAGCTGCACTTTTCCGCTGCCGTCATCCTGCGCCTGAATGGTGGCGTCCAGCTGGCTGTTCAGTTCCGTGATCAGCCCAGACAAATCCGTGACATCGGTGTTCAGGGTGACGGTTTGGCTGTTGCCATCCAGTAGCACGCTGAAACTGGCTGATGTCACATCAAAGTCGTAGCGCGCCGGTACGGCGTTACCAGTTAGCGTTGAGGCAGAGCCAGTAGCGTCAGGCACTGACGCTGTGAAACTTTCCACCGTGTAGTTGCCGAAATTGTCACCGGCGATCTCAATCAGCATCCCCGCGAAGGCGCCCAGCTGATCCAGTGGGCCGCGGATAATGTCACGGGTGCCGCCGGACTCAATGGTGTAATCCAGGTATTGCTCAACCCTTACCACCAGCGTGTTATTCCACCCCGCCGGAAAGCTACCGGCACCAGCAGGGATACTGATGGTGTCACCGCTGAAGGTGAATGCAGAGGCATCTGGATAATCAGAAACATTCGATACACTGCCTAGGGCAATGCCGGCATTCCCGCCCGCTGTTGCCCCGACCTCTCGGCAGTTGTGCCACCACTCTGCCGCCTCCTCAGCAGACAAATCCGCGTTCGGCTCGTAGATAGTGAATTCCGCATCCGCCCCCAGCGCCGTCAGCGGGGTATTACCCACCTTCACTCCGCTGATGGGGATGTCGTACTCACCGGGCCCAACACACAACAGCATATTTAACTGCTGCTTCTTTTTCCCGGTAAACCACCGGCGAGGAGGCAATAGGTAATCCGGATACCGGCGGTATCTGCCAATAGGCTCCGGGACGGCCTGCCCCAACCTGGCAATGTTTGCCTGGGCGCTGACAGGCGAGAATGCGGAACCGCTGCCAGTCTGAGACGGGAAGTCTGGCTGCAGGGCGTTGATGATCGGTCGGAAGGTTTCGCGCAGCGAAATCGCGCCGATCAGCAGCTGCACCCCAGCCGGCTGAATCCGGATAGCAACATTGTCCGGCGCATTAACCACCGTGCAGCCCCACCGGCTTGGCGGCAAAAGATCACCGTTGATGGTGATGCTCACAGGCTGGTTATTGCCCGGCTTATATTCGGCCACATTGTCCGCCATCCACTGCCCAACAGTGATGCCTTCGACTTCGTGCTCCTCGATAGGCTCACAAGGGCCAATGCTGGGATAGACCTTAATCATCGTAATAGGTGACCTTCAGAAAGCGGGCTTCAAAATCACGGATGCGGGTAAGCACCGGGCCGGTACTGGAATCGGTTTCCAGCACCCACTTGCGTCCGTCGACTTCCACTACAATGCCGACATGGATGCAGAGCCTGCCGCGCCACCCCATTGCCATTGCGCCCGGCACTGGATTGGCTGGCTTCAGATGCTTGTGGATGGTTGCGTTGACTGCCTCTGTCATTTCCCGGGCCATCTGGCCGCCGATCTCGCCATAGCTGGCAAGCAATGGCTTGCCAAACATGACGGCACGCGCTTCACGCACCAGTCCCCAGCAGTCATAGGCGTCCGGCCCACGGCCATACCGGCGGTAGGTGCTGCTCAAGTAATGCTGGATCACAGGTAGGCGATGCCGGGGGCATTCAGTTGGGTGTAGCGTTCACGAGGCCATGCGGTGTTCAGGATGTCGTAATAGCTGGCCTCAAGCTGCACTTCCACGCCCTCGAAACTGCCACCCACCAGGGTGAAGCTTTGCGGCAGGCTGGCCGGGGCGCTCAGGTCGCTGCTGTCGAATTCCCGATAGATGATCTCCGTGGGCGTGGTTGCTTCCAGCGCGGCCACCACTGCCGCCTGGGCGTCGCCGTTGGCGTTCCACAGGCCAAACTTCAGGGTCTGCTTCCCGGTGTCGTTCTTCTCAGGAAGATCGATCACCAGATTGCCCGCAGTGAAGGTGACCGTGCTGTCATCTTCCAGCGTGACCTCAATATCCTCGAAGCCGTTACACACCCGGATCGGCGCCTCACCCGGAACGCGAATATCCAGCGTCGGGATCAGCACCACCCCCGTAGGCGCGCTGGCATAAATTACATCCAGTGCAGTAGGCATATCAGGGCTCCGGCCATTCCTGGTTCATGGCAATGTCGATCAGCGACATACCCAGCACCAGATCCGGGAAGAGGCCCCAACCTACAGGGATCAGCGGCCGCTCGATGATTTCCAGCTTGGCACTGATGCGCCATTCAAAGGCACCAACCGGTGCCGGCCCGGAATACATTTCCGTGAAGCGGCATTCATACTGGCTCACGCCCGGGTTGTCCCGACCATCCAGCGGACTGCGCAGCTCACAATTGAACCAGTCCGCACCGTCATTAATAGAATCACGGAACCACCCCTCGAACAGGGCCGCCTCCTCTGGCGTCATCAGCCAGGACACATCCACCATGGTCGGCACATTGGTAAAGGTGCGCCGCTGCCTGGCCCGCCCGGTGGCCATGGGCGTGCGGGCAAACGGCTGCACCGGCTGCAGGCTATACCCTTCACGCTGACCACAGGGCAGCTGCGACGGGAAATCGATATCAGTCGCCATCAGCTGCCCACCCTTTTCAGGCCATAGGTTTGCTCAAGCGCCCGCGCTGCAGGGCCATCATCACGGATATTCGACACGAACGCGGTGATATCCATCCCCCCTGCCCGCGGGGTTTTCTGCACCTGCCCTGCCTTGCTGGCATCCTCCACCAGGTTCACCGTCACATCACCACCGCCAAGCATCTTGGCGGTATCGGCCCGGCTGGTGACATGGGCCGGGCCCTGGACGATCTCGGGGCCACGCTCACCGACGATCCCGAAGGAACCGCCCGGGATGGTGCCGCCTTTGTCGAAGGCACCTGCGAAAGCAAGCGCCCCCACTGATGCGGCCAGAGGTTCGGCCGCAGCCGATGCAGCCGCAGCGGCTGCCGGAGCCGCTGCCGGACCTACAATTGGAATGGCAGCGGTGCTTGCATACGCACTCAGTGCTGCCTGCTTCGCTGTAGCCTGAGCCTGGAACGCCATGGCAGATGCCGCAGAGGCCGCCGTTGATTTCCCTACCAGCTGCTGCACAACGGAATAAGCCACCCACTCCGCTGCCATCTTGCCCAGGGCATTCACGATGGAGCGGGCCATACCTTCGCCCAGCTGCTGGAACGCCTCGCGGGCTGTTTCAGCATCGAAAATCATGCCTTCCAGTGCGTCACCGATGCCACTGGAGAAGCGATCCACCGTGGACAGCGCAAGGTCATCCAGGGAGGTTAACGTCCGCTCTGCAGCCAGGAGATATTTTTCCCAAAAGCTGCCATTGATCTCAGTGAGCTGTTCGTTGGTTTGTTGCTCAAGGCGAGCGAGAAGATCACGCCGCTTAAGAGAGGTTTCTTCCGTATTCTGCAGGATGATGTCCCGCCGGCGGCGATAACTTTCCAGGATGGTATCTTCTTCAGTCATCAGCGACTGAGTGACAGAATCCAGCGCAGCTGCTGACGATTCACGGGCCTTCCGCCATTCAGCGGTGGACGCACTAGCCGATTCAATCAGCTTGTCCAGCTCCTCCGCTTGAGCCCTGGCTGCCTCTGCCACATCGAAGGAACCGCTACCACCCACTGCAGGCGGCGAGGTATTCATCATGTCAAGCAGTTCACGCACGCGCGAAATAGAGGACCCCGTCTTGTCGCCAGCCTTCTCTCCGATCTTGTCGATGGCCGAGCCATACTTCAGCAGCGTTGCCTCGACATCCTCAAAACCAACAGAGAGCGCCGCTTTTCCCTCTCCAAAACCTTTGTATATCTGCTTAAGCACAGCTGCAGGGTTCATCCGCTCAGCAATGGAAAGATCATTCAAGCCGGCAGCATCCACAGCCGCAGCAAGCGCGCCCATGCTTTTACCCAGAAGATGAACCGAAGCCACCGCGCCAAGCCCGGCCTTTGCAATCCACTCCATGCTGGTAGCAAGCGCCTGCCCCAACTCGCTGGCAATTGCGCCATCAGTGGACAGATCCGTGAAGGCTTCGGCCAAGTTCGCCACAATCGGCAGAGTTTCAGCTGCAATGCGATTACGGAATCCTTCAGTGGATTGATCAAGCAGATACATGGCCGCCTGAAGGTCCTTGGCAGCATTGATCGTGTTGTCATCCAGGATCGCACCGGCACGCTCCGCCTGGTCACCCAGCTCCTTAAACCCTTTCGCACCGTCACGCAGCAACGGGGCCAGCGCTGGCGCCTGATCATTAATTTCCTTGAGATAGAACAGCATCTGGCTCTGATCCAGATTCGCTTTCTCAAGCGCCGAGAAGTACAGCTCCAGCCCCTGCGGGCCGCTCAACTTCTTGAATTCCTCAGCCGTGACACCAGCCTGCGGCGCAATGTTCTCAAAGAAATCAGCCAGCGGGCCCGCCCCTGTTTCCAGGAAATCCCCCACCTTCTCGCTCAGGTCGGAATACACATCCGACAGGCCATCCATGTCCACACCAACCAACTTGGCTGCCGCTGCGCCTTTCTGGAATTCCTGAACACTGGTATTTGAGATGGACGCCAATCGACTGAACTGTTGCGCAGAGTCGTAAACCTCCTTGTTCATCAAGGCCAGGCTGGCTGCTACACCCGTCGCCATGCCAGCGATCGCAGTACCCAGCAGCTTCGCATCACGCTTGATGTCGCCCATGCGCTTTTTGGAGGCACGAGCAGCGGCATCCATGCCTTTCTCAAAGCCCCCTGTACGAGCAATGAGATCCAGCGTCAATGTGCCAAGGCTACGACTTGCCATTTATTGCCACCTCTCCATTGCCTCACCGAGGCTGATTTCTTGTTCATCCGCACTGGCGTATGGCATGAAGTCCGCCATCTCCGCCGTTCCGCCGCCCAAGCGATTCAGGTACATCGCCAGCAGAGCAAAAGGCCATTCCATCCGACGCTGCATGGCCAGGGAGCCACGCTTGCGCATGTAGGCCATCCATTGCTGTACTTCGCGGTAGCTAAGTGCCAGCTTGGCTTCCGCAATGGTTCGCCCACCCACACCGGCCAGCACGAGTTCGTGCCAGAACTCATCGGCAGGCGTTATTTCTTTACCGCTACAGATTCCCCAATGGCCTTCATGAAAGCAGCCGCCAAAGAGGGTTTGAGTTGAAACGCCTGCTCATAAGTGAGCTGCTCTTCACCCTCTTTGCCTAAACGGATAGATTCGGAAATCATTACCGCTTCGATACTCCGAGAAGGGTTCTCCGGATCCACCGGGGTATTACGGATACGGTCCACATCCCCGAAAGAAAGCTGCTTCACCCAGGCGTCGAAAGTCACCACCTCACCCTTGTAGGTAGGCACCCAATTCGGGTTGTCCACCGCCACAAGTTTCCCGGTAGCATCCAGCTGCTTGAGCATGGGCAACCGGCCTTCAGGGTCGGGCAATTTCACCCGATCGTCCCATTCGATTTCACAGAGTTCCGGCTTGGCGGACACCAGCCCGCCAAGCGATTGCAGCTTCTTCAGATCCATGGGGATTCCTTACGGGGTTTTCTTGATCCAGCTGCTACCACCCGTGCGCTGAATTGACACGTTGGTGGTCACCACAGCGTTAAGCTGGAAGTCGAACGGAAAGTCAGCCACATACCCTTCAAACACGAACCAGGTACGGTCAGCCGGCAAGTTAAAGTCGCCACTGCTATCGATACCCGGGATTGAGGTCGGCAGGCCATCCGCATCCAGCGGGCCATCAGACCAGCCCACAGCCCATTTCAAGGACGGGGAAGGGTTGTCTTCAGAGAGCTCATGCAGGCGGATATGGCTAGCATTCTCCGGGTCTGCATTGATCGTCATGGAAGCTTGGCCAGGAGTACGCAGCCCAGGCTTGTAGGACCGGTTATTCGCCGCCAGGCAGGTATCTTCAATCTGATCCGCCGGGGCACCACCGGGGTTGAACGAGGTGGCACATTCCACTTCCACCACAGACGGGTCACTGCCCTCCGGGTCAATGAAAAATACCTGGGTGCCTTGAGTAAGCTTACTCATGGTTGGGTCTCCATCGTTGGGATTGGCCCCGCTTAACAGCGGTGCTGTTACAGAAATAGTGCGCCACACCCCCTCGCCTCACGGCGATGACATGCAACGGCTTTAAACGGGCATAAAAAAACCCGCCGAAGCGGGTTTTCATGAAATGGGGTAGAACTAGTTATCTAAACAAGCCTTAAAGACGGCATTACTAAATCTATTGACCATCTCTTCCTTATGACCATCGGGCATTACATCAATATCATAAGCAGCCCGAATCAAAGGCAAGATCAGCTCAATAGCATCAGGATCAATGCGATCTACCAGCTCATACATCGGGACATCCTGCTGCCGCGCAATCATCGTGCCCTCTGCCAGCTTAGCAACATGCTTACAGTGTCCAATTTTTTCTTCGCTAGCGACGACGAATGAACACCAAAATAAAAATAATACCACCAGATATCGCATAACCACTCCCTTTACTAACGGTTAAATCATAACCGCAAATGCAGAAAGGAGGCATCAAAATTGACCCGCCATCGCTTAGTCGCCGGATCTTGACTATGGCCACCCCAGCGGGAAATATACGCCCGCGCTTCCATGGCATCACGAATAGCCTTGGCCACTGCCAGCACATCCGCTTCATCTCTGCCGTACACATCCATCTGCACGTCGTAGCTGTCAGCGTCCGGGCGATCCTGCAGGTAGTTCTCCGCCGCACCGCCGATGACCTGCCAGACCACATACGGGTCTTGCACGCCTTGCGGGGCACTGCCGAACGGATAGCAGCGGATCGGGTTGCCCAGCAGGGCCACCACGGCGGCATTGGCAGAAAGTATGGGATACACCGGCGGGACCATCAGGCGGCACCCCCTTTCTTCTTCGCACGCTTGATAGCGCGATCAATGCCCTTCTCGAACTCGCGGATAAATGTGTCCGTTACGGGGTTGATGTTGTCTTCCAGTGCCGGCCGCAGGAAAGGCTGCGCCCGCATCTTCTCGGTACCGAGCTCCCAGAAGCGCCAGTGCGGAGTGGGACCTGCCACCCCCTCATCCGGGTTACCCTTTTTTTCCACCTTGGAACCATGGCGCACACCAACACGAAATGCCGGGTCACCCGTTCGCTTGAAGTGCTTGGTGTTCCATTTGATTGCCACGTTGTCCGCTATGGAACGGCCCGTGGCGGGGTCATCCAACCGCTCAGCATTCTGCTTGGCAGCATCCCGCACCAGATTGGCAGCTTTACGCAGTGCAGCCCGGCCCGTCTTACGGCGAGTTTCCTGCTTGATGCTGTCGAGCTTGCCCAGCAGGGTATTGAGGCCGGTGATGCTGAACTTAATGTCATCAGCCATCACTCACCCCCTCTTTACAGGTGAGGCGCCACTCTTGCCGCCCGGTGCGATCGGTGGCCATGCCATCGATGTCGTAGATACGGCCATCCCAAAGGATCCGCATCGCCTGGTTGAGCCCCGGGAACCAGCGCAGATTAATGCGCGCATCGGTTTCCGCCTGCACGGCACCTGCCGCACGACTCTCTCTGCCCGGCCCAGTCAGCACTTCCGCCGGTACCGAGCCCATGGCTGTGCCGCTGATCACCAGCGTTTGCCAGCTGTAAATCTGGCCCCCGGTGTCCGGGTTCCGGCCGGATTCCACTTTTTCCTGAATCTCGATGCGATGGCGCAGGCGATAGCTGAGCATCAGACCCCCAAGCCGCAGCGATACGGCATGAGTATCACTTCAGCTACATGGCGCAGCTGCTCGGCATCATCCGGGCTGGCCTGGTAGGCCGCCTGCAGCAGGATCAGTACGCCCAGCCGCACACTGGCTGGCATCACCGAGCCGCTGCTGCTGGAGCTGCTGCACTCGCAGACTTCTCCGAAATCACTACGGTTCATGAACTGCAGGGCCTCATCGTGGGCCGCATCCAGCAGCATCTGCAGCTTGCTGTCATCCGCATCATGGATGACATCCAGATAATCTTTGGCTTCATCCAGAGAGATGGTCATAACGGCAATACCCATGATTGTTTGGCAGCCCAGGGCCGCGGGTTACCGTGAAAGCACACCACCCGGGCACCGTGGGGAATCTGTTTCTGGCAGTGCACTTTGTATGACACCACCTTGCCCGGCAGCGCCTGCTGCCAGGTTTGTGCAGGGAGCACATCTTGCAGGAAGCCCTGATCACCCCAGCGCTCCCGGGTTTGGCACCGAGCCTGATGACCTTCCGGATCTTCCAGCCAGGCATCCCACACTTGCGCTTTGTCTTCTTCGCGGATGTACATCAGGCCAGAGGCCAGCAACCCTGGCTTGTAGAAGTCATCCAGCAGGGTGGTCTCCCCTACCCCCTCTAGTGTGGCGAGGTCGCCAATAACCACGGTATCCAGATCCAGATAGAGCAGATCGCCCGGGATGGCACTGGAAAACAGGTTCATCTTGCTCCACCAGCCAGACCAGCCATGCTGCAGCGGCACCACCGGAACACCCGGCACAGGCACATCAGACAGACAGACCAGCCCTGGCACTTGCCGCGCCAACCACTGCACGTGCCTGGGCGTAAACTCACCACCGGATTTCAGCACACAGACGCGGGTTACTTTGTCCATAAAGCGGGATCCACCCAGGCCGCAGCGGCCTCTGCAGCGAATTCAATGCCGAGGGCATCCAGCACGGGCTGCAGGCCAGTGAAGTTGCCCTCTGCGAATTCGTCCGGACGAACACTGTGTGCACCGGGGATCTCGCCCATGAGCTCCCAGGCACGCTCGGTATGCCGATCGCTGGGGTCAAACCCTGCTCGCTCCCGGCTGGCCCGGATGGCTCGCAAGTCCCGGTAGCAGCACACCACCACCGGATTGAAAGCCTTGAACACAGGCCACCACTCGGGCCCCGCTTTTACCGCCCACTGCTGAGGAGCAGCATGCTGATCAAGCCATACCCGCCAGCTTTCCTGCCTGGCGATCGGGCCCGCGTTTTGCCAATCCATTTTCAGGAAGCGGGATTCATGGAAGCCCTTGGTATTGATGGGGCTGGCCGGCACACAAGGGCCAAACCAGACACCATGCGCCGCAAACAGGCCGGCCGTCATGCTGGTACCAGAGCGGGAGGCCCCGGTAATAAAGAGCGGACGGTCATGCATGCAGCGCTGCCTCCAATGAGATTCGCGGCCAAAGCTGGATGGCGGTTTCCCGGCTGGCGTTCAGAACTTCCGCACCATGCAGAAAGCTGCTGGCTTTCTGGAACTCTGCGGGCCACCGGTTTACCGACACCGCATTGCCCAACCCCTTGGGGTGATCACCATGCCAGTGCCGCTTGCCATCCGGGGCGTATTTGCAGTCGTACCCCAGCATGATGATCCGGCGAGCACCGTAGTGATGGGCCAGGATCAATGCACCGGCGCCACTGTTGCCGGAGTACGGCAGATCCACCATCGCCGCTCCGCGGGCATTCTTGGCGATGGTGAGCTTTTCACCCTTGAAGCCATGGGTGTCGTCGTAATGCTTACGCCACCAGGCGAGATCCATTGCATAAAGGATGTCGGCCCAGGGCGCTATTCGGAAGGTGGTGTTGGTGACGATGACGCCGCGCGTTTCCGGCGAGGCTTCCTTCCAGGCTTTGACTTGTTCAACGTCTGCTTCGTTGAGGCTGGGGCCACTGGCGAGGCAGACGACTTCGTGCCAGCGGCCTTCCGGGGGTGGGCCTCAATCTCCCGAACCAGCTTCTTCGCCGCCAGCTCGCCGGCCAGATGCGGGGAACAATGGAACCGCTCACCTTGCACCCGGTTATCAAAATACGTCAGGGCTACCACTTCTGGCATGGTTCACTCCTGGTAATAAAAAAGGGGCCCGAAGGCCCCAATCACGCCAGTGATCAGCTACCGCTCAGCGGGCCCTTCACAAAGGCTTCGTCACGGTAGATGGCCAGCACCGCGCGCTCTTCAATGCGAATGGTCGCCATGTTCCGTTCGAAGTTGTCCTTGTTCTCGTAGGAGATCGCCACGCTGGCATCTTCGCGATCCAGCAGCTGGGCATGGGTAGCGAAATCGCCCACCACCGTTTGACCCTGCGGCATGGACTGGGTGGACACCACATCACGGCCCCAGATGCGACCCGTGGTAGTGTTCTGCGGGTTGGTGAACAGGTACTGCTTGTTCGCATCCTTCTGCAGTTCGATGTTCGCCCAGTTGACGGGGTTGAGAACCACACCGGTTGCCATGGCTTCCGCCAATTCGACCTGCAGCATCATGAGGCGCAGGCGGTCGAGAGGGGTTTCGTCAGTGACAACAGCACCCGCCGGCTGAGCGTACGCAGCAGCTGCAGTAAACAGGCCTTCCAGGTTGCCACCGGTACCGGAGCCCAGCAGCAGCTGCAGTTCTTCTTTGAGCTTCAAGCCATGCATACCACGGCCATCCAGGTAGCTCATCAGGTAGGGCACATCGGACAGCATCTGGATAGAGACATCCAGGGTATGCGCGATAGTGGCTACGGCCCGGGTCACATCCTCAAAGGTGATTTCAGACTTACCTTTCAAGCCCCCCTGGCTGGACTGGATGCCCGCGTTGTTGGTGAAGCCGGATTCACGCGGGAAGAAGATGGCAGAGCTGGAAGTGCGACCAGGCATCAACAGGTCACGAATCGTGAGACGACGCTGCAAAGGCGCCACCAGACCCCGATTATCCGCCGGATAGGTCAGGGAGCTACCGCCACCGCTGGTGTCAGTGAGCGCTGCCTGGAATGCACTACGTGGCACCGCCACACGCATGGTCTGACCCTGCACCGGGTTCGCCAGGAAGGCACGGGCATCTTCATGCTCTTCAATGTGAGCAGCCAGCAGCTGGCCACCAGTCTGCGCTTTAGCAGGGCCAGCATTGGCGGAATCCTGCAAACCCGCCATGGTCTGCTCCAGCGCACGCAGATTTTCCTGCAGGCCACCCTGGGTAGTCAGCAGTTCGTCTACCTTGGCTTTCGTCTCTTCGCTCATGGAGCGATGCGCCTTGATGTCCTTCTCCGACTGCTCGGCGTGCGCCTTTAGCTTGTCACCAATGTCTTTCAGGTTGGTCTGTACTTCCTTGTACTGGGCTTCGATATCTTCTTCCGAACCCACCTTACCGAACTGGGCACGCATGCCACCGCGATAGTGAGTATGACCGGGCTCGACCAGCAGGCCAGAGGCTGCAACGATCAGGACAGAGGCCACGATGGTTTCCGGGGTAATACCGAAAGCCAGCGGCAGGGACGCCGCAATGGCGATGGTGGCCAGCACAAAGCCAGCCGTCAGTTGAAAGCGTTTCATAACGGTTTCCTCAAGCAGGGAATTGGATTTTGTTCAGGGGTTGCAGGTCGTACTCAGCAGCGTGTCGCGTGCTGTCATCGGTAGCGTTACGCATACCGGGGCCACCAGCGTTGCGCGTGGTGGACTTGAATTCGTTGAGCAACTGGCGGCGATCGGCACGGCTGAGGCCGGCTTTGGCCAGGGCGATATCCAGTTTCTTGGCGGCGTACTTGCCGCCGCTGGCATTGGCATCCGCATCGATCTGGTCGGAATCCAGCAGGGAGTCGGCAAAGTTCTGCGTCACTGCATCGCTACCGCCAATCCAGGTCTCTTGATCCATGAGTGCCTGCAGATCGTCCAGATCATCACCAGTGCGGGCGCTGTACACATCTGCCATGGAGCGATCCAGCGGCTCAAGGAAGTCCGCAATGTCACGGAAGTCGTGCCGGTTACCGGCGGCCAGGGTCCAGGCATTGTGGATCATGAAGAAGCCAGCCCGGGAGATCTGCACTTCATCACCCGCCATGGCGATGATGCTGGCCGCGCTCGCAGCCAGGCCCATCACTTTTACAGTGACGGTGCCTTTGTGTTCCTTGAGCAGGTTGTAGATGGTGAGGCCTTCGAACAGGTCACCACCCGGGGAGTTGATGTTCACGGTGACCGGGTTGTCGGTACCGATGCCTCGCAGCGCCGCGGCGATGCGCTTGCTGCTGACGCCCTCACCCCAGTAATCCTCACCGATCACATCAAAGATGCCGATGTCGCTGTCACCTTCTGCCGCGGCCTGGACGCCGGGGTTCCAGCGCTGCAGGGCCACCGGGGACAGATCGAAACGGACGTTGGCGCCCTTGTGCAGTTGCGGGAAGCGGGTGCGCAGGTTCATTGCAGGGGCTCCTGTTTTTGCGTGGCGTCATCGCCTTGATCCAGCCAGGCTTTCAGCGCCGCGCGGGCGCTGTCGCCATCGTTCTGGGTACCGATCAGATCCAGCGGCACCATGGCACTCTGGACGGTCAGCACGTTGGCGTTGCCACCCCGTGCCGGCATGTTCTCTTTCTCGCGCACTTCGTCACGGCTCCAGATGCCGTTGTTCACCATGACGGAGTACAGGGCAGCCCGGGCAGCAGCGTCGCCGCGCAGCAGGCCTTCAATGCTGAATTCAGCGTAGTAGCGGCCCTGATCCTGTGGCGGTAGCAGGCTCTTGTTGATGGCCTGCTCAATACGGGTGAGCCAGGGGCGCAGGGTAAAGGTGATGAAGCGGAGCATTTTCTGCTCCAGCCCGGTGCCCCAGTTGCTGTCCTTGTTGCCGTGGCCAACCATGCTCGGGTCCACCAGGTACCAGCGGCAGACTTCTTCCACCGAAAAGGAACGACTTTCCAGCAGCTGAGCATCCTTGGGATTGATCCCAATGGCTTCGGCATCCATTCCCGCTTCCAGCAGGGGCGCTTCACCTGCCTGCATGGAACCGCGGATCGTTTTCAGGTTGGTCCGGAATTCATCGCGCTGCTCTTTCTTCAGCACACGATCCAGCTTGAAATAGACCGCAGGCTGCAGCCCTTTCTCAAAGGTGCTATTGGCTGCCTGCGAGGCAGCCAGTGCGGAACCGAACACCCGCGCCCCATAGCTGATGGCAGAAACGCCCCAACGCCCATCCAGCGAGAAGCCCGGCACATGGAACAGCCGGCTGTTCTGCACCGGGCGCTGCTGGCCGTTGTCTTCGGTGTAGAAGAACTGGTACTGGCCGTCAGCCATACGGCGCCGGGTGAGTCGATTCGGCGCCAAAAACTTCAGGCCAACCAAACGCCCATTCAGGATCTGCTTTTCAGAAAGCCCATTGCCCTGGTTCAGCAGGGCAGCGGATTTTGCTTCCCAGTAGGTGCTGGCCGTGGCATTGGCATTTGGGCTGGAATGCAAGATCCGGTACAGCGGGTGCTCTGTGGCCAGCCGGCGCCCGGCATCCGTGCGCTCATAAAGCTGAAGCGGCAAGGTACCAATGGTTTCAGAGATCAGACGCGTGCAGGCCCAGGCAGCAGACAGGGTCATCACGCTGTTGGGCGTGATGTTTTGCCCAGCGGTATCGGTGCTGGCCGGGACGGTGGAATCCAGCGTGCGCCAGTCCACACCCAGCCAGCCCAGCAGCGCCGCTTTGAAGCGCCCAGGCTTTTCTGCGTTGCTGCGGTTTTTCACAGTATCGGATCCTTCAGGAAGTCATCGATGTCGTCTTCATCGTCCGGCTCGTGCGCGGCAATGAAGGCCATCAGCGCCGCCACGGCGCCATCGATCTTGCTGTCTCGGTTTTCTTTAACGGGGCGTAGCATCTTCCCGTCTTCGGTTTCCTTGGCCACCACGTTGCTGAACATCCAGCTGAGGCAAGGGTTGCCATCGTGGTGGATTCGCCCGGCCTTGAGCAGGCGCTCAAAGTCACGCATCGGGGCGGAAAAGTTGGTGTAGGTCTGCCCGACCTTCACGGCCTCAATGCCGTGGTGCTTGTCCAGGCGTTGTGCCAGGTGCGCCGCGCCATGCGGATCGTAAAAGCTCTGCTCGATATCGAACTGCTCCGCATCCTGGATAATATGGTCTTCCACATCGTCATAGTCGATGGTCTCGCCATCGCACTGGATCAGATGGCCGCTCTGCACCCATTCGTCGTAATGATCGTGGTCCTGCACTTTCGCTTCAGTGGCGTAGTAGCGGCCGAAGAAGTAATAGTGCTGTTCTCCATCCACCACCCGGGTGAAGCACTTCACCGCGGCGGTGAGGTCATCGGTTTCAGACAGGTCGATGCCCAGCTTGGCGGCTTCGCCCTCGAACTGGCTGACATGCAGCGCGGGATCTGCCTGACGGTTCCAGTCCAGCATGTTGAGCCAGGCGTTCTTGCCGGTAACCCAGACATTGAAGTGTTTGGTGAGCACGATGCTCCGCTTGCGTGGGCTCTGCTCTGCATCCCGCACCCGGGCTTCCAGGAACTCACGGCTCACAGAGATCCCCATGTTGGGGTTGGCCTTGATCAGGCCCTCCTCAGTGCGCCACTCGTTTTCCGGGTCATCCACGGTGTAAATCACACCGAAGAGTTCTTCATTCACGATGCTGCCCTGCAGCACCGCTTCCAGTTCCTTCTGCTGGGCATAACAGGGCCCGGCAATGTTCGACCCGGCAGTGGTAATCATCAGCAGCAACGGCTGATCCCGTGCACCCATGCCGGTAAGCATGGTGTCGTACAAGGTGTCATCCGGGTGTTCGTGCACTTCATCCAGGATGGCGCAGCTGGGTGAAGCACCGTCACCGGGTTTACCGATAACAGGTTCAAAGCGGCTGCCATCCGGGAAGCGCTTGCTGCCATCTTCCCGGGGCTTGGTGCCCACCTGGTCCGCTTCCAGCCGTTTCGCATGGCTGGTGATGCCGTAGGCTCGGCGGAAGGATGGCTGCTTCTCCGCCATCTTCTTGGCGGGCCGGAACACCTCCCACGCCTGCTTCTCGCTGGTGGCACCGCAATACACTTCAGCGCCGTACTCCCCATCCTGAGCCAGCATGTAATTTGCGATTACAGCGGCCTTGATGGATTTGCCGTTCTTGCGGGGCTCGCAGTCGTACACGATCCGGAACCGACGCAGGCCGGTGTCGGGATGCACCCAGCCGAAAATGTTGGCCAGTCCAAACTTCTGCCACGCCTCGAAGCGGATCCGGTTTGCCTTACCGCTGGCCCGGGCCCACTTCCCTTTCACGTGCGGGAAGAGCTGGCCGAAATCGATGATCTTGCAGGCCCTGGTTTCATCAAACACGTAGGGGAAGCCGTCCGTGTTCTGCCGCTCCAGATCATTCAGGAAGCGCTGCACCGCCAGGCGCTCCCACTTACAAGCAGGCCGCTCACCGCTGGTCACTGCATCGCAATAGGCGTGGATATCCGCCAGATGATCGTCACTGATCGGGATCACAGCGCCCCGAACTCATCGTCATCGAACAGGCCGGCCTGCTTATCGTTGAAGCGCAGTTCGGTAGCCGGGGACAGGCCCAACTGTGCCACCAGGGAATTCCACTTCCGCCAGTCATCGTTCAGCTGCGCCACCTGCGGGCGGCTCTTGTGCTGGATGCCATGGCGGCCGCTGGTCGCGTAGCTCCAATCTTGTTCATCCAGAAGGGAGCGCAGATCATCCATCCGCACCTTCACCACGCAGTACTGCTCGATGAAGTCAACGTAGTGAGGCCGCAGCCGACCCAGGCGGCTGAGCTCCGGAGCGATCCGGTCCCACACTTTCTTTTCGTCGCGGGTCAGCCCGCGGGGTTTCATCTGTTTGGCGCGGTCTTTGTGGAGCTGGTCGTTTTCAGCAGATGCAGCTTGGGCTTCCTCAAACTTCGGGTGCCTGGCTATCGCTGACTCTTTGTATCGACCGGCCATAACAGGTCATCACCACCAGCAAATCGGCCAATGGTGAAACTCCTTTCAATTCCAAACGCATAAAAATTCGACTGGGGGGGCGGTGTCCGTGAGGGACGGCTTAGAGTTTCGACGTACCCCCTCCATTCCGGTACTTACCAGAACAGAGCTGATAAATATAACCCTCTGAAACACCGAAACTATTTGCTAATTCTCTTGCAGAAGCTCCGTCAATCTTTCGCCGCCGAATAAGCGCCACATCAAAGTCATCAAGCCGGCAGTTTGGCGCCCTTTCTCCGGGCCCATAGGTGCCATGCTTAGCTGCATCGCTTAAATTATCTTTGGGGCTTCCCCAATAAAGATTCTCTACACGGTTATCTGTTGATTGTCCGTTTCTGTGACAACAGTAAGGCTTACCTACAGGCGGCGGACCCATGAATGACAAAGCAACTGCACGGTGAACAGGCATTCTCATTCTGTACTTTGATTTGCCAGTGCCCACAGTGAGGTTAACAACTAAATATCCACGATTATCACGAGCTTTAAGTAAACGAAGCTCACCAGACCTCATTGAATAGACACGGCCATCACTGGTCACAAAATATCCATCATGGCCTGGAACTGGCTTCACTGCTTTCTCCCTTTCTGGGCTTCCAGCTGGGTCTTCAGGTCACTGCATGGCTGGCAAAGCGTCTGCAGATTGCTCTCTGCATCACTGCCGCCCTCAGCTTTCGGGACAATGTGGTCACAAATGCCGGCTTTCGTGCCATGCAACGTGACAACCGTGACGATTCCCTGCCGTAAACATTCCCGGCAAAGGAAACCATCACGCTCGAATACGCGCTCTCGCTTGCGCCGCCATGGCCGGCCACCCCGGCCAGACTTGGCCTTCACGGGCTTCTGCCATGCCACACGGTTGGGGCAGTCACCGGCATGCACCTTGCGGCACTTACCGCACCAGCGAGACGGGCGTGTCGCCATTAGATCGGACGGCCTGAAAGATCCACACAAGGCGGAACATCAGGGTCAGGCCCCTCATCATCCAGCAGGGTTGCTATCAGCTCCTGGTTCACTGCTACCAACTCCTGATTGGTCTGCACCATCAGGCTCAGCTGCTGAGTCAGTTCCTGCTGGCTCTTGATCAGCTGGCGGATCAACGATTCCTCTTGCTCGCTCATAAGCCAACCTGCTCATCTTGCGGATCCATTCACGCCGCCGCCGGCAGCCTTCACATGCCATTGGCTTGGCACACCTCCCGAACGTAATCCTGCAACCCGCTCAGGGCGCGGATCGCTCGGTCTCCGTCTCGGGTGATGCGGATAACTCGTGCACCATGCGCGGGGTCAAGTTCGGCTCGAACTGCTCCATCATCCACGCTGGTGGTGCCGGCCGCTTCACTGGATCCACATTGCCTGATAAGCACTGACAGCCGCTGACGGCCAGACTCAACATCAGCCAGCAGATCAGCCTCACGTTCGGCAGCCGCTTGCCTGTCTTCAGTGTGCGTTGCATCAAGGGTCTCCAGTCGGTTCTGCAGGTTGTCGCGCTGTGTCATCACGTGCGCCACATCCACCAGGGCATCCAGTGCCTGCTCTTCACGATACTCAGCAAACACACCCTTCTGCCATTGCCAGGCAGACACAAAGCCAACACCGTAAATGCCTGCCACCACCACCAGCAGGGCCAAGCCGCGAATCATTGCCGGGCTCATGCATCACCCATGCAAAGCTGATATTCCGCCTCACGGCGCCGCACCAGGCCCCGCAACTTATTGCCTCCGGCATACACCCAGCGCTTCAGCTCAGGGCACCAGGCACTGTACTCAGCGCCTTGATTGATCTTCTTCACCAGCGTGCTGTTACACGCTGCACCCACACCCACGTTGTACGTCCAGCTGAGCACAGCGGCCCACTGGTTCGGGGTCAGGTAACCATCGATGCAAGCCTCAATACCGGCCAAATGCGTCAACAGCTCATGCTGCAGCGCTGCATCGCACTCAGCATCTGAAGCGGTGTCACCCAGCTGCACACCCGCTGTCACACCTTCACAGATCGTCGGGATGCCAACAGGATCCAGATAAGCCACCAGGGAACGCCCCTCGAACGGCGCCACCACGGCGCCTGCGATCGTCAGCACACCGGCAGCAACCAATCCTGCCAAACGCGCCTTACTCGCCATCGCGAACATCCTCCTGGATCTGTTCCACCTTCAGCTGGAACAGCTTCTCTTCCCGGCGATCCTTGCGCTGCTGATAAATGAAGTTGATCAGCAACGTCACAATCGCCGTCACGATCCCGACAATCACGCCCCACTCAGTCAATGTCAGGCCGGCAATCACAGAAATTCCGGCACCGGCGTAACTGGTGGCCGACACAGCCGTGTCAGTCTTTGGCGTCATTCGGGCTGCCCCTTCAGTCGGAATTCGCACAAATAAAAAAGCCCACCAAAGGTGGGCCGGGGGAGAGTATCGCGCATAAAAAAACCCGCCGCTGATTTCTCAGGGCGGGTTTTCGCACGATGGGAAAATGATGGTGTTTTTTGTCCGGTCCGTCAACAGGTCAAGAGCAGAAAACCAAAAAAACTCTCATGCCGCCTCATCAGCAAACTGGTGATAAAGGTGACGCAGCACTTTTTCCTCAAGTGACCACAGCAGCTTCATCACATCATCAGAGCGCTCTTGCCAGGCATCAGCAAACTGGCTTTTACCAATCCCCGCCACCGCCGCTTTACTGCGCACCGTCAGCTTGGCCTGGCCAGATCCCTTGCAGCGATCGCATTCCACCCAGCTGGATTCCACCGCCTTCAGTTTTCCGCTGGCACGCTTTACGGGCTTCTGTTGCCACACACTGCCGCGACCAACGCAGTGGCTACAGCGCATCGGGTGGACCAGCTCAAACACGCACAGCTGCGCCAACCCTTCGCAGTAATCCTTCTTCCAGCCATTGCGATCGCACCGCCGCTGAAATTCATCGCGTACCCACACCGCTAGATCCAACTGCGCCTGGTTGTCATCGCAGAACTTGGCACGTCCCACCAGAGCAGCCTCAAGCGGCAGCCTGCCCATGCCCAGGGCGCCCGCCACATCCACTGGACGAATCGCCACAGGCCCACTGCCGAAGCCCGCACCATCAATGAGTAAACCCTTGGCCGTCATCTTTCCCAGCAACCGGATCGGATTCATAACACTCCCCTGTCCATTTCCTGTTTGTTCAACGTGGAACACCCTGTTTTTGGCTGCCGACACCTGAATTTTAGGTGTCTGGTTAGGTGTCTAGCCGTAACTCTCTGAATTGCCTTACTGTTTTATCTATTTCCGACACCTAGACACCTAGACACATGAATTACACATGCGCATGCGTGCCTGCGCGCACCTGCGCACGAGGGCCGTTTTTATCCGTCTAGGCGTCTAGGCCAGTAACCATGCGCACTACAGCTGTCGGCCAGCTGTCGGCGCAGGTGTCTAGGTGTCGGATAAACACGATCATGCGGCCACCTCACGGAACCATTCACCCTGGGCAGCAGCATGAAACGCCCTCGCCTGCTCACCCAGCTGATCAACGTAGCCAGGCATATCACGGCCCTTATAAACCTCAGGCGGCACCCAGAGGCGCACCGTCTTCTTGGGGGTCATATCCTTGGGGATGGAAACGTCACGACGCTCTTGCTTCATCACGCGCTTCAAATCAGCAGCCAGATCACGCTGCCGCCGCTTGTATTCGTTATTGCGTTCACACCACCGCACAAATACATGCCACAGGTCAGCAGACGCCACAGCGCCATAGGGCAGGCCCAACTCGCCATCCTTCCACAGCTTGTGGAAATACAGCGCCGTACTCATCCCCATCTCTACCAGGCCTTCTTTTTCCTCGCTCAAGGGCGGCCGGGTCCAGGTACCAAAGTCACCAAGATCCAGCGATAACAGGTACTGGAAAAAACACCCCACACCATCACCATGGATCTCTTCAAACAACAACTGGAAGTAATCCGCCCCAGGCACATCATCGGCATAAAGCACCATGTACCGGCGATCACCCTGATCAAGCAGCAAAGGCACCGTCTCGTTTGAGAGGAACACCATGTTCATGTGGTTCGATTCCACCCGTTCAGGCGCGTGCTTCTCATTGATCCGCACGGTTTTCCCGGTCACCAGGTGCTTCAGCTGCCCCTTGTAATGGCTCTTTTCTGCCCGGCTCACCACTTCCTCTGCCAGAGCGAAGCACTTGCCTGCCTGCCATCCGGTAAACTGGCTTTCCAGCTGGGCCTGCCCGATCGTGGTCGCAGCATCGCCATAAATCGGCATTACCACGTTTTCCCACACCGCGCTTTTACCCGGCCCCTCAGCACCAAACATCACCACACTGGTATCCATCTTGGCGCCAGGGTACTGCAGCGGGTAAGCAATCCAACGCATCAACCAGCTGAACATCTCATTGCGGCTACCACACAACTTCCAGAAGTGCTCAATAATCCGCTTGCAACCGGCTTCACCCTTCGGGTTCGGTTCAACACCAAAGCCCCTCCAGAGATTTACCCAGTCCTTACCCAAATCTCGGCCAGGTTCAAACTTCAGCCCGTACACAATTTTCCGGCTGGGGCTATCCTCCCAGCTTTTGAACAACTCCCTGCCCACCGCATGCCGCAAATGAGATAGCCGCATGTAGATCTGGTTTCGGGAGTCCCAAACCATATCCGTGCCGTAGACCAGCATGCAGTGCTGCACCAACCCGGACTTGTTCCATTTGGTACCACCCCCCTCGCCCCCTTGCGCGTGACCGCGCTCTTCAGGAGTGGGCGCGGGAGAGGACGGTTCTTCTGTGTCATTGGCAGCCAGGGCCTGCTTCAGCCCCTCTTCCATCTGCCGCTTCGCCTCGCGCTTACCTTCCTGCTGCGCGAGATCATTCCAATCTCCATACATCAGGCAGCATCCTTCTTCGGGAAACTCGGCACCAGAATCACACCGCCAAAGGCCTCCTGGCACTTCAACGCCGCATCCTGCCCTGCACGCTTGCCGTTCTTCGGGTCTGGCTTATCGTTGTCTGCCAGCCAGATCGGCGTCTTGTCCACCAGCATGCTGGCCTTGTGCATCTCAGCCGCAACCGCCTTCATGTTCCCTGAATCGAAACAGCAGACCACGGGATAACCACTACCCAGTTCATAGGCGGTAGCCGCGGTGGCATAGCCCTCAGCAAAGCCCACCAGCTGCGCACCCTCCAGACTGCCCAGCACATGGAACAGGCCCTTCTTGCGGCCATACTTCGGGAACAGCTTGGTGCCCTGCTCGTTTACCGTCTGGATGGACCACACCATGCCCTGGGTATCACACAACGGTACCGCGATGGCGCCACTCTTGAGCAGCTGGAAGGAAATATGCTCCGGGCGAGGATTCGGCAAAGAATTGAAAAAGGCCCGTATCTCGGGCCCTAGCTTTATCTCACAGGTCTGCGCCTGGTCATCGATCACCAGCAGCACCGCATTGCGGAAAAACCGCACACCATGCGCCCCCACCCCTTTCTTGCCGAGGTAAGCACTCTTGCCCATGGTTTCGGTGTGCCGCTCCCAAACGGTATGACATGCCGAGGCAACGGCATCCTGCATGGCCATGGATCGGGCTTCATCCGCCTCGATCTCGGCTTGCCGCTCGCGACGCCGCGCTTCATGCGCATCACTCAGCTGCCGCTTTTCTTCCACGGTGAGCTCACGTTTCGGGCGATCCCAGCCGCCATCCTTCGCCAGCTTGATCAGCGTACCGATCGAGTAATGCCCCGGCTTAGCACTGCGCCAGGTAGCCCTGCAGGCCCCCTTGTCATAGGACTGCCCCTGCTGGCTCCAGCTTTCGAACATATCCCATCCAGCATCGCCGTATTCATTCTTCAGGGCCCCAGCAATGGAAAACCAGGTATCCCGATCGCAATTGGCATCGATGTAGAGCAGAGCCTGCTCGGCTTCATGGATAGGTAGCGGATCAGACATGCAGCACCTCCGAAAACTTGCGCTGATGATCAACCGGAGTTCCCGGATTACGAACAGGCGGCAATCCCGCACCACGCGCCGGCGGTTCAGCAGGAGGGTCCTTGGGCGGTATTTGGGAATTACCCTTTCTACGCTTACGAAAAGGCCAGAAGAAGGCGGCAGCTTCCACCATGCTACGATTGAGTTCACCACAAACAACAACCCACAAGAGAGGAAGCCACCATAAAAAGTGGCGGCAAAACAAAGTCATGAAACCAAAAGAATGGATCAAAACACGCTGGGAAAATCTGAAAAATAAATACTGGGATACGAAACCAAGGTACGACGCGGAAATGATAAGCATGGGAGAAGACGTACCCTGGCTCAGGCAGCAATGGGAACGCTTACAAAAGGCCAATAACGGGAATTGGCCACTAAATGCTGCTAAGTGGACGCTATTACTCATCGCCGGGGGGCTCCTGCTCAAGGCTTTGGGAATCTGAAATCCTGTCCTCTTCCAAAAGCCGCAGAATCTTACCGACAAACTCAATACGCTGAGCCTTGCTTTGATCAGGATCAAACCTGAAATAACATCGCGGATAGTCCGCATTGAGCATGAACACCTGCCCAGGTTTTCGCGCTTTCTTCTTACAATCAAGATACCCACGAGCAAGGCCTAGAACGTAAAAAATCCCAATCCATACCCCTCCCGCTATGAATGCAATCGATAAATCCGACATCACTCACCCCCAAAGCAACGGGCCGCTTCCACCAGGCTGAACCCGGACTGACAAAGGCGGTGCAGACTCTTTTCCAGCACCGCCAGTTCGTCCTGGTCCACCTTCCCATCGGCCAGCGCATCGCGTACATCACTGGTCATCTTGCCTACTCGGCTCACCAGATCGGCCAGGCCGCTGAACAGCTCCGACTCCTCTGCCCCTTCCAGCTTCGGCATGGGTAACCAGACACAACCGGTGATCAGCGACAGCGCATCCAGAATCTGATCCAGATCCCCATGGTCACGAGCGTACTCCGTGATCAGCTCGAACTGATGGAGTGTTGGATTGCGATCGGGATCGTTGAGGGCAAGGTTGTTGTAGAGCTGCTGGGGGTTCAGATCGTAAGTGACAGCGATCTTCTTGATGTTCTGGCGCTTGGCCGTCATGGACAGAGCAGTTTTCAGGTCGGGCAAGGTGCTCTGAGCAAGCTCGACGCGGCTCATACGTGAAGTCTTCATGTGGAAACTCTCTCCCGGGTTTCTCTCAACAGGCGGCCTCGCCGCCCCTATTCTGGAATCGTTAGGCGGCGGATTTACCGGTCTCAAGAAGACCGAAATGCCGAAAGACGTCGTCCAGGGAAACCTCCCCAGATGACTCTACAGAAAGCGCTTTCATTAACGCCGGTCTGGGAATACGTGTTGCGCCTTTAATGTGCCCTCGCAGGTATTTTCCTGTAGTGCCACACCTCCCGGCATAAGCATCTTGCTCAGCCTCTGTGAGGCCATCGATATATTCGTAAAGGGTCATGGTCGCCTCCTAATACCAAAAATATAACCTTTTAGGTTATGTGCATCAACACCTTTTTGGTTGTTCACCAGAAAGGTTATTTGCTGGGACAATGGCAACACTTATTGGAGGGGTCATGGATTCCAAAACTATTCGGTATAAGAACACTCGGCAGCTTGTTCACTCTGTGGGAGGAGTTTCAGCATTTGCTGAAAGACTTAGCAAACAACAATCCCAGGTGAGCGCATTTGCAGGCGAGAAACCGGTAAAAGGAATCGGCCCTAAGATCGCCCGGCAAATAGAATCAGCTTTCGGGAAGCCTAACGGCTGGCTGGACATACCCCATCAAGACTTATGGGAGGGCCTGACTAACATTGCGGAGCCCCCATCCACTTATGGCAACACCAGGACAGCCCCAGTTATCAGCTGGGTCCAAGCTGGGGAATGGACCGAAGCCATTGATATTTATCAACCTGGCTACGGAGATAGCTATGAGTCCGTTTCCGACCAATCCTCGCCTAACGTGTTCTGGTTAAAGGTTGTTGGCGATAGCATGACCGCTCCGTCCGGTTTAAGCATTCCTGAAGGGCATCTCATTCTGGTTGATCCAGATAAAGACCCCATAAACGGAAACCTAGTTGTCGCAAAGCTAGAAGAAAGCCAGGAAGTAACCTTCAAAAAGCTTGTCATTGATGCAGGACAGAAATACCTAAAGCCCCTTAATCCCAACTACAAGACATTGCCCATCAACGGTAATTGCCGAATCGTTGGCGTCGTCACGGAGGCGAAGGTTAAGCTGTGAGGTAGACCCAAATTCGCCACAAGGAGGAAATAATGGCGCTAATAAAATGTAAGGAATGCGGTAAAGAGATTAGCAAATCAGCCAAAAGCTGCCCTCACTGCGGAGCGCCGGCTGATAAAGCAAAAGGCGGATTTAACCTTGCCAAGTTCATGGTGGTCTTACTTGGAGCCGTCTTTATCATTTCTCTCTTTAATGATGAACCAACTACAAACACAAGAACCCCGGCCACCACATCAACAACACCAAAGCCCCCTCCAAAGAAATGGGATTACTATGAATCCCAGAACCCGGTTGATGACACAATCACCAACTCTTTCATTCTTTCACCTGACTCAGGGCAAAACTACAAGGGCACTTTCGACCTTGTTGTACGCTGCAAATCCAATAAAACTGAACTCTACGTCAAATGGCATGACTACCTTGGCGATGACTCCAGCAGTGTTTATGAGGACTGGAAAAACGTTATTGTCCGCGTAGGGGATTCCAAGGCGGTTACTCAGCGATGGAGCATATCGACAGATAAAACAGCCACATTTGCAAGCAGTGCCATCCCTCTACTGAAGAAGATTGCAAATGCAGACAAGCTGCTACTGCAAACAACCCCTTACAATGAGAATCCTGCGCAAGCTATTTACGACACAAAGGGCCTGGAAGAGCCCATCTCGAAGATAGCAAAACGCTGCAACTGGAAACTCTAAGCCCCAGCAATACACCCCACACCCAGCCGGCATTTTCTTTGCCGGCTTTTGACTTCCGACAAATATAACCTTTTTGGTGTTGCCATGATAACAACCTTTATGGTTATATAACCATATTGGTTAAGTCAGATGGAGTCAAGCAATGTCAATCCACATCCACCCCACTGCCGCCAACCCGGCAGACCTGCACCGCCTTCAAGTGCAAACCGGCATGGTGGCCGTCATCAGCGGCAAGCGCGCTGACCTGGTAAGCGCTGGCGAATTCGCCAACCGCCGTCAGAGCAGCCAGCGCACCACCGGCCACAACTTCACCCACGACGACGGCCCCTCTGCGGCCTGATCGGGTGACAGCCATGACCAGCATCCCAGCACGCATTCACAACGCCCAGCGCGCCTTCAAGCGCCTGCAGCCCACTGCCGACATGGATCAGGCCATGGTACGCAGCGGCCGCCTGCTGGACCGCTACATGGCCGAACTACCCGTGAGCAACCAGACGCTCACCGCCCGGGCACGCATCACCGAAGCCGCTGACCAGTACATCCAGCGATGCCGCCGGAAACACACAGGGAGTAACGCCGCATGAGACTCACCATGCAGAACGAAAGGGAATTGCGCGCAGCGATCCGGGGCGCGGGGTCTGAGATCAGCAGCAACAAACTGATCCGGGTGCATGGCATCACCCTCACCGTGGCTGTTGCCAAGCAGGCCGATACCACCGCTGTGACCATCTACCCGGCCAGCGACCCCAGCAACGTGATCTACCACGGCACCGGCACAGCAGGCGCCTGCTATGCGGATGCAGCTGATGCGATTGAGGGAGCCATCGTATGAAGACGATCTCAGAGCGCAGCGCCCACACCCTGGCGACGCTTTACCTCATTGAAGACGCCCTGCCCCTCGGGGAATGCAATGGCCGTTACCAGCGCTCGTTCGCTGATGCCATCGCCCTGAAAGGGAAACCCATTCTGGAATACACGCTGGCCGAGCTGATCACGCTGGCAGAGCAACACCGTGAACAGTGGCTGGAAAGCGAGCGCTTCTGGCAGGCCGAACACCAACACCTGGCCGACACCGGCGGACTGGAGTACACCCAATGAAAATCATCGCCTTCACTGGCCCCGGCGGGGCCGGAAAGAACACCGCCGCCCAGGCACTGGGTACCCTGTACCACACCGCAGAGGTGTCGTTTGCAGCCCCGCTGTATGAAATGGCAGCGGTAGCGCTGGGCCACACCGTGGAAGAGATTCACGCGCTCAAGCAGCAAGGCGATGAAGCCATCCGTGCCCTGCTGGAGCAGCTGGGCGATGCCGTCCGCAAGACCATCCGCGAGGACTACCTGATCGTGCGCCTGGTGGACACTCTGCGCGAACTGGAAGAGAGCCAGGACACTCCCGACCTGGCCGTGATCACCGACCTGCGCACCGAAGACGAAGCCTACTGGGTACGCGCCATGCGCGGCCTGGTGATCCACGTCAGCCGCCCGGAAGGCACCAGTGACAGCCAGCACATCACCAACCGGCCCATCGTGTACGCCCAGGGCGACCAGTACCTGCTGAATAACGGCACCGAGGAAGACCTGAGCAAAACCGTCTGCGCGATCGTCAGGGCATGGATTGTTGCGAAAGAGTGCGCAAACCGGACTGAGCATCAGGGGGCGGCATGAAAATGTGCAGCGCGTTCAATGTCCTCAAACTTCTCTGGTTCCGCGTTTCTATCGTGGGCGAACTGCTTCTCATGATAGTTCTGAAGATGCCCGTGCAGCTTGTCCAGCCGTTTACCAATATAAACGGCTTCATCCCGGTCAGCCAAAAGGGGCGTACAGGAAAGAGAGTGCACAAGCAGACTCTTCAAATCCTCGGCCATTACCACCCCAAAATTCATCAGGGAAATCGTAGCCGGATTCGGCAAATCCCCAAGCATAACTTCGCGCATTGCAGCAAGATCTTCTCTAACCGTACCCAGCGTGTCCTCAAGAGCAACACGGTACATGCCAGGGTCGTCTGGCATATTTGCCTCAATATATTCAGCAATGTTGTTAGCGCTACCAAGCAGCCTAAGGATCAGAACTTTCCCTCTGACCAAACCTTTGCTGTAAGCCTCCTGACGCTCAAATATCAGCCGGTCAATATCTTCCTTCCAGGCGCGCTTATGGAGCGCAGTCTGGTGACGCATCATTCGCCGGGCGAGACGCTGATCTTTTTGGAAGGTCTCTCTGGTTGCATTAATGGACCATACGAAAGCAGCAATTGTGGCCGCCACCTGTACCCAAGCAGCAGCTGCCGAGCCAAAAACATTGCTCCAAATACACGGCCAATCCCAGCCACACCATTCCATAGCGGTTTTCCTCCCCACAACAAAAGGCTAACCATCGGCCAGTTTGCTCAAGCAAGTCAATGGGCAGGAGGTGCGGCATGAAACTGCTCGCCCGCCTGCTCTACCGGCTCACGGCCAACCGCCCCTGCCGGCTGATCGAGATCAACGGCCACCCCTACCTGGAACGCTACTTCATCGGCCAGGTACTGGGCATCACCGTGTACCTGCACCGGTTTGTGCGCGATGACGACGAACGCCACCTGCACAACCACCCGTGGAACCATGCCCTGAGCGTGGTGCTGTGTGGCCGCTATACCGAAACCCAGGCCGACTCCACCACCCACGCCCGGATCTGCACCTGCAGAGAAAATCTGGTGTGGCTGAGCAAGCACACCGTGCGCTGGGTGAATTACATCAACCGTGATCACTTCCATCAGATCACGGGCGTAAAACCGGAAACCTGGACGCTGTTCATGCATACCCCGTGGCGCCACCGCTGGGGCTTCCTCTGCCGGATCGACCAGCAGGTACCGCTCTACGAATTCCAGACCTACATCACCACGCGGCCCCGGGAATGGTGGCATCACGCCCCCGCTGCGAAGCATGCCGGCCGCTGGCCATTCGGAGCCTGAACCATGAGCCAGCCCGCCCTCCGCATCAGTGAAGCCGCGCAACGCCTGGGCACCAACCCCAGCCACCTGCGCCAGCGCCTGCACCAGCTGGGCGCCATCACCCCGGAAGGCCGGGCCCACCCGGAATGGGTGCGCGAGGGCTGGCTGAAAGAAGAGCAGTTTCAGTATCAGCACCCCGTGGTGGGCTGGCGCTGGAGCACCCGCATCGACATCACCGAAGCCGGCCTGGTGGAACTGTTTGGCCAGCTGGACAACGCCGCTTGAGGGAGCACATGGAATGGACGCAAAAGCACAAATACGCGCTCAAGGCCGGGGTCTACCAGGTAAGCAAGACCTTCTCAGCCGGCAATGCCGTTTACACAGCATGGCCACCCAAACCGGCCTACGAAAAGCTGAACTGGCGGGCAACCCTTCACGCCTGCATCGGCTGCTACAGCACTGCAGAACAGGCAAAAGCCGCCTGCGAGGCTCACGCCGCCACACAGGCGCTGTGCAGCTACGCCTGCCAACTGAGCCACCGCGGCACCACGGCGAGCGGGTAATGATCGCCCTGCTCTGCGCCGCCGGTACCGGCCTGTTTCTGATTCTGACGCTCACCTGAGCACCAACAAACCACCACCCTTATGGGAGAGAGAACCATGTCTACCAAAGTAGATGATTTCGTGTACGACCTGGACGGCGGCGTCTTCGCCGAAAAACTCAGCCGCGCCCTGTCCGATGTGGCTGCCGGTACCGTGGATCACGGCAACGGTAAGAAGAAGGGCAAGGTCGTGATTGAGCTGGATATGCAACAGATCGGCGAGTCCCACCAGATCCAGATCAGCCACACCCTGAAGGTGTCCCGCCCGACCTTGCGCGGCAAGGCCACGGAAGAAGACACCACCACCACCCCGATGTATGTGGGCCGCGGCGGCAAGATGACCATCGCCCCGGATGCCCAGATCGATTTCCTGAAAACCCCTGCCAACGAGGAGCAATAAGCCCATGGAAGCGAACAACACTGCTACCCTGCTCAAATACATCCAGGACAACACCGTGCGCCTGGAATTCAACCGTGCCCACAATGGCACCGAACTGGATGTGGCCGCCCTGCCTAACGATACCAAGGTGCTGAACCTGGAACAGTACCGCCCCTTGCGTAGCCGCTTCCGTGGAGAGTTCATCACCCGCCGTATTGATGACTTTGTCAGCTACACCACTGCCAAGGCTGATGCTGGGGCGGAATGCTTTGTCTGGGCCGATGATATGACGGCTAAAGCCGTATTGAACCTGGGCGACCTGCATAACCCCGGCCATGCCGACAACACAGCCACGATCAAGCTGAAAACCACAGCCGCCTTCGATGCGATTAAGCGCATGGACGGTAACACTCGCACCCAGCAGCAGCTGGCCGAATGGCTGGAAGACTGGCGCGACAACATTCAGGGCCTCACCAGCGACGGCCAGCAGCTCAGCCCCAGCAAGGTCATTGCCGCCATCCGCCGCATCACCATCAAGGCCAACCGCTCAAGCGACCACACTGAGGGACAACTCAGTGCCTCCCGCTCTGCCATGGAGCAAGTGGAAGCCAGCAGCAACAGCGAACCGCTGCCCAGCTTCATTATGTTCCACTGCGAGCCCTACACCGGCCTGGCGGAACGCACCTTCATGCTGCGCCTGAGCATGCGCTTCGATGAAGAAAAGCCCCTGCTGGCCCTGCGGATTATCCGCCCGGAACAGCACGAAGAAGAAATGGCTGAGGAGTTCGCCACCCTGCTGCAGGAGCAGTTCGGCGACAAGCTGCCCGTCACCATCGGCAGCTTCACCGCCTAACCGGAGCCAATCATGCTGATCGCCCGTTACTCCGTACACGACGCCGAGCCCTGGATAAGCCCCAACGCCAGCGGCATGGGTTGCCGTAAGTGGCTGGTGCGCCTGCACGCGAGTAACGGTGACGACAGCAGCACCGACAAGATCCGCAACCAAAACCCCTGCAACCTGGTGGACATGCTCGCCACGGCCCAAGACTGCATTGATGAAATGCTGGAAGAGCTGGACATGACGGTCACGGATGCCGGGTTTCAGGTGTTTTTGTTGAGGTAGGGAGAGAGAGATGACTTCACTAGCAGAGAGCCACCAGGAACTGCTGCGCTTTGTGATCGCTGAACGTGACGCGTTCTACGATTGCGCCACTGACGCCGAAGGAAACTTCACCGATCCGACTGACCGGGTTGAGCTGGATCGCATTGATCAGATAATTGACTGCGCGCAGGCCTTCCATGCCGAGAAAGACCTAAGCCATGAATAATTTAGCGAAGCCTCTCCAACTCAGACCGCTTATCCTGCATTACCTGTTCGATCATTGTTTCCGTTTTAGACAAGCGGCTGTAAAGGTCGGCAGTATTCAAGTTATCAAAGGCCGCTTCTTCAGTGAAAGCTTTAAGGAGTTCCGGCGCATCAGCTGGCTCCGCATTAGTGGAAAGCAAAAATTCATCAATCGCAAGAATGAGCAGCTTTACCTCCTTTGTAAGCTCAATGACAGCATCAACTATTCTCCTATCTCCCAGATCATGAAGGGGGATAGAGTTGCATGCGGATTCATTGATATGGAAAAGAATCTGAATTCGCTTGAGCTGCGGGATACCGCCATTTTTGTCATTAATCCATTGATTCAAAAGTTTTCCCGTTCCCTTAAGCCTATCGTCCATGGAAGAAAGCAACTCCAAAATCCCAATATGGGTACCAAGTTTGGCTTTGCTCTCCTTAACAGCCTGGTGTTGGCGTTCCCTTCTGGGAGCCCAAATCGCAATACATGCAATAGCAAAAGAGGCAAGCGCTTGAAGCCAGCGAACCAAGCTGGTGTCAATCCAAAGCATCCAACAACCCCAATCATTGCCACACAATTCCATATCAGCACCCTCCCTTTCGATGCCGCAAGCATCAACCAGAGATGCGAAACAAGTCAACGAGGGAAGACATGAACCGATTCCGCACCCACCCCCAAGCCGGATTCAACTTTGACGAACTGGTCGTGGACAACTTCGCCGGCGGCGGCGGCGCCAGCACCGGCATCGAGCAGGCCATTGGCCGTCCCGTAGACATCGCCATCAACCACAACCCGGTGGCGCTGGCTATGCATGAGACCAACCACCCCCACACCAAGCATTACTGCGAATCAGTCTGGGATGTGGATCCGCGCAAGGTCACCCAGGGCCGCCCGGTTGGCCTGGCCTGGTTCAGCCCGGACTGCCGTCATTTCAGCAAGGCGAAAGGTAGTAAGCCGGTTTCCCCGCAGGTGCGCGGCTTGGCCTGGGTAGTAATGCGCTGGGTGGGCACGGTGAAGCCCCGGGTGATCATGCTGGAGAACGTGGAAGAATTCGTTACTTGGGGCCCGGTGATCAAACAGGAAACCCCTGACGGCATCACCCATCTGCCCTGCCCCAAGCGCAAGGGCCACACTTTCCGCAGCTTTGTGAACGCCCTGAAGCGGCACGGCTACCAGGTAGAGTGGAAAGAACTGCGCGCCTGCGACTACGGCGCCCCCACCATCCGCAAGCGCCTGTTTCTGGTGGCCCGCTGTGATGGCCAGCCCATCGCCTGGCCAGCAGCCACCCACGGCCCGGGCCTCAAGCCCTACCGCACCGCGGCAGACATCATCGACTGGAGCCTGCCCTGCCCCAGCATCTTCGAGCGCAAGAAACCACTGGCCGATGCCACCTGCCGCCGAATCGCAGAAGGCATCCGCCGCTTTGTGGTGGAATCCGGCGATCCCTTCATTGTCCCGATCGCCAACTTCAATGGCCGGGACACCGTGCATGACATCCGTGACCCGCTCCGGACGATCACGGCATGGCCCAAAGGGGGTCACTTTGCACTGGTTCAGGCCTTCCTTGCCAAACACTACACCGGCGTGATCGGTACCGACCTGCGCAAGCCCCTGGGCACCGTCACCACCGTGGATCACCACAGCCTGGTAACCAGCCACATGGTGAAGCTGAGGGGCACCAATGTCGGCCACGATGCCCGGGAGCCCCTGCATACCATCAGCGCCCAAGGCACCCACCACGGGGAAGTCAGGGCCTTCCTGATGAAGTATTACAGCGAGGGCGGCCAATGGCAGGCCCTGAAGGAGCCATTACACACCATCCCCACCAAGGACCGCCTGGGGTTGGTGATGGTAAAAGGCGAGCCCTACCAGATCGTAGATATCGGCATGCGCATGCTGCAGCCCCACGAACTGTTCATGGGCCAGGGCTTCCCGGCCGACTACATCCACACCCACACCTTCGACGGCGCCCGCCTCACCAAGGCCGACCAGGTGAAGATGTGCGGCAACAGCGTTTCCCCCTACCCGTGCAAGGCACTGGTGGAAGGCAATATGATGGAACCCATGGAGGCAGCAGCATGAAGACAGACGAACAACGCCTGCAGGAAATGGGGCATGAGATCCTTTCCGATCGCGCCAAGGATATCTGCGCGGTGCAGTACCAGAAGGCCGGCCCCATCGAGGGCTGCACCACCTGCCCGCTGGCCGCGCCCTGCCGGGACATTCGACTGAATCCGACCTACGAGCAGCACCAGGGCAGAATCAGAGCGATCAACGCCGCAGCGGAGCAGTGCCATGAGTGAACAAAACGTACTGGAAGCCATTCTGGAAGAGCTGCGCCGGCAGAGAATCCCGGACGCGCTGTGGAGCACCAAGGAGATTGGCACCTATTTCGGAGTGACCGCCAAGCGGGCCACCTACATCACCAACCTGCACACCTTCCCGGATCCGGTGCACGCTCCGGACATTGGCCGCCGCTGGATTCCGGATGAGGTGCGAGACTGGGCAAAGCGAAACCGGCAACCCAAGCGCCGCGCCGCCTGATGGGCTCAGCCCAGTTGCGCGGCAATCTCGCTGGCGGTGGCGTTGTAGTACACCTGCAGGCTGCGCAGATCCCGGTGGCCGGTCATGCGGGCCAGATCCAGCACATCCAGTTTCTTCGCCAGGCGGGTGATGGCCTCATGCCGGGTATCATGGAAGGTGAAGCCCGACAGCTTGGCCTTCTCGCGGTAATAGTTGAATGACAGCGCCAGCTGGTTGGAGTTGATGGAAAACACCTTGCCCCCTTCCACGGCTGACAACGTCAGCAGCTGCCTGGCCCGCTGCGACAACGGCACCCGCCGAGCATCCCCATTCTTGGTGGTACTCAGCGTCAGATAACCCTCATTAAGATGGATCTGGCTCCACTCGAGGCTCAATATCTCTCCTGCCCGCATGGCGGTTTCCAGTGCCAGCTGAAAGGCCAGCGCCATTTGTTCCGGTGTGCTGCTGGCCTGCGCCCCTTCCCTGTAGCCGGCGGCAGCCATGAGCGCTTTGATTTCATCGTCACTGATGCGCCGATCGCGGGCTTTGCCCGAAGGCGGCTTGCGGACCCCCTTGCAGGGATTCTCCGGCAGCCAGTGCCACTCCTCGACGGCATATCGGAACACCCCGCCCATCAGGTTCATTTCACGCCGCACGGTGGCAGGCAGCACTTTCTTCAGCCTGGCATCGCGATATTCGATCACGTGGATGTTCCCCACGTCTTCGAGGGGAACGTCAGCCAGCGGCATGGAGAGCATCAGTGAGATGCGCTCACCATCACGACGGGCACCCCGGTTGCGCGGCGCCACCTCATCGGCGTAACGCTGCAACACATCACGAACGCGTCGCCCGGTCGATCCGATGGCTTTGCCGGCACGGATCTCACCTTCCACTTCTGCCGCCCAGGCCTGGGCCTGAGCTTTGGTTTGCCAGGTGCTGGACGCATACTGACCGCGCATGCGAACCTCTACCCGCCATCCTCCTGCACGCTTCCGGTAACTGGCCACTTCTCCCCCATGGCGTAAATTTGGCGTAATGATTTAGAGAATGTACAGGATTGCGGGGGAAAATACTGTACATCCGGTCTTAAAAAACCCTTTACGGGCGTACAGATGGGAAAATACAGGAAGAATGGGGAGTATAAAAAAGGCGGTTTAGGGCCCCACCAGGGCCCTTTTTAATGGGCGCTCCGCGTAGAGTGCCTCATCCAGCAGGCAACGATCCGACCCGTTATCACCGCAGGAGAGCCAACGCATTCGCCGAAAGGCTTTCAGGTTGGCTCTCCTTAAAAGACTCCCCCCTACCCTTAAACAGCGTTTCTGGGATCCTTACCTCGCTTAAGCTCGGATCGCCCCCTGGAAGGGGGCTCCTACAGCGGCTTCATAGAAATGCAAAAACGCGGGAACCTTTTGGGTTTTCCTAATCCAAGCATAGCTTGTAGCTTGTAGCTTGTAGCTTGTAGCTTGTAGCTTGTAGCTTGTAGCTTGTAGCTTGTAGCTTGTACTTCCTACTTCCAGGCGCGGGCGATCTTGCTGATCAGGCCCGGGCCCTGGTAAATCAGGCCGCTATAGATCTGCACCAGTTCGGCACCCAGAGCTTTCTTGGCCAGGGCGTCTTCCGGGCTGTTGATGCCACCCACGCCGATAATCGGGATGCGGCCGTTGAGCGCCTTGCTCATGATCTCCAGGGCCTGGTTGGCAATGGGGGTCAGCGGTGCGCCACTGAGACCGCCCTGCTCGTCACCATGAGGAAGATCGCTCACCCCTTCACGGGACAGGGTGGTGTTGCCAACGCAGACACCATCGATACCGTGCTTCACAAAGGCCTCGGCCATGGCCTGCAGCTCTTCGGCGCTGTTGTCCGGGGCGATCTTGATCACCAGCGGCACCTTGCGACGATGTTGTTCATCAAGACGATCCTGGGCTTCGCGCAGGGTGGCCAGCAGGGTGTTCAGGGCATCACCGTGCTGCAGTTCACGCAGACCCGGGGTGTTCGGGGAAGAGACGTTGACCACCAGGTAGGTGGCATAGGCATGCACTTTCTGCTGGCAGATCAGGTAGTCATCCACGGCATTTTCCACCGGGGTGTCCTTGTTCTTGCCGATATTGATGCCCAGTACGCCCTCGTACTTGCTCTGCTTCACCGCGTTGACCAGGTAATCCACGCCCTGGTTGTTGAAGCCCATGCGGTTGATGATGGCGCTGGCTTTCGGCAGGCGGAACAGGCGCGGTTTCGGGTTACCCGGCTGGGGCCGCGGAGTGATGGTGCCGATTTCGATAAAACCGAAGCCCAGATCCGCCAGGCCATCGATGCAATCACCGTTCTTGTCGAGCCCGGCGGCCAGCCCCACCGCATTGGGGAATTCGATACCCATGACCTTCACTGGCGCCGACACCTGACAGCCCGGCCACAGCTTGCCTGCCCGCTTGCGCAGCATGTTCAGGGTCAGGTCATGGGACTGTTCGGCAGAGAGGGAAAACAGGAATGGTCTGGCAAGGGAATACAACATGAGGGCGTCCGCAACTGGTGAGCTGGCGCGCATTATAGCCAAGGGGGGCGGCTACTTCGATGCTTTGTGTCGGACGAAGAGACGCTGCATGCTCCACGCAACACGCGGCACGCAAAACCCGCTTTCTTTTCCGCCGTAGGCGCCTGCCTGCAGGCGATTCACCCACGACACGGAAAGGATCACCTGCAGGCAAGCGCCTACGGCGGAGTGGTGCGATGAATTTAGGTTTTGCGTGAAGCGTAATGCGTGGTACGTGGTGCAGCCGCGAAGCGGCCACAAAAAAAGCCCGGCTTTCGCCGGGCTTGCACACACAACCAACAATAATCAGCGCGCCGGTTATTTCGCGGCGCTGGCCGGCTTGAGCAGGAAACGACCCAATGCCGGGAGTAACCACAGGGCACCAATCATGTTCCACAGGAACATGAAGGTCAGCAGGATGCCCATGTCCGCCTGGAACTTGATGGAGCTGAAGACCCAGAAGATCACGCCAACGGCCAGGGTAATGCCGGTGAACGCCACCGCCTTGCCTGTGGTCTTGAGCGTCTCTTTATAGGCTGATTCAAGATCCATACCTTGTTTCAGGTACTCGGACAATTTGCTGTAGATATAAATGCCGTAATCCACCCCGATGCCCACGCCCAGCGCGATCACCGGCAAGGTAGCCACCTTCACACCAATGCCCATCTGCGCCATCAGCGCCTGACAGAGGATAGAAGTCAGACCCAGCGGCACAATGATACAGATCACTGCACGGATGGAACGGAAGGCAATCAGCACCAGAATGGACACCACGGCGTAAACCAGTGCAAGCATCGGGTACTGGCTGGCTTCGATAGTCTGGTTGGTGGCAGCTTCCACACCGGCGTTACCCGAGGCCAGTTTGAACTCAATGACATCCGCGTTGTTACGGGTTGCCGAGAACTCCGCCACCGCCTTGGTGACCCGATCCAGGGTTTCTGCCTTGTGGTCATCCAGGAACACGTAGATAGGTGTCAGGGAACAGTCCAGGTTGTAGAGACTGTCCGGCATGAAACTCATCACGTTGTTCAGGGCAAACTGATCACGGGAAATGGTGGCCCACTTCATGGAGCCTTCATTCATGTTGGTAGAAATCAGCTTGGTGGCAGAGGCGATGGTCGCCACATCCTGCACCCCTTCCACGTTCTGCAGGGTCCACGCCATGTCATCGGCGGCCTGCATGGCCTGGTAGGTGTTACAGGATTCCTGCGGGGTCTTGCCCATCACCACCAACACGTCCGCACTCACGGAATAGTTGGAGACCAGGAAGTTCACGTCATGGTTATAGCGGTAACGATCCTTGGGTTCGTAGCCGCGGGGACAATCCATTTCTTCACACGGATCCGGCCACAGTTCCGGCGCGCCCTTGTCCAGATCCCCGATTTTCAGGTCCTGACTCAGGTAGATACCCCCGGCGTAGCCGACAACCGCAACCAACACAGAGGCCGCCGCCATACCCGGACGGGTGAAGCGTGCAAACAGGCCAGCCAGCGGGTGATCCTTCTCGTCACCAGCCTTGATCTTGCGTACCGCGGCAGCACCAACTCCCAGATAGGACAACACCACAGGAACCACGATCAGGTTGGTGATGATGATCACCGCCACACCGATACTGGCTGCCATGGCCAGCTCACGGATCACACCAATATCGATCATGTAGAGGGTGAGGAAGCCGATGGCATCGGATACCAGCGCCACCATACCCGGCACCACCAGTGCATGCAGGGTGGACTTGGAGGCATCCAGCGAACTCAGCCCGGACGCCACATAGTTGGCCAGGGTGTTAACGATCTGCACACCATGGGACACCGCAATGGCAAACACCAGGAACGGTACCAGCATGGAGTAGGGATCGATGGTAAAGCCGAGGGTGCTGACAATACCCAGCTGCCAGATCACCGCCACAAAGGAACAGATGGAAACGGTAAGCGCACTGCGGATACAACGGGTATCCAGCAACAGCAACAGGGCAATCAGGCCCAGGGTCAGGAAGAAGAACATGGCCACTTCCTGGGCCGCAGACATCACGTCGCCCGCTTTCTTGGCCAGACCGACAATGTGAATGCGCACATTGGGGTACTTGTCCTGATAGGTCTGACGAATCTCTTCCAGGCTGGCTGTCAGGGCAGGAATATCGATTCCCTCCTCACCCAGCGCATCCAGCAGATAGGCATGCACCACACTGGACTGGAAGTTGTCCGCCACCAGGCGACCCACCTGACCGGAACGCAGCACATTGGTACGCAGCTGCTCGAGACTGTCAGAAGAGCCATCATAGCCAGCCGGGATCACCTCCCCGCCCTGAAAGCCCTGCTCGGTCACTTCGTTCCAGCGTACGTTACTGGTCCACAGCGAACTGATCTTGCTGGGGTCCACGCCTTCCAGAGCAAACACCTCATCGGTGATCTCCTTCAGAGCGTTCATGTACTCTTCGTTGAAAATATCCTCGCCCTTGGTCTCCGCCACAATCAGGCGGATATCGTTCCCCAGGCTGAGATCATTCTTGTGTTCGAAAAAATTCTGGATATAGGGATGGTCCAGCGGGACCATCTTGCTGATATCCGTGTTGAGCTGAATCTTGGACGCCTGGTATCCCAATACGGCAGTCAACGCCACAAAGAGGACCAACACGACCTTGCGCGCCTTGAACAGCGCACCGGCAATATTCTGAGAAATGCTACCTGACATGCTGGGCCCCTTATTTCACGTCTTCAATCACACGCACACCACCCTGACCGGCGATCAGGATGCCGCCCTTTTCACGGGGCAGTACGGCGGAGATGGATTCACGGTCCGGCAGGAACCGCAGAGAAAAGCTCTTGCCTTCATCGTCACTGGTAAGAATGCCGCCCGCATTGGTAACCAGTACCAGAGAGCCGTTGGCCAGTACCGCACCATCGTTGATTCCCCGGCTCAAACCACTGGGCACCTTGCTCCAGCTCACACCACGGTTGCCGGTGAGCCAGATATTGCCTTGCAGGCCATACACCAGTGCCTTGGCATCAGACAGAGCCAGAGCGCCAAACAGGGTGCCACTGTAGGGGCTTTTCAGACGTTCCCAGCTGGCGCCTTCATCCACGGAACGGAACATGGCGCCCTTTTCACCAACCAGATAGCGGGTAGCACTTTTACTCACCGCGGTCAGATCATAGAGATGCCAGCCATCGCCGTTTTTCAGTCGATCCAGCTTCTTGCTCCAGCTGGCACCACCGTCGGTGGTTTCCAGATAGTAGCCATAGCCACCCACGGCCACCGCATGGTCACGGCTTTCGCACTGCACATCCAGCAGCGGCGCACCGGAGGTATCTACCGGCCCGGATGAACTACCTGCGTCATCCGCATAGGGATCATCGCTGTAGGGGTCGTCGCCGTAGGGGTCATCGCTATATTCTTCGTCGGCATAGGGATCACCATAGATATCGTCCATGGACAGATCATCCATGGCCACGTCTCCGCCGTCTGCGATATCGCCGGCATCATCGGTGCCGTCGCCACCCAGGGGATCGCTGTACTGCAGTGTCCAGGTTTCGCCGCCATCACTGGTGCCGAGCACCAGGGCATCATGCCCCACCGCCCAGCCATGACGGGCATCGGCGAAACAGACACTGGTCAGCAACACTTCCGACGGGGTGCTGGCTACTTGCCAGTGGCCACCTTCATCGTCGGAGTAGAGAATTTTTCCACGATCGCCCACTGCGACAATACGGCCACCTGCATCAGCAAGATCCAGGTAGGTATTGGCTTTCACCAGAGGGGAATCGCCTGCGATAAAGTCTGCCTGCACAGTTGCAGACAGGGCGGCCGAAACGGCCAAAAGCATTATTTTTTTCATTGTCCCATCTCTTCCCGAGAGCTCCCTGAGCGGGAGCCGAGTACAAAACGACCGGGGTAAAAGCCCCGGCCGTCTTGTGCATGCGAACAGCAGACTGATCGCGGTTTTCCAATGTTAGCCACGGCCACGACGACGCAGGGCGGCGGGATGGAAATAACGGTCATCCGGAACCGGCTGGCTGTAGTCGAGGATGGAAGGCTCTTCGTTATCCAGGAACTGTACGTGGTAACGCTGCGCACGCAGGTCGTGGAAGGTATCCAGAGCAGTCCACTGGGCCGGCACTTCATAGTAGTTCTTGATGAAGGCCAGGCTAACACGCCACAGCTCACCACGACGGTCATACTGGTCGATGGCGGCGATCTGCCAGGAATCTTCGTCAATGTAGAAGCGACGCTTCTGGTAGATGTGACGCTCACCATCTTTCAGATTGGCTTCCACTACCCACACGCGGTGCAGTTCCCAACGCTGGTAGTCAGGGTTCACGTGACCTTTCTGCAGCAGGGTCTCGTAGCTCACGTCCGGGCTATCCAGCTTGTAGTTGTTGTAGGGAATGAACATTTCCACCGGCTTGGCGTGTACCAGCTTCCAGTTGTACTTGTCCGGAGCACCGTTATACATGTCGGTGTCGTCCGCAGTACGCAGGCCATCGGCGGCAGCAATCGGGGTATCGTAGGCCAGGTTCGGCGCACGACGCACACGACGCTGACCGGCGTTGTAGCCCCAGGCCTGACGCGGCATCTTCTTCTGATCCTGCATTTCGTGTACCAGTACCGCACCACCGGCCAGACGCGCCGGCGCCTTGGTGAAGGACAGGTAATAGAACAGTACGTTATCCAGGGTCTCGTAGTTGTACTTCGGATCGTAGTAACGGAAGTAGATTTCCTGCTGGGAGGTGATCAGGGAATACGCACCGCTACGCTGTACCGCCACTTCGGACGCACGACGCACCACGTACAGACCGCGCCAGCGCAGAATGTGGTTCCAGATCGCCTGCATGGCCTGCTCTTCATTGCTGCCGCTGAGGATCGGGAACGGGATACCGCCAAAGGTATCTTTCACACCGGTTTCGCCCAGCTCCGCCTTGGTAGCATTGCTCTTGGTGTTGTCATACACCCACTGCGGCGCAGAGGTGGAGCGGTGGCTCGGGTACACATTCAGCTTGAAGGTATCCGGGTAGGTCTTGAGCATGGCCTGCACACCATCTGGCAGCTTGTCAGCATACTGACCTGCATTCTGCGCAGTGATGGTGAATACCGGCTTTTCACTGGCATAAGGATCAGGGTGATGCTGGCCCGGACGGGTATAGCTCTTGGGAATGTCCTTGCGCTGAATACCGCCAGTCCAGTCCGGGATACCCAGACCGGTAGAAACGGCCTTGCCGTTACCTTTTACCTGTGCGCCAAAGGGAGTAAGGCTCTTGCCCAGTTTGGCAGCCTCGGAAGCGGGAACAGCCGCCTGTACAGTGGCCGCCACGCTCAGGGACAACGCCAGTGCGCTCCCCATTGCGGTCAATTTCTTCAACATGATTTGCTCTCCGATAAACCGGGCCGCAATGCGGCCCGCAAAAATTTAGAAAGAGTACTTAACAGAAACCGAGGCGTTGTTACGGTCGGCCAGCTTGTTGGAGTAATCGGCACCCCAGAAGGTGGTACCAGACATGCCCACTTCCAGGTTGTTCAAGTACACAAAATTCACGCCCAGCGTGGCGGCTTTACGATCTTCCATAAAGTTGCCGCCGATGGGGGAGTTGCCGTTCACATCATGGGCGAAACGGAAACTCGGGCTCATGGAAATACCTGCGAAAACGTTGCTGTAATCCGCTTTCACGACCGCACGGTAACCCCAGGAAGTGGGATCCATGTAGTACTTGTCGGGATTTTCCGGGCTCAGGATCTGGGCTTCGCTGTCCAGAATCGCGGCAGTGGAGTTGTAATTCAGGTCTTCGTTTTCCAGACCTTCAATGTGCTCCACACCCAGTTCCAGCAGGGCAACCAGACCATCAGAACCGAAGGTCGGGCCGAAGTTGAAAATGCTGACAAGGGAACCGTTATAGCTTTCTACTTCGTCATAGAAGTAATAAAGCTGGCCATCCTGAACAACGGTATCCTTGGACAGACAGCTGCCGCCCATTTCGGCGCGAACACAGTGGTCGGTCAAGTTACCCAAAGTCACAGGCGCAGGGCTGAGTGCTGACTGACCTGCTGCCCCTGCAAGAGCCGCGATCAGATTGTCACCGCCTTCGTTAATGATGGCGCGCTCGGGACGGTAAGCCACTTCACCAGCCAGGGACATGTTGCCCACCATGGTGTTGAAGCTGAAACCGAACATGTCCTGATCTTCCGCGTAGGCCATCTGATACTCCGCGGTATCGATGATCAGCGGAATGGCACCAGCACCACCACCCTGACCTGCCTGTACATTATTCAGGCGCGCACCGACAACCGGAGTGCGGGCGTGAGTGCGGGTGTAGTAGAGCGCGAATTCGGTGCCGTTCAGGTTCTCGGCGAAGTAGCGATACGCCAGACCAAACTGACCATTGTCATCGGCTTCCAAATCGCGGATACGATCCACAGTCACCTGGGTGGATTCATACTGATAATTGCTATAGTTGGCGGAGGTATAAGTATCAAAGGCTGCTTCCAGACCCGGCGCGCCAGCACTCAACGCAATCACGCGGCCATCCAGAATCACATTATCCGCCCCTTTGCCCGGGAAGGCATCGTGGGTGGAGAAATAGGTTCCGGTAGGCGCATCTTCGGAATTTTTCCACTCAAACTGGTAGAAACCTTCCAGGGTAGCGTTGTAGGTCAGACCGTAGGAGAAGTAGACACTGTCCAGCGGCAGCAGCGCTTCCTTGATCTCGGAGCCGGGCAGACGCAGCGCATTGAGATCAAAGTAGTTGGCGGTGTTGATACCGTTCTGCATGAACAGGGCTTCACCCCAGTTGATCACCTGCTGACCGAGACGCACGTTCAACGGACGCTCGAACACATCGAAGTTGCCCCACACATAGGCATCCAGCAGACGGGCCCGCTCACCGGCATAACGCTCGGCATCGCTGGTGAAATCGTCACCGGTACCGTTGTTGGCGTAGTCCGAGTAAAGCGCGTAACGATTGAAGCCATTCACATTGGTCGGCCCACCAGGAATGAGCAGGCCACCATCGTGACCGCCATCCATGATTACCTGATCATAGAAAGCGGTGCCACGCAGGAACATGCCGTACTTGCCCTGCCAGCTCAGATCCAGTTCCGGGGTGATCTTGTAAACCAGGGATGCCAGACCAGTGTCAAAATTGTTGTTGGCATCGTTCTTGTTGATCTGCGAGCCATAACCCATTTTCGTCATTTGAATGACGTCATCGGTAGCAGCCAGCATGGGATCCTGGGATTCGGTCCGGAACAACGCACCCACAGACAGCGTGGTGTCGATTCGGCCTTGCCAGTCAGGATTTTCAAACTCAAGTTGAATCGCCGACGCTGGCGCAGAGAAAGCCCCGAGGGCTGAGATACTGGCGACAGCCATCGCCAGCCTGGTTTTACGCAGGTGGTTATTATTCATGTAGCTACTCCGAGTTGCCAAATGGCTTTATTGTTCTCACTGCTGCGTCCCTATACGGATTCAGATCCCATCTTTCCTACTGAAACACGCCGCAAACAGCTAATACCTAATTCTTACACATTGAAACCTAAAATAAATCCCCCCTGAGGGGCGATTTACGACCGGCCGGTCACGATTATTTCAGGGCTCCAGCGTATGCAACTACTGACTAATTTTCCGCCAGAATCCGCCCCAGCACTTCACCCAGATTGGACGATGCCGACGCATTGACGCCCTGCAACAGAGACCGGAAGACCTGCTGGCGGCCAGGCTCCAGTCGATGCAGACGGGCCGCTGCATTGGCAATGCGCGCGGCAATCTGCGGATTCAGGCCATCCACCGTCCTCAGCGCATCGGTAAAGAGACGGTAGCCTTTGTCAGTATTGAAGGCGGAAGGGTTACTGCCCGCCAGCACACCCAGCACGGAACGCACCCGGTTGGGCACCTTCCAGTCGAACGCAGGGTGGGCCAGCAAGCGCTCCACCACATCAATTGTCACCTCACCCGGCGCGGACGCCTGCACCGAGAACCACTGATCCATCACCAGCGCCTCTTCTACCCATTTGTGGGCAAACTGCTCCAGTGCCTGTTCGGCACCCGCCAAGCGATGATGCACCAAGACACGCAGCGCTCCCAGCTCCTCCGACATGCACAGAGGCAACTCAAATAGCTCTATGGCGATACGTGCTGCTTCCGGATGGCCGCCCGCCGCCAGGTAGTCCAGTGCCAGGTTGCGCAGCTGACGACGCCCCATGGCCACACCGTCCATTTCCAGCTCCGTGGCCAGCAGGTTCTCCGACAGGGACAGCCATCGCGATTGCAGGGCAACGCCCAGCGCCCGCTTCAGTGCCTGATGCGCCACATGGATCGCCGCCGGGTCCAGCGGCGTGTGCCGATCCCCCAGGGCAATCTCGGTGGGCAGGGTCAGCAACAGCGCCGCCTGGGCCGGGTCCTCCCCTGCACGCTCGATCACCTGCTCCAGCACCGGCGCCAGGGCAGCAGCTTCGTCCTCTGCTCGACCCTTGCCAAGCACCAGACGATCAAGAGCCGTGAAGTAGAGTCGCTGGGCCGCAGACCAGCGGCAGTAGCCGTCGCTGTCATGGGCCAGCAGAGTAGCCAGCTGATCGGTACCATAATCAAATTCCAGCACCACGGGAGCAGAAAAACCGCGCAGCAGGGACGGCGTCACCGGCCCACTGACCGGGAAGTGGAACGTCTGCTCCGCGTCCTCCAGGATCAGCACCGTCTCACGCAGCCCACTGTCATCCAGCGCCACCGGCTCACCATCCTGGCCCAACAGCGCCAGACGCACCGGAATCACCAGAGGCGCCTTGTCGGCCTGCCCCGGCGTCGGCGGGGTGTGCTGCCGGAAGGTGATGGCATAGCCATCCGCCGTCTGCTCATCGCTCACCGACAGGATCGGGGTGCCCGCCTGACTGTACCAGCGACGGAATTGGGTCATGTCCCGGCCGGAGACTTCCTGCATGCAGTCGACAAAGTCATCACAAGTCACCGCCTGGCCATCGAAACGCTCGAAGTAAAGATCGGTGGCTTTACGGAAGCCCTCGGCGCCCAGCAGGTGATATTGCATGCGGACAATTTCAGCCCCCTTCTCATAGATGGTAAGGGTGTAGAAATTATCGATTTTCTGGAACTCCGCCGGACGCACCGGATGCGCCATGGGCCCCTGATCTTCCGGGAACTGATGGTTCACCAGAAAATCCACATCGTTCACCCGCTGCACCGCATCGGAATTCATATCAGCGGAGAACATCTGGTCACGAAATACGGTAAAGCCTTCCTTGAGACTGAGCTGGAACCAGTCACGACAGGTAACCCGATTACCGGACCAGTTATGGAAATACTCATGGGCCACCACGGATTCCACTCGCTGAAAACCGGCATCGGTAGTGGTGGCCGGGTGCGCCAGCACGCAGGAAGTATTGAAGATATTGAGCCCCTTGTTTTCCATGGCGCCCATATTGAAGTGGCTCACCGCCACGATCATGTAGATGTCCAGATCGTACTCCCGGCCATAGGTTTCCTCATCCCAGCGCATGGCATTCTTGAGGGATTCCATAGCGTGATCCAGCTTGTCCAGATCCCGGTGCTCGGCATAAAGGCGAAGCGCCACTTCGCGACCGGACATCGTGGTAAAGCTGTCCTCCAGGCAGGCCAGATCCCCGGCCACCAGAGCGAACAGATAACAGGGCTTCGGGAACGGATCTTCCCAGGTCACCCAGTGACGCTCACCCTCTTCGCCCTGCGCCACCGGATTACCGTTGGAAAGCAGCAAGGGATAACGCTGCTTGTCCGCACGCACCGTGGTGCGGAAGCGGGAAAGCACATCCGGGCGATCCGGGAAGAAGGTGATGTGGCGGAAACCCTGGGCTTCGCACTGGGTACAGTACATACCGTTGGACATGTACAGGCCTTCCAGGGCAGTGTTCTTTTCCGGTTCGATATCCACAACGGAAACCAGGGTTGCCTGTTCCGCCAGACCGGAAAGCAACAGCTCACCATTGTCGTAACGGTACTCCCCCTCCCCAAGCACCTTGCCGTCCAAGGTCAATGAACGAATCACCAGACCTTCACCGTTGAAGGTCATGGCATCGGAAACCGCCGCATCCGGATTACGCCGCAACGCCAGCTCACTGGTAACGGTGGTCACACCATCGCGAATATCCACATCCAGTTTCACGCTATCCACCAGATAGGCCGGAGGCTGGTAATCCGCAAGACGGGTGGTGACAGCAGCGTGGGCAGTTTCCATGCAAAAACTCCAGACAAGGGAAATGTGGGACTAGTTTAACGCGTCCCGAAAACGACAACACCCCGCTAAAGCGGGGTGTTGTTTATCACCGTGAAGTCAGTAAAAAAACGTCTTACGGACCTACTACTTCAACGTCCTGAGGAGCCTGAGAGCCGATGGCTACCTGAGCACCGCCGGAAAGCACAAAGCTCATGACCTGGGCCTGCAGTTCCGCAGTCACCTGCGGAGCGCCACCGGAGGGAGTCAGCAAGGAACCATGGCCACCCGCAGTCATCTTCACAATACCGGCATTACCCAGAGCCGTCAGATCAACCGCACCCGGAGAAAGCTGGACCGCACTCGACAGTGAAGCCATGCCCTCTGTGCCCATCATCGGCAGTGAGGGATCACCATTCGGGACAACGGTGTCACCATTCACCTGCTGCAGCAAGACAGGCAAACCCACAACCGCCAAAGCACCAACGTTGCTTGAGAAGTTGACAGGATCACCGGATGAAACCGTGCTCTGAGCAACATACAGGAAGCTTTCGTAGTCAGAGGTACCCACATTCACGCCGTTCGCCGCCAGGCCTGCCTGGATGCGCGGTGCAAACGCCTGGGAGTTATTCAGCAGATGCGCCAGCTGGGTACCACCCACAGAGGCAACCAAGCCGTTAATTGTGTTGAGGTTACTGCCAAAGTTGCTATCTGCCGAGATCGCCACCTGGTTGGTGCTAGTGAAGGTAGTCCCAACCATCGCACCCAGAGAAGCCCCGACGACGGTAACATTCCCCGTATCCAGCGTGCCATTACCATCAATATCCAGTGTGCTGATGGCGCCCAGGCTGGCATTCAGGTTGAGCAGATCCATCACGGCCTGGCGCAGGTTATCACGGGTGTTCTTGAGATTGGCCAGGTTAATGAACCAGCTACCGGAACCATCCAGCGCCGTTGGCGACTCAAAGTTCATTGGCGCCGGGTTGCCAGAGGCATCCTGTGCCACATTGAAGTGTCGCTCATGCAGGCCAAGACCATCATAGATGGCTGCGAGAGGACTATTTTCTACATTCAACGCAGTCGCAAACGCGCTGTTCGCCGGCACACCATGGACTGGCAAGTCGATAGCTACGGTTGCAATACAACGAGACGCCAGGGTATGCGCCAGTGCCATCACTGAAGTACGGTCGCTGGTAATACCGTGCACGTAGATTACCGTCGGGTAACCAGTGTTGTCACGAACATTGGCACAGGATGCGCCCTGTAGCTCAGCAGGAGTCAAGGCAGGATTCGGCAGGGTCACCTGCAGCGGCACGGTTTCCACGCCGGTCTGGGCTGCAAACGGATAGCGGTAGGTCACATTGTAGCTACCGTCCACATCCATCGGAGGGATACCCATACCCAAATAGGACCCAAGCACCTGATCCGCAGTCCAGGATTTTTGCAGGAAACTGAAATCTCCCGCGCTGGCCGGTGCAGACTGGTAGTAAGGCAGCTCAATGGCACCCGTAAACAGCTTGCCGACATTCGGAGCCAGCGCGTTTAGGGTGAGGTTAGCAAAATCTACCCCGGACAAATCGCTTACAACCACATCCCGGGCTTTCGGCGTGCTCAGCAAACCAAGCCCTTCCAAGTCAGCGGCATTACCCAAGGCGGTTTGTGCATCGACACCCGCCTCAATTTGAGACAGCGCGATGGCTCCACGCGGTGCCGCCATGGCGGTAAGTGGAGTTTGAGGATCGGTAGTGGTGAAGGTGTAGGAAATCGCCACACTATCCTTGGCCACATCCACCGGAATACCACCCATGGAGAGGGCATTGATCAAGCCCCCGGCAATAGTTTCCCAGCCCTGGATCGCGCCACGAACGGGAGCCAGCGAGCTGGTCACTTCTGGCTGGTCTTCACCCAGGATGTTATAGGCCGTGGAAGCCTTGATCGGATCACCATTGGTATCCAGCACGCCATTGGTGACAAAAACCAGGTACTTGGTTTTCGGCATCAGAGGCTTCAGGGGTGTAATCCGCAGCGTATTGTCAGTGCCGCCATTCAGTGACACGACTGAAGCACTGATCGCCGTGGTGCCAAATGCGGCCTGGTTCACCCCGGTGATATTGGCAGGGTTCAGCGCATCACCATCACCACCGCTTGTATCAAGTGGAACCAGATAAACATTTGGCAGGCCTTCGCAACCACCGGGAACACAGACGGTGGCAGCATCAATGCTTCCGCCCGCAAAACCGATATCGAAGTAAGCGGTGGTGGAAAAACCGTCAAGCGCGTTTACCGCGGCTTCGATGGCATTTTCCGGAACACCCACATTCGCAGTACCGTCACTGGTCGCGGCATCTGCAAAAATCAGATCGGTATTCAGCGGAAGTTCAGAGGTTACCGGGTTAAATTTGGGATAGGTACCCGCGGGGTTACCGCCGGCAGTCTGGTCCTCGAAAGAGTCGCTACCGCCACCGCAGGCAGCCAGCGCCATAGCAACTGCAGCAGGCAGTACTTTCTTGTAAATATGCATGTGGTCTCCCGAACCGTTTGTTATTTAATTCTTTTATTACCCATAGGGTAAAACATCGTTACAGACAGGCAGTCTGTTGGTCCTTTCGGCCAGATAAAAAATACCTAGCCCGGAATTGGTCTCATAGGAAGATTACAGTATGTAATGCCACCGACCAATGCCAGATGACAGCAAAACACCCCGAAGGGCCAATAAAAGGATGACTTGCCGGTCACTCTTCACGTGAATTTTACTGCAGCGTATCCGGCCCACGCAGGGTTATCGGCTGCTCTTCCACTTCATCCTTGTCGCCCTTGCAGGCCTGCTCCATATAGCCAGTGCGCTGCTCTTCAGGCAGGTTCTTCGCCTCCCAGGCCAGCACCGCCTGCATGCACGTCTCACGCTGCTCTTTCGTCAGCACCCGGCCATCCGGCCACTTGCCCAACTCCACCGCACGACGCATGTTGTCGCAAATTTCCGGCGTCATGGTGGCAATCAAATCTTCAAAGCTTTGGTAGGTCATGGTCTGTTCCAGTAGCGATGAGCGCCATCAATCGGCGGAGATCGGCTAACGCCGATTTCCGCCCTACGAGGGGCTTCTGTCTGTCTTTTGACTTTCGCTATTAACTATTAATTATTAACTATTAACTGCTCTTCAGTTGCCCTCACCCGGCCGGGTACTCCAGCCGAGCTTGGAGCGACAGGCCTGATAGAAATCATGGCCCGGCGGATGAATCAGGTAAAGGCGATGGGGCTTCTTGCGGATCACCAGCACGTCATCCACCTGCAGACGAATGCCCTCAGTACCATCACAGCTGACCAGCGGACGCACCTTTTCCGTGGTGATATGAATCTTGATTTCCGAATCGCCGGCCACCACCAGCGGGCGGCTGGTGAGGGTGTGCGGGTTGAGCGGCACCAGCACCATGGCATCCAGCTTGGGATGCATGATCGGGCCACCACCGGACAGGGCGTAGGCGGTGGAGCCGGTAGGCGTGGAGATAATCAGGCCATCGGAGCGCTGGCCATAGACAAAGTGGCCATCAATACCCAGCTCGAAATCGATCATATGTACGCTGTCACCGGACAGCAGCACGACGTCGTTGAGTGCTGTGCCCTCGCCCACCACGGTCTTGCCACGGCGCACTTCCAGATCCAGCAGGAAACGCTTTTCCGTGGTGTACTCGCCATCCAGCACCTGCCCCACACGGGACTCGATTTCAGAGGGGAGAATATCGGTGAGGAAACCCAGGTGGCCACGGTTGACGCCCAGCACCGGCACCTTGAAGCGGGCCAGGGTACGGGCCGCTCCCAGCAGGCTGCCGTCACCGCCTACCACGATCACCAGATCGCAGGCTTCACCCATCTGCGCAGGCGTCGCCCCCTGCAGACCCATTTCCGGCAGGTTGTCGATGATGTTCTTGTCGAGGATGACGGTGCAATCGCGGCCGTGCAGAAAGTGAATCAACTGGCGCAGGGAATACAGCGCCTGCTCACTTTCAGAACGGGCAATCAGACCGATATTGCGAAACTTGTCGTGAACCACAGAGATCCCGGGGCAGCGGCGGCTGCTGTCGGTTGCGGGGGCCGCCACCGTCAGCAGCGATCACCCCTGGGTCATGCTCTCGTTCAGGGTAGCAGCATTGGCATTCAGGCCGCCATCCAGGACGATCACATCCAGGCCGGCGTTTTTTAACAAAAATGCCGCGGTTGCGCTACGTCTTCCGGTGTCACAGTAGGCCACATAGGTGCGGGATGGGTCCAAAAGACGGGATTTCAGCCGCAAAACGTTGAGCGGCATGTTGGAGGCACCCTCCAGGTGCCCCTGGTCGAATTCATCGCTGGTGCGCACATCCAGCCAGGTGGCGCCTTTCTCGATGGCGTCCTGCACCTGATCCACCGGCAGGGTATTGATGATCGGCTCGCGCAACAGGGCATCGAAATCCTTGCGATCCAGACGCATCAGCACGCCATCGGTGGCCATGGTCACGGTGGCATTACGGGGCTTGCCGGACAGCAGCGCCTCCTCACCGAACCACTGCCCTTCTTCCAGCATGGCCACCGGGGTGGGCTCGCTGTCACCCATGCTCACCGCCACCTCACAGACGCCTTCCTTGAGGATGTAGCAGCAATCTGCGGCCTCCCCCTGGCGAATGATCACATCGCCTTCTTTCTGGCGGAATGCGCGCAGGCGACGGAAGATTTCCAGGATATTGGTGGGCGGCACGCGGTGAAACAGCTTGGAACGCAGCAGACGGATCATCCACTCGCGGTCGTTCTGGTAGGCCGAGTTGGCATTGATATCAAGAATCACGTAACCAGCAGACTGGTCCCAGGACAGGATGGTATCCAGACGGAAGCTGTCGAACCGGACCACACTGACTTCGCTGATCGCGCGGGCAGTGCTGCGGCGGGGCTGAGCATGATCCAGGGGGTGCCAGGAGGCGGAATCGCCGGCGCTGACCACTTCGGTGTTGCCGTTTTCGTCGGTGAGCTCCACCTTGCCGCTGAGCAGGTAAATCGTGGTGTTGTCCTCGTCACCTAACGAAAAAAGGACATCACCTGACACATAGCGGCACACCTCTTGCTGATCCAGCAGCCAATCCAGCTGGTCGCCAGACAGGGCATTTACTGGCACAAACGTCTGCAAAAGGCTTTTATCAATGGATTCTCGCGCCATAACTGCCGCTCCCGGTCTTTTTGATCACGCGTTTTCTGGTTATATCCAGACTAACTACTGCAAAAAGCCGACCACTTCCGCCTTTGAGGGAACTGGTTCACAGTTTTTGTTTACCGAAACTTCAGCACATTGTCGATGGCAGAGTCATTGCGGCAGTTGGGGCAGCGATTGGCATTACGGTCGGAGACGCCCGGCTTGAACTGGTTGGGCACTTCCACACGGATCACCCGCTTGCCGCACACCTGCCCCTCAACACCGGCGCTGACCTGACACACCGGGTTTTCGTAGTGGGCCAGCCAGGCGCGGTAGTGATCCTCGGTGACCAGACACTTGCGCGCCGCAAAGGCCACCGGATTTTCCATGTATTCGGCAATCTGGTCCGCCGGGATGGAGATATGCCCTGCCCCCGGGTGGAAGGCGATAAAGCTCAACCCCAGGTCTTCCAGCTTTTCCAGCACCTTCTGGGCGCCAGAGCTGGCTTCACGGGTCTGGTTACGCTTGAGCTCGGCAATCTCTTCCTTCTGCTGGCTGATCAGGTCATCACGGGTGAGCACGTCCATTTCCTTGGCATGGATCTCCTCGGACAGCTTGGCACGCTCTTCCTCAAGCCGCTGCTCCAGGGCCAGCTTGTACTGCTCGGTGAGCACTTCCAGTTCGCTCCCCTGATTGGCGCTCTGGTGGCTCTGCTCCTCCAGGCTCTTGTTCAGGCTCATCACCTGGGCCTTGAGGGAATCATTCTGCTCTCGCAGGGCACCGCTCTGGGCTTTGAGGGTCTTGAACTGGCCCAGCACCTTTTCCAGCTGGGCATTGAGAATTTCTTCTTTCTGCTGGGCGGCATAACGCAGCTTGGCCACTTCCTCACTCTGGGAGTTTTCCAGCGTCTGCACCCGCAGGCGCAACTCCTTGATGATCCGTGCCAGACGGACACGCTCTTCATCATCCTTCTTGCGGGCGTCTTCATCATCTGCAGTGATGGTGGGCAGCACCGGAGGCGAAGTCGGCGCAGAGGTGTCCATGTCATCGTCGATTTCCAGGCCCATCTTGGGCCCGCGTTCGCGGATCAGATCACGGATAGCGATAAAGTCGTTACTGCCCGGCTTCATGCCCGGATCCCACAACTGATCCTGATGCCAGGCCACCGGACACTGGCTGCGGCAGGCCAGCCGGATGGGCCCAGCCCCCATATCCGGGCCCTGGGCACCGTGTTCGGCGAGATGTCGCAGGGGCACATTCCAGGTGGTGTCGGCCATGCCATCTTCATCGAAATCGATGGTGAACAGCACGATGGCGCGCACTCTCAGGCGCCCGTCCACCAGGCAGTAGGCACCACGCATTTCCTTGTCCGCGAACTCAGGCACCCCAACCATGCCATCGAGAATCGCCTCGAAATCCGAGTACAGCATGCTCTTGCTGATGCCCCGATGGTCAAAAAACAGAATGGCTTCGGAGGTCACTGCAGATGCAGACATGTGCGCCTTTCCTTTCCCTGAAATTATTGTAAGTGGCTACCGACCCAGACGGCGCCCCACCCAAAAAGTGACGCCCAGAGTCAGAATGCTGCCAATTATAGTCAGCCCCAAAACTGAAGTGTGACCTGAATGGCTCGCAAAAAAAAGCACATTCGTTGACCCTCTAGCATGCCGCAGAGGAATCCCTGCAACCGCAACCGGGATCACGTTGTGAGACTTATGTGAAAAAATGCATCAGGTGAATCTGATTCTTTTAAACACGGGGCCAGTGGAGCAGGATCAGGGGAGATACAGGAAAGACGGGAGGGGGATCAGGGGCAGGATTTCAGGACGGGGACGGGAGGATTAAAGTTCCTCGCCGTCGTCAGCCCAACCATCTTCTTCCAGCCATTCTTCCAGGCTTTCCATCATCTGGCGCTCTTCCAGGCGCTCTTCAAACAGCTCTTCCATTGTTTCTTCCTTCTTTTGGTTTGGTCTTTTCACATGTTGTGAGAAGGATTAGACAGGGGAAACGTGACAAGTTCATTAAGAGACGCAACAGGCAGCACGCTTTACGCAACACGGGAAGATCAAAGGCAAGACAACGGCAGGAAAAAGCGGGCGTGCTGCGTGAAGCGTGGTGCGTGCAGCATCTCCTGAAACAAAAAAGGCCCTCCTTTCGGAGAGCCTTTATTGCGAAATAGTGGCGGAGCGGACGGGACTCGAACCCGCGACCCCCGGCGTGACAGGCCGGTATTCTAACCAACTGAACTACCGCTCCACATATTCCTTTCGGAATTTGGTGGGTGATGACGGGATCGAACCGCCGACCCTCTGCTTGTAAGGCAGATGCTCTCCCAGCTGAGCTAATCACCCCTTGCTTGCGTCGCTTGCGCGTCGCTGCGAAGTGGGCGCCATTTTAGGGATTGGGCCGGGGGTGTCAACGGCTTTTTTCAGAAAAATGATCGTTTGCCTACAAATTGGTCGAAACGGCCAAAAAAGGAGCAAGCTGCAAGCTTCAAGCTGCAACACGGCTTATCCGCCGAAGGATTTTCCAAGATTATCGCCGCGCTCAAGCCCGGTTCGCGACAGCATCCTTTCTCTACAAACCTGACACTTGATCGCGTTGTAGCTTGCTGCTTGTAGCTATTCTTTCTCCAGGGCCTCGATCTTCGCTTTTGCCTCTTCCAGCGTATAGCGCCCGGGCACCGGGTCGCCGTTAGGTTTGGCGATCAGGTAGTGGTGGATATCCAGGGCCCAGGTCTGGCGATTGAGCTCACCCTCTTCAAGGATGGTGTAGCCGGTGTGGCCCCAGGCCATGGCGTTGCCAATCATGGTTTTTCACCAATGATTCTGGCCAGCATGATGTCGGCCAGGTCATCCAGACTGAGGGGCCCGTCGCGGTCGAACCAGTTGGGGGTCCAGCCGGTCATGCCGGTGAGCAGCCGACGCATGATGAAGGGATCATCTTTCATGGCCCCCTCGGCATGGAGGGCATTGAGAGCATCCAGCCACAGCTGCTCATAGATGCTGCGCAGGGCAAGGGCCTTGCGCTGCTTGTCCTCACTCAGGCAGCGCCACTCGGTCACCATCACCGTCATGGCCTCGGCAGTATCGCCGACAATGGATTGCAGCTCGGCACGAATCAGCGCTCGCAACTGCCCTTCTGCCGTGCTTTCACTGGCCACCGCCTGCTGAAGACGGGCGGTATTGAAATGAATCACCTCCTCCATCACCGCATAGAGGATATCTTCCTTGGTCTTGAAATGATGAAAGATCGAACCGCTCTGAATACCCACCGCCGCAGCAATATCCCGCACTGTGGTCCGGTCAAACCCCTTGTCCCGGAACAGGTGCGCCGCCGCACTGAGCAACCGCCCGCGAGGAGAATCATCGATTCCATTGATTGCCAGTGATTCAGCCATTGTTACCCTCTTCTATTAAGCCGCGCATTATCTCAGGACAGTTACAAGCTGCAAGCTTCAAGCTGCAACACGGCATGACCGCGACAAGGACCTCAAATGTCACGGCCGCGCCCCAAAGCCGGTTCGCGACAAGGGGCTGCCAGCAAACCACAAACACATCATCGCGTTGTTGCGTGAAGCATGTTACGTGCAGCGGCTCTTTACAAACCAAGCGCTTGCTTGGTAGCTTACGAGACCATGCTCAAACAGGCAAATGGAGCCAACATGACCGATCCGATTCGCATCGGCTGTGCCGCCGGTTTCTGGGGCGACACCAATACTGCGGCCTTTCAGCTGGTCAAGCAGGCGGACATTGATTATCTGGTCTTCGACTACCTGGCCGAGGTGACCCTGTCGATCATGGCCGGGGCGCGGATGAAAGACCCTTCTGCCGGCTACGCCCATGACTTCGTCAACAACGTGATGGCGCCGCTGGCGAAGGACATCAAGGCCAAAAAGATCAAGGTGATCAGTAATGCCGGTGGGGTGAATCCGCGGGCCTGTCGCGACGCTCTGCAAAAGGCGTTTGCTGAAGCGGGTGTGGAGATGAACATCGCCCTGGTGGAAGGGGATGATCTAAACCCGCGCCGCAACGAATTTGCCGATGCCACTGAAATGGACACCGGCACTCCCCTGCCCCCCATGACCCTGACCATGAATGCCTATCTGGGGGCCCTGCCGATCAAGGCGGCACTGGATGCCGGGGCCGATATTGTACTCACCGGGCGAATCGCCGATTCGGTGCTGGTGCTGGGCCCACTGATGCATGAGTTCGGCTGGGCGGAAGACGACTACGACAAGCTGGCCCAGGGCTCACTGGCCGGCCATGTGATCGAATGCGGCGCCCAATGTACCGGCGGCAACTTCACCGACTGGCGCGAGGTGCCCGACTTTCACAACATGGGTTTCCCCATCGCCGAATGCCATGCCGATGGCCACTTCATTATCAGCAAGCCGGACAACACCGGCGGTCTGATCACGCCGGCCACGGTGGGCGAGCAGATCGTCTACGAAATTGGCGATCCCCGTGCTTATCTGCTCCCGGATGTGGTGTGCGACTTTACTGGCGTGCAACTGGAGCAGGTGGGCGCAAACCGGGTCAGCGTCAGCGGTGCCCGCGGCCGCGCCCCCACCGACAACTACAAGGTGTCCGCCACCTACCCGGATGGCAACAAGATTACCGCCTCTTTTCTGATGGGAGGCATCGATGCGCCTGAGAAAGGGCGCGTTGTTGCCAATGCCATCCTGAAAAAGGTCAGCGGCCTGTTCCAGCAGCTGGGTATGGCCCCCTTCCGGGAAACCAGCGTGGAAATTCTCGGCAGCGAAAGTACCTATGGTTCCCAGGCCTTGCGCAGCGATACCCGCGAAGTGGTGGTCAAGATCGCCGCCCTGCACGATGACAGGAAAGCACTGGGTCTGTTTGCCCGCGAAATTGCCCAGGCCGCCACCGGCATGGCGCCGGGCCTGTCCGGCCTGGTCGGCGGCCGACCCAAGCCATTCCCTCGCATTCGTCTGTTCTCGACACTGGTGAACAAAAGCCTCGTTCCCGTCACCGTGGATGTGAATGGAGAAACGGTACCCGTGAGTATTCCCGCTGGTCAGCCGTTCGACGTAACTCAACTGCCTGCCGACGCGACACTGGATCTGGCCGATGGCGATGTCACTGTTCCTCTGGTCAAGCTGGCCTGGGCACGTAGTGGCGACAAGGGCAACCACGCCAATATCGGTGTCATTGCCCGCCAGCCCGAGTATCTGCCCTTTATCAATGCGGCGCTGACCGAACAAAGCGTTGCCAACTACATGCAGCACGTGATCGACCCGGATAGCGGCAGCGTCAGCCGCTGGGCCATGCCGGGCATGAATGCCTTCAACTTCCTGCTGAAGAATGCGCTGGGCGGCGGCGGTATTGCCTCCCTGCGCATTGATCCGCAGGGCAAGGCCTTCGCCCAGCAGTTGCTGGATATGCCCATCCCGGTCAGCAAGGACATTGCACAACGTCTGCAGGCTTCAGAAGCTGATCCAAACCACTAATTTTTTGCGTGATGCATTCCGCGTGATGCGTGCTGCGCTTCAGGACTTCAAGGACTAAAAGATGTCATATCGCTCCGTTTTCAAACCCGACCTGTTCGCCGGCAAGAACATCATCGTCACCGGTGGCGGATCCGGCATCGGTCGTTGTACCGCCCATGAGCTGGCCTCCCTCGGCGCCCGGGTAGTACTGATCGGACGCAAGCAGGAAAAGCTGGACACGGTGATAGCCGAGATCGAAGAAGATGGCGGACAAGCCATCGGCTTCGCCTGCGACATCCGTGACGAGGAAGTGGTCAAGGCCACCGTGGCCGAGGTCTACAAGGCCGTTGAGGTTGTGCACGGTCTGGTGAATAACGCCGGCGGCCAGTTCCCCAGCCCCCTGGCCCTGATTAATCAGAAAGGCTGGGAAACCGTGGTGCGCACCAACCTGACCGGCGGCTTTCTGATGGCCAGGGAAGTGTTCACCCAGGGCATGAACCGCAACGGCGGCGCCATCGTCAATATCGTCGCCGACATGTGGGGCGGCATGCCCGGCATGGGGCACTCCGGCGCCGCCCGTGCCGGCATGGTGAATTTCACCCAGACGGCAGCCTATGAATGGGGCAGCTGCGGAGTACGGGTTAACGCCGTGGCGCCGGGCTGGATCATGTCCAGTGGCATGGACACCTACCCGGAAGGGTTCAAGCAGACCCTCAAGACCCTAAAGGCCGCCGTGCCGCTACAGCGCATGGGCAACGAGTCCGAGGTGTCCGGTGCTATCTGTTTCCTGCTCAGCGATGCCGCCGCCTTTATCAGTGGCGACACCCTGCGCATCGATGGAGCCGCCAGCCAGGGCAACATCGCCATCTTTCCGCTACCGGCCCACGACAAGAGCCAACCGTTCGACGGCTTCCACCGTGCCTCCACCCCGGATGTGTTCAAGGATCTCTAATGTCTGTTATCGAATCTGCACTGGATACCCAGAGCGAGGAATACCGCCAGAACCGCGATGCCCTGCTGGCGGCCGTGGCGGAATTCCGCGGTATCGAACAAACCGTGATGGACGCCACCGAGAGCAAGCGCCCGAAGTTTGAGAAGCGTGGCCAGTTGTTGCCCAATGAGCGCATCTCCCGGCTGCTGGATCCCGGCTCCCCGTTCCTGAGCCTGATGAATCTGGCCGGTTTCAAGATGCACGACGACAAGGACGGTACCGAAGCCGGCGGCGGCGTCATCGCCGGCATCGGCTATGTGTCCGGAGTACGCTGTCTGGTCACCGCCTCCAACTCGGCCATCAAGGGTGGCACCGTTACGCCGTCGGGCCTGCACAAGACCCTGCGCCTGCAGCGCATCGCTCTGGAGAACAAGTTGCCGGTGGTGAGCCTGTCCGAGTCCGGCGGCGCCAACCTGAACTATGCCGCCGACGTGTTTGTGGAAGGCGCCCGCACCTTTGCCAATCAGGCGAGACTGTCCGCCGCTGGCGTACCGCAAATCACGGTGGTGCATGGCAACGCCACGGCGGGTGGCGCCTATCAGCCAGGGCTCTCCGATTACGTGATCGTGGTACGCAACCGCGCAAAGATGTTCCTGGCCGGCCCTCCCCTGCTGAAAGCCGCCACCGGCGAAGTCGCCACCGATGAAGAACTGGGCGGCGCAGAAATGCACGCCGGTATCGCCGGTACCGCCGAGTATCTGGTGGAGAATGATGCCGATGGCATTCGCCAGGCCCGCGAACTGATGAAGATGCTGGGCTGGCAGCGCACAGCAGAGTCTGCCCCCGACCATCAGGAACCCGCCTACGACCCGGAAGAACTGCTCGGCGTCATTCCGGCAGATTCCAAAAAACCCTACGACGTGCGTGAAGTCATTGCCCGTATCGTCGACGGCTCCGAATTCCTGGATTTCAAGAGCGAGTGGGACAACGCCACGGTGTGTGGCTGGAGCACTATCGAAGGCAAGCCCGTGGGCATCATCGGTAACAACGGCCCGATCACCCCCCGCGGTGCCGCCAAGGCCGCACAGTTCATTCAGCTATGCGACCAGACCCGCCGCCCTCTACTGTTTCTTCACAACACCACCGGCTTCATGGTGGGTACCGATGCCGAACAGAATGGCGTCATCAAGCATGGTTCCAAAATGCTGCAGGCGGTGGCCAACGCCCGCGTACCGAAGATCTCCGTGGTCATTGGCGGCTCCTACGGGGCAGGTAACTACGCCATGTGCGGTCGCGGCCTGGACCCGCGTTTCATCTTTGCCTGGCCCAATTCAAAGGTGGCCGTGATGGGTGGCCAACAAGCTGGCACCGTGCTGCGTATTGTGGCCGAAGCCAAGCAACGCGCCGCCGGCATTGAGCCCGATGAAAAAGTGCTGGAGATGCTGCAGCAAAGCACGGCGCAGAAACTGGACAGCCAGTCCACCGCCCTCTACGGCACCGCACGACTCTGGGATGACGGCATCATCGACCCCAGAGACACCCGCAAGGTCGTGGCCTACGCACTGGATGTCTGTGCCGACGCCGACCAGCGGCAGCTGCACCCGAATGCGTTCGGGGTGGCAAGACTTTAGAGGCAGTTAACAGTGAATAGTGAACAGTTAACAGCGAAACCCCGGGCTCGCGGGCTCTTACAGGTTTTGACTTCGCTGTTCACTGTTAACTCTTAACTGTTCACTCAACCACTAAATTCATAAACAACGACAGATCAAGAAGCGCTCGGCAAACCGAGCCAAACAACAGGACGCTTCCAATGATTTTCACTCAGGAACACGAAGAACTTCGCCGTACCGTCCGCAATTTTGTGGAGAAGGAACTGAACCCCCATGTGCGTGAGTGGGAGGACGCCGGGCGTTTTCCGATTCATGAGGTTTTCAAGAAGATGGGCGATCTGGGCCTGCTGGGGGTGACCAAGCCCGAAGAGTTTGGCGGCATGGGGCTGGATTATTCCTACGGTCTGGTAATGAGTGAAGAGATGGGCCGGGTTCACTGCGGCGGTGTACCGTTGGCAGTAGGCGTGCAGACCGACATGGCCACCCCGGCACTGGCCCGTTTCGGCAGTGACGAACTGCGCCGCAACTATCTGGCACCCGCTATCGCCGGAGACATGGTGGCGTCCATTGCGGTGTCCGAGCCCCATGCCGGTTCGGATGTTGCCAACACCCGCACCAGCGCGAAAAAAGATGGTGACGACTATGTGATCAACGGCACCAAGATGTGGATCACCAACTCCCCCAGCGCCGACTTTTTCTGTCTGCTGGCCTGCACCTCCGACGACAAGCCCCACGTCAACAAATCCCTGATCGTGGTGCCCCGTGATGCGGCCGGCATCACCGTGGACAAGCCGCTCAACAAGCTTGGCATGCGCTCCACCGAAACCGCCCAGGTGTTCTTCGACAACGTTCGTGTGCCGCAGCGCAACCTGATCGGCCAGGAAGGCATGGGCTTCATGATGCAGATGATGCAGTTCCAGGAAGAGCGCCTGTTCGCCGCGGCCAACAGCCTGATGGGCATGCAGCATGTGATCGACGAAACCATCGCCTACGCCAAGGATCGTGAAATCTTCGGCATGCCGCTGATCGATAACCAGAGCGTGCATTTCCGTCTCGCCGAACTGCAGACCGAAGTGGAAGCCCTGCGCGCCCTCACCTATCGCGCCTGTGAAATGTATGTGGGTGGCAAGGATGTGTTGCAGCTGGCCTCCATGGCCAAACTGAAAGTGGGCCGCCTGAGCCGCGAAGTGGCCGACAGCTGCCTGCAGTACTGGGGCGGTAACGGCTTCATGTGGGAAAACCCCGCCGGCCAACTCTACCGCGATGGCCGCCTCGGCTCCATCGGCGGCGGCGCGGATGAAGTGATGCTCGGGATTATCTGCAAGACCATGGACATCCTGCCGGGCAAGAAGAAATAACAGGAGCAAGCTACAAGCTTCAAGCTGCAAGGCGCGGATTAGGCACCTGTGAATTTGTACGCTTTGGCCGCGCACCAATCATTAAGCGCGGGCAAGGCGGCTCAAAACAGCCAAAGCCTCGACCGCGTTGAAGCTTGTAGCTTGAAGCTTTCGTCTCAGCAATTGCGCCTCAAGTGGCACTTCGGCAGCGGCTCTATAGAGAGGATTTATGACTTTACCCACAACCGAAACACTCAACCTCAACCTGGACGGGCCGGTGCTGCACGTCACCCTGAACCGTCCTGACAGCCGTAATGCCATGAGCCTGACCATGGTCAACGAGTTGATGGCAGTGTTCGAGGCGGTGAAGGACGACCTGGCTATCCGCGCCATTGTGCTGCGCGGAGCCGGCGGCCACTTCTGCGCCGGTGGCGACATCAAGGATATGGCCGGTGCTCGCCAACAGGCCGCGCAAGGCAATGGCGACGCCTATGTGAGCCTCAACCGTCGCTTTGGCGAAATGATTACTGCGGCCAATCAACAGCCCCAGGTGGTGATCACGGTGCTGGAAGGCGCGGTGCTGGGCGGCGGTTTCGGGCTGGCCTGTATTTCCGATGTGGCACTTGCCCATAGCGAGGCCACCTTTGGTCTGCCAGAGACCGGCCTGGGTGTGATCCCCGCGCAAATCGCCCCCTTCGTGGTGGAACGAATCGGTCTGACCCAGGCACGCCGGCTGGCGTTGACCGGGGTGCGTTTCAAGGGCGAAGAGGCTCTGCGTCTCGGCATTGTCCATGAAGTCGCCAATGACGAGGCTGCACTGGAAGCCGCTCTGGCCAACACCCTCAAGGCGGTGCGCCGCTGTGCGCCCCATGCCAACCGGGTGACCAAAGCGCTGGTTCTCAAGGTAGGCCATGAAGCCATGGATACCCTGCTCGATCAGGCCGCCATCGACTTCGCCGCCGCCGTTAACGGCGAGGAAGGCCAGGAGGGCACCATGGCCTTCGTGCAAAAACGTCCGGCAAGCTGGAATCAATGATCCTGATTTACCACAGAGGTCACAGAGCACACAGAGTAAAAAAATTTGGTACTGCCTGGTGGAGCAATCCCGCTCTTTGGACTCTGTGCCCTCTGTGGTGAAAAGTATTTAGACCACCGGCCGGCTGACCGGTAAGGAAACACAATGAGCTTTGAAAAAATCCTGATTGCCAACCGTGGCGAAATTGCCTGCCGGGTTATCCATACCGCCCAGTCGCTGGGCTATCGGACGGTGGCTGTGTACTCCGAACCGGATGCCGGGGCCCGTCATGTATTGATGGCCGACGAAGCCGTGTGTATCGGACCTGCCCAGGCCGCCGCCTCTTACCTGAATGTAGAGGCACTGCTGGAAGCCTGCCGGAAAACCGGTGCCGATGCGGTGCACCCGGGTTACGGATTCCTGTCCGAGAATGCGGGCTTTGCCCGGGCCTGCAAGGATGCCGGCATTACCTTTATCGGCCCGGACGAAGACGCCATTCACCTGATGGGCTCCAAACGTCTTTCCAAGATCGCCATGATCGAAGCTGGCGTACCCTGCATTCCCGGCTACGAAGGTGAGGACCAGAGTGACGCCACCCTGTTGAAAGAAGCTGAACGCATTGGTTTGCCACTGATGATCAAGGCCAGCGCCGGGGGCGGTGGCCGCGGCATGCGCGTAGTCACCGATGCCAGTGAGATCCCCGCCCAACTGAAGAGTGCCCGGCAGGAAGCCGCCAGTGCTTTTGGCAGTGACGAATTGATCCTGGAACGCGCGGTGATGGAACCCCGTCATGTGGAGATTCAGGTGTTCGGCGATCGCCATGGCAATGTGATTCATCTGGGCGAACGCGACTGCTCTGTGCAGCGCCGTCACCAGAAGGTGGTGGAAGAAGCCCCCTCCCCCGTCGTCAGCGAAGCGCTGCGACAGCAAATGGGCGAGGCTGCCGTGAACGCCGCCAAGGCCTGCAACTATGTTGGCGCAGGCACGGTGGAGTTCCTGCTCGCCCCCAATGGCGAGTTCTATTTCCTGGAAATGAACACCCGCCTGCAGGTGGAGCATCCCGTTACCGAGCTGGTTACCGGTCAGGATCTGGTGGCATGGCAAATCAAGGTGGCCCGCGGAGAGGCCCTGCCGCTCAGCCAGGAACAGGTCACGCTGACCGGCCATGCCATGGAAGTGCGCCTGTACGCCGAAGACCCGGCACAGAATTACATGCCCCAGACCGGTCCGGTGCTGCAGTGGCAGCCTGCCCGGGGCGATGGCGTGCGCATTGACCACGGGCTGGTAGAAGGCCAGGAGATTGGCAGCCACTATGACCCCATGCTGGCCAAGATCATCGCCTGGGGCGATACCCGCGACGATGCCCGGCGACGCCTGATCCGCGCGGTGGAGGACACCGGCCTGATGGGAGTGAAGGATAATCGCCGCTACCTGGCGGCCATTCTACGCCACCCGGTGTTCGCCAACGGCGAGGCCACTACCGCCTTTATCGGCAACGACTTTGCCAGTGACACCAGCCTCAGCGACACCGCCGTGCCTGACAGCCTGTGGGCACTGGCCGCGCTGCTGCTGAGTCGGCAGCACAAGGCCCACCCCGCGCTGGCCGGCTGGCACTCCAGCTCGGTAGGCCAGCAGCCGCTACAACTGGGCTGCCAGGGCGAGGAAAAGGCTGTTTCCCTGCACTATCAGGGAGACCGGGTGGACGTCACCCTGGGCGACACCACCCTTTGTCTGGCAGAAACTGCCAGCGGCCGCATCAGTGTGGACGGCATCAGCCGCGACTATCAGATTTATCAGCATGAGGGCCAGCTGTGGCTGACTTTCATGGGCCACACCGCCTGTTTCGAGGACCGCACCCATGTGGCCGTGGGCGGTGCGGAACAGGCCGGCTCCGGCCAGATCCGCGCGCCGATGGATGGCGCCATCGTGGAGGTGCTGGTGCAGGCCGGCGACACGGTCAGCAAGGGGCAGGTGCTGGTCACCCTGGAGGCCATGAAAATGGAGCACAGCCTCAAGGCTGACTGCGACGGCGTGGTGGAATCCCTGTCCCTGAAAGCGGGTGATCAGGTTAAACGTCAACAAATACTGGTTAACCTGACAGCCACAGACAGCGCTTCGGCCATTGCGTGATAATGACGCAAATATCGGCCGTGCATTTTGGGCCAAAACCTTCCAGCCCCCGTGTTTCGTGGGCTGGAAGGGGGCTGTCAACTTGCCCTGCCCTGGTGCTGCGGTTAAGGTAAGCGCCCCGCTTGCCAATTTCCAGGGCCTGACCGAGACGTCAGGGTGACACAGTTATGCCCACTCGGTCAGGGCACTGTTTCCCCTCAGACTTCTCCGGCCTTACCAAGAACACACAAGAATGGAGCGTCCATGAGCAGCGCAGACATCATTACGTTGCCCCAGATTTTGTCCCGGGTTCCCGAGCTGGTCTCCAACCTCCCTGCCATGGTGAAAGGTTCGCGGATGGCCAAGACCACCGACACCCGCAAGCCTCTTGGTCTGGGTGTTGCCATCGAGCATGCCACCAGCATCAACCCCAACGGCGCCGCCGTGCTCTATCAGGACACCGAACTGACCTACAAGCAGTTCAACGCCTGGGCCAACCGTATTGCTGACTATCTGGCTTCCATCGGCCTGAAGAAAGGCGACACCATCGCGGTCAACATCGAGAACCGCCCGGAGTTGCTGGCCACCGTTGTGGGCTGTGCCAAGCTGGGTATTTGCGCCGCCCTGATCAATACCTCCCAGCGCGGCAAGGTGCTGATCCACTCCTTCAATCTGGTCAACCCCAAGGCCGCCATCGTTGGCGCCGAACTGGTGGATGCCATTGAAGAAGTCCGTGCGGATCTGGACCTGAAAGACAACTTCTTCTACTTCGCGGATCAGGACACCCTGGAAAACCCGGGCGACGCCCCTGAGGGTTACAAGAACCTGGCCACCGAAATCAAGGATTGCTCCAGCGAGAATCCGGCCTCTACCAAGCAGACCTTCCTCAAGGATCCGCTGTTCTACATCTACACCTCAGGCACCACCGGCCTGCCAAAGGCGGTAGTGTTCAACCACGGGCGCTGGGAAAAAGCCTACGGCGGCTTTGGTTTCTCTGCTGTACGCCTTGGCAAGAACGATCGCATCTACACCACCCTGCCCTTCTACCATGCCACCGGCATGGTGGTGTGCTGGGCCTCGGCCATTGCCAACGCCGGCTCCCTGGTCATCGCCCGCAAGTTCTCAGCCAGTGGTTTCTGGGACGACATCCGTCGCTATAACTGCACCGCCTTCGGTTACGTGGGTGAACTCTGTCGCTACCTGCACGAGCAGCCGGAAAAGCCCAACGATCAGGACAACCAGATCCACACCATCGTCGGCAACGGCCTGCGCCCGAGCATCTGGAAAGACTTCAAGCAGCGTTTCGGCATCGACCGCGTGGTCGAGCTGTATGCCTCCTCTGAAGGCAACGTGGCGTTCTCCAACGTATTCAACTTTGACAACACCGTGGGCTTCTCCCCGGTGAGCTATGCCATCGTCAAATACGACAAGGAACGCGAAGAGCCGGTCCGCAACAGCAACGGCAACATGATCAAGGTGAAGCGCGGCGAAGCGGGCCTGATGCTCGGTGAAATCACCGACAAGACCCCCTTCGACGGCTACACCGATCCGGAAAAGACCGAGAAGTCCATCTTCCGTGATGTGTTCAAGAAAGGTGATGCCTGGTTCAACACCGGTGACATGATGCGTGACATCGGCTTCCGCCATGCCCAGTTCGTGGATCGCCTGGGTGACACCTTCCGCTGGAAAGGCGAGAACGTGTCAACCACCGAGGTGGAGCAGATTCTGGATGGCTTCGACGGCATCCAGGAATCCGTGGTCTATGGAGTGGAAATCCCCAACACCAACGGCCGCGCCGGCATGGCCCAGGTACGCATGACCTGCTCCCACGAGGAGTTTGACTATCAGGGGCTGTGTGCCTACCTGAAGCAGGAACTGCCCGCCTACGCCATCCCGGTATTCCTGCGCATCAACGAGCAGGAAATGGAAACCACCGGTACCTTCAAGCACCAGAAGAACAAGCTGAAAGATCAGAAGTACGATCTGGCCCAGCAGGACAACCCGGTGTATGTGCTCCTGCCCGGCGAAAGCTGCTATCAGCGTCTGGACGAAGAGACCCAGAAAGGCATCGACGGCGGCGCTTACCGTTTCTAGGATACGCTGCAAGCATCACGCCTGAGGCAACACGCTCAGGTATGCCACAAAAGAGCCGCGCCCAATTGGGTGCGGCTTTTTTGTTACCCGCTTCGCGGGCGCAAGAGGCATCGCGCTTCACGCAGCATGCTAAAGGCAAAACCGGGAGAAGCCGCACCGTGCGAGCAGGCTGGCGCGCGAAACGGTTTTGGTAAAGGTTGGGAAAGGCTTCGTTTGCAAGCAAACTCCCACAGCGGAAAAAGGTACCTGTGGGCAGGCTACTACGGAGAGAGGTGCGACGCATTTCAGGTTTTGCGTGATGCCTGTTGCGTGAAGCGTGACGCAGCCGCAGAGCGGCAACAAAAAAAGCCCGCCAAAAGGCGGGCAGCTGTCACTTGCGTCGAGGAAATCATGGCCGGGGTTCCTCAGTGACGAAGACCCCGGCCTTATTATTTTAGAACTTGTGTTCCATACCGATGCCGAAGGTATCAGCAATCGGATCGTCCAGACCCGGGGCGTCGTCGATGGCCAGTTCCAGGTTGCTGTAGTAGGCGTAAACCTTGGAGGCTTTGGCCAGCTTGTAGTCAGCACCCAGGCTCCACTGAGTCAGCTCGTCCTTCAACACGTCGCCTTCGGTCATGCCGTACTGGGCCTTCAGCTTCACACGGTCAATCTTCATGGCGCCGCTCAGGACAACAGAGGTTTCTTCACCTTTGTCGACACCCGGCAGGGACTCGGTTTCTTCAGCCATCTGGTACAGGGCACCAAATTCGAAGTTGCCCGGCTTCAGGCCAACGGCCACACGGGTAATGTCGATGGTGGTGCTGTTGCCAGTCTCATCGACAGACAGCTCGTCTACCATGTCGCTGTCGTGGGAGATGGCACCGAAGAACAGGTCTTTTTCGGCTACCAGGGACACAGACAGGGTATCGGCCAGGCCAGTTTCCGGCTTGCCGTCGTTGTCCAGATCCGCGCCTTCAGCCGGGATGAAAGCGGCGTTCAGGGTCACGATGTCAGCCAGCGCAGGAGTGCTGTACTGGATGATGTTCTTGGAACGGTTTTCACCGGACAGGATGTTCTTGATATCGCCACCGATATCATTGAACTGATCGATCTTGCCCTGGGCTTTCTTGGTGGGGGTGTCGAACATACCGGCTTTCAGGGTACCGAAGGCGCCTTTGAAACCACCGAAGATGTTACGCTGCTTGAATACTGCATCACCGTCGTCTACGGCAATTTCATATTCCAGCTGGTAGATAGCTTTCAGGTTGGCCACGTCCAGATCAAAATCACCTTTCACACCCAGGCGAGAGGCGTTGCTGTTCAGGGCCCACACATCTTCAGCATCGCTGATGGCGGTGTTGGCTTCTTCGATGGTCGGTACGGCGGCACCGTCCAGGTAGTCAAACAGCGCTTCCACTTCGTCAGTGCTGTTTTCCAGAGAAACGTTAACTTTACCGTAAACGGTCGGACCGTCAGCCAGAGCTACAACAGGCATGGCAACGGCAGCCCCCACAGCGATCGCAAGCAAATTCTTCTTCATTCCAACACTCCTCAATCAGGCAATATGTAATTGGCAAAGCAGCAGCGTGACTGATGCTTTGTCTTAAAAGCATTGATTAACTGCTTGGCTGCGCAGTATGGGGAGGGGTAATGACGGAAAAGTTGCTCTTATGTGAAGTTTTTATTTCAGTGGAACCTGAAGGGGGCAAAACCGGTCAATCTGCAGTTTTTTTCGCAGCTTTCCAAGCCTGCTCCAGAGCCTCCACACCCAGAGAATTCAATGGGTTAGCATTATTTCGCTCCATGGTGCGAAAGCGCCTTTCAAACTTGGCCGTGGATTTTCGCAAGGCCTGTTCGGGGTCAATTTTCAGGTGCCGGGAGAGGTTGACCAAGGTAAATATGACATCCCCGAGTTCATCTTCGATGGCATCTTTGTGACCGTTGTGCAGCGCCTCATCCAGTTCCGCCAGCTCCAGATTCACCTGTTCCCGCACCGGTTCGACATCCGGCCAGTCGAATCCCACCCGAGCGGCCTTTTTCTGAATCTTGGCAGCACGCTGCAAGGCCGGCATGCCCGCAGGCACGCCATCCAGGGCACTGTCATGCTCGCGTCCCTTGGCGGCGCGCTCCTGCTGCTTGATCTGCTCCCAGTTCACCTTCACGGCCTGCTCGTCCGCCGCCGGGTCATCCGCAAAAACATGGGGGTGGCGACGAATCATCTTGTCGCACAGCACCTGCACCACCTCATTGAAATCAAACAGCCCCTGCTCCCGCGCCATCTGCGAGTGAAAGACCACCTGTAACAACAAGTCACCCAGCTCTTCCTTCAACTCCGGGTAATCCCGCTGCGCAATCGCCTCCGCCACCTCAAACGCTTCTTCGATGGTATATGGCGCGATGGAATCAAAGTCCTGCTTGATATCCCACGGGCAGCCAGACTCGGGGTCGCGTAGCTGGGCCATGATGGAAAGGAGCTGAGAGATTGGCGAGTCAGACATAGCAGTGAACAGTTAACAGTGAATAGTGAACAGCGGAGCGATCACTCGCCGGTCATTCTTCATGGCTTTACGCCGCGCCCAAACCCCGGGCGCGGCCCCCTGCTTTCAGCAAAGAGAACACGCGCTCGCGAACTGTTAACTATTCACTGTTAACTGTTCACTATTTTTTATAGCGCCGCACCTCAAGCACACCCTTGAGCTGATCCATCTTGGCCAGCACCTTGCCCAGGTTGCCCAGGGAGGCGATTTCCAGGGTGAGTAGCATGGTGGCGGTGTTGTCGTCCTGGTGGGACTGGGTGTGCACCGCGGTGACGTTGACCTTTTCGTTGGCCAGTACCGCAATGACATCCTTGAGCAGGCCCTGGCGATCCCAGGCGCGCAGGAAGATATCCACCGGATAGGTAATGCGGTCGGCTTCGCCCCAGCTGACTTCGATGACCCGGTTGGGATCTTCGCTCTGCATGGCCAGCAGCTTTTCACAATCGGCCCGGTGCACGGTAACGCCACGGCCCTGGGTAATGAACCCCATCACCTGGTCACCTGGTACCGGCTGACAGCACTTGGCCATGTGGGTGAGCAGGTTGCCCACGCCCTGAATGGTCACATCGCCAGTCTGGGTCGCCTTGGGACGGGACGGGACAAAATCCAGTTCCTGCTGGCTGCTGTCTGGCTGCAGGGCCTGCACCTGATTGACCACATGGCCGGGACGCAGATCGCCCGCTCCCAGCGCCGCCAGCACGTCCTCACCGCTCTTCAGGTTCAGATGCGGGGCGAGCTCTTCCAGATCCACCTTGTCCAGCGCCAGGCGGGAGATCTCTTTCTCGAGAATGGCCCGGCCCTGGGTGATGTGCACATCACGGTCCTGTTTCTTGAACCATTGCTGGATACGGGCGCGGGCAGAGGAACTGGCCACATAGCCCAGCGACGGGGTCAGCCAGTCGCGGCTGGGACCGCCCTCCTTGGCCGTCAGGATCGACACCTGCTCGCCAGTGTTGAGGGTGTAGTTGAGCGGCACGATATGGCCGTTCACCTTGGCACCGCGACAACGATGCCCGACTTCGGTGTGGATGTGATAGGCGAAATCTACCGGGGTAGAGCCCGATTCCAGATCCACCACATGGCCTTCCGGGGTGAACACATAGACCCGGTCGCTGGCCATGCCGTGACGCAGCTCGTCGACCATGGCATCCGGGCTGTCTTCACCCAGCTCTTCATGCCACTCCAGCACCTGCCGCAACCAGGCGATACGCTGCTCGTAATCGCTGACGCCACCCTTGCCCTTCTTGGCGCCTTCCTTGTAGCGCCAGTGCGCGCAGACACCCAGCTCCGCTTCTTCATGCATGTCGAAGGTACGAATCTGCACCTCCAGCATCTTGCGCTCCGGGCCAACTACCGCGGTGTGCAGGCTCTGGTAACCGTTACCCTTGGGGCTGGCAATGTAATCATCGAATTCCTTGGGCACGTGCTTCCACAGGGAATGCACGATACCCAGCACGCCATAACAATCACGGACTTCCGGTACCAGGATACGCACCGCACGCACATCGTAGACTTCACCGAAGTCCAGATGCTTCTTCTGCATTTTCCGCCAGATGCTGTAGATATGCTTGGCGCGGCCATGTACTTCCGCACCCTTGATACCGTTCTTGTCCAGATAGCCGCGCAGCTGTTCCAGCACATCCTGAATGTACTGCTCGCGATCCAGCCGCTTCTCGTCCAGCAGTTTCGCAATCTTCTTGTAGGCACCGGGTTGCAGGTAGCGGAAGGACAGATCCTCCAGCTCCCACTTCAGCTGCCCTACCCCCAAGCGATGGGCCAGCGGGGCATAGATATCGAAGATTTCCTGGGCGACCTTGCGCTGCCGATCAGGCTCGGCTTCCTTCACCGCACGGATGATAACGGTCCGTTCCGCCAGCTTGACCAGTGCCACGCGGACGTCGTCCACCATGGCCACCAGCATCTTGCGCATGTTGTCGAGCTGACCATCCTGCTGGCCAAGCACCGCCTTGCGGGTGGGATTCAGAGAGGTACTGATCGCCGCCATGCGCAGCACGCCCTCGATCAGGCGGGCCAGATCCGGTCCGAATTCCTTCTCCACTTCTACCAGGGAGATCTGCCCTTCACGGACCGACCGGTAGAGGATGGCGGACGGCAACACGTCCGTATCCGCACCCAGATCCACCAGCACTTCGGCCATTTCCAGGCCGATATCCAGACAGCCCTTGCCGTAGGGCCAGTGACGCCCGGCGGCTTCACCCGCTTGCTGACATTGCTCGGCCCGTTCACAGGCCTGCTCCAGCTGCTCACGGTTACGCAGCGGCGCCCGGGCTTCCAGCTGGGCCAGCCAGTCACGCCAGTGACTGGCCGCCCCTTCGGGCTGTCGACGAACAGTTACCATTTGTCTCTCCGAGGCGCTGGACGCGCGACGCATGACGCCTGACGCTGAAGAACACTACGCGTCAGGCGTCCGGCATCAGGCGTCCGGCGCTTTTATTTCTTTTCAAACAGCGCGATGGATTCCACATGAGTGGTATGCGGGAACATGTCCATCACGCCCGCCGCCTTGAGACGGTATCCCAGGGCAGTCAGTTCCCCTGCATCCCGAGCCAGCGTGGCCGGGTTGCAGGAGACGTAAACAATCTTCTTTGCACCAAATTTGGGCATGAGCTTCACCATCTCCAGCGCACCGGTGCGCGGTGGATCGATGAGAATACGATCATACTCCTTTGTGGCCCAGGCCTGACCATGCACATCCTGGCTCAAATCCCAGGCGTGAAACTCCAGGTTATTCAAGCCGTTACGCTCGGCGTTCTCGTAGCCACGCTTGACCATGGCCTGACTCACTTCCACGCCAACCACCTTCGCGGCACGCTTTGCCGCCGGGATGGTGAAGTTGCCCAGACCACAGAACAGATCCAGCACCGTGTGATCCGGCGCTATGTCCAGCAAATCCAGTGCCAACGGCACCATCTTGCGGTTGATCTCTCCGTTCACCTGGGTGAAATCGGTGGGATGGAAGGCCAGTTCCACATCCGCAGAGGGATGGCGGTAGTAAAGCCGTTCTTCATGCTCTGCGCCGGTCAGTGCCGGCCAGATGCGATGCACCGTGCTTTCGTTGCCCGGTTGCAGGTACAGATGCCAGCCAAGGGGCTGACAGAAATCCAGCAGCGCCTGTTGATCCTCATCAGGAAGCGGATCCAGATGGCGAATAATCAGCGCAACAATGTCATCACCGGCAGCCAGCTCGATCTGCGGTATACGGCTACGACTCTTGAGGCTGTGCATCAAGGCCCGCAGCTCATCAAGGCGATGCCCTACTTGTGGCACCAGCACTTCACAACCATGCAGCTGGGCAATGAAGCTGTTTCGTTTCTCGCGGAAGCCCACCAGGGTTTCATCCTTGGCTTCCACATACTTCACACCCATGCGTGCCTTGCTGCGGTAGCCGGTGACCGGCCCGGTGAGTGGCGGCAGCCACTCTTTCGGCTCCAGGCCACCAAAGTGTTGCAGCTGTTCACGCAGCACCGCTTCCTTGCGCGCGATCTGCACTTCGGGGCTCATGTGTTGCAGGCTGCACCCGCCACACAGGTTGCTGTGTTCACAAGGAGGCGTCACCCGGTCCGGCGATGCCTTGACGATCTCCACCGCCTTGCCCTCGTCGAACTTCTTGCGCATGTAGGTGAACTTGAACAGCACCTCTTCGCCAGGCAGGGCATTGTCAATAAAGGTGGTCTTGCCATCCCGGCGGGCAATGCCCCGGCCGTCGTGACTCAGGGTTTCAATGCTGGCGGGTTCCGGCGTCTCCGGAAGCGGCTTGCGTTTACGTGCCATGGTTTCTCAATCGGTGGGATTCATGAACCCCAGGACGTCATCACCGACGTCCTGCAGAGTATCGGATTGGTTTCGCTGTTAACTGTTCACTGATAACTGTTAACTGCCTTTTTGCCAGGAATTCAGGAAAGACTGGAAATGCGCCAGGCCTTCTTCCGCCAGGTAGTCTTTCAGCAGGGTCAGTTCCTGCTCGTAACCGACCGGATCCAGCTCCCCGCGCATCAATTGGAAGCGCAGATACACCAGCCAGGTATTCAGCACATCGGTTTCGCAGTAATCACGAATCCCCTTGATGTCGCCGTCCTGGAAGGCATCGAACACCTTGGCGCCACTCATGCCCATCTTGCCGGGGAAGCCCAGCAGGGTAGCAATCTGGTCCAGCGGCGCATTGGCGCGGCCATTGTACATGGCCAGCACATCCATCAGGTCCAGATGGCGCTGGTGGTAGCGGCTCAGATAGTTGTTCCATTTGAAGCTGGAATCCTCGTTCCCGGTATCCCAGTAGCGGCGTGCCTGCACACCATGCTTGAGGGCACGGTAATGCAGCACCGGCAGATCAAAGCCGCCGCCGTTCCAGCTGACCAGGTTGGGAGTGAAACGCTCGATACCGTCAAAGAACCGTTCGATCAGCTCTTTCTCGGTGCTGTCTTCATCGCCCAGTGACCACACCTTGATGCCCTGGGTGGAACGCAGCACCACGGAAATGGCGACGATGCGATGCAGGTGCAGACGCAGAAACTCGGTGCCGTTTTCCTGGCGGCGCAGGTTGAACAAGGCACTGGCCGTGTCCTTGTCATTGAGGCCATTCAGATCATAGATCTGGCGCCCCCCGTCCAGATCCGGAATGGTCTCGATATCAAATACCAGTACGTTCATCCCTGCTCCCCGTTTGCCTGAAATACGCCGGTAGACAGATAACGATCGCCGCGGTCACAGATAATCGCCACGATCACCGCATTTTCCAGCTGCTCGCTAAGACGCAGGGCGCCCGCCACCGCGCCCCCGGAGGAAACACCACAACAGATGCCTTCTTCCCGAGCCAGCCGGCGCATGGTCTGTTCCGCCAGCGCCTGATCCATGTCCATCACCTGATCCACGCGGCGATCATCGTAGATGGACGGCAGGTACTCTTTCGGCCAGCGACGGATCCCCGGAATGGCGGAGCCTTCGGTGGGCTGCAGGCCAACAATCTGGATATCCGGGTTCTGTTCCTTGAGGTACATGCTGCAGCCCATGATGGTACCGGTGGTGCCCATGGAGCTGACGAAATGGGTAATGCTGCCCTCGGTATCACGCCAGATTTCCGGCCCGGTGCTCTCGTAATGGGCCAGCGGATTGTCCGGGTTGGCGAACTGATCCAGCACCCGGCCTTCGCCGCGAGCCTGCATGGCCTGAGCCAGATCCCGCGCTCCCTCCATGCCTTCTTCCTGGCTTACGGAGATCAACTCGGCGCCATAGGCAGCCATGGCATCTCGACGTTCCTGGCTCTGGTTGGCCGGCATGATCAGCTTCATGCGGTAGCCGCGCATGGCCGCGGCCATCGCCAGGGCAATACCGGTATTGCCGCTGGTGGCTTCGATCAGGGTGTCACCGGGCTTGATCTCCCCGCGGCCTTCCGCCTTGAGGATCATGTTCAGGGCCGGACGGTCCTTCACGGAACCTGCCGGATTGTTCCCTTCCAGCTTCACCAGAATAGTATTGGTGGTGTCACCCGGCATCCGCTGCAGGCGCACCAGGGGCGTATTGCCCACGGTCTGTTCGATGGTTTTCACATTCATGGCGCGAATTGTACCTAATTCCAGAAGGCTTGGGCGGTCAGGATGAAAATGAGTTCCTTGCCCGGGTTGCCAGCAGTCCGGCATTCTCGGGCATAATGGAATGAAACAACAGACCGCCAACAGATACCTGGGGATTCATGGCAAATCGAAGTCTGCAATCACGCCTGATGGTCATGGCCGTCCTGCCCGCCATGCTGGCAGCCCTGCTGGTGGGCGGCTATGCCCTGGTCAGCCACCTGCTCAATGTTCAGGAAAGCAATGCCAACCGTCAGCAGCTGATCGCCGACAGCTTTGCCGCGCAGCTGGAAAGCATCCGCCCCAATGACAGAGAGGCCCAACAGGTTCTGCTGCGCGATCTGCTGGAAGAGCAGGATGTGCGCGCCGCCGACCTGGTATTTTATGACGGCCGCCCGCATCAGCATGCCGGGCCTCGGCTGCTGCCCGCGGATGATGCCTCCCGAACTCCTGACGGCCGCCTCGATACCGGCCAGAGTTGGCAACTTCACCGGGACATCAACCCCGGCAATCCGGCCACCCTGACAGTGGAGTTCTCCCGACAGGGTCAGTACGTGGCGATTCTTGAAAGCGTGGTCATTCTTATCCTGATCATGCTGGCTGTACTCATTCTCGCCATAATTCCTGCTGTGCGTTTCGGGCGCCAGCTGACACAGCCGATCAAGGACATGGTCTCTGCGGTGCAGCGCATCCGCGATGGCGACCTGGCAATGGATCTGAACATGCAGGGCCGGGGTGAACTGGCCGATCTGGAAACCGCCCTGCAACAGATGGTCTCCGCCCTGGACGATGCCCAGGCCGAGCTGCAGCAGAACGTGGACCAGGCTACCCAGGATCTGCGCGAAACCCTGGAAACCATCGAAATCCAGAACATCGAACTGGACATGGCCCGCAAGGAAGCGCTCAAGGCCAGCCAGATCAAATCCGAATTCCTGGCCAACATGAGCCATGAAATTCGCACGCCCCTCAACGGTATTCTCGGTTTCACCAAGTTGCTGGGGCGCTCCAACATGACCTCACGCCAACAGGACTACCTCAACACCATTCACAAGAGTGCGGACTCCCTGCTGGCGATCATCAATGACATCCTCGATTTCTCGAAGATCGAGGCCGGCAAACTGTCGCTGGATCACACGCCACTGAATCTGCATGACCTGATTGAAGATGTGCAGACCATGCTGGCGCCCATGGCCCAGGAGCGAGGCCTCGAACAGGCCGCCATCATCTATTCTGACGTCCCCCTGAATCTGCTCGGCGACCCGCAGCGCATTCGCCAGGTACTCACCAACCTGATCAGCAATGCCATCAAGTTCACCGATCAGGGATCTGTGGTGGTCCGCGCCATGCTGGAAGAAAACCGCGGCGCTGAAGCCGTGATCAAGATGACCGTAACCGATACCGGCAACGGGCTCAGTGTCGAACAGCAAAAATCCCTGTTCAGCGCCTTTACCCAGGCAGACCAGAGTGCCCGCCGCCAGGAAGGCGGCACCGGGCTGGGGCTGGCCATCAGCAAACGTCTGGTGGAGGGCATGGGCGGCGAAATTGGCATTGAGAGCAGCGAGGGCAAGGGCTCCACATTCTGGTTTACCCTGCGCGCGGAGCGGGACCCGAGACAACATACCGCCATGTTCACTGAAGAACTCAGGCACAAGACTGTCACCCTGGTGGAAACCGATGAATACGGCCGCCTTGGGCTTTATCACATGCTCAGTCACTGGCAGATGGAAATCCGCGAATACCATAGCCTCAAGCATTTGATGGATGCCGCCGACAAGGGCGAGCTGGCAGAAAGTGATTTCATGGTGGTGGGTGTACCCAATCTGAACACCACCCCGAATCTCCAGCAGCAAGTGGACGACCTTGCCGCACTGGGGCGCCCCATGCTGGTACTCAGCAACAACCCGGAAACCGTATCGCGCTGGCTGGAAGACCTGCCACATTGCCAGGTACAAGGCAAACCAGCCACTCGCCAGCGGCTGCTCAATGCCCTGCTCGCACTGGGCGGTGAAGATAACACCGACAACCTGGTCATGAACCCTTCCCTGCAGTTACCCCAGTCAGTCTCGGTAATGGTGGTGGACGATCACCCCGGCAACCTCAAGCTGGCCCGGGTATTCCTGGAAGAGCTGGGTGCCGATGTCACCGCCTGTGACAGTGGCGCCGCAGCACTGGACGCCTTTCGGGAAGAGGATTTTGACCTGGTGTTCATGGACATCCAGATGCCGGGCATGGACGGCAAGGCCACCACGGCCAAGATGCGTTCACTGGAAACCGGCAGCAAGCATACCCCCATCGTGGCACTCACCGCTCATGCCCTTGAGAATGAGCGCCGCGATCTTCTCGACAGCGGTCTCGATGACTACCTCAGCAAGCCCATCAGCGAGAAACAGCTTCGCCATACCCTGGAGAAATGGGTGCTCAAGACCACCCGTGATGACCTGATCCAGAAACCGGAAGTGCCGGACACCGGCACCCTGGAAGTCTTTGATGCCGCCCTGGCCCGGCGCCGGGCCGGTGGCCGGGAGGGCCTTGCCAACGAAATGCTGACCATGCTGCTGGAAAGTCTCGGCACCGACCGGCCAGCCATTTCAGCAGCCTTTGACAGTGGCGATGACGAGACCCTGCTGGAAAAAGTGCACAAGCTGCATGGCGCCACCCGTTACTGTGGCACACCGCGGCTCGAGCGGGCTGCCAAGGCCCTTGAGGAGGCCCTGAAAACCGGCGTCCCGCGGGAAGACTTTGCCCCCATGGTGGCCACACTCTGTGATGAAATCTGCGCGCTGGAGCATTACTGCCAGGCACCCGCGGTCACCGAATAGACGCTAACAGGTTACGCATGGATCGCCTCAATAATCTCCATTAAACTCGGCCACCATGCGTGACAATACCCGTGATTACCTCGACCTGTTTCTGAACGACATCCCGTTGCTGGATGTCCGCGCCCCTGTGGAATTCAGCAAGGGCGCCTTTCCTGGCGCGACTAACCTGGCGCTGATCAACGATGATGAACGTCACCAGATCGGGATCTGCTACAAGCAGCAGGGCCAGCAAGCCGCCATTGATCTGGGCAACAAACTGGTCAGCGGAGCAGAACGGGACGCTCGCATGCAAGCCTGGCAGGACTGGTGGCAGGCCAACCCGGAAGGCTACCTGTACTGTTTTCGTGGCGGGCTGCGCAGCCAGACCACCCAGGCCTGGCTACAGGAAGCCGGGATTGACGCGCCACTGGTGACCGGCGGCTACAAGGCCATGCGTACCTTCCTGCTGGAACAGCTGGAGCAATGCATCGCCACCCTGCCCTTCGAAATCCTCTGCGGCCGCACCGGCTGTGCCAAGACCCGGGTGATCGTCGCCCAACCCAACGCGGTGGATCTGGAAGGTCTGGCTCACCATCGTGGCTCGGCCTTCGGCCGCCGCCCCGGCGGGCAACCGAGCCAGATCGATTTCGAAAATGCCCTGGCCATTGCCCTGATCAAGATGCGCGCACAGCAATACCCTGCCGTGCTGCTGGAAGACGAAAGCAAACTGATTGGCCGCTGCCACCTGCCCTTCTCCCTGCAGGACAAGATCAAGTCTCAGCCTCGCATCATCATCAATGAATCACTGGAATCCCGGGTGCAAGTCACGCTGGAAGATTATGTGGCAGGACCACTGCAGGAGTATCGCCAGCACTTCGGCGATCAGGAAGCGTTGCAACAGCTGGGCGAGGCCTTGCTGTCTGCCATGGATCGCATCAAGCGCCGCCTCGGCGGCTTGCGCCACCAGCAATTGCGACAGCAGCTGGAAGAAGCGTTGGCGGTGCAGGCCATCAATGGCGACACCGAACTGCATCGCGAATGGATCCATACCCTGCTGGCGGATTACTACGACCCCATGTATGACTACATGATGTCGAAACGCGAAGGCGAGGTGCTTTTCGAAGGCAGCCGCGATGAAGTCAGTGCCTTTCTGAACGAGCGCGCCGCCACCAGCTGAAAAGACGGTTTTACCACAGAGGTCACCGAGATCACGGAGGAAGATGGGAGGTTGTCCCTGAGCCTTGGCGTTCGCTGTGATGAGGGTGGTGCTCACGCAAGCCAGATAAGAAACAAACATCGCCAGCAGGCTGGCTCCTACGGTAAAGAATAGCGACAAGCCTCAAGATGCAAGCTACAAGGCGAGGGCAAGGTCCGATGGTGTTGCAGGGCCATGCCCGCGCCTGAGTTATCGGCGCGGCTGAGGGCGGAGAAGCTACCTCCAAATTTCGGCTCGCGTTGTAGCTTGTAGCTTGTTGCTTGCGCTCCTTCGCCAGCAGGCTGGCTCCTGCGGCAAGGGATCATCACCGGCATAGCGGCCATGCCATACCCTTTACGGGTGGTAATGGCTAGGCCTGCAGCGTCATTACGGTTGCCTGCTGGCCCGACCGGCCGGTCACATTGGTCAATGTGACTCCCCGCCCCATCTTCATAATCGACTGCATCAGTCAAAAACAACAGGGACAACAACCCATGGCTAAAGATGCAGTTGGTTACGCGCTTACCGCGCTGAACCGTCTCGCCAGTTCAGATGTGCTCGACAAGCTGGGCATGCGCAAGAGTGTCGAGCGCCTTGCCTACACGCTCACCAAGGGCGGCTTCCAGGTGATCACCACCAGCGCCCGTACTTTCAAGTCCAGCAAACCAGGCAGCAAGCCCGAGCGGCTTAATGCCCCCGGCCATACCCGTGACCTGTTTGATCTGGGCATCACCGATGAACAGCAGATGATCCGCGAAAGCATGCAGGCGTTCGCCCGTGACGTGCTGCGTGAACAGGGTGAGCATGCCGACGCCCAGCAAAAGACCAGTGATGAAGTCCTCGCCCAGGCGCAGGAACTGGGGCTCAATTTCTTTGCGGTACCGGAATCCCTCGGCGGCGCGGCCAGTGAACGTTCCACTGTAACCACCATGCTGATTGCCGAAGATCTGGCCCACGGCGACATGGGTCAGGCGGTTGCCATTCTGGCGCCCATGGGCGTTGCCAATGCGCTGACCCAATGGGGTTCCGCCCTGCAACAGGACAAGTACCTGAGCGCCTTTGCAGAAGAGAACCCGCCCAAGGCGGCCATTGCTGTGGCTGAACCCCGTCCGCTGTTCGATCCCATGGTGCTGCAGACCACCGCCCGCAAGGACGGTGACAGCTATGTGCTCAATGGCGAGAAATCACTGGTGCCTCTGGCCGGTGAGGCAGAGCTGTTTCTGGTCGCGGCCCAGACCGAAGAAGGTCCGGCGGTCTTCATTGTGGAAGGTGGCAGCGAAGGCTTTACCGTCGGCGAAGATCCGTCCATGGGCGTTCGCGCCAGTGCCCAGCGCCCGCTGAAACTGGATAACGTGCGCGTCCCCGCCGAAAACCGCCTGGGCAATGGTGACTTTGATTACCGCGCCTTTGTGGATCTGGGCACCCTGGCCTGGTGTGCCCTGGCCATCGGCACCTGTCAGGCAGTGCTCGACTATGTGGGCCCTTACTGTAACGAGCGCACCGCCTTCGGTGAGCCCATCAGTCACCGCCAGGCTGTGGCGTTCATGATCGCCGACATGGCCATCGAACTGGATGCCATGCGCATGCTCACCTACCGCGCGGTGTGCCGGGCAGAACAGGGCAAATCCTTCCAGCGTGAAGCCCATCTCGCGCGCACCCTGGTCAAGGACAAGGCCATGAAGATCGGCACCGACGGCGTGCAATTGCTCGGCGGCCACGGCTTTACCCATGAGTACCCGGTCGAGCGCTGGTATCGGGATCTGCGTGCCATCGCTGTCGCCTTTGGCGGCCTGCACCTGTAAGGAGGGTTCACACAATGAATATCGAGATTCCCAAGAAGTTCAAACCCCTGATCAACAATGCCTATCAGGTGGCGCAAAGCACCCTCCGCCCGCTGTCCCGCAAGTACGACCGTGGCGAGCATGACTATCCCAAAGAGCTGGACATGCTGGCGTCGGTACTGGACGGCTTCAATGAAGGCGACCCGGCCAATTCCGCCGGTGCCGCCACCACTGGCAGCGGCAAGGTTCAGGACGACGGCAGCGTCAAGAACGGCGGCAACATGGGCGTGTGCCTCGGCGCCATGGAAATGTGCTATGGCGATACGGGCTTCCTGCTGGCCATGCCCCGTCAGGGCCTGGGTAATGCCGCCATTGCAGCGGTTGCCAACGACGAGCAGCTGGAACGCTTCAAGGGCAAGTGGGCGGCCATGGCCATCACCGAGCCCAGCTGCGGCTCCGACTCTGCCGCCATTCGCACCACCGCCAAAAAGGACGGCGATCATTACGTTCTGAATGGTGAAAAAATCTACGTGACATCCGGCCAGCGGGCCGACTGCGTGGTGGTCTGGGCGAGCCTGGATCCCAAGCTGGGTCGCGCCGCCATCAAGTCCTTCGTGGTGGACTGGGGCACCCCGGGCATGGAACTGGCCCGGCTGGAAAAGAAACTGGGCATTCGCGCCTCCGACACTGCGGCCATCAACTTCATTGATTGCCGTGTGCCCGCAGAGAACCTGCTCGGCAGCCCGGAGATCGACACCAAGAAAGGGTTTGCCGGGGTCATGGAGACTTTCGACAACACCCGCCCCCTGGTCGCGGCCATGGCCATCGGTTGTGCCAAGGCATCCCTGGAGCGCATCAAGGAGCTGCTCAAGGATCACATGCAGTACGACTACGCAAAGCCGGTGGATAACTGCTCAGCCATCGAAGCGGAAATCTACAAGATGGAAGCGGAATGGGAAGCCGCCTACTGGCTGGCCGTGAAAGCCGCCTGGATGGCCGACAACAAGAAGGCCAACACCCTGGAAGCCTCCATCTCCAAGGCCAAGGCCGGCCGGGTAGGTAATGCCATCACCCTGCGTTGTGTCGAACTGGCCGGCACCCTGGGCTACACCGAAGATGAATTGCTGGAAAAATGGGCTCGTGATTCGAAGATTCTCGATATCTTCGAGGGCACTCAGCAGATTCAGCAACTGGTTATCGCCCGCCGGGTACTGGGGCTGAGTTCCAAAGAACTGAAGTAACTTGTACCACTCCACACCACTCCCCGGCACAGCCCGCTCGTGCGGACTGTGCCGGGTTTCCAGCCATTGATCAAAAAACAGAAAAACCGACAGAATCAACCATTTAGCCCCCCTCTCAACCGGCCATCCGAAATACCTTCCGGCCAACCTTGTGACCTAGGTGACCGCACAGTCAGATGTTATTTTGCTATCGTATGGGAAAGGGATTTTGTCCGCTCATGGAACCACACGATATTTGCTAATGACCCAGCATAAAAGCGAAGAAAAACAACAACAAAACGCAGGTACCGAGGACGTCATTGTCGCCGGTGCTCCTGTCACTCCGGCAGAGAAAGCAGAGCTGGCGCATTTGAACGCCATGCTCCATCAGCGCCTGCGCGAACCCAAAGGGATGCACCGCGCATTTCCAGAACCACTGGAAACCATTTATCGACGCAGTCATCTTGAGATTACGCAGATGCTGCAGAATACCTTTTGGCCTTGGGTCGTTGTCAGTGTCGGTTTGTTCTGTATCCTGGGCGCATTGATGGCCCAGAATCAGCAAGCCGTTATCTACCCGTTAAATGCGGTGATTTCCGTGGCGGTGCTGGTACCGGTTGCCGTGCTCAAAATCAAGCGCCTGGCTCGGTTCATTCTCTACGTCAATGGACTTGCTGCCAGCGTCACCCTGCTTGCTTTCCAGATCGCCAGTGTGGTCCTGCCAGACCAGGCTCGCCAGAAAAGTGTATCCGAATACGCCATCATCTTTATCACCATTGCGGCATTCACTATTGCAAGGCTCCCTCTACGCCATGCTGTGGTCTGGGTTGGTGTCAGCATGATCTCGTCACGAGTCCTCGCCCTCATGCTGGGGCTGGATCCAGAGCTGGACGTCCTACTGTATTTTGGCGGCGGCTCGCTCATATTCGGCTATCTCCTCGGTTTCATTCAGGACGCCCGCGAGCGCACCGTGTTTGCCCAGGAATACCTGCTGGAAGAAGAGAAACGCCAGCTGAAACAACTGTCCAGCGAGCTGGCACAACTATCACGCAGCGATCAGCTTACCGGGCTGCCCAACCGACGCTACTTCGATGAGATGCTGGATATGCAGTGGCAGAAGGCCCTGCGTGAAGGCACCGACGTGAACCTGATGTTCATGGATATCGACTACTTCAAGCTTTACAACGACCACTATGGCCATCAGGCCGGAGACGACTGCCTGTTGCAGGTCGCCAAGGCCCTGGGTGGCCAGGTACTGCGCTCTTCAGACTTTGTGGCCCGCTATGGCGGTGAGGAATTCGTCGCCCTGTTCCACCGCACCAACCGTGAGGGTCTGGAGAAAATCGCTCACCGTCTGATCCAGTCCGTGGACGAACTGCAACTGCCCCACGAGAAAAGCTGTTGCAGCGACTTTGTCACCCTGTCCATCGGTATCGCCAGCCTGCGCCCCACCGCAGACAATTGCCCGGAAACATTGATCAAGCTGGCCGACGAAGCCCTTTATGAAGCGAAAAAGCAGGGCCGGCACCGTTTCCTGTTCAGCGACACCACAGAGACGCAAGCCGCCGTCAAACCAGCTTCCTGAGCGAGGTCAGCGAACGGCAAAGCCCGCGAACAAGACCAGAAAGCCGCCAACTTCGGCGGCGATCAGCAGGACCATGAAACCCGTCATGACACCACCCGGCAGGTGGGCACTGCCCAATCGGTGAGGGGACTGAAGCTGATTACGGGTGTCCTGCAACCAGCCATGCAGGATGTAGCTGCCCACCGCCAACGCAAAGAACAGCATGCTGGCCAACACCGCCGCCGTATTCACTGCATTGCTCCAGACACTGAGCGCGGCAAAGCGTTCCAGCACCAGGCAGGCAAAGGCATACATCAGGCTGGCCCGGTGGGCCACATCCACGTAGTAGTGAGCCCGGGATTTTTCACTGCGGGCGATCTGCCAGTACTTCCATACCCCGGTGAGCAAACCGGTCAGGAAAAACAATCCACCGCCCCACAACGCCCATTCCGCTGCCGTCATTATTGCCCCTCCATGGCGAAAAAGGCCGCCAGTTGTTTCTGCATGGCCGGTTCCGCATGGCAGTACCGCCGCCGCCCTGCCCGCTCGACGCGAATCAGACCTGCTTCCGCCAGCTCACGGACATGGTGTGACACCGTCGGAGCGCCAATATTAAGTCGCTTCATGAAGTCACCGAAGGCGCAGCCAGCGGGTACGTCTGCAAGATTGGCCTTACCGTGTTCACGGCAATGCGACACGATGACCTGATAAATACGCAAACGGTTAGCGTTGGAAAGCGCCCGGAATGCACCCGCCAGTTGCTCCGCTGTCTGTGTGTCCTTCTGTGCCAAAACGGTAACTCCCCGACAGAATAGTTTGACGGGTATAAAACTAACGGATAGTTTGATCAACATCAAACTAAACAGCATTGCAACTTCATACCGGGAGGCCCCGTGAGCTACGCTGAAACCCTGAACCAGTCCCTGCCCCTGCCCTGTGGCGTAAGTATTCCCAATCGTTTCGGCAAGTCCGCCATGAGTGAAGCGCTGGGCACCATCGACAACCATGCCACCCCTGCGCTGGAAACGCTTTACGGGCGCTGGTCCGACGGCGGCACCGGCCTGCTGATCACCGGCAACATCATGGTCGACCGCCTGCACACTGGTGAGCCCAACAACGTGGTGCTGGAAAACGAAAATGATCTTCCGCTGCTGACCCGCTGGGCCGAAGCCGGCAAGCGACAGGGAAATCAGATCTGGGTACAGCTCAATCACCCCGGCAAACAGATCCCGCGCATGCTCGCCAGCGGCGACACCCTGGCCCCCTCTGCCGTGCCGTTCGGCAAGGAACTGAAAAGCGCCTTCAAGACACCCCGTGCGCTCACCGAAGAAGAAATCCGCGACATCATCAAACGCTTTGCCACCAGTGCTGCCATCGCCAAAAAAGCCGGCTTCACCGGCGTGCAGATTCATGGCGCCCACGGCTATCTGGTCAGCCAGTTCCTGTCCGGCCATCACAACCAGCGTGATGATCAATGGGGCGGCTCACTGGAAAACCGCATGCGCTTCCCGCTGGAAATCTATCGCGCCATCCGCAAGGCCGTGGGTGAGGATTATCCGGTGAGCATCAAACTGAACTCCGCAGACTTCCAGCGCGGCGGCTTCACCGAAGAAGAATCCATGAGCGTGGCCCAGACCCTGGCTGAGGAAGGTCTGGACCTGCTGGAAATTTCCGGGGGCAACTATGAAAACCCGGCCATGGCGGGTGCCAAGGGCGTTCGTGACAGCACCGCTGCTCGTGAAGCCTACTTCCTGGATTACGCTCACAAGATCCGCGAGCGCGTTTCCATCCCGCTAATGGTCACCGGTGGCTTCCGCTCCGCCAAAGCCATGGCAGAAGCGGTAGAAAGTGGCGCCACCGACATTGTTGGTATCGCCCGTCCACTGGCCGTGGAACCGGACCTGCCGAAACGCATTCTCGCCGGACAGGATGGGGTGATCAGCCGTGTGACTCCGCGCAAGACCGGCATCAAGGCCATTGATGAAATGGCCATGATGGAAGTGTCCTGGTTCTCCCGCCAGCTGCATCGCATGGGCAAGGGGCAGGACCCCAAACCTGACGAAAGCGTATTGCTTTCATTGTTCAAGGTGATTACCAGCATGGGGCTTGGCAGTTTTCGGACGAGGCGTATGCGGGCAAACACCTAACAGCAGTTAATAGTTAACAGTGAATAGTTAATAGCTGAAAACAAAAAGCCCCGAACGTTCGGGGCTTTTTGGTAAATGGCTTAGTCGCGGACTGGCTTGATCTACAGCCTTTCCCCTTGTCGCTTAACCATCGGTCGCGGAGTACTCGCGGTCTCGGTGCACGATCTTTTCGTCCGGGAGAATGACGGTCAGGTCTACTCGGCGGTTGGCCTGGGATCTGACGCCCTCCTGGGCCACTCGTCCACCGCTGTTGGAGACTGATGCGTAACTGCTGTTCAGGCGGGTCAGCAACGCGCTGTGAACGGTTTCGGCCCGGTTGGAAGCGAGCACATCATTATCTTCGGTACGCTCGCCATCCGCGAAGCCTTCTACCACCACGCGGCCATCCGTATTGCGGTTGAGTGACAGGGCGATGGCTTCGACGGCAATCACGCCTTTCAGGCCCATCTCGGACTGCCCCAACGGGTAGTAGAGGGACACCTTGCCGGCCTGCTGGGGCAAGGCGTGCACCTTTTTGAGGGTGCCCGTACGAACTACTCTGGCCACGCTGCGCGGCTGGTTATCGACTTCATTCACATAGATCGACACATACTCTCCGGATCGGCCACCTTTACCCTTGTAGGCAAGCAGGTAGGACTGGTCATCCGCATTTCCGGCCACCGCACGGCCCAACAGCAGCCGCCAGCCTGCGGTATCGCCGCACGCCCGGCCTTCGCACTCATAGGCCAATTCATAACCCCGTGAGGCAAGCGCCTTGCGGTAATGTGCAGTAATACTGAGGTTGCTGTCTGCCGGACGATGGTCCAGCACGTAATCCGTGGTTTTGCCGACCACAATGATTTCTCCACCGCTGGCGTAACCCGCCTGTTCCGGATTGCTGTCCAGATAGCGCACCGGCGCGCTCTGCAGCGCCACCTTGTCCAGTGCCTCATAGTGGCGAGAGACAAGGATTTCATTCTTGAACAGGCTGGCCGGATCCAGTGCCAGAGAAACAGAAGCAAGGCTGCATAGTGCTGCCATCAACGCAGGACGAAACATGAGAAAGCTCCCTATTTGAGATTTTTGCAGTTGCGATTAGCGGTGACATTCCCTTCGCAGCGGATTGGCGTCTGCATGCGAATCACCGAGTGGGCGGATAATGGCAGGTGGTAACCACCGTGCAGAGCGCCATAGGTCTTGCAACGTAACCAGTCACCGGGCCCGCCGAAGCCACCAAACAGATCCAGGCTCTCCCAGACCAGCGCATTGATAACCGGTACGGTCATTTCCTGACACCACATGGTCCTTACGGACAACAGGTTGGCATCCTGCACGTTCATGGCGGTACCACCGGCAGAGATGGCGGTCGTTGGCCTTTGCTTGAGGTTGTCATTGGGAATCTGGTAGGGACGCCGGTTACCGGACACTTCCCGAAACTTGCCGCCATGGGGACAAGCCGAACCCGTGCAGGGCTCCAGGACCCAGGCAGGTTTGGCCAGTTGGCTGAAGACCGCCTGGGTCGGAGAGGTCACTTCCACCTTTGCCCCCAGTGCATGAGTGGTTTGATACGCCAGCACGTGCTTGAGCATCTCGGCTTCATAATCCACCAGGCCCGGGGTTTCTCCCGGAGCGACCCGGTAGTTATCCGGCATCATGCCCCTCACCAGTGCCGATTTCATGTCGGCCGTATAGGCATGATTGAGACTGCCGGCGCGGGCCGCCCTGAAGGTGGCATCGTTAAGCGTGGCCTTGGTCCGGTAGAGCATACCGAACTGGAGAATGGCAAATATCAGCGGCACACCCCAGGCGAAGGTAATCAGAAACTCCGTCATGGCTTGCCCTTTCTGGCGTCCTTGCCGAACCGGGCTCACGGTGCACCACTCCCACCCTTCCCGGTCAGAGCGGATGCCAGCCGGTCGCGGAAATTAGTGAACTTTTGCGCTTCTTCGGGAGAACTGCCGACAAAGCGCCTCTGCGCCTGCATTGCCAGTTGCAACGATTGCCGGGCTCTGACCACCGAAAGGTTATACCAGCCGCGTGCCTGCTCAGGATCCAGTTCCAGACAACGCTCGTACATGGTGACCGCGGCATCGAGCTGGCCACTTCGGGCATAAATGTTCCCCAACCGAAACCAGGCCTGGTACAGCTCGGGGTTGGCGTCGACCAGCTGCTGATAATAGGATTCAGCCTCGGACCACAATCCATAGCGATAACTTTCTTCAGCCAGCGCCAGAGTATTCGACGTCTCCTCCTGGTGCTTCGAATTCGATGCGCTAGTGGCACATCCGACCAGCAGGCTAACGGCCAGCAGCATCAATAATCTGTACATAACATCCCTCATCAAAACCTCTTGCCCGGGCCACGTTGGCCGCAAGCTCGATTACTGTGTCTGCCTTGATTGCAAAGGCCATAGTCCAGGGCTTTAGTGACTCACAAATCCGCACAACCCTTCCCGACTTGTCGAGAAAAACCACATCAATGGGAAAGCGCATAAAGAACATGTGGATGGACCGGCAGCGGCGGAAAAACAGGCCTTTATCAACAGGTAAATGGCTATAGACAGTCAGTCCCAGAAACCGCTGGGAAAACGTCCTTGCCTCGGTCAGCTCCAGATCCGCGGCGGGATCTCCGTCGATGACCACCTTCACTGCAGGGTCTCCCAAAGCTTCATGCCAATCGGGAAACCGATAACAATAAAGGTGGCGGGAAAAATGAACGCCACCAGCGGGAAGATCAGTTTTACCGGTGCCTCCATGGCTTTTTTCTCCGCCAGCTGGAAACGCTCGATACGACGCTGGTTGGCCTGGATCTTTAGCGTCTCGCCGATACTGGCCCCGGTTTTCTCTGCCTGGACCACCGCATTAACGAAGGTGTTGACCGAGTCGATATCAATCCGGTCCGCCATCAGACGGAGCGCATCAAAGCGGCCCATCCCCGCTCTCAGATCACGAACCACCTTGGACATTTCTTCCTTGAACGGGCCATCAGGGCCCTTCTCCACCGCATGATTGATTGCCCCGGTAAAGTTGGTGCCGGCCTGAATACTCATGGACAGATAATCCAGATAGGTAGGTAACTGGCGAACAATGCGGTCCCTGCGCTTGTTGGCCAACTCCCGGGACTTGAGCAAGGGCAGAATGAAACCCACCACCAGCGCACACAACACCCAGAACCAGTCAAACGCATCGAGCATAAGAGCGCCGATCACGCAGCCCACGGCTGCCAGAATCCCAACTACCATCTGCAACCCCAGAAATTGTTGCGCATTGAACATGAAAGACTGCCCGGACTGGGCCAGCATCCGGTTACGTCTGGCCACCTGCTCCGCCTTCATGGCACCACCAAAGTAGTGGGCAAAAAAGGTAATCAGGGGCCATATCAACCTGAGCAAAGGCGGCAGGGGATCCATGAACTCCCGTTCATCCTGTTCCACCTCACTGAAAACACGGCGGAACGCCACGAACAGCACCACCAGCGAACAAGCCAGCAGCACCAGGGCTGCTACCGCATAGATACTCTGCATCTCAGACATCGATCGACACTATCTTCCGGATAAACCAGAAGCCCATCAGTTCCATCACCACAATCAGGGCACAGGCGCCCCACCCAATATAGGTGGTGAAAAACTTGTCCACCGCATCCGGTTCGATCTGGGCAATGGCGAAGCCCACCACAAAAGGCAGCAATGCCATCACTGCTCCCTGCGCTTTACCCATGGCCGTTAATGAGCGGATCTTGCCTTCAATCTCGATCTTTCTGCGGATCGTATCGGAAAGCCGCTCCAATACTTCCGCCAGGCTGCCGCCCACATCCCGGGCGATCTTCATTCCCGCTACAGTCATCTGCAGTTCGTCACTGGAAATTCGCTGCAGCATGTTGTCCAGGGACACACTGAAATCGACACCCATCTTCACTTCCCGAAGCAACAGGCCAAATTCCTGCTGAATCGGCCCCTTGGATTCCTGAACCATCAGTTCCAGCGCGGATGAAAGGTTGGAGCCAGCCCGTAGCATGGCGGCAATGGAAGACAAACCGTCCGGGAGAGCGAGATTGAATTTCTCCCGACGTTTGGCATGCAGAAAGGAATACACCACCCGAGGGGATGCGGCGAGAATGGCTGCCAGAAACACACTGAAAAACAGGTTGCCGCTGATCAGCCACACCAGCAGGGACGACACCAACAGCACCCAGAAACCAATCACCAGCAGCCGGGAAGGATCGATGAAGATGAACATGTCCGCCAGATTGGTTTCGGCGTTCATCTTGAAGTGGTCCTGATACTTGTGCAGTGCCGTGGTGAAGATCTTGTACGTCACAAGCGACAGTGCGAACACACTGATACAGAGCAGAACCAGAACAACCGCCAGACTAGAATCCATGGCCAAGATCCTGAGGTTGCTGAACGTTATTGAACAGGCGCATGTCTATCTTCACATTGCGCTGTCGCAGCCCTTCGATGAAGTCCGGCACATTCCCGGTAGAAACGAACTCACCACTCACCTTGCCGTCGGCGCCATAGCCAGAGTGGGCAAAACGGAAGATTTCGGAGAGTTGAATCACCCCCGCTTCGATCCCGTTGACTTCAGTAATGCTGGTGACCTTTCTGGAACCACAGGAGAAACGGGTCTGCTGAACAATAATGTCGATGGCAGACGAAATCTGTTCACGGATGGCCTGCACCGGCAGCTCCATGCCGGACATCAGTACCAGCACTTCAATCCGCGACAGGCAGTCACGGGGGGTATTGGCATGGATGGTGGTGAGAGAGCCATCATGGCCGGTGTTCATTGCCTGAAGCATGTCCAGAGCCTCGCCACCTCGACACTCACCGACCACGATGCGGTCAGGGCGCATACGCAGACAGTTCTTCACCAGGTCACGGATGGTGACCTCCCCCTTACCTTCCTGGTTCGATGGCCGCGCCTCAAGGGAAATCAGGTTGGGCTGATAGAGCTTGAGTTCGGCCGCATCTTCCACGGTGATGATGCGCTCCCCGTCGGGAATGAAATTGGACAGCACGTTCAGCAAGGTGGTTTTACCGGAACCTGTCCCCCCGGAAATCAGAATGTTCTTCTTCTGCTCTACCGCCAGTTCCAGGAACGCCACCATCTTTTCGTCCATGGAGCCAAAACGCAGCAAGTGATCGGACGTGAGCCGTTCCTTCATGAACTTACGAATCGTGATATTCGGCCCTTTCAGTGCCAGCGGAGGAATCACCGCATTCACACGGGAACCATCCTTGAGTCGCGCATCCACCATAGGAGAGCTTTCATCAATGCGCCGCCCCAGTGGCGAAACGATCCTCTCAATGGCCGAGATCACGGCAGAATCGTCAGTAAAGGTTACCTCGGATTTCTGTAATACCCCGGACTTCTCGTAGAAAATCTCATCCCGGGAATTGACCATGATTTCGGAAATCGTCTCGTCCGCAATCAGCGGCTCCAGCGGCCCGAGCCCCACCGCTTCTGCCAGTACCTGGCGGGCCAGCTCTTCCCTGTCGATGTCGGCGTCCAGATCCGCCTGATCCTGAATGATTCTATCGACGGCTTCGGAAGTCAGTACCCGCAAGGCACTGTCATCCATCTCCGCCACATTGATACGGCGCAGGTCCATGTAGGTGACCAGAGAACGACGGATCGTGGCACGCCAGAACGCCATTCTTTGTGCCTGGGCACTGCCAGCCGTACTGATATCCGCATCATGAAGCACAGGCACGCTGTCTCCCGCGCTGCTACTGCTGCTGGCAACCTCAAGCCCCTCCGCATGGCACTGCAGGCGATAATCGCCAATGGAGATCGTATCCTCGCGTTTTAAAGGCCCATACTCGGTCACTCTGGCGTCGTTGACATAGGTGCCCGCCTTGTGGCCCTTGTCTACGATGAAGACCCCGCCTTCACGAATTTCAAGCAAGGCATGGTCAGGACCAATCTTGCGTCCCACCATGGGGACCAGACTGGCGTCACTGCGACCCAACACATGCTGGGGGCTGTCACTGCGATAACTGCCAACCAGGGTTCCCTTGCGGGTTTTGACCAGGACATACAGCATGATCTACTCCAGCAGCAGGGTGTCGAGTTCAGTATCGAGTTTGACTTCCTCGACATAGCTCTGAACCTTACTCACCAGGGCCTGATTGTCGTCATCTTCAACCTGAACAATGTGTGGAGTCACCATGATCAGCACCTCTGCTTCTTCCACTCGGTCATCCTTGCTGCTGAACAATCTGCCCAGGATCGGAATATCACCAAGGAAAGGCACTTTCTGGGTCTGGGATGAGCTGACATTGGAAATCAGGCCAGAGACGACCAACGAATCGTGATTCTTGAGATTGATGGTGGTGGCGGTACTGCGATTAAGAAGACCGGGGATACCGTTTACCTGGACGGCAGGGTCAATATTGCTGACCTCAGCCGCAAGGGAAATCATGATGTCTTCACCCTGCACCACTGGCGCGATATTCAGCAGAACACCGTAATCACGAAAATCCACATTGGTGAAACCATCCTGGTTAATCACCGGGATGGGGAATTCACCACCAGCTTGAAATTCTGCAGTCGCACCACTACGGGCAATCAGTCTCGGCGCGGTAAGGATCCGTGCATTGCCTGCCTCTGCCATGGCATCAATGGTGGAAGTGATGCCTGTGGTGACCCCAAAATACTGCAGGGTGTCATAGCTGTTCACCGGATAGTTGGCATTTTGCAGGGCATTGCGAATTTCGCCGGGCAGGCCATTTTGTGCCGGACTGATTACACCAAACACCGGATTGGTAGTCACCGGCGCATGGACGCCATAGGCTGGACCAGCAATCTCGTTGTCCCACCTGACTCCCAGCTTCTGGATATCCTGGCGTTTGATCTCAACAATTTTGACATCCAGACGAACCAGTTCTGCCTTTTCAAAACCGTCGTCACGTACCAGGTTAATCGCTCCCGGGAGCTGACCAATAATACGGTTGATGGTTTGGGTAAAATCGCTGGAAACCCGGCCCTTGAAAACCAGGTTCTGGCCCATTTTCTCGACGGTAAGGCCATCCACATGGCTGGCCAGCTGCTCAGCCACCTTCATCTGACGATCCACCGGCAGCGGGGTCACAGATACCTCAAGAGAAACCTGCCGATCCGCCTCCTTCCACACCGATACCGTAGAAATACCGGGCTGGACCCCGATCAACAGCAGATTACCGTCATCCAGTACCTTGTAGTTGACGACATCGGGATTACCCACCGCAACGCGGGTCACCGTCCCCAGAGTGAACGTTCTGGCCTGGCCGGCAAACAAATCCACATTCCAGTTAGCCGCTTGTGACAGCCCCGGTGTCAACACCCCAAAAACCAGTGACAGAAAGAGCAATACCTTTTGCACCGGAAAACACCTGGTTATTACATCCATGAAGAATCCATCCACCATTTAATTCGAGCTTTGCGCGTCGTCATCCCACTGATGCCGCGCAAGGCTGTATACACGACCACTTTCAGCTGCCTGTTCCTGCCAGACACCCTCTTCCTGCCGGGAAATGACCTGGCTGCTGGAACTCAGAACTCCGCCGTTGGAGCGCCCGCCAGCAATAATCTCCACCCCATTACCGTTACCCAGCTCATCACCGAAGCGGGCGACGCCGGTATCATCGGGATGTCTCAGAAGAAAGAAGACCTCTCCTTTTTCCTCAGCCGTGAGTACCGACTGGATCTTGTCCACAGGAATACCGAGAGTGATCGAGTTATAGAGTGTGCCGTCGCCCTGCTGCCCCACGTCCGCAAGAGTACGCACCCCGGTGGCCAGAACCGTGGCGTTATCGAGCAAGTTGATGATCGGAGGGCTGTCCGAGACATCGGACTCTTCACTATCGAGCAGCAACACAAGATCCACGCTGTCGCCAGAATTGATCATCCCTTCGATGGATTTCAGGGGGTCGGCTTCCAGGGTGACCGCTCGCTCTCCAGGCCTCAGCAACTCGGCAAAGCTGCCAGAGCCCGGAGCACCCGCGACAAAAGCCTGAATAAGGGGGGATCCAGACCGCATGGGCACCTTCAAGCGGAGTCCTTCAACGGCGCCAAAGGCATCCACTACAATGACACCGGACGGCAGATACTGGCCTGGCATATCCATCACCGCCATGTTGTGGGAACCAATAACGTCACCCGGGTACAAATCCGACTTGGCGACCACCACGGTGACGGGCTGCTCCATCTGGTTTAATTCCTGCCTCAACGCGGTTTCACGCTGCTCCAGGTAGCTGAATCCCAACCAACCGGCGAGAGCGGAAAGCCCCACTGCAACCACCAGCATGATGAGAGCGGCGTACTTTTTCATTTGAAATACCCTGCTATTTATAATGGCTAACTAATCGAGAAACTCAGTTTCAATCCGGCACCGACATGGCCCATACATAGGATTCCTGATTCGCCTGGAAGGCGGCGATCAGCAAAGTCATTGCACTTTCACCGTTGAACACCGGTGCATACAGCGCGGCGATCAAAAAGACTGTGGCGACGATATACTCCACATAGGCCTGCCCGCGCTGATGCCGTTTCAGACCCGACGTAGTTCTCGTAACACTGTGACTCATCGTTTCTTCCATGATTAATGAATAATCTCGACGGCAAATATGTGAGACTTGCTACCCTGTTGAGTGAGGACAATCTCCATTTCACGGTCATCCCTGGCGACTGTGAGAGCAGCAGCGCCTTTCTTGACATCAAGATTGCTCCTGACCACATTCCAGTGCTGACGCTGGTAATGCCCCATGTAGTAGCGATAGTTACTGGCAATGGAATGGCCGTTCTCGACCAGCAATGTGCGGGATCGACGACCTGAATCAGTGGCACTGATATCATTCACCACCAGCGAGTCAGGCAGCCGCGGGAAGCCTGTTCCAGGGTCAGGGGTTTTCTTGCTGACGGCACCCCAGTTGCTGATACCAATCTGCGCATAACCGGTGTTTCCCAGCTGGGAAACCTGAACCGTGACGTAGAACTTGTCGTGAGGGGCACTCAGGATCACCCACTGCCCCTGCTCATGCTCTTTGAACTCGATCTCTTCCTCGCGCCAAGTATTCCGATAGAAATCAAGCAGCTTTTGTCTGCCAGGAAGGTATTCAAAACTGAATATCTTCATGGGCACGCCATTGAAGACCATGTCCTCAGAAACCTGGGTCACGCTGACGCTCTCAGGCACGGGAACATCTGGCCACCCTGAAGCATGTGTAATACTGGAAAGCAGCAGGCCAGCACAAACAAGAAATCGATTCACTAGTGTCATGATGTCACTCAACGACAGGCAGAAGGGGTTGTAGAACCTGAATAAGTGGATAATCGCTGGCATGGCGCCACTTCAACATCCACCTTGCCAAACTCAAGATTGTCACTTCTGATTTCAGGAAAGAGGAAACCAACAAGGTTTAGGCCTGTCCTGATAACCCCGTTATCCAACAGATCAGTGGGAACAATGTTCTTTACACGGGATTTTGCCTGAACAGGGCTAGCGGCATTCCATGCGTTATCAAGCAAAACGTAATGGTGCTTCATGGAAAGATTACTGGCTGGAATCCAGTCCTGATCCGGATCTTCAAGGGGCATCGCGACAGCAGCCTTGCGATAACCAGTGGTATCCAGATCCAAGCCTTGCACCACCAGTCTCATTCCACCTGAACCAAGAATCCCACCCAGATCTGCCTTCAGAGTGCTGGATGTTACGGCTGCACCGGTGGAAGATGTATTGGCACCTTTCGCTACAGTGTTGTATCCGGGCTTCTTCAAATAAGCGCTATACAACATGGGATCGAGTTTTGCCTGATCGGCGGAGCCCGGTGCCTGGTGATCCGTCCGGCTGTTAAATACATGATCCGGTTTGCCCATGACCCGGTAACGGGATTCCCATGCCAGCTGTTGATCGCTCTTGCTATGACCGGATCCCCCACCTGGCCAGGCGACTTTCTCCCAAGCGCTATAGCGCGCGGCTTCATAGGTCTTGTGGCGCAACTCGCCTGCCTTGGCGAGGTAAGAGACCCCGATAAAAGCAGGGACGAGAACAAAAATGGTTGCCACCAGAAAACCTACAAGGGACTGCCCTTGGGCCTTTCGTGATAACTGATAACTTTTTCTCATCCTTGAGAGCTCGACAGTCATGTTAAAATTTAAGAACAAAAATAGGGGTAGCAGCAAAAAGCCACGCCCAAAATATAGATAATTTAAATACCTTCACCCTAATTTATTATAAATTCAGCACCTAAGAGACCGCCGTTTTCAATAATAAAAAAAGACTCTGACAACTGAACAAAAGTCAGCATCTGACACTAATCAAAACCCTTTGCACGGGCCAAAGCATTATCTATATAACTCAAAACTTTCGCATGAACCTCATTCCATTTAAGACTCGTGCTACCATGAACGGTCATTTGATAAGAGATATGATAATATTCATTAAAACCCACAAGAAGACACTCACTGGTCTTTAAGGGAGCCCCGGAACAGACAGATACGAAACCCTCATCGTTATCAACAAAATATGTTTTCTCCCTAATCGTACCGTCACTTCGAGTTTTTTTCTCTGTAAAAACCTTTACACTCTCACGATCTTCAAACGGGGTTTCCGAACTCGCTATTGAAATCCAGCTTTTTACATTCACATCTCTTTTGTCGACATAAATACTCATATAGGTGTTAATTCCTCCATTACATCCCTCCACTGCAGGGAGACAAAACTTCATATTCAACGCTTTAGGGTTTCTATATGGGTTAGTAAACGGATCAGGAGAAGTATCAGAATCCAAACACTCCTCTGAAACAGCAATTTTTATAGAGTCATCACTGCCTGGGCCAGCAATATTTGAACCGTACCTATCAGATAACGCCATCTTTATCAGCTCTCCTTGAAGGCACCACCCATCTGGATCCTCATAACTTTTATCAGATGAGCACCCGACCATAATTATCAACACAACACACAATGACAGGTATCTCATCACTCCTCACCCTCAAAAATCAACAACGCTGAACTACCATAAATTAATCCGACAAGATCGAGGTAATGAGCTTTCATTTCATTCCTTATAATTTGTCGATCAGTCATAGGGAGCCACTCATCGAACTGAATACTAACTGGATCATTATTTGAAAACACAACCCCTTCTTTCTCCAAAAGGGCAGTTGCTTTAGTTTCTACAGACGACGCGTACTTCGCATTCCTTTCCGTATCTCCGGATACATTAATTGCTTCATCCATCCTTGCCACAACAAGCTCGAGAACTTCAGGGTCATACCCCCCACTTTCAATACTATCTTTGTTGTAATCGTCGTAATCTCTAATAGCTTGATCAGCAACTCTTCTAGCTGGAATGACTTTTCCATTGGCGATAATCTCAAGTTCTCTTATCTTTTCAAGATAATAGATAGTTTCCGTCGCATAGAGTTCTGATAGACTTTCCTTAGCCGCATCCTTTCCCTCTGAATGCAGCCTCATAGTGGCCTCCTCCACTCTTTCAAATCTTTCTCTATAACTGCGATAATAACCGTCCTGTAATGCAAGAGCTTCTTGAGTTAGCTCACCTTGTATCACTCCCAAAATCTCATATACCATCGAGAAATCAAGATCCAAATTTTCAATTTTAATTGCCTGATCCAAGGTGCTAATCCCATAATCAGAAAAAACACCCTTCACTATCCTCTCTATATTTCCGAAGGGGTCTTGCTCAATAAGCATTTTAATCGTGAACTCCATGAATAGATGATTTGCTCCTTTTTGAGCCAACGCACCTATTTTAATAACCGTCTCAGCTCCTTTATGTAGCTTTAGGGCGTCAACCGCAGCTTCACCCAACTCTTCCATTATGCTGACAGTAGCCTCTCCACTTTTTGAAGCAGCCGTCAGTCTGATTACAGCATCAATGCTATTTTTTAAAACCAAAAACTCATACGCTTTTAAATCATCAGACCAATACGAGGCATCAATTTTATCTGGGCCTAACACATCATCTGCGCACCTTGGCTCGTAATTCCCATAAGCCGCGTATATCAACGCCTCTTCTTTCCAGTTTTGTGAGTTTGGCATCAAGAGCTGACCAATAGCATCAAGGACAACACCACCGCTTGTGGACTGAACGTTACTTGCAGCCCATAGATCCTGTGTTGAATAATTAGTTCCGACCTGTTCTGCAGGCTTAACCAGGCCATATGGCATGCTATCTTCCCGGAGCGAATTCCGCTGACCTACAGCAGGAGCTCGACCATCCAAATCGACGAAACGGTGCGGCTGTCCAAGAGCAAACAGATGGAGATCAAGACCTACTTCCAACCCCTTCGGGTCGGGACTTAAATAGCGGCCTATCGCCGGATCCAGATATCGGTGAGTGTTATAATGTAAACCTGTCTCAGCATCGTGATACTGATTAGATCCACGCAATGGCATAGCCAACCAAGCCCCTTCCCGGGTATGACTGGCCCCGTTGTCACCCACTCCTGCTTGCCAGATAACCCTTTGTTTTTTATCCGTTACAGCAAGGGGGGCATATCGATGATCCGTATGAATCGGATAATATTCATTTCCTTGGTTCATCAGGACAGGCCTGTTTCCAAGATAGAGGAATTGCCGCTGTATTCCGGTTTTTGTGGCTTCAGCAACCAACTTATTCCCGTCATATAGAAATAGTGTTGTCACGCCACTATTTTGATCAAAATGATTATCTTCAGGATTTGCATAGACGGTTTTGGATATGCGTTCCCCAAAAAAATTGTATTTGTAGTTGGCCACCAGGGCCCGAGCACCACTGCTCTCTTCCTTGTAGACAGCAATCAACCGACCAAAAACATCCCTTTGATAGTGATGGCGTCCATCATTAATCAATTCACCGCGTTGATTATAATTCGCAGAGCTCCAATTTACCGGCTGCCCCTCCGGACCATCACCGTCTGGAGCAGTAAAGTTACTGACAAGCCCTATCATTTCCAGTGACTTGCGCAGGAACCCTCGTTCATCATGTGGAGTTGTTTCAGCTGGATAGTGATATTCAACGTCCGGATTGTAGGTTTTTTCATAGACGGGATTGCTAAATGGGACGATCGAGAGAGTGCTGTTTGGTGAAGGGTCAGTCCCAATTTCCTCCGTATTCAGGGATGCTTGAACTGAAACAGCAGAGTTGAATTGAACCCCTGATTTGCCTTTTCGCCAGTTAATATTGCTGAAGGCTACCTTTTCTCCACCCGCAAACGTGACATTTCCATCAATATCGATTGCGCTTCTCTGACTCAACTCATTGAAATATTCGAATTCTCTATCATTGATCGCCTCCCCTGCCCGGTTGATACCGGTAATCAGAGACTTGTTGCCGAATGTCCCCTTTCTCTCAACAGCAGACAAAGACCCGGCTTTAGGGTGATTTCCATCATGGTATCGGTATTGTAAGACCTCCCCACCTGGTAACATCTTGATTTCAAGGCGCCCGAAACGGTCGTACTGATAGCCCGTTTCAAATTCGGCATCATCAAAGATTCGCTTGTGCAAAGACAGCTTGCCAATACTGTTGTAACGGAATGACTCTGTATATATGGCATGACCATCTGTTTCATGGCGCACAAGTGACAAGCGGCCATTGTCGTCCCACTCAAGCTCAACCACTTCTGATTCGCTGGAGCGCCTGATTAACCTTCCGGCCACATCATATTTTTTCTGTATCTCAGAACCATCACTGTAACGGGTCATGGTTCGATTATCTGTTACATCATAACGGTAACTTGTTGTACCCGTGACAGGACTGCGTGTTCTGATTAGGCGGCCAAAATCATCATAGTGATATGATGTAATTCTCCCCTGCGAATCAAATCTAATGCTTATTTTGTTATTACGGTTTTGAACTATTTCTGACCTATAATCATTGGTAAACAGCTCTGCCAGATCTTTCTTATCAGTCGACTTATTCAGGGACAGTGTCCCATCAGCATCAAAGATGCTTTTCTGATTTACCCTGCCATCGAGGCCATACTCCCAGGTTATCCTTTGACCTTCCTGATCCGTAATCGCAACAAGATCACCGGATACATCATGCTCGAGCAGGAACGACTGACCGAGAAGGTTCTTGATCGTGTCGATTTTTCCCTGATAATCGTAGGTGAGTGTGATGGTCTGCCCGGCACGACTCAGGCTGGCCAGACGCCCACGCACGTCATACTCCATGGTGGATACAATCCCGTCTTTCTTTCTTGACGTGATGACCCTGCCGGCCTGGTCGTACTCGAATGACTCCGTTAGCCCCTTGGGAAGGGTCTTTCGTATCAGCCACCCTTTGTCGTTGTAGTGATACTGGGTGATGTCGGAATCTTCAGGTGTGCCTTTCGGTCCATTTTCCAGTGGCCCATCACGCTCCACCAAGCGCCCCATATCCCACTTATATTGCGTAGTACGCGCTATTTCGTGGTATTTCCCGATTTCGACAGGAGACCAGCCTGTCTCCGTCACGGTGACAGGAAGCCCCTGCTTGTTGCGGGTGATCTCCAGGACATGCTTTCCGTCCGGGTTAACACTGTCCCTTTCAATGCGACTCCGATCACCCTGGGTGGACAGCACGTCGCTCTCAGTGGTATCGGTGACCAGCTGAAAACCGCCACGGTAAAGATATTCATTATCTCCCCGCTGGCAGGGGCCACATCCAGGCCCAGCCACTTTGGTGACATGCGGCACACCACCGATCATCGAAGTGACGTAACGGCTGGTCATGCCATCCTGATCGGTGACCAGGGTTTCACCATCACCATATTCAAGTGTGACATTCTGGCGGGCACGCCCCTGGCGAGCTGACGAGATTGCCCGCCCCTTTTCATCGTAGGCCCAGGTGGAAATGCGAGTTGTCTTGCCTTTGTTGCCACTTGCCACAGCATCTGACTCGCCAAAGCCACTGCTTATCCCGGTCAGGTGATAAGGAAAGGCATCATTCTCGTAGTGATAGAGGCGTTCTGCGCCATCGTCATAACGAACCCGGTTAAGACGACCACTACTGTCATAGTCATAGTAGACATGTTGCCCACCCACAACCTTAACCTCAGCCAGCTTGCCATTATCATTGTAGGAAAAAGCAATCTGCCGGATGACCTCGTTACGGGTATAGGAATCCAGATCTTTGCTGGTCTGTTTCGCACGCTGATCACTGTTGTGATGCGCTTTTATTTGTTCCCTGACTCCCGTCAAGCGCCACTGAGGGTCATATTCCAGCAGGAGTTCGGGACCCGAGGTGTTGGTGACTTTCGCAAGTCGCCCCCCCTTCTTGTCCAACAGCAACAACTCTGTGCCATTCTCCCAGCGCCAGAGATACTGCTCACCGCTGATAACCAGCTCGCCGTCGCCATGCTGTACCGGTGCCATATGGCGTTCTGCATCTTCGCCGTATCCCGTCAGCGAAAAATCGATACGGCGACCATCGGCCTGCCACAGATAGACCTTGTTGCCACGATCGACAAAACGGACATCAAAGCCATGGCGCCAGTTGTTACCGAAGGGGCCACGAAACGTGGACAAGCTGTTGTAGTGGCGAACAAAATTGAGCCCCGGCAGATCGATATCCTTTTCTGCCTGATATTTATTACCGGTGACCACATGGATCGGATTGCCTACATGGGTTGCACTGATTCCGGTCTGAACCGACGCACCCGCATCAGACAATCCATTACGTGGGGCGATCTCCAGGGTACTGCCTGAGGCCTGAACCGTACTTGAATTGAAGAAAGAGTCATTCTGGTTGGCGCCCGGGAAAAGTGAATTATCTGGCGCAGAACAGGTTCTTGGGCTGCCATTACCCGGCCCGTCTGTGCCGTCTTCGGTCAGATCATTGCCAAGTCCGTCCGCATCATCGCCAAAACCACACTGATTCTGGTCTGCCCAGGCCTGTTTCGCGGCTTCCGTTGCAAAACACACACCCGGATCTTCGCATTGCTCGAGGGAGAGCCCCATTGATGGCAAGCACAGACTCAAAAGCAGAACGGCGCTCCACCATAATGACTCTGTAACGGCATTATCACGCATCCCTGCGCTGTGCTGATTTACAGCAACCTTTTTCACGGAAATTCCTTTTTCCACGGTTTATTTCAGGTTGTTATCCACGAATTCCAGGAAGGCTTCCTGCTTGTCCTGGTTATGCACTGCACCAAAGAACATTCTTGTGGTTCCGCCCTTGCTACGAACCAGCGTTATCGGCGTTGCTCCGGCCCATGACTGCCAACGGGCCTTGAACTCTTTCTGGTTCACAGTGATCACGTCATTCTGCTCAGCTATCGGCCACGCTCCCTGCTGATGCTCGTAGTCGTAGGAGGAGAAGTTTTTGTCCAAAGCTTCCGCCGGATCATCCGCTTCAATAATGGCCCGGGTTCTGGCATTGCTGTTGTTCTTGTAATAGGAAACCGCGACCCATCGGGCAGAGAACTCCGGGATGAGTTTCTTCAGTCTGGTGTAATGAATAGCACTGTAGGGACAGTTCGGGTCATAGATGATCATGAACCGTGTGTTGCCGTCGTTACCCACCAGAATATTTTCCTGCTGTGCAGTCTCCGTCCATATTCCGGCAGGGGCTGCCATATCATTTGCCAGCCCTGTTGCTGGTATGGCGACAATGAATATCCAGACAGCCAACCACCTATATCCCTGGTGCATTGCTATTCCTTTTTTGTTCCCTGATGACTGAATTAGGCAGACGATTGCCAGACTAGAAGCCCAATGCGGGCTTGTAGCAGCGATTAGATCGCAGATCTTCTACCTGCTGGAGGGTATAAACCTTTGGGGTGCCACTATCGAGTGAAATGGTGATGGTTTCCGCTGCGCCGTTATAGACAACCGTGGCAGTCTTACCGCTTTCGTCCTTCATCTGCAGGGAGCCACTACTGATCCGGTAGCTGTCGTCTGAATACTTGGGGTCTTCATCTTCCTTGCCGACATACAGGTCTGATACGGTCTTCACTTCGAAGTGCCCTTGTGGGCAACTTGCTGGTACCTGACCGCCCTGAAAAGCAAGGAACTCCATTCCATAGATCCCTTCGTACCGCTCGATATGGGATTCTTCCACCGGGTTATCGCCTTGTGGTTCGTATTCAAGCCACAGATTATTTTCTTCATCACCCAACTGGGTAAGAGTGACTGTTTTCTTATCCTCAAAATTAGACGACATCCTTACAACTGAATACTGACTGGTCCCCCCCCCAGTAGCACCATATGCTTCTGTTCCAGTATCCGCCCTTTCAAGAAGCATATGGGCACTCAAGTATCTTGACTGATCAATATTTCCACCCAGTACCCCTTTCGCTGACAAGGGCTCATCAAGACTGATTCCTGATTTCTCGTAGCCAATAAAGCTGGTTTCGTTGGCAAATTCTCCGCTCCCGGGTCCGGATACGGGATAGCCAATTTTCCGAAAGCCACTAAAAGTTGCTGGACTTCCGCCAGAGGTTACCGTGCTCTCCACGCAACTTTTATAGACTGATGAGATCATGTCGAAGTTGCCACCGCTATAAGGAGAATTTGTCGCCTCCAGCTTTTGCTCCAGCACCTGGAAGCTTCCACTTGTCTCACACGAATAGCTGGAGGAAGCCCTTCCTGACCCAGTGAGGTCTACCCCAAGTGCCAGATTCAAATTCGTTGCCATACGGGTTAGTGGCAACATGGTGTCATCTATTACTGACCCTGGTGCCAATATCGCTACAGCGTCTTCATCCACAAAGGAAGCCGCTTTCACCATACGCAACGGATCATTTGGCGTGACATCCTGGTCTGCCGGATTCGACGAGGCAGAGGTAGTACTACTACTGCCACCACTTCCTCCCCCTCCACAAGCCGTAATCAGCCCAATAGAACAGGTGATGCCAACAATTCTGATAATGTCCTTTCTTGTTGATGTCATGCTTGATCCTGCCAATTCGATCACTATCCGTATTACTAAACGGTAACGTTCAGATCACACACCGGTGGCTGTTCGTTGCCATCTCCATTGCTTTCTTCTTCAGTACCTGAATCAGGGGACTCATTACCTGTACCGTTGCCAGATTCAGGCAAACCATCACCCTGGTTGCTAGAGCCATCATCACCGCCTCCGTCGGGACCTCCCGCTTTCTTGCAGGCCTCACCTACCGCACCAGCGCTGTTTCCAGTGACACCAAGCTCTGCTCTTATTCCCAGCTTTTCTACGGATGTAAGATCATCCAATGCGGGCTGCCAATACGGGCTATAGAGACTTCCATACTCTCTTCTGCCACTTGATCGAGGATGGAGATCATGGGGATAACGAAAAATAACCCGGCTTTTGGCGATGCTGACCATCCGCCCATCCATGAAGTCATCTTGTTTAGCCTGTTCGGCACACCCACTTGCTCCTGTTAGCTCTGTGGCAGTTTGCAGCCCTTTCGCACTCGCGGGCTTTGTGACAGCGACAATCAAACCTGGTCCCTCATCCAGCAGCCCTGGCTCAGCCAGAGCGCGAAAATCACGCATCCCCACATATGAGGTAACAGGTTGCTCCTGACCAAACTCCCATCGAGCCAACCCTGACGCCATACCGTTTCGTTTCCAGTAGGACTTGTCGCCATGGGTTTCCCTGTAATCAATCCTGTCGTTGCTATTTTTACCGCTCTGCGCAGCTCCCCAGCCCACCGGTAGCATTTCGCCCTTGTCGTCATAACCCTGAAAAACGCCCCAATCCCACTCCCCCAATGCATAATGCATCGAAAGCGTATCCACTGAGGACCACTTGAAATAAGGTCCGCAGTTTTCGGTATTCCTGATCAGTTCTGTTCCACCATCCCGTTCCATCCAGAACCGTGAAACAAGCGGTACAGTGACTTTGGTTTTCATCACCCCGGCTAATTGGTTTCTTCTGGTCGTAAATCTGTCCCGGCTTTTCAGCAAGATATTCCGAAACTCATCACTATATTGACGATCAATCTCGCTTCCTGGAGCAGTCCACTCAGGAGGATTCCACTCCCACCCCAGGAATCCAGAACCGGTATTTGTCCAACCACCAGAAGACCAGCTTCCACAAGCGTCATAAGCCTTGTCAGGGCTGTATTGCTTGCTGAAATCAAAATGGGCTTTTCTGAAACTATCCAGTGAGGTAAGGGTGTAAACCGCATCGACTTCGTTATCATTCGCTTTAACAACGTTCGAGTACGCCTGCCTTGCCATCATGACGGTATTGGCATGCATGACCTGCTGGCTTGCAGAAATAGCCAGAATCAACTTGTCCAGGGCCGAGTTCGCCACCCTCGCGACTTGTTCTATCGTGGCATTAAGGGTGCTGGCCGCTTGGGAGATAATCGTAGTGACAACACCCACTGGAAGTATCAACTGGGTTACTCTGGAAAGATTCTCTGCAGTCCGATCAAGCCAGCGCGACCAACTCACCAGAGTAGTGGCCTGAGCAACAGCCACATGGTTTGCGATCATGGCCCGGTTTGTGTACGCCTGGAAATTGAGATTTCTTGCTTCGACAGCCGCGACACTGTATGCCGCGGCATCAGCCGTGCCCTGCAACCGGGTTTTTTCACTACTGATGGTATAGCCATCAAAAACGTAGAAAACAGCGCCTACTATCACGAGCAACATGACCGTGACGTAGACCATCATCTGGCCTTTCTGTCGACGCTTTCCATTCAGCACTGTGCTCACTCCCTGAGCATTCCTCAGTTAGAGATAATCCATTCCATGGATATTTGTAGTCTTTGACAGCCCGCCTCAAAGCAAGCTTTGAGGCAGGTGAAAGGGTGCAGTGATTAGTTGTTACCGGTGTAGTTGCTCAGATTACGGGCGGTGTTGGCATCCGTTTCTGCTGCAGAGGCCTGGGTCGCGGCGCGGCCTTGCGCCGTGCCACCATCCTGACCAGACAACTCCATGGCCATACCCGCGGTCTGGTTCCGCACCGTGTCACCAAACAAGCGGTAAACACCGATGGCGGCGATCGCGATCAGGGCAACGATGATGATGTATTCGGTCATGCCTTGGCCAAGCTGTTTTCTCTTCATGCTCATAATCTTCCCTTATAGATCAATCTTTAGTCCTTTATTCGTAGCAAAGAGAAGCCACGCCACGAGCGCCTATTGAGACAATTATATAAATTTGCCTCAAACCCCTTCGCCGGGCGGGAAGTGAAACATCACATGTAGTGCGCGACAAGCGCCATAAGCGATTTTCTTGTAAGCCATTTGCCATAGCACATTTTTTTTTGAAGCAGGGCTCATAACAACGAATTCCATCCTTTTCTACTATTGCCTCCCCCCTTCCTTTGAGGGTTAGTGTTGCCCTCGATCAGACCGGCACAGAGCCTAATCAATTTTCGGGCAGGGGCTGGCATGACATCTTTCTCACAGTCGTTTCTTCAAGGACAATCATGATCAGGACTCTCATTTTTTTCGCTTCTCTCTCTATATTTACATCGCCAAGCCATGCCGCTCCCTATGACGATCTACCCCCTGAAATAAGAGCGAAAATCATGAAGAACATGGCGGAGGTGGAGTCTGATATGAAGGCTTACTCCAATGGCAAACCGATTCATTTTTCAGGGAATGGCGACGAGTTCTCCACTCAAACTCTTCCCGATCATAACGATATTGATTGGGCGATTTATCCTGAGCCTCAATCAAAGCTCTTAGGCTATACAACCCGGGATGATGGCACGTCGAGCGTTGGCACCTTCGGCAGTGAAAAAAATGTTTCGCAGTTGGATGATCACTATATGAGCAAGCTCCCAAAAGGCTGGAAAAGACATGTTATGACAGACGGAGCGATCATTTTTGTGAAGGGTGGGCCGGACAAGATTACAAACGATAATTTCAAGGAATTTTATCATTTCTTGCAAAAGAGCCAGTATGTAGAAATCAGAAAGCTCCAAAAAAACGCACTAAATTTTAATGGCTTGTATGATGAAAGCCATATAAGCACAGTACAAATCACCTCTGAATAATTTTAAAAAAAAGCCCCGCAACGCGGGGCTTTCTTTTGTTCCTGATAGCTCAAAGCTGGAAGCGGCAGCTGCCTTTTACAGCTTCGCAGCCACTTCTGCCCCCTGACGAATGGCCCTCTTGGCGTCCAGCTCTGCCGCGAGTTCGGCACCACCAATCAGGTGGAAGTTGTCTTTTCCTTCCTGATACAACTCTTTCAGAGATTCCTGGCCAGCACAGAGGATCACGTTGTCCACGTCCAGTACCCGGGTTTCCTCTCCGATCTTGATATGCAGGCCGTCGTCGTCGATCTTCTCGTAGCTGCAGCCGGCCAGCATGTCCACATTGCGAGCCTTGAGGGTGGCGCGGTGTACCCAGCCAGAGGTCTTGCCGAGATCCTTGCCGAGGGAGGTGGTCTTGCGCTGTAGCAGGGTCAGTTCCCGTACCGGGGCTTCTACTTCACGCTCTACCAGGCCGCCGCGGGCCTCGGTGTCCATGTCCACGCCCCACTCTTTCATCCACTCAGGGAGCGGTTGTTCGCCGTCACGGGGGGCCTCGGCCAGGAATTCACAGACATCGAAGCCGATACCGCCGGCGCCGATTACCGCCACCTTCTTGCCCACTTCGGCGTTACCGCGCAGTACGTCTACATAGGACAGCACCTTGGCATGGTCTACACCGGGAATGCCCGGGGTACGCGGGGTCACACCGGTGGCGATGACGATTTCGTCAAACCCCTGCTTTTCCAGGTCGGCCACTTCCACGCGGGTGTTGAGCTGCAGCTTCACGCCGGTGTTCTCGATCCGTTTGCTGAAATAGCGAATGGTGTTGTGGAACTCTTCCTTGCCGGGGATCACCTTGGCCATATTGAACTGGCCGCCAATCTCGCTGGCCTGATCAAACAGGGTGACGTCATGCCCGCGCTCGGCGGCAACGGTGGCGCAAGACAGGCCCGCCGGGCCGGCACCGACCACGGCCACCTTCTTCGGACTGGCGGTTTTCAGGTACAGCAATTCCGTTTCATGACAGGCACGCGGGTTCACCAGGCAGGAGGCCCGCTTCATGGAGAAGGTGTGATCCAGACAGGCCTGGTTACAGGCGATACAGGTATTGATCTCGTCGGCACGGCCTGCCGCCGCCTTGTTCACAAACTCCGCATCCGCCAGCATCGGTCGCGCCATGGAAACCGCATCGGCCTGACCATCAACCAGAATCTTTTCTGCCACGTCCGGGTCATTGATACGGTTGGACGCCACCACCGGAATGGAAACGTGCTCTTTGACCTGGCGGGTCGCTTCCACAAAGGCCGCGCGGGGCACAGAGGTGACGATGGTGGGTACCCGTGCTTCGTGCCAGCCGATACCGGAATTGAGGATGTCCACACCCGCGTCTTCCAGCTCGCGGGCCAGATCCAGCACTTCTTCCTTGGTGCAGCCATCCGGCACCAAGTCGATCACTGACAGGCGGAACATGACGATGAAGTCTGCACCACAGCGATTCCGGATCTCACGCACTATCTCCAGCGGGAAACGACGACGGTTCTCGGCACTGCCGCCATACTTGTCCTTGCGCTTGTTGGTGCAGGGGGCGGTGAACTGATTAATCAGGTAACCCTCGGAGCCCATGATCTCGACACCGTCATAACCGGCCTGCTTGGCCAGCCAGGCAGTGTGGGCGAAATCCTTGACGGTTTTCTCTACTTCCTTGGTGGTCAACGCCTTCGGCTTGAAAGGGTTGATCGGGCTTTTCAGGGCAGAGGCAGAACGGGAGAACGGGTGGTAGCTGTAACGACCGGCATGGAGGATCTGCAGGGCAATCTTGCCACCTTCCTGATGCACCGCATCGGTGACCTTACGGTGGTTACGCACATCCAGACGACGGTTGAACAGGCTGGAGAACGGATAGAACCAGCCCTGCTTGTTGGGGTTGAAGCCCCCGGTCACCATCAGGCCAACCCCGCCACGGGCGCGCTCGGCAAAATAGGCCGCTAACTTGGGGAACTGCCAGAAGCGGTCTTCCAGACCGGTATGCATGGAACCCATGATCACGCGGTTCTTCAGTTCGGTCTGGCCGACTTTCAGGGGCGAAAGCAGTTGCGGATAGTGCTTGGCTGTCATGGCGGTGTCTCCGGGGGTTCACCAATGATGGCTAAATTGTATCTGGACAGCGTCAAGTTAGGGAGTTATGTTGACGGTGTCAAGATTGTTCAAGAGGCGCAGCATGCATCACGCTGCACGCAACACGCGAAAGGCCTGAAAAGACAGGACACACATGACTCAGAACGCCCGCTATCATCATGGAGACCTGCATGACACCTTGCTGCAGGAAGCTAACACTCTGCTCAGTGAACAGGGTGTCGAAGGGCTGTCACTGCGTAAACTGGCGGAGCGCGCCGGTGTGTCCCGTACCGCGCCTTATCACCACTTCAGGGACAAGAACGCCCTCCTCTGTGCCCTGGCCACCCGCGCCTTTGCCCAGCTGGATGAAATCATCCAGCGCCAACTGGAAGCCGCCGGCAACTCACCCGATATTCAGGCCTTCGTGATCGAATACCTTCGCTTCGCGACGGAGAACCCGGAGCAGTACGAACTGATGTTCGGCCGCACCTTGTGGAAAAGTGGCGAACCCACCCCGGAACTGAAAGAAGTCGCCTACCGCAGTTTCCGCCGTTACGCCGAGGGGCTCAGCGCCCTGCTTCAGGGACGTTTGCCAGAGGGTACCGACCCGCTTCGGGTGGCCCAGGCCAGCTGGGCGACCATCCATGGGCTGTGCCGTCTGACCATTGATGGCATCTATGTGAATCAGGAAGACATGGAAGCGGTCAGCCAGCAGGCGGTAGCGCTGATCATGGCGGCCCTGAGTTAACCCTGTTCGCATCTCGTATCGGGTAACTGGTAACTGCCGTCAGGCGTCAGGCGTACCCCAACCTTTGCACTGCCAAAAGCGACTGATACACCGTCATTAACGCCCTCCTGAGTGCTCTGGTCATGTTCCCCTCACTGGCTTGCCGATAGCCTGATAAAAATTCATCGCAGTCTGAGGTGAGTGGAGCTGGCTGTGTCTCATGCTTCGAACATCAGGCCGTTGAGGCCCCGCGCCTGAAGCCTGATGCAACAGCCCTTACCACTCCATCTCGAAAAAAGCACAACAACAAGGATGCCGCCATGAAATCGATCCCCACTTTCTGTCGTGTCTGTGAACCGTCCTGTGCACTGGTGGCACAGGTGGAAGAGGGTCAGGTGCAACGACTGCAACCGGATCGTGATCACCCGGTAACCCAGGGGTTCGCCTGCCACAAGGGGGTCAACTACCTGGCCATTCACCAGGACCCGGATCGCCTCAACACCCCATTGATGCGTCAGGGCTCAAGGCAACCCGGCGAAGGGCAATGGCAGTCACAGGACTGGGATAGTGCCACCGGTGACGTGGCCAGCGCGCTGAAAAGCATTCTTGAGCAGCACGGACCGGACGCCATTGCCGGCTATATCGGCAATCCCACCGCCTTCAATGCCCTTGGCAGCCAGGCTATTGGCGAGTTTTTCATGAGCCTGGGCAGTCGCCGACTGTTCAACTCTGGCACACAGGACTGTGCCAACAAGTTCGCCGCCGGCGAGGCCGTGTTCGGCACCAGCACCCTGCACCCGCTGCCGGATTTCGATCACACCGATTGTCTGCTGATCTTTGGCGAGAACCCGAAAGTCTCGCACATGAGTTTTATCTCCATCGCCGATCCCATGGCGAAGATCCGCGCCGCCTGCCAGAGAGGCGCCAGCGTCTATTACATCAACCCACGCAAGATTGAATCGGCCAGCCCGAAAACCGGCGAGGTGATCCAGATCCTGCCGGACACCGACCTCTATCTTATGGCTGCGCTGCTCCATGAGATCGATGCGCTGGGCCGCTTTGATGAAGACGTGCTGCGTGAGCATGGCAAGCATGTACAGGAGCTGCGGGACTTTATTGCCCCCTACTCCGCCGACGCTGTCGCCGACATCGTGGGCCTGCCCGCAGACCAGATCTGCGCGTTGGCCGATGAATTCAGTGGCGCCGAGCGTGCTGCGGTGCACATGTCCACCGGCGTCAACATGGGCCGCCATGGCACCCTCTGCTACTGGCTGCTGCAAATGCTCAGCTTTGTCACCGGCAATCTGGACAAGGTGGGCGGCAACTTCTACAGCGAAGGCTTCTATCCCGCCGCCAAGGCAGGCCGCGTTCGCAACAATGAGGTGTTCTTCTCCAGCGCGTACGGAGAGCTGCGTCATATCCGCGGCGCCCTGCCCGGCAACCTGCTGCCGGACATGATTCTCGATGAAGACAACCCGATTCGCGCGCTGGTGGTGATCGCCGGTAACCCGCTATTGAGTGTGGGTGGCGAAGCGCGCTGGCGGGAAGCACTGGAAAAACTGGACCTGCTGGTGGTCATCGACCTGTTCCGCAATGCCACCGGCGAATACGCTCACTACCTGCTGCCTTCCGCCGACATGCTGGAGCGCCCGGATATCAACATCTGTGGTCTGGGCATGCAGTACCAGCCCTACGTGCAATACACCGATGCGGTGGTGCCGCCTGCCGCGGAGCGCAAGGAAGAATGGTGGATTCTGTCGCGCCTGCTGCAGCAGATGGGCATGCCCGCCTCCCTGCTGGATCAGCCCGGCAACCCCTTCGGCCGCCTCGAACACATGATGTCGCGCCATGAGATCAATGTGGAAAAACTCAAGGCCTCGCCCTCCGGCACCGCCGTACTGGACACCCAGTCCATTGGCCGATTCTATGACGACTTCCTGCAAACCGATGACAAGCGGGTGGACTGCTGCCCACCCCTTTTTGCCGAAGCCATGGCGCTGGCCAACTCGCAGTTCGAGGAACTGAAACAGGATGCCCCCGCCTTCCGGCTGATCAATCTGCGTACCAACTACATGCACAACAGCTGGTACCAGAACGTGCCGAAACTGAAACGCGGCAAGCATGATCACAACCCACTGCACATGAGCCCCGAAGACATGGCGGCACTGGGTCTGGAAGATGGTGACAGCCTGACGGTCAGCAACGAATACGGTGAAGTGCAGGCGCTGGCGCGGGCCGATGACAGCCTGCGCCCGGGTGTAGTGGCCATGACCCACGGCTGGGGCAACAAGAGAACCCCGGGCATGACCGTGGCCAACCGCTACCCGGGTGTGAACATCAATGCCTTGTTGCCCAACGGCCCCGGCAGCTACGAGAAGCTCAGCAACCAGGCATTCATGAGTGGCGTACCGGTAAATATCAGCGCCTGATGCCTGATGCATCACGGAGCCGCTAGATAGAATCCACCGTAGGAGCGAGCCTGCTCGCGATCCGAGCCTCAGCGAGGTAAGGATTCCAGAAGCGAGTTTCGAGTACCGAGTTTCGAGAATCAAAAGACCACAATCAGGCACGAGATTTGAGATTTTGCTTTTCGCAACTCGCTTCTCGTGACTCGAAACTCATTACCTCGCCCAGGCTCGGATCGCCTGCAGGCAGGCTCCTACAGCCGGGTCGGGGCCAAGGACCCGGAGCGCCTCCCGCTGCGCCGGGTTAGCGGGTGGTTGACGCCAGAAAATCTTTCAGTGCTTCAATGTAATCCTCGAACGCTTCGAACTGCGGCACATGACCAATATCATCCAGTTCCACCAGCGTCGCATTCGGGATGCGGGCGGCGGCCTGTTCGCCCAGCTCGCCATACTGGCCCAGTTTTTCTCGCAGCCCGGCCGGCGCCCGGTTGCGGCCCAGGGCGGTACGATCCCGGGTGCCAATGATCAGCAGCGTGGGCATGGCCAAGCGATCAAACTCGTGCACCACCGGCTGGCTGAAAATCATGTCGTAGGCCAGGGCCGAGTTCCAGGCAATCCGCGGGTAGTCCGGACCGCGGATCCAGCCCTGCTGCAACTCCAGCAGCGGATCATAGGCCGGCTTCCACTGGCCATCGAAATAGCTTGTGGTCATGTAGGCCTTTACCTGTTCCGGGGTCTTGCCAAGATCGCTCTTGTACCAGTCATCCACGGATTGCCAGGGCACGCCTTTCTGCTGCCAGTCTTCAAGACCGATCGGGTTCACCAGCGCCAGTGACGCGGTACGCCCGGGAAACATCAGGGCAAAACGGGTGGCCAGCATGCCGCCCATGGAGTGCCCCACCACCGATACCTTGTCCACCTTCAGGTGATCCAGCAGCTGCCGGGTCTGGTCCGCCAGGGTATGGAAGGAATACTGAAACGCTTGCGGCTTGGAGGACTTGCCGAAACCGATCTGGTCGGGCACCACCACCCGATAGCCGGATTCACTCAACGCCGCAATGGTGTCTTTCCAGTAGGCACCGGAGAAGTTCTTGCCATGCAGTAACAGCACGGTCTCGCCATTGGCCGACTCGGACCGCACGTCCATGTATGCCATTTTCAATGATTGCTGTTGCTCATCAAGCTCAAACTCACTCACGGCATACGGATACGGGTATTCGCTCAATCGAGCATCCAGCGCCGTGGGGGCAGCCAGCAACGGCGAGCAGAAAAACAGGCTGAACAACAGCACCAGGGCATTTATTCTCAGGGCAGGCATGTCATCTCCAGTGATTCCGGTACTCAAGGCTGAGAACGACACAGCGCCGGAAAGTTCCTTCTGCAGCAGATGCCATCCATCCGCTTGACGGTACCGGACAGGATTCGGAATGTGATGCAATTGGCATAATGAACGTGACTCACTATAGTCAGCGTATTGGGGGGCATCACCTGTTTGGGGGATACAAGCATAGGAATTGCAGATTACAGTTTGCCCGCAACGTGAAGGCAGTACGTCAGATACTCTGAGGGGGAACATCACAATGGAAGCCTTGCTGGATTTCGTGGGGGAAATCTATGAAGCCTCTTACAAGCCGGATCACTGGGACCATGTGATGGAACAGCTTTGCAGCCGTTTCATGCAGGCCAAGTCAGGCGCGATTTTCATCGAAGACCACTCCAGCAATACCCGCAGCATGATTGGCGCCTACGGATTGCCCGCAGCGGTACGCACCTCCTATCGCTTTGGCATGGGAAAATACGACCATACGTTCAAGATCCAGAGCCGCATGCCCGTAGGCGAAGCCTCTCAAGTCACCGAGGCAGAGCGAGTTCGCAAGGACCACCCGTTTTATTACCGTTTGATTCTGAAACCCAATGACATTGGCTACATTTCTGCCATCAACATCTACAACGATGAAGAATGGCATGTGGGCATTGGCCTGCATCGTTCATTCTCTGCGCCCCCGTTCTCTGAACAGGACTGCAAGACCCTGACCCTGCTGTATCCCCACTTCAATCGTGCGCTGCGCATTCACCGTGAGTTCCACCGACTTCGCACCCGGCAACAGAGTCTGCATGAGGCGCTGTCCCGTTTCATGATGGGTCTGATCATTCTTGGTCCCGATGGACGCGTCAGCTACCAGAACCCGGTGGCAGAAACCCTTATGGCCAACCACGGCGGGCTCATCCTGAAAAATGGCAGGCCCAGTGCCCACTACCCCGATGAGGACCACCGCCTGCAGACCCTGATCAACAAACAACGGAATGTCGACAGCCAGGACATCAAGGCCAGAACGGAAGCGCTTGGCGTGCATCACCCGGATCGGGAAATGAACATGAATGTGATCCTGTCACCCCTGGCTACAGAGCAGAATATTGTTCCGCAACAACCAGGCAGCGTGGCACTCTATCTGTCAGACCCGGACTCCGCACTGAACCTGCCGGCCTCTGCGATCCAGTCCCTGTATGGCATGACCCCAAAGGAAGCCCAAGTGGCTATCGCCCTGACCAACGGCCTCAACCCCAACCAGATCTGCGAGCAGAACAACGTGTCCGTGGACACAGTGCGCTCCCAGCTGAAAAGCATCTATTCCAAGATGGGGGTCAACAAACAACAGGACGTGATTCGGGTACTGCTGTCCAGCGCGCAGGTGAATTGAATGTATGACGCCGGATGCTGGATGCCTGACGCCTGACGCCTGACGAAGGCAGATTCTTCAGCGTCGGGCATCAGGCATCCAGCATCCGGCGGCCGCGCAGCGGCCAAAAAAAAACCGGCCTCGAAGGCCGGTTTTTTTTGAGCGGGGAACGATTACTTCTCGAGAATCGCTACCACACCCTGACCACCAGCAGCACACACGGAGATCAGTGCACGGCCGGAGCCTTTTTCGTTCAGCAGCTTGGCGGCGTTGGCGATGATACGGCCACCGGTGGCAGCGAACGGGTGACCGGCTGCCAGGGAAGAGCCTTTCACGTTCAGCTTGCTGCGATCGATGCTGCCCAGAACCTCTTTGCGGCCCAGGGTTTCCTTACAGAACTTCTCGTCTTCCCACATCTTCAGGGTAGACAGAACCTGGGAAGCGAAGGCTTCGTGGATTTCGTAGAAATCGAAGTCCTGCAGGGTGATGCCGGCCTTGTCCAGCATGCTCGGCACACCGTATGCCGGCGCCATCAGCAAACCTTCTTTCTTGCCGATGAAATCCACAGCAGCGGCTTCACCCAGGGTCATGTAGGCCAGTACCGGCAGACCACGCTCTTTGGCCCACTCTTCAGACGCCAGCAGTACCGCTGAGGCACCGTCGGTCAGAGGGGTAGAGTTGGCCGGGGTCATGGTGCCGTCCGGGCCGCCGAAGCAGGGCTTCAGAGTCGCCAGTTTTTCCAGGGTGGAATCACCGCGCATGTTGTTGTCGCGGGTCAGGCCCTTGAACGGGGTGATCAGGTCATCCTGCCAGCCGTCTTCATAGGACTTGGCCAGGTTCTGGTGGGATTTCCATGCCAGCTCGTCCTGCTCTTCGCGGGGAATCGCCCACTCTTTGGCAGTGATGGCCTGGTGGTCACCCATGGCCAGGCCGGTGCGCGGCTCGCCGTTCTTGGGGATATCGGGCATCAGGGATTTCGGGTTCAGCAGCTTCAGTCCCAGCTTGGCACGCTCGCCGTTGGTCTTGGCACGGTTCAACGCCATGAATACCTTGCGGGCGTCCTCGTTCACGCCCAGAGGAGCGTCAGAGGTGGTATCCACACCGCCAGCGATGGCGCAGTCGATCTGGCCAAGGGCGATCTTGTTGGCGACCAGGATAGCGGCTTCCAGACCAGTACCACAGGCCTGCTGCAGATCGTAGGCCGGGGTTTCCGGAGCCAGCTTGGAACCCAGAACGGACTCGCGCACCAGGTTGAAGTCACGGGCGTGCTTCATTACCGCACCGGCCGCCACTTCATCGATCTTCTGACCGTGCAGCTTGAAACGATCCACCAGACCATCGATGGCAGCAGTCAGCATTTCCTGGTTGCTGGTATCAATGTAGGCAGTGTTGGAACGGGCAAACGGAATACGGTTACCGCCAATAATGGCAACCTTGCGTACGGCTTTACCTGCCAGCATAACTATGTCCTCTAACAGAATCAGGGCAGCCACCAGAAGGTGGCGACAGTGGCCAGCGCGACCACGGGTATTCACTACTTAGGGCGCAGTCTACTCCCCAGCGTCCATGCCTCATTGGCTCAAACGACTGTTTGAACCCGGGGGCCGGTCAATACACCGGCAACATTGCAGTGATTCAATACGCGCCAGTGTGCGACAGGGCTTGTTTTTTGGCCCTACGAAAGAAGACTGATTTTTCACCGACTTTCTCTGGCACCCCTTTAAACCCGTTCTGGTTGGCATAAGGTTAACCAGACACATTCATCTCACGATGGCGAAGGACAGGATCATGAGCGATACCTATCAGGCGATTGCGAATTCTCCCATGGGCAAGGCGCTGTTTGGCGCAGTCAATCTCCCTATTCCGGTCATTCTGGACCGCTGGCAGCCGGGTCAGGCCTCCTTTATCAAGGGCCGCGTTCTGGTCGGTGCCGCCAATGGCTCCACCGGTGTGGAAACCATTCTGTCCACCCTGAAAGCGGCACCGGAAGCCAAGCTGAGCGTGCTGGCCAACACCGGCACCGCCACCGAACTGCAGAAGAAAGCCGGCAAGGCCGGTGTGGATGCGGAAAACTACACCGCCACCCGCGAAGACGATGCCAAATTCAAGGGTCTGGTATTTGATGCCACCGGCATCCAGAACCCGGACGAGCTGAAAGCCCTGTGGGAGTTCTTCCACCCGGTGATCCGCAAGCTGGAAAAATGCGCCCGTGTTGTGGTGATCGGCCGCACCCCGGAAAAGCAGGCTGGCGCCACCCGTGTTGCCCAGCGCGCGCTGGAAGGTTTCACCCGTTCTGTGGGCAAGGAAATCAAGAAAGGCGCCACTGTGCAGCTGGTGTATGTGGATGAAGGTGCCGAAGCCCAGCTGGCTTCTCCCCTGCACTTCTTCCTGTCCCCCAAGTCAGCTTATGTATCTGCCCAGGTAGTGCGTGTGACCGAGTCCGGCTTCAAGGCCGCCAAGTTCGACTGGGACAAGCCGCTGGCCGGCAAGAAAGCCCTGGTCACCGGTGGCTCCCGCGGTATCGGCGCAGCCATCGCTGAAGTGCTGGCCCGTGACGGCGCCACCGTGACCGTGCTGGACATTCCGCCCATGGCGGAAGACCTGAGCAAGGTAGCGGCCCAGATCGGTGGCGACACCCTGGAGCTGGACATCACCGCCCCCGAGGCACCCGACGCCATTGCCGCCAAGGGCAAGGAAATCGGTGGTTTCGACGTGATCGTACACAACGCAGGTGTCACCCGTGACAAGATGCTCGGCAACATGCCGGAGAAGTTCTGGGACATGGTGATCGACATCAACATCGCCAGCCAGCTGCGCATCAATGAAAAACTGCTGGCCGATGGCGCCATCAACCAGGGCGGCAGCATCATCTCCATCAGCTCCATTGCCGGTATCGCCGGTAACCTGGGCCAGACCAACTACGGCGCCTCCAAGGCCGCCGTGATCGGCATGATCGACGCCTTCAAGGACGAGTACGCCGAGAAGGGCATCACCATCAATGCCGTGGCACCGGGCTTCATCGAAACCCAGATGACCGCAGCCATCCCCTTCACTATCCGTGAAGCGGGCCGTCGCATGAACGCCATGAGCCAGGGCGGTCAGCCGGTGGACGTGGCCGAAACCATCGCCTTCTTCGCCAGCCCGGCCTCCCAGGGTCTGACCGGCAACGTTGTGCGTGTGTGTGGTCAGATGCTGTTGGGGGCGTAACAGCCTCAAGCTACAAGCTTCAAGCTGCAACGCGGTTTGAAGCCTGTGCCACACGATCGACAAAAGAGCCGCGCCGCAAGGTGCGGCTCTTTTGTTGCCGCTCCGCGGCCGCTGCACGCAACACGCCTCACGCAACATGCTTGAGGCAAAACCGGTGGAGCTGTTGTGTGGGAGCGTGCTTGCACGCGAAATCCGAGACTCCAGGGCCTGGGGTAATTCGCGTGCAGGCACGCTCCCACAGCGGCTTCGCAAAAAGGTTGATCACGGATTAACGGGAAAGGGACGGGTCCGGATTGGCCAAGGTGGTTTTCCCGGGTTTGCGTGTTGCCTGTTGCGTGAAGCATGTTGCGGCCGCAGAGCGGCCAAAAAAGACCCCGCCGGTTACCCGGCGGGGTCATGAATGTCGCACGCTCTCCCGAGGTGGACGTTGGCACACACTTGGGTGTTCGGTCAGGCTGCTTCGGGGGCCTTTTTCTGTTCCATCTTCTCGGCTTTTTTGGCGGCCTTTGCTGCGGCACGGGCTTTGGCCTTGGCGGCACCACCGGGCATGAAGTCACGGATGTCCCAGTAGAAGTAACGCTTCAACACGCTGTTGGCTTCGTCATCGTTCTGACGCCAGCCATAGATCTCCGGCTTGCTGGTTTCGATGGCCAGGGTGCGGAAGATCAGCCAGTCGTAAATCGCCAGGGTAGCAGTCACGTTCTTGGCAGAGTTCGGACCACGGGCGTGGTGCTGATGATGCTGGGTCGGGAAGGTGATGATATGCGCCAGACACCACATGGTCTTGCGTACCCAGGCCCAACGGTGATTCAGGAAGTACAGGTCCCAGTTCCAGTTCACATGGGTCTGGGCGGCCCACAGGCCCTTGAAAGCATTCGAGAACAGGAACACTTCAACCAGCCCCAGATACAGACACACCAGCTGGAACATGAAGTTCGGCATGATGAACCACCAGGCCCAGCCATTCACGAAGGTCTGGGTGACAGACAGCTGCCCCTTGTTGTCCTGGCCACCGGCAAGGTGATGGGGACGATGACTCATCTTGTAGACCGCCTGAATCCACTGCAGCACCTTGTTATTGGGCCGGCGACTATGGGCGAACAGATGGAAGGAGCCATGCAGGAATTCTTCGATACAGAAGAACGCGATGATCGTCGGCCAGAAATACTGCTCTTCCAGCCAGGCCAGAGAACCTGCACTACCCGGAAACAGGGTACTCAGGACAAGGGTGATCACGAGCAGCAGTAACGGACGCTGCACCACGATCATCATGAAAGTAGCGAGGAAGGCGACCTTCCAGTCCTGGTTGGTCTTGTGACCGTTGCGGGTACGCCCGCTGATGATTTCCCAGATAGCTGAGATGACGATAAACGCCGTCACCAGCAAGGTGAGTTGCTTGTCCATTGTTGCTCTCCAGATATTGTTATTTTGTTGCTGCGCACCCTTCGAACATAAACAGGCCGTATTATCTTTCCAAATTGATATTTGATATAAGTAATATCCATGAAGCTGAACTTACGCAGTATCGACCTGAATCTGCTGCCGGTCTTTGCGGCCATCATGGACGCCGGCCAGTTATCCCGCGCCGCAGAGCAACTGGGCATGAGCCAACCCGCCATCAGCGCCGCCCTGCAGCGCCTGCGGCATACCTTTGCGGACGAGTTGTTCGTGCGTACCCGCCAGGGGATGGAGCCCACGCCCCGGGCCCGCGAGCTGCACGAGCAGCTGGCACCGCAACTCAATGCCCTGCGCGAAGCCCTGGATCCAGGTAATCGCTTCGACCCGGCCACCAGCCAGCGGCATTTTCGCATCATCAGCGTGGATTACTTTGAAATGGTGGTCCTGCCACCGTTACTGGCTCGTATCCGGCAACAGGCCCCGGATGTGTTACTGGAGATCGTGCCCTCCGGCGACACCATGGCCGACGACCTGCACAAGGCCCGGGCAGACATCGCTGTGGACGCCTTCATTCCTGATGACGACCGGCTCATGCGCGAAGTCCTGCTGGATGAAGAGCTGATGGTCGTGGCCCGACAGGGACACCCCACGATCAAGGGGCGCTGCAGCAAGGCCCAGTTCCTCAAGGCCGAGCACGTGGTGCTGCCGGACCGCAACCGGCGCCTGCCACTGGATCAGATTCTGGATTCCCCCGGGTGGCAGCGGCGCACCGGCGCCAGGGTTACCCATTTTGTCAGCATGCTGGCCGCCACCGCGGGCTCGGACATGATTGCCACCGCCCCGCGACGGCTGGCCGAGCAATATGCCGGCGCCCTGCAGGTTCAGGTGCTGCCCTTCCCGGTAGCCGTGCCGCCGGTGCCCATCTACCAGCTCTGGTCTCCGGCGCTGGATCAGGACCCGGCCCACCAATGGCTTCGCGAACAGCTTAGCGCCACGCTGAAAGCACTTTGATTATCGATTCCCACTGAGGGAGCGTGCCTGCACGCGAAAGGTCGGTTGTCACAGGTGAGGCATTCGCGTGCAGGCACGCTCCCACAGGTTGTTACCATCAAACGTCGGGCATCCAGCGTACAACTGAACCCAGCACTTGAATCGGTGTCTTACCATCACCATCTCCGAAATACCTACCCCACAGGACTGCTCATGAGTTTTGGCCGTATTTTCTTCTTCATCTTTGGTTTTGCGCTATTGGAAGTGCTGGTACTGGCCAAGGTCGCCGGGCTGATCGGCTGGCCGATTACCATCGTCGCCACCGTGGCCACCGCCCTGCTGGGCAGCTACTTGTTCCGCAGCCAGGGGCTGGAAACCTGGATCCGTCTCAACCAGAAGATGCAGCAAGGGGAGATGCCAGGCCAGGAAATGGTGGAAGGCATCATGCTGCTTCTCGGCGGTGCCCTGCTGATTACCCCGGGCTTCATCACCGATGCGGTGGGCTTCGCCCTGCTGCTGCCCACTTCCCGCCGGCTAATGGCGCGCAAGGTGATCGAGAAAGGCACCCTGCAAAGTTTCACCACCATGCAAGGCGGAGGCTTCACCTACACCAGTTACACCCGTACCGGCGGTGGCAATCCGTTCCAGCAGCCGGTGGACCGCAACGATGGCCATGTGACCATTGACGGTGAGTCGCGCCGTGAGGATAGATAAAGGCCGCTTCACGCTTCACGCAACAGGTATCACGCCAAGACCGAAAACCACGAATACTTGCTGTTCGTGACTCGTGGATCGAAACTCGCCTCCGCATTGCTTCCCCGCACCATTCATCTGACGGGTTAGGAAGCGCTCGCTGTCCCTGCTAGACTGCGCCTCCTCCAGCTCCGGCTGGCTGGTCGATTCTCCCAGGAGGCCCCATGACCCTCACTCTGCTCAATCCCGTTGTCTGGTCCGTGCTGTTGCTCATGGGGCTTAGCCTTGCGCGGATGAATGTAGTGCTGGCGCTTCTATGTGCGGCGCTGGTGGCGGGAATTGGCAGTGGTCTGGACCTGTCTGCCACCCTGGCGGCCTTCAGCGACGGTCTGGGGGGCGGTGCCAATATCGCGTTGAGCTATGCGCTGCTCGGCGCGTTCGCCGTCGCCATTGCCCGTTCCGGGATTACCGAGTGGCTGGCCGGACGAATTATCGTGCGACTTGGCGGCACGCCCGAGCCTGCACAGCTGCGCCGTATCCGCACCCTGGTGCTAAGCGTATTGCTGGTAGCGGCAATCATGAGCCAGAACCTGGTGCCCATTCATATCGCCTTTATTCCGATCCTGGTGCCGCCACTGCTGGAAGTCATGCACCAGCTACGTCTGGATCGCCGACTGGCAGCCTGTGTGCTGACGTTTGGGCTGATCACCCCTTACATGGTGCTGCCGGTAGGGTTTGGCAGCATCTTCCTGCACACCCAGCTGGGCCCGAGCATGGCAAAAGCCGGCCTGCCACTCGACAAGGCAGAGCTGCCCATGGCCATGCTGCTGCCGGCAGCCGGCATGGTGGTGGGATTGATACTGGCCTTTATCCGTTACCGAAACCCCCGTGATTACCAGCCTGTGCAGCTACCCGGAGAAGAGCAGCATGCCCCGCTCTCGACCCGCAATGTGATCGTTGCCTGCCTGGCACTGGCGGCAGCCCTGATCCTGCAGCTATACAGCGATTCCATTATCCTCGGCGCCCTGGTGGGCTTTCTGGTGTTCACCGCTGGCGGCGTGGTGCCATGGAAGGAATCCCAGGATGCCTTTACCCAGGGCGTGAAAATGATGTCGCTGATCGGCTTTATCATGATCGCCGCCAATGGTTATGCCTCCGTGGTACAGGCCGGCGGGCAGGTGCCGGCATTGGTGGAAGCCGTCACCAGCGGCTTGCAGAGCCCGCCGATTGCCGCAGCACTGCTGCTGGTACTGGGCCTGTTTGTGACACTCGGCATCGGCTCATCCTTTTCCACCATCCCGATCATCACCACCCTGTACGTCCCGCTGTGCATGGCATTGGGCTTTTCGCCACTGGCCACCGCCGCCCTGGTCGGCAGTGCTGCCGCCCTGGGCGACGCCGGCTCCCCGGCATCCGATTCCACCCTGGGCCCCACCGCTGGCCTGAATGCCGACGGCCAGCACGATCATATTCGCGATACGGTGATTCCGACGTTTATTCACTACAACCTGCCGTTGATGGCAGCGGGCTGGCTCGCAGCGATGTGGCTTTGATAAACGCTGCACGCTTCACGCAACATGCAGCACGCTTAAAGCCCAAATTCAAAAGCGGATTTACCACAGAGGGCACAGAGCTCACTGAGGAGAACAACGGGTTTACTCCCTGCCTCCTGTCAGCTCTGCGGTAATAGCGCAAACCTGCCTTCAGTGACGCTGTAGGCGTTCCACTTGAGGGACGAACCGAGCGCAGCGAGGCGACCGAAGGGAGATCATTCTTTAAAAACCTGTCAGCCCTGGAAATACCTGATCTCTCTTCGGTCGATTCCGTGCTTCGCACGGTTCGCGCCTCAAGCGGCGCTCCTACAGCATTAACACAGGTCATCGTTAACCTGCCCGCGATCCCGACAAGACAAACTTCTTCCCGCGTTGTAGCTTGTGGCTTGTTGCTTGAAGCTTTTTTCACAAGGACTCGCCATGGCCCGACACACTTTTCTTGCCCGGCTGGAAGCGCTGGGCAATCGGTTGCCGCATCCGACATTGTTATTCGTCTGGCTCTGCTTGCTGCTGCTGCCCCTGACAGCGTTGTTGCAGGGACTTGGGCTAACCACCTCCCACCCTATTACTGATAACACCGTGGCAGTTCGCTCGCTGGTGGACGGAGATGGCATTCGCTATCTGTTTACTTCACTGGTCGGCAACTTCACCGGTTTTGCCCCGCTGGGGGTGGTGCTGGTGGCTATGCTCGGTCTGGGTGTAGCTGAGCAATCCGGCTTGCTGTCGGTGAGCCTGGCCGGGCTGGTGAAAAAGGCGTCGGGCAAGATGCTGGTGATTACCGTGGCCTTTGCCGGAGTGCTCTCCAGCATGACCGTGGATGCAGGTTATGTGGTGCTGATCCCCTTGGCGGGGTTGGTGTTTCAGCTGGCCGGGCGCTCTCCTCTGGCGGGCATCGCCACCGCCTTTGCGGCGGTGTCGGGCGGCTTCAGTGCCAACCTGCTGGTGGGGCCGGTAGACGCCACGCTGGCCGGCCTGACAACTGAGGCTGTGGCGCTGGTAGATCCTGCCCGTACCGTGGAAGCAACGGACAACTACTGGTTTATCATTGCCTCTACCTTCCTCGTCACCGCATTAGTCAGTGCAGTGACACTGCGCTTCACTGAACCCCGTCTGGTCGGGCAGGCAGCGGGCGAAGCGGTGCCCGTTGAAGCCCCGACCAGCGATGCCAGTGCGATACGCTGGACACTGGTGAGCCTGGTGGCGCTATTGATCGCCATCGCCCTGCTGGTGATTCCAGCCGGCGCCCCGCTGCGCCATCCGGAAACGGGCAGCGTACTCGGCTCGCCCTTTATTCATGGCCTGGTAGTGATAGTGGCACTGGTGGCCGGGATATGTGGCGCCGTTTACGGACGAGTGAGCGGACAGTTCCGCAATGCCGGCGACATTATCACCGCCATGGAAACCACCATGGCCTCCATGGCCGGCTATCTGGTGCTGATGTTCTTTGCCGCGCAGTTTGTCGCCTGGTTCAACTACAGCCAGCTGGGCCTGCTGCTGGCGGTGGAAGGCGCCGCCTGGCTCGGCAGCCTGTCGATTCCCAAGGTGGCGCTGCTGCTTCTGTTCGTCCTGTTGGCAGCATCCATTAACCTGATGATCGGCAGCGCCTCGGCAAAATGGTCGATCCTGGCGCCGATCTTCGTACCCATGCTGATGCTGATCGGCATTGATCCGGAAGCCACCCAGGCGGCTTATCGAGTGGGGGATTCCAGTACCAATATCATCACCCCACTGATGCCCTACTTCGTGCTGGTACTGGGTTTCGCCCGCCGTTACCAGCCAGACACCGGCATCGGCACACTGATGGCCATGATGCTGCCGTACAGCCTGACGTTATTAGTGGGGTGGTCGGTGTTGCTGGGAGTGTGGATCGGGTTTGGCTGGCCGCTGGGACCGTGAAGACAGGCACAAGCTACAAGCTTCAAGCTGCAACACGAAGAAAGATTTGCGCGAAGCCTGTGCCTCCAGGCTTCGCGCTGCAACGCCCTTGCAATAAAAAACCGCACCTTGGAGGCGCGGTTTTTAGCTTGTAGCTTGCGGCTTGCAGCTATCAGTTAATCAACCGCAGCGTAAACGGGTAGCGGTAGGCCACACCGTCGTTGGCTTTCAGGCCGGCGATGATGGTAATCACCAGCCAGAAGATCGCCAGGATCGGCATCAGGATGGCACCGATCACTACGAAGGTGAGCAGGAAGCTGACAAAGAAGGCGATGAGCATGGTGATATTGAAGTTCACCGCTTCCTTGCCCTGATCATCCACAAAGCTGCTTTCGTCCTTCTTGACGATCCACATCACCAACGGACCGATCAGGTTACCGAAGGGGATAATGAAGCCAATCAGGGCCAACAGGTGGCAAGCCATGGCCTGGCTACGCTCTTCCTTGCTGGGCCCTGCCTGCTGCTCTGTATCGGCCTGTGTCTGTTCCATATCAGTCATGATGCTTTCCTTGTTAAATGACGGAGGATATCAGGCCGCATTATAAACAAGGCTGCACATAAATCACTGCCGCACAGTTCTCCGATTTGGCAATGCCTGCTCACTGTTGGAACGGAATGGATTAATGTCGATGCCGCCACGGCGGGTAAAGCGACCGTAGACCGTCAGGTGGCGCGGGGAACATTGCGCCATCAGATCCACAAACATCTGTTCGATGATCTGTTCATGGAAGCCCTGGTGATTACGCAGGGAAACCACGTAACGCAGGAAACTTGCCGGGCTGATGGCACGGCCGGTGTAACGCACCACCACCGTGGCCCAATCCGGCTGGTTGGTCACCGGGCAGTGGCTGCGCAGCAGATGGGAATATAGCTGCCCGGTCTGCTCGGGGCCCTGGTCGCACAACAACAGGTCCGGATTGTAATTGTAGTGCTCGAAGTTCAGATCGATCTTGTCGACGCACTGGCCCTTGTCTTCCCACAACGGCATCGTTGCCGCGTCTTCCAGGGAATACAGCAACACCTCAATGCCGGCACCCACAATCTGGGCCACATCCTTCTCAATCAAGGCGCGCACTTCATCCCGGCTGGCAAAGCGGGTATTGGCAAAGGAATTCAGGTACAGCTTGAGGGACTTGGATTCGACAATGTTCGGCGTGGTGCAGGGAATACGCAGCTCGCACATGGCCACCACCGGCTTGCCCTTTTCGGTCAGCCAGGAAAGTTCGTAGGCATTCCAGATGTCGGTACCGTGGAATGGCAGGTCTGTGCTTTCCAGATCCAGCGATTCCCGGGCATCCCAACGCGGCACCGGACACAACAGGGCCGGGGTGTACTCGTCCACATAATCGCTGGAGCGTCCCAGCGGGGTGTCTTTCAAGTAACTCATGCTCTCTCCCCGGGCAAAGCCGTGCCCTCAATGGCCTGATATAACAGCTTTAATACTAATTAATGACGGATGCCAGTGCCACGCTGCAACATCCACAACGCAATCACAAAAAACACCGCCACAAAGCCGGCAATGGTGGCCAGCGATGCATAGACATTCACATCACTGACCCCCAGCACCCCATACCGGAAGGCATTCACCATATACACGATGGGGTTCGCCAGGCTTACCGTGCGCCAGAACTCCGGCAACATATCGATGGAATAGAATACCCCGCCCAGATAGGTCAGCGGCGTGAGGACAAAGGTCGGCACAATGGAAATGTCATCAAACTTTTTCGCCAGGATGGCGTTGATGAAACCACCAATGGCAAACAGCGCGGCGGTGAGCACCACCACCACGACAGTGACAAAGACGTGCTGCATGGAAAGGTGGGTAAAGAACAGGCTCAACAGGCTAACGATCACCCCCACCAACATGCCACGCACCATGCCGCCTACCACAAAGCCAGTGAGAATGATCCAGGACGGCATGGGCGAGACCAGCATTTCCTCGATGGAATGCTGGAACTTGGTGGAAAAGAACGAACTCACCACATTGCCATAACTGTTCTGGATCACGCTCATCATGATCAGACCCGGCACGATGTACTGCATGTAATCGAAGCCGCCCATCTCCCCTACCCGGCTACCGATCAGGTTGCCGAAGATCACGAAATACAGGCTCATGGTGATGGCCGGCGGCAACAGGGTCTGCGGCCAGATCCGGGTGAAACGGCGAATTTCCTTGGTGACGATGGTCAGGAACGCCACCCACTGTTCACGTGGACTCATGCGGATGCCTCCCCTGCCAGGTTCTTCTCGACCAGACGCACAAACAGCTCTTCCAGCCGGTTGGCCTTGTTGCGCATGCTCATCACTTCAAAATTCTGCTCGGCCAGCGCCACAAACAGGGTATTGAGGCTTTGTGTCTTGGGCACTGCCACTTCCAGGGTCTGGCTGTCCTTGAGAATCACATCAAAGCCATCCAGTGCCGGCACTGTCTCTACCGGCCGGGCCAGATCGAGAATGAAGGTCTCGACCTGCAGCTTCTCGAGGAGCGCACGCATGCTGGTATTTTCCACAATGGTGCCGTGATCAATGATGGCGATATTGCGGCACAGGGATTCGGCTTCTTCCAGGTAGTGGGTGGTCAGGATAATGGTCTTGCCTTCCTGATTGATGCGGGTAAGAAAATCCCACATGGAACGACGCAGCTCGATATCCACGCCGGCGGTGGGCTCATCCAGAATCAGCAGATCGGGCTCATGGACCAGGGCACGGGCGATCATCAGGCGGCGCTTCATGCCGCCGGAAAGAGTGCGCGACTGCATGTCGCGCTTGTCCCACAGGCCTAGCTGGCGCAGATATTTTTCCGCCCGCTCTCGTGCCAGCGGTGCCGGAATACCGTAGAAGCCCGCCTGGGTCACCACGATATCGAACACCTTTTCGAACTGGTTGAAGTTGAATTCCTGGGGCACCACGCCGATTTTCTTCTTGGCGATGGAACGCTCGGCATCCAGTGAGTGGCCGAAGATGCTCACCTCACCCTCGCTCTTGCTCACCAGTGAGCTGATCACGCCAATGGTGGTGGATTTACCCGCCCCGTTAGGGCCCAACAGGGCAAAAAAATCGCCCTGCTGTACTTCAAGATCAATGCCTTTTAGTGCCTGGACACCGTTGGCATAGGTCTTGGTGAGATTACGAATCGTCAGCGCTGACAAGATTCACCTCGGTCAGAATTGGAAATAAAGAATTAAGGACAGAACTACAGCGCGCAGTGGCCGTGATCGCCACGCCAGATCCAGTGCATCTGCCCGGATGTGAACCACACCCACAGGCCTTCCATCATCCAGGGCCAGTCGTCTTCGGTGATCTGACGACGGCCGTGCAATTCTGCCACCAGTACCGCGAGGATGGTGTCATGGGTGACATGCACATTGAGATGGCCCGGGCGGGGCTCTCTTTCCTGCAGATACGCCGCCAGCTTGGCCCGGCCTTCCGCCGGGGACAGCATCCCCTCGAATGGTTCCTGCAGGTGCTTGTTGAGGAAGCGAAAGGCTCCCAGCTTGAAGAAGGTGGGGCCGACTTCGTTGATATCAACCACGTAACAGCCGGGTTCGACCAGGGTGGTATCGACCTCGATGTCCTCTGGTGCCTTGGCCATCAACCCGGCCTTCACCGCCCCTTCCGCCATGGCCTTGGCGGTATTGATACAGCGCCCCACCGGACTGGAGTAGAACGCCTCCACCGGCCGGTTCAGCTTGCCGCCCCAGTCACGGGCCATTTCCACCCCTTCCGGGGTCAGCGGCAGGCGATAATCGGCAAAGCCATTCTTGGCCAGCTCACGCACGGAATGGCGGGTCAGCAGATGGACAGGCTTGTCCTTCGGCAGCAGGTTGAGGGCATCCAGTAATCGCGGGTGTAGGCGGGCCATAGTCTTATCGCTTCTGGTCAGCCATCAGTGTAGGCAGCAAAGCGGGGAATGCCAATGGTGGAAAGAACGCCAGATGCTTGATGCCTGATGCCTGACGCTTTAAACCCGCCTTCCATAACGCTCTATCGCTTGCAGGCATACCCTGAAGGGCACAGAGAGCTCCCACAGCGAAACAAAGTGCGGGGCGAGACGCGAGTTTCGAGTTGCGAAAACCTTTGTGGACTGAGGCCCGTTATGCCCTGCCCTGTTTTTCCTCAGTGATCTCTGTGACCTCTGTGGTAAAACAACCTTTAGGGTTCTGGATTCTGGCGTGATGCGTGTTGCATGAAGCGTGATGCAGCCGCGCAGCGGCCAAAAAAAAGGGACCCGATTGGGTCCCTTCTTTATTTGGAGCGGGAAACGAGATTCGAACTCGCGACCCCGACCTTGGCAAGGTCGTGCTCTACCAACTGAGCTATTCCCGCTTTACTTGTTGCCAGCTAACTACCAGCGAATTAGTGGCGTCCCCTAGGGGAGTCGAACCCCTGTTACCGCCGTGAAAGGGCGGTGTCCTGGGCCACTAGACGAAGGGGACCCGGGCTTGACGTGGTGCGTCAAAGCGGCGCGTAGAATAGGTATCTGAGCCCCCATCGTCAAGGAAAATTTTTGTCCTGACTCACCATTGACCCCAAAAAGTCACCCTGCTCTGATAAAGAGCCTTAATAATCGGCAACTTGCTGAAAAAACGCTCATTTTCCGGGAGAGAAACATGACCATCAAGCTGTACGGCGCCGCTCTGTCGCCTTTTGTCCGCAAGACCCGGGTCGCATTGGCCCTGAAGGGAATCGAATACGAATCCGTACATGTGGACCCGACCAACTTCCCGGAAGGCTACGAGAAAATCAGCCCCATGAAGCGGATCCCGGCCCTGGAAGTGGATGGCCAGTACCTGCCCGACTCCGCCGCCATCTGCGCCTGGGCCGAGAAGGTCAACCCGGAACCGGCCCTCTACCCCTCCGACGCCATGGACCTGGGCCGCACCATCTGGCTCGAGCGTTTCGTGGATTACGACCTTGCCATGCGCTGCACCTTCGCGGTGTTCCGCAACCGGGTACTGATGCGCCTGATCGGCAAGGAGTGTGACGAGGAGAAGGTCCAGCACGCCCTGGAACAGACCATCCCGCCGCTGTTCGACTACCTGAACACTGAACTGGAAGGCCGCGAATTCCTGGTCGGTGACAACCTCACCATCGCCGACATCGCCCTGGCCAGCCAACTGGTCAACTTCCACCATGGCGGCGAAGCCGTCGATGCCACCAGGTACCCCCACCTGGCCGCCCACACCGAGCGCATGCATGCGCTGGAGCCGTTCGCCAGGACCATCGAGAAAGAGTCCGGGTTTGTGCAGAAAGTGCTCGGAGGGCAGTGAACAGTTAACAGTGAATAGTGAACAGCTCGCGGTTACGCGCCTGTTTTGACTGCAATCCATGAGGCCGCGCCCAGACTATGGGCGCGGCCTCATGCGTTTCAGGATCAAGGGAGCCCGACCGCGCGCTGTTCACTGTTAACTATTCACTGTTAACTGAAACCAATGCAGCACGCCCATTCGGCGCCACCCTGACCACCGCCACCGCTTCCTCACGGAGCTGCCGCTCCAGGGCCAGGGCTTTTTCCTTCGGGGCGAACAGGGCTTCGATGCCGAAGGTCAGGCGACTGCCGCCCCACCAGGGACTGGAGGAAACGCGGCCGCGCAGGAACAGGCCCTGCTCGGGCTTGTGATGATCCGGCTCTCCGGCAGTCCACAGGTTCCCTTCCCGCGTCAACGGCAGATAAATCACGTCGCCGGGAAGGAAGTCCGGGGCCTCCAGGTTGCTGAAGGGATAGTTGAGCCGCGCATAGTTGCCGCGGAACAGGTCGCGGGGGTCCACCGGCTGTGTCTTCAGGCGGATTTCCTCGCCTACCCACAGCGGATAGAAGCCGTTGATAAACACCCCTGCCATGATCACCAGCTGCAGGCCCAACGCGGCTATCAGAGCCAGTTTCAGAGTACGCTTATTCATGGCGCTGACCTCCTTGTGTGCCCTGCCCCGGCGGCTGCCGGTCACGCCAGTAGCGTGCCGCCGCATAGAGGATAGCCGCCGCGATCAGGAACATGACGGCACCACCCACGTAGTCGCCGACCAGATCCACATAGCGGATCATGGCCAGCACCAGCAACAACCCGACACCACTGTAGAAATACTGGCTGAAGCCTTTCTCAAGCCCCTGCTGGATCAGCACGATGGCAGACACCAGCGCCAGCAGGTTCACCATCACCGCCATGGGCACGGCGACAGCCTCTCTATCCATGCCATGAAACAGCACCAGCAACAGCGGCACCCCCATCACCAACCCGCGGGCGAGAGGATGGGCACCACCATCACGCAGTGCCAGCAAAGCCGCCGGGATCGCCGCCATCAGCCCCAGCCATAAACCAGGATCAGAAAAGCCCTGCAGATCCTTCATGTAGGCACTGCAGGCACTGGAAAAGGTGAACGGGATCAGCAGGATCAAATAGCCGCGCAGGGACCACAGCGACAGCAAGGTAGCCGTTCGGCGCATGGGGGCCGAGGCGCTCGGCGCCAGACGATGCCCGACCATGAATACCAGCGCCAGCAGCCCCATATTCATGGTGAAGTGGCCGGTATCGAAATCCGGTCGCCAGGGATAGCCGTAGAACCAGGCCAGCAGAATATTTAGCCAGCCCACCGTCACGGCCACGGTCACCACATTCAGGCCAGCCGAACGCGCCTGACGTGCCACCCCGAGAGCGGCGGCAATAAACAGCACCATTTCCCAGGGCGGCGAGAATTTGCCCTCGTTGAGCAGCCACAGCAGTGCCACCGCCAGCATCAACAGGGCCAGCACCCGGCTGCGCACCAGCAAGGCCATTGGCGCGATTCCCAGGGCCCAGTAGAACAGCCCATCCGGGTAGTGTTCGCCGAGATGATAGATCTGGGCGATCAGCATGATGGAGGCTCCATAGCTGATGCTGCCCACAAACAGCCAGCCGAGCCCGGCTTCGCGTTTCAGGTATTGATAGATGCCCATCCCGTTGAGCGCCAGTGTGGTGCCGATCAGGCCCAGCATGCGCACAGCACGGGGGATGTCCTCCCAGTTGGCAGAGACCAGCAACAACAGCGCCATGCCCACAAACAGCAAGGCGATCCCCACCAACACCTTGTAGGCCAGGGAGCCATCACAGCCATCGTCAAGACTGGTGCCATAACGGGCAAGGATACGATTGCCCTGCTCCGCACTGATGTCCCCCTCTTCCACCCACTGGCGACATTCACTGCGCAGCTCGCGGCGTAATAATCCGAGCAGTTGCATGAAACGATCCTGTGTCTTTTTTTCGATAAGACCGCAAGGAAGGAGGAAACGCAATGAAGGGGTGTTACGGGGTGTTTGGCGGGGTGTTCAATAGAGAGACGTCTGACGCTTCATGCAACACGCTTGACGCGAGAAAACCCATTAAGGGCTCAAAGAATGTAGGGCGGAAATCGGCGAAAGCCGATCTCCGCCAGCGTGCCAGCCTTGCTGGGTTTCTTATACAATTCGAACAGCGTCTCTGGAATCCTTACCTCGCTGAAACGAGGATCGCCATGCAAGCATAGCTCCTACGGGCTCTAACAGAGACAGGAGCCAACTGCATCTCAGTTCCTCGCTGTCGCTCGGTTCGCGCCTCAAGTTGCGCTCCTACAGCGGCTTCGTAGAAATGCCGAAGCTAGGGAACTTTTCGGCCTTTCTTATTCCAATCAGCGTAGCTCGTAGCTCGTAGCTCGTAGCTCGTAGCTCGTAGCTCGTAGCTCGTAGCTCGTAGCTCGTAGCTCGTAGCTCGTAGCTCGTGGCTCGTAGCTCGTAGCTGCTTATACCGGCAGGCCGATTCGCTTGGCTTCCAGGCGACGCAGGAATTCCAGCATCAACTGGCGGTAGAGATCCTCGCCCAACCAGGCATCTTCCACGCCGGCATCGATATTGGGGTTGTCGTTCACTTCGATAACCACGATCTCGTCACCGGACTGCTTCAGATCCACGCCATAGAGACCGTTGCCCATCAAACGCGCGGCTTTCAATGCCGTCTTCAGCACCTTGGCCGGGACTTCCTGTACCGGCAGCGTGCGGCTGTTGCCGGATGCGGTCTTGCCGCTGCTCTGGTGATGATAGATCTGCCAGTGGCCCTTGCTCATGAAATACTGGCAGGCAAACAGCGGCCGGTTGTTGAGCACCCCGATGCGCCAGTCATAGTCGGTATACATGAAGGCCTGGGCCAGCACCACCGATGACTGCTTCAGATAACCGGCCAGTGCCGCAGCCAGCGCCTCGCGGGTAGTGACCTTGCTGATCCCCCGGGAAAAGCTGCCGTCCGGAATCTTCAGCACCATGGGCAGCTTGAGCTCGTCCACCAGCCTGTCGATCTGCTCATCGTCAGCGGAGAAGATGAACGCAGTAGGCGGCACCGGCACATTGTTGGCCTGCATCAACTCGGCCAGATAGATCTTGTTGGTGCAGCGCAGAATGGAGCCCGGATCATCAATCACCACCATGCCTTCCTGCTCGGCCTTGCGGGCAAACTGATAGGTATGGTGATCCAGCGCGGTGGTTTCGCGAATGAACAAACCATCGTATTCACCCAGCCGCGTGTAAGCGTCCCGGCCAACCAGGTCGACCCGGATACCCAATTGCCGACCTGCCTTGATAAAGCGTTTCAACGCGGTCTTGTTGCTCGGCGGCATGGCCTCGTCATCGTTGACCAGCATGGCCAGCTCATAGCGGTCACTGCGACGGCGGCGCGGATTGCGCCACACCCTTGCATTGAACTGCTCCAGGGCCTGGGCGAACTGATCTTCCTGGTTGCCTTTCAATTGCTTCAGGGTGACCGGCTTGAGAGCTTCAATGCTCCAGTTCTCGCGGCGGCGAAACTCCACCTTGAGCAGCGGGCATGGCAGCTGATCAAAGATCTGCCGGCCCAGATCCGCCAGCCCTTCCTGATCGGTCTGGCCAAAGAACAACAGCAGCGTGAAGCGATCCGAGGCACTTCCCTTGCGCTTCATGGCCTTGTCGAGGGCGGCTTCGAACTGGTCGAAATGCAGGCCATAGAGAGCCTTGCGACTCAGATCGTTTACTGTACGCACCGAGGGCATCACCCGCTGACCACGGGCTTCGGCCAGCAGCGAACAATAGTATCCGGGGCTGAGGTATTTATAACTGCGGCACAGGTTAAGCACCTGCACCTTCTTGTCCGTGCAGACCGCTTGTTCAGCCTGAAGATATTCCCGGGCAGACAACAGATGGCGGGCGGGATAGTAGGCGGCCCAATCAGCGGGATCGTCTACCAGAATGATGACCTGACTCATGAAAAGCCCTGACACAGGGGCACCGCGAATGGGGTGCCGATAGGGGCGAATTTAGGGCTTGTGGGAGGGGGGGCGCAAGGGAAAGTTAACAGTTAACAGTGAATAGTTAACAGCGCGCGATAGAGGGTGTCAGTTCCCAAACGCAAGAGGCCGCGCCCAGGCTTTGGACGCGGCCTCTTACTTGCAGTCATGACAAAACCCGACCGCGCGCTATTAACTGTTAACTGTTAACTATTCACTATATCCATCAGCCTTCTTGGCCCCCGGATGCCCCGCCTTCTCCAGCGCATCCTGCACTTCCGGTGGCATGTAGGTTTCGTCGTGCTTGGCCAGTACTTCCTCGGCTTCGAAGCGGGAGGTGCTGATCAGGGTGCCGTTGGCGACGATGCCCTGCCCTTCGCGGAACAGGTCCGGGAGGATGCCCTGGTAATGAACCGTGAAGCTGCCTTTGCCGTCGGTGATGTCGAAGGTCACGTCGAGGGTTTCTTCATTGCGCTTCACAGAGCCATCGACCACCAGCCCGCCGACCCGCATCTGGGTGTCCAGCGGCGCTTCACCGGCGACCACCTGCTGAGGGGTGTAGAACAGATTGATGTTCTGACGCAGGGCGTAAAACATCAGGCCCACGGCAATACCCAGGCCCACCAGAACCGCCAGCACCAGAATCAGGCGTTGCTTACGTACGGAATTCATTCATCTACCTCAGCTCTGCGCTGTTGCCGCGCAAGGGTTTCTCGCACCTGTCCCTGTCCACGAAGTGCCAGCACCATGCTGGCAATGATCAGAACCGCGCTGATTCCGTAGGCGGTCCAGACGAAAAAGCCATGTTTGCCCATGGCCAGAAAGTCGGCAAAGGATTCAAATGCCATGTTACTTGCCTCCTGTCCGGATCAGGGTCTGTACCCACTTGCTGCGCCGCTCGCGCCACTCTACTTCGCTACGGGCACGGATCAGCACATTCACCGCATACAGTAACCACAGCCCCAGCATGCTGATCAGCAGCGGGTATTTCATGGCCGGGTTGATGGTGGATTCTCCGAACAGTTTCAGGGTGGAACCCTGATGCAGGGTCTGCACCCATTCCACCGAATACTTCACGATCACCACATTGATCACCCCGACGATGGCCAGCAGGCCCGCTGCCCGGGCAGCCTGGCGAGGCTCGCGGATCACGTTCTGCAGGGCAATCACGCCCACATACATGAACAGCAGAATCAGCATGGACGTCATGCGGGCATCCCACTGCCAGTAGGTGCCCCAGGTGGGCTTGCCCCACAGGGAACCGGTGATCAGGGAAATCGCTGCCAGCGCCGCACCGAACGGGGCGATGGCCTTGAGCATCACCTCGGCCATTTTCATGCGCCACACCACGGCCACCAACCCGGACACACCCAGAGCCATGTAGCCCATCAGCGCGCCGCTGGAAGCCGGCACATGGATGAAAATGATGCGGTAGCTGTTGCCCTGCTGATAATCGCTGGGCGCGAACGCCAGGCCCCAGACCAGTCCGGTGAGCAGGGTAATCAGGGCAATAGGCGTCAGCCAGGGCAGTACCCGGGAGCTGAAGGTATGAAAGTAGCGCGGGGATCCCAGCATGTGATACCAGCGCTTGAGCGTTTGCCAGACCATTTAGTTTCCTGAGCTGATTTTCAGACCCGCCGCCACGGCCAGAGGGCCAAGGCTGGCGGTGAGCGCCAACAGCGCACCGAGGATGGCCAGCACACCAGGTACCGGGCCACCTTCCACGGCAGTACGAATCACCCCGGCGCCAAAAATCAGCACCGGAATGTACAGCGGCAACACCAATACCGCCAACAATATCCCGCCCCGGTTCAAGCCCACGGTGAGGGCCGAACCGATGGCACCGATCACCGTCAGTGCCGGGGTGCCCAGCAGCAGGCTGAGCATCACCACACCCAGCACCCGATCAGGCAACTGCAGCATGTGTGCCAGCACCGGCGACACCAGCACCAGCGGCAGGCCCGTGAGCAGCCAGTGGGCCAGCAGCTTGGCCGTGACCGGCACCACCGTCATCACCGGCGAGGTGAGCAACTGCTCCAACACCCCGCTTTCCTGATCTCGACGGAACAGCCCATCCAGTGACAGCATCACCGCCAGCAGGGCCGCTACCCACAATACGCCGGGGGCAATCAGCGCCAGGAGTTCCGGCTTGGGCGAAATCGCCAGCGGGAACAGACTGATGACCATGACGAAGAAAAACAGCGGATTGATGATCTCCGCCGGGCTACGCCACAGCACCAGTAATTCCCGGGACAGGGCCGCACGAAAAGCTGTCATGCCAGCACCTCCGCACGCCCCTTGGCAAGGTGCAACCTTTTCACTCCATCGCCCACCTGATGGTGGGAGGTGTACAGCACCAGACTGCCAGCGTCGGCGGCCTTCTGGATCTGCTCATCCAGTTGCGCCACGCCATCCTGATCAATGGCGGTGTAGGGCTCATCCAGCACCCACACACCCTTACGCTCCAGCCACAACCGTGCCAGCGCCACGCGGCGTTTCTGGCCAGCGGAAAGATGCGCCGCCGGCACATCCTCGAAACCACGCAGACCCACCGCCGCCAGTGCCGCCATGGGATCACCTGACTGGGCGCCCAGCGCGCAGGTAAATTTGAGGTTCTCAAGCGGCGTAAGTTCCTCACGCACACCAGGTTGGTGGCCCAGGTACAGCAGCTCACTACGCCAGTTGTCATCCCACCAGTCGCGCTGGCCTTCATAGAAGCCGTGCAGCCCCACCAGAATACGCAACAAGGTGGTCTTGCCGGCCCCGTTGGCACCGGTAATCTGCCAGATCTCACCAGCCCGGGCGGTCAGGGAAACATCACGAAACAGCACGCGATCATCACGCTCGCATTGCAATTGTTCGAGTGTCAGTCGAATGGGGGTATCAGACAAAATCGGGCTCCCTGAAACAGCGCCGGAGTATAGCACGGCAACCGGGCCCCGGGTTGACCTAAGGAGCCTCTGTCACCGCAGGGCTTGATTACCGTCCCGGCTGCGCTAGCCTGTAGTCTCCCTGATGCTCTGGAGCCATCATGAAACACCTTCTTCTGCCTCTGCTGGCCCTGTTGCTGCTCTCTGGTTGCGGAGAGGAAAAACCGCTCGCCACCGTCAAGCAGGTGGACCTGGAGCAGTACGCCGGCACCTGGTATGAGATTGCCCGATTACCACAATGGTTCCAGCGGGGCTGTTTCGATTCCACCGCCACCTACAGCCTCAACGACGATGGCACCGTAAAGGTGATCAATCGTTGTCAGCGTGAAGGCGAGGAAGCCAGCGAGGCGATCGGCACCGCCCGGGTACTGCCGGATTCCGGCAATGCCAAACTCAAGGTACGTTTCGATAACTGGGTCTCCCGGCTGATCCCCACCATCACCGAAGGCAACTACTGGATCATCGCCCTGGATCAGGATTACCAGACCGTGGTGATCGGTGAGCCCAGCCGCGAATACCTTTGGATTCTGGCCCGCCAGCCACAACTGCCCGACGATCAATACCAGGCTCTGGTTCAAGTGGCCGAGAGCAAGGGCTTTCCGGTGGAGCAACTCGAGCGCAACCGTGACCTGCGTCCGGCAACACCATGAGCGAGCACCACGTTTATTTCGCCATCTTTGGTTTTGATCACGATCCCTCGCAGCTGGATCTGCTGATGGGGCAAAGCGCCGATGACTACTGGCGGGAAGGGGAAAGCTTCAGCGCTACCATGCCCGAGGCACAGCGCAGGGAAAACCGCTGGATCCTGTCCAGCCAACTGGACGAAACCGCCAGCCACAGCGATCATTTCGAAAAACTGCTGCTCAAGCTGAAGCGCATTGCCCCGCAACTGGATGCCCTGGCCGATGACTATCGCTATGGCATCGGCGTTTCTCACTATTTCTTTATGGATGATCCCGCCTTTTACCTCCCCGCCGAGATTCTCGACGGCTTCCAGGCACTGGGTTTCGAGATCAGCTTTGACCAACTGGGACTGGACCATGGCACTGGAAATTGAACGCAAGTTTCTTGTTCGCGACACCGGCATCATCGATACCCTGGCCGGCGAACGGCTGACCCAGGGCTATCTGAGCCATGACAAGAACGCCACCGTACGGGTGCGCATCGCTGGCGACAGCGCCTGGCTCACCATCAAGGGCAAGACCGAAGGGGCTACCCGCAGCGAATTCGAATACCCCATACCCGTAGACGAAGCCCGTTCCATGCTGGACGAACTGTGTGGCCAGGGCGTGATCGACAAGACCCGTTATCGCCAGCCCCAGGGGGAACTGTGCTGGGAGATCGATGTGTTCCATGGCGACAATGAAGGTCTCGTGGTAGCAGAAATCGAACTGCCCAGCGAAGACACTCCGTTCGATAAACCGGAATGGCTTGGCGAAGAAGTCACCGGCGAAGTGCGTTATTACAACAGCGCACTTAGCAGCACACCCTACAAGCATTGGACATCCTGATTCCGACCGCCAATGACACTGGAAGGCACTTACTCACTATGGCGACAGGACGACAACGGGGTCATCGCCCTGGTGGCCCGTTACCCGGATCGGCATAGCGCCGACCGGGCGCGCCTGGAGTACGACGCCACTGGCCACAAACAGCTTTACTGGGTTACTGCTGATGATGAAACTGAAGACCGCCCTGCTGATCGCTAGCCTGCTGCCTTTGGTCGGCTGCATCCCGACGATCAAGAAACAATGGGATGTTCAGCCTGTGCAGGGTTCCGTGATCGACGCCGAGACCGGCCAGCCTGTTGCCGGCGCCACCGTCATCAGCCGTAATAATCCTTCATTGATAGCCACCAGTGACAGCGAGGGGCGTTTTGTCATTGAGGAGCAGACACACGTGGGCGTCCACCTGCTGATGGCCGCCAGCGCCATGACGCATCAGGTCTGGCAGGTCAGTCACCCGGATTACGAAAATGGCATCGGCCGTACCAGCACCTTCATTCCCCCGTTGTCTCGCAAACTCAGCACCCCACTCATTCCGCTGTTTCAGCAACTCCCGGACTCCCCGGAAGGCTGTCCGGATTTTGGCTACCTGATGCGGCTGGGCGAATGGAAACGTCATCACGATCAGGACATGCGTTTTGTGGAAACAGAGGATTGCGTCAACCCCGAGGCACAAGAGGCACTTTATGAACTGTGGTTTGCCGAGCATGAGGACGGGTAAACCTTTATAGACCCGGAGGGCTGATGCAACCGCCCGTCCGCAGCCCCGCCAGGCCTATTGAAATTCCGCCGCCAGTCACTATATTTCCGGATTCAATTCATGCCCGGGGACGACCCCGATCACGGCATCAATGCGGGGACGGCCCCATGCAGGAGTTCTGTCATGGCATGGGTCTTTATCGTTTTCGCAGGTGTGCTGGAAATTGCCTGGGCACTGGGTCTGAAAGCCAGCGACGGCTTCACCCGCCCGCTTCCCACCGTCTTTACCCTGATCACCGCCGCCCTGAGTTTCTGGCTGCTGGCCCAGGCCATGCGCGACCTCCCCGCCGGCACCGCCTACGCGGTATGGAGCGGCATCGGCGCCTTCGGCACCGTGGTGCTGGGCATCGTCTTTTTTCAGGACAGCGTATCGCTGGGCAAAATGCTCTGCCTGATGATGATCGTGGCGGGAATCGTAGGGGTTAAGATCTTTTCGTAGAGACGCAACACGCGAGAGCGAGTTTCCTGTCCTTTGCCTTTCGAAACTCGTTACTCGCCACTCGCTTCTGAAATCCTTACCTCGCCCCTGCAGGCAGGCTCCTTGTATCTACGGTGCGGTAGCGGGGATTTTCGCTGTTAACTGTTAACTATTCACTGTTAACTGCCTTTAACCGCTTTCACCCCGCTCAGCGTCTTGAAACATGTCGCCTGGGCCGTTTCCTGAAACTCCTGAATATAGGCGAGCGCTTCATCCTCGATACGCACTGCGGCATAAAGCGTTCGCCATACCCCTTTTTCTCCCAGCCGCACGGTCTTCAACAGATCGTGTTCGGTATACTCGGTCAGCGCCCAACTTGGGAGCGCCGCGACACCACGTCCGGCCGCCACCAGTTGGGCGGTCATGGGGGTCAACTCTGCGGTGCGAATCGCTGCGGGCTCCACACGGGCCGGGCCGAGAAACACGTTGAACACATCCAGCCGCTCCCGCTCTACCGGATAGGTAATCAACGTCTGTTCGGACAGATCTTCCGGCTCGATCCAGGTTTTCGCTGCCAGAGGCGAACGCCCCGATACCGCCAGCACCAGCTCATAACGGAATAGTGGAAGATACTTCACCGCCTCGTCTTCGACGGGATCGGAGGTAATCACCATATCCAGATCCCCACGCAACAGGGCGGGTAACGGGGCAAAACTGAAGGCGGCAGACAGGTCCAGTTCCACGTCCGGCCAATGCTCCCGGAACGCATCCAGCGCCGGCATCAGCCACTGAAAACAGGAGTGGCAGTCGATGGCGATATGAAGGCGTCCCGATTGCCCCTCTGCCAAACGCTTTAACTCGCGCTCAGCCTGCAACACCTTCGGCAGTACTTCCTGCCCCAGCGCCAGCAACCGCTGACCTGCAGTAGTAAAACGCACCGGCCGGGTCCTGCGTACCAGCAGCTCCACTCCCAGGCGATGCTCCAGATCCTTGAGCTGATGTGACAGCGCAGACTGGGTCACATGCAAGCGCTCCGCTGCCTCCACCAGCGAGCCGGCTTCATCGATGGCTCGCAGGGTAGCGAGATGTCGTAGTTCAAGCATGAAAACCTCCAGCGTTTTCCTTGTGGGAGCTTGCCTGCAAGCGATTCGTTCAAACCGTTGGAGCATCGATGGCCGGACGCGAGTTCGAGTTCAACGTTGAAAGTTCAAAGTTTAAAAGCGCGGACCAGGCCATCTTGCCGGCCAAGCATTACCCGCGCACAGGCGTTAGATGCACGGCCCCTCCATCCCGTCCTCGCGTTTCAACTTTCAACTTTGAACTTTCAACTGCTGCCCCCACCCAGCCGACCGCTCACTGCAGCCAATCCCCTCGCCACACAGAAAATGAGAGCAGCTCATATTGATGATTAGTTATTTGATTTTGCCTCAAGTAACGACATCAGCACAATAGCCTCAACTGGCTCGTCCCGACGACGCCCTACCCATTGAAAGCACAACCAAGGACAGATCATGACCACCCTGCATAACCTGGGCTTCCCCCGTATCGGCGCCCGCCGGGAACTGAAACAGGCGCTGGAAGCTTACTGGGCCGGCAACCTTCAGCAGAGCGAACTGGAGCACGTGGGCCGCAGCCTGCGCGCTCGGCACTGGGCGATGCAGGCGGAGGCCGGCGTGGACCTCGTGCCGGTAGGAGACTTTGCCTGGTACGACCAGATTCTCGAATTCAGCTGCCTGCTGGGCGTGGTGCCCAACCGGTTTGCCCAGGACGATGCGCAACCGGTGGCGCTGGATACCCTGTTTCGCATGGCTCGCGGCCGCGCCCCCAGCGGCACTCCGGCTGCGGCCTGCGAGATGACCAAATGGTTCGATACCAACTACCACTACATTGTGCCGGAGCTGGCCGCAGACCAGCGTTTCCGAATTGCCGGCAACAGCCTGTTCGAGCAGGTGGATGAAGCCAGCAGTCAGGGGCACAACCCCAAGCCGGTCATCCCCGGGCCGTTGACTTACCTCTACCTGAGCAAGGGTGAAAGCTTCGCCAGCGCCGATGACAACGCCAAGCTGGACCAGCTGGATAATCTGGTTCCCGTCTACCGCCAGATTCTGCAGCAACTGGTCCATCAGGGCGTGGAGTGGGTACAGATCGATGAACCGATTCTGGTGCTGGACCTGCCGGACAGCTGGCTGCGTGCCTACCTGCGCGTATACGACCAGCTCGCCGCTGCCAGCGACGCAAAATTGCTACTGGCCACCTACTTCGGCGGGCTGGAGAACAATCTGTTCACGGCACTGGAACTGCCGGTGGACGGCATCCACCTGGATCGCGTGCGCGGCAATGATGATCTGGAACAGGTAATCCCGCGTCTTGGCAACAAGGTGCTTTCACTGGGTGTCATCAATGGTCGCAACATCTGGCGAACTGATCTGGATGCCGCCCTCGACACCCTGTTGCCACTGCGCGATGCGCTAGGCGAACAGTTGTGGCTGGCGCCCTCCTGCTCCCTGTTGCACAGCCCGGTAGATCTGGATCAGGAAGACGGCCTCGACGACGAACTGAAAAGCTGGCTCAGTTTCTCCAAACAGAAACTCGGTGAGCTGGCGTTACTGGGCCGAGCCCTGGACGGTGACAGCAGCGTCAACGGCGCCCTTCAGGCACAACGCGATGCCTTGCAGGCGCGTCGCAACTCCACCCGGATTCACAACAGTCACGTTGCCGCTCGCCTGCGTGAGGCGGCGGATATTTCCCGAGATCGCCGTAGTCCGTTTGCCGAACGAATTGCGCAGCAACAGCAGGCACTCAAGCTGCCCGCGTTTCCCACCACCACCATCGGTTCTTTTCCGCAAACCCGGGAGATCCGCAGTGCACGTCGGGACTGGAAAGCCGGCAAATTGAACGATGCCGATTACACTCGCCAGATGCAGGAAGAGATTGCGCTGTGTATCCGTTACCAGGAAGAGGTGGAACTGGATGTACTGGTGCATGGTGAAGCCGAACGTAACGACATGGTGGAATACTTCGGGGAGTTGCTGGATGGCTTTGCCTTCACTCGCTTCGGCTGGGTGCAAAGCTATGGCTCCCGCTGCGTGAAACCACCGATCATCTTCGGTGATGTGCAACGCCCTGAAGCCATGACGGTGCTGTGGGCGAAGTTTGCCCAGTCTCTCACCGACAAGCCCGTCAAAGGGATGCTCACTGGTCCTGTGACCATCCTGCAGTGGTCTTTCGTCCGTGATGACCAGCCCCGCGCCGACACCTGCCGGCAGATCGCCCTGGCACTTCGGGATGAAGTTCAGGATCTTGAAGCCGCGGGTATCAAGGTGATCCAGATCGATGAGCCCGCGCTTCGTGAGGGGCTTCCCCTGCGACAAGGTGACTGGCAGGAGTATCTGGACTGGGCCGTGGACTGCTTCCGCCTCAGCACCGTGGGCGTGGCCGATGACACCCAGATCCATACCCACATGTGTTATGCGGAATTCAACGACATCATCGACGCCATCGCGGCGCTGGATGCGGATGTGATCACCATCGAGACATCACGGTCGAATATGGAGTTGCTCAATGCCTTCCGGGATTTCCACTACCCCAATGACATTGGCCCCGGCGTATACGACATCCACTCGCCTAATGAACCGGACGTGGACTGGATGGTAGGACTGATGGAGAAAGCTGCCGAACAGCTACCCCGCGAACGACTCTGGGTGAACCCGGACTGCGGCCTGAAAACCCGCCAATGGGAAGAGACCCGAGGGGCGCTGGCCAACATGGTGGAGGCCGCCAAACGGTTGCGGGCGGCAGGCTAAAAGGGTTTTTACCACAGAGTGCACAGAGTTCACTGAGGGAAAACATTCTCTCTGTGACGCTGTGCGAACCTGTCGTTGTTTTTTCGCGGTGGAACCACCGCTCCTACAAAGATCAGTCGCGAGTGGCGAGTTGCGAAAGGCAAAGGCACAGGGTCAAACATCGTAGGGCGGAAATCGGCGAAGGCCGATCTCCGCCGATACAGCGCCAATGGCGGAGATGGGCTCACGCCCATTTCCGCCCTACGAAATGTAATAAAGAGACAAAGAGACTCACCCGACCTTCGCGTGCAAGCACGCTCCCAAATCAATCTCCAGGCGCTCCCTCGGCACTGACGAGCAGCGGGTTGATAATGAGATCTTGAATTTCAGCATCAAGCTTCTGGCATCATGCGGTCATCGGACAGACGGGTTTTCGCGACTCGAAACTCGAAACTCGTTACTCGTTTCTCATCACCTCAACTTTCTGCCGGGTCCTCGATGACTTTCAGCAGACGATCCGGACCCAGCTCCACCGGCTTGGGTTCGCCAGGCAATTGCCAGTGCCCGGCATGGCGCTCATCCGGTTTGCTGTCCATCAGTGGCAGGCTGGTGAGATCGGCCAGCGCATCACGGAACAGGTCCGTGCGATAACACTGGGCTGCAAACGTCTGCTTTTCTTCCAGATTGCACTGCCGCCAACGCTGCATTTCTTCCAGCAGGAAACGGGCATCGGAACGCCAGGGGAAGTTGGCATGAAAACCGGCAAACACATGGAAGTGGTGGGCCGGGAACGGCTGGCCTGTGAGCCCGCCGGGCAGACGGTTACTGAACGGCGCACGAATAATTTCTTCCGGCACATCCAGCCAGGCGGGATGGGCCAGCAGGGAGAGACTGTCGATAAGATTTTCATCCGCATGGCAAGCCGCCTTGTACAGGGCTCGCAGCAAGGAACGATGCGTTTCCGGATTGCGCGCAACCCAGTCACGGGATACCGCCAGCACCTTTTCCGGCGCGTTTTCCCAGATCTGGTAACCGGACAGAATACAATGGCCCGCACCAGTGAGCGCCGCCAGACTGTTCCATGGCTCACCCACACAGAAGCCATCAATATGGCCCATGCGCAGATGATCCACCATCTGTGACGGTGGCAGCACCACCAGTTTCACATCATGGTCCGGATCCAGCCCGGCCACACTCAGCCAGTGACGCAGTTGATAGGCATGACAAGAAAACGGGAACACCACTGCCAACACCAGCGGGTCTTCACCACCGCTGGCTCGAGCCGCCACCAACTTGTTCATGGCAGTGGCCATGTCATTCGGCGTGGGGCCCTCGGAAAGTGCGCACAAGCCCTGAAACAGCATCTGCGAAACGGTGATGCCATTACCATTCAGGCCCATTGAAAAGGCGGTGGCCAGTGGCTTCTTGATGCAGCCCAGCCCCAGAGAGGTGGACATCAGCATTGGCGCCAACATGGGGGCCGCGTCCAGCTGACCGACCAGCAGGCGATCACGCAGACTTGCCCAGCTCCACTCCGGCTGCAACTCCACGTCGAGCCCTTCAGCCGCAAAATAGCCGGCTTCCTGGGCAACCGCCAGGGGAAGGCTGTCAGTCAGAGGCATGTAGCCAATACGAATTTTCATTATTCTTGCTCCACAACCGCCTGACGCCGAACGCTGGATGCCGGGCGCCGCAGTGGTTCATTCATCTCGACAGGACGCCTTTCCCGGCTGACAGGTTTAGATGGTGCATCCACCAGACTGCGGGACTTTTTCAATGGCATCACTCGTCGCATGTTCTCTCCTGTATTGGCGTCAGGCATTTGGCCTCGGGCGTCCGGCGTTTTATCCCTGCGCTTTCAGCATCTCGGCGTAATCGAGCACCGAGCGGGCTACCTGAATCAACGGCTGGCCGGTGTTCATGGCCTGCCGCCGCAGGGTGCTGTAGGCATCCTGCTCATTGAGCCGGCGACGCTGCATCAGCAGCCCCTTCGCCCGCTCGATAATCTTGCGTTCTGCCAGTGCTTCACGGGTCTGTTCCAGCTCTTCACGCAGGGCCTGATATTCGCGGAACCGCGCCGTAGCCACTCGCATCACACCACGTACCCGGGTCAGGTCAGTCTCCCCAGCCACATAGGCACTCACACCGGCACGCAATGCCGCCACCACCAGGTCTTCATCATCCTGGTTGCAGAACATGACCATGGGACGCGGGATATCCCGCTGCACCAGCGCCATGCTCTCGAGGGTGTCCCGATCCGGGGCATCCATATCGACGATGACCACATCCGGGTTACTACTGTGCACCTTCTCCGCCAGACCGGCTGCGCTGGTCAGGCGACACAGGATCTCGTGCCCCTCATCGATGAGGGCCCGTTCGAGAATCGCGGCGCGCGGTGGCTGGTCATCCACCAGCATGATTTTCAGAGCCATAACGTCTGGAGCATCCGGACAAAGAGTATTATCAGATTGTTTTGCAACGGTTGTGCCAGTCATGGTCATCCTAACCTGTTGTTTTCATGTGAATTTTATTTTTCACCAATACAGCACCTCAAAAGCGCACCCTCCTGGTGCACTTTTGGGTGCCAAAAACGCCCCACCCGCTCGCGTCGCTCAGTACTCAGCGGCGTCGATCATGGTGGTGGCCAGTATGGTGTAGGCGGCGGTCCAGGCTGCTTCGGTGTCACTGTCAAAGGCATCACCCAGTCCCTGGCCCAGCGTCCAAAGCAAGGCCTGTGCCACCGTGTCGTAATCCGCCGGCTTCACACCGTAATCCTTGTGGCGAGCCCCCAGCTTCTGAACCGCAGGAACAATGGTGTCGAGCTTGTCCAGCCCCTTCACCGCCACCCCGATCATGGTCATCAGCTTCTTGCCCTGCTCTTCCATATTGCCCTTGAAGAGCGGCTTGAGCGCCGGGTCGGTGGTAAACAGACGATCGTAAAACAGCGCTGCAGCCTGATCGGCAATGCCTTCCACTTTCGCCCAGCTGTCCTGAACCAGAGCAATCTGTTCGGGAGTCATGGTGTTTCTCCTGTCATTTATAAGAATGGCTCCAATGCCGTGATGCCGGGGAGAAAGAGTCAGGTGTTTGACGACCTAAACTCCCCCCATGAAACACTGGGCCTCTATTGCCACATCTGTCTTCTTGCATCAGACCGACGAACTACATCGGCACCCGAATGACGACACCGCCCATCACATCGCCCATTTCGAAATCGGTCTTGGGGGAATCCTTGTGATTGTTGTGGCAAGCCACACAGGGCGCGGCCACTGCCACATCCGGATACACCGCGGTGTAGTAGGTGGTATCACCCAGCTTTTCTTCGCCGTAGAAGTTCTTGCCCGGGTTATCCACGATGAACTGGAGACCTTCTTTTTCCAGATCGGTCTTGGGAGCATTCTGGGCGTTGATCGGCCACAGGGATTGCAGTGAATAAGTGAAGTCGCTGGTCATTTCACTCACGGCTTCAGCGCCGTAGCGGAACATCTGCGCGGGCAGCGGTGCACCGTTTTCCAGGTCTTCCCAGTATTCATGGGGTTTGATGCTGTCAGCGCCGGCCGGACCAAGGCGGCCGATAATCATCTTGGTGTAGTTGGTACGGTCTGCCTTCATCACCGCAAACAGGGAATCGGTGTAGACCTTGGGTTCGATCCCCCCGCTTGGCGCCGCCTTCTCCTCACCGCAACCGGTGAGCATCAGGGCGGAAATGGCGCTGGCCATCAATATGGTGACGTTACGCTTCATGACATGTTGCATGGGTACTGCCTCCTCAGGTTTTAAAATCGTGCTATCAGTAGGGCCCTTTTCGGTTGTCACGGGCCTTGTCCCGGTCCACGGCCATATCGATAGAAGGCACGTGGGTCTCCGGCTTACCGTTGAAGTTGTTTTCCAGCAGGTGCGGATCCGCTAACGCGTCCAGGGAAAATTCCAGGCTGTGGCATTGCAGGCACACTGGTCGCGCCATTTTTTCCACCGGTCGCATGGTCAGACTCTGGTTGTGCTGGACAAAAATCTCGTCGTGCTTTTCTTCCCGCGGCATATGACAGGTAGCACAGGTCACGCCGCTGCCTGGCGGCAGCTCGCCGCGTTTTTCCTGTTTCCACAGGTCATGATGGGGAGAACGCAGGTATTCGTTACTGTGCTCGTCGTTGTGACAACCGATGCAGCTGTCCACGGCGGCGGCCTGGGTGTCGAATTCATGGGCGCCATGACAACTGATACAGGTCAACTCCCGGTGGCTGGCTTCCACATGCATGTTGAGTACCGACTGCGCCGGCGTCATCGGCGACAGCCCCTGAGCCAGGCGCATGCCATGACGGCCCTCAAGGAAACTTTCTGATTCCGGCTCGTGACAGGTAGCGCACTGCAGAGGCTCAGGGGAATCCACCCAGTCATCCCCGCCACCGTGACAGGCCGTGCACTCCACGCCGGCCTGGGCATGGGCATTGCCGTCCCAGTGTTCCGGCGTTTCCACTGTCTCAGGCGGCGAGCCTTTGCCCTTCATCAGCGCCACCAGATCGGCATCACTCATCTGTCTGGCCAGCAGATTGCGCGGCGGTTGTTGGGCTGGCTGCTTCAACCATGGCTCATCGGCGTGAGCCAAAAGGAAGTCTTCATAAAGGGCACGGTTATCATGGAAGTTATGGCAACCGGCATTGGCACAGGTATCAAAGCCCATGCCTTCATGACTGGGGCGATCCTTTTCAATGTCTTCGTGACAATGGGCACACATGTCCATGGGCAAGGTCACGCCCATGCCCACATCCAGCTCCGGGCGATGCTCCACATGACAGGACACGCACAAACGGGCATCCACATTGGCCAGCCGGTCCGCGTTACGCGGATCAGTAAATTTGGACTTGGGGTGAGAGTCCTGGGCTTCTTCCAGTTGCTCACCGTGACAATCCACACAGGCGTTCTGCAGTACGGTTTCGCTGTCAAAACCATCGCCATGACAGACACTGCACTGCATTTCGATCTGGTGATGGCCGTGGGTCATGGGCCCGGGAATAAACGCGGTTTTTGGTGCCTGCTCATCGACAAGCTGCAGACTCAGCCAGATGGCCAGCCCCAGCGAGGCGAACAACCAGATGGCCCAGAGAATCGGATTGCGTTTCTTGCTTCCCATCATCGTCCCCACGCCCGATTAAAAGTAATACGCCGAAACGATATGAAAGATCAGCAGCGCCGGCAGCGGCCAACACACCAGAATATGCAACCAGGTGGTGCCCTGTCGTAGCCAGCCCACCCCGGTCATGGCCGCCTGCAATCGCGTCAACAGGGCAGCGGTGATGCCGACGATGGCGGTTCCAATAAAACTCAGCATCAACCAGCGATTGAGGTTTTTCCCCAGGGAAAAACCGGTGTGCCAATACAACGCCGACAGCGCCAACACCCCCAGCACTGCATGGGCGATACGCCAGCCGGTAAAGCCCCCCATGGGCACTTTCGGAAAGCGTTTTTTCAGCGACATCAGCAACAGAAGCCCAGATAACGCCAGCACGCCGTAGCCACTCCACTGACGCCACAGGCCATTACGGGAAAATTGTTCGAACAGGGAAATATCCTGCACGGAGGCAGCAGGTGCAGGGGAAGGCAACCAGAACGCCAACGCCATCAGCAGGGCGGCAATGGCAGAGACAATAGCCAGGGTAGTGCCGCCGGGCACCTTGCGAGCCGCCGCCGCGCCGCCAGTGCAAAGGCTGTCCAGTAACGGCTCACAACCGCCACAGACGGTGCCCGCGCCGCTGCGGGTTTTCAGGGTAGTCAGGTCACAGCCTTCTCCCATGAAATCCTGCAGCTGGCCCCGCGACAACCCCCGGCATTGGCAGATCACCGTCGCCGCTGGCCACTCACTGACCTGGCCGACGCCTGCCTCACTGAGGTCGCCGGTAAAACGAAAACGCAGCAGCTCCCAGGGCATCAAGCGACGGCCATCGGCGATGCGATTGAGGATCTGTTGACGTTCCGGCCAGGGCCCTACGGACACTGCGCCCACCAGACGGCCGGTTCGCAGCATCAATGCCCGGTAAATGCCCTCGCTGGCATTTCGGTAGACCAGAGTGCGATGCACCAGCCCGCGCTCTTCATCCGAAAAGCGTCCGGCGCTGAACACTTCCAGCGACAATACTTTCAGCCAGGTACTGTCTGCCACCGGCGTATAACTTTCGGCAGATCCGGCCAGACAACCGGCAGCTACCCGGGCCTGTTGCAAGGCAGGCATTACCAGACCGCACACCTGATCCTGAAACTGGGCGCACTCCCCTACCGCATAGATATGCGGATCGGAGGTTTGCATGGCGCCATTGACGCGAATGCCATTGGCCACTTTCAGGCCAGCCTTGCGGGCCAGCTCGGTACGTGGCGCAATGCCAGTGGCGAACACCACGGTATCGCAGGGCAGCTCACTGCCATCCGCCAGCACCACCGCTTCCACCCGTTCGCTACCGGCAATGCGGCGCACGCTGGTGTTAAGCCGAACATCGACGCCGGCATCGCGCAGGCTGTCGGTCACCATACCGGCCGCTTCGCTGTCCAGCTGGCGGTTCATCACCCGGTCGGCGTGCTGAATCAGAGTGACGTTGGTGCCAAAGCGACACAGGCCGTGGGCGGCTTCGATACCCAGCAGGCCACCACCAATCACCACGGTGTGAGTGCTGCGCAGGCGACGCGCCATCAGGGCCTGGGCATCGTCCATGTCGCGGAAACGTAATACACCGGACAGGGTTGTGCCCGGTATGGAAGGAATATGGGCGTCACTGCCCAGTGCCAGTACCAGGGCACTGTAGTGGTGACGCTGACCGAGCGCATCCTCTACCCAGCGACGGGCAGGGTTGATCCCGGTAATGGAACGGCCGACCAGATGCTCCACAGAGTCATCCAGTTCTGCCGGCAAATTGGTCAGGTCATCAAAGCCGGTGGATCCGGAAAGAAAGGTGGAAAGCTTGACGCGATCATAGGGGGCCCAATGCTCTGCACCGAACAGCGTCACCGGTGTGGTTACACCGCGGCGACGCAGTTCCACCAGACACTGCATGCCCGCCGGGCCGTTACCAACAATGATAATCGGCTCGGCAGTCTCGGCCTCGGGCACCCGGGGTTGCGGCTGATAACGTCGTGCTTCCACCTGAAACCTCCTGTCCTGAAGATCAATCGGGGAAAGTCGGGCCAGAACCGGAAAGGCCGCCCGCCAAAAGCAACGGGCGCCTTTCTGTTCATCCTCAGAACTTCAGTTCTGCCCAGGCCCAGTACTTGCTGGTATCAGCGTAGGCAAGGCTATCTGCGCTGAAGTCGGCGTATTTCAGACCCACCACATAGTTCTTGCCGATGGGACGCGCTACCAGCAGGTTGGTTTCCGTACCGTAGTCAGTGCTGCCTTCGTTGGCCTTGAAGTCGTGGTATACCGCCAGCAATTTGAAGCCAGCCAACTTGCCGCCCACCGACACAAAACTGTCTTCCAGGCCGGCTGCCGGGGTGGCCAGGAACTGGTCCGCCCAACCGTTGAAGGCATGCTTGGTGGCCAACGGTGTCTGGAACGCCACCAGGCCGTCATCAGAACCAAGCACTTCCTGTGCCACTTTTACGGTGACCCCTGCCACCTGGGCACCCAGTTCTGCGAAGTAGTAATCGGTATCACCGGCCTCCACTTCCTGCTGTGCCCCTTCCAGGGTCAGCAACAACTTCACTGCGTCCAGATCAAAGGCACCGGAATAGCGCAGACCGTAGGTGTCATTATCGGAATCGACCACGTTGTCGGTTTCCAGCAGATAGCCGTAACCGGTCAGGGAGCCACCGGGAGCACCGGTCCAGCTGGCGTTGAACAGATAGTTGGAGGTATTCGCATCAAACTTCGGAGTAATGCCGTTCACCTGGGTCAGATAGGCGGTGGAGAACTTGAAGTCACCGACACCGTAATCCACCTTGGCACCATCGAAGGTCTGCTCGTCCTGACGCCAACCCACGTTACCCACGAAGCGTGCGTTATCGTAGATAATGCGCTGACGACCGTAGGTGGCCACCAGGCCTTCCAAGGCATCGCTACCGGTATAACTGATCGCTGCGCGGTTCAGCTCGGTGACTTCCGGATCCGCAATAATGGGATAACCGGGCTTGTTGGGCGCGTAGTAACCCGTCTTGCCAACAATGCGGGTATCTTCAAACTCCCCCATCACATCAAAGCCGTAAAACTTGCCGCTCTGATAGCCAAGACGGGTGCGCAGGGTCAGCCCCTTTGCATCTTCGGTTGCTCCATCCACGTCCACTTCTTCATGACGCAGACGCATGTTCAGCAACGGCGTGCCGCTCTTCAGTGCCGTAATGAACGCATCATCTTCAGCGATGGCAGAACCGGTAAAACCCAGCGTGGACAGAAAAACGCCGGCAGCAATGGCAGAATATTTCATCATCGTTTCCTCAACACTTCCCAAAAGTAAAATTGATAAATTCGTGAATTTAAGGAGCCTCTGAATAACTCCTTGCATGCTCAGCGTGACTTGGAGCGTGCAGCTGTTGTGTCTTGTCTCGACGGTAAGGGTGGTTCCCTTTCCTAGAGGCAAGGCGCAGCAGATGTGCTCTCCAAGCCGCGCCCTTCGGGTCTTCCAGGCTGGCCCGCACTCGTTGTTGCGCTTTTTCGATGGATGGACATACACCTTCAAAATCGCGCCTAGATTGCGAGCCAGCCTGAAAGACTGAGCACGCAAGGAGTTATTCAGAGGCTCCTTAGGACGCACCTTCCCCGTTCCCGCTTTTCGGTGCGTCGAAAAAGCGGGCGGTTAAATCAGATCAATCGGTTTGGAATCAGGCCCTTTTGCGAGTGGCCTCCGCCTTCTCGCTGGTGCGTTTGGGCATCGGCTCCACCTTGCGTTGCTTCTCGTACAGGAACTGCAGTACCTGCTGACGACAACGCACAAACGTGGGGTCATCCGCCAGCGCCAGGCGATCGCGCGGACGGGGCAGATTCACATCGAGAATTTCGCCGATGGTGGCAGATGGGCCATTGGTCATCATGACGATGCGGTCAGACAGCAGCACCGCCTCATCCACATCATGGGTAATCATGATCACCGTGGTACCCAGCTGGGCATGAATTTCCATCAGGGAATCCTGCAGGTGTGCACGGGTCAGTGCATCCAGCGCCCCAAACGGCTCATCCATCAACAGTACCTGGGGCTGCATGGCCAGCGCCCGGGCGATCCCCACGCGCTGCTTCATGCCACCGGAAATTTCATCCGGCTTCTTGTGCATGGCGTGGGCCATGTGCACCAGCTCCAGATTGTGTTCTACCCAGTCGCGGATCTCCGCCTTGCTCTTGGTCTTCTTGAAGACCTGCTTGACCGCCAGTTCCACATTCTCAAAGGCAGTCAGCCAGGGCAGCAGCGAATGGTTCTGGAACACTACCGCCCGTTCCGGGCCCGGTTCGGTGACTTCATGCTTGTCCAGAATCACCCCACCGTCGGTGGCCTGCAGCAGGCCGGCAACGATATTAAGGACGGTGGATTTACCGCAACCGGAGTGACCGATCAGGGAAACAAACTCACCGGAATCGATTTTCAGATTTACTTCTTTCAGCGCTTCGAAAGTACCTTTAGGGGTGTCGAACTTCATTCCGACGTTGGAGAGTTCCAGTAATGCTTTCATGTCGTTTCTCCTTTTCTTAGCGCTGTACAGAAGATTTGTCCCACACCAGAGCGCGTTGCAGCATCAGCATTACGCGGTCCAGCAGGAAACCGATCAGACCAATCACAATCACTGCGACCATGATCCGTCCCAGGGATTGGGAGCTACCGTTCTGGAATTCATCCCAGACGAACTTTCCAAGACCCGGGTTTTGCGCCAGCATCTCGGCCGCGATCAGCACCATCCAGGCGATACCCAGACTCAAACGCAAACCGGTGAACATCATCGGCAGCGCAGAAGGCAGCACGATCTTGCGCACATGACTCAATGCATTGAGACGCAGCACCCGGGACACATTGGTCAGATCCTGGCTCACCGAAGTCACCCCCACCGAGGTATTCATCAGCGTGGGCCACAGGCAGCACAGGGACACGGTGAACATGGAGGTCAGGAAGGACTTGGCCACCAGCGGATCATCGGTCACGTACACAGCACTCACTACCATGGTCACCAGTGGCAGCCAGGCCAGCGGCGACACAGGCTTGAACAGCTGAATCAGGGGATTCATGGCCGCATGGGCGGTGCTGCTCAGACCGATCACGATCCCGAGAGGAATGGCAATCATGGAAGCCAGCAGGAAGCCGCTCATCACCGTGATCAGGCTGGTACCAATCTGATCAAAGAAGGTCGGTGCACCGGTGTAGTCCCGATACACCGGCTCCCAATCCGGCTGTTGTGCCAACCGCGAGGCAATGTACTTCTCCTGACGCTCATGGAACGCCGCTTCCTTGGCACGGGACGCCTGATGCTCATCCACCAGGGTGCCCGCCTGCTCCCAGACATCAACCGGGCCCGGGAACTGCCCCAGCGAGGTATCGATACGCTGGGCCGCCAGTTGCCACAGCAACAGGAAGGCGGCAATGCCCATCACCGGCCAGATCAACTGGCGCAGCAGTGTCTGCCACTGGTCCGCCGACATTTTGCCGGTGGCCAGAGCGCGGTAGGGTTCCATCCAGGTCGGGAAAGTCAGGGTCACCATGATTGCTACTCCTCGAGTGACGAGCGCTTAAAGCGCGTCGCCCTCTTTCAGACCAATCGGGAATTTCGCCAGGTATTCGTTGGGCTTGCGACCGTCATAGGTGATGTTGTCGATAAAGCCCTTCTGCGGCGGCTTGTAGCCGGTTTCGGTAGCAAAATCCGGGAACTCGTCGGCAGCGATCTTGCCCTCTGCGATCAGGGCTTTGGCAGCCACCGCATAGATGTCCGGGCGATAGACTTTCTTGGCGATATCCATGTACCAGCTGTCCGGCTTGCTATCGCTGATCTGGCCCCAGCGACGCATCTGGGTCAGATACCAGATGGCATCGGAGTAGTAGGGATAGGTCGCGTTGTAACGGAAGAACACGTTGAAGTCCGGCACCTCACGCACGTCACCTTTTTCGTACTCGAAGGTGCCGGTCATGGAGTTGGCGATCACATCGTAGTCCGCACCCACGTAGTTGGGTTGAGACAGGATCTTCACCGCTTCCGGACGGTTGGCGTTGTTGTTTTCATCCAGCCACTTGGCCGCACGAATCATCGCCTTCACCACACGGATGTGAGTGTTCGGATACTTGTCGGCCCAGCCCTTGCTCACACCGAACACTTTCTCCGGGTTGTTTCTCCAGATTTCGTAGTCAGTGATCACCGGCACACCGATGCCCTTGAACACGGCCTGCTGGTTCCACGGCTCACCTACGCAGTAGCCGTAGATGGTGCCCGCTTCCAGGGTGGCCGGCATTTGCGGCGGCGGGGTCACGGACAACAGGACGTCGGCCTGCAGCTGGCCACTGGTATCACCTTTATGGGGAGCGTAGTAACCCGGGTTCAGGCCACCGGCCGCCAGCCAGTAACGCAGTTCGTAGTTATGGGTGGATACCGGGAACACCATGCCCATATTGAAGGGCTTGCCTTCTGCCTTGTACTTTTCCACCACCGGCTTCAGGGCATCGGCCTTGATCGGGTGGACCGGTTTGCCGTTTTCAACCGGAATGTTCTTCTTCATTTCTTCCCACACCGCATTGGAAACGGTAATGCCGTTGCCGTTCAGATCCATGCTGAATGCAGTGATGATGTGCGCCTCGGTACCATAACCAATGGTGGCACCCAGCGGCTGGCCTGCCAGCATGTGTGCGCCATCCAGCTGACCGTCAATCACCCGATCCAGCAGTACCTTCCAGTTAGCCTGGGCTTCCAGAGTCACAAACAGGCCTTCTTCTTCAAAAAACCCTTTTTCGTACGCCACGGCGAGGGGGGCCATATCAGTCAGTTTGATAAAGCCGAACTTGAGGTCAGCCTTTTCCGGCCAGCCCACAGAGTCGTCCGCCATGGCGTTGACCGAGAGCCCCAACGTCAGTGCTGTCATTGCTGTGCGAATAAACTTTTTCATCAGTCTTCCCTCATTCGCCTGCTATCCCGCAGGCATAAAAAAAGCGCTCAGGGAACCCGGTCATCGTTGACCAGTTTCCTTGAGCGCCTTTGCTCGAATCTTGTCGTGATCGCCATTGATCACGAAGACGTATTTTGGTCACAGCGCTGTTGCTGCGATGCCATGACTAACGCAATTGCTGTGCCAACTTTAAAAATCTAACCTTTTCAGCAACTTAGCCTTTCACTCTACGTTCACCCCCAACCGCAACGCCCATAAATTGCACAAGCGGCACTGTTCTGAATCATTTCCCGCTCACCAAAATGCATCACACTTCTGCGACAACCTGGCCCACTACCTGAAATGCCCGATTTTGCGCCAGCATGGTGAAAAAAAGCCGCACCGCTTGCGACCAATGGCCAATTATCACTACAGGAAATAATGAACATCATTCTCGATGTGAGGAGTAATAACAGTAGAGCTGCTAGGCTGCTGCCTCCTTTTTACCGCTAATCCGCTCGAGAGCGACCATGGCCCACACCGACAACGACACCCTTCGCATTGCCCTCGCCGGTGCCTTCAGTCTGGTCATCGCCCTCGGTATCGGCCGTTTCCTGTTCACCCCGGCTTTGCCAGACATGATTACCGACACGACGCTCACCGCCGTCAGTGGAGGCTACCTGGCAGCGGTCAACTATGGTGGCTATCTTCTGGGCGCCATGCTGGCCATGCTGGTCCCCTCTCACCGGGCACGAACCGCTTTCTGGTGTGCCCTTTGGGTAAGCGTGAGCAGCAGTCTGCTGATGAGCTTGAGTAGCACCTTTACCCCCTGGGCCATCAACCGCTTCCTGGCTGGCATCGCCAGCGCCATCATCATGGTCAATGGGTCCGCGCTGGTGCTGGGCGCCCTGCCTAACCATCGGCGCGCCCGGCTCGGCAACATTCATTACGCCGGTATCGGGCTGGGCATCAGCATTGCGGCCTTAACCGTGGCACTGGTGGAATCCCTCTCGGGAAGTTATCCGGCCATGTGGTTTACCTGCGGAGTACTGGCACTGCTACTGACACCGCTGTTGCGCATCATCCCCGCGCTGCCCCACGCCAGCGAGCACGCCCATAGCCGCCAGCCGGTCAATCGCAAGGCAATGGGTTTTCTTATCGCCAGCTACACCCTGGCCGGCTTCGGCTATATCACCAGCACCACCTACCTGCCGGTGATCGCCCGACAACAACTGCCCGGGCTGGACAGCGCCGCCTTCTATACCTGGCTGGCTGTGGGTCTGGCCGCTATTCCCGCCAACCTGCTATGGGGCAAGCTGGCCAGCCGGGCTGGCGAACGTAATGCTTTGATAATGGCGCTTGGCGTGCAGGCCATGGGCGTCAGCGCACCCGCCTGGCTACCCGGCCTCAGCGGCCTGGTCACCAGCGGCCTGTTGGTCGGCGGCACCTTCACAGCCGTTGTGGCCCTGAGCATGTATTGCGGCCGCCAACTGGCGCCCCACGCCGCCAGCATGGCCCTTGGCGCGCTGACTGCGTGTTACGGGGTGGGACAGATTCTCGGGCCGGTAGTGACGGCGAACTTTCTGGAAAGCAGCGGCAGCTTTGCACCGGGCCTGATCGGAGCGGCGGTGGCGCTGGCAGGCGCGGCAGTGTTGCTGCTGCCGTTGAGTCAGGAACGCTTTTAGGGCTGTCGCCGACCGCAGCGGCGCACCAACAGAGGCATAACGGCAAACAACAACAACGCCAGGTAGTAGGCAGAACCGGATACTGGATCCCGCTCCCAAAGGTACTCTTCCAGACGCCGTCCCTGAGCCAGCGTCATCACAATCTCTGCAGCGAGCATGAATATCAGGGCCAACACCCCCGCCCCGATACACTGCCCCGCCGACACCAGCGCAAAACGCCCCACCAACCAGCGCGCCACCAGAACACTGGCCAGCACCATAAAAGGCAACTCCAGCAACTCCGCCCAGCGCTCCCCCAGCCGGGGCACCAGAAAGGGAATCCGGATCAGGGCCAGGGCAAAGCCGATCGCGAAGGTCAGAAAAAAATAACTAACCCCCGCCTTCAGTGTCTTCATGCTTTACCCTCCGTGGCCTCTCAAGGCGCAACCGCATCACCAGACTGTCCAGGCTCGCCGACCTCCCTGGCCAGACAATCCTGCTGACTGTACCAGCTCCCGTAGGTCACCTGACGATAAGCGGAATAAGGCACCACAACCGTATCCACCACCAGACTCAACGGCAGATCCACCAGGCAGAAAAAGCCCGCATTTTCTGCAGGAAGACAATAGAGATCGAATACCAGGCCACTATAGATATTGGGAATGGTCTTGCCATCCCCACACCCCACCCCGGCATCCGTGTAGGCATCATGAGTTTGCGTATAAATGCTGGCACAGCCACCCAGCAGCAGCGACAGGCAAAGCCAGCAGGCGCGCTTGATCATCGGGACCTCAAACAGGGTAATGTGGCGGGCACAGGATCAAACGTCATCAAGTCACCACATAGTGATATAGAGCGCTTTTGGGTAGGGGAAAGCAAGATGGGAGAGAGGAAGGTGACTGGGGCGGTAATCACCCCATTTAACGCCGCATTCAGCGGCTAGTCCGCTGCAATGCATTGTTAGGCATTTCTATGCTGGTTGAAATGATATGGAAATCACCACCATCAATTTTGTATAACTCATGTTTGGGGTCATAAAACAGGTTTAATGTTCCAATTTCACAATTCAAAAATTCATTACCCAACAACTGACCAAGCCTTTTCAACTTCCCATTTTTGGTAAGTTGCGAGCGATTGCCACCGGCTAGAACTACGTCGTTTGCCATGCAGGCTTTGTAACCTGAATTATTAAAGTCAACCACTATGCCACCAGGTGTAAAACGCTCCATATCTTTGGCTTGGCCAGAAAGTTTTCTGTTCGTACCTTTCCAGTTCTTCTTCGATTGAAAGGGTAAACCTTTGGAGCGGATGACATTCCCGTTGCTATCAAAAATCTTAATCTGAAATATTCCGTCAGACCCATATAAACGTTCAGGAGCGTTTTTTCCGCGACCTCTGAGTTTCGTATATCCGATATCAACCGTATACATCCCTTCTGGAGTTGAAAACACTTGGTTTCTAGGCATCGCTATGGCTTGACCAAATGCTCCTGTCAATGCGTCCTCATCTCCATAGTTCATATCGAATGTACTTTCAGCGTCTGATACGGCGGCCAAATACCTATCTCTGAGCGTATCGATTACCAAGTCTGGAAGTATGTCTCTCATAATTGCCTAACAGTTTATTCAATTGCAGATACGATATAACACTTTGCTGTATATCCCCAATCAATCCCCATCCAAGAACCACATCAAATCATTTACCAATCAGTGAGTTACACCACAAGCAGGAATCAGTCTCAACAGACTTTTCTTGCACTTGCGTGTTGAACGGGAATTTTTAATCGGACTTTTCTTGCATCTATTGTTTTGAAAAATCAATTTAACTCAATCACTTACAAAAATATGTAAGCCATATCTTACAGATTCAACTTGCGCGCGGGTGAAAACAGCCACGAGGTATCGCTTGCAGCGGTATGGAGAGAGACGGTATCTACAGCAACCCTTAGCGTTTGCGCGAGAAAAGTACGCCAATGCCATCAGCACGGCATATCCCCGTTAGAGTGAGTCGAGGAACGCAGCCCTGTGACGGCGTAGAGCAAAAAACCTGTCTGAGCGGAGCGTGTCTTTTTTGCGTCCGTCACAGGGTGAGTACCGCAGTGTGCCTGCGGAGCAGGCCGAACGGAGTCGGGGCGCGGGGGAGTCCAGAGGGGTGTCGCGTTACACCCCTTTGGGCCCGTCCGGCGAGGACAAGCACGTGTCATAGTGCGATGACAGATCAGCAGATGCCGGATCACCCAGGTGGGGACCAACATCACCGCTGGTTCGCTCCTCAAGAGGAGCTCCTACAGAAATTCTCACCGTTTGCGCGAAAAAAGATCGCCAATGCCAGCAGCACGGCATATCCCCGTTAGAGTGAGTCGAGGAACGCAGCCCTGTGACGGCGCAGAGCAAAAAACCTGTCTGAGCGGAGCGAGTCTTTTTTGCGTCCGTCACAGGGCGAGTACCGGAGTGTGCCTGCGGAGCAGGCCGAACGGAGTCGGGGTGGCGGGGAGTCCAGAGGGGGAGCCAGTTCCCCCTTTGGGCCCGTCCGGCGAGGACACGCACATGTCAGAGTGCGATGGCATATCAGCAGATGCCGAGTCACTCAAGCGGGAACCACAATCGCAGCAGGTTCGCACCTCCAGAGGTGCTCCTACAGCAACCAGATAGCCTCGTGGAAACAGGGAGGAGCTGCACCTTCGAATTAGCGGTGCAGCTCCAAGCGAGATCAGCCTGCCGCGTTGGCAGTGTTGCCGTTTATGGCTTCGCCATCCTTACTCCACCGATTGGCCCGCCGGAAAGTCTGCAAGTCATTAAACCGCACCCCCGCCTCACGCATCACTTCATGGGCCCGCTTCATGGTCATCTGCCGAACCCAGAAAGGTTCACGCACCACGAAGTGATGAATGCCATGGGTCTTGCCTACGTTGAAGCTGAACAGCTGTAGCGGGAACAGGAACCAGGCATCCAGCACCTGGGTTTCCTGGATCAGGTTGCCGCGCTGCACATCGCCGAAGTAATGCATGTTGCTGCTCAGGAAGTTGAGGCAGAACGTGCGCAGGATATTCGGCGCCACCCAGACCACGATGGCCACGTTGATCCAGCTCATCACCTGCAGGGTGGTAGCAGACCATTGCGGCGCGAACAGTGCGTTGCCGAGATGGAAACCGAGGAACAGGTACCAGGCACTCCAGCTGAGAATACCCAGCGGGAACAGGGCGCCGCCCACGTAACCCACATACCACAGTTTCTGCCGCCAGCCGGGTTGCGCCAGGGTGTGCATGGCGATGGCGAAAGGGAGATCGGCGAGCATGATCAATCGCAGGATGCCCCACTTCTGGCCATTGGTGATGGCGCGCTCTTCGATATCTTCTTCCTGGCCGGAGTTCTGGTGATGGTTCAGGTGTGCCGAGCGGCGCAGCCAGGGGCGCACCGTGGTGGGCCTGGCGATCAGACCCAACGCCAGCATCAGGTGATGGGCCCAGGGCGTTTTGCGAAAGTACATCCAGTGAATCAGGTCGTGTTCCAGTTCGTGGATGACGGCGGCCAGTACCGCATTGATCATCAGTGCCGCCCAGCCGGGCATGACACCCTGCACATAGGCCCAGGCCGTGGCAGCCATGCCCGCGAGGGACAACAGCATGATCAGTGCGCTGATGGCGCTTTCGTATTTGCGTTGCAGGAAGGGATATTTGCCGCGCAGGCGATCGCCCTCTTTCATGATCTCCTGACGCACGTAATGGGCCTGGCGGGCATGTTCAGGGGCATCAGCCCGGTTACTGAATCTGGCCGTGGCGGCCAGCTGGACAGCCTGTGCCGGCTGTTCGTTCACTGCGTTGCTCGACTCGATAGTCGCCATGAAACTTCTCCATGTTTTCACATCTGGGTGAACACGGACACGCAGCAGCCGATGCTGCGAACGCCATCCGGTTCGCGGCAGGGGGAAGTCGGCTTTCTTGTGGCGGCGTACTATCGATGACGGGTTTTCATGGACGCAAGCTAGACATTGTCATCAGGTAGCCAGTATTAATTGCTCGAGCGAGCAGGTTCTGATCGCCCGGGACTTATACCCTTGGCTAATCATTATTTGCATATATGAAGAGATTTCACTGGCAGAAAATTACCGATCCTGACCTTTATGCCAAAAAATGCACTTTGAGGTTTTACCTGTATACCTTTTCGCATTTTATTGTGCTGAAACGTGATCCTGTGCCGCCCTTGAGTGAACAACAATCTTCCATCTGTCACTTGTTTGAACGCTTGTGCCAAGCCCAGAATGAGACATACTCTTTTTTAAGTCTCACTGCGTACAAGGCAGAAGGAGCGCACACATGGCGACTGCATCCAATAACAAAGCCGACCCCCTTGCTCTTGGGCCTGACTCTCTGGCCTGGGTCCATGCCGGTGACAATCTTCAGTTGCTGATGGCAGGCACCACCCTGCTGTTGCAAGTATCACACCCGGTCGTGGGCGCCGGTGTGGGCGATCACTCCGTGTTCAAGAAAGACCCCTGGGGGCGCTTGAAGCGCACCATGGAATGGGGACAGCGCCTGATGTATGGCGGAGAGACCGGCTCGATCCAGGCTGGCAAGGATCTGCGCGAATTGCATCGCGGTATCAAGGGTGCCGACGACAAGGGCCGCAAGTACTTCGCGCTTGACCCGGAAGCCTATGCCTGGGTGCACATGACCACGTACTACAGCATGATCACCACCCAACGCCTGTTCGGCGACAAGCCCTTCACGGCCAGCGAGGAAGCCCAGCTGTTGCAGGAATGGGTGCAGCAGGGACGGGTACTGGGTATTCGTGATCAGGATATGCCCCACTCCGTTCCCGAGTTCTGGGACTACTTCAACAACATGGTGGAAAACCGGCTGGAGAATACCGATACCGCCCGCTATCTGCTGGAGGTGAGCCTGAGCCGGGTGAAAAAACCGCCGCAGTTGTCACTGTTACCTGACTGGCTGTGGAGTCGCATATATCGACAGCTTGGCAAGAGCGCCAAGCTGACCACCTACGCCACCCTGCCGCCGGCCCTGCGCAAGAAGTTCCATGTGCACTGGACCGGCCGTCTGGCCCGCCGTTTTGAACGCAAGCGCCGGGCAATTCGCAACCTGGCCAAACTGGTTCCACCGAAAACACGCTACCTGCCACCGGCCTACCTGGCGGTGACGGGTCAGATTGACCGTTTCCAGCCGGTGATTCGCGAAGCCGCTTAGGATAAAAGAGGGGTTTTACCACAGAGGTACGAGAAACGAGTTTCGAGTTTCGAGTTTCGAAAAGCGAAAACCCTAAAAGTTAAGCAGGTTTGGATTTTCGGAACTCGCTTCTCGCAACTCGTACCTTGTCTCTCGCCTTTTCAGGCATACCCTGACGAGCACAGAGAACTCCTGCAGCAGCGCTGTAGAAAGAGGATCTTTGCGTCAGGCATCAGGCTCAATCACAAACCGCATCACACCGATGATCTGATTGTCTTCGGTGCGCACTTCCACTCGCCAGTGACCCGCCGAGGGTACCGGAATGTGCTTCTTGTGCGACCAGGTGCGGAAGCCGGAGTCACGACCGCCATAGACCTTCAGCGGAATACGGTCTATCAGTTCGCCATTCTGGAACCAGTAGTGGTAAACCTTCTGCCCCAGCCCCAACGGCGCCTTGATGGCCGTGTAGGCATACAACCCGTCCTCAACTTCCGTTGCGCCAAAGACTTCGCCGGTCACCAGTGGCTTGCGTTCTGCACGATTGAACGACAGCGCCATGGCGCGATCCTGCAGGGATAACGTCAGCGGAGGAACCAGGGGTGACAACCAACGGGGCGACAGGGCGATCACCACAGACACAACGACCAGAGCGAGCCAGCGAAACCATTTCCGTGGGCCGCCAAAGCGCCAGAAGCTGGGCAAGGCAAACAGGGCCGTGAGCCAGCCGGCCCAGGTCAGTGCGGTATCGGTTTGCCAGTGAAAAATCAGCGGAAGCAATACCAGCAGGGCAACAAACAAGGCCCAGGCGTGAAATCCGAAATACAGTGCCCGGTGCCGCGCCAGCCAGAAGTAGATCGGATCAATAATGCTCATCAGGGCGGCACTGATCACCAGGGTGGTGAAAAGGATGTATTCCGCTCCGCCTGACCATTGCAACAACACAAACGGCAGGCTGAAAAAGAAAGCCTCCTGATGCACCGCTTGCAGCATCAACTTGAGCAACCCTTGCGAAACCCCTTCCATGGCAGTACCGGCAAAGCGCCGCTGCCACAGCCCTTCGGTCAGCAGCAACAACCAGCTGAGCAGCAGAAACCCGGTCAGCACCGCCGCCAGCCAGGGCTGACGCTCTACAAGAAAATAACTGCCCAGGCCGAGCCCAAAGCTGACCACCGCCCACAGGTGGCGGATGCGGTATAGCGCGTCGGTGAGGGTTTGCAGGGCCAGCGGCAAGGAAGTTCTCCGTTTTCAGATAACGGTTTGAGGGTGGTTAACGGTGCGGGTTCCGAAGCTGGCAGGAATTTTAGGAGGATTTACAAAGACGCGATGTGTCAGAGTTGTTATAGCCGCGATTGCTTGCTCATCTTGTGTGGCTTTTGACTTCTTTGACTTTCCTCATAGCTCGTAACCCATGGCTCCATCGTTCAACAACCGGAATCTCGCACAAGATTCATTTCCGTAGGGCGGAAATCGGCGGAAGCCGATCTCCGCCGCCACACACCCAATGGTGGAGATGGGCCCACGTCCATTTCCACCCTGCGAGGAGGTAAAACCGAAAAAGCATTTTTACCACAGAGAACACCGAGTTCACCGAGGAAACACATCGCCCCTCTGGCGCTGTGCCTGCCTTCTCGCGGTGGAACCACCGCTCCCACAAAAGCAGCCCCGTTACGAGTGGCGATTGCCAGAAGGTGGTTTTCCCGGAGTTGCGTGTTGCATGTTGCGTGCGCCCTGATGCGGCCGGAGCGGGCACAAACAAAAACGCCCCGCAGTGCGGGGCGTTTTCAGAATATGGCGGAGAGGGCGGGATTCGAACCCGCGATACGGTAACCCGTATGGTTCCTTAGCAGGGAACTGGTTTCAGCCACTCACCCACCTCTCCGGAATGCGGTACTACTGGTGTCAGGAAAAATTGCACTCTTTGTTGGCGCTGTTTCCTGACACGCCGCGCATGATAACTACTTTACGGAGAAAATACAGCCCAAAAATCAGGCAGACTCACTGTCTGATGATTTTTCGTGCTGAATACGCTGATAAATCTCTTCCCGGTGTACCGCAACCTCTTTCGGCGCGTTCACACCGATGCGTACCTGGTTACCTTTTACACCCAAAACGGTTACGGTGACTTCGTCACCCACCATCAGGGTCTCTCCGACTCGACGCGTAAGAATAAGCATGATGATCCCTCCTGGGGTCCTTGTTGTCCGTGAGCGCAATCGTACCCGGGGCTAACGGGCTCCGTCTGGTGACGGTTTCCTTGGTCGGGACCATTTGCCCACCCCTCGCACGAGGGCGGAAGTATGCCTGAATCCGATTCTCAAGTCTTGTCAGCGGCTGGGGCAAAACCTACCGGTCGTCGCCCTGATGATACCGCGGACCCCTTCCAAAACCCTTGTTCAAAAGGCTGAAACCTGATGAACAAGGGCCAGGAGGGTTAGCCGATCAGCCTTCCGGCTGATCCAGTTCGAAGGCGGAGTGCAGCGCGCGCACTGCCAGCTCCAGGTACTTCTCGGCGATAACCACAGATACCTTGATTTCAGAGGTGGAGATCATCTCAATGTTGACGCCTTCTTTGGCCAGGGTTTCGAACATCTTGGCAGCCACGCCAGCGTGGGAACGCATGCCGACACCCACCAGGGACACCTTGGCGATCTTGTCGTCACCGATGATCTCCGGGGTACCCAGCTCATCTGAAGCATTGCGCAGGGCTTCCTGGGCGCGGTTGAAGTCGTTGCGGTGTACGGTGAAGGTAAAGTCGGCGGCGCCGTCCTTGCCCACGTTCTGCACGATCATGTCGACTTCAATGTTCTCTGCACTTACCGGACCGAGGATCTTGTAGGCGATGCCCGGAGTGTCCGGGGCGCCACGCACGATGATCTTGGCTTCATCACGGGTAAAGGCAATTCCGGAGATTACCGGCTTTTCCATATCAACCTCGTCGTCGACGGTAATAAGTGTTCCAGGACCATCCTGGAAGCTTGACAGTACACGCAGCGGCACATTGTATTTGCCGGCGAATTCCACGGAGCGGATCTGCAGGACCTTGGAGCCCTGGCTGGCCATCTCCAGCATTTCTTCAAAGGTGATGGTGCTCAGGCGGCGGGCGGTATCGACCACGCGGGGATCGGTGGTGTAAACGCCATCCACATCGGTATAAATCTGACACTCATCTGCTTTCAGGGCTGCAGCCAGTGCCACCGCGGTGGTATCGGAACCGCCACGGCCCAGAGTGGTGATATTGCCTTCGGCATCGACCCCCTGGAAACCAGCCACCACCACCACCCGGCCAGCGTTGAGATCGGCGCGCATTTTCTTGTCGTCGATCTCTTCGATACGGGCTTTGGAGTAGGTGTTGTCGGTGCGCAACGGAATCTGGGAGCCAGTATAGGAGCGCGCTCCCAGTCCCAGTTTCTGCAAAGCCATGGACAGCAGGGAAATGGTGACCTGCTCGCCGGTGGAGACCAGCACATCCATTTCACGGGCCGGGGGGTTGTCGCTGATGCCTTTGGCCAGCTCGATCAGGCGATTGGTTTCACCGCTCATGGCGGAGACCACCACCACGACCTGATCACCCCGTTTATGGAAGCCTGCTACCTTTTCGGCAACGGCTTGAATGCGTTCGACCGTACCCACTGAGGTACCGCCGTATTTCTGCACGATAAGAGCCATATAGTCGCTTTGTCTGCAAAAAAGAGCGCGCAACTATAGCAGAAACGCGCCCGGATTTCATGTTGGGGTGGTGTGGCGGCGCTGGCACGTGGCCATTACCGCCTGACAAAAAACCGCTAAAAATGGCGGAAATGCCCGGCACATCCGCCCTTCAGCCGGCTTATTTACCTGCCACCCAATCCTTCACACTCGCCAGTGCTGCGGGCAGGGCCGCCGGGTTATTACCACCACCCTGAGCCATGTCCGGGCGACCGCCGCCACGACCATCCACCTGCTCCGCCACGTGCTTGAGCAGATCGCCAGCCTTGAAACGATCGGTCAGGTCTTTGGTGACACCGGCCACCAGGGCCACCTTGTCACCTTCCACCGCTGCCAGCAGGATGATTGCCGAACCCAGCTTGTCTTTCAGCTTGTCCATGGTCACCCGCAGGGTCTTGCCGTCGGCACCGTCCACGGAAGTGGCCAGTACCTTCACGCCATTGATCTCCTCGACACCGTCGGAAAGGTCACTGCCGGCACCACTGGCCAGCTTTTGTTTCAGGCGTTCGATCTCTTTTTCCAGCTCGCGCACTTTCTGCGCCTGGTTGCGCACCCGCTCGGCGGCATTGTCCGGGGTGCTTTTCACGGTGGCGGCGATCTCGCTCAGCGCCTGTTCCTGCTTGCGCATGGCCGCCAGGGCGTTCTCGCCGGTCACTGCTTCAATACGGCGTACACCAGCCGCGGCAGACGCTTCCAGGGTGATGCGGAACAGGCCGATATCACCGGTGCGGCCCACATGGGTACCGCCGCACAATTCCTTGGAGAAGCCATCGCTGCCCATGGTCAGCACGCGCACCTGATCATCGTATTTTTCACCGAACAGGGCCATGGCACCGGCTTCCCGGGCCGCGTCGATATCCATCAGGTCGGTGGACACCGCAGTATTGGCCAGGATCTGGCGATTGACGATGGTTTCGATCTGCTCGCGCTGGGCTTCCGTCACGGCTTCGCCGTGGGAGAAATCGAAGCGCAGGTAATCGGCGGCCACCAGGGAGCCTTTCTGCTGCACATGCTCGCCCAGCACCTCGCGCAGGGCGGCGTGCATCAAATGGGTGGCGGAGTGGTTACGCATGATGGCCTTGCGGCGATCCACGTCCACGTAAGCAGCAAACTTGTCGCCCACCTTGAGAGCACCGCTCTCCACCTTGCCCATATGAATGTGGGCAGACTGGCGCTTGCGGGTATCCGCCACGGCAAAGCGGTTTTCCGCTTTTACCAGGAAGCCGGTATCCCCTACCTGGCCACCAGACTCGGCGTAGAACGGGGTGCTGGCCAGCACGACCATGCCTTCTTCGCCAGCGGCCAGGTTCTCCACGGCTTCGCCGTCACGGTACAGACCCACGACTTCTGCTTCGTCGGCCAGTTTTTCATAACCGGAGAAATCGGTGACAGATTCGATATTGAGGCGGTCGCTATAGTCGTTGGCAAAGCTGCCGGCACCACGGGCACGCTCACGCTGGGCTTCCATGGCCTTCTCGAAACCGGCCATGTCCACCTCAAGATCCCGCTCACGGGCCACATCGGCGGTGAGATCCGGCGGGAAGCCGTGGGTGTCGTAAAGGGTGAACAGCACATCACCGGACAGCACCTTGCCGTCCATGTCTTCGATGGCGCTTTCCAGCACTTTCATGCCGGCAGCCAGAGTGCGGCCAAACTGCTCTTCTTCCGCCAGCAGCGCTTTCTCGATACGGGCCTGCTCACGAACCAGCTCCGGATAGGCTTCGCCCATCTGTTCTACCAGTGCGGCCACCAGGGTGGAGAAGAACGGCTTGTCCTGGCCCAGCTTGTGACCATGGCGCAGGGCACGGCGGATAATGCGGCGCAGCACATAGCCACGACCTTCATTGGACGGGATCACCCCATCACAGATCAGGAAGCTGGAGGAGCGGATGTGATCGGCGATCACGCGCAGGGACTTATTTTCAAGGTATTGGTCTTCCAGATCCTTGCTGCCAACAGCCTTGGCCGCCGCCTTCAGCAGCGCCTGAAACAGGTCGATTTCGTAGTTGGAGTGCACGCCCTGCAGTACCGCCGCAATACGCTCCAGGCCCATGCCAGTATCCACGCTGGGCTTGGGTAGCGGCTTGAGCTCGCCGTCTTCCTGACGATCAAACTGCATGAACACCAGGTTCCAGATCTCGATGTAGCGATCCAGATCGTCGTTCTCGGAACCCGGAGGACCACCGGGCACGTCGGCACCGTGGTCATAGAAAATCTCGGAACAGGGGCCACAGGGACCGGTGTCCCCCATCTGCCAGAAGTTGTCTTCATCGAGACGGGAGAAGCGCTCGGCGCTGACACCCATTTCCTTCAGCCAGATATCCGCTGCCTCGTCATCGGACACATGCACCGTCACCCACAGGCGCTCTTCCGGCAGCCCCAGGGTGCCGGTGAGGAATTCCCAGGCGAACTTGATGGCTTCGCGCTTGAAGTAGTCACCAAAGCTGAAGTTACCCAGCATTTCGAAGAAGGTATGATGGCGAGCCGTGTAACCCACGTTTTCCAGATCATTGTGCTTGCCGCCCGCACGCACACAGCGCTGGGAGCTGGTTGCACGGGTGTAATCCCGGCTTTCCCGGCCCAGGAACACGTCCTTGAACTGGTTCATCCCGGCGTTAGTAAACAGCAGGGTGGGATCATCGTGGGGCACCAGCGAGGAGGACGGCACCTTGGTGTGTCCCTGGCTGGCGAAATAGTCCAGAAAGGCCTGGCGAAGTTCAGCACTATTCATAGGAAAAACGGTTTCTTGGCTGGCTATCGGAAAGCGCCGAGTATAGCGCCCATGGGGCGCGGTTGCGATGGGAAGAAGCTAGCTACAAGCTACAAGCTGCAAGCTACAACACGGAATTGCTTTCCAGGAAACGGACAGTCTCTGCCCGCGCACAGATCCCGGTGCCGGAAACGCGGCATCCAAGACCGGAAACAGGCACTTTCCCGGCCCGCGTTGCAGCTTGTAGCTTGAAGCTTGTCACTAGCCCTTGATCGCCGCTGCCAGACACACTGTCAGCACCATCGCCAGCAATATCCGCTTGAGAACAGTGGGCGAGACCCGGTGGGCGAAGCCGACGCCCAGGCGGACGCCGACCAGAGTGCCGGCGGCGACCAGCAGGCCGGGGAGCCAGGCGACCTGGTCGCGCCACATGAAGATGCCCAGGGCGAGCACGGTGAAACTGCCGGTAATAGCCAGCTTCAGGGCGTTACCCCGCAACAGGTCATAACGCATCTGCCCCACCAGCACAGCAATCAGGACAAACCCTACCCCGGCCTGCACGAAACCACCGTAGACACCGGCAAAGAACAACCCGGTCCAGGCCGGCAGGGAATCGTTGGGCACCAGCGGGGTTTCCTCCGGGCCCGGCGTCATCTGGTTGGGCTTGAGCACCATGATCAGGGCCACCACCACCAGGGTGGTGAGCAGCACCGGCTTGAGGATCGCCTCCGGCAGATAGGCCGCCGCCAGGGCGCCCACCAGCGTCCCCAGCAGACAGGGCACCAGAATCGCGGGCAACGGCGCAAACGGCATGGTGCCGCGCTTGTTGAATTGCCGCACTGCCTCAATGCTCTGGATCAACACCCCCACCCGCATGGTGCCATTGGCCAGCGCGGCGCTCATGCCAGTGAGCATCAGCAAAGGCAGGATCAGCAGCCCCCCGCCCCCGGCAAGCGTATTGATAAAGCCGGCAAGTACGCCCGCGCCCAGCAAGGCGGCGGCGAGCCAGGGGTCGGAAAGGTATTCCATGGGGGAGCTCGATCAGGACTGAACGGGAATCATGGAGGAGCAAGCTGCAAGCTTCAAGCTACAACGCGAAGATGGCCTGGCAGTGAAATGAAACGCCTTTCCTCGCGCTCAACCCTAAATTGAAACGCGGCAAACGTCCTTCCCGATAGCAATCACCTTTCTCGCGTTGCAGCTTGTAGCTTGTTATGGCGGAGAGGGCAGAACCCTTTCCGCCCTACACAGAGGTTGGGGAAGGCGTCAGGCCTTCAGGGACTTGCCGAAATCCAGCATGCGGTTGAGCGGGATCATGGCTTTTTCGGCAAGGGCCGGATCGACGAAGATTTCCTGGCCGTTGCCGTCCGCGCTTTCCAGCACATCGACCATGTTCTGCAGGCCGTTCATGGCCATCCACGGGCAGTGCGCGCAGCTGCGGCAGGTGGCGCCGGAGCCGGCAGTGGGCGCTTCCAGGAAGGTCTTTTCCGGGGCCAGCTGCTGCATCTTGTAGAAGATGCCCTTGTCAGTGGCCACGATGAAGGTGTCGTTGTTCATGTCGCAGGCCGCCTTGATCAGCTGCGAGGTGGAGCCCACCACGTCAGCGATTTCGACCACCGAGGCCGGGGATTCCGGGTGCACCAGTACGGCGGCATTCGGGTAGGCCTTCTTGAGATCCAGCAGGCCCTGGGCCTTGAACTCCTCGTGAACGATGCAGGCACCATCCCAGCACAGTACGTCGGCGCCGGCCTTGTCACGCACATAGCTGCCAAGATGCTTGTCCGGAGCCCAGAGGATCTTCTCGCCGTTGTGGTCCAGATGCTCGATCAGTTCCACCGCGATGGACGACGTCACCACCCAGTCGGCGCGGGCTTTCACTGCCGCAGAGGTATTGGCGTATACCACCACGGTGCGGTCAGGGTGCTGGTCGCAGAAATCAGAGAATTCCTGCTCGGGACAGCCGATATCCAGGGAACAGGTAGCCTCCAGCGTGGGCATGAAAACGCGCTTTTCCGGGCTGAGGATCTTGGCGGTTTCGCCCATGAACTTCACCCCGGCCACGATCAGGGTGGAGGCCGGGTGTTCCTTGCCGAAACGGGCCATTTCCAGGGAGTCGGACACGCAACCCCCAGTTTCTTCGGCCAGCGACTGGATTTCCGGATCGGTGTAGTAATGGGCTACCAGCACAGCGTCACGTTCACGTAACAAAGTCTTGATACGTTCACGGTAGGCCAGTCGCTGCTCTTCAGTCAGCGAATCATCCTGCACCACCTTTGCCAGGTGGGCCTGTACCAGCGCTTGTGCTTCTGCCGTCATTGCGTTCACCGCCAGAAAATATCGATGGATATCAATCGGTTACCGCCAAACCAGAGAGATTGGCGAAAAATAAGGCGGGCATAATACCACAACCCGTGGAAATTCGGGCTGACAGCGGGTCTGAGCACCCGCCTCTCTCCCAAACCTGCGCCTGATAGCCACCATTTTCAATGGGTAGAATGTCCGACCCGAGACGCCGCACGTACTTTCAGCCTGCCCCCTGTGGGAGCGTGCCTGCACGCGAAGGGGTAGGTGTTGTGTTTCGCTTCGCCGGACAGGGTGGGTTCTCCTTTCCAGGAAGCGAAACACTGCAGATGCGCGCTTCAGAGCGCGCCAGGACGCCAGCTCGGCCCGTTAGCCACGATATGGACAGTACTGATCGCTCGCTCCAGGAAAGCCCCTTCGCAATAGCACAGGTAGTAATCCCACATACGAATGAAGCGCTCATCGAATCCCAGCTCGCGGATGCGGGGCAGCTCCGCCAGGAAACGCTCACGCCAGTGATGCAGGGTACGGGCATAGTCATGGCCGATGTCATACAGCTCTGTGGCCACCAGATCGGTGTGGCGAGTGAAGTGATCGGTCATCACCGATACGCTGGGCAGGAAGCCGCCGGGGAAGATATAGCGCTTGATGAAATCCACCTGCTTGCGAGCATAGTCGTAACGCTGGTCCGGCACGGTAATGGCCTGCAGTAACAATTTGCCTTCCGGCTTCAGTCTTTCCCCCAGTACCTTGAAGTAGCCCGGGAGGAATTCTGCCCCCACGGCTTCAATCATCTCGATGGAAACGACCCGGTCGTAACGGCCATCCAGCTCACGATAATCCTTTTCCAGAATGGTGATACGCTCTTCCAGCCCGGCGACTTTCACCGCCTCTCTGGCATAGCGGGCCTGTTCACGGGAGATGGTGGTGGTGGTCACATTGACCCCATAATGTTTTGCCGCATGAATCGCCAGGCCACCCCAGCCAGTGCCGATTTCCAGCACTTCCATACCCGGCTTCAGTTCCAGCCGTTGGCAGACCAGATCCAGTTTGTGTTCTGCTGCTTCCTCCAACCCGGCATCCGGTCGCGGATAAACCGCACTGGAATACATCATCGAGCGATCCAGGAACAGGGCGAAGAAGTCGTTGCCCAGATCATAATGAGCGGCGATGTTGCGACGGGAACCCTGCAGGGAATTGCGATTGTGACGATGCAGCAGTTTCAGGGCCGGCTTGGAAATTTTTGCCAGCCCACCTTCCAGCGTGCGCATGGCCTGAATGTTGGCTGCGAAGTAGCGAATCACTGCCACCAGATCCGGACTGTCCCAGCCGCCCTCCATGTAGGCTTCGGCAGCACCCAGAGCACCACCACTCATCATCATCGAATAGGTGCGCCAGTCACGCAGCAAGATGACTCCGGCTTCGTCATGTCCACCCAGACGAATCACATTGCCATCCGGCTCCTCGATACGCAGGGCACCATGGGGAAGTGCTGCAAGTTGTTTGAGCACCAGTCGGCGCGCTACACCAGTCAGGCCACTGACCTGATCGCTGACGGCAACCGAATTGTTGGACGCGCTTTCACCAGACTGCATTACCCTCTCCTCTCGCTTTCTTGCTGAACACTGTCATGCCGTTGCGGGTGACGATAAAAGCGGGCGCCCTTTCGCCAGAGTTTGAACGCCTGCCAGTAGATTCCCTTGAGTGTGGCAAAGCCTCTCGCGCCCATCCTTATAGTGACATTACGCATGAGCGCCTTTTCCGGATGCATTAAAGTCAGATTGAGCCCCGCGGCGAACACCACTTCATCATCATTTTTATCTTTCAACACTAGGCGCAAGTCGGGAAAGGCAACGTGAAGGCGCCAGTGGTAACGCAGTGCCATGGGCAGAAATGGTGAGACATGAAAGGTCTTTTCATGGTCCACCGCCAGCGCCCCATAGTCATCCTGTGTCAGCGGCAGCGCATAGAAATGTTTTTCTTTCCACGGCGTGTTCTGCACTTCCGCCAACATGCTATCGGGCTGCTCCGCGCCTTCCGGGAAGTGCAGATACAGCACCAGCGGATTGAACAGGGTGCCGAAGGTGCGCCATTGGCCAAGCATGCACACCCTGCCCTGTTGCCAGTCAAGGCCAGCCTCGGCGGCCTGGTGCCGGACCTTGTCGATTAAGGGCGTATCACTGCCATCGACAAAATCCCGGTCGCGAAACACCACCGGGCGCCAGGCCCGACCCCACCAGGGGGATGACGCCAACAGATCTGGAATCTGATCCAGATCGCACCACACCAGCCACAGGGGGTAATCAAAATGGTGAGTGAAAGGCACATTACGCTGGTGCCATACCCGCCCCGTGGCCACCGCCTGGCCTATCATGCCGCCATCCTCTTTTTGCCAAGCACTGCCACCACCTTGAGTGCAGACACGACACCGTCCTCATGGAAGCCATTGCGACACCAGGCACCGGCATACCAGGTACGGTTACTGCCATTACCTGCCAGCAGGGTCTCCCGGGCCGCTTCTGTGTCCGGCGTAAACAGGGGGTGCGCAAAGTGCCGTCGTTCAATCACTTTGGCAGGATCAATTCTGTCAGTCGCATTAAGGGTGACGCAGAACGTTTCCGGCGCCTCAATGCCTTGCAGAATATTCATGTTGTAGGTGACCTGGATACGATCGGTATCCTGCTTCATGAGCATGGCATTCCAACTGGACCAGACCCGCTCACGCCTGGGCAGCAAGCGGGTATCGGTATGCAGCACCACCTCGTTGTCCTGATAGCCGAGCTGCGAGAGACAGGAATTTTCCCGCGCATCCGGGTCCTGCAGCATAGGCAGCACCTGATCGCTATGGCAGGCAAAGATGACCTGGTCAAATTCCCGCGCCTCGCCGTTGGCAACCACGGTCACATGGCTGGCATGGCGGGTTACGGATTGCACAGGTGTAGACACATGGAAGGTCGCAGGGCAACGCTCCACCAGTGGTGATACGTATTTATTGGAGCCGCCGGGCACCACAAACCATTGCGGCCGGTTGGTCAGCGACAGCAAGCCATGATGATCGAAGAAGCGGATAAAGAACCGCGCCGGGAATGCTTCCATCTGCGCCAGTGAGCAAGACCAGATCGCCCCGCCCATGGCAAGCACATAGTCCCGACGGAACCGGTCGCTGTAGCCATGCCGGGTCAGGTATTCACCCAGCGGCATGTCCCCTTCCGGATCGTCCAGCAGTGCAGTGGCTTCCTTGTTGAAGCGAAGGATCTCACGCACGAATCGCCAGTGGGCCGGACTGACCCAGTCACGTTTGCGGGCAAACACGCCGCCCAGCCCATCACCACAGTATTCCAGCCCATTACGCTGGTCACTCACTGCAAATCCCATAGAGGTGGGCTGCCCGGCGAGGCCGAGTTCATCCAGCAACTTCAGGTAATTGGGGTAGGTCCGGTCGTTGAAAACAATAAATCCCATGTCGATAGCATAGCGACCATGGTCCCGCTCTACCGGCACCGTGCAGGTATGGCCACCGAGGTAATCGCCCGCCTCGAACACTTCCACCTCATGCTCCTGCGCCAGATACCAGGCTGCGGTCAAACCGCTGATCCCGGCACCGACAATGGCAATGCGCTGCTTCATGCGTCTACCCCCTGTAGTTGATCATAAGCCTGTTTCACGCCTTTGAAAGACTCCGTTACCCGCTCACGCACTCCCGCATGGGGCACGATGGGCGCAGGATAGTCCGGCACCAGCAAGGGCTGCTTCCAGGGTTCGTGAATGGTCTTGTTATCCATTGCTTTCAGCTCCGGCACCCAATGGGCAATGAATTTACCCTCGGCATCAAAACGCTGGCTTTGTCGAATCGGGTTGAACACCCGGAAATACGGCACCGCATCGGTCCCTGTAGAAGCACTCCATTGCCAGCCGCCATTGTTGGCAGCAAAGTCGCCATCAATGAGGTGCTGCATAAAAAAGTCCTCGCCGCGACGCCAGTCCTGCCACAGGTGCTTGCTCAGGAACATGGCAGTGACCATGCGCAGCCGGTTGTGCATCCAGCCGGTGGCCACCAGTTGCCGCATGGCGGCATCCACCAGCGGATAGCCCGTGCGTCCCTCGCACCAGGCCTGGAAAAGCGAGTCATCGTTATCCCACTCCAGCAAATCCGTTTCCGGGCGGAAGGCCCTGCCCCAACTGAGACGCGGATACTGGGCCATGATCTGACGGTAGAAATCCCGCCACGCCAGTTCACCGATCCAGCAGGCGGCACCATCCCGGGCGCCGGCATCGGCCATGACCTGACGGGCCGCATGAAAACAGCTTGCCGGGGACAGCGTGCCCGCCGACAGCGCCGTGGACAGGCTGCTGGTGGCCGGCAGCGAAGGGTAATCCCGGTGCTTGCGGTAACCGCCCAGATAGCGACTGACGAATTGCTCCAGCTGACGGGCCGCTGCCTGTTCACCCGGCTGCCACAGCTGGGTCAACGAGGCATCCACATCCAGTTTGTCGATGGCATCCTCCACCGCCACCTTGCCGACGAATGCCACCGGCTTCGACACCTGGCCGTCCGGCAGGGAAGGCAGCGCAAAGTGCTGTTCCAGCCATACATCCCAGCGTTTCTTGTAAGCACTGAATACTGTGTAAGGAGTCCCCTTGCCGGTTCGCAAGGTGGTTGGCGGCACCAACACACTGTCGTCGAAACCACGGATGCTCACGCCTTGCTGTTTCAGTTGCAGGGCTACGGCTTCATCCCGTCGCCGCTCATTGAGCGGATATTCCCGGGTACAGAACACCTGCTGGATGCCCTGCTCCCTGACCAGGCTGCCAAGCATTCCCGGTACCCGGGAAAAATCACCAGCATCAAGTACATGCAGGGGAATGCCACGCTGTGCCAGCTGCTCGCCCAGCTCGGCCAGACTGTGCAGTACATACCAGCGACGCAAAGGCGCGACGCCATGCTCGTCCCATTGCCCATCACAAAGAAAATACACCGCCATGACCGGGCCCTGTGCCTGCAGGGCTTCCTGCAGCGCACGGTGCGCATGAACACGCAGGTCGTTGCGGTACCAGACCAGATTCATCAGAGTGACTCCAGGTTGTATTGCTGCAATGCCTCAGCCACATCCTCGCGGCTTCCCTCGAGCACTGTCAGGCCAGCGGCATCACCCGCCAGTTGCCTAGCCAGCGGGCCCCAGATACACGCCCTGAACGGCGCAGTATCCGCTGGTAGCCAGCGGGCACGCTGTGCTGCCCCCGGGAGAGCATCCGCAATCCAGATAACCCCGAAGGATGGAGTGGCCACAAAGCATTGGCGCAGAGCCTCGTAATCCATCGGCTGATCCACACACCACAGCGGCGCGTTGATCACCATGGCCAGCTCCAGTGCAGCCAACGGATCCCCCAGCGGCACCAGCATCCAGCCGCTACGCTTTCGGCCCGGCGACAAGGACAATGCCTTGCCCGACCACTTTTGCATCAACAGGCTGTGCAACAGAGACGCCTGCAATGACAGAGAAGAAGACAGGGACAATTGCTCGCGCAGCGGGTCGGAAAATTCGGCGATGACGCGAGCATGGCCGTAGTCGGCGATCAGCCCGTTAAGTTGCTGCTCCAGTCGACGAAGGTTGAGACTTTCCAGTGCTTCCAGGGCCTTTTCACGGGCTTGCTGCCATACCGGTTCGGGCGTCAGCTCATCACCGGCCGAGGCGGAATCCAGCAAGGCCTGTACCTGACGAATTGGCACTCCCTTTTCCAGCCACTGCACCACGGCCTGTACCCGCGCCAGCTGCGCTTCTGAATAACGACGATGCCCTTTGGCGGTTCGCGACGGCTTGAGCAGCCCATAACGCCGTTCCCAGGCACGCAGGGTCACCGGGTTCACCCCGCAGCGCTCGCTCACCGCCTGAATGCTGTAACCGCATTCATCGGCTGCCAGCGTATCTGTCGCTTCACTCACACGCGATTCCTCAATCCCAGCGAATCGGGATAGGGGTTCAGGTAGCGTTGCGCCTGCAGATAGGGCTGATCCACCTTGCGCAGAGCGCCGCGCAGTAGCGTCATGGGCACGATGAGTGGGACATCCTCGCGCAGGTAGGCATCAATCTGCTCATTGATCAGGGTGCGATCCGCCTGACTGAGACCCTCGCGCAGGAAACCCGCCAGATGCTGCAGAGTATTGACGTGGGCACCACGGGACACACGCTTCTTCATGGCCTCCATGACCGCAGTGATGTAATCACTGGCAATCTCTTCGAGAGGACGCGTCTTGAGGTTGCTGAGCATCGGCCCCAACTGCCGATAGGTACGCTGACAATGGGCCAGCAACTGGAACTTGTGGCGACTGTGAAAATCAATCAGCCGTTGTGGCGTCAGACCGGCATTCACCAGCTGACACCAATCATCGTAGAGGAACACCCGCTCGATAAAGTTTTCTCGCAAGGTGTCATCATTCAGGCGACCAGCCTCTTCCAGCGGCATCAGCGGGAAATGTCGCTTGAGCCCGGCGGCGAACAGACCATCGGCATCGCGATTGAGCAATTCGCCATCTTCGCGGTAAAGCTTGACCCGTTCCATCCCGCAGCTCGGTGATTTGGCCATCAGGATAAAGCCGCGCAGGCCAGCCAATCCCGGCAGGGTTCTCTCCACGAAGTCGCTCATCAGATCGGTGTGATCACGCAAACCATCACTGGTGACCATGCGTACCTGGTCGTCCCGTTCAACGAGACGTAGCGACTTGCGGGGGGTACTCAGCCCGGAGCCCATTTCAGGACACAGCGAACGGAAAGAAAAATGATTCGCCAGCACCCCGGTACAGTAGCGGGAATGCTTGTGGCCACCATCATGACGGACTTCCATGCCCAACAGGCAGGCACTGATACCAACCGGAATCTTCTCTGCTGAATCCATGACACCGACACCTGTACAGAAAAATTAAGTTGTACAAGTTTAGTCTGCTCCTCTGTCAACGGGCCGTGAAGCTGCATTCACTCCCTTTTCGGCACTGTTATCTTGGGCTATCACAGAGGTGCAACATACTGCACATAGGCTTATACTTATCCGTGGACTGATCATATGGACAGTGTCATGCGAGTACTTGTGTGTGGCGGAAGGGATTACCGCAACGATGAATGCATCACCGACAGTCTGGAAAGACTGCGTCGGGCAGGCCTCATCAGCCTGCTGATTCACGGTGACGCCAGTGGCGCAGACCGGCTGGCCAGCCAGTGGGCGCGAGAATCTGGCATGGATCAAGTGAGTTACCCGGCCAACTGGAAGGCCCACGGCAGGGCCGCCGGGCCCATGCGTAACCGGCGCATGCTGCACCACGGTCGGCCCCAGGCATTGGTGGCCTTTCCCGGCGGGCGCGGTACTGCCGATATGGTAGAGCTGGCCCGGCAGGCCGGCCTGCCAGTGTGGCAACCGGAACGGGAGCAGGAGCTGCCGCCGTTCACAGCCACCACCGCGGCTACCCGCTAAAAGGACAAGTCGCTATTCAACTTTTGGTGGATTGTCAGTCCGGTGATCACATGTGAAGATGATTCACCCTGCAATCACCACCCCAGTCCGGCCCGCCAAGGAGAGCCCCATGGAAAATGGCCAACTGCTCCGCAATCTTGTCCCGATCTACCCTCACCATGCCCGCCAGAACAGCGAAAGCCACTTTCTGGGCTACCTGCTTTACAGCCAGCAGAAGCACGCCTATCTGGTCGCCAGCAAGAAACTGGACCCTGCCCAGAAGAACAACTGGGTGTCCTATGCTGGCGCAGCGCATCGCTTTGACACCAAGGTCATGGCGCAAACAGCCCAGAAGCTGGTCAAAAAGGCGTCGGACATCAGGGAACTGTACGAGAAGGATGGCAAGCTGGTGATCCGCAAAGCGGTATGAAGAACGCTGCACGCAACACGCACCACGCTCCATGCAACTAAAGGCCCCGTCACCGCAACGCTGACACCGCGCAGCTCCATCTGAACGGATTACCAGAACGCAGGAAAGGCAATTTCGCGTGCAAGTACGCCCCACATACCAGAGCCAGGCTGTTAGGCTGTTTTTGCGTGCCGCGTGTTGCGTGTTGCGGCCGCGGAGCGGCATAAAAAAAGGTTCATCGCGGATTAGCGGGAACGAATGAGGTGGCGGCGAGTGATCCGAGTTAAGTTGTTTGTGCGACCAAGCAACCAGACAAGGACACCGCCGCCATGCTCGATGCTACGATCCCC
>NZ_JALKBH010000004.1 GCF_023016115.1 Alcanivorax sp. S6407
TCATACCGACTGAACACCAGTGTCCTGGAAGGGGTAAACAACAAGATCAAGGTCATCAAGCGAATGGCTTATGGATACCGGGATAGCGACTACTTCTTCCTGAAGATCAAAGCCGCTTTTCCCGGAAATCCGCGATGAACCATAAAAAAGGGTTCATCGCGGGTTTGCGGGAATCTTCTGCTCCAGCGATTTACTCCGCCCTCAGCGAGCTCTGTGCCCTCTGTGCTAAATCCGCTTTTGATCTTTGCGTGCCGCATGTTGCGTGAAGCGTGTTGCAGCCGCAGAGCGGCCCCAAAAAAAACGGAGCAGGTGTTGCCTGCTCCGTTTTTCAAATGCCGCTAAACGGCTCAGCTTATTTGGTATCAAAGAAGCGTTTTACGCCTTCGAACCAGCTGCTCTTTTTCGGGTTGTGGCGGTCGCCGCCGTTTTCCAGGGAATCCTGAAACTTGCGCAGCAGATCTTTCTGCTCGCCGGACAGCTTCACCGGAGTTTCCACTACCACCTTGCAGAGCAGATCACCGGTGGCACCACCGCGCACGGACTTCACACCCTTGCCACGCAGACGGAACATCTTGCCGGTCTGGGTTTCCGCCGGCACTTTCAGCTTCACCTTGCCGCTGAGAGTGGGCACATCCAGTTCACCACCGAGGGTGGCATCCACAAAGCTGATCGGCACTTCGCAATACAGGTTAGTGCCGTCGCGCTGGAAGATGTCGTGCTCACGCACCGCCACCTGCACGTACAGGTCACCGGACGGCGCGCCGTGCATGCCGGCTTCACCCTCACCCGCCAGACGAATGCGGTCACCGGTATCCACGCCCGCCGGGATCTTCACCGACAGGGTCTTGGTGTTTTGCACCCGGCCCTGACCGCCACAGCTGCCACAGGGATCTTCGATGATCTGGCCTTCACCCTTACAGGTAGGACAGGCCTGCTGCACGGTAAAGAAACCCTGCTGCATGCGCACCTGACCAGCGCCACCACAGGTGGAACAGGTCACCGGCTGAGAGCCTTCTTTGGCGCCCGAGCCATGACAGGTCTCGCAGCTTTCCCAGGTGGGAACACGGATCTTTTCTTCGCAACCGCGTACCGCCTGCTCCAGGGTCAGCTCCAGGGTGTAACGCAGGTCCGCGCCGCGGGCCGGGCCACGACGGCCACCGCCACCACCACCGAAGATGTCACCGAAAATATCGCCGAAGATGTCACCAAAGCCGCCTGCACCAGCACCGCCACCGAAGCCGCCCTGACCCTGACCGTTTACGCCGGCATGGCCGAACTGGTCGTAGGCCGCGCGCTTCTGCTCATCGGACAGGACTTCGTAGGCTTCCTTGGCTTCCTTGAATTTGGCCAACGCCTCTTCGTCATCCGGATTACGGTCCGGATGGTATTTCATCGCCAGACGGCGATAGGCCTTTTTCAGGTCCTGCTGACTGGCGTCTTTCGCCGCCCCCAGCACTTCATAGTAATCACGTTTGGACATAATCAAGCCTTTGGCTTAACCAGACGCTGAACGCCGGAGGCCAGCCGCGAAACCCGCAAGGGTTTCACGTCCAGCATCCGGCGTCAGGCGTCAGGCTTACTTACTTCTTCTTGTCGTCGTCGACTTCTTCGAACTCGGCGTCAACAACGTCGTCACCTGCGGCCTGCTCGCCTTCGGCACCGGCGGCACCTTCAGCCTGCTGGGCCTGTTCGGCGTAGAGCTTCTGGGCCAGCGGCGCAGACACTTCAGACAGCGCCTTGATCTTGGCTTCGATGTCGTCCTTGTCGCTGCCCTTGGCCGCTTCTTCCAGCTCGTTCACGGCCTTGGTGATGGACTCTTTCTCTTCGTCGGTGGCCTTGTCGCCAGCTTCGTCGAGGGTCTTGCGAGTCGCGTGCACCAGGTGATCGGCCTGGTTGCGGGTCTGCACCAGCTCTTCGAACTTCTTGTCTTCGTCCGCGTGAGCTTCGGCATCCGCCACCATTTGATCGATCTCTTCATCGGACAGACCGGAAGAGGCCTTGATCTGGATGGACTGCTCTTTGCCAGTGGCCTTGTCTTTCGCGCTCACGTGCAGGATACCGTTGGCGTCGATGTCGAAGGTCACTTCGATCTGCGGCATGCCACGGGGTGCCGGCGGAATGTCTTCCAGGTTGAACTGACCCAGAGACTTATTCTGGCCGGCCTGCTTACGCTCACCCTGCAGTACGTGCACGGTTACCGCGGTCTGGTTGTCGTCCGCGGTGGAGAACACCTGCGACGCATTGGTCGGGATGGTGGTGTTCTTCTCGATCAGCGGAGTCATCACGCCACCCATGGTTTCGATACCCAGGGTCAGCGGGGTCACGTCCAGCAGCAGTACGTCTTTCACGTCACCGCTCAGTACCGCACCCTGAATCGCTGCACCCATGGCAACCGCTTCGTCGGGGTTCACGTCCTTGCGCGGCTCTTTGCCGAAGAACTCGGATACCTTGGTCTGCACCATCGGCATACGGGTCTGACCACCCACCAGGATCACGTCGGTGATGTCAGAAGCGCTCACGCCGGCATCTTTCAGCGCCGTCTTGCAGGGCTCCAGGGAGCGGGTTACCAGATCACCTACCAGGGACTCGAGCTTGGCACGGGTCACTTTCACGACCAGGTGCTTGGGACCGGTGGCGTCTGCAGTGATGTACGGCAGGTTCACTTCAGTCTGCTCGCTGGAGGACAGCTCGATCTTGGCTTTTTCAGCAGCTTCTTTCAGACGCTGCATGGCCAGCGGGTCGCCGCCCAGGTCGATACCGGAATCCGCCTTGAACTGATCCGCCAGGAAGTTGATCAGGGCCAGGTCGAAATCTTCACCACCCAGGAAGGTGTCACCGTTGGTGGCCAGCACTTCAAACTGGTGCTCGCCGTCCACTTCGGCAATCTCGATGATGGAGATATCGAAGGTACCACCACCCAGATCGTAGACCGCGATGGTGCGATCGCCGCCCTTCTTGTCCATGCCGTAGGCCAGGGCCGCAGCAGTGGGCTCGTTGATGATACGCTTCACGTCCAGACCGGCGATGCGACCGGCATCCTTGGTGGCCTGACGCTGGGAATCGTTGAAGTAAGCCGGCACGGTGATAACGGCCTCGGTGACAGTCTCACCCAGGTAATCTTCCGCGGTCTTCTTCATCTTCTTCAGCACCTGCGCAGAGATCTGCGGCGGCGCCATCTTCTCGCCCTTCACTTCTACCCAGGCGTCACCGTTGTCGGCCTTGGCAATCTTGTAGGGCACCATCTTGATGTCTTTCTGAACCACGTCATCTTCAAAACGACGACCGATCAGACGCTTCACCGCGTACAGGGTGTTTTCCGGGTTGGTCACCGCCTGACGCTTGGCAGCCTGACCGACCAGGGTTTCCTTGTCGTCGGTGTACGCGATGATGGAAGGCGTAGTACGGGCGCCTTCGCTGTTTTCAATGACTTTAGCCTTGTCACCTTCGAGTACAGCCACACAGCTGTTGGTTGTACCCAGGTCGATACCGATGATCTTACCCATATCTCTCTTTCTCCTTCACACCACCCGAACCCCTGTCGGCGATTCGGTCAGTTGAACTTGTTAACGCTACTGGCACCTATATGGCGGTGTTTCATACCGATTCAAGGGCCCTTCACGCTTTTTTCGCGATTTCCCTGAATGCCTTTACGGCGCCTTGCTGACCACCACCCGTGCCGGGCGGATCAGACGGCCATTGAGCTGGTAACCCTTCTCGAGCACATCGATCACGGTGTTCGGGTCCACGTTGGGCACCGGCACCATGGTCATGGCTTCGTGCAGCTCGGGATTGAAAGGCTCATCACTGGGGCTGATCTGCTCCAGGTTGTACTTGCCGAACACGTCCATCAGGGATTTCAGCGTCAGCTCGATACCTTCGCGGGCCCCATTCAGCGCCTCGTCGTCGGCATCCAGCGCACCCAGCCCCCGCTCAAGATTGTCCGCCACGCTCAGCAGATCGCCAGCGAACTTCTCCAGGGCAAACTTGTGGGCGTGCTGCACATCGCGTTCGGCACGGCGTCGCACATTCTGGATCTCGGCCTGGGCACGGATATCCGCTTCGCCCAGCGCCTTCTTCACGGTCGCCAGTTCGGCTTCCAGCGCAGCCAGCTTCTCTTCCGCCGTCGGCTCAGCCTGCCCGGCTTCTGCCGCGGCCTGCTGTTCTTCCACCGTCTCTACCTGCGGCTCGGCGTTGTTCTGGTCTTTTTCCTGCTCACTCATTCTTCCACTCCACATCCCAATCCGGGCTTTTATCAGGAAAGCGGGCAAAGATATGGGAACTGATGGTGGGGATTCAAGGGGGGCTTGGGGGCAGTTAACAGTTAATAGTGAATAGTTAACAGCGGCGCGGGTGGGGTTGGTGGGAGCTGGGACGGCGCTGGCCGCGTTCAGACGGCTATCATCGCTTCCTGTGGGAGCTTGCCTGCAAGCGATGACCCTCCGGCCCTTGCCCGTAGCAGACCATGCTGTAGGAGCGGTGGTTCCACCGCGATTTCTGGCTTTCGGGATGGATCGCGGTCGAACGACCGCTCCTACAACGCCTCCTGCCGCAGGAGCCAGCCTGATGGCCATAATCGCTTGCAGGCAAGCTCCCACAGAGCCTTCGGCACAGGCAGCTAGCTCTCAACTGTCAACTGAATCACAGCTGGGTGAGGGCCGCCGAGAGGATCTTGGCGGTGATATCCACGGTGGGGATCACCTTCTCGTAGTCCATTCTTGTCGGGCCGACGACGGCGAGGACACCCATGGGGCCGTTGTCGGCGCGGTAGGGAGCCGAGATCAGGGAGTAGTCCTCAAAGGGACGGAAGCCAGATTCGCGGCCGATGAAGATCTGCACCCCGTCCGCCTTCATGGATCGCTCCAGCAGATGCAGGATATCGCGCTTGTGATTGAAGGCTTCGAACAAGTCACGGAGCTGGCCGAGATTCTCCGCCTCGGCGGTCTGGATCAGATTGGATTCACCAGACACCACATAATCGGAGTCCGATTGCTCGGTACGCAGCGCCTTGTCCGCCACCGCCACCGCGGTCTGCATCAGCGCGTCCATGTGCTGCCGGTCGGCATTCATGGTCTCCAGCAGGCCATCGCAGATGCTGTTCAGGTCGCAACCGGCATAGGTGTGATTGATGTAGTTGGCCGCCTGACGCAGCTCTGCTTCATCGTAATCCCGGTCGGTATGAATGATGCGGTTCTGCACCTCGGAACGGTTCACCACCAGCACCACCAGCACCCGCTTGCCCGACAACGGCAGGAATTCCACCTGCCGCAGGGTGGTCACCTCGCGGCGCGGCACCGCCACCAGCCCGGCCATGCGGGTCAGCTCCGCCAGGGTTCTGGAGGCCTGGGAAATCAGCTCCTGGGGGGACTGCTCCGGCGCCAACAGCTGATTCAGCTCGCGCTTGAGATCCTTGTGATCCGGGCGCTCCATCACGCTGGAGGCGAGCAGGGAATCCACATACATGCGGTAGCCCAGCTCGGTGGGAATACGCCCTGCAGAGGTGTGCGGGCTGGCCAGAATCCCCAGATCCTCCAGCTCCGCCATGATGTTGCGGATGGTGGCCGGACTCACCTGCAGGCCACTGCCGGTGGCCAGGGTTTTCGAGCCCACCGGCTGCCCGTCGCGGATATGCCGCTCCACCAGCGTCATCAGCAGGCGTTGTTTGCGTTCGTTGAGATCCAGCTTGGTCATAGTTATCTATATGTACCAGAAAATGGCCCCGTCATTATATAAAATTCCCGGGGGCTTACACTGACGCCCCGAATCCCCTAAGATTGGCACAACTGCCCATATGAACAGTAACAAGGATGTTTCAATGAAGGACTACACCAACCCGTATCAGACGCCAAGCGCGCAACCCTCCCCCGGGGCAGATAGCACAGCTGCACTGGCTGGACGCTGGCAACGGCTGGCCGGCGCCATTATCGACGGCCTGATCTCCCTGGCTATTATCGGCCCCATGCTCTATTTCAGCGGCGCCTGGGCCAACATGATGGAGACCGGCACCCTGGATCTGGTCGGCACCCTCACCTGGTTCATCATCGGTGAAGTGGTCTTCCTCGCGGTGCAGGGCTACTTGCTGTTCAATCGCCAGCAGACCATTGGTAAATGGCTGCTGAACATGAAGATCATCGGCGTGGAGAAAGACGATGTTCCCGCCGGCAAGCTCTACGGGATGCGCTACTTGCTAATGCATGTACTTTCCCAGATCCCGATCATCAACCTGGTGATGATCATCGACCCGCTGCTGATCTTCCGCAAGGACAAGCGCTGCCTGCATGACCTGCTGGCAGGCACCCGGGTCATTGAGGCCCCCCAAAGCTAATTCGAGATCGCCCGTTCCGGAGACAACACTATGCTGACACATCTGAGCGTTCGTCATTTTGCCACCGTGGACCAGCTGGAGCTGGAACCGGAGAACGGGCTCACCTGCATCAGCGGGGAAACCGGCGCGGGTAAATCCGTGATCATCGACGCTCTCGGTCTGACCCTGGGGGACCGCGCAGATTCCACCGTGGTTCGCCATGGTCACGACCGCGCCGAGGTCCTCGCCACCTTTGATGTCAGCGATAACCCCGCCGCCCAGCAATGGCTCGCCGAGCGCGAGCTGGACGATGACAACCAGTGCCTGCTGCGCCGCACCGTGCGCGCCGATGGCCGCTCCCGCGCCTACATCAATGGCACCCCCACCCCGCTGGCGGAAGTGCGCGAATTGGGCGAGCGACTGATCAGCATCCACAGCCAGCATGAGCACCAGGCTCTTTTGAAGAAAGAAGCCCACCGCCAGCTGCTGGACAACTATGCCGATGCCCGCGAACTGGCTGCCACCGTGCGCGAACACTGGCGCGCCTGGCAGAAGGCCCGTCGCGCCCATGACACGGCCCTGAATCAGGCCCGCGAACAGAATGAAAGGGAAGAACTGCTGCGCTTCCAGCTGGAAGAGCTGGACGCCCTCGCCCTTCAGGAAGGCGAACTGGCCGAGCTGGAACAGGAACAACAACGCCTGGCCAACGCCGACAGCCTGATCCGCATCTGCCAGCAATCCCTCAATGCCCTGTATGAAGGGGACGATGGCACCTGCAACGATCACCTCAGCCAGGTCAGCCAGTGGCTGGACGATGCCCGCCGCCAGGACGATGGCCTGGGCAGCGTGGCCGACGCGGTGGAGTCCGCCCGCCTGCAGGTGGAAGCCGCCGCCGAAGATCTGCGACATTATCTGGAGCGACTGGATCTGGATCCGGAGCGCCTCAGCCTGGTGGAAGACCGCCTGAGCCAGTGCTACACCCTGGCACGTAAATACCGTATTCGCCCGGAAGAACTGGTGGAACACCACCACAACCTGCTCAACGAATCCGAAGCCCTGGGCAATGTGGATGCGCATCTGCACGCCCTCGCCGAAGCAGAAAGCGCCGCCGAAAAGCAGTACATGGACAGCGCCCTGAAACTCGGCAAGGCCCGCCGCAAGGCCGGCAAGACGCTCACCCAGCAGGTACAGAAGCAGCTCACCGCCCTGGGCATGAAGGCCGCCGTCATGGAAGCGCAACTGTCCGACTGCAACCCCGGCGCCGACGGCCTGGAAGAAGTGGAATTCCTGTTCACCGCCAACCCCGGCCAGCCGCTCAAGGCACTGGGCAAAGTCGCCTCCGGTGGTGAACTGTCCCGGGTCAGCCTGGCCATCCAGGTGATCTGCGCCCGCAATCTCACCGTACCCAGCCTGGTGTTCGATGAGGTGGATGTGGGCGTGGGCGGCGGCGTAGCCGAAATCGTTGGCCGCCTGCTGCGCGAACTGGGCAGCCACGCCCAGGTGCTGTGTATCACCCACCAGCCGCAAGTCGCCAGCCAGGGCCACCAGCACTGGCAGGTGCACAAGATCCAGGGCGACGACACCACCCACACCCGCATCCACGGCCTGGACGAAGCCGCCCGCATCGAAGAACTGGCCCGCATGCTGGGCGGCGTGGAAATCACCGAATCCACCCGCAACCACGCGCGGGAGATGCTCAGCAAGGCGCAAGCAGCCTGAAAAGCAGTTAATAGTTAACAGTGAATAGTTAATAGCTGCGCGGATAGGGTGGGTGCGAGCAGAGATGCCGTGCCCGCGTTCAAACGGCGGCCATTAGCCGACTGCTTTCAAGCGAAAGATCGCCAGCAGGCAAGCTCCCACAGCCAGATATCGACTCAAACGCTCTCACCGTAGGAGCCTTGCTCGCAAGGCGATCATGGCGGGCTTTGCCCGCCAGCACCTATCGTCATGCAAGCATGGACTCCTACAGGGGAGGCTTTTCCGGGAGGAACAGGTGGAGAAGGGGGAGGACATGCCCACACAACACCCGGGACCCCGCGTGTTGCGTGCAGCATGCTGCGTGAAGCGAGCTTACTTCTTCGGCTTCACGTACAGGACCAGGGAATGGTCCACGATTTCGTAGCCGTGTTCTTCGGCAATGGCGTGCTGGCGCTTCTCGATCACGTCGTCCATGAACTCGACCACCTGACCGGTTTCCATGCACACCATGTGATCGTGGTGATCTTCGTCGGCCAGCTCGAATACCGCAGAGCCACCCTCGAAGTTGTGGCGCAGCACCATGCCAGCCTGTTCGAACTGGGTCAGCACCCGGTAAACGGTCGCCAGGCCCACATCTTCACCCGCATCCATCAGCGACTTGTAGATGTCTTCAGCACTCAGATGGCGCTCTTCCGATTTTTCCAGCTGTTGCAGGATTTTCACCCGCGGCAGGGTCACTTTGAGGCCCGCCTTTCTGAGATCCTGGTTATCCAATGCGTATGCTCCGTATGCCAGTCAATGGCGAAATCAAAAGTCCGGTGAACGCGCCCCCCGCGAGGAAAACACGAACTCTTCGGGCAACGGACTGTCCACTAAAGTGACTAATCCGTCAGTAGGGAATTTGTCATCAGTTCCCAAGCCTGTATTATCGCCCGAACACTCAGCGAAGTCGAAAACCATGCCAAGAATTACCACCCTGCTGCTGCTGTCCGCCCTGCTGGCGCTGAGCGGCTGCAGCAGCCTGCGCTTTCCCGGGGTCTATCGGATCGATATCCCCCAGGGCAACTTTGTCACTGAAGACATGCTGTCCCAACTCCAGCCGGGCATGACCCCGGATCAGGTACGGTTCGCGCTGGGCGCCCCTACCCTGATTGATCCGTTCACACCCAACGTCTGGTTCTACCCCATGACCTACCGCCCGGGCAAAGGCGACAAGGTCACCCAGAAAATCGCGGTCTACTTCGATGGCGGCAGCTATAGCCGCTATGAAGGTCAGGTGATCGACGACTTCAAGGCCAAGACCTCCGGCCGCGACGACCGCGAACTGGAGCAGAAAGCCGAGCGCCACAAGGAAGACTCGGAATAACCATCCTTTCCGGCCGCCACCTTCCTCAGTATTCCCTCAGGATTTGGCGGCCTTCTCCTGGGCCCGCTTCTTGCGGTTGAGCTTGGGATCCGCCTTCAACGGGCGATAAATCTCCACCCGCTCACCCGCCTGTAACACCTGCTTGCCCGGATTGGCCACCACCTTGCCAAACAGCCCCATGGCGGCCTTGTCCAGATCCAGCCCTTCAAACTGCTCGGCGATCCCGGACAACCGCGCCGCCTCCAGCATGGTAGTACCCTCAGGCACGTCCAGGCCGATCAGGCGCTGCTTTTCCGGCAGCGCATAGGCCACTTCCACATGAATATTGGCATCCGCCATTACTGCGCCTCCGGCACAACCGGCACATCGCTTTCCGGCTCAGGCACGGCAGGCACATCGGCCTCGCCCTGCGCCTGCTCCACAGCCTCGATCACCTCAGCTGCCTCAGCCGCTTCAGCGGCCGGGGCCTCCTCAACCTGCTCCTGAGCCGCCGGCTCAGGAGCTGCCTCCGCGTCCTCCGGCACCGCCATCTGCCAGAGGGTGTAGGCAAACAGGGCAATCACCGCCGCCGGCGAGAAGATCCGCACCAGTGCCCGCCAGACCAGATACAGCGGGAAACTCTTCATGGCCAGCTCCTTGCGGGCATGGGTCTCTTTCATCACCCAGCCGGCGAAGATGGCAATCAACACGCCACCCAGCGGCAGCATCACGGTAATAGAGAGGAATTCCACATTTTCGAAGAAGGTACCTACCAGGAAAGTCTTGTCCTTCCACAGGTTGAACGACAGCACCGAACCAATACCCAGCAGCCAGGCCCCCAGACCCACCACGGCCGCGGCCTTGCCACGACTGAACCCGCGCTCTACCAGCCAGGCCACCACCGGCTCACCCAGGCTGATTGAGGAACTCCAGGCAGCAGAAACCACCAGCACAAAGAACAGGGTGCCGAAGATCATCCCGCCCGGCATCTGCCCAAACGCCAGCGGCAGCGTGACGAACATCATCCCCGGGCCCTGACCGACTTCCAGGCCATTGGAGAAAATCAGCGGGAACATGGCCACACCGGAGCCCAGCGCCACCAGCGTATCAAGCAGAGCAATGATGATCACCGTGGACATGATGGACACCGGCTTGGGCTTGCCGCCCTTCTTGCCGGAGGTCTCACGGGGCATGTAAGCGCCATAGGCCATGATGGCGCCCATCCCCAAACTCAGGGTAAAGAAGGCCTGGCCCACAGCAGTAATCACCACCCCGCCATTCAACTTGGAGAAATCAAAGGCGAACAGGAACGCCAGCCCCTGCTTGAAGCCCGGAGTGGTGGCGGCATAGCCCACCAGCACCAGCAGCAATACGAACAGTAGCGGCATGAGAATTTCCACCGCCTTTTCCAGGCCGCCCTTCACCCCACGGCCCACCACGAACATGGTCAGCACCATGAACAGGGTATGGCAGCCCATCATCAGCCAGGGATCAGCCAGCAGCGCCTCGAAACGCGCCCCGGATTGCTCTGCGGTAATCCCCTGAAAACCGCCGACAATGGCTTCCCAGACGTAATACAACGCCCAGCTCGCCACCACCGAATAGAAAGACAGAATCAGAAACGCCGACAGCACCCCCATGTGGCCGATACCGGCCCAGCGCTGGGACACCTTGCTGTCCGCCGCCAGCTTGCGCATGGAATTGATCGGGCTCATACCCCCCTTGCGGCCCATCATTACCTCGGCGGCCATGATCGGCACCCCGACAATGGCAATACAGGCCAGATACAGCAAAACGAAGGCCCCGCCGCCGTTTTCGCCGGTAATGTAGGGGAACCGCCAGATGTTACCCAGCCCCACTGCCGAACCGGTGGCCGCCAGAATAAACACCCAACGGTTGGCCCACATACCATGGACCGGCTTGTTTTCTTGCTTCATAGAACCCATACCTTCTTTGACGTGGCGGTATTGTCTTATTATTTGCCACCCCGGCTCAAGGGCGCCTCTTGATACGCCACCGTGCCTCATGAAAGGGCCCAGGCCGAAGCAACCACTTACTTACCCGGTTAGCCCAAACGCAAAGCGCTATCCGGTCACCTGACCTTGCTCTATAATCGCCGCCCTATGGGAAAAGCCAACAAAAAAGCCAAAGCACCGTCCGCCACCATTGCGCAAAATCGCAAGGCGCGTCATGAATATCATCTGGAAGAGCACTTTGAAGCCGGCCTGGTACTGGAAGGCTGGGAAGTGAAGTCCATGCGTGCCGGCAAAGCCAACCTCAGCGAAGCCTACGTCCTGCTCAAGGACGGCGAGGCGTTCCTGTTTGGTGCCCGCATCGAACCGCTGAACACGGCCAGCACCCACATCACCCCGGATCCGATCCGCACGCGCAAGCTGCTGCTCAATCGCCGCGAACTGAGCATCATCTATTCAGGGGTACAGAAAGACGGCTTCACCTGTGTGCCGGTGAGCCTGTACTGGAAGAAAGGATTCGCCAAGTGCGATATCGCACTGGCCAAGGGGAAACAGAAGTTTGACAAGCGCGCCACAGAGAAAGAGCGCGACTGGAACCGTCAGAAACAGCGTCTGATGCGGCAGGGTTAAAGCCGCAAAGGCTTACCCTGCACGCAACCCACGATATTTCATCCGTCTTTATGCCACGTGGCGCTTGGGCTTCTCGGCCCGAACGTCACCGCGCAACTGCCAGTACAGCTGCAACCAGGCACGCAGTACAGCCGGCATGAAGTACACCGCGAACAGAATCACGGGAATACGCGCCTGCGGCGTGGCCAGGTCTACCAGGTAAATACCTGCGGCATACGCGGCCACTGCAAACACCAGCTGCAGAGCACGATACAGCAGTGGCTGGGCTTTCAACGGTGCCAGCGCCTTGTCAGATACCTGTGCGACAGATTGGATAATCGCGTTCATCGTCCTTCTCCTTTGAATGAACGACAATGCCTTGCTTGGCGTCCCGGGGCCCTTTGCCCTCTGGATACGCAGTAAAGTCATTGCGAGATACACAATTTGCAGACCCACTCAACTCAGTGGCTTTTGACCACCCGTTGCCAGGCCTGCACCATCAGGAAGCACTTCGACAGTGCCCGCTGACAACTTCATAATGCGCCCTAAATATGACAGATGAAGCCGTTTCAGTAAGATTGTCAGACAAACGATGTGTATTCAGGTAACACTTTTTACAGTCTGGTAACGCTTTCCGGTCAATAATTGATCGAAATCAAATTTCTTCGTCGGACACACTTGTTAAGTGACTTGGCGAACCCCACCTACTACAATACGAGTTCACAGGGGCCGACCTGGATTCGACGCCGGTATTGAACTCTGTGGTGCATGTCGAGAAGGTCACGAGTCTCGTAAATCATTTGTGGCACACTAAAGTAATCGCAAACGACGATTCTTACGCACTAGCAGCTTAATCCCTGCTTATCGCCAATCGACCCTGCCTGTGGGGAAGAGCGGCGAGCATCGCAACACAGGCTCGCAGCAACGTCCGCCCCGGATCGCGCTGTTAAAACTCTTAGGGGCTCGGCTCTCACGTCCTGCCAATCGGGTTGTGTGGGCTTAAATCAATAGATCTGGCTAAGCATGTAGACCTGCAGATGGATTGCTGACGGACGCGGGTTCGATTCCCGCCGGCTCCACCAAACAGCACCAAAAAAAGGGCCACCCCGATGGGGTGGCCCTTTTTTGTGCCGCGCTGCTGACGCCTGGTGCCTGGTGCCTTGATCCGGCCTCATGTCGATCTCCACGATCTATTACCGCCGGACCCACAGGGTTAAATCAATTTAACTAACCAATCACTCCACAACAGCTGCCAACTTAAACACCACACTCATTGGCTTACTGCCTTCATGCTTTTGGTAATCAACCGTGCCGTAGTAGGTAAAGGGGGCTGCTTTTCCATTTTCCAGCTTATTTTCTCGCACGAACAGATGAACAGAGATCCCCAGTTCCTTGTGATTGATAATCTCTCGGCCTTTCTTATGTTCAGGTGCAACAGAACGCTGACTCTGCCAATGGAAGGTGCTTTCATCAATCCAGTGGTCCACATATCTGTGATCTTCAGCCTTTCCTTGCTTATTCAGGGTTACCAGGAGTACATGTACAGCAGCATCGTTCAAACAAACATGGCCGCTCTGCCAATTTCCAGGGTTATAAGCCTCACCAAAAAGAGGTGGAATCTCCTCCCTCATCAGCCTCTGCCCGACTGCCATGTCTAAGGGACTCACCACCGACTTGAGCCGAGCAAAAGTACGAATTTGATCATTAAGTTCGGGTGACACCTCTATATCTTCATAGTCTGGATTAGCCGCTCTTAGGTAATAATCACCTTGCCCACGTTTCTTCACCATTCTCAACAGATACTGGGTATCCCCAGCTTCATCTAAACGTTCAATCGCGAAGGTTTTTTCGGTAATGGAGCCCGCATTGTTGGGTGTGACATATTCAAGAAGCAGATAGTCGCCATCATGAATCGGGCTCTTACCACCGTTCATGGAGTTACCTGAGGCTCTTGCAATGAAATGGCGAGAGGGATCCAGCCGGCCATAACCACCTCCCAGCGAACGGTATTCCTCCGATTCCGCCTGACTATTTCTGAAGTGACCACAGGCGATCTTAAGAGACGAAAAATAAGGCAACTCAACACCAAACTTCGCATTAGGCGCCGCAGAGTTTGAGGCATCCGGCAACTGCTGCACTGAGGAACGGGCCTCGTAGGAGGCCAATCGATACTCCACTACCTCCCTAACCATCTCCGACAAGGTTTCATATTCACCATTGGAAAGCGGAATACAGCTTTCAAAACAACCATCGCTAATCTTGAATAAAGCAGGCTTCTTATTTATCCAATGATCGATCGGATTCTTTTTCCAGTATCGAAACCACTCCGCCGACTCACCAGTGACATCTCTAACCGCATCCGATATTTCCGAGAAAAGACGAGGCCTGCGTTGTAGAACGCTCCAGGATACTGATGACAGTGCTTCTAGCGATGGCGCCTTTCTCCAACCATCCATTTGCATAAAGGCCTCAAGCAGTATCATCTTGAAGGACTTCGACATGGCGGTGGTTTCAACCTCTGAAAGCAGTGCCTTGTGGCTCTGGAATAGTTCATTCTGCGCAGGTGAAAGATCTTCCATCACCCTTACGAGATCAAACCAGCTTCCATGCTGCTTTCTCATCCGAGATACGCTAGCGCCAAATCGGTAATACTCGGTTAGGGTTGGCCTTCTCCCCAACGTCTCTTTTAGGGACAAGTACTCATCCTCAATCCCTGAGGAAGCCAACCGCTTAAGAAACTCAATGAGCTTCAAATCGTAGTTAACAAAACAGCCATCAGGCATTTTTAGCTCATCAGATTCGGCTCTACGAGCAAAGTCTGCCAGCTGTCGATGAGTCATCGACTCCCCCATCAAAGCTTGAGGCTTATGAAGAAAAGAATGGTGGTTACCCACAAAATCCATGACAACCAACTTTTCTTTACCTGGGCTTTTCCTCAGCCCTCTACCAATTTGCTGAAGAAACAAAACCTTAGATTCGGTTGGTCTAAGCAGAAGAACAGTATCAATAGATGGGAGGTCTACTCCCTCGTTGAACAAATCAACAGAGAAAACAACCTGCAATTCGCCATTATTCAATAGCTCCAAGGCTTCACCGCGGGACATTGTTGAATCTCCGTGAACCGAAGCCGCTGGAATTCCAGCCTTATCAAACTGCTCAGCCATGAAGTCAGCATGTTTTCTTGAAACGCAGAACGCTAATGTCCTGGTTTGACGGTGCTGCCTCCATACTCTCAAGGCATGCCTTGCACGTGCCAGTGTGGCCAGTTTATTTCCCAGCAGCGCAGGATCAAACTTCCCGTTCCGCCAAGGAATCTCTGTGTAATCCACCGATTCATCAAAGATTCCATAGTAATGAAAGGGAACAAGGTGCTTTTCCTTCACCCCATCAAGCAACGGAAACTCATAAACCAGGTTATCGTCGCACAGTGACAGAATGTCAGATCTGTCCGTTCTATCAGGGGTGGCGGTCAGGCCAAGCAAGAAATGTGGAGCAAAGTAATCAAGCAAGCGATGATAGGTCGGAGCCGACGCATGATGAAATTCATCAACAACGATATAGTCGAAGTGCCGAGGGTCAAACTCGCGCAAATGCTCCTCTTTCCCCAGCGTTTGTACTGAAGCACAGAGTATATCCACGGACTTATTGCGGACACTGCCCATATAATAGCCGACACGGCTTTTCGGCCTAATTCGGATATAGGTCTCCGCGGCTTGCTTTAAAATTTCCTCACGATGAGCGACGAAGAGTATTCGCCGAGCACCCATTTGTTTGGCATCAAATGCAGAAAGCCAGGTTTTCCCTAGCCCTGTCGCCAACACCACCAACCCCCGTCCAAACCCTTCCTCTCGCGTCTTATCGAGAGCAGTCAATGCTTCACTCTGAACTGGTGTCGGTACTGGCGGAGCTTCCGCTTCATCACTACCCGGTGCAATGGCCTTCGGCGGGGGCACACGCCGAGCCTCATAATCATCAACCCACTGATCCGAAAGCTCTACCACCTTAGAAGATTCAAAAAGCTCTTCAAAACGCTGAGCAGCTTCTAAGTATCCCTCATCAGGCGGGAAATCCACTTGATAGTTCCACTCAATACCAGCCTGCAATGCCTGAGCACTAATATTGCTAGACCCGATAAAAGCGCGCCCCCACCGTCTCGAACGATCATCATCACCAGCAAATAGATATGCCTTTAAATGAAAGCTTGAACCTTTACTCTCATAAACCCTTACATCAGCACCCTGATGTTTGAGTAGCAGCAAGATTCGCAGGGCTTCCGGGTCGGTAATGTCGAGATAATCACTAGTAAGAATTCGAATATTTGCAGGACGTTTCAATTCATCGGCGCTAATCGCATTCTGTAAATCAGGATAAATTAGGTTCAATCCTGTCTTCTTCACAAATGCCACAGCAAAATCGATCTGATGTGCCTGGCTAATGGATTGGCATAGTTTAGGAAGGAAATGCTGATACTTACCGCCCGTAATCAACTTTTGATGCCTTTCCTCCTTTTTAACCAAAAGGATGTTTAACCATCCATGCACCCTTTCTGGCAGGGCATCTTCTGTATGCCATAAGCGCTGACTATCCACCTTGTCTAATTGGTTAACCCATTCTTCAGCAATGCCCTCACTGACATCAGTAAAGTGCCTGCCTAGCTCCTCTCGCTCTCCGTCACCGGATTTGAAGCTCATATACAGAGCGCCACCTGGCTTTAATGCTACCCATAAGGCCTGGATAGCACCCAGCAAATCGCGCTTGGGAAGATGAAGGAGACTGGCACAAGCCCAAATGCCATCATAAGCGGCCTTCTCTTTCACATCAGAGAATAAACGCTGCTCAACCTCCAGCCCCGTTTCTTGAGAAGCCAGTTTGGCAATCGCCTCAGAGCCATCGAATGCAGAGACACGGTAACCTAAACCTTGAAAATGAAGAGCATCACGAGCGGATCCACAACCCGCATCTAAGATATGACCACCCTCGGGTAGGTGAGGCAAAAACTCATCGTAAATTTTCCGCATATCCACAGAAAACGTCGCATCGAAAAACGCCTGAGCATTGCTGTTGTAATAATCTAGCGTATCCGCCATTCTCGCCCTTAACTTATTGAATCCCCATAGCTTTCAGAGACTAACAGTCCGGGGGCCGCACGCCAATGCAGAGATTGTCATAGGCGCTCACTGGCCTACTTCGCAGTGACTAACTCAGTTGACTTGGAAACAGACTCAAGCTCATGAAGAGCTAGATCACCCCCGCCACAATCGTGCCTCTCAAAGTAGGCAGTAGGCCAACCCAACTCCTCTGGCCGAAAATGCAAAATGTCGGGCCAGACCTGCAGATCCGCAAACCGATCACGCAGCATGCGTTCAACGTCCTCAGCACTTTCGAGACCTAGCAACTCCACCACGACAGATTCATATTGCTTATAGTTGCTGGCGTCTCGGTATAGGTAGCGAATTTCAAACCTCATTACTTCACCCTCCCCCCTCCTTCTAACAACACTTCATCGGCCCATCAATCCGCCTAAATGCCTGGACCACCCTACCCCCTTTGACCCTGAACACCCCCAGCCCTAAGCTGAAACCAACACCTCCACGGACGGATAACAACAATGAAGCTCTCCACTCTCACCCCACCACTGGAAGACCTGAAAGCCTCCTCGGATGACATCCTGCTGGTCGCCCTGATCAGTAATGACGGGATGCCGGTGGTGCACTTTGGCGAGGGGCTGGATTATGACGAGCAGAATGCCTGGTTCTTCGAGATGAAGAAGGCCTGCGACCGGGTGCTGATCGATTTGAAACAGGGCCTGAGCGAGGAGCTGTTTATCCGTTCCCGGGAAGCATGCATCTGTATCTGGCCGGTGAAGGATATGGTGTTTGCCTGCCTGGCGAAGCCCTCTATCAATTCCCAGCGCATGCAAATGCTGGCATGGAAAACGGTCTCCCAGTTGCGCAGCCTGCTCTGAGTCTGCCCCACGTCTTTCCATAGTGACCGGGTTCGCATTTCCCCGGTTTCCTTGCCAGCACAGGCCTGAAGGTGTCTGAACCGCTTTCAAAGCTACAAAAACCCTACACCCCACCCATAGAGAGATACCCGCCCCCCCTTTAGATTTCCTTTAAGTAAAATCTGAAGGGGATCGGCTATGTCACTGATAACAACAAGAAACGCCCTGTTCGCGGCGGCGATTGCCGGGGCGGGACTGCCGCTGGCCTGGGCGGGTGCAGAGACCGCGCAGAGCGGATCTGAAGCCGGGCAAGTGATTGATGATCAGTACATTGTGACGCTGGCCCCCGATATTGTTGGTCGACTCGGTGTGGTCGACCTGCCTACCGCCATTGCCACTCTGCTGGCCGGTGTCGGCGGTGGCGATGTGCTTTATACCTATGAAAACGCCTTCACCGGCATGGCGGTGCAACTGGATCCGCTTCAGGCATCACTGCTGCAAGCCCTGCCTGGCGTGCTGGCCATTGAGCCGGACCGCAAGGTGACGGCCATTGCCGTGCAGGATGATGCCACCTGGGGCCTGGATCGGGTGGATCAGCCTGCGCTGCCACTGGACGGGGACTACCGTTACCCGGACAACGCCGGCGGTGATGTGACCGTATACGTCATTGATACCGGGCTGCGTAACAGCCACCTGGAGTTTGCCGGGCGAGTAGTGCCGGGTCGTAACTTTGTCAGCACGGGCGGCTTCCTGTTTGGCGGTGGCAGCGTGGATCCTGCCGATACCAATGACTGTAATGGCCACGGCACCCATGTGGCCGGTACGGCTGTGGGCAGCACCTATGGTGTGGCCAAGGAAGCCAGCATTGCGCCGGTGCGGGTACTGGACTGTAACGGTAGCGGTACCAACTCGGCTGTGATTGCCGGTATCGACTGGGTGGCAGGCAGCCACCGCAAACCGGCAGTGGCCAATATGTCGCTGGGCGGCGGCAATTCCGATGCGCTGGATAATGCCGTGCGCAGCGCGGTGAACGCCGGCGTCACCATGGTGGTGGCCGCAGGCAACGATAACGCCAATGCCTGTAACGGATCGCCCAACCGGGTGGCCGAGGCGCTGACGGTAGGCGCGACCACCAATGCCGACCGACGCTCTTCGTTTTCCAACTATGGCGCCTGTGTCGACCTGTTTGCCCCGGGCAGCGACATCACCTCTGCCTGGTATGAAACTGACACCCAGACCGCACGCCTGAATGGCACCTCCATGGCGGCCCCTCATGCAGCAGGTGCAGCAGCCCTGTATCTTGGTGCCCATCCCAGCGCCAGACCCGACGCGGTGAACCAGGCGCTGATTAATGACAGCGTGAGCGGTGTGATTGCCAATGCCGGCAGCCAGTCTCCCAATCGGCTTTTGCAGATTACCCAGGATGACGCGTCCGACATTGATCGTCTGCCGACGGCGGCCTTTAATGCGGATTGTCAGGGCACCCAGTGTCAGCTGGATGCCAGCGGTTCCAGTGATGACCGTGGCGTGGCCGCCTGGGACTGGGATCTGGGCGATGGCAACAGCGCCAGCGGCGAACAGATCAGCCATGACTTCATGTCGCCGGGTGACTACACCGTGCGCCTGACCGTGACCGACACCGCCAACCAGACCAGCAGCACTACCGAAATTATCAGTGCCGGTGAAACCGGCTCCCCATGCCCGGATTGCACCCGCTACGAAGGTGAGCTGAATAACGGTGCCAGTGCGACCCTGCCCGCCAGCGGCTTCAGCTTTAGTGGTGGCAGCATCAATGCCTGGCTGGAAAGCCCGGCCAATGCCAGCTTCGTGCTGTCGCTGCAACGCCGCAGCTGCTTCCTGTTTGCCTGCAGCTGGTCTACGGTGGCTACCACGACCAGTCAGTATGGCCTGGCGGAACTGCACGCCTCGCCTTCCAGTGGCACCTATCGCTGGACCCTGCAAGCACAGACCGGTAGCGGCGCCTACACCTTGCTGACCAACCCCTGATTGCTCGGTATCTGCCTGTGACCGGCGTGGCCTCCTGGTGCGCCGGTTTTTTTTGCCGCTCTGCGGCCGCATCATGCATCACGCTTCACGCAACACGCGCGGGCAGCCGGCTTGGGCACGGGGTTTAGTGTGCGAGCTCTCTGTGCCCTTTAGGGTATGCCTGCAAGCGATGGAGCAATGGCGGTGATGGGCATTCGCCCATTACCGCCCTACGGGCCTGACCCTGGATGAGGCGTCTTCCGTGGGAGTGGTCGTTTGCTATGCCCTCCGGGTGCGACCACGATGACTTTGCAGATGAAAGATCGCGGTGGAACCACCGCTCCTACGGAGCCGCGCGTGAAGCGTGATGCGTGCCGCGTCTCCCGTCAGAACAGACTCAGCTGATCATCATTGCGGGCTTTGCGGGGGCGGGACTTGCGCCGGCGGCTGCCGTGCTTCTGGTTAACCGCGCGGCTCTGTTCGCGGAAGCCGGCCCGGTGACGGGCTTCTGCCAGCCTTGCCCTGGCCTGCCGGACGGCCACATCAAAATCCACTAGCGGTGCCGGATAATCCTCACCGATCCGCACACCACCTTCCTTCTGCTGACGCGCGCCCATGTGCCAGGGCTGGTGAATCCAGCTGTTCGAGACGCCTCTCAATTCCGGCACCCAGCGGCGAATGAATTGCCCCTCGGGATCCAGTTTTTGCGCCTGCAGGGAGGGGTTGTACATGCGCAGCGCGTTGATGCCGGTGACTCCGGCCTGCATCTGAATCTGCGGATAATGAATACCCGGCTCGTAATCCACGAACAGCCGCGCCAGGTGCAACGCCGGGTCACGCCAGTGCAACCACAATGGATAGCAAGCCATGGACACCAGCATGGCGCGCATGCGGAAGTTGATCCAGCCGTGGTGATGTAGATAACGCATGGCCGCATCCACCAGCGGCCAGCCAGTCTGGCCGGCTTGCCAGGCATGCAGCCATTGGGGATTGCCGGGCTCGCTGCGCAGATCCCGCAGGGCCGGATGGAGACTCTGGTGCTCCATGTCCACCTGGTCTTCCAGCTTCTGGATAAAGTGACAGTGCCACCACAACCGCGATTCGAATGCCGCCAGTCCATTGGCCAGCGGCCCGGCGGTTGCCTGTTGCTGGGCCTGCCACAGTTGCTGCACCACCTGCCGCAGAGAAAGGCAGCCCCAGGCCAGATAGGGGCTGATACGCGAACCACTGTGCTCGGCCTTTTGCGGGGCACTGATACCGCCGCGATAACCCCGCGCCCGTTGCTCGAGAAAGCTCTGCCACACGGTCTGCCCGGTTTCCGAACCACCCCGCTGGCGCCCGGGACAGGATTCTCTTCCCCTGCCTCTTGGCAGGTTCAGATCCGGCCAGTGCGGCGACGGGGCCGCCGGTTCGCAGGTAGCGGGCAACGTGGCCTGCGGCGACATCATGAAGTCGTGCCAGTGCTCCGCCCAGTCATCCCGATCCTCACAGGGACGGATGACGCCAAACGGCGGGGTTTCCTGCCAGGCCACCTGATGCGCATCACACCAGCGTTTTATCGCGAGATCCCGTTGGTAGGTCCAGTTGCCGCCGTACTCTTCATGGCTTCGCAAACTAAACCCACCCAACTGTTGGTGCAGCCGGGCGAAGACCTCTACCGCCTCCCCTTCCACCACCCACAGCGACAACCCGAGCCGGGCCAGCTGACGACGCAAATCCCGCAGGCTTTCGGCAATGAAGGCCCACTGCCGTGCACTGCTGTCAGGCTGCTGCCAGTATTCCGGTTCGATAATGTAGAGCGGCAACACCGGGCCGTTGCGGCAGGCGTCTGCCAGCGGCCAGTGATCAGCGATGCGCAGGTCACGCTTGAACCAGACCACCTGGGTCGTCACGAGACCTCCCGATCACTTTCGGGCAGGGAGACGATGGCCGCAGGGTAGCCTTGCCAGACGGGCTCATTGCCGTGAGCAAAATGCAGCTTGAGGATCTGCTGACGGGACAGGCCATTCATCACCGGCAACCAGTGACGGACATACTCCGCCTCGGGATCGTGTCGCCACCATTGCCGGGTGGGACTGAAGCGGCGACCGCCCTGGGCATCGTGACCCACGCCGACAATGTAGGCCCAGTTGCCCCAGTTGGAGGCCACGTCATGGTCCACCAGATGATGCTCGAACCAGCGCGCCCCGCGGCGCCAGTCGAGACCAAGATCATGAACCAGAAAGCTGGCCAGATTTTGTCGACCGCGGTTGGAAAGATAGCCGGTGGCCAGCAGCTCTTTCAGGTTGGCATCAATGAAGGGCAATCCGGTTTCTGCTGCGCACCAGGCTTGCCAGTAGCGCGAGGCCAGCTCATTTCCGGGGAGCCTGGGTAACGGGCTGTGGTCGAACAGCTGCAAACCGGTATAGCGAAAAACCTCGGCGCCATATTCTCGCTGGGACCAGTGAAAGAACTCCCGCCATAACAACTCAAAGCGCAGCCAGTAGCTGTGCTGGTCGCCACCGAACTGTTGCTCGTAGTCGAGAATGGCATGCCAGACATGGCGCACCGACAAACAGCCCCAGGCCAGCGCGGCACTCAAGCGGCTGGAGTAGCCCGTGCCGATCAGTTGATTGCGGGTTGTCTTGTAATGGCGAAGATGGCGATCTTCAAACAGATACTGTTGCAACCACTGGCGGGCAGTCTGCTCGCCCCCGGACAGTGAGAAATAATGTTGCGGATCCCGTTGCCAGTTGCCTCGCGCAGCGCCCAGCGCCGCCACTACTGAGCCTGCCCACTCGGGCAGCGGCAATGGATTCGCCGCCGGCAGCAAACGCGGATCGCCTTCCGTGCCGTCTATCTGCGGGCCACCGCGGCGTTCCACTTTTTTGCGAAAGCGGCTGAAGGTGGCCGGGAAGGTTTCTTCCCAGGGCAACTGCGAGGACGATAACAGGGTCCGCGTGCCCACTTCGTGTACCGTAATACCCTGTGTCCGCAGGGCATTGATGTCCTGCTGCTCTTCCGGTGCATCGGCCTCGGCGGTGACCACTTGCAGGGGCGTGCCCTGATGCCAGTGACACAACAATGCCGCCGGGGAGGCCAATGCCGTATTCAATGTCAGGCCGAGGCCATCCAGTGAAGCGGCGAGGTCCGCCAGGCATTCCTGCAGAAAAACCGCCTTGGCCGGCCCCAGCCGATTGATGCCTTCCGGGCCTGGCTGTGTCCAGTGTTCCGGCAGCACATACAGCGGCAATACCGGGTTGCCCAGCGCCGCCGCCTGGTGCAGCAGCGGTTGATCCTGCACGCGCAGGTCATGACGAAACCACACCACCGTGATCATGGCGATCGCTTCTCCCGTCGGCAGCGCTCGCTGCAGTAGATCACCGCGTCCCAGTCACGGGCCCATTTCTTCCGCCAGCTGAATGCGCGCCCGCATACCGGACAGGTCTTCTCCGGCAGTGATGACTTATTGCCTTTCCAGGTGGGTTTCATAGCGCATCCGGATCCGCCAGCAAGATTTTCGCACGGTTCAGCATGGCGTCCACCTTTCCCGAATCCATACGCTCCAGATTGCGATAGATCATGCGCATGCGGTGGTTACTGGCAAACTGCTGGCGATGGCGATGAATGAAATGCCAGTAGAGGCTGTTGAACGGGCAGCTGTCCGGCTCGCTGGCGGTTTTCACGTTGTACTGGCAATGCTTGCAGTAATCCGACATTCGATTGATATAGCTACCGGATGCCGCATAGGGCTTGCTGCCCAGGTAACCGCCATCGGCATGCATGACCATGCCGAGCGTGTTGGGCAGCTCCACCCAGTCGAAGGCATCGGCATAGACTTCCAGATACCACTGACAGATCGCTTCCGGCAGCACGCCGAGCAACAGGGCAAAGTTGCCGGTGACCATCAAGCGCTGAATATGGTGGGCGTAGGCATGGTCGATGGTGTTGCGGAAACACTCGGCCATGCAGTGCATTTTTGTCTCACCGGTCCAGTAGTACGACGGCAGCGGGCGATCGTTGCCGAGACGATTTTCCTTTGCGTAATCCGGCATCAGCAACCAGTAGATGCCACGCACATATTCGCGCCAGCCAATGATCTGGCGGATAAAGCCTTCCACGGCATTGAGCGGCGCATCGCCGGAAAAGTACGCCTGCTCGGCGGCCTGACAGACCACCATGGGATCCAGCAGGCCAAGGTTGATGTAGGGCGACAAGAGGCTGTGAAACAGGGTGTCTTCCCCTGTGACCATTGCATCCTGATAGTCACCAAAGTGCGGCAGGCGATGTTCAATAAAATGATCCAGCGCCTGCTGCACCTGCGCGGAGGTAGTGCCCCACTGGAACTGATCCAGGTTGCCGATGTGCCCGGCAAAATGTTCTGCCACCAGGGCCAGCACCCGTTGATCAATATCATCGCGCTCGAAGCTCAGCACAGGTGGCAGGGGCGTCTTGCCCTTGTAGGGTTGGCGATTTTTGCTGTCGTAATTCCATTGCCCGCCCACCGGTTCATCGCCTTCCATCAACAGGCCGGTATGGCGACGCATTTCCCGATAGAAGAATTCCATACGCAGCTGCTTCTTGCCGCTCGCCCATTGCTGAAAGAACGCAGGCGCACAAAGAAAGCGTGTGTCATCCAGGCACCGCACCGGCACACCGGCCGTATCTGCCCAGTGATGATCAATCTGTTGCTGCAGGCGATATTCACCGCAGTGGGTCACCACCACTTCCTCGGCATCCTCAGCGACAGACGCGAGCAATTCGTTGAAGCTGGCAAAGTCATGCTCACCGAACCCGTAGTAATCCACCTGCCAGCCGGCCTGTTCCAGGTCACTGGCAAAGTGCCGCATGGCACTGAAGATCAGGGCGATCTTCTGCTGGTGATGTTTCACATAGGTGGCTTCGTCGGCCAGCTCCGCCATCACCAGGCGGTCCTGGTGCTTGTTAAGCGCCGCCAGGGTGGGCAGCGACAGGCTGAGCTGATCGCCGAGGATGATGCCGATCTTCACGGGGTAATCCTTTCCATGATCAATACGCTAATGGTGCCCCGGGAGCCGTACAGGAGAAGTGAAGGCACCCGCCGCGGACTTGCCACACGTTTTCCCGCGCTATTTCTGGCACTATGTAAGACCTCGCGCCAAAGGGGTGGCGCAGCGCATTGAGGAACACACCGTGACATCCGCCTGGCAAGATCTAAGCAATCGCGAGCTGCACAGTGCCATCAACAGCCTGACGCCCTGGCAGACGGCTGAGGGGCTGGCCGCACTCCTTGAGCTGGCGCGCCGTACCCTCAATGCCGACAGCACCAGCTGGCTGATCACCTTCAGCGGCGACTATGGCCGCGACACCCCGGTGATTGACTGGATGGAAGGCTGGAAAGTCATGGATGTGGCTCACTGGCAAACCGGGCGGGAGGAGTACTGGCAGTACGTTGACGCCTGCCAGATCAGGATCAGGGAGGCCGGCGTCCTCACCCCGCTGACCGTTGAAGCCATCCGTCATGTGGGTAGCCACCGCTGCCATCGCCTCAGCCAGCTGGAGCAATCTGCTGGCCAGAATGATGGCCGTGGCAGGGATCGACTCAGTGGTGTCTACCACCTGAACAACCGGGCAGAAAGCTACCTGCTGGCAGACCGGACTGAGGGCAACTTCTCCGACAGTGAAAACCACGCCCTGATGGAACTGATTCTGTCTTTCCCGCGCCTGCAACACTGGCTGATGCTGGAACGCGGGCTGGCACGTCAATGTGAACGGCCCCTCTCACCCCGCCAGCAACAGTTGGTGCATTTACTGCTGCAACCTTTTAACAAAGCCGAGATCGCAGAGCGCATGGGGCTGGCACAGAGCACAGTGCATAGCTATACCATCGCGCTCTATCGCAATTTCCATGTCGGCAGCCGGCACGAACTCATGTCGCTGTGGCTGTCAGCTCCACAAGACGCCACTACCACTAAAAAGTAGGGGTTATCTCCTGCTCAGCGTCTATTTAGACTGAATCGTCAGCAGCCCCGACGAGGGGAAGGGTCGTCTTGCGGCCGGCGGCGCCTTGGGGGGCGAGTCCGCTGGCCGCCCCGGGGTATCTACACCAGCAAAATCTCGCCAGCAGGCTGGCTCCTACGGCTTGGGGATCGTGCCCTCCGGGTGCGGCCGCGACATGACACCAACCCGGAAATCGCGGTGGAACCACCGCTCCTACAAAAATGCCCCTCCCCTGTAGGAGCCCGCTCGCAATATCATGGGGGGTGACCAGGCTTACGCCTGAGCCGGATCGTCATGCAAGCATGGACTCCTACAGGAACAATCGCCCTGGCTGCCTGGCACCATAGAATCTCCTGCACCGCAGCTTCGGTATCTCGCGGCAATCTCGCACACGCTCCTGCGTGGACCGGAGTAACCACCACTAAAAAGTAGGGGTTATAGCCTCCCCCTCCAGCCCCTAAAATGCCAGTTACAAAAGTACACACTGGGGAAAGGGGGTCACCATGCGCCTGCATCGCGCCCTGGGGGTATTGTTGCTCAGCACACTGGCATCTACGCCTGTGCTCGCCGGGGACGATCACTATCAGGAACTGTTCAACACCTATCACGAACTGGTCGCCCTGCGCGAATCGCTGGATCAGACCGCACTGGTTCAGGGGGCTCAAGGGCCGCAGGGGCCGCAGGGCGTTCAGGGCGCCACCGGGGATACCGGTGACCAGGGCCCGGAAGGTGACGCTGGCGGCAGCAGCCTTTCCTCCGCGGATAGCAGCTACGTGACCAACAGGCTCGATCAGCTGTTTCTGGAAGTGAGCAAGTCCGAGCAGTGGTACGACGACATCGAACCCTATGCCACCGACGTCGTCAACCGGATCGAACGTGCCCTGGCCAATGCCCAGGCGCTGAATGCCGAACTGGATGCGCTGGAAGCGGGGGACGTGCAATGAAAAAATTGACTCCGATCCTGCTTGCCGCTGCTCTGGCCGCCTGCGGCGGCAGTGACAGCGACACCAGCACCTCTGTACTGAGCAACCAGATCGACAAGATCGAGCGCCAATCCGAGGCGTTAGGACAGGACATCGACAACAGCCTGCAAAGCCTGGAGCAGGAGTCCCGCGCGGTATCCGGCCCCTCCTCCATTATTGTCAGCCAGCTGTCCTCTGACTATCAGGCCCAACTGGCCAGCCACGCCAACCTGCTGAAAGAATGTGAGGCGCTGCGCAAGCGTATCGAACTGCAGATTGCCGACACGCCGGAGCTCAACTACAGCCGGCTGGAGGAATTGAAAGCCCTGAATGCGGAACAGGCAGAAGTCTGTCGCCAGCTGCCCGAACTCCAACCCGGCCTCGACAACATTGCCCAGTTACTGGACGGCCTGTCCGGCACCCTGCTGGCACTGGAACAGAAAGTCACCGATGCCAAGGCGCTGCTGGCATCACTGCAGGCCGATGCCCAGAACATTCAGCTGATCCCCGGCCCGATGGGACCGCCAGGCCCTCAGGGGCCACAAGGCCCCAAAGGTATGAAGGGGCCGCAAGGGGCGCAAGGCGATGAGGGAGCACATTTTACCCGTAGTGAAGTGGATACAATGTACGGCGATTTCATGGGCAGCTACGGCAAGCGTGACAGCGGCAACCTTGCAGAGAATGACCGCAAGGTAACGGAAATCGAGAAGGATCTGGAAGCCGTCATCGCGCTGCTGGTATCCATGCATGGCAAGGTGGCTGCACAATGAAAAAAGTGATTCTGACCACACTGATGACCCTGGCCGTTACCCCGTCACTGGCTGCCACTCTCACCGACCCCTGTGAAAATGCTGCCGACAAGATTGTCTGTATCGAGGGGAAAATTGCCGAGCAACAGGTGCTGATTGAAGACCGGATCGACTATCTGAATACCACGCAGGGGCCTGTGGGCATTACTGGCCCTGTGGGCGCAACAGGAGTACAGGGCCCCGCCGGCGCCCGGGGCAGTAAAGGCATCACCGGCCGCGACAACAAAACGGGACTGGAAACCGAATATTACGATCGCTACTGGGCTCTACTGAACCGGGATGTGAACCTCAGCTCCAATATTCTGACACCGCTCCTCAGGTTCGGGTTGATCGAGCAGGAGAATATCGGCGCGATGCCGCGACGGATTGCCGATCTGAACCGCAACCCGGACATTATCGGCGTGACTCCGGCCCAGCGCAGTGAGGCCGACCCGGCCTGGCTGGATTTCCCCAAAAATAGTGACGGCGTCTATCTGGATTCCTTCAGTGACACCTTCGAAAAAATTCTGTTCGTGTCAGATATCGATAATGAAGAGAACCTGCGCACCAGCCTTCTCTTCGATGGACAACCGGTGGAGGAGCATGTCGACACCGTTGCGCAATACTGCACGCTACGGCCCGACTCCGCGTTCTGTGGCACAGACATGGCCGGCCTGGCCGACCTTCGCTACATGACCAGTATCAAGCTGGATGAACTCAGGGAGCTGCCTCAGGAGATCACCGTTACCAGCGCCCGGGAATTCTCGATCTACAAGCTGGGCATGGAACCGGACGATCTGGCTTTCCTGATGGTCATCGACCACATCCTGGCATTGTTCGAGCAGGTCGAATTCAAGAATGCTGTGATGGCCAACATGAATGAAGCATTGGCATTGCTTGATTCCAGGCTGGATATCGAATCCAGCATTCTGCAGCTGAATATTGATGCCGCCGAGACGCAGGAGCTGAAAGACCAGTACCAGCAAGAGCTGGATACACTGACCAGTGACATCGCGTTTTCCAAACAATCCCTGGAAGACGGCCTTATTCTGTTTGAATCACTCAGCAGCGATGAGTACGGCTTGCGCAAGGAACGGCTGATCAACTACATCAACGATTCTGACCTGCTTTACGTCACGCTGATGAACTCCGCAATCGAGCTGTACTGGCAGTACAAGGACAACCCGCTGGCCATGACCGAAGAACAGCGCGCGGCCTGGAGCACTTTCGAGTTCCGCTTCATGTACTTCGCGGAAAGCTTCCTGTTCAAGTGGAAGGATGCGGCGCAAACCGAGAGAGATTTGTTCTTCCAGAATTACGTGGGTTCCAATCTGGATGGCCTGCTCGGTGCTCCCAGCACCCCCGACTTTGTCGACGCCGGGGCTGTACGGGTGGGTGACCTTTATCTGAAGAAGCAGCCCCCGGCCATCCAGACCTGGCAGACCGCCATGGCCTCAGCCACTACCGTCGCCTCCCTTGCCGGTGTCACTGCCGCGGGTTTTGGTCTGACCGCGGGCGTCGCCAGCGCAGCCGGCTCCAACATCGTGGCGGGATCCGCTGTTTACGGCATGTTTTCAGCGCTCACGGCCAGCAGCAGTGCTGGTGGCGGGGCGGCTGCCATTGGCGGCGCCAGCGGCGTGGCCAGTGCCGCCGCCGCACCGGTGGCCATCGTGGTGCTGGCCCTGACCGCCGGGATCATGGAAGGCATCGATGTGTTTGACCAGGCCGCCAAGGATGAACGATACGAAGCCTTCATGAATTACTACATTCATGCCGAGGATCCTGCCTCCCTGCACAATATCGATCTGCCCCTCGAAGATCGCCGCAACATGATCAACAACATGCTGTACATGTGGATGGCCAGTAACAGTCAGTTGGCGACGGATTGAGTGGCGAGGGACGTATCACATGGGCTCCTCCTGCAGGAGCTCATGCTTGCATGGCGATGAAAACCGTCATCAGAAGCGAGTTCCGAGTCTCGAGTTGCGAAGATCAAAATCCAAAAAAGGATTGTCATCCCCACTGCTGTCCCACAGTTTCATGAAGATCCTGAGGAGGTGGAGGTGCCTTCTCCTGTGGGAGCTTGCTTGCAAGCGAAGAGTCCTTTCCGCACCAACATTCGCCTGCAAGCAGGCTCCCACGAGACAGGCATCTGCGAGTGTCAAAATGCGGCGGTGAAATCCTGTTTCCCTAAACAGAGAAACCCGCCGGCTTGCCAGCCTGGCGGGTTTCGGACTTCTCTAAATCAAACTGTGGGACAGCAGTGTTGTCATCCCGGGCTTTGCCTCTCGCAACTCGGAACTCGTGACTCGTAGTTCCCTACGCAGATCGTCATGCGAGCATGGACTCCTACAGGGGGACGCTGCACGCTTCACGCAACAGGCATCACGCTAACCTTGCGGCTAGATCGCTTTTCCCAGTGATCTCTTTGGCCTCTGCGGTAAAGCCGATTTTGGTTTATCGCGTGTTGCGTGAAGCATGATGCGTGTTGCTTGCCCCCAACCAGAAAGCCACCGCATTTGCGGTGGCTTTCTGGTTGGGGGCTGGTGAGCGCCAGCGGGTCAGGCGACGGCGGCTTCCTGCTGCTCGTCGTTGTAGAGGGCTTCGAGACGGTCGCCCTGGGTCATCAGGTATTCGAACGCAGCCAGTGATGCCTTGGCGCCTTCGCCCATGCTGATGACGATCTGCTTGTAGGGCACAGTGGTCACATCACCGCAGGCGTAGATGCCTTCTTCGGAGGTCTGGCACTTCTCGTTGATCTCGATCTCGCCAAAGCGCGTGCGGGACACTACATCGCCCAGGAACTCGCTGTTGGGCACCAGACCGATCTGCACGAACACACCTTCCAGCGGCAGCAGCGTCACTTCTTCGCTGGCGCGATCGACAAACTCGATACCGCTGACCTTGCCATTGGTGGCCTTGATCTCGCGGGTGGCCACGTTCTTGTGGATAGTGACGTTGGCCTTCTCTTCCGCCTTGTCCACCAGCACCTTGTCGGCTTTCAGTTCGGGCATGAATTCGAACACCGTCACGGATTTGACGATGCCGGCCAGATCCAGTGCCGCTTCGATACCGGAGTTACCGCCACCTATCACCGCCACGTCCTTGCCCTTGAAGAAGGGGCCATCGCAGTGCGGGCAGTAGGCCACGCCGTTGCCCACGTTTTCTTTCTCGCCGGGCACGCCGAGCTCACGCCACTTGGCGCCGGTGGCGACGATGACCGTCTTGGTGTCGATCTCTTCACCGGAAGACAGCACCACCTTCTTGATTTCGCCCTTCTCGACGCGGGCCACCTTGAGGTGTTCCTTCACTGTGACGTCGTATTCATTCATGTGCGCCTGCAGCGCACCGGACAGTTCCGGGCCAGTGGTCTTCTTCACGGAGATCAGGTTTTCGATATCCATGGTGTCTTTCACCTGGCCACCGATACGGTCGGCGATCAGGGTCACCTTCAGACCTTTACGGGCGCTGTAGATAGCCGCAGCCACACCGGCCGGGCCACCGCCGATCACGGTGACGTCCTGCAGCGGCAGTTTTTCACCGGCGCCAGCCTGGGCGATGGTGGGCTCATAGGCCATCAGTTTGTCGATCAGCTCAGCCGCGGTCACCTTGCCGTTGGCGAACAGTTCGCCGTTCAGGTAAACGCTGGGCACACCCTGAATGTCACGCTGGTTGACCAGATCCTGGTACAGGCCACCGTCGATCATTTCAGAGGTAATGTTCGGGCTCAGCAGCGCAAACTGATTGAGCGCCTGGACCACGTCCGGGCAGTTGTGGCAGCTCAGGCTGATGAACACTTCAAAGTGCATTTCGCCCTGAACATTGGCCACCATGCGCTGGAGGCTGTCATCCAGCTTGATGTCGGTACCTGATGCGTGCAGGAAGGCCAGCACCAGGGAATTGAATTCATGGCCTGCGGGAATACCGGAGAAACGGATACCGGTGTCTTCACCGTCAGCTTCCAGCAGGAAAGAAATCGGGCTGCGCAGTGTGCCGCCCAGATCGCGCTCTTCGAACGCCAGATTGTCACTGACACCGGCGATGTCGGAGAGGAATTTCACCAGTTCGTCGCGCTTGCTATGGGAGCCGCTTTGCAGCACGAAAGTAACTTTCTTCTGCATATTGGCGGCGTAGCCCTTGAGAGCCTGCAAAATTTCATTCGTGAGCATGAGTCTTCCCTTAACGTGAATTAAGTAATCAGTGACCAAAAAAGCTTGGGGGTGCTGCCCCGGCGATCCTGCCGGAGCAGCAGACCGGAGTCGGGCTTAGATCTTGCCGACCAGGTCCAGGGAGGGAGCCAGAGTGGCTTCGCCTTCTTTCCACTTGGCCGGGCATACTTCGCCGGGGTGGTTGCGAACGTACTGGGCCGCTTTCACTTTGCGCATCAGGTCGTCGGCGTCACGGCCAATACCTTCGGCAGTGATTTCCATGGCCTGGATCACGCCATCCGGATCGATCAGGAAGGTAGCGCGGTCTGCCAGACCCTGACCTTCACGCATCACACCGAAGTTGTTGGTGATGGTGCCGGTCTGATCGCCCACCATGTAGTAGTTGATCTTGCCGATGGTGTCGGAAGTGTCGTGCCATGCCTTGTGGGTGAAGTGGGTGTCGGTGGACACAGAGAACACTTCTACGCCCATCTGCTGCAGCTCTTCGTACTTGTCAGCCACGTCGCCCAGCTCGGTGGGGCAAACGAAAGTGAAGTCGGCCGGGTAGAAGAAGAAGATGGCCCACTTGCCTTTCACGTCTGCTTCAGAGATCTCTACAAACTCGCCCTGCTTGAATGCGGTGGCGTTGAACGGTTGGATCTCGCTATTGATCTGTGCCATGTCGTTAAGACTCCCTAGGTTGGCTTGTTTGCTTGTGCGACGCCTAGAATGCGAAAAAGCTACTCATTGGTAAATTTGAAAGTCTTTATGGTGGCGATAGGGAATGCCTAATGACGATTTCATGGCGCTGACATGGGGGGCGGCTACAAGCTTCAAGCCTCAAGCTGCAACACGGGGACAGGCATGGAGAGAGGGTCTGGCGTTGCGGCCCCGCGCTGGGGGGGGGGGCCTAAAGGCCTTGCAGGAGTGGTCGTTTGCTATGCCCTGCGGGGGCGACCACGGGGCCTTCGCGGTGGAACCACCGCTCCCACAGTGGGCACGGGTGCGACAATGGGCAGTGCCGAGGTTCATACACCTGTAGGAGCACATCTTGAGGTGCGAACCTCGCGCAGCGAGGCGACCGAAGCGAGGTGATTGTTTGAAGTGGTGTCGAGACCGGAGAGACCTGATCGCCCTGCGTTTCTGGAATCCTTACCTCGCTTGGGCTCGGATCGCGAGCAGGCTCGCTCCTACAGCGGCTTCGTGGATACGCTGATGCGCGTGCTCAATGCAGTGGTGGGTGGGCGCTGGGGGCCAGGTGGTGGCGGCGTTTGAACAGGGTGTCCAGGGGTTCCGGGCGGCCGATGGCGTAGCCTTGCACGTAGTCCACCCCGGTTTCCCGCAGCAGGGGAATCAGGGCCATGTCTTCCACGAATTCCGCTACCGTCTGGATATTCAGGCGGTGCGCCACTTCGTTGATGGATTCCACGATGGTGTGATCCACACTGGAACGCAGCAGGTTGCGCACGAAGCTGCCGTCGATCTTGAGGTAATCCACCTTGAAGTGCTTGAGGTAGTTGAATGAACTGAAACCACTGCCGAAATCATCCAGTGCCACCTTGCAGCCCTGCTCCCGCAGCCAGATCAGAACATCACTCACCGATCCCATCTGGTTTACCACCGTGGTTTCGGTAATTTCGAAGGTCAGTCGCTCGGCCGCCAGTGGCGTCTCTTCCAGCAACCCGGCCAGATAGTTCGGGAAACCCGGATCATCCAGGGTGGTGGCCGACAGGTTGATCGCCAGATTGAGGCCACTGATGGCAGCCAGCTCTTCACCACGGACCAGCAGCAGCTGGCGCAACACCCAGCGGTCGATATGGGGCATCATCTGGTAGCGTTCCGCTGCCGGGATAAAGGCCCCCGGGCTGATCACCTCACCTTCGCGGCCACGCAGACGCAGCAACACCTCATAGTGGCCGGGATCCCCTTCCACCAGCGCACGGATTTCCTGCACATACAGCTCGAACCGGTCCGCCTCCAGGGATTCACGCAGGCTGGCGGCCATCTGCAATTCCAGATGGCGGCGTGAAGCATCGCTGTCTTCAGCGGTATACACCACCACCTGCCCACGTCCTCGATGCTTGGCGGTGTAACAGGCCACATCGGCACGACTCATGGCCTCCTCCACCGAGGAGGCACCATCTTCCAGTTCCACCAGCCCGATGCTGGCACCGATGTTGTAGACCGCCTCTTCCCAGTCGAAGCGGATGGCATCCAGCGCTTCAATCAAACGTTCGGCGATCAGGCGGGCCCGCTCCACCGGGCAATGGCGCAGCAGCAGGCCAAATTCGTCGCCACCCAGCCGCGCCAGCACGTCATCATCACGGATCTGCTGGCCTATCACCCCGGCGCACTCACGCAGCAGGGCATCCCCGGCCACATGGCCGGCGGTATCATTGACCACCTTGAAGCGATCCAGATTAATGAAGCAGAGGATACTGCTCTCGCGCCCTTCTTCGGTAAGCGCCCCCTGCAAGGCCAGTTCAAAGCCGCGCCGGTTAGTCAGCCCGGTGAGTGCATCATGGGTGGCCTGGAAATCCAGCGCCTTCTTCATGGCCCGGCTGCTGGTGATGTCACGGAAGACCACCACCGCCCCCACCAGACGGCCATCATCGGCCCGCAGCGGTGACGCCGAGTCCTGAATTTCATAGAGGTTGCCATCCAGGCTGCGCAGGCGGATACCTTCACGCAGAAAACAGACCTCAAGCCCCTCCAGAGCAGCGCTGACCGGGCTATCCAGACGCACCCCGGTATCTTCGTCTACCAGCTCAAACACCTCATCCACAGGCCGCCCCACCGCCTGCTGCTCCACCCAGCCTGTCAGCGATTCCGCCACCGGGTTCATGAAGGTAATCAGGCCGCTCTCATCGGTGGCCAGCACCGCATCGGCAATGGCATCCAGGGTGACGCGCAAATGCTCGGATTCCCTTGCCAAACGCCCCTGCTTTTCCAGCAGATCGGCCTGCGCATCGTGGGTTTCCTGGGTAGATTCCAGTTCCATCAACAGGCAGCCCTTGCCGCCCTCGATACCGGTGAGGTTGAGTCTCACCCACTGCCAGCCACCATGACGCTGCAGACGCACTTCCCGGCGGCAGACCTGGCCCTCTCCGGGCAGCGAGAGTTCGGCAATGTCTTCAGGGTGAAACAGGGCAGTAAACGGTTGCAGGAAGAGGGTTTCAGGCGGGGCACCACATAGCTGGCTCATGGCGGGGTTGCACTTCTGCCAGCTGCCATCGGCAGACAGCATGGCCATACCGACGCCGGTATGGTTCATGGCAAGGCGGTAGCAGTCATCGTCACAATCGGGCTGCTGCGGGGCCCTCCTGGTATCGCGATACCAGAAGAATAACAGCAAGGCTCCCGCGGCCAGTGCCACGAACAGCGAAATCCCCATGATGACCATCCAGTGGTTTTATAGTTGTTTCGGGCATTCTTTCGTCAGTGTACACCCATCGGCCAGCATCACCTGACAAGAATGGAACTTTCGCCGACAATTGGGGCCTGTTATTCCACTAAAGTATGGAGTTCTTCGGTCTGATTCCGAATCCACGATGACGTTTCGACGACGACTGCTCAAGCTGCTGGCGCTACTAGCCATGTTGGCGGCCCTTTATCCGCTCTGGTATCTGGGCCAGGTATTGCGCCTGCAGAGCCATAATCCGGAGCACAGCGCCTACATGTCCCGGGCCCAGGCCCAGGGCACGGTGCACTACGAGTGGCGGGATTACGACCAGATCAGCGACTATCTGAAACGGGCCGTACTGATCTCCGAGGATGCCCAGTTCATTCGCCATGGCGGCTTTGACTGGCCCGGTATCCGCTATGCCCTGAAACGCAATCTGGAAGCCGGCAAACCGGTGGCCGGAGGCTCCACCATTACCCAGCAACTGGCCAAGAATCTCTACCTTTCCGGCGATCGCTCCTATCTGCGCAAGGGCAAGGAGGCCGTGATTGCACTGATGCTGGAAACCGGCCTGAGCAAGCGCCGTATCCTCGAGTTGTACCTGAACGTGGCCCAATGGGGGCACCAGATCTACGGTGCCGAGGCCGCGGCACAGCATTATTTCAGCGTCAGCGCTGCTGAACTAAGCCCCGAGCAGGCCGCCCGGCTGGCCGCGATTCTGCCCAGACCCAACGAGTATGACTTTCGCGGCCCCTCTGACTACGTCACCGAGCGGACCCAATGGATTGTCGGCCAGATGCGTCTGGTAGCCATCCCCGACCCCACTGAGGTACCGTTACCGCCGCTGGCGATAACCGACACCTCCGGCACAGCCGACAAGGCCTTACCTGACGCGGCCGACGCCGAGACGGCCACAGCCACCGCAGCACAGGCTGAACCCGCCGTGAGCGACAACAATAACGACAGCAACGCCCCCGCATTGCCCGAACAAGGAACCCCGCAATGAAGCAGTATGCCCTGATTCTTCTTTCTGCCGCCCTGGCCCTGTCCGGCTGTGGTGACAGTGAGCCGGACGCCTCCGCGCCGGCCACCCAGGCCAGTAGCGACAATCCGCTAAGCGGCGTGTGGGTAAAGGATCAGCAGGTGCTGGTACTGGAGAGTAATGGCGACTTCTATCTGCCCAGTGACGCTCTGCGCCAGGGGCTCAGCTGGGAGCAGCAAGGCAACCAGTTCACCTTCCGCTACCTGGACAGTAACGCACTGAGCATCGAACAGCAGTCTCTGGCCGGCACACTGGAAGACAATTCCCTGGACCTGAGCGCGCTGCCCGGTGCCGCCACCCCTGAGCCGGAAGACGGCTCCGAACAGGAGACCCTGAACGCCGACAGCACTCCCCTTTTCAGCGGCACATTCCAGCGTGACAGCAGTGCAGTGGGCTACCTGGGCGGACAGGTGCAGTTGCCGGAAGGGGCCGATCTGCCCCAACAGGCGGTTCTCACGGTAACCCTGTTCTCCGCCGGAGATGTGGTGCTGCGTCGCGTCATTCGCCTGAACGGCAATGACAGCCACTACCCATTCCGTCTCTACTACCCGGCAGATGCCGTTGACGCGGATCAGCCCTACCAGATCAGCAGCCAGATTCTCGCCGGAGGCGGCATTTTCTATCAGTCAGCGCTGGCGGACCTGAGTCGCAATGAGCAGGGATTCGAGAACATCACCCTGCCGCTGGATCCAGTGATGAGTGACAGCGAGACCCTGCGCGGCGCGCTCATCTGGCAGCAACAAACCCCGGTTTTCATCCTCTGCAACAGCGATCAGCGACTGCAGGTCTCTGGCCCGCAAGGCAAGGCACTGGTGAACGATATCCGCCAGGACATGGCCTACCCCCAGCAACCACGGATTGCCACCGTCAGCGGCGTGCGTCGCAAGATCCCCGGTGAGCAGGAAGGCACCACCCAGGCCGCCGTGGCAGTGGAAAGCTATTCGCTGGATGCAGTGGGCAGTTTCCGGGATTGTCAGATTCCCTCCGCCGAGCTGACCAATACCCGCTGGGTGCTCAGCCATCTCGCCGATGAGGCGGTGGCGCTGCCTGAAGGGAGCCAAACACCTTATCTGACCTTCACTGCTGAACAGGCCCGCGGCAATGGCGGCTGCAACAGTTTCCAGGGGGGCTATCAGCAGGAAGGCGATTCACTGCGCTTCCAGCCGCTGGCCAGCACCAAGATGGCCTGCCCGGCCATGGAGACCGAACAGGCCTTCCATCAGGCCCTGAGCAACAGCAATCGCTATCGTATCGACGGCGAGCTGCTGACGTTGTTCGATGAAGAAGACCAGGCAGTGGCCAGCTTTCAGGCGCTGTATCTATAAGGCAGAAGCAAGCTACAAGCTTCAAGCTGCAACGCGGGGAAGGCCTTTGCGATCGGACTCGCCGTGCCCGCGAACAATAAACATTGGTGCGCGGGCACGGCGATGAATCAACCCCGCCACCAATCCGTGTTTTAGCTTGTAGCTTGAAACTTGTAGCTGCATTTTGAGGAAGGGATTTCCATGCGCATTCATTACCTTTCCCATGTCCCATTTGAGCAGCTGGGCGCCATGGAGGCGTGGTTTGTGCAGCGGGATATGGAGATTCGCCACTCCCTGCTGTTCCAGGGAGATCCGCTGCCAGCGCTGGACGATTTTGATGTGCTGGTGGTGATGGGAGGCCCCATGGGGGCCGATGATGATGCCCAATTCCCCTGGATGGCCGCGGAAAAGGCGCTGATCAAGGCCTGCATCGGCGCCGGCAAGAAAGTGCTTGGCGTCTGTCTGGGTGCCCAGCTGATCGCCCGGGTACTGGGTGCGGAAGTGACTGCCAACGCGGAAAAAGAAGTAGGCTGGTTCCCGGTTCATCCCACCACAGCAGGACTCCAGGACAGCATCGGCAAACTGTTTGCCCCCCAGGCCACGGTCCTCCACTGGCATGGCGACACCTTCGCGATCCCCAACGGCGCCGTGCACCTGTTGGAAAGTCGCGGCTGCGCAAACCAGGCATTTCGCTATGGCGATCATGTGCTGGCGTTACAGTTTCATCTGGAACTGGAAGCCGACAACGCCGCAGCGTTGTGCGACGCCTGTCCGGAGGATCTGGCGGAAGGGGAATGGGTGGAGGACAAGCACCGATTGCTGGGCAATGGGCAGCGATTCGACGATGCCAGGAATCTGCTGGGAAGGGTGCTGGCGCAGTTTATAGGGTAAGGCAGTGTCGAGGAGCGAGTAACGAGAGACGAGTTTCGAAAATCAAAACTGTCGGAACGTAGCGCAGCGGAGTAACGCACGCAGTGCGGCCCCGAAGGGGTGAGCGAAGCGAATAACTTGCTTGCAAGCGAAGGGGGTAACCGAATTCGCTTGCAGGCAAGCTCCCACAGAAAGACAACCAGGACGCCGCGAGGGGGTTCGCTGTTAACTATTCACTGTTAACTGTTCACTGCCTTTATCCACCCGCCCAACAGCAGACAAGATCGCCTGCAAGGCGGCACCGGTGGTGTCGTTGGCGGTCGCTACCGCGCTTTGCTCGACATCACCCACCTGCACCCGCACACAGGCCATGGCATTGGCTGCAGTGTTGTCACCCAGCGAATACTCATCGAAGGACAACACCTTCACCTCGTTGCCGATCTGTCGATTGAGCGCTTCTACCAGCGCCGACATGGCACCATCACCGCGGCCGGACAACAGGGTCACGGTCTGGCTGTCGTCACCAATGCTGATCTGCGCCTGCACCTGATCGTTACTGCGGTTCAGGTCATAGGAGCGCAGCGTCCAGCCCATGGGCACATTCAGGTAGTCGCTGTTGAAACGACGGTGTACCCGCTCGCTGGTGATTTCACCACCATCTTCCTCGGCATCCTGTTGTACTACTTTGGCCAGCTCCTGCTGCAACCAGCGCGGCAGATCGATGCCAAAATCCCGCTCCAGCACATGGGCGACACCGCCCTTGCCAGACTGGGAATTGATACGCACCACTTCCTCGTAACGGCGACCAACGTCAGCCGGATCGATGGGCAGGTAAGCCACATTCCAGGCATCACCTTCGTTGTAGCGAGCCAGGCATTTGCGAATCGCATCCTGGTGGCTACCGGAGAAGGCGCTGAACACCAGATCACCGGCGTAGGGGTGACGCGGATGGGTCTGGATGTCGGTAATTTTTTCCACCAGGGCGACGATTTCCTTCATGCGCGAGAAATCGATCTGTGGATCAATGCCCTGGCTGTAAAGATTCATCCCGGCAGTCACCAGATCCATATTGCCGGTGCGTTCGCCGTTGCCGAGCAAGGTGCCTTCGACACGGTCTGCCCCCGCCATCACGGCCATCTCGGCGGCAGCCACACCACAACCACGATCATCGTGGGTGTGCACACTGATGATCACGTCATCACGGTACTGGATGTTTTCATGGACCAGCTCCACCTGGTCGGCGAACACATTGGGCGTGCTCACTTCCACGGTGGCCGGCAGGTTGATGATCACCCGCTGGCCCTGATCCGGACGCCACACCGCATTCACTGCATCGATCACTTCGATGGCGAAATCGGTCTCGGTGGCGCTGAACGTTTCCGGGGAATACTGGAAGCTCCAGTGGGTCTCCGGTTGCTGCGCGGCATAATCACGCACCCATTCGGCGGCGCGCACGGCAATGGCCTTGCAGCCGTCCTTGTCCACATTGAACACCTGCTCGCGGAAAGTGGGCGAGGTGGCATTGTAGATATGCACAATCGCGTTCTTTGCCCCCTTCAAGGATTCGAAGGTACGGGCAATCAGGTCTTCCCGGGCCTGGGTGAGCACCTGGATGTGTACGTCATCGGGTACCAGGTCTTCTTCAATCAAGGCGCGGCAGAAGTCGAAATCGATCTGGCTGGCAGACGGGAACCCCACCTCGATTTCCTTGAAGCCCAACTCCACCAGCATCTGGAAGAACTCACGCTTCTGGGCCACGGACATGGGCTTGATCAGCGCCTGGTTGCCATCGCGCAGGTCCACCGCCGCCCACAGCGGGGCTTTCTCGATACGCTGGCCAGGCCAACGACGGTTGGGCTTGTCGATAACAGGAAATGGCTGGTACTTGGTGTGATCAAAGCTCATGGAAGGTTCCTCGCTGGACGCTCGATGCTGGACGCCTGACGCTAGAAAGCCGAGCGGGTTACGCGTCTGGCATTTGGCGTCTAGCGTCTGGCGTTCAATGTGATCTTGGGTTTCGATCAGGGCACCGGTAGGCGCTGGTAGCGGCAAGGAGAGGCGTCCAGCTTGTGGCTGTCTGCGTCGTCGCCCTACGAGAGATACTTTACGGTTCCAGCCGCGCAATGTGCTTGCTTTATTCATCCGTTTTCGGCTTTATGAGCAATATTATTGCGTAAAAAATCCATTTCCGGGAGAAATCGTCCATGAGCAGCTCCGAACTGGCAAAACTGGATCGTACTGACCTGCGAATCCTGGAAGCCTTGCAGGGCAATGGTGGCCTGAGTAACCAGCAGCTTGCCGAGGCGGTGGGCCTGTCGCCCTCCCCCTGCTCACGGCGGGTTCAGAAGCTGGAAGCGGCCGGCATCATCATCAAACGGGAAACCGTCCTGGACGCCCGCAAGCTGGGGCTGGACCTGACTGTGATGATCCAGATCAGCATGGACCGCCACACCCCGGAGCGCTTCGCCAACTTCGAGGAAAAGGTGGCCAGCTTCCCGGAAGTGCAGCAGTGCTATCTGGTGACCGGGCAGGACGCAGATTACCTGTTGAAGGTGGTGGTGCCGGACATCGACGCCTACCAGCATTTTCTGCTCAACCAGATCACCCGCATCGAAGGGGTCAGCGGGGTGCATTCCAGCTTTGTGATGCGAAGGGTGGTGGATACGGCGGCGCTGCCGTTGAATTATGTGGAGGCGTGAAATGCGTGAGGCGCGAGTCACGAGTGTCGAAAACCGTCAAACAATACCGTCTTCAGGGTTTGATTTCGAAACTCGCTTCTCGCGACCCGGCACGCCTCTATTCCGCCACCAATGGCGGTTTCATGGCTGCGGCTACTGAGGCTGGAGCAGCGTCCGCTCGATGGCAGGCAGCCCCTTCATGCGCTTCGCATAAGCCAGCGAGGCCCGGTGGTCATCAATGCCAGAGACCTTCCATTCGCCCCCTTCCATGGTGAAGGACCAGACGCTCTCCACCTCCCGGAATCGCTGGCTGCCCCTGGCCACCTTGCCGGTGTCCCGCTGCAGCAGATAATCCTGCATGTTGGCGGTAATGCTGATGACGACCAGCGACTGCTCGTGTTCACCGCAAGCATTGCGGTGCTCAAAAAACAGCGGGCGGATCGCCTTGATCGCCCTGATATTGCAGACATGTACAAACCCACTCTCCTGCTGTTTGTCGAGGCTCGCCATCTGCCGGCTTTGGCGGTACGAGGAGGTCATCCAGCCAGCCCCCCTGGACAAGTCTTCACCTTCCCTGCCGGAATGGAAACGCTGAAAGCAGTCCAGTGCACGGTCCTGAAGCCTGAGCCATTCGAACTTGCCAAAGAACGTAGCCATGTAGCGCAAATCCTGCCGGGCCCGTTGTTCTGACTTTTTATGCTGTAGCACAGTCATGAACGCCAGCGACAGGCAGACCGCCACCATTCCGGACAGGGCCAGCTTGACCCAGAATGATTCAAATGCCGCCGGTAGCAACGTACTGCCAGGGCCAGCCAGAGCCGGTTCAGCCAGCAGGGCGCTACCTGCGAGAATTAATACCGACAGGCTGACAACATATTTCTTGTCCATGGTTCCCCCGGATGGGTTTGTCATTGTTATTGGCCGACACGTCGGGTGAATACGATGCCGGCGACTTCCTTCCCTTCCCCCTTTTTGCCAGAACCCGAGCCCCCAATCCGGGATCCCTTTCACAGAGCAGCCCTACCGCTCATCGGTTATGCTGGAGGACCCATACTCCCGGTATCAGGCACAGAAAGGAGCACCGGCCGACATGAAACATCTGCTGATCGTCGCCCACGCGCCCTCCCCCAACACCCTGAAACTGTGCGAAGCGGCGGCCCGCGGAGCGGGGCATGAAGATATCGAGAACGTGACCGTGACGGTGAAGGCGCCGCTGGAGGCAGGTCCCGAGGATGTGATGGCGTGCGATGCCATCCTGCTCGGCACCACGGAAAACCTTGGCTACATGAGCGGCGCGCTGAAGGATTTTTTCGATCGCACCTACTATCCGGTGCTGGAAGAAAAACAGGGCCTGCCCTGTGCGCTCTACATCCGCGCCGGCCACGACGGCACCGGCACCCGCCGCGGTGTGGAAACCATCGTCACCGGGCTACGCTGGAACTGGGTACAGGATCCGCTGGTACTGCGCGGCGACTGGCAGGAAGTCTTCGAGGGACAAGTTGAGGAGCTGGGGATGTATCTGGCCGCGGGGCTGGATGCGGGGGTTATTTAGCTTCAAGCTGCAAGCCTCAAGCTACAAGGCGCGGTTATGGGCGGGTAGACGCGGATATGCACTGCCCGCGCACCAGGGCCGAAATTGGGAGGCGAACCGTAGGGCGGAAATCGGCTCACGCCAATTTCCACCCTACAAAACACAGAGACCAAGATTTGCGTTGCCCACGTTCGAGCGCGGCCACCACCACCTCAGCACCTGACATCCCAATCCGCGACTTGTAGCTTGCAGCTTGAAGCTTGTAACTGCTTTTAGCCTTTGCTCTTGCTCACCATGGCCGCGATGACGGCCTTGGCTTCGTCGCCTTGCAGCAACTCACCGAACAACGCCAGATCTTCCTTGACCACTTCGTGCAGCGGCTTGTTGATGGCTTCGCGCATAAGGCGTTTGCTTTCACGCAGGGCGCGGGGTGGCTTTTTGGCCAGGGTGACAGCCCAGCGGCGGGCGGTGGCTTCCAGCTCTTCGCGCTTGACCACCTCGGCAATCAGGCCTGATTCCAGGGCCTGGGCCGCGCTGAACGGTTCGCACAGCAGCAGCATGCGGGCGGCACGCTGGTAGCCCATCCAGGCCGGCATCAGCTTGGCAGAACCGGCTTCCGGCACCGCGCCCAGATCGGCGAAGGGAGTCACAAACTTGGCGTCTTCCGAGGCCACTACCAGATCCATGTGCAGCAGCATGGTGGTGCCCACACCCACGGCATTACCCTGAACCGCACCCACCATCACTTTCGGGAACTCGTGGATGGCATCGATAAAGGCCGCAGCGGCCGGTGGCTCTCCCGGTGCGGCATTGAGAAAGTCCATCAGGTCATTACCTGCACTGAAGGACTTGCCCTCGCCAGTAAACAGCACCACGCGGATATCATCACTTTCTTCCGCCGCCTTCAGCAGCTTGACCAGATCCCAGTACATGGCCGCCGTCAGGGCATTCAGTTTGTCCGGACGGTTCAGGCTGATTTCCATCACCGATTCGGTGTTCTTGACCAGAATCAGGCCACTTTCCAGTGTCGGCATCGTCACGACAGCTCTCCCGTAATTATGTAATCGGGCAAGGCTAGCGGGCCGCTGGCCCTCTGCCAAGAGCCAATCACGTCATCCGCCGATTGACCGTTCAGTCAAAGTGGATTAAAACAGCGCACCTATTCTGAGATTGCGCCTGTGAAGCTGATCACCTTCGATCCTTTTCGCACCCTGGGGACCCCGGGGGTCCGCTATATCAAGCCTGAGCACATGCATCAGCACCGCGAGGAACTGGCTGAAGCAGACTGGCTGCTATTCCCCGCCTACTGGCAGATCAACAGCCTGCATTACGTGCTCAAGAAGCGTATTTTCCCCAGCCTGAGCAGTTACCATCTTGGCCATGACAAGGTGGAGATGACCCGCGCCCTGCAAACCGCCTGCCCGGAACATGTGCCCGAGACCATGATCACCTCATCTGACCGCTATGGCATCAGTCAGATACTGGATCAGTGGACGTTTCCGTTTGTCGGCAAATCGGTGAAATCCAGCCAGGGGATGGGCGTTTTCCTGATCGAGAACAAGCAACAGTTACTGGACTACGCAGAGCGGGAAGCAGTGTTGTATGTGCAGAAACTGCTGCCTATCGTCCGCGATCTGCGCATCGTGGTGGTGGGTGACGAGATTGTCGCCAGCTACTGGCGCGAAGGCTCCGGCTTCCTCAACAATGTCAGCCAGGGAGGCCGGGTACGCACCGACCTGCCGGTGCCGGAGACGGCATTGTCACTGGTATCCGGTCTGGCCCATTACCTGGATATCAACCACGCCGGTTTTGATGTGGCCATGGTCGATGGCCACCCCTACATTCTGGAATTCAACCGTCTGTTCGGTAACACCGGGATACCGGAACTGCCCAGGGCCATCGCCGCCGCCATGAACCGCTATCTGTTCGGCCCGGAGCCGCCTTCCTCTTCCGACACCAGCGTTTCCGCCTGAGTCCGCAGCAGGGTCTGGTAGCGATGGGCCAGCTGCTCCACCGGCTGTAACCGCACCTTGTGATCCCCGGCCACGGCCACCTGGGCACGGTCGGGCTGGTAGAGCGCCTTCACATCCAGTTCTGTACTGGCCAGCTGGGATTCCGGCACCTGCAGCCGGCCAGGCACCCCGGCCAGACACAGGGACCAGGCTTCCTCTTCATCCTTGTCGGTGGTCATCAGCGCCTTGAATTCCAGCGGCACCTTGCCCTGCTGTTTGCGCAGCGGTGCCTGCAGGCGCACCACCCGCAGGAACAACAACCCGGAACAAAGCGCCGCGAAAGCCGCCTGGGACACCGGCAGCTGACAGAACACGGCGCCGGCCTGGCGACCAATCGGCTGACTGACCTGGCCACCGTAAATGGCTACCGCCTTGTCCAGCAGGCGCTGATAGTCCGCCAGCACCTCGTCCACGGCCTGCTCGGTGTAGCGCTGGCGGATGGCCTCGAAGTTGACGATGCTCAGGCGCAACTGGGCCTGGACACGCTCAGGATCGATGGGCGGCGCCGGCCGTTCCGGGGATACTGCTGTCGCAGGTGCTACCACCAACTCAGGAACGGGCGCCGACGGCACTTCCATTGGCGCCGGAGCAGGCTCCGGGGCCGGCGACACCAGCCGCTCGCGCACCAGGGTCACCGCCAGCCGCAGCAGCAATACGCACAGTACCGCCAGTACAAACCCGGCCTCGATGTTCTGTCGCGGCGCTTCGCTGTTGTCGCCCAGCAACGTCAGGGTGCCTGCCAGTTCGCCATCCGGCAGGGCCACCGGCACGGTCACCAACAGGTCGGATTCATTCACCCCGGTGATCCCCACCTGCACCTGGGCCGGGTTGAGAAAGCGCACCCCGGCCACCGGCGCCAGCGCCACGGTTTCACGACCGATCAGGTTGATACTGATGGAATCCTCACTGGCCAGCGCCTCGGCAGCGCGACGAGCGGTCTGCTCGGCCAGCGCCTTGAGCTGCACTTCACGCTCCTGCTCCAGGCTGGAGGAATAGTGCTCAAGGAAATAGATCCCCACCACCAGCATGGCCAGCAGCATCAGAATCAATTCACGCAACAGGGTCTGCTGACGGCCAATCCATGGACGCCATTGTTCCCACAGGGACATAGGGAGTTATCCGTTTGGTTTTATTCTCTGGCCCGGAGTATACCGTGAGTTGGCCGGGATGCCTTGACTGTGTAGACATGCCGGATGCCGGATGCAAAAAGGCCTCCTCTATACCCCGCTGAAGGAACCGGAGTACAACGGAGTTAGCAGCCGAAGGGTGAGCGCAGCGAATAACCTGCCTGCAAGCGATCCGAGCCTTGGCGAGGCATGAGGGGCGAGTTACGAGTACCGAGTTTCGAAGATCAAAACACTCCGCAATATTGCGGTTTTCAGGTTTTCGAGACTCGTTACTCGTCACTCGTTTCTGGAATCCTTACCTCGCTTAGGCTCGGATCGCCTGCAGGCAGGCTCCTACAGCGATTCATGCCAGAGGCTCTGGAATGCCTCGTGATGTCTCCAGCGTTCTTCAACATCCCAATATCTGCTACTCTTACGCGGTTTTCGGGGAGCTGCGGCTTCCGTTCGTTTGAATTCTGCTCCTGGAGCCCCTGCGTGCGCGAGATCATCCTGATTCAGGTTTCCGGCAATGACCGTCCCGGCCTGACGGCCGCTTTCACCCGGATTCTGGCCCGTTACCGCCTGAATATCCTCGATATCGGCCAGGCCGTGATCCACGACACCCTGTCACTGGGGATCCTGGTGGAAACTCCGCAGGACGCGGACTCCTCCGCGGTACTCAAGGACGTGCTGTTCGAAGCCCACAAGCTGAATATCAATGTGCGCTTCCGCCCCATCGACGAAGACCGCTATGAAGAGTGGGTCGCTGGCCAGGGCAAGGACCGCCACATCATTACCCTGCTGGCGCGCAAGATCACTGCCCACCAGCTGGCCGATGTGACCGCCACCGTGGCCGACAACGATCTCAACATCGACAGCATCACCCGCCTCTCCGGCCGGGTGCATCTGGAAGGCGAAAGCAGCGATCAGGACAGCCGCGCCTGTATCGAGATTTCCGTGCGCGGTGAACCCCGCGATGCGGAAGCCATGCGCGCCGCCTTCCTGGCCATCGCCAACGATCAGAACATGGACATTGCCTTCCAGCGTGACAGCGCCTTCCGCCGCAACCGGCGTCTGGTAGTGTTCGATATGGATTCCACCCTGATCCGTTCCGAGGTGATCGACGAGCTGGCAGTGGAAGCCGGGGTGGGCGAACAGGTGGCAGAAATCACCGAACGCGCCATGCGCGGCGAGCTGGATTTCAACGAGAGCTTCTCCGCCCGGGTGGCTCTGCTCAAGGGACTGGACGAAGGCGCCCTGGAGCGGGTGCGTGAACGCATCCAGCTCACCGAAGGCGCCCAGCGCCTGGTCAGCACCCTGCGCGCCTTGGGCTACCGCACCGCTATCCTGTCCGGCGGCTTCACCTGGTTTGGCCACTGGCTGCAGGATCTGCTGGGCATTGATTACGTGCACGCCAACGAGTTGGAAATTGAAGACGGCAAGGTCACCGGCCGGGTGGTCGGGCAGATCGTCAACGGCCAGCGCAAGGCGGACCTGCTCAAGGAAATCGCCGCCCAGGAAGGCATCAGCCTGGAACAGACCATCGCCGTAGGCGACGGCGCCAACGACCTGCCCATGCTCGGCGAAGCCGGCCTCGGCATCGCCTTCCGCGCCAAACCCCTGGTCAAACAAAACGCCGAACAAGCCATCTCTACCCTTGGCCTGGACGGCATCCTCTATCTGATTGGCGTGCGGGACAAGGATCAGGCGGAACTTCTCAAGAGCAGTTAATAGTTAACAGTGAATAGTTAACAGCGACGCGGTTTTGATCTGTCTTGTTCCAAACGCAAGAGGCCGCGCTCCAATCCTGGGGCGCGGCCTCTTGCATTGTTGAATACCAACAGTCGCTATTCGCGAACTGTTAACTATTCACTGTTAACTGTTCACTGCCTTTTACGCTGTTTCAGGGATCTGCAAAACATCCATCGGCGGTTGCAGGTAGTAGCCTTGCAGGTAGTTGACGCCACCGAGAGTCCACAGGGCCTGCATCTGGGCGGCGGATTCCACGAAGCCGACCACGGTGGTGCGGCCACCTTCGCTGACCTGTTTGACGATTTCAGCGAGACGGGCACGGCCTTCCGGCTTGGACAGTTCTTCGGTGAAGGAGCCTTCGAATTTCACCATGCTGGCCGGGATATGTTCGAACAGCTTGAACGGATCCAGGCCGCCACCGAAGCGGCTGATGGAGACCTTGCAGCCGGCCGCCTGCACTTTCTGGGCAAACAGGGCGGCCTGTTTGAGATAGTTGGTGGCGTCCGCCTCGGAAAACTGGAAGTAGACATTACGCCCTTCCATCTTCGCTGCCTTCATGGCCTTGAGCATCCAGTCTGCCAGTCCCGCATCGGCCAGTGAGCTACCATTGATGTTGAACAGCATCTTCACCGGCTGCCCCAGGGCGGCCGCAGCACGCATGCCGTTGAGCACCACCCAGCGATCAATCTTGCCGCCCATGCCTTCCTGGGCCGCTACCGGGATGAAGTCCTTGGCTTCCAGCACATCGCCCTCTTTCTGGGGCAGGCTGACAAACACCTCGAACAGGTGATCGCTCTCATCTTCCAGATTCATCAACGGCTGGTAGTGGAGTTTGAAACCACCCTTTTCCAGTGCCTGGCGCAGCTGCATGGCGATGGCCTCACTGGAGCCCGCCGCCACATCATCCATGGGATCATGAGTCTTGACGCTATTACCCTTGCCGTCGTTGGCACGCTGGGCCTGGTTACAGCACTTCAGGGCCGTGGTCAGTGAATCCTGACTATTGCGGGCATCCTCACGAATGAAGGCGACCCCGACGCTGGCAGTGACCTGCACGGTACGTGCCGATACTTCCGGCATCAGGCCTTCAATTCCCTCTCGCAGCTTCTCTGCCAATGCCCCAGCCGCTTCGGTATCTTCCACCGGCAATAACAGGGCAAAGTCTTCCCCGTCCACCCGGGCAAGAGATGCCTCGCTCGCCTTGTCCGCAAGCCAGTCCGCGACGGCTCGCAGTATCTCGTCTGCCCCTTCAATCCCAAGGGAAGACTTGTGCTGCTCAAAATCATCCAGGCGCAGATACAGCACTGCGGACAGCTGGCTTTGTCGCGCCGCCGCCGCCACTGCATCATCCAGTCGATCCATGAACCACTGACGGCTGAACAGGCCGGTGACCTGATCCTTTTCACTCATCTCGCGCAGACGCGCTTCGATCTCGCTTTGATCCACCCCGGAGGCGCGAATCACGATCTGGGTGCATGCTTCGCCATCGTAGGTACTGGGCGAAAAGGTAAAGGTGGCATCGAACTCGCTGCCATCGGTGTTGACGCCCTTGCACTCCAGCTCCTGAGTCTGGCTTTCATCCTGGGCGCGGCTGCGCAGCAGGTTCTTGAGCTTGTCGTGATCCGCAGCGGAGACCATGTCCATGATCGGCACCCCGGCCAGATCATCGGCATCCTCGTAACCGAACATCTCCACATAGTTGTCATTGGCATGGATATGCATGCCATCAAGCACATAGGCGATGGCATCACGGCTCTGATCCATGAGCAGGGAAAGACGTTTCTCGGCATCGTGACGAACGATCTCGGAATTCTGCAGCTCCTTGCGCAGGCGCAGGAACTCCGTGAGCCGGTCCACCATCATGGAGATCAACTCACGATCATCCGCCGGTGCCACAGCACGGGCGCCCATGCTCATGCCTTTCTTGACCGTGGCGGTGGAGAACTCATCTTCCAGCAGAATAACCGGGATAGCCTTGCCCAGCCGATTCAGATGCGCGACAGCACTTTCGAAGGTGCCATCGCCAAATTTGGGGCGACACAGCATCAGCTCCCAGGAGCCACTCTTCAGCGCACGCAGCAGATCATCTTCGCCCAGCGCCAGGTGAGCCCGGGTCGCCCTGCCTGCGTTACGCAGTGCATTCATCAGCTGTTCGGCCTCATCCTGAGAGTCATGGGCGATCAGCAGACGCAAGTTATCCAGGGCATAGCTCATTGATTCACTACTCACAATTCAATCATGGTTGCTATTGTGCCTGACGACCCTGTCATCACAAACGCACAGTAAAGCCACACATGCGCTCCGGGCGCCATGTGCCACTCCATATCCTGAAGAGTTGCCGGTTCCCCCGGCAAGCCATATCAATCAGTTTACAGACCGCCAACGCGGTAGCTGCTGCAAGAGCCATGCCCTCACAGCCGGGGATCACAGGCTGGACCAGATCGAATCCAGCTCGTCATCATCTTCATTCGGCGACAGCGGCTTCACCGGTTCAGGTGTCGTCAGATCCCGGAACGGGTACTGGCTGAATCCGGACATCCCCTGCACCCGACGCAACAACTGTACGCGAGAGGGTTCCCCACCCTCAACCAGTTCCACCTTGACCCCCTCGTTAAACCCGACTGTAGGCAGCAACAGGGTGGCAGGCTGACCAACGGCGGCCAGCTCGGGCAGCAGAATGGCGCGCATGTAGTCACTATCAGTGCCCTGCTTGCGCAACGCCCGGGCGGCCACCGGGCGGCCACCGGGAGCAAGCAGCTCCACTCCAAATTTGGCCCCGTGGTTGGGCAGCTGGGTGACCCAGCGAATCACCGCCAGCATCCACTGGGCGTGGGTCTGGTCGCGCACCGCCAGCAATTCACCGGTGCGCAACAGGCTGGGGGTATTGCCCTGCCAGGACAGACAATAGCCGCCGGGACTGGCATTGACCTTCTGGCAATGATAGCTCTCGGGCAGCTTGATTTCGGTGCGGGCAGGCCCGGCCACGCTATCCATGTTGATGGCTTCGCCCGGCAGCGTCTCGTAGGCCTTGGCCCAGGGATCCGCCTGGTCCTGCTTGTGCTGATCGGACACGCTGATGTTGTTCAGAAAGCGGTTGCTGCCGCCGTCGCCAGACGGCTTTCTGGTACCCCGCTCCACCATGGCTTCAAACGGCGTGCGGCCCGACAGGAAGTAGTGTACGCCCACCAGCCCGAAGCAAAGCTCGATTTCGCCGGTTTCCTCAACCCGCTTGAAGGCCCGCTCGGTCAGTGCCCCCCATACTTGCTGAAGGTGATCCAGCAGGGCGTCATCCATGCCCTTGGGGAAGGACAGCGTCTGATTCTCGGGATCACGGCGACAGGCCGCCATGGCCTCCACCAGACGCAGGGAATCGATATAGCGCCAGCCCTCATTCACCTGGGAAGCATGGGTGCGATAGATCGGCGGGCGGTCCGCCTGCAAGTCGAATACGAACAGGTCATCGCTGCTGCTGGCTTCACGGATCGCCACCAGATTCGCCCAGTCCTCGGCTGCCCGGTAAACCAGAGCCAGTTCCTGCTGGCGAAGCTGGTTGGGCTTGGCCGTGGATAACAGCAAGCAGCGGGCATAGGCCGACTGCACCGTGGACTCCCTGTCATCCTGTTCGGGGATGACGAGGGAGGCCAGATCATTGGTTTCGGCCAACAGATAGAGTTGATGCAGTTCCAGCCAGAGATGCCGCGGGCAGGAAAAATAAAGCTGATAGCAGCGCAGCAGGGTGTCACCCAGGGCCGTAATCGCGCGATGAATGGCGGTCGCCACGACACGACGGACGATCTTGTCCTTGATCTTGCGCATGCCACGCACCGCCACCAGCTTGTAGCCATTGGCCAGATGTCCCTGCAGGGCCTGGGCCAGACTCGCCACCCGACGCGCCTTTTCCGGCAATACCAGCGACTGGTTGAGGTAGTGCTTCTGCAGGGAATCGCAGACATGGAGAATAGAAGGACGAATGATTTCCAACAGTTGGTAACGCTGACGGCTATCCAGCTGCAGACGATTCAGTTCCTGCACAAATTCATACAACTGGCGTGCCGTTTCCCCCATGTTCATGACGGGAAGGTCATCGACCCATTGTTGCAGCTTCTTGGGCTGATCCGAGCCAACGGTAAGATGCGGCAAATCCTGTTCTGGCAATTTCAGCCGCACCGACTGGGCTGCATGCTCCATGAAGAAGTCCTTATCTCGGCGGCATCTACTCTCACGGTGATGTTCGCTTCTGTTTTTATGTGTGCTATGTCACAAGACTTTACGACACCGTTACAGCAGTGTAAACGCCGGCAAGTGACTGACAGATCAATGAGTTAGCCAGCCAGAACCGTTTTGGAGGGCTCACCGGGCTCCTCCCGCGACAGGCGGGGCACCAGAAAGCCGGGCAAACGGCCCCGCAATTGCCGATGCAGCGCCAGCGCCTGCCGGTCAGGCACCGCGAAATGGGCGGCTCCGGCCACCTTGTCCAGCTGGTGCAGGTAATAGGGAAGAATGGCCGCCTCATGAAGCCGATCGGACAGAGCCTCCAGGGTCTCCACCCGGTCGTTCACCCCCGCCAGCAGCACGCTCTGGTTAAGCAGGGTAACCCCCGCCCGCTGCCACTGCCGCCCGCGTTCGGTCAGAGCGGCGCTGATTTCCCGGGGGTGATTGGCATGAAACACCAGCACCGTGCGCCAACGATCCTGCGCCAACAGCGCCAGCAACTCCTCGTCGAGGCGCTCCGGGATCACCACCGGGGTGCGTGAATGGATGCGCAACCGGCGCAGATGGGGAATCTGCGCCAACGCCTCCAGCAACTGCCCGATGCGGCGGTTGGTCAGGGTCAACGGATCGCCACCACTCAGGATCACTTCGTGGATATCCGGGCGCTCCGCCAGCCAGGCTAGAGCCTGGTCCCAGCGCTTGCCGGACAGGTGACTTTGATAGGGGAAGTGACGACGAAAACAGTAGCGGCAATGCACCGCACAGGCACCGGTCACCACCAGCAAGGCACGCCCATGATACTTGTGCAGCAGCCCGGGAACCGGTGTGTGATCGCCTTCTTCCAAGGGGTCGACACCATACCCGGGCACCGCTTCCAGCTCTGCCGGGACGCTGAGTACCTGCCTGAGAAGCGGATCATTCGGGTTCCCCTTTTCCATCAGCTCGACATAGCGGCGCGGCACCCGCAGCGGGAAATCCCGGGCCGCAGCCCGGATCTCGGGCAGCGCCGAGGCATCCAGATCCAGCAGCGCCAGCAGCTCGGCAGGATCAGTGATCAGATCGGCCTGCTGGCGCTGCCAGTCAGGTAACTCCCAACCAGCGCTTTCCTGCGGTATCATTGCCAGCCTTCGTGACGCCATACATCAACCTTTGGAACGAGAATTTTATGGCCAACTATTCTACCAGTGAATTCAAGTCTGGCTTGAAAGTCATGCTCGATGGCGATCCCTGCGCCATTATCGAGAACGAATTTGTGAAGCCGGGCAAGGGCCAGGCGTTCAACCGTGTGAAGCTGCGCAACCTGAAATCCGGCAAGGTCTGGGAACGCACCTTCAAGTCTGGCGACTCCCTGGAAGGCGCCGACGTGATGGACGTGTCCATGCAGTACCTGTACTCCGACGGTGAATTCTGGCACTTCATGGACCAGACTTCCTTCGAGCAGAAAGCTGCCGATGACGCCGCCGTGGGCGACGCCAAGCTGTGGCTGAAAGAAGAGGACGTGTGCGAGATCACCCTGTATAACGGTGAGCCGCTGTCGGTAACCCCACCCAACTTCGTGGAACTGGAAATCGTGGAAACCGATCCCGGCCTGAAGGGCGACACCGCAGGCACTGGCGGCAAGCCCGCCACCCTGTCCACCGGCGCCGTGGTGCGTGTACCGCTGTTCGTACAGACTGGCGAGATCGTCAAGGTCGACACCCGCACCGGCGATTACGTGGGCCGCATCAAAGGCTAAACGCCTGACGCCAGATGCCTGACGAGAGCACCCCGATGCATGACTGGCAGCCCACCGCCTCCCTGGAGGCCATGAAAGCGCGCGCTGAGCTGATGAGCACAGTGCGCGCTTTTTTTGCGACGCGTGATGTGCTGGAAGTGGACACCCCGCAGCTGGCACAGCATGGCGTCAGCGACCTTCATATCCAGTGCATCCCGGTACCCGGCTACGGCTATCTGCAAAGCTCCCCGGAATACCATATGAAGCGGCTTCTGGCCGCGGGCAGCGGGCCTATCTATCAAGTCTGCAAGGCGTTCCGCGATGGCGAAGCCGGGGGCCGGCACAACCCGGAATTCACCATGCTGGAGTGGTACCGGCCGGGCTTTGCGCTCAAGGATCTGGTCGGCGAATGCCTGGCCCTGTTCGCAGAGTTGTTCCCCGGCGCCAGCAGCCAGCACTATCACTTCCGCGCCCTGTTCCATCACGTCACCGGGCTGGACCCGCTCAAGGCGGACGACGAGGCACTGGTGCAATATGCCGAGCAGCACGGCGCACCCACTGGACTGGATAAAACCGCCGCTGTGGATTACCTGATGGCCACCCGGGTGGAAGCCGCCCTGCCCGCCGACCAGCTCACCGTGGTCAGCGATTTCCCCGGCTGGGCCGCCGCTCTGGCACAGACCCATGACGACCGCGATGGCGCCGTAGTAGCGCGACGCTTCGAGATCTACTATCGCGGCCTGGAGCTCGCCAACGGCTACCAGGAACTCACCGACCCGCAAGAACAACAACGCCGCTTCGAGCAGGACAACGCCCTGCGAGGACAGCACGACCTGCCCAGCATGGACGCCGACCCTTACCTGCTGGCCGCCATGAAATCCGGCCTCCCCCCCTGCAGCGGCGTGGCCATGGGCGTGGAAAGACTGCTGATGGCCAAGCAAGACACCGGCAAGATTAACGAGGTCATCGCGTTTCCTTGGGACCGGGCCTGAGTTTCGAGTTTCGAGTTTCGAGTTTCGAAAAGCATAATCCGGTTTCGATCTTCGCAACTCGAAACTCGTCCCTCGCCGCTTATCAAATAACAAAAAAGGCCGCACCCAATCACGGACGCGGCCTCTTCATTCACAGCATCAACAACCCGCTCCCGCGAGCTATTCACTGTTAACTGTTAATTGCCTTCCTCACGCCATCGCCGGAGTCGCCACCGAATTGGCGCGGCCAGCGGTTTCGGCGATCAGCTCGCCCATACGGTCCAGCAGAGAGGGCGGGAAGTCGTGGCCCATACCCGGCAGGATAGCCAGTTTGGCGCCACGAATATGCCGTGCCGATGCCTTGCCGCCGGCGGGGCGGATCAGCGGGTCGGCGCCACCGTGGATAACGGTAGCGGGGCACTCGATTTGCTTCAGCCACGGGGTCAGGGCGCCGGTGGCGACGATACCCAGGAACTGGTTACGGATCCCCAGCGGGTTGATGCCTCGAGCCCAGCATTGGCGATAAATGTCCGCCAACTCTTCGGTGCCCTGGGGCAGAGTCCCGGCCAGCTTGCCCATCATTTCCAGACCGAAAGCGACAAACTCTTCTTCCGTTTCCACCTTGGCACGCGGTGCCACCAGTGCTTTCAGGGCGGCCGGTTTTGGCGGCGGCACCAGGCGACTGTTGTTGCTGGACATGATGGAGGTGAGCGACAGCACCCGGTCAGGATGCTTGCCCGCCATCAGCTGACTGATCATGCCCCCCATGGAAGCACCGACCAGATGGGCCCGCTCGATGGCCAGGGCATCAAGCAGCCCCACGGTGTCATCCACCATGTCATGCAGGGTATAGGGTGCATCCACGGACAGGCCCACATAGCCGCGCATGATGGCGGTGAGCGGACCATGCTTGAGGCGGCGACGGATACGCGACGATTTGCCCACATCCCGGTTATCAAAGCGAATAACCCGGTAGCCACGCTCCACCAGGCTGTCGAGCAGCGGCTCTGGCCAGAACACCATCTGGGCAGACAGTCCCATGACAAACACGATGGTTTCACCGGTCTCGGGTCCACGGCTCTCGTAAAAGAGCTCAATCCCATTGCTGGATACGGTTCCTGACTGCATGACGGGCCTCTGTTGTTTTTGTCTGGTTGGGCAACATAGAAAAGCTACTCTCCTGCCACAAGGCCCGCAACGCCGATTGGCCTATTCTGCTGGCGCGATGGTAATCGCCCGCCAGAGCATATCGAACAGCACACCATGCTGATCCGCCAACTGTCCTTCGCGCCCACGCAGCAGGTGCATCTGGGAAACCCTCAGCAGCACTCCGTAAAAGAAATCCAGCAGGATCGGCGTCGCCACCCTGTCATTGAGGATCCCCTGCTCCTGCCCTTCCCGCAGGACACTGATAAACAGCCCGGATAACTGTTGCTGGGCTGGAGTGGTATCGCTGCCCCACAACCCGGGGTAGACCGAGTTGATCATCATCCGCCCCATCTCAGGGTTGCGGTCAAAGAAATCCAGCACCACCCAGAACACCTTGCTGAGCCGGTCACGAAATGTCGCGATTCCAGCAAGATGATCCAGCATCCTCTCCGCCAATTGCTCCAGACCATGATGCAGACAGGCAGACAGCAATGCCTCCTTGCTGCCTTGCTGGTCATTTCCATAGTAACGATAGAGCGTCTGCAAACTGCATCGGGCCGCTTTTGCTACCTGCTGCAGCGTCACCTGATGAAACTCGGAGTCGGCAAACACCTGCACTGCCGCTCGCTCGATGCGGTCACGAACCTCGGGGTTCTGACGTGACGACGGAAAAGAAGATGGGGCACTTGGCATCATATTAACTCCACGGTGTAACCAATATTACACCATCTTCACGCCACACAAGCACTACCGTTGACAGAATCCCTGCTTCTCAATAGTCTCGGCAAACCATAACATCACACGATGTCACATTAAGTGTAAATGAAATTACACCTTAGGAGGCGGCAATGCCTGCTCGCAAAATGAAGCTTTCCGGACGCGGCGGCCGCGTCGCGATTGTTGACGGTGTACGCACGCCATTTGCCCGGATCGCCACCCATTACCGGGATCTCAACGCCATCGACCTGGGCGCTATGGCAGTGAAGGAATTGATGTCCCGCAACAATCTGGGTCAGCAGGACATTGAGCAACTGGTCTTCGGCATGACAGTGATGATCCCCGAGGCCCCCTTCATTGCCCGGGAAATTGCTCTGGCGCTGGGGATGGACACCGTCGACGCCTATTCCATCACGCGGGCCTGTGCCACCAGTTTTCAGACCACCGCCAGCGCGGCAGACAATATCGTGGCGGGCTACACCGACATCGCCATCGCCGGCGGCACAGATTCCACCTCCTGCGCCCGGGTGCCCCTGTCTGCAGAGTTCAGCGCGGTGCTCCGTGACGTGAGTTTTGCCAAAACAGTGAAAGACCGCATCAAACTGCTGAGACAGCTTAAAGCACGCGACCTGCTTCCCCAGGCCCCTTCCATCACCGAGTACTCGGTGGGCGAGACCATGGGCGAAAGCACCGAGAAGATGGTGAAGAAATGGCAGGTGGGTCGTGACGAGCAGGACGATCTGGCCCACGCCTCACACAGCAATGCGGCCCGCGCCTGGGCGGAAGGCCGGCTGGACAAGCAGGTAATGACCGTGCAACTGCCCAATGGCCAGAACCTGAAAGATGACAACCTGGTCCGCAAACAATCAGAGCGCGCCAGCTACAGCAAGCTCAATCCGGTGTTTGACCGGGAAAGCGGCAGCGTCACCGCGGGCAACAGCAGCCCCCTCACCGATGGCGCAGGGGCACTACTGATGATGAGCGAAAAGAAAGCCGCCGCCCTGGGCTACACCCCACTCGGCTTCATTCGCTCCTACGCCTTTGCCGCGCGCACACCGCAAGAGGATTTGTTGATGGGCCCGGTACTGGCCGCTCCCATGGCCATGACCCGCGCCGGTCTGTCTCTGGATGACCTGACGCTCATCGACATGCACGAAGCCTTCGCCGGACAAGTGGCCTGCAACCTGCGCGGCCTGGCCGACGATGACTATGTCCGCAGCCAGACCGGCCTGGCAGCCCTGGGCGAGGTGGACCGCAGCAAGCTCAACGTTAACGGCGGCTCCATCGCTTACGGTCACCCGTTTGGCGCCACCGGCGCACGGGTCATCAGCCAGGCCCTTTATGAACTGCAACGTCGCGGTGGCGGCCTTGCCCTGACCACGGCCTGCGCCGCAGGCGGTATAGGCGCCGCCATGGTGCTGGAAAGCGAATAACCCGCTGACAGCCGGCATTACGTCGCTGTCACCCATCTAGAGGAACCAACGCATGTACAAGCAATTGATGAACTGGATGCGGGAAAACAAGATCCTCCCGCAGATTTCCGATACCGAACGCCAGGCGCTGGAAGCTGGCGATGTCTGGATTGATGGTCAGTTTTTTGGCGGCAACGTGGATTTCGAAAGCATCCTCGCCGAAAACTATGACCAGCTGCCCGAGCACGAACAGGCATTCATCGATGGTCCGGTGGAAGAGCTGCTCAAGATGGCAGACAGCTACGAGCTGTCCCGCACCCGCAAGCTGCCGGACGAGCTTTTCACATTCATGGCTGACAACGGCTTCTTTGCCATGCAGATCGCCAAAGAGTACGGCGGCATGCCCATGTCCACCCAGGCCAAGTCCTGCATCATGGCCCGGGTCAGCTCCCACTCCGGCCTGCTTAGCGCCATGGTGGTCATCCCCAACTCCCTGGGCGCCGCCGAACTGCTGGGCCATTACGGCACGGATCAGCAGAAAAGCTATTACCTGCCCAAGCTGGCCAAGGGCGAATTCATCCCCTGCTTCGGCCTGACCGAACCCACCGCCGGGTCCGATGCTGCCTCCCTGAAAGCAGAAGGGGTGGTATTCAGGGATGACGATGGCGAGGTGAAGTTCAAACTGAACTTCCGCAAGCGCTACATCACCCTGGCTCCGGTGGCCAATCTGATTTCCCTGGCAGTACGCCTGCAGGATCCGGACAACCTGCTGGGCAAAGGGCAAGAACCCGGTATCACTGTGGTCCTGATCGAGAAAGGTGCCAAGGGCACTGAAGGTCTGCACATTGGCGATCACCATCAACCCATCGGCGAACACTTTCCCAATGGCCCCATCGTCGGCCGCGACGTGATCGTACCAGCGGGCAATGTGCTGGGCGGTGTGGAATACACCGGCATGGGCTGGAAGATGCTCATGGAAGCGCTGGCAGGGGGCCGCATGGTGTCACTGCCCGCCACCGGCGTTTGTGGCGTACGCCACGGCGCCATGATCGCCGGCGCCTACTCCATGGTGCGACAGCAGTTCGGCATTCCGGTCGGCCGCATGGAAGGGGTCGAGCACAAGATTGGCAAGGCTGCAGGCATGACCTACGCCTTCGATGCCGCCCGAGTATTCGGCTGCTCCGCCGTGGACAACGGCATCCAGCCTCCGGTGATGTCCGCCGTCATGAAAGCCTACTCCACAGAGATGGGCCGGGAGATCGGCACCGATGCCATGGATGTGACTGCTGGCTACGGCGTCATGCAGGGCCCCAATAACACCATGGGCCGCCTGTATAATTCCGCCCCCGTGAGCGTCACGGTGGAAGGGGCCAACATCATGACCCGCACCCTGATGATCTTTGGCCAGGGCGCCACCCGCTGTCACCCCTACGCTTACAAGGTTGTCCAGGCGGTGGAAAACGACGACACCACCAGCTTCCGCAACAACCTCAATGGCTGGATGATCCAGTTCCTGCTCGGCGTTGTGATGACTATCGTGCGCGGCGTTACCCGTGGCTTCTTTACCGTAAAAGTACCCAACGTGGCACCCCAGACCAAAAGCATCTATCGCCGTCTCGGTTGGGCGGCCACCCGCTTTGGCCTGCTCACCAATCTGGCCATGTTCTTCCTGGGCAGCAAGCTGAAGGCGCGCGGCAACCTCACCGGCCGCTATGCCGATGCAGTCGCCTGGTTGTACATCACCACTTCCGCCCTGCGCCGTTATGAGGCGGAAGGCCGCAAAGCCGAAGATCTGGCGCTGGTGCAATACGCCGGGGAATACGGCCTCACCCAGATCCAGCAAGCCTTCGAAGGCATCTACGAAAACTTTGATGGTCCGGTGGGTGTGCTCCTGAAAACCCTTGGCCGCATCGGTCTGGGACTTAACCCGCTGGCCAAACTGCCCAACGACCAGCTGAGCCACAAGGCGGCTCTGGCCCTGCAAAGTTACGGGGATCAGTACAAGCGCCTGGTTGGCGGCAACTACATGCCTGAAGAGAGTGACCAGGGGCTGGGCCGCCTGCTCAAGGCCTTCCGCCTGACCACTGAAGCCGAGCCGGTACGCAACAAGATCCGCGCCGCACAGAAGGCGCGCAAGCTCGGCCGCGGCAAGGTGGAAGAGCTGGCCGCTGACGCAGCGAAGCAGGGCGTCATCAGCGAGGCGGAACTGGCCCTGCTCAATGAGGCGACGGCCGCCTGCCTGCAAGCCATCGAAGTCGACGTTTTCACCAAGGATGAGTACTACGGTGCAGGCGGGATCCCCGCCATGAGCGCCACTGGTGATGGCGGTGCGAAGCCCGCTTCAGACCCCCCCCTGGCCAAGGCTGCCGGGGAATAGCAACAACCGGGCAGGCGGCGCACCTGTGCCCCTGCCCTTCCTGCCCCAGCTCTCATTCTCCCCTCCTGAACTGAGCGATGACGGTCTGGCCCGATCATCCCTGCCATTCAACGATTCGTACAGTTAGGGTTAGGCTCAACCTGATCGAATCAGAACAACACAACGGACTACACATGAGCATCCAGGCCACTCTGATCAAGGCAGTTACCCGCCGGACCATCAAGCGCTACGGTCTCGACGAAGAACAGCTGGTGCGCCATCTGCGCAAGGTCTTCAACAATTCTCCCTCCCTGACCCTGATGCCTTTTGGCGTCAAACTGAACAAGGTCAACCAGCCCGGCTTCGAGGGAGATCGTCTCAGTGTCAGCGACCCGCAGATGACGGTGCTCTATATCCATGGCGGCGCCTACATTGGCGGGGTCACCAAGACCTATCACAACATGGCGGCGCGGCTGGCCAAGCAGCTGAAAGGCGAGGTTTACCTGGCCACCTACCCGTTCGCTCCGGAGCACCCGTTCCCGGCGGCCACCGATCGGGTGATGGAGGCCTACGAGTACCTGCTGGGGCTGGGCAAGGCCCCTGAGGATATCGTCATCGCTGGCGACTCCGCCGGCGGCGGCCTGACCCTGGCGACCCTGCTACGCATTCGCGACCAGGGGCTACCGCAGCCGCGTTGTGCTGTGACCTTTTCTCCGGGCAGCAACTGCTTTCCCGAAGACAGCATTCTGGATGCACTGGACCCCAGCGACGCCATGCTTTCCGCGGATATCATCCGCACCGTGATCGATATCTATGTGCCGGATCCGGCACAGCGCAGCAACCCCTACGCCTCTCCCTGTCTGGGGGACTACAGCGGTATCTGCCCACTGATGATCACGGTCAGCACCGACGAAGTGCTCTACTCCGATGCCAAGCGCGTCCGGGATGCGGCACAGAAAAGCGGGGTGGAAGTGGAATGGCTGGAGCGGGGCGGCTTGTTCCATGTCTGGCCGGTAATGACGCCCCTGCTGCCGGAAGCGCGTCAGGACCTGAAAAAGGTCAGCGCCTTTATCCGCCGTCACGGCTGACTACTTAAAAATCGGCAAAAGGGTAAACACCACAGACAGAATCGGTCATTGCAGGCATTTCGGGGGCAGCGTCTACTGACACAAAAGCGCGCCCCGGAATGCGCACCAATGACAAAAGGAGGCGGCGATGACCGAATGGCCTCGCATCAAGCCCACGGATTACTGTAACGAAGATCTGCCACAGCTGGTCCAGCCCTGGTGGCAAACCCTGCCGCGTTACTTTCATGCCCTGCCCGATCACTTTCTGGCGGATAACGATACCCGCTGGCGGATCGACTACACCGCCACCCTGGATACCGTAGCCCGCACCGGGCTGGCCTGTATGGCAGGGGCGGCGGCATTGCCCGCCAGCCTCAATGTTCGTGAACAGAAAGAAGAGCGGCAACGGGTACGCTTTTATGAATCGTTTCTGGACGCAGGCGATCCCCATGCGTTCTTCACACCGCCCGAACAGCAACCCGCCATCCGCTATGCGCCGGTATCCGGCTACCATTTCCAGCCGGAAGATGGACAGGCCAGCACGCTCAGTTTCCAGTCACCTTTCGAGCCGAAAAATCCGGCTCTGCGTGAGCGCTATCTGGCCCACACCCGCAATCGCACGGCCTGGGCCCAGTACTGGAGACATGATGGCAAACCCCGCCCGACCCTGATCATGATCCACGGTTTCGTGGCCGATCCCTACTGGCTGAACACCCGCTGGCTGGCCCTGCCCTGGTTCTACAAGCAGGGCTTCGATGTGCTGCTCTATACCCTGCCCTTCCATGGCCGACGCAAGGGCCCGCTGGCACCGTTCAGTGGTGCCCAGTTCTTCAGCCAGGGCATGGCCATGCTTAACGAAACCTTTGCCCATGCCATCCATGACCTGCGCATCTTCATGAGCCACCTGCGCGACGGCGGCACCCCTGCCATGGGCGCCACCGGTATCTCTCTGGGTGGCTACACCACCGGCCTGCTGTCTTCTCTGGAAAAGGATCTGGCCTTTGCCATCCCTAATGTGCCGCTGGTCACGATCATGGATCTGATGAAAAGCTGGTTCCCGGTGAACCTGCAATTCCCGCTGTTTCACAAGGTCTACGACACGGATCTGGCCGGACTGCGCAAGCTCACCGCCCTGCATTCGCCACTCACCTGGCCCTGCCAGGTACCCAAATCGGGACGCATGATCATCGGTGGCGCCGGCGACCGCTTCGCGCCGCCCAAGCACACCGACCTGCTGCGCCAGCACTGGGATGACTGCCACGTGCACTGGTTCCCCGGCAACCACATGCTGCACCTGGATCAGGGCTGTTATCTCAGAACCATGCGGGATTTCATGCGCGATGCGCTGGAAGAGAAGTCGGTGAAATTGAGCGCGTAGGGAATCGGGAACGAGTTGCGAGTTGCGAGTTGCGAGTTGCGAAGATCAAAACCTGGGCATGCTCAACTCGCCAGTTTTTTTGCCTTTCGAAACTCGCTTCTCGCCACTCGCTTGCGAGGCGCTTTTAACTCCGCGCTGCCGCCCGGGTCGACATGCATCCCACAGCGGCTTCGTCGCAGGGCGAATCAGCCTTCCTGCTTGTCGGTCTTGAACAGGGCGGCGGTGCCGGCGCCGCAGGAGACCACGGTTTTCATCATGCTTTCCACGCCGATTTCCGGGTGCAGTTCCACCAGGCTTTCTTCCACGTGATAAATAAAACCACTGGTGGGGTTCGGACCCGTGGGAACGAACACGGTAACGTGACCGTCCGCATGGCGGGACGTCACCAGAGCGGTCACTGAAACATCCACCTGCCTACCATACAACCACACCCGCGCCACCTCACCACGACTGAACGGGCTGTCGCTGCTGTTGCCCATCAGCTGGGCGATCACTTCGCGCACCGTCACATAACCGGGCAGCCGGCTCATGACATTTTCTTCCCACTGCTGCCACAGCCAGCTGCCCAGCCGGGTGGCCACCAGGGTCCCGACCAGAAAACACAGCACCAGCACTGCCAGAAACGCCAGCCAGTCCGCCACGAACTTGGGTAGCCCGAAGGCACTGATGAACACCGAGGTGAACGGCGCAATCATCTCCGTCACCGTCTGATAGATCCAGCGGAAGAAGAACACGATGATGGAAATCGGCAGCAGGATGGTCAGGCCACCCAGCAGGGACTTGCGGATAAAGAACCAGACACGTCGATTGGCGGTCATGGAAAGCATATTCCTCTGTTCACAGGGTGGAAATTGTCTCGGCAATCTCCGCCGGCAATGGCGGAGATGGGCTCACGCCCATTTCCGCCCTACGTTTAGGTTTCGGCGTACCAGATACGGTTGATGAAAAGACAACGCTCGCCCACCGGGGTTCGCACTTCCACTTCGTCATCCACCTGCTTCTTGAGCAAGGCCCGTGCCAGTGGCGCATCAATACTGATATAGCCCCTGGCAGAATCGGTTTCGTCCGGCCCCACCAGGCGATAGGTTTCCAGCTCGCCAGCCTCGTTTTCCAGTTCCACCCAGGCACCAAAAAACACCTTGCTCTGATCTTCCGGCAAGCGGTCCACCACGGTCATGTCGTCCAGCCGCTTGCTGAGAAAGCGCACCCGCCGATCTATCTCGCGCAGCTGCTTTTTCCCGTAGATGTATTCAGCGTTCTCGGAGCGGTCGCCCTGGGCTGCGGCCTCCTGCACAGCCTGGGTAACCTCGGGGCGCTTGACCTTCCACAGGTACTGCAGCTCATCGTTGAGGGTCTTGTAGCCCTCCGCAGTAATGTATTTGGAGGCGGGTTTGCCCTTTGGTCGCCAACGGCCCATGCCCTACACCTCGACTCTCACACTTCGGCTCTCACACTTCGAAGATCCGGTCCAGCTCACGCAGGCCCTTGAACTCCAGCACATTGCCGGTGGGATCCTGGACAAAGAAGGTACCCTGCTCGGCCGGCTGGCCCACAAACCGCTCGCGGGGCTTGAGCAGGAACGGCCAGTCGTGCTCGTAGATACGCTCCACCAGGGTTTCCCAGGTGGCAAAGTCCAGCACCACGCCAAAGTGCGGCATGGGCACCGGATGACCATCCACATCGCTGTAGCCCTGGATCGGGTTCAGATCTTCACCCTTGTGCAGGGACAACTGATGGCCATGCAGATCAATATCAATCCAGTTGGGCGCATCCCGCCCGCGCCGGCCACCAATCACCCGACAGTAAAAATCTGCCGCTTCTTCAAGGTCATTTACCAGAAAGGCCAAATGAAAGGCCGGCTGTTTTTCCATTATCCACTGCTCTTGCTAAACTCACGCGAACCAGCTTGATGCCATTACCCAGCAAGAGTAGCACTGACGGCGTGACAATCCTGGACAGTCGCGAGTAACGAGTAACGAGTTGCGAAAACCTTGCCTTGGCTTCTGTCCGGTTTGCTTTTCGAAACTCGAAACTCGTCACTCGAGACTGAATCACCCCGCCGTCAGCTGTACTCCTGCAAAAAGAGCCGGCATCAGGCGCACCCATGTTACTAGAGGACTCCACCCAATGTCTGTGTCTCGTGCTCCCTGGCCTGCCACCCGCATGCGTCGCATGCGCCGTGATGATTTTTCCCGCCGCCTGATGCGCGAAAACACCCTGACGGTGGACGACCTGATCTATCCGGTCTTCGTACTGGAGGGCAGCAACCAAACCGAGACGGTGCCCTCCATGCCCGGCGTGGAACGCATGAGTATCGATCTGCTGGTCAAGGAAGCCGAGGAACTGGCAAAGCTCGGCGTGCCGGCCATGGCCCTGTTCCCGGTTACCCCGTCCGATGTCAAAACCCTGGACGGGCGCGAAGCCTGGAACCCGGAAGGGCTGGCCCAGCGTGCGGTACGCGCCATCAAGGCGGCGGTACCGGAAATGGGCATCATCACCGACGGCGCCCTGGACCCGTTCACCACCCACGGTCAGGACGGCATCATTGATGACAACGGTTATGTGCTCAATGACGTGACCGTGGATGCCCTGGTCAAACAGGCCCTGTCCCAGGCCGAAGCCGGCGCCGACGTGATCGCCCCCTCAGACATGATGGATGGCCGCATCGGCGAGATTCGCAATGCTCTGGAAGCCCACGGCCACATCCACACCCGCATCATGGCTTACTCGGCCAAGTACGCCAGCGCCTACTACGGCCCGTTCCGCGATGCCGTGGGCTCCGCCGGCAACCTGGGCAAGGCAGACAAGACCACTTACCAGATGGACCCGGCCAACTCCGACGAAGCCCTGCATGAGATTGCCCTGGATCTGGCCGAAGGGGCCGACATGGTGATGGTGAAACCGGGCATGCCTTACCTGGATGTGGTGCGCCGGGTGAAAGACGAATTCAAGGTACCGGTGTATGCCTACCAGGTCAGTGGCGAGTACGCCATGCACATGGCCGCCTTTCAGAACGGCTGGTTGGACCAGGACAAGGTGATGATGGAATCCCTGCTCGCCTTCAAACGTGCCGGGGCCGATGGCATCCTCACTTACTTTGCCAAGGCTGCCGCCCTCAAGCTGAAGGGCTGATCCCTGCAAAACTTGCAGCCCCTGGCCCGGCTCCATATATAATGCATACACACCATATATGGAGTCCGCCAATGTCATCGCGCAATCCCCCTGCTGCACTCACTCCGGAAAAGGTGGGCCTGCAATGTGCGGCGCTGCACTCGCGGGTACTGTCACGGCTAGTGACGCGTCTCTACAACCAGCACCTCAACGACAGTGGCTTACGCGTCACCCAATTCTCCGTGCTCAATGCCATCAAGGCCCGCCCCCCTGAGTCTATTTTCCAGCTGGCAGAGCTGCTGGGCATGGAGCGCACCTCCTTGCAACGCACCGTGGACAAGCTAATCGAAAAAGGTCTGGTGGCATCCGAACCCACCGGCAACAAGCGCGCCCTGGGCCTGTCTCTCACCCCCGCGGGGGAGGCCTGCTATCAGCAGGCGCTGGCAGGCTGGCAAGCTGCGCAACAGCAGTTCGAATCGCTGGTGGGCAAGAAGAGCTGGCAACAGATCTCTTCAGAACTGCGCCGCTTCAGCCACCAGGTCAAGCAGGAACTCTGATCTGCCCGGCATCCGGCGTGGGCACGGACAACACGCCCTCGCGGGCAAACCCGGCCACCCATTCAAGCACCTCCTTGTCCGCCAACACCCGGCGATGCCCCTTGCCCACGGTCTGATGCAGCGTGGCCGCAGGAACCGACCGGTACAAACGCAGTGAATCCGTGAACGGCACTTCCCGGTCATCTGTATCATGCACCAACAACAGCCTGGCATCGATCCGCTCGCCACGGCGGGCGATATCCAGGGCGTCGTAGCTGATCCCTACCCGGGCCGCCATCTTGTCCTGTAACTGTTGTCTGGCCCGCTTACCCAGCTTCAACATGCTCGCCATCCTGCCGACCACCCCGCGAAAATCCGTGGGCGGTGCGATCAGGACTGCCCGGGAAATATCTTCTCGTTCCGACAGCACATAGGCCGCCGCCGCCGCCCCCATGGAATGGCCGATCAACACCTCCACCGGCTCGCCAATCACATCCAGCGCCCGGCGCAGGGTGGCGATGAACTCGCCCACATGGCTGGCGCCATCGGCTTCACTGCCGTGCCCCGGCATCTGCAGGGCGTAAAAAGAAAAGTCGTCTCTGCCCAGCGCCTTCATCATGGTCTCGAACTGCGTCCAGTGCCCTGACCAGCCATGGACCAGCAACACCCGTTGCGGACCACCTGACCAGATGTTCAGGCGGGCACGCTCCCCTACCGGTACCTGACGGTCAGGCGCGAAGCCGGCTCGTCCCCGCCAGGCCTGCGGCAGGCGAGGGCCTGTCATCAGCTGTAATGCCAGATCACTGGCCCGCCCGGGCAGTATGCGGCTGAACAGCGCCATCAGTATCTGAAAGAGTCGCATCATTCCCTCCTTTGATGTATATGCACTTTAATTTGCAGAATTGCCCGACGTCGCCGGGGTCACCTCCAGTTAAGTGTATTTACACTTAACTGGCAAAAGCAACCCCTCCCACGCCATACCCCTTCCCTGTCGGCCCAAGGAGGACTAGCCTGAAAAAAGGTTCATCGCGGGTTTGCGGGAATCTGCTGCTCCATCGCTTTACTCCGCCCTGAGTGAGATTGATGCCATGGGGGCAGCTTGCGGAACGAAGGGTGGTTTTGATCCTGGGTTTTGTTCGCCCCTCCAGTGGGGCTGCTAAAACAAGAACAGCAGCTCTCAGGAATTCGCGCTCAGAGACCTCTGTGGCCTCTGTGGTAATTCCGCGTTTGATTTTTGCGTGTTACGTGATGCATGAAGCGTGTTGCAGCCGCAGAGCGGCCAAAAAAACACCCGTCAGGGCTACCCCCTGTCATTACCGTGTCATATAAATGTCATCGAATAGGGAGCTCGTCACACCCTCGGTCAGGAAGGCCCCAATGAACGATATCGCCAGCGAACATAGCGCCATTGATCTCAACCACCCGGACTATTATTTCAACCGGGAATTGAGCCTGCTGCAGTTCAACCTGCGGGTGCTGGAACAGGCCATGGACGAGAATCATCCGCTGATGGAGCGGCTGAACTTTCTGCTGATCTTTTCCAGCAACATGGATGAGTTCTTCGAAATTCGCGTGGCCGGCCTGCGCAACAAGCTGGAAACCGGCACCGGCCAGCCCGGCCCGGACGGCATGCTGCCGGATGAACTGCTCAAGGAAATCAGCCGCATCACCCATGAAGCGGTAGACCGACAGTACCACATTCTCAACAACATCCTGCTGCCTGCCCTGCGCGAAGAAGGGGTGGATTTTCTCCGCCGGGAAGACTGGACCGAAGCCCAGTCAGAATGGGTGAAAAAATATTTCCGAGAACAGGTCTACCCGGTACTGACGCCGATTGCACTGGATCCTTCCCATCCGTTCCCGCGGCTGGTGAACAAGAGCCTGAACTTTATCGTGCCGCTGGATGGCAAGGATGCCTTTGGCCGCTCCACCGGTCTGGCCATTGTGCCCGCACCGCGCTCCCTGCCCCGCCTGATCCGTATTCCCGATGAAATCAGCGGCGATGGCGATGACAACTTCGTGTTCCTGTCGTCCATGATTCATGCCCATGTGTCCGACCTGTTCCCGGGCATGAAAGCTACCGGCTGTTACCAGTTCCGGGTGACCCGCAACGCCGATCTGGAAGTGGACGAAGAAGCGGAAGATCTGGCCCTGGCCCTGAAAGGCCAGTTGCTGTCTCGCCGTTACGGTGACGAAGTGCGCCTGGAAGTGGCCGACAACTGTCCGCGTCACCTGATGCACTACCTGCTGGAACAGTTCGAGCTGGGCGAAGACGACCTTTACGAAGTGAACGGGCCGGTGAACCTGGCGCGCATGTTCACCAGCGTGAACCGCCCCCGCCTGCACTACCCGCCGTTCACCCCGAAAGTGCATCCCACAGTAAAGAAATCCGAATCGATCTTTGATGCCATCGATCAGGAAGACCTGCTGCTGCACCACCCATTCCAGTCTTTCCAGCCGGTGATCAACCTGCTGGCGGAGGCGGCGCGGGATCCCAAGGTGCTGGCCATCAAGCAGACCCTGTATCGCACCGGCACCAAGTCAGAAATTCTCGATCATCTGGAAACCGCAGCACGAAACGGCAAGGAAGTGACCGCCATTGTGGAACTGCGCGCTCGCTTCGATGAAGAATCCAACATCGAGGGAGCTCGTCGCCTGCAGGAAGCCGGCGCCATCGTGGTGTACGGGGTGGTGGGCTACAAGACCCACGCCAAGATGCTGCTGGTGGTGCGCCGTGATGGTGAAGGCATCAAACGTTATGTGCACCTGGGCACCGGTAACTACCACACCAAGACCACCAAGCTGTACACCGACTACGGCCTGATGACTGCGGACAAGGCTATCGGTCAGGATGTGCACAAGATCTTTCAGGAACTCACCGGAATGGGCAAGGCGGCGCGGCTGAAGCAGCTGAAGCATTCGCCGTTTACCCTGCATCCGTCACTGATCGAGTGGATCGAATTTGAAACCGCCGAAGCGCAGGCTGGACGTGCGGCGCGCATCATTGCCAAATTCAATTCCCTTACCGAGGAAAAGATCATTCAGGCGCTCTACCGGGCCAGCCAGGCCGGGGTGGAGATTGATCTGATCGTGCGCGGTATCTGTTGCCTGAAACCCGGCATCCCCGGGGTATCAGAGACCATCCGGGTACGCTCCATTGTCGGCCGCTTCCTTGAGCACACGCGCATCTATCACTTCCATCACGGTGGCGAGGATCTACTGTACTGCTCCAGTGCCGACTGGATGGATCGTAACCTGTTCAACCGGGTGGAAACCTGCTTCCCGATCAATGATCCGGCCCTCAAGGCGCAGATGCTGGAAGAAGGCCTGCACTACTATCTGCGCGACAACAGCCGCGCCTGGCTGCTGCAGACCGACGGCAGCTACAGCCGCGCCGAACCGGCGGAAGGGGAAGAGGTGTTCATTGCCCAGCAGTGTCTGCTGGATACGTTGGGGTAGTGGCGGTAACGCCTGACGCCTGACGCCTGACGCCTGACGCCTGACGCCTGACGCCTGACGCCTGACGCCTGACGCCTGACGCCTGACGCCTGACGCCTGACGCCTGACGCCTGACGCCTGACGCCTGACGCCTGACGCAAAAAGGCCCGCCCGGTTAACCGGGCGGGCCTTTTTGCGTCGGTACAACCCTCGTTATACCCCGCCGTAGGAGCGAGCCTGCTCGCGATCCGAGCCTAAGCGAGGTAAGGATTCCAGAAGCGAATTTCGAAGATCAAAAACCAATCCCGGTTCCTCGCAACAGGTTTTGCGTTTCGAAAATCGCTTCTCAAAACCAGGAACGCATTCCTCGCTTAGGCTCGGATCGCCTGCAGGCAAGTTATTCGCTTCGCTCACCCCTTCGGGGCCGCACTCCGTGCGTTACTCCGCTGCGCTACGTTCCTACAGCGGCTTCGTAGAAATTGTGATCTGATCTGGCAGGCGCTCAGCTCAACGTCAGTTCACATCCCGCCGCCTGAAAATACTCCTGTTCCTGCTCCAGATCCGCCAGGGTCAGGGGGTGCTCATCCAGCCAGCCTGACGGGAAGGTGAGAGTGAGGGTATTGCCTTTCACTTTCAGCTTCATGGCCGGGATCAGTTCATCGCAGCGGGCATGATGCAGGCGCGCGGCAATGCGCAGCACCAGGCATAAACGCAACAACGGTTCGCGTTCATCCGCGGGCAACTCCTCCAGAGCGGAAACGGGGATCTTGCGCCGATGGCCTCGCACCAGTACCGCTACCACCTCCTGTTCCTGCCGGGAAAAGCCGGGCAGGTCCGAGTTGGTAATCAGGTAGGCGCCATGCTTGTGAAACTGGCTGTGGGACACGGCCAGACCCAGCTCGTGCAGCAGGGCACCCCAGCGCAAGGTGTCGGCCATTTCTTCATCATTGAGCTGCCAGTCGCCGGCTACCTGCCGAAACAGTTCCGTGGCCGTTTCGCAGACCCGCTCGGCCTGACTTCGCTCAACATGGTGGCGATTCATCAGTGACTGGATACTGCGCTCGCGCACATCTTCATGGCTGAAGCGCCCGAGCAGGTCGTACAACAGCCCCTCCCTCAGGGCACCAGACGACACTTCCATCTGCTCGATTCCCAATTGCTCGAAGATGCCGTAAAGAATGGCCAGCCCGGACGGGAAAATCGCCTTGCGGTCTTCCCGCAATCCTTTCAGATCCAGTTTCTCGATACTGCCCGCCTTGAGTACCCGCTTGCGGGCCTTCTTCAGCCCGTCCAGGGTAATGCCGCTGTCACACCAGCCGTTTTCCACGCACACCAGGCTGATAGCCTTGATGGTGCCGGAAGCGCCGACACTCTGCTGCCAGCCAATACGGCGGTAATTGGCATGAATCGACAGCACTTCCTGGCGCGCCGCTGTGACCGCCTTGTCGAACGCCTTCTCAGTGATATTGCCCTCGCCAAAAAAGCGGCGGCCGAAACTGACACAGCCCATGTGCAGGGATTCGGTTTCCGAGGACTCAAAGCGCTCACCAATGATCAGTTCGGTGGAACCGCCACCGATATCCACCACCAGCCGCTGACCCGCATCATCGGCCAGGGTATGGGCCACGCCCAGATAGATTAGACGGGCTTCCTCGCGACCGGCCACGATCTCGATGTCGTGGCCGAGCACTTCCTCCGCACGGTCAATGAACTGGCGGGCATTGCGCGCCTGACGCAGGGTATTGGTCCCTACCACCCGCACGCTGCCGCGGGGTATCCCGGCAATGCGCTGGGCAAATCGCCCCAGACATTCCAGCGCCCGTGCCTGGGTGTCATCGTCGATGCGGTTGTCCTTGTCGAGACCGGCGCCCAGCTGCACCTTCTCGGACAGCCCGTCCATGAGCTGGATTTCGCCGTGTACCTGCCGCGCCACGACCATGTGAAAACTGTTGGACCCCAGATCAATGGCGGCCAGATGTTCGCCGTGCTCCATGCATACTCCTGTCTGCGAATTGGCCGATAGTAGCCTGAAATCATGGCGTTAGGATGTCAGCGCCGGTATTTCAACGTGCTTTACTGTGCCGCCAGCGGACCGCGATAGGCAAATACAGTAACGATAATTCATTCCCTCGCTTGAAAATGAGTGCCCGCAACCTGATATTATTGCCCAGTGAGCTGGCCCTTGCGGTCAGCCAATCCCCTTTATATCAGGAGAATTCGATGAGCGGCGAGATTATCAATGTGACCGACGCGGACTTTGAAGCCCAGGTCATCAATGCAGACGGCCCGGTGCTGGTAGATTACTGGGCACCCTGGTGTGGCCCCTGCAAAATGGTCGCGCCGATCCTGGAGCAGCTGGCTGGTGAGTACGAAGGCCGCCTGACCATCGCCAAGATCAACATCGACGACAACCCGGAAACCCCGAAGAAGTACGGTGTTCGTGGCATCCCCACCCTGAGCGTGTTCAAGAACGGTAACGTGGAAGCGACCAAAGTTGGCGCCCTGTCCAAGAGCCAGCTGAGCGCCTTCCTCGACAGCACCCTGTAATCCCCTGAAACACCCTGTAACGCCCCGGTCTACCGGCCGGGGCATTACTTCTCCGGTCCTATAGACAGCCCCTGCCCAGAGTGGTAGATTCCAGAACAGCTTTAAGGAACCTCCTTACAAGCACCCCCTTTTAGTTAGTCCTTCGGAACCTCTGGTTACCTTATTTTCCTGTGGCCCCCTTTTAGGCTTGCCGGGCCAGATTCCGAAAAAACCGGATTATCAAAACAACTGTAGCACCGCAGGCGGTGCATCCTCTCAATTCATTCAAACCAAAACATACGCCAATGAATCTTTCTGAACTGAAGCAGAAGCCGATTGGAGAACTTCTGGACATTGCCAAGGAACTCGGCCTCGAGAACCTGGCAAGAACCCGCAAGCAGGACGTCATCTTTTCCATTCTCAAACGCGCCGCCAAAAATGGCTCCGACATCTACGGCGACGGCGTACTGGAGATCCTGCAGGACGGCTTCGGCTTCCTTCGTTCCGCCGAAGGTTCCTACCTGGCAGGCCCGGACGATATCTATGTCTCCCCGAGCCAGATCCGTCGCTTCAACCTGCGTACCGGTGACACCATCGCCGGCAAGATCCGGCCCCCGAAGGATGGCGAGCGCTACTTCGCCATGCTCAAGGTCAACGAGATCAACTTCGACAAGCCGGAAAACGCCAAGAACAAGATCCTTTTTGAAAACCTGACGCCCCTTTTCCCCACCGAGCGCCTGGTCATGGAGATCGGTAACGGCTCCACCGAAGACATCACCACCCGGGTGATTGATCTGGTGGCCCCGATCGGCAAAGGACAACGCGGCCTGATCGTGGCCCCGCCGAAAGCCGGTAAGACCATGCTCCTGCAGAACATCGCCCAATCCATCGCCCGCAACAATCCCGAAACCCACATGATCGTGCTGCTCATCGATGAGCGTCCGGAAGAAGTGACCGAGATGTCACGGACCGTGCGCGGTGAAGTGGTGGCGTCCACCTTCGACGAGCCGCCGGCCCGTCACGTTCAGGTGGCCGAGATGGTGATCGAGAAAGCCAAGCGCCTGGTAGAGCACAAACAGGACGTGGTGATCCTGCTGGATTCCATCACCCGTCTGGCGCGCGCCTACAACACCGTACAGCCCAGCTCCGGCAAGGTACTCACCGGTGGTGTGGACGCCCACGCCCTGGAAAAGCCCAAGCGCTTCTTCGGTGCCGCACGGAACATCGAGGAAGGCGGCAGCCTGACCATCCTCGCCACCGCTCTGGTCGACACCGGCTCCAAGATGGACGAAGTGATCTACGAGGAATTCAAGGGCACCGGCAACATGGAGCTGCATCTGGACCGCAAGGTGGCAGAGAAGCGAGTGTTCCCGGCCATGAATATCAAGAAGTCCGGTACCCGTCGCGAAGAGCGTCTGGTGAGCGAGGACGAACTGCAGAAGATGTGGATCCTGCGCAAGGTCCTGCACCCCATGGACGAAATCGCCGCCATGGAATTCCTCATCGACCGCATGAAGCAGACCAAGACAAACCTGGAATTCTTCGATTCCATGAAGCGGAAGTAAGCGACGCTTCACGCAACATGCATCATGCAACACGCAAAACCCCGCTCCGGCGGGGTTTTGTGGTTTTAACGCCCGACGCCCGGCGCCAATAATCACACCCCTTTCATTCTCTCAGCCTCAAGCTTCTCGCGGCTTTTGTTTTGTTTTTATGCGTCTTGCGTCGAGCATCAGGCGTCCTGCGTCCTTCCTGCTATACTCGCCGCACAACCTTCCGGTTACTGAACAACAAGGAACACCATGAAATACCGCGACCTGCGAGACTTCATTTCCCAGCTGGAACAGATGGGTGAACTCAAGCGCATCACCGTGCCGGTGGACCCGAAACTGGAGATGACCGAGATCTGTGACCGCACCCTGCGGGCAGGCGGGCCGGCGCTGTTGTTCGAAAACCCGGTGGGGTTCGGTACGCCGGTGTTGGGCAATCTGTTCGGCACCGAGCGGCGGGTGGCACTGGGCATGGGCCGTGATTCGCTGGAAGAACTGCGCGAGCTGGGCGAGCTGCTGGCCTTTCTGAAAGAACCGGAGCCTCCCAAAGGCTTCCGCGACGCCTGGGAAAAGCTGCCGGTGTTCCGCAAGGTCCTGAGCATGTCGCCGAAGGTATCAGGTAGCGGCCCCTGCCAGGAAAAAGTCCTGGAAGGTGACGACGTCGATCTTTACAAACTGCCGATCCAGACCTGCTGGCCGGGCGATGCCGGCCCGCTGGTGACCTGGCCGCTGGTGATTACCCGCGGCCCCCACAAGGAACGTCAGAATCTGGGCATCTACCGCCAGCAGCTGATCGGCCGCAACAAGCTGATCATGCGCTGGTTGAGCCACCGTGGCGGCGCGCTGGATTTCCAGGAATGGCAGCAGGCGCATCCCGGCGAGCCCTTCCCGGTATCGGTTGCCCTGGGCGCCGACCCGGCCACCATTCTCGGTGCCGTCACCCCGGTGCCGGATACCCTCAGCGAGTATGCCTTTGCCGGCCTGCTGCGCGGCTCGAAGACCGAGCTGGTGAAATGCATCGGTAACGACCTGCAGGTGCCCGCCAGCGCCGAGTTCGTCCTTGAAGGTCATATCTACCCGGATGAAATGGCCGACGAAGGGCCGTTCGGCGACCACACCGGTTACTACAACGAAGTGGAACGCTTCCCGGTGTTCACCGTGGAGCGCATCACCCACCGGCGCGACCCGATCTATCACAGCACCTACACCGGCCGCCCGCCGGACGAGCCTGCGGTACTGGGCGTGGCCATGAACGAAATCTTCGTGCCGATCCTGCGCAAGCAGTTCCCGGAAATCGTGGACTTCTACCTGCCCCCGGAAGGCTGCTCCTACCGCATGGCGGTGGTGACCATGAAGAAGCAGTACCCCGGCCATGCCAAGCGCGTGATGATGGGCGTGTGGTCGTTTCTGCGCCAGTTCATGTACACCAAGTTCGTGATCGTCTGCGACGACGACGTGAACGCACGCGACTGGAAAGACGTGATGTGGGCCATCACCACCCGCATGGACCCGGCCCGCGACACCGTGATGGTGGAAAACACCCCCATCGATTATCTCGACTTCGCCTCCCCGGTGGCCGGCCTGGGCTCCAAGATGGGCCTGGACGCCACCAGCAAACTCCCCGGCGAAACCACCCGCGAATGGGGCCGCGCCATCAGCATGGACAAGGCGGTGAAAGAGCGGGTGGATGAGATGTGGGCCAGTCTGGGCATCGACAGTGAACAGTGAACAGTGAACAGTGAACAGTGAACAGTGAACAGTGAACAGTGAACAGTGAAGGCTGCGCGAGCAGCATACCCTGTCAAGTTTTTCCTGGTTTTTAAACGTGTGAGGCGGCGCCCAAATTCACGTCGCGGGAACTTTCATCGCAATGACAACGGCGCGCTATCGCGCCGCTGTTAACTGTTCACTATTCACTGTTCACTATCAATCGCCTTTTTAGTACCATGGTGCCAAACAAGAACAAGGAACCCTCATGGCACTTCTGAACTCCATCGACCGGCGCGGTTTTCTGAAGGCGCTGGGTAGTGCGGGCGCGGTTGGTGCACTGGCCCCGGGGCAACTGCTGGCCGAGTCGGGAGAGACCGCTGCGGCGTGGCAGAACTGGTCTGGCAATCAGAAGGCCAACCCGAATCAGCTGCTGTTTCCCCGCCAGGAAAGTGAACTTCGCCAGGCCATTGTCGATAGTGTCGGCACCCTGCGCGCCTTTGGGGGCAGCCATTCCTTCAGTGGCGTGGTACCCACCGATGACACCCTGATTTCCCTGGAAGCCATGGCCGGGCTGCGCCAGCAGCAAGGTGAGCTGTTCACCTGGGGGGGCGGCACCCGGCTGGCCATGGCCAGCGCCCAGGCCCATGGCCAGGGCTTCAGTTTTCTCAATGAGCCGGACATCAACCTGCAGTCCCTGGCAGGCGCCATTGCCACCAGCACCCACGGTACCGGCACAAAGCTCACCAGCCTGTCCGGACAGGTGGAAGCGCTCACACTGATGCTCCCTGACGGCGAATCCCTGAAGCTGGACCGCAACGATGGCGATCGCTTCCTGGCCGCCTGCTGCAGTGTGGGCGCTCTGGGGATTGTCACCGACATCACCTTCCGCCATCAGCCCGCCTATCGACTCAAGGAGCACACCTGGACCCTGCCATTACGGGAGGCCATGGATTTTGTGGAGAAGGAAAAGGACAACTTCCGCCACATCGAATTCTTCGCCTTTCCGCTGGGCGAGCAGGCTATCGTCAAAACCATGGAAATCACTGACGATCCCCATGACAGTGCCCCCAGAGCGGACGACAACGATCTGCTGGAAACCATCTGCAAGATCGCCATGCATGCCGGCTGGCTGACTCCCTCACTGCAGAAGCTGGTGACCCTGTTTGTGGAAGACAGCACCTTCACCGCTCCATCCCATGTCGTCTACGGCAATCGCCGCACGGTGCGCTTCAACGAAATGGAATATACCGTGCCCGCCGATGACGGCATGGCTTGCCTGGAAGAGATCTGCGAGACCCTGCGCAAGGAAGACATCAATGTGTTCTTCCCCATCGAGTTTCGCTATGTCGGCCGCGATGACCGGCTGCTGTCCATGTTCCATGAACGGGACGGCGCCAGTCTCTCCATCCACCAGTATTTCGCTCAGGATCATGAACCGGTCTTCAAGCCGGTGGAGCCCATACTGCGTAAATATCGGGGTCGCCCACACTGGGGCAAACTGCATAATCTGGGCCGTCAGGAACTGGCGGAACTTTACCCCGCCTTTGACCGTTTCCAGGCGGTTCGCCGGGAGCTGGACCCGCAGGGCAGGATGCTCAATCCGCATTTGATGCAGTTATTTGCGTAAGGGAAAGGCAGTTGGCAGTTGATAGTGGACAGTTGACAGCTGCGCGAACAATGCCGTCTTGATCTTATAGTGAAGAGGACGCGCCCAACGCGTGGGCGCGGGCTCATTGCACGGAGCGGCAACTGCGCTATGCCGCGGCGCTGCCAACTGTCCACTATCAACTGTCAACTACAAACAGGGATTGGCAATGAAACGTCGGGGATTTCTGATCGGACTGGGCGCCCTTGCCGCTGGTGGCTGGCTGCTGCGACCGGATAACCGGGGCGCAGCCCATGACAGCTACTTCCAGGCCATCAACGATACCCTGAAAGACAGCGGCCCGGGGCGGCCCTTGATGCTGGTAGATCAGAAACGGCTGGCGGCAAACTGCCGGACGTTGATGACGACGCTGCCAGCGGGCAAGGCGTTTCGTATCGTCGCCAAGTCCCTGCCCAGTGTGCCCCTGATTCAGGAAGTCATGGCGCAGACCGGCAGCCAGCGGGTGATGGTGTTCCACCAGCCCTTCATGAATGCCCTGGCCGATGCTATTCCAGGCTGTGACATGCTGCTCGGCAAGCCCATGCCAATACAGGCAGCCCGGCAATTCTACCAGGAGCTGGGTGCCAGCCATGAGTTTGACCCTGTCTGGCAGTTACAGTGGCTGGTCGACAGCCTGCCGCGTCTGGAGCAATACCTGTCACTGGCCCGCGAGCTTGATCGCCCCATGCGCATCAACGTGGAAATTGATGTGGGCCTGCACCGCGGCGGCCTCAGTGATCCGCAACAGCTGGATGCCCTGCTCGACTTGATTCACGCCCACCCAGACCATCTCAGCTTCAGCGGTTTCATGGGCTATGACGCCCATGTGGGCAAGCTGCCCGGATTTATCGAAAGCGCTGCAGACGGCCACCGCAAAACCGAAGCCAGATACCAGGCCTTCATTCAGCGGCTTTACCGGCAGGCGCCGCAATATCAAACGCAATCGCTGTGCTTTAACGGCGCAGGCAGCCCCACCATCGCCCTGTACGACGACAGTTCCGTGGTCAACGAACTCAGCGCCGGCTCCTGCCTGGTGAAGGCAGGTGATTTTGACCTGCCAGCGCTGGCGGATTTCCAACCCGCCGTGTTTATTGCCGCCCCGGTAATCAAGGCCATGGACGGGCTGACGCTGCCCGGCCCGGTTCCACTCGGTGAAGCCTGGCAACGCTGGGACCCGAATCGCCAGCGCACCTATTTCATCTACGGTGGCTACTGGAAAGCCCGGCCCGAATCCCCGGCCGGTATTCAGGCCAACGGCATCTACGGCTCCAGCAGCAATCAGATGATGTACAACGGCAGTGCGGATACGGGATTGGGAGTGGACGACCAGGTCTTCTTCCGCCCGAACCAGAGCGAATTCGTGCTGCTGCAATTTGGCGATCTGGCCGTGTGGAACGATCAGCACATCAGTGGCTGGTGGCCGGTATTGGCGCAAGGACAAGGGGCCTGAGCCGCCGGGAACAACTTGCCAGAAAAGGGCTCTAACAGGGTAAGAGATTCACTCAGGACGGTGACTCATGAAAACCCTGATAACCACAACCCTGCTGCTCCTTGCAGCTCTGGCCAGTGCCGACAGCGAGATGCTGCACAGCAGCGCGGACATTTCCGCCAGCACCGCCAACGGCACGCCGGTGCAGCTGCAAGGCGAAATCCTTCAGGCACTAGGCGATGACCGCTACCTGCTCCGTGACCGGGACGGCAGGATCGAAATCGAACTGCCCGGTAAACTCACCGCCGGCCGGGTACTGGATCCCGGCACCCGGCTGATCATCTCGGGTCAGGTGGAACAGACCGCAGCCCATCCCCGGGTGGACGCCGACAAGCTGCACTCCCTGAAGAGCGCCATCAATCCTGCCTCGTCGACGATAAGTTATTGAGAGAAACGCCCCACGCATCACGCAACATGCAACATGCAACTGCCGGACGCCGGACGACAACCCGAGCAACGTCAGGCATCAGACGTCCGGCATCCGGCGCACCCATCAGAACCGCGCTTCCAGGCCGATCCAGAAATTACGGCGCGCGTCCTTGTTGTTGTAGTCATCGTAGAACACCGCATCATAACCACCGGAACCGTTGTCTTCGAAGTCCACCTCGTAGGTGGTGAAGTCTTCATCCAGCAGGTTGTTGATACGCGCGTTCAGGCTGACCGATTCGTTGAGGGCAAGACGGGCACCCAGGTGGTAAATCTCGTAGTTCTTCCAGTACAGACCGCCATCCGCATCCCGATTGATAACACCACCGCGTCCGAAGCCACGGAAGCGATCATGACGGCCTTCCACGGTGAGGAACATGCCGAACTTTTGGGTGGCCTGCCAGTCCAGGGTACCGTTGAACATATGGCGGGCACTGCCGGTCAACGGGTAGCCTTTGCCTTCGCCACTCTTCACTTCACTGTCAATGTAAGTGTAGTTGGCACGCAGGGACCAACGCGGGGAAATCTGGTAGCGACCCGCCACTTCCACCCCGCTGATGACGGCCTTGTCCACATTCACTGGCTGGGTCAGGATCTGTCGACCTCCCAGGGCCTCATAGGCGCCCAGATCCACACAGGGCGTCTGACCGCCAGTGGCTGAACAGAGCTCGCTGTCCTGACGCACAATCTTGTCCTTGAAGTCGTTCTGGAACACCGTCACGTTGGCGCTGTGTCGGTTGGGGCTTTCCCAGTAGAGAGCAATTTCAGAGTTCACACTGGTTTCCGGCTCCAGATCCGGATTCCCCACCCAGGGATAGGTGCCCTGGCCACCAAAACCGGTGATGCCGTCATACAGATCCGTGGTCTTGGGCGTCTTGTAGCCGGTGCTCACGCCCCCTTTCAGTGTCCATGACGGGTTCAGGTTATAGACACCGTACAGGCGCGGGCTGACCTGATCACCGAAGGTCTCGTGATTGTCGTAGCGGACACCGGTAGTCAGGGTAAACGGATCCACGATGGTCCAGTTATCTTCCGCATAAAGGGCCCAGAAGTTATTCTCGGATACCTCGCCCGGGGTGCCACTCTCCAGACCGAAAATGCCATCCTCCAGCTCGCCGCGCAGCACCTGGGTGCCGACCACCACAAAGTGCTGATCATTAATGGGCAGGTCCAGCTTGCCATCCAGACGCAGTTCATTGCTTTCCAGTTGGCGCTGCGGACGCGGCAGGAAAGCAGAGCCCAACGCGGCAAGGCAGGCATCGCTGCCAGCATCGGCCACACAGTCGGCGTTGTTGGCGATGATATCCTCGTACTGCAAACGCTCATCGGCAGACAGTGGCATGGTGCGGCCATCATTGTTGGTGGCCAGATACGTCAATGAGACATTGCTGAAACCAAAGCCCCATTCACCTTCATGGGTCAGCGCCACCTGCTCGCGGGTGAACTCCTGGTCTTCTGCATAACCCGCCCGGGGCAACCGCTCGGGACTGTCATGGGTGCCGAGCTGGCTGTCCGAGTTGTCATAGGTCTGTACCGAATCATCGTAATCCAGCGAGATGCGCTGGTTGTCGGTGGGGGTCCAGCGCAGCGTGAAACCCAGGGACCTGTCCTCGTTATCGACGGTTCTGCCACCATCACCGAAACCCAGCTCGCGCTCCTGTGCCACCCCGTTCGGATCCACCACCGGGTCATATTCCGGGTTGGACGCGTCCTGATCGTAAAGGCTGCCACGCAGGGCCAGACCGAACTGTTTTCCCAGCGGACCAGAGACAGAAAAATCGGTAGTGGAGGCATCACCGTATTCGTCGTACTCCTGAATGGTACGACTCACATTGATGCTGCCGCCCCACTGGTCGTAATGCTTCTTGGTGATAATGTTGATCACCCCGCCCATGGCATCAGCACCATACAGGGTAGAGGACGGGCCGCGAATCACCTCGATACGCTCGATGGCTTCCAGCGGCGGGATATGGTTGAACTGGTTGCCGCCGAAATTGTTCGGGTAGATATCCCCGTGGTTATTCTGGCGGCGACCGTCAATGAGGATCAGGGTGTAGTCTGCGCCCATGCCGCGCATGGAAATGCCGGACTGGCCGGTCTTGTCGCGGGTTTCCCCCACATCCACGCCTTCCAGGTCACGGACCGCGTCAACCACAGAAGTAAACGGACGGCTGTGCAGTTCTTCTTCGGTGATCACCGAAATACTGGCCGGGGCATCGACGATCTTCTGCTCGTAACCGGCCGCCGAGACCACCTTGACCTGTGCCAGCTCATGCACCTGCTCTTCTTCCGCCAATGCCGGCGCAGTAACCAGCCCCGCCGTCGCCCCCAACAGTGCGGACATCCCCATGGTTTTTTTCATCACTTCACCCTCAACAATACAGCTTCGAAAACGCGCAGCAGTATCATCTAGATGATAACCATTATCAATTGAGAATGACAATCTGTAGCGTAAAGTTTGTAAGGACGCCCCAAATCATGACGGGTCAAACGGGGTTTATTGTTACATTGACCAATGATACATTTGGATTGTATTCCTGCTGCCCTGCGTATTGGGCAGCCTGTGGCCAGACAAAAAACGAGAATGCCATTATGAATGCCCCTGAACGCCAACAGCCCAGACACACCCTTCAGGCCCGTCGTGTGCAGTTCGATTTTGCTTCCACCCCACTGCACTGGCTCCGCGATGATCCCTTCTCCACCCATATCATCAACGGCATTCATATGCTGCTGCCCGCTGGTGAATTGTGGTTTTGCCGGGTGTACAACCAGGCCTTGCCGCTGGTGAAAGATGACACCCTCCGCGAGGACGTGGAGGGCTTTATCCGTCAGGAAGCGATTCACTCCCGCCAGCACACCCAGGCGCAGACCTATCTGCAAGCTCACGGCCTGAGCGTAAGCTTTGCAGAGCGGGCAGAATGGCTGTTTGGCACCTTTCTCGGTGAGGCGCCATTCGGTGTGAAATGGCTGCAACGAGAGTCCTGGAAAAAGCAGTGGCTGATCACCAGGGTGGGCCTGATTGCCGCCATTGAACACTTCACCGGTGTGCTCGGCCAGTGGGCCATGGATAACGAAAGCTGGGAGCTGAACGGCGATGCCACCATGGTGGATCTGTTCAAGTGGCACCTGGCCGAAGAGGTGGAACACCGCACTGTGGCTTACGACTTGTTCGAGCACCTGTGCAAGACAGAACTGGGGTTCTATGTGAGCCGTCAGGCACTGATGGCCATCGTGTTCCCCCTGTTTCTGCATTTCATCGCAGAAGGTGGCCGCCAGCTGGCCGGCCAGGATCCCGACCCCCGCGCCCGGCGTCTGGCGCGCATGCTGCTTCCCCAGGTGCTGGTGGAACTGCAGAAGGTGGGCAAGCAAACCCGTAACGTGCCGACCTTCGGCTTCCTGCTGAAAGCCACCGCCCGCTGGGTATCCCCGAACTTCCACCCGATCCATGAAGGTGACACGGAACAGGCGCTGGCGTATCTGGCACGCTCACCGGCGGCACAAGCTGCGGCAATGGTGTGAGGAAAAAGCGGGTCGGACGTCCGCCCAAATCTTCACGATAACGACTGTAGGAACGGCGCTTGAGCCGCGAAGCGATATGCGATGATTTACCAGTGCGCTTCGCGGCTCAAGCGCCGCTCCTACAACACCGCCCAACGCCCTCTTCTCTGCATCCGCTACATCGGCACCCGATCAAACCACGGCGCCGCTTCTTCCAGCTGTGAGGCCAGCGCCAGCAGCTTGCCTTCGTCACCATGGGCACCGACAAACTGGGAGCCCAGTGGCAGGCCGGATTCGGTCCAGTGCAACGGCACTGACATGGCCGGCACCCCGGTGACGTTGGCGAACTGGGTGAAGGGCATGTACTTGAAGTTCTCCATGGCCATGTCTTCGATCAGGCCGGTCTTCATCAGCAGTTTTTCCGCACCCACCTTCAACACCAGCTTGAGTGCTGCCTGCTGCAAAGAAGGGGTTGCCATGGCACCAATCCGGGCCGGCGGCATGGCGAGGGTTGGCGTCAGCCAGAAGTCATACTGTTCAAGGAAGGTATCCAGAGCGATCATGTAAAGCTGCCAGCGGGTCTGGCAGGCCACATACTCATTGGATGGCGTGGCCCGGCCGAAAGCGGCAATACCCAGAGTGTCCAGCTCGAAGCCTTCATCACCACAGCCGGTCAGGGCCTTCACCTCATCCACCGACGCGGCACACTGGCCAAACCACACCGTCAGCCAATCCATGCACATCTGCTTGGCATCCATCTGCGGCTCGGCTTCTTCCACTTCATGACCAAGATCACGCAGCAGCGCCACGGTCTTCTCCACCGCCTTCACCGCTTCCGCATCCACATCGGTTCCCAGTGGCGAGCGCGTCGAAAAGCCGATCCGCAAACGCCCCGGATTGCTTTTTGCTGCCACCGCATAGCGCTGCTCTGGCGGCGCGATATGAAACAGGCTGCCACGCTCATCGCCCTGAATGATGTCCAGGAGCAAGGCGCTGTCGCGCACCGAACGGGTCAAGGCATGATTCACCGCGATGCCATGCATGGCTTCAGTGAAGGTGGGACCCCAGGGAGTACGGCCGCGGCCGGGCTTGAGCCCGAACAAACCACAACAGGCAGCCGGGATACGGATACTGCCTCCGCCATCATTGGCGCCAGCAATGGGGACCACACCTGCGGCGACCATGGCCGCGGAACCGCCCGATGAACCGCCCGGGGTATGCTGGGGATTCCAGGGATTGCGGGCGGCACCAAAAGAGTCCGGCTCGGTAATCCCCTTGGCGCCGAACTCCGGCGTATTGGTGCGACCGAACGGCACCAGACCGGCCGCTTTCCAGCGTGCCACCAGAGTAGAATCCTGATCGGCGCGGACATCATGGGTCTTGCGAGCCTTGTTGCCGCGATAATCCGGCTGCCCACCGATCTCCTGAAACAGATCTTTCACCAGCATCGGCACACCGGCCAGGGGACCAGAAAGGGATTCCCCTGCCCGCTTACGAGCCATGTCATAAAGAGGAATGATCAGGCCATTAAGTTGCGGGTTTACTGCTTCCGCTCTGTTGATGGCCACTTCCAGCAATTCTGCAGCGCTCACTTCACCCTTGCTGACCAGCTCAGCGAGGCCGATGGCATCAAACTTCCGGTATTCTTCGAATTTCATGAATGCTCCTGCTCTCCCAACGTTGCCAAAAGTCGCACGGCAACAGCAGCCTTACTGTGGCATAGTCTGCCCTTCATAATGCGCCAATTAACGCTTCACCCTCTACACCGCAACAAAGATACAACGAACTATCGGGAGAGAAGATGAAAGCCATAGGATTCAATCAGCCCCGCAGCATTGATGACGTGCATGCCCTGGAAGACATCCAGCTGGATCTCCCCTCCCCTGGCCCTCGGGACCTGCTGGTATCGGTGCAGGCAGTGTCGGTAAATCCCATTGATACCAAATTGCGCCAGCGGCCTCTTGAGCAACCCGGCCACCGGGTACTGGGCTTCGATGCCGCCGGGGTGGTGGAAGCCGTAGGCAGTGAAGTCACGGCATTCCAGAAAGGCGACCGGGTCTGGTATGCCGGTGCGGTGCAACGTCAGGGCAGCAATGCGGAGCATCAATGTGTGGATGAACGCCTGGTCGCCCGCAAGCCGGACAGCCTTGGCATGCAGGAAGCCGCTGCATTACCACTAACCGCGTTGACCGCCTGGGAAGCCCTGGAAGATCAGATGGGGTTTCGTCCCGGGGAATGCGAGGGCAAGACCCTGCTGGTGATTGGCGGGGCCGGCGGAGTCGGCTCCATCGCCATCCAGCTGGCGGCAAAACACTTTGGCCTGCGCGTGATTGCCACCGCAGGCCGGGAAACCTCTGCCAACTGGTGTGAAGCCATGGGCGCCCATGCACTGGTGGATTATCGTCAGCCCATTGCCGAACAACTGGAAAAGCTGGGCGTGCCCCAGGTGGATGGCATCTTCATTACCCAGAACCTGGATGATTACTGGCAGATGGCCTGCCAGGTCATCGCCCCGCTGGGCAACATCTGCGCCATTGTCGATGCCCGCGGCCCACTGGACCTGAACCCACTGAAACCGAAAAGCGCCCGCTTCAGCTGGGAGTTCATGTTCACCCGCGCCATGTTCGCCCAGGACATGCAGCGCCAAGGTGACATCCTCAAGCAGCTCAGCGAACTGGTGGATGCCGGCACTATCCAGACCACCCTCAGCGAAGGCCTGGGTCCGATCAATGCCGATAACCTGAAAGCCGCCCACAAGCGACTGGAAGAAGGGAACACGATTGGCAAGCTGGTATTGGCGGGCTGGGAATAGGGGCAGCTACAAGCTGCAAGCTACAAGGCGCGGGCAAAGTCTGATGGTGTTGCAGGGTCGTGCCCGCGTCCAAGTTCTCGGCGCGGCTGAGGGCTGAGAAGCCACCTCCAGATTTCGGCTCGCGTTGTAGCTTGTAGCTTATAGCTTGCGCTGCTTCGCCTGCAGGCAGGCTCCTACGGATAAGAGCAGCTGCGAGCTGCCAGACGCGAGCAAGACTTCCCAATCCAGGGATGCCCTGCCCGCGACCCACGTTTGCGGCGCGGCTGAGGCGTTCAACATCACCGCCAGATTCCGTCCGCGTTGTAGCTTGAAGCTTGTAGCTTGCCCCTCGTAGCTCGTAGCTCAAGGCTTCTCGAGCAACGCCTCGATATCCTTCCACGCTACGATCTTGTAGTTCTGCGGCGCATCCGGGAGGCGGTTGCGGCCGTCCTGGACTACCAGCAGGCCGCGGTCGTAGTCACCGCCCAGATCCACAGAAGTCACTTCCAGTCCATCGGTTTCCGAGGCACCATCAATACCCGCTTGCGCGTTCATGCCGATGCGGAATTTGCCCACTACCTCGTACGGCGCGTCGGCGTCGAGGATCACGTAGCTGTTGTCGCCCTGACTGGACACCACCAGCCAGTTTCTGCCATCGCGCTGGTAAAGGGCCAGGCCTTCGATGTCATCCACCAGCACCTCACCGGCGGCCATGACTTCAGTGGCCTCGACGGGCTGATCGGCACCGGCAGCAAACACCCATACGGCGCGGTCCTCTTCCCCCACAAACAAGCGCTGACTTTGCTCGTCGGCCACACAGCCCTCCGGCTGGCTGGCCACCTGCAGCGTACGCACCCGCTCACCGGTAACCGTGTCACCGCCACTCAACAGCCACTGCTCGATCACACCACTCTTGTCGTTGGCAAAGGCATGGATGCCCTGCTCATCCTGGTATAAACAGATGCCATAGATGTCCTGCATGTCTGTCAGGATCTGACTGGCTTCCTGCACCTGGCCATTGGCGGGATCAATCAGGAACACATGCAGACTGTTGTGATCCCGGTTGGTGGCCACGGCCACATCCCAGGTCCTGCCGGCAACGCTCAAGCCGTAACGCAGATCCACATTGTTCAGCCTGCCCACTTCCAGAAACTGGCGAGTGCGCCCTTGCAGGTCATACACGTACAAGCCGGCCTTCTTGTCAGTGCCCAGAATCAGACTTTGCTGCGGTGCCTTGCGGTTGATCCAGATAGCAGGATCATCGGCGGCGTCACCGAAGCGCTCCACGCTGTCAGTCTGGGCACTGGGTAGCACCACCGGCATTGCAGCGGCCACGTCAGAGGACAATGTCCAGGCCATGGTGGTACTGATTACGCCGCCGCCGCCATCATCCAGCACATACAAGGTCAGCCGCTCTTCATCACTGGCTACCACCAGGGTTTCCGGTTCTTCCAGATCCGGCACCACCACGCTGCGCTGCAGGGCGCCATCCGCGGTATACAGGTTCACCACCCCGGCCTCCTTGTCGATCAGCGCCACACCACCGGGCACCACCGTGACGCCGCTGGCATTTTCAGCAATATGGCCATGGGGAGCCAGCCGATCCAGCAGCTGGCGCTGCGCCTCCTGTTCCGGATCCGCGTTATAACGCCATAGCCCCAGAGATTCTTCAGCCACATAGAGGGTGCCGCTCACGTCGTCCACCGCACAACTTTCCGCGCCTGCCGGCAACACCAGATGACGCACCGGCAACGCCTGATCTGCCGCACCAAGCAGCCACTGATCCGCGCCGCCACGCTCATCCAGCACAAATACGGACAGCAGCGACTGGGCGTCACGATAAAGGCAGAAACCACTGATCTCGTAATCCGGCGCCGGCATGCGTTGCACTTCCTCAACGTCGCCGCCACTCATGTTGAACAGCACCGCCTGGTTGCTGTCTCGATCCACGCTGACCAGTTGAACCTGGCCACTGTCATTTACCCGCCCGGCCAGGCCTTCAAAGTTGCCGGCCCGCAGGGTCTTGCCATCAGCAACCAGATGGCCATTGTCTGCCACACTGATCACCGCCTGCTCACTGATCCACAGCCCCAGCGGGTTTCCCAGTGTCGTTTCCGGTTTCCACTGCATCACCGATGCTGCAACCGCTTGCTCTGCACTGTCAGACTGCTCGCTCTGACAGCCCGCCATCAGCATGGACATTGAGCCGAGAACCAGCAGGGCCGGGATCATTCTGTTATTTCGCATTGCCAGATTCCTTCAGACAAAAAAAGGCCGGGGGTATCGCTCCCCCGACCGGCCTGATTAAAGATTTTTCAGGGACAGACCCAGCTTGAAAGTGGGGCCGTATTCTTCATATTGGGCGTTGAACTTTTCCTTGCCGGTATAGGCGTAGAAAGGCTCGTCATTGATGTTGATCGCTTCGAAGGTGAGCTGCAGATCTTCAGTCAGGAAGTAGTGACCGTTGAAGTCCAGCTGCACATGATCGTCGGTGTAGATGTCATAGCGCTTGTCCAGCGGATCGCTCACTTCCTGCAGGAACTTGCCGGTGTAGTTGGCCGCCAGGCGCAGGCTCAAACGCTTGTCTTCGTAACCGATCATCAGGTTGCCGGTGGTATCGGACTGACTGGGCAGGGCAATATCCCGGGCCACGGTGACACCGGTGTCCTCATCGAAGGCATCAATTTCTGCAGTGGAATCCACAAAGGTGGCGTTGGCCCCCATCAACAAACCATTGAACGGTGCGGGCAGGCTGCTGAACTGCTTGGACCAGTTCAGCTCCAGGCCGTAAAGGCTGGCATCGTTACCGTTTTCGAAGGTTTCCGCATCACTGAAGGTTTCGAAGCCCGGCGAGCCCCCCTTGTCAGTCAGGTAAGCGAAGTTCTTGATGTCCTTGTAGAAGGCAAAGGCAGACACTACACCGGCATGACCCATGTAATGCTCGATACCCAGATCCAGATTATTGGATTCCAGGGATTTCAGTTCCGGGTTACCGAAGCTGGCTTCATCACCATCGATTTCAAAGCCGGGAGACAGCTGCTCGAAAGTAGGGCGCACCACACTGCGGGTGAAGGCAGTACGCACCAGGGTGTCATTGGTGAGCTGGTAGCGCAGATGCAATGCCGGCAGCCAGTGGTCTTCATCATCCCCGTAGTGACTCGGGGTGATAGTGCCGTTGTCATCACCAAAACCATCCGCTTCAAATTCCAGCTTTTCATAACGCACACCGGTGAGAATGCGCAGTTGCTGAATATCCACGGTTCCCATCAGGTAGGCCGCCTGACGATCTTCCGACATTTCGAAATCCTCGATGGCGGAATCCACGTCCTCAAACTGGCCGGCACCGGCGATCAGAGGATCGATGCTGCCTGAATTGATACCGGCGCCGAAATTGCCCAGCTCATAATCCACATCCGTGGCGAAATCGCTGAGCACACCGTCCGGCTCATAGGTCCAGACATTCACGTCGCTGTCCTTGTCACGCTGGCTGGCCTTGGCGCCAAACTTGATAGAGGCAGGATTGCTGTTCCAGTACAACTCGCGAGTGAAATCCAGTGCCACATCCACCTGCTTGTCCGTGGTCTTGCCTTCAGTGACCTCGATTTCATCCAGCTCGTAATTGCTGTTGTCGTAGAAACCGGTGGGATACAGGGCGGAAGGCTCACGGGTGCCAGTGAAACCGGCATCGGTGAAATCACCGACGAACACCGTACTGTCTGCATGGCGCGGCTCATCTTCCTGGGCGGTGCTGTAGCCAATACGGAAATCAGTGGTCCAGTCGCCGGAGAAATGCTGCCCTCCCAGCACGAAGGACGATATATCCTGGGTTTCTTCCCGATCCTTCAACTCCTTCTCTACCTCGGCAATACCGGTCTGGCCTGGTTGCTGCGCAGCATCGAAGGCAAAGATATTGGCCTGACGAATTTCTTCATCACGGAATTCACTATGCAGGGTGCGTAGATACAGGCTGGTGTCTTCACTGAGCAGATAGTCAAAGTTCAATGCCACACCGAGTCGTTCCCGGGTGATCATGTAGTCACGTTGCTCAAATTCTTCCAGGGCATTGTTGTCATCGAAATCCCAGGCGCCACCGGTTTCCACGTTATCGGAACCGAAGTCGCGCTTGCCCCAGCTGATGGCACCGGCCACCCCGAAGTTGTTGTTGCCGTCTCCCAGGGAGAACTGGTTGCTTCCGGCCACCGCCAGCTCGGGGCTGGTCTGGTCGGTATGCTGGTCATGGCTGGCGGCCGCACTGAGCGAGTAGAACAGGCCATCCCGGTCAAAGGCTGACAGGGTTTCCACTTCCACGGTCCCGCCAAGAGAGTTGGCGTCCATGTCCGGGGTCAGGGTTTTCACCACCGTCAGCGACTCGAGCAGATCCGCCGGGATCACATCCAGCGCCACTGCACGACGTCCGGCTTCCGGGGCCGGCACCTGAATACCGTTGACGTTCACCGCGTTCAGATCCGGCGCCACACCACGCACACGCACGAAGCGCCCCTCGCCCTGATCCCGTTCGATGGATACGCCCGGCATACGCTGCAATGACTCGGACACATTGTTGTCCGGGAAGTCTCCGATATCATCGGCGCGACTGGTCGATTCAATATTGTCGGCTTCACGCTGCTCGGTGAGCGCACGGTTGGTGCTGGCCGCCTGGCCGATCACTCGCACCGTTTCCAGCTCGTTGCTGGCTTCGGCGGTTTCCTCTGCATGTAGCTGACTGCAGGCCAGCGCCACCGCAGTGGCAAGCAGTGTCCTGGCGACAGGTGGAATGAAAGGTTTGCTAATGGACTGCTTCTTGATGGACATCTTATCCCCCGGGCAATGCCCTGATGATTTGGCAATGCCGGCACCCTAAGGACAGCCCATGTCACTTCTGTTACAGGGTTGCGGGAGAAGTACGTTTTCAAGGGCATCTGCCCGGGTTTTGAGCCAAACGCACCCGGGGAGAAATGATGGTCGGACGTCAGAGGTCGGAAGTCTGACGCCCAAAGCAGAACCTTCCACTATTGCTCGACGGGTTTTGACTTAAAGCGTCCGACCTCTGACGTCCGACTTTATTTCACCTCTCCTGAGCCAATCGCACCCCTTCCTGAAATTCGTGACAGCGGCCACAAACCGGGACCAGCTTCATCAAACTGACACAGCACTGCGGTAAAGCTGCAGCCAACAGGCAGGAGAAACCAACGTGAAAAACCTGATCAACCGTCACCGCAGCACCCTGGTGTTGCTGGTGGTATTCGCCAATCTGATCGTGCTGGCCAACCTGGCGGCAGGCGACCCCAAGGACTGGCAGGAACTGGTATGGCTGGATATTGCCGGTGAAGGCGGGGCAGCCATGCTGTCACTACTGTGGATCGCTCTGATCCTCAACAGTCGGCCCGGTGGCCGGGTAACGCGCATGCTGGTGGCCGGGCTCAGCGGCATCTTCATGGCCTACTGGCAGGATCTGATGGATGAGTTCATTCGTCTCCCGGAAAGCATCATGTGGGATCACTGGCTGGAATCCGGTGCCATGCCCCTGGGCATGGTCATGCTGACCATTGGCATCTATCACTGGCATCGTGAGCAACAAGCCATCTCCGCACAGCTGTTGCGCCGGGAACGGATCTTTCGCGAGCATCGCAGCCTCGACAGCCTGACCCCTCTGGCCGGCGCCCACTACCTGCGCGAACAGTTGCGACTGGAACTGGGCCACGCCCATCAATCAGTGGCGCTGATCATGCTCGATCTGCACTGTTTTGATCACAGCCGCCGCCTGCTGGGTCCCGCTGACAGCGACCGGTTACTGAAAGAACTGGGCGAATTGCTGTTATTGAATCTTCGCCAGCAGGATCTGCTGTGTCGCTACGCCGGCGATCGTTTCGCCGTGGTATTGCCCGGCAGCGGCCAAGGCGAAGCCGAACGCATTGCCAGTGAACTTCAGCAATTGGCACACCACTTTGCCTTCAAGACACGGCGGGGAGAGAGCCACTTCATCAGGGTGCAGACCGGTATCGCCATTGCCCATGATGACGACGAAGCGTCGCTGATCGAGCGGGCCAATCTCAATCTGGCCCGTTCATTGTCCTCCTGTCAGGCGGCCTGAGGATGAAAGGCTACCTGCCCGACAGCGCCTTTATTCCGGCGCACCATATGCCGGCCGCGCTGATTGATCTGGTTCAGGACCAGGGCATCGACACCCATCGCCTGTTCCGCCACACCGGCCTGTTCCCCGACACGCTGATGCGCGGGGAAGCCCGCTTGAGCCCACAGGATTATCTGCAGCTGATTCATAACGCCCGCCAGCTGTGTCCGGATCCTGAACTGCCGTTTCGTTACGGCCAGCGCCTTTTCCCCGGACACTATGGCGCCATCAGCGCCCTGCTCGGCCAGGCAGGCAACCTGCAGGAATGCCTGCTCGGCTTTGAAGACTATACGGCCCTGATCAGTCCACTGATCGGCATGCGGATTACCCGCAGCCAGGACTATCTGTGCGTGCAATGGCTGGACACCTGCGGCGCCGGCAGCCACTGGCCATTTCTTGTAGAGAGCGCCATGGCAGGACTGACATCCGTGACCCAGTGGCTTAGCGGTCGCTCGCTGCCCTGGCAATTCCAGTTCAGCTATCGCTGCCCACCCTGGCCAGAGCAGTATCAGGTACACCTTGGCGGCCCGCTGCACTTTGAGAGTTGCATGGATGCCATGCTGCTGCCACGGGGGCTGGTGGATATCCCCTGGCCGGGAGGGGCGGCCACCGGCTGGAACGTCGCGCGACAGCAATGCCACCAGCAACTGCAACAACTGGGGTTTTCCCACAGCCTGCGGCAACGGTTGTACCGACATCTGCAAAAACGGGTCACCGCACCGCCTTCCCTCCAGGAGGTGGCAGAGACCCTTGGCACCAGCCCGGCCACCCTGAAACGACGACTGCGCCAGCATGACTGTCACTACCAGCAGCTACTGGATGAGGTGCGCCTGCATCAGGCAATACTGTGGTTGCAGTTCGATGGTATGACGCCGGAGCAGGTCTGCCGAAAACTGAATTTTTCCGACAGCACCAACTTCCGGCGGGCGTTCAAACGCTGGAGCGGCCTGACGCCGTCAGCCTGTCACAAGCTGCTGCAGGCGTTGGGGGAGTAGCTACAAGCTGCAAGCCTCAAGCTACAAGCTTCGCCTGCAGGCAGGCTCCTACGGAAAAGCAGCGGCAAGCTGCAGGGCTGTCTGCGCGGCTGAAACGGGAAACGTTACCGCCCGATCCAGATCCGCGTTGTAGCTTGTAGCTTGTAGCTTGTAGCTTGCAGCTCGTAGCTCGTAGCTCGCTCCTGCTTCTATGCCGCGTTCTGCTTTTCCTTGACGCCGTACTGCACATCGTAGTCTGTCAGGGCGAACACACTGAGGCGGTTTTTCAGTTCTGCCAGTGACCAGGGCCAGGCGGCGAAGTTGCGGCCGTTCTGGTCCAGGTAGTAGCTCTTGCAGCCACCGCTGTTGAACACCGTCCCCTTCAGGTGCTTCTGCACTTTTTCGTTGTGACGCTGCAGCACGCCAGGGTTGATGGCGAGACGACTGATCCCCTTGGCCTTGATCTTCCTGAGGCCATCGATGATGTAATCCAGCTGCGCTTCCGCGAGACCGATAAAGGAATCATAGACCAGCACATTGGGGCCCAACACCAGGAAAGCATTGGGCACATCCTTCATGGTGGCGCCCAGGTAGGCTTCCGGTGACGTATCTTTCCACAGGTCAGACAACCGCTCGCCATTGGCATTGATCACCTTGCGCCCGATGGGCGGATGGGACACCTCAAAACCGGTACCCCAGATAATTACGTCCACTTCGTGACGTTCACCGTTGGCCGCGATCACGGTATTGCCATCCACTTCCACCAGACCGTGAGGGATCAGGTTGGCGTTATCCGCCTGCAGGGCGGGATAGTAATTGTTGGCAAACAGGATACGCTTGCAGCCCAGAGTAAAGTCCGGGGTTACGGCTTTACGCAGGCCCTTGTCTTTCACCTGAAGGCGCAGCAACTGTTTGGCAGCAGAGCTCACCGGCTTCAGCGCCATCGGGTTACGCAGCCCGAAGTTGATCACGTTCAGGGATTGCGCCACCGCTTTGCGCCAGGTTTTCTGGATTACCGGCAGCTTGTCGATGACCTGCTTGCTGGTGCCACCCAGATTCATGTCCGGCTTCGGCAACACCCAGGGAGCGGTGCGCTGGAACACATGCAGCTCTTTTACCTTGGGCTGAATCTGCGGCACGAACTGGATCGCAGAAGCACCGGTACCAATCACCGCGACACGCTTGCCGGTCAGGTCATAGTCGTGATTCCACTTGGCGGAGTGGAACATTTCACCTTTGAACGTCTCCAGTCCCGGCAGGTTGGGAATCTGGGCTTCAGTGATGGGGCCGGTAGCAAACACCACGGTACGCGCCAGGGTCTGTGACTTCTTCCCGTTGGCCGTTGTGTCCAGCACCCAGACATGCCGTGACTCATCCCACTCGGCATTATCCAGCTCGGTGCCGAACTCGATCAGTTCTTCAATACCAAAGTCCTGGCTGACGCCCTCCAGGTATTCCAGGATTTCCGGCTGGCGAGCAAACAGATGGCTCCATTTGCTGCTTGGTGCAAACGAAAAGGAATACAGGGACGACGGCACATCACAGCCGCAACCCGGGTAAGTATTCTCTCGCCAGGTTCCGCCGACACGGTTGGCTTTCTCGATGATCTTGAAATCGTGATAGCCCGCTTTCTTCATCTTGTACGCCGCGCAAATTCCGGAAATACCGGCCCCGACAATAAAGGAGTCGTAAATGCGGGCCTCGGTGGCCGTTTTCTTTTTAGCTGCTGCCATGGGGAAAAACCTCTATACGTTTCATACGCCGCTGGGGGACTTTCAGGTCCGCTGAGTACTTTCAGGTCCGCTGAAAGCTCATTTCACAAACCGGTAGGAGAAGCCGAGGAAGTCGGCATACAGGTTTGGCGATACCCGCTTCATCACCCAGAACAGCTTGGCGTCCACCTGCGGGGTGGTATAGAGCTCGCCCTTGTCGAGACGGTTCAGGGTCAGTTTGGCCACCGAATCACTGGTGGTCATGGCGTAGTTCATCAGGGCATGGTCGGCCAACTTCGAATAGCGGTCCGGAATACGGCCATCCTTGATGATGTTGGTGGGCACCAGGGTCGGGCACAGCACGTTGACCTTGATGTTGTCTTTCTTCAGTTCTGCATACAGCGTTTCTGACAGGGCGCGGACTCCGGCCTTGGTCACGTTGTAGGCACTCATTTCCGGGGCGGCGGTAAAAGACGCCGCAGAGGCCACATTGATGATGGCGCCACGACCCTGCTTCTTGAAGCCCGGCACAAAGTAATGACAACCGTGGACCACGCCCCACAGGTTCACATCCATTACCCATTTCCAGTCTTTCAGACTCAGTTCATCAAACTTGCCACCGATGCCCACACCGGCGTTGTTGATCACCAGGGTGACCGGTTGTCCAAGCAACTCCTCGGACTGCTTTGCCAGTTTTTCCACCTGGGCCGCCTTGCCCACGTCGCAGGCTACAGCGTAGGCCGTGCCACCGGCTTTTTCGATCAACGCCACGGTTTCTTCCGCGCTTTCCAGTTTCAGGTCAGCACACACCACCGCGCTGTTGCGACGGGCCAGTTCCAGCGCAAAGCTGCGGCCAATGCCACTACCGGCACCAGTCACCACTGCATAACCGTTATAGCTGGGCTTGTTGGAACGAAACTTGAGAATATTCAGCATCACGATTTCCTGCTCAGTTTCAGGCGCGCTTGCCCGGGACAAATTCTTTGGTCATGTAAGGGGTCAGCAGCCCGGTTTCCGGGTGCAGCAGCTTTTCCTTGTAGTACTCAAGGTAGGCGCTGGTGTCGTGATCATTGGGATGAAAGTCACGACGCAGGTAATCCAGGGTGTGTTTGATGGTGCTGCCGAACACGCCTTCTTTCGGGCCGGCGAGCACCGCAAGACTGCGTCTTACGTCTTTCCAGTAGCTGGGGCGCAACAGGTTGGACGGCTTGCGGAAGACCGGAATCAAGGAACCGCCCAGCGGTACCAGGAAAAAGATGGTGAAGGCCGCCAGCGCAAACCCTCGCATGCGCAAGGCATAGTCACCGGACAACTCCTGGAACACATCGTAGGCAATATCCTTGTGCTCGGACTCCTCCAGCATGTGCCACATCCACAGGGCGCGCTGCTTCTCGTCCTGGGACTCATAGAAGATGTCTTCGTGCTTCATCATGTATTCCGCCAGCACCGCGGTGAAATGCTCGATGCCGGCCATCAGCGACAGCTGCATGCGGTTGGACAGTTTCTTGAAGCCCAGTTCAAATACCCGGTCCGCCAGGAAGCGGTAGAAGTTCACCGGATAACGGTGCTTTGCCAGCACGTCGTTGAACTCGTTATGCATCTTTGAATGGATCGCTTCCTGCCCGATCAGTGCAGTCACCAGACGCTTGAGTTCCGGATCCTTGACGAACTGACGGTGATAGCGGGCGGTGTCGATGACCAGATCTTCGCCATAGGTCAGGAAGATGGACAGGGCTTCAAAGTAAGCACTGGCCAGCTCGGTGTTGCGGAAAAAGGTATCGTCCAGCTCCTTCGCCTCGAACTTGAAGTCCATGTGGCGAATCGGCACTTCCGGTCTGTCGCCGGCAGCCTGGGCAGTTTTCGGTACATATTGATGAATCGTTGCACTACTCATTGCGGCTCACCTGTCCTCTGAAAGGCACACGATCAGCGGACTTCAGACCATAGTGGACTGCCCGCCAACCATTACATTGACTGATGGCAACAATAAAGCAAACGCTCGTTCGGATTCAATTCGGGTTAATGGATGGCTGATGCCCGACGCCGGATGCCTGACGCGACAACCCTCGCAGCCCCGGCACAGAGGAACCTCTGCACCGGGATCGCGTCGGCAAGGTTTTGTGTTTGGATTTTGGCGCCAGACGGCAGCGTCTGGCCCCGGCATCATTCTGCCGGTGCGCTAACGCCCCACAAGCCACTGAGGCTGTCCAGCACGGTGCCGGCCACGCCTTCACCACCGAGAAAGCCGAGGATTTTGGGGGCAAACTGGGCGATCATGTCCGGGCTCAGGCCCAGCGAGCTGAATACCTTGGTCACCCCTTCCAGGCTGGAGATATTGCCCAGCATGCTGCCAGCCAGGCCGCCACCTTCGCCGCCACCGAGCAGGGAATCCAGACCCGGCACCTGGGACAGGATGCCACTGAACTGATCCGCAGAAAGATTGTTCTGGGCCATGGCCAGCAGGGCACCGGCGCCTCCGGCGGCTTGCTGTTGTGTGACGCCCAGATCCGTGGACAGGCTGTCCACCAGCACCTGCGCTTCACCACTCACTGCCACACTGCTGTCCATGGCCTGGCTGGCCTGATCCATGGAATCATTGGCTTGCTGTGAGGCAGAATCCACAGCCTCATTGGCAGAGTCGGTCAGTTTCTTGAAATCAAACGCCTGCGCCGGACCACTCACCCCCATGGCCAGCACCGAGCCCAACATCACTACCTGCAACTTATTCATACGCACTCCCTGTCGATAAATATAGCTGCTCGAAGAGTAGCAGGAATTCCGCAATTCGAGCTATGAGCTATGAGCTATGAGCTTTTGGCTTTTGGCTTTTGGCTTTTGGCTTTTTAACGTCCTGCCTCAAGCGTCCTGCTTCAGGCGTTCATTCAAGCGTCCGGCATCCGGCGTCTGGCATCAGGCGCACATTCATTCATCTGGCACGTTGTATTCAAAGCGGGGCAGCTGCCACTCATAACGAATCGCCAGAAGCCGCAGGGCGAAGCCACTCCCCACCGTAATCGGCACTGCCAACCAGTCTGGCACCATGAAATGCAGTAGCGTCAGATAGAGTACCGCAGCAGCCAGTGACACCACTGCATACAGTTCTTTCTGGAATACCAGTGGCACCCGGTTGCACAGCATGTCGCGAATCACGCCGCCAAACATGCCGGTAATCAGGCCTGCCAGTGCCGCAATGGGCGCACCCAACCCCATGCCAAGGGCCACCTTGGCACCGATCACCGTAAACGCCATCAGGCCAAGTGCATCCAGCACCAGAAACAGATAACGCAGCCGAGACATGAAGGGCGCGATCCAGGTTGTTACCAGTGCCGCCAGGGTGGTCAACAGAAGATATTCGGGATGGGCAATCCAGGTCAGCGGGTAATGGCCGAGCAGAATATCGCGCACTGATCCACCGCCGAATGCGGTGACCGTGGCGATCATGATCACGCCAAACAGATCCATTTTCAGACGCCCGGCAGCCAGCGCACCGGTCATGGCTTCGGCAGTGATGCCAATCAAATACAGGGTTAACAGCATGCGCCCTCCGTGGCGGCACAGGGGTCAATAATGAGAAGGCGGGCGGGCATCAGACCAGCCGGATGCGGTCCTTTTCGATCAGGATCTTGCGGGCCTTGTAGAGCCCGCCAATGGCCTGCTTGAAGGCGTTCTTGCTGCAACGGAAGGTATCAAAAATGGCATCCGGCGCGCTCTTGTCGCCCAGCGGCAACTCGCCGCCGGCCTGCTCCAGCGCCGCCAGGATCTGCTCGCTGAGGGCGTCACTCTTGGCGGCCCCCGGGGCATTCAGGGACAGGCTCAGTTTGCCGTCTTCGCGCAGTCGCTGCACATAACCGGTCACCCGCTGGCCGTGCTTGAGCGGGGCACGCAATTCCTTACGGGCGATCATGCCCCAATAGCGGTTGTTGACCACCATCTTCCAGCCCAGATCGGTTTCCCGGGCGGCGATCAGGGCCACTTCATCGCCCTGCTGGAATTCGTTGCAGGTGTCCTTCATGAACCGGTCCAGCTTGGCGCTGGCCAACAGGCGCCCTTCCCGGTCTGTCGTGACAATAACCAGCGCACGCCCCCCCGGACGCAATGGCCCGGTCTGCTCGGCAAAAGGCAGCAGCAAATCCTTGGGCATACCCCAATCCAGGAACGCGCCCAGCTTGCTGGTGGACACCACTCCCAGGCTGGCCACCTCACCACGCTGCACCTTGGGCGCCTTCACCGACGCCATGGTGCTGCCCTGACCGTCGTTGTAGAGCGTCACCAGCACACTGTCACCGGGCTGCAGATCCCCGGCCTCACGGCTGGGCAAAAGCACATCGCCAAGACTGCCGCCATCCAGCAACAGGCCATTACGCACCGCCCGAATCACTTCCAGCGAATAACGACGCCCCAGCGTCAAAGAGGAAGAAGCCGTCATATCAATGCCTGTTTACCGGATAATGATGACCAGGTTTTATCCCGGCCAGATTCGCGCTCGAGACTGTCAGCATACTCAGCCATTCTTTCTCGTGTTGCGTGTTGCGTGATGCATGCAGCGGCTCTTACCACATCAGATCATCAGGAATCGGGAAGTCCTTGTAGGGATCGTCCTCGTCCACTTCCTGACTGCCGCGTTCGTTGAGCAACAGAATCGCCTGTTCATCACGCTGACGGATCTTCTCGGCGACCACCATGGGCACCAGCTCGAAGCTGTCATCCAGTGCCACGATGGCAATCTGGCCGCGCTCCAGCTGTTGCTGCTGTTTGGCGGTCACCCAGGCCTTCTTGATCTTCTTGTCCTGCACAAACTGATAGGCCACATCACCCTGGCTACGCTCGATACGGCTCTGCTCGATCATCTGCTTGATCTGGGCGGCGATTTCCTTCTTCTCACGCTCCGCCTTGCGGGCCGCTTCGCGCTCGCGATCTGCCTGCGCCTGCTCTTCGCGCTGGCGACGGGCCCGCTCGGCAGGATCTTCCAGTTCGATCTCGCCACGCTTGGCCTTGTTCACGTCTTCACGCTTCTGCTGCTTGGCCTTGCGCGCCTTTTTCTTGTCGGCCAGGCCGGCCTTCATCAATTGTTCCTGCAGGGAGCTCATGGTGATCTCTCGCTCAGTGGTTAACCCGGAAAACCGGTTCCAATACTGTTTCAGTTGCGCGTCAGTGGCGTGGCCGGTGGCGCCCCCAGCAAGGGCTGGGCGCGCCGGAATCGGGAATCATAGCCTGGCTGCCAGGGGAACACGCCTTTCGGGTCCGGCCATACCATCTGCAAGGCCGGGTAAGGGGCCGGCAAACTCTGGTAGAACCAGTTGGCAAAGCCCAGGTATTCCTTGTAATGGGGAAACGCCACCGGCAGGAACATGACTTCCAGGCCGTCGGCGATATCACTGTACAGTCGATACGGCTGATAGGGCTTGTTCAAGCCGCGAATACGCACAGCCGCACTGTCCAGCAGACGGCTGGCCAGCGAATCCTTCAGGCCGACCACGATCAGTTCCGGATGGTTCAGGTTGAGGAAATGCCCAACACTGAACGTATACCCCGGCTGACCATCGCCACCGGCCACCGCAAAGTGATGCCAGCCCTTGCGCTGGATATCCGCCAACAGGGCTTCATCTTCTGCATCCTCTGCGGCCGGGTAGCGGAATTTTCCTGGCATTTCGTCGAGAAACATGGGGCTGTCTGACTCCGTGGGAGGGGGCTGCTAGCCAAGGCTGAATTTCAGGGGCCAGTTTAACAGAAACACATCCATCTTGGCCCCTTTGCCGCCAGCTGCGCTACACTGCCATACACCTCTTCTGCCCAGGGATTGATCATGAAACGGACTCTTATCGCCACCAGCGCCCTGCTCGCCAGCACCGCCCTGCACGCTGCCCCCGGCCTGAATATCTACGGCGGCGGCTACAACTGGAATACCGACTTCAAGGGCACCGTTTCCTCCGGCCCTGCCAACGTGGATGTGGAAGAGGATCTGGGCATGGGGCAGGCCGATCAGAGCGTGATCTGGCTGGGCATTGAGCACCCGGTTCCGCTGATTCCCAATGTCCGCGCACGTTACTTTGACTTGTATGAATCCGCCAGCAACCGCCTGCAGCGCACCTTCATCTTCAACGACAAGCCCTACGTGGCCAGCACCCGGGTGGACAGTGAGCTGGAGCTGGAAATGCTCGAAGGGACGCTCTACTACACGCCCATCGATACCAGCCTGAAGCTGGACGTGGGCCTGACCATCCGCCAGATCGACGGCTATGTCCGTCTCACCAGCATCATAGCGGACTCCCGGCTGAATATTGATGAAATGCTGCCCATGGCCCACGGCGCTGTGCGCTTCGACATCCCTTCCACGGGCGCCTATCTGGGCGGCGAGCTGAATGGCATCAAGTACAACGGCTCAAGCATGAATGATTACAACGTGCGGGTGGGATGGCGCTCGGATTTTCTGCTCGGCGTGGAGGTGGGTTACAGCCAGATCAATCTCAATCTGGACAACGTCAGCCGGTTGACCACGGATCTGGATATGGGCGGCCCCTACGTGGCCCTGTCACTGGGATTCTGATCCACCCGGCTCCGCCTTGAGGTCGGTGATCCGCTGGTCTTTCTCCGCCCAGAGATCACTGACCCACTGCTGCACTTCAGCCCGGAATGCCGGATCTTCTTGATAGTCACTACGCCACAGGGCTGGATCCAGTGGCCGGGTTTTCACATCCACCACCACACGACTCACGCGTCCGCTGAGCAGCGCCCAGAACCCCGGCGGCTTGCCTTCCGGGTAGACGATGGTCACATCCAGCAAGGCATCCAGGTTATACCCCAGCGCCGCCATCACGAACGCCACACCGCCTGCCTTGGGTTTGAGCAGATGACTGTAGGACGATTGCTGGGCCTGCTGTTTGGCGGGAGTGAAACGGGTCCCCTCCAGAAAATTGACCACCGTTACCGGTATGCCAGCGAACTTCTCACAGGCGCGGCGAGTGATTTCCAGATCCTTGCCCTTGAGCTCGGGATGCTTGTCCAGCACCGCCTTGCTGTAGCGCTTCATGAAGGGGTAATCCAGCGCCCAGAAAGCCAGCCCCAGGAAGGGCACCCAGATCAGTTCTTTCTTGAGGAAGAATTTGAAGTAGGGGGTCTTGCGGTTGAAGGTTTCCACCAGGGCGGGAATATCCACCCAGGACTGGTGATTGCTGACCACCAGATAGGAAGTATCCTGGCGCAGGCTCTCCACCCCGCGAATATCCCAGTGAGTGGGCGTCATCAGTGCAAAGATGGCCTTGCAGATTTCCGCCCAGGTTTCGGCGATCCACATCACCAGGCGCGAACAGAAGCGCCGCCAGGCCGCGCCGGGTAACAGCTTGAGCAGTGCCACGAGCATCATCGGACCAATCAACACCAGCGTGTTGACCAGCAACAACAAGACGGTTGTGACACCCCTGACCATTACCCTTCCCTCGCGCCTCTGGCGGCGTGTATTACGGCATCACTGCCGGCCCGGCCAGGCCGGCAGCCTTCACTCACTTTCCTTGCGTTCCACCGCCATGCTGTCCACGTTCTGGAAGCCCCGCGGCAACTTGGCGCCACGGCGGCCCCGCTCACCGTAGTAATGCTCCAGATCGGACGGCTTGAGCGTCAGGTGACGCTTGCCCGCATAGATGGTCAATGCATCCTGCGGGCCAACCACCTGTACATCCTGGACAAACTCTTCACGAGCCAGCACTCGCGCGGAAGGAATGGACATCATCTTGTTACCCTTGCCGCGCATCATTTCCGGCAGTTCCTTCACCGGGAACACCAACAGGCGCCCTTCGTTGGAAACCAGTGCAATCAGATCCTCCGCGGTGCTGGCAATGGCCTGGGGAGGTAGTACCCGACCGCCCTTGGGCACGCTCAATACCGTCTTGCCCGCCTTCTTGTTGGCCAGCAGATCCCCGTAGCGCACCACAAAACCGTAACCGGCATCGGTACTCATCAGGTAGGCATCCTTTTCCTTGCCCATGACCGCTGCCATGAAACTGGCCCCGGAAGGTGGACTCACCCGTCCGGACAGGGGTTCACCCTGACCGCGCGCACTGGGCAGGGTGTGGGCAAGCAGGGAGTAACTGCGCCCGGTACTGTCCAGGAAGCACACCGGTTGATTGGATTTGCCCTTGGCGGACGCCTTGTATTTGTCACCGGCCTTGTAGCTCAGGCCCACCACATCCACATCGTGGCCCTTGGCGGCACGCACCCAGCCCTTCTCGGACAGCACCACGGTGACCGGATCGGCGCTGACCAGATCGGTTTCATCCAGGGCCTTGGCATCGTCACGCTCCACCAGCGGGGAACGACGATCGTCGCCGTATTTCTCGGCGTCTTCCTTCAGCTCTTTGGCCACCAGCTTTTTCATTTTGGCGGTGGAGGCCAGCGTGGCTTCCAGCTTTTCGCGCTCTTCGTTGAGCTCGTCCTGCTCACCACGGATCTTCATTTCCTCGAGCTTGGCCAGGTGGCGCAATTTCAATTCGAGGATGGCTTCGGCCTGACGGTCGGAAATACCGAAGCGTTCCATCAGCACCGGCTTGGGAGCATCTTCGGTACGGATGATGTGAATCACTTCATCAATATTGAGGAAGGCGACCAGCAGACCTTCCAGGATATGCAGGCGATCGAGCACCTTGTCGAGACGGTGCTGAAGACGGCGACGCACGGTGACCATGCGGAACTGCAGCCATTCGTTGAGAATGGTATCCAGGCTCTTCACCTGCGGCCGGCCATCAATGCCGATCATGTTCAGGTTGACCCGGTAATTCTTTTCCAGATCCGTGGTGGCGAACAGGTGACTCATCAACTGTTCCACATCCACCCGGTTGGAACGGGGCGTAATCACCAGACGCGTCGGATTCTCATGATCAGACTCATCACGAAGATCGCTGACCATGGGCAGCTTCTTCTTGTTCATCTGATCCGCGATCTGTTCCAGCACCTTGGCCCCGGACACCTGGTAAGGCAGTGCGGTGACGACGATATCGCCTTCCTCACGCTCATAAACCGCGCGCTGCTTGAGAGAGCCCTTGCCCTCCGCGTACATGCGGATGATGTCGTTCTGGGAGGTAATCACTTCCGCTTCGGTGGGGAAATCCGGCCCCTGGATGTACTGCATCAGGTCATCCAGTGAGGCACCGGGATCTTTCAGCAGATGGATACAGGCGTTGGCCACTTCCCGCAGGTTGTGCGGCGGAATATCCGTGCTCATGCCCACCGCGATACCGGTGGTGCCATTGAGCAGCACATTGGGCAGGCGCGCCGGCAGCAGCTTGGGCTCTTCCATGGTGCCGTCAAAGTTCGGCACCCATTCCACAGTGCCCTGACCCAGTTCCGACAGCAGCACTTCCGCATAGGGAGCCAGCTTGGATTCGGTATAACGCATGGCGGCGAAGGACTTGGGATCATCGGCACTCCCCCAGTTACCCTGCCCATCCACCAGTGGATAGCGATAACTGAACGGCTGCGCCATCAGCACCATGGCTTCATAACAGGCGGAGTCACCGTGAGGGTGGTACTTACCCAGCACGTCACCCACGGTACGGGCAGATTTCTTGTACTTGGCGGTGGCCTTCAGGCCCAGCTCGCTCATGGCGTAGACAATACGCCGCTGCACCGGCTTGAGACCGTCACCGATATTCGGCAACGCCCGGTCAAGAATCACGTACATGGAATAATCCAGGTACGCTTTTTCGGTGTATTCCCTCAGGGGAAAACTTTCAAATTCGTCAGCCATAGGTACTCGCTAGCTCGTAGCTGGACGCCTGATGCCAGACGCCAGACGCTTGGCGGAGTGAATCCGCAAACGCTGGCGCCATCAAACGCCCGGTTTATTCCCGTATGTTTTTAAACTTCAATCTCGTCGCCCGCACCAGACGGTTAGCGCCCGGCATCCCGCGTTCGGCGTCTCACACTTCAGCCAGATTGCCCTTGGTTTCCAGCCAGGTCTTGCGGTCCGAGGCGCGCTTCTTGCTCAGCAGCATGTCCATCAGTTGATGGGTCTCGTCGTCGCTACTGATGGACAGGCGCACCAGGCGGCGGGTGTCCGGGGCCATGGTGGTTTCACGAAGCTGCAGCGGATTCATCTCACCCAGACCCTTGAAGCGGGTCACATTGACCTTGCCACGCTTCTTTTCCGCCTTGATGCGATCCAGCACACCGTCGCGCTCGTCCTTGTCGAGGGCGTAGTACACATCCTTGCCCACATCAATGCGGTACAGGGGAGGCATGGCCACGAACACGTGGCCGTGTTTTACCAGGGCCGGGAAGTGACGCAGGAACAGGGCGCAAATCAGGGTGGCAATGTGCAGACCGTCGGAGTCCGCATCGGCGAGGATGCAGACCTTGCCATAGCGCAGACCACTCAAATCATCGGAGCCTGGCTCGATCCCCAGGGCCACGGCAATGTCGTGAATTTCCTGGCTGCCCAAGACCTCGTTGGAGTCCACTTCCCAGGTATTCATGATCTTGCCGCGCAGCGGCATGATGGCCTGGAAGACCCGCTCGCGGGCCTGCTTGGCAGACCCCCCGGCGGAATCCCCTTCCACCAGGAAGATCTCACTCTGGGCCGGATCATCGCTGGTGCAGTCCGCCAGCTTGCCAGGCAAGGCCGGACCGCTGGTGACTTTTTTACGGGTGACTTTCTTGGCCGCACGCAGACGCTTCTGGGCATTATTGATACACAGGTCCGCGAGCTTCTCGGCTTCATCGGTGTGCTGGTTCAGCCACAGGGAGAAGGCGTCTTTTACCACACCGGAGACAAAGGCGGCCGTCTGGCGGGAACTGAGTCGTTCCTTGGTCTGGCCGGCAAACTGCGGATCCTGCATCTTCACGCTGAGCACGTAGGCAGCACGATCCCAGATATCCTCCGGGGTCAGCTTCACGCCCCGCGGCAGCAGGTTACGGAATTCGCAGAATTCGCGCATGGCATCCAGCAAGCCGGAACGCAGGCCATTCACATGGGTGCCACCCTGGGCGGTGGGAATCAGGTTGACGTAGGATTCCTGAACCAGCTCGCCACCTTCCGGCAGCCACATCACGGCCCAGTCCACGGCTTCGGTTTCCGCACTCATGGCACCGTTGAACGGCTCTTCCGGCACCCGCTCCCAGCCGGTAGCAGATTCCAGCAGGTACTCGATCAGGCCATCTTCAAACTGCCAGGTCTCGGTCTCACCGTTGATCTGGTTTTCCAGAATGACTTTCAGGCCAGGACACAGCACTGCCTTGGCGCGCAGCAGATGCTTGAGGCGGGAAACGGAAATCTTCGGCGAATCAAAGTAGGACGGATCAGGCCAGAAGCGCAGGATGGTACCGGTATTGCGCTTGCCCACCGTGTCGATAACTTCCAGCTCGCTGCGCTTTTCACCGTCACCAAACTCGATGCGATGCAGCTGGCCGTCACGTTTGACCAGCACTTCCAGCTTGGTGGACAGCGCGTTCACCACGGACACACCCACACCGTGCAGACCGCCGCTGAACTGGTAGTTATTGTTGGAGAACTTGCCGCCCGCATGCAGGGTGGACAGGATCACTTCCACACCGGGCTTCTTCTGCACGGGATGCATATCCACCGGCATGCCACGGCCATCATCCTCCACTTCCACGCCACCGTCCTTGAACAGGGTGACCTTGATGGATTTGGCATGCCCGGCCAGGGCTTCATCGACGGAGTTGTCGATCACTTCCTGGGCAAGATGGTTGGGGCGGGTGGTATCGGTGTACATGCCGGGGCGCTTGCGCACCGGCTCCAAGCCCGACAAAACTTCAATATTTTCGGACGTATAATTATTGGTCATAAATTTCCCAAAAGCGCCGGACGCATGATGCCCGACGCCAGACGCAAACAGGTACGTCAGGCGTTCGGCGTCTGGCCTCCAGCGTGTATTTCCAGGCCACAAAACCGCAGTATCAGCGGTATAAAGGCGTCAAAGTTATCAAAGCCATGGCTTCCACCCAAGCCGCAATAGCGGTGACAGTCGCCATAATAGTCCCAGCCATCTTCCCAGTTCAGTGTTTCATCCCCGGTCTGGGTCAGCAGCAGCAGGTTTTCCGGTTTGCTGATGGCCGGCACTTCGTAGCGCTTGAGCACATCAATCCAGGCGGGATCAAACTCCCACGCCTCGCCGGTGTGATAGTTATGCTGGATACCTGTGTATTTGTCCAGTAGTAGCCACGGACGAACCGCCGGATTCACTACCACCGCCTTTAGATCATGATGTTCCGCCAGCCAGGTGGCATAGAAACCGCCCAGCGAAGACCCCAGCAAGGCCACAGGTCCGGCGGAGGCAATCGCCGCATCCAGCTCTGCCATGGCCTGCCGCGGTGACGGCGGCAGCGCCGGCGTAATCAACCGCTCCGGACAACCGGCCTGCTCAAACACCTCGCGAAGCAGGCCGGCCTTGTGGGACGCGGGGGAGCTGTTGAAGCCATGAATGTAGAGCAGAGAAGTTTCTGGCGCCATGAGATCGCATCCGCAACAGTGAACAGTGAACAGTGAACAGTGAACAGTGAACAGTGAACAGTGAACAGTGAACAGTGAACAGTGAACAGTGAACAGTGAACAGTGAACAGTGAACAGTGAACAGTGAACAAGGCTGCCCGACCGGCACACCCTGTCAAGCTTTATCGGGTTTTTCCATTGTTTTTAAAGGCATGAGGCCGCGCCCAACCTCTGGGCGCGGCCTCCATCCTTTCAGATCACATAGCGCGATAACGCGACGCTATTCATGTTAACTATTAACTATTAACTGCCGTTCAGTAGCCCTTGACCGAGAAGTCCACCTCAAAGGTGATGCCTTCCACCCGGCTGACGCCGGTGTCGATGCGGCCGTCAGGGTGGAGATCCAGCCAGCGGTAGCCGGGGTTGGCATCGTCCACGGCGAAGTCTTCACTGCCGGGCTTGAACTGCACACAGGTACTGGGCACCGCCATCAGGCGAACCCCATTGCGGGTGCTGTCATATTCCTGGTGCACATGCCCCCAGATGATGGCGCGCACCTTGGGATGACGGTCAATTACGTCGAAAAACTTGTCGGCGCTGCCCACCAGCTGGGTATCCAGCCAGGCGCAGTCCATGGGAACTGGATGGTGGTGCAAACACACCATCAGATGCTCGCCCCTGGCATTATGCAGGGCGTCATCCAGGAACTTCAGATCTTCATCAAACAATTCGCCGGGCACTTCACCGGGAATGGTGGAATCCAGCATGACAATGGTCCAGGCGCCCTGCTCAAGTACACAGGGACTCATGCGATCCCGCTGGGCATGCAGGGCTTCCAGCATCGGCGCCGGCTTGTCGTGATTGCCTTCCAGCCAATATACCGGCACCTGGAAGGTGCTCAGGGCATCATCCAGTCGCTGATACGATTCAAAGGAAGCATCCTGGGACAGATCCCCGGTAGCCAGAATCAGGTCCGGATCCGGCTGCTCCTTGCGGATCAGATCCAGTACCTTGTCCAGGCTGAACTGGGTATTGAGGCCCAACAGCTTGCCACTGACATCGGCAAACAAGTGGCAGTCGGACAACTGCACAATTCGAAGGGGCTGCAACTGCTGCGTCAAATCCCCACTCCCGTGACCATGCTCTTATTCCATTGATGGGGGAGGCCAACCCTCCCTGGCGTCCCCGTTACGCCTTCCGGCCGCTTTTACGACCAATACATTCTTCTTATAACCAAGATGATGTCACATTTCTAGGCACCAAGACGCATACCCTGAAATGGTTACCAATTCTCCACAAATGATACTGCTAGTGGTTGCTCAGCAGGTCAATCCGTGTCAGAGCCGGAAACCTGCTGACGCCACTGGGCGCCGGCATCACGGCCGTGGTCATGCACATGGCGCAGCCATTCGGCCAGAAACCGGTTCCACTGCGCCTTCTCATCACGCTGGTGCATGTTGCGATTGGGGTAGGAGTAACGGGCATTGACCCGCCGAAAGGGGCGCGCCTCGGTGACTTCGGCGAGGCGCGCATCATGGTAGAGGCGCACGGTCAGACGCGAGGCCGGCAGCACCGCCAGCAACTCCTGATCTTCCAGCCGCACCGTAGTGGTATAGGGAGAGCGCTCCAGCACACGCAAGTTAAGAGTGTGGGGGTGGCGTTCATGGCCCAGCTCCACCGCCAGACTATCCCTGTCGCCCAATGCCTTCATCAGCGGCATCATGCGCGCATAGTTTTCCTCGCACTGGGTCATCAGTGCGCGAAAGTCCACCTGATAGCGGCCGCGACGGCTCACGCCTTGCTCCAGCGCGCATCCAGTTCTGCCCGGTGCAGCAACAACCACTGCAGGGCGATCAGGCTGGCGGCATTGTCCACCCTGCCAGAGGTGAGCAACTCGGGAATCTGCCCCACCGGCACGGTCAGGGCGCGGATATCTTCGCCCTCTTCCGGGCAGCCAAAGATGCCGCCGGCACCTTCCAGGTCAGCCTGGCCGATGAACACGTGCAGTCGCTCGTCGGTGCCCCCCGGGCTCGGCATATAGTGCGCCACGGTTTCCATGGCCCCCAGGGTCAGACCACCCTCTTCCACCGCCTCGCGGCGAATCAGGTCTTCCGGGCTTTCGCCTTCCTTGTCCGCCAGACCCGCAATCAGCTCCAGGCACCAGGGCGAGTCCCGCCACTCCAGCGCGCCGACACGAAACTGTTCCACCAGCAGAATCTCGCCGCGCAGCGGATCATAGGGCAAGACTGCCGCCGCCCGCGGACGCACAAACAATTCACGGCGAATCGGCTTGCCCCAGCCCCCCTCATATTGACGGTGACGCAGGGTCAGGGCATCCACCCTGAAGAAGCCCTGGAACGGGGTTTCCCGCTCCAGGACTTCCACATCCTGCTGATTGAAGCGCGGCTCGATATCAGTCATTGGCTTTGTGATACAGGGCACTGCCCTGCTCGCGGAATTCCCGTGACTTTTCTTCCATGCCGGCTTCCGCATCCGCCTGCTGCACCTGGGCGTTACCGTCGCCGTAGGTCTCGCGCACTTCCTGGCTGATTTTCATGGAGCAGAACTTGGGACCACACATGGAGCAGAAGTGAGCCACCTTGTGAGCCTGCTTGGGCAGGGTCTCATCGTGGAACTGGCGGGCACGATCCGGATCCAGGCCCAGATTGAACTGGTCTTCCCAGCGGAACTCGAAACGCGCCTTGGACAGGGCGTTGTCACGAATCTGCGCACCAGGATGCCCCTTGGCCAGATCTGCGGCGTGGGCGGCGATCTTGTAGGCGATGATGCCTTCTTTCACGTCCTCCCGGTTGGGCAGGCCCAGATGTTCCTTCGGGGTCACATAGCAGAGCATGGCCGTGCCGTACCAGCCGATCATGGCCGCACCGATGGCACTGGAGATGTGGTCATAACCGGGAGACACATCAATAGTCAGCGGGCCCAGGGTGTAGAACGGCGCTTCACCACAGTGCTCCAGCTGCTCATCCATGTTGGCCTTGATCATGTGCATGGGCACATGGCCGGGGCCTTCGATCATCACCTGCACATCATGCTTCCAGGCGATCTTGGTGAGCTCACCCAGGGTACGCAGTTCGCTGAACTGGGCTTCGTCGTTGGCGTCGGCAATGGAGCCGGGACGCAGGCCATCGCCGAGACTGAAGGTCACATCATAGGCCTTCATGATCTCGCAGATGTCCTCGAAATGGGTGTAGAGGAAGTTCTCCTTGTGATGCGCCAGACACCACTTGGCCATGATCGAGCCACCACGGGAAACGATACCGGTGACCCGGTTGGCGGTCATGGGCACGTAACGCAGCAGTACGCCAGCGTGGATGGTGAAGTAGCTCACCCCCTGCTCCGCCTGCTCGATCAGGGTGTCACGGAAGATTTCCCAGGTCAGGTCTTCAGCGATGCCATTAACCTTCTCCAGCGCCTGATAGATCGGCACAGTACCGATCGGCACCGGGGAGTTGCGCAGGATCCACTCGCGGGTTTCATGAATATTGTCGCCGGTGGACAGGTCCATCACGGTATCGCCGCCCCAGCGGGTGGCCCAGGTCATCTTGGACACTTCTTCCTCAATGGAAGAGGTCACCGCCGAGTTGCCGATATTGGCGTTGATCTTGGTGAGGAAGTTACGGCCGATGATCATCGGCTCGATTTCCGGGTGGTTGATGTTCACCGGAATCACCGCACGGCCGCGGGCCACTTCGTCACGGACGAATTCCGGGGTGATCTCAGCCGGAATGGCAGCGCCAAAGCTTTGCCCGGGATGCTGGCTCGCAGGCAAGCCCGCCGCGCGCTGCTCCTGCAGGCGCTGGTTTTCGCGGATCGCCACGAATTCCATTTCCGGGGTGATGATGCCCTGACGGGCATAATGCATCTGGGAGACATTCTGCCCCGGTTTGGCACGCAGCGGGGTACGCACATGCTCGAAGCGAAGTCCGGCCACTTTCACATCCGCCGCCCGCTTGCGCCCATATTCACTGGTCAGACCGGACAATTCCTCGGTATCATTGCGATCCTGAATCCAGTTCAGACGAATTGGCGACAAGCCTTTGCGGACATCGATCTGCACATCCGGATCAGTATAAGGCCCCGAGGTATCGTAAACCGTCACCGGCGGGTTATCCTCGAACTTTCCATCCGCCAGTGGTGTCGGATCCTGGCGGATCTCGCGCATGGGCACACGGATGTCCTCGCGGGAACCGGTCACATAGATTTTTCGGGACCCGGCAATGGGCTGACAGGATTCATCGATGGCAGTAGCCGCGATGGGGCGCTGATCGTCTGGCACGTCGGCCTCCAGAAATAAAGGTACAGACAGGAATGGCTGGACACTATACGCCAGCGCCCATTGGCCAAACAACCGCATGACCGGCCCGCAAAAGCCACTATTAATTTCTAAACCAGCCGGTACTATAATTGGCTGACAACGACAGGAAAGAGTGCCCCGGAATGAAGCGCAGCCCCAGCAAGACCCTTGTATTCATGCTGACCGCCCTGGCCAGCTCCGTAAATGCCGCCGATCTGGTCGATGTGGCCAACGCCGCCTGGAGCTATGACGGCACCTGGCAGGCCGCACGGATGAACTGGAGCGCCGACCAGCAGCTTCTGGTGCAGGGGCGTGCGGCACTCTTCCCGAGCGTGAACGCCAGCTATGGCGTCTATGACAACGAGCGCGAAATCAAGGATCTCAACTTTGATGAGAGCTATGAAAGCGAAGTCACTACCGTAACCCTGGCGCAGCCATTGTTCCGCGTGGATGCCTGGTACGGCTACAAGGAAGCCAAGAACAGCACCGATATTGCCCACGCGAATTTCCAGCAGGCCCGCCAGGATTTCGTTCTGCGGGTGGCTCAGGGCTATTTCGGTGTGCTGCGCGCCTGGGACACCTGGGTGTCTGCCAAGGCCGAAGAGAAAGCCATTGGCCGTCAGCTGGAACAGACCCAGGAACGCTTTGATGTGGGGCTGGTGCCCGCCACCGATGTGGAAGAAGCCCAGGCCACCTACGACCTCACCCAGGTCAACCTGATCGTGGCCCGCCAGCAATACGAAATTGCCCGTGACCAGCTGGAAACCCTCACCGGCCAGCAGTGGGAAACCCTCTCCGAGCTGCAGGAAGAGCTGCCCATGGAAGGCCCCCAGCCCGCCGCCATGGATGACTGGATCGAGAAGGCCAAGGCAGAGAACCCACAGGTCCGTGCCGCCCGCTATAACACCGAACTGACCGAGAACACGGCCAAGCGCCAGCTCGGCACCATGATGCCGCAAGTACAGCTGGTGGCGCAGTATCAGAATTCCAACCTGTACCCGGATGATGACCCGGCGCTGACCGGTGCTGGCAGCGGCCTGAACAGCACCGACACCCGCCAGATTGGTATCGAGGTGAGTATGCCGCTATTCCAGGGTGGCGGCCTGAACAGTCGCCGCAAGGAAGCCTACCTGCGCGCCGACGCTGCCGACTACCAGTACGACCAGACCCTGCGTAACGCAGTACAGCAAACCCGCAATGCCTACCGCACCGTAGAAGCGGATGCCCTGCGCATTAAAGCCCGCGAACAGGCCATCCGCTCCACCCGCTCCGCCCTGGACGCCACCCAGTCCGGCTATGAAGTGGGCACCCGTAACGTGGTAGACGTGCTCAACGCCCAGCGCGCCCTGTTCGCCGCCGAACGCGACTACGCCAACGCCCGTTACGATTACATCGTCGATTCCCTGACCCTGAAATCCAGCACCGGCGACCTGCAACAAGGCGACCTGGCCGCCGTCAACCAGTGGCTCTCCCCCACCGAGACCCTGAACCTCTACGCGCCGGACCTGGAAGGCAAGAGTGAGGAAAAAATGCAGGAGAATGCAGTTAACAATTAACAGTGAATAGTTAACAGTGCGCGTGCAGCGCCTGAGTTAACTGAATGCAAAGAGGCCGCGCCCGGACACCGGGCGCGGCCTCTTGCTTATGGAGAGTAGCAAGTAACGAGAAGCAAGTTTCGAAAGGCACACCCCACCAACCCCATGAGCGCGGCCCGGCACCTCGCAGCACCCAACCACCCCAACCCGCGCGCTGTTAACTATTCACTGTTAACTGTTCACTGATTAACAGCAGCCCTTTCTCAAGCGCCCCCCGGTTCGCTTCCACCACCGCAGCGGCGGCCTGTCCCTGTTGACGGCAACGCTCGGCATCACCGAACAGCGCCAACAGGGTCGCAGCCAATTCATCAGCATTGTTGACCACCGACAGTCCGCCGGCGTCATCAAGCAGTTGCGAAATGGCGGTGAAGTTGTGCAAGTGCGGGCCGGTAAGCACCGGTTTCTCCCAGGCGGCGGGTTCGAGCAGGTTGTGCCCACCCACCGGCACCAGTGAGCCTCCCACGAAGGCGAGGTCCGCGGCGCCGAACAGCATCAGCAGTTCGCCCATGGTGTCCGCCAGATAGACCTGCACTCCGGCGGGCGATTGCGCAGCGCTGCGCCGGGCCACGCTCAGACCCTGCTGGCGGATCAGGCTGGCCACATCATTGAAGCGTTCAGGATGACGGGGCACCAGAACCAGCAAGGCATCAGGCTGGCTCGCCAGCACCTGCTGATGGGCCGCCAGCACCGGTTCGTCTTCACCAGGATGGGTGCTGGCCGCGATCCACACCGGGCGCGCTCCCATGTCGGTACGCAATGTGGCCGCCTTGTCGCGCAGCGCCTGATCCAGGGTCATGTCGAACTTCACACTGCCGATGGCATGTACCCGTTCCGGCCAGGCGCCCAGCGCCACATAACGCTCTGCTTCCACCGGCGTCTGTACCGCCAGCGCATCGAATTGCGCCATCATTGGCCGCACCAGCCGTGGCAGCTTGCTGTAGCCCCGGTAGCTCTTCTCTGACAGGCGCCCGTTCATCAGCATGAGTCTGGCGCCGTGACGTTTTACCGCGGCACACAGGTTAGGCCACAACTCGGTTTCCAGCACCACCACCAACTGCGGGTCAAAGGCCTTCATAAAGCGACTCAGCGCACCCGGCACTTCCCAGGGACAATAGACGTGGGTCACCCGCTCACCGAACAGCGCCTTGACCCGTTCCGACCCCGTTGGGGTGGTGGTGGTTACCAACAATGGCGTGCCCGGGTGATCCGCAAGCAGACGCTCGATCAGGGGCGCTGCCGCCAGGGTTTCGCCCACCGACACCGCATGTACCCAGAGGCTGTTTTTCAGGGTGCCGGGGCGATACCCCCAGGCCATCCGCTCAGTCCAGCGTTGGCGATAGGCCGGCGCCTGTCGGCCGCGCAGCCACAGGCGCAGGAACAGAAAGGGAAGCAGCAAGTACCAGAGGGCGGAGTAGAAGGTTCGCATAGATTCTTTTGTGTCGGACGTCGGGGGCCGGACGGCTGACGCCCGACCCGACTATGCTAGCATAGCCGCACTGTTCAACGATGGTGTTCCATGAGCAACCCGACTCTGAAACCTGATGTACTGATTTTTGGTGGCGGTATCGCCGGGCTGTGGCTGATCAATCGCCTCAACGCGGCCGGCTACCAATGCCTGCTGCTGGAAACCGCCAGCCTCGGCGGCGACCAGACCCTGGCCAGCCAGGGCATCATCCACGGCGGCCTCAAGTATGCCCTCAGCGGCTCGCTGTCCAGCGAGTCGGAATCCATTGCCGCCATGCCGGACCGCTGGCGTGCCGCCATGGCCGGTGAAGACCCGGTGGACCTGCGCAACCTGAAGGTGCTGAGCGATACCCAACACATGTGGTCCAGTGGCTCCGTGGCCTCCCGGATGACCAACTTCTTCGCCAGCAAGATGCTGCGTGGCCGCATTGAAAAACTGAAGCGGACAGACTTCCCGTCGGCTCTGGCCGACAAGGCCTTCAAGGGCAACGTCTACAAGCTGGACGACCTGGTGATCAACACCGAATCCCTGATCGACACCCTCAGTGTCCCGGTGCGCGAACGGCTGCTGGCCTTCGATCCCGCCAGCGACACACTGGAATGGAATGCCGAGGGGCTGGCCAGCGCCACCGTGAACGGTGTGCGCATTGAACCGGCGATGACGCTTCTGGCTGCCGGTAATGGCAACCCGGGCTTGCTCGAGCAGGCCCACAAGGCCCACCTGCTGGAAGACGAACACAGCCAGCTGCGCCCGCTGAAAATGTTGCTGGTCAAACACGATCTGGGCCACCGCCTTTACGCGCACTGCGTCGGCACCAGCAACAAACCCGTTCTCACCGTCACCACCCACGATTGTCCGGACGGCAAGACAGTCTGGTATCTGGGTGGCGATCTGGCCGAACAGGGGGTGGAGCGCAGCGACGAGGAACAACTGGCCGCCGGCCTCGCCGAACTGGACAAGCTGTTTCCCTGGCTCGATTTCAGCAAGGCACAACTGGCCACCCTGGACGTGGTACGCGCCGAGCCGAAACAGCAGAGTCTGGTAAAACCGGACAACGCCTACGCCCGCCGCGACAGGAACCTGATCATCACCTGGCCCACCAAGCTCACCCTGGCCCCGGATCTGGGCGACCGGGTGATGGCCCTGGTGAAAGAACACGGCCTGCAACCGGGCGAGCCAATGACGCTGCCGGCGGAATTGAAACAGGCGCCCATGGGTGTGCCGTACTGGCATCGTTGTTTTTAAATATTCAGCTGCAAGCTACAAGCTTCAAGCTGCAACACGAGGCAGTGTTCTCTGGATCTGACAGGTTATTTGCTCCGCGCTGGTTGCTTATAACGGTCGCGGGCACGGCCTGCCAGACCAGATGACCGAAACCGCGCCTTGCAGCTTGAAGCTTGTAGCTTGCAGCTAAGGAGCCTTCATGTCTTTCATACGCCCGTTGGGCAACACCGGTTTGATCGTCAGCGCCCTCGGCCTTGGCACGGTGAAGATTGGCCGCGATAAAGGGGTGAAATACCCGAATGGCTTTACCATTCCCGATGACCAGGCCGTTACCGAGCTGCTGGCCCAGGCCCGTGACCTAGACATCAACCTGATCGATACCGCTCCCGCCTATGGCCATAGTGAAGTTCGTCTTGGTCAGCTGCTGAGACAACGCCAGGACTGGATTATCGTCACCAAGGTGGGTGAGGAATTTGATAATGACAGCGGCGAGAGTCATTTTGATTTTTCCCCTGAGCATGTGCGCACGTCAGTAGAGCGCAGCCTCAAGCGACTGAACACGGATTATCTGGATTGCGTGCTGATCCACTCTGACGGCAATGACATGGCCATTATCGAGCAGGGCACCCTGGAAGCACTCAACGATCTAAAAAAGGCCGGGCTGATTCGCGCCACCGGCATGTCGACCAAAACCGTCGCCGGCGGCATTGCCACCCTGGAGCAGGCGGACGTGGCCATGGTCACCTTTAACCTGCAGCATGACGAGGAAGTGCCGGTCATCGAACATGCCGCCGCCCACCACAAGGGCATCCTGATAAAGAAAGCCTTTGCCAGCGGTCATCTGGCCGACAATATTGACGACCCGGTTCAGGAAAGTCTAAACCAGATCCTTGGCACAGCTGGCGTGGGCAGTATTATTGCTGGCACCATCAATCCCAAACACTTGCAGGAAAACGTGGCCAAGGCCCGACTTGCCTGCGGCGAAAAATAATAAGGATCAACACCGTCATGCGTTTTGCCATCGTTGCTTTTCTGATCGCCCTCTCCGCTTCCGCCCAGGCCGACAAGGTGCTGATTCTGCGTGAGGCTCCGCAAGGCTGTGAAGAGAAAGGGGAAGTCTCCATCTCCACCGGCAGCACCTTTCAGGGAATGATTTTCAGCGACGCCTGGATTAACAACAATGCCAGTAAAAAAATCAAAAAGGCGATTAAAAAGGCCGGCGGCAATGTGGGCGTAATCAGCGACCGCCGCGAGTTCATGATGGAAAGCCACTTCCGTGGCCTGGAGCATATCGAGCTGGATGCCTGGGCGTGGAAATGCGAACAAACGGACGACTGAGCTACAAGCCTCAAGCTGCAAGCTACAACGCGGCATAAATGCCATGATTAATTCCAACATATCAGGCCGCGCCCAAACCATTGAGCGCGGCCTCAATACTTTCAGACACATTCCAAACCAGCCCGTGTTGCAGCTTGTAGCTTGTAGCTTGCTGACCTAAAAACTCGAAGCTTCTTTTATTTCCACCCCCAACGCATGTAACCCAGCCCAATGCCCCTGCTGATACCCTGCCTCCAGCTTGCTCGGGTTGGTCGTCAGGCGGCTGACCGGGAAATCCTCCTGGGGAGCAATGATCCGCAGCTGGCAATCGGATGGCGGGTTGGCGATGAAGTCCAGCGAATCATTATAAATTTCCGCGCGCTTCAGCATGGCCTCATACAACCCCGGCATGTCTTTTACCCAGGGCTTGATCAGGGGCGTCAGGGCACTGGGTTTCTTCCGGTAGCCCTGATGCCGTGACAACACCACGGTGATCTCGCGGGCACCCTGCTCATAGGCCCAGCGCACCGGAATGGAATCTGCCAGCCCGCCATCGGTCATGGCCTGCCCCTGCACAGCAGGGAAATCCCGGTAGGCAAAAGGAATCGAACAGGATGCGGTCATGATCTCGTTGAGATTGTCCGGGTCGGCGCGAAAGTATTTCGGCGCCCCTTCCTCCACTGAGGTGGTCACCACCCACAGGGGCACATCCCGCTGCCAGTGCTGATCCAGCGCCAGTGGCACATCCTGCAGGGACTGATGCCATAACCAGTGCACATCACAGAGATGACCACCAGCCATGAAACGTTGCCAGTTGATGAAATCGGGACGGCAGGCATGGTCGGTGATGATCTGCCTGCTGCGCCCGTGATTGCCGGCCAGGTAACCGATCAGGTTGGTGGAGCCGGCCGAGACGCCCACCGCGAAATCGAAATCGTGATAATCACATTCGATGAAGGCATCCAGCACCCCGGCGGCAAAAATGCCGCGCATGGCTCCGCCTTCTACCACCAGCGCACGTTGCGTCACGATGCTTCCTCCTGCTGAAACCTGATCTCCACATCACCATGCCGAAATGTCTACTGCAGCGGAAATAGAATCGGGCTTTCCACACCATCGATTTCGGCAATGCCAGTTACTGTTGCAGCGGCATTGCACCAGCCCGTTCCCGGCAACGGCGGCCGCGATGCACCGTTGCGGCGCAGCCGCCTCAGGTTGGCGCATCCAGCCTCGCCAATGCTGTTTTTCATGACAACAGAAAGCCTGTCAATTTCCGTAAAAACAATACGTTAAATAACGCATAACGATCTGGCACCCGATTTGCACAAGAACGCATACCAACTTGTATACAAACAGGTGTGCTAACGAAATGATCGGCTGGACTCTCCAACAATGGCAGGCCGCCTACCGCAGCGGAGACCTCTCCCCGGTGCAGGCGATGAAACATTTGGCCACCGCATTGCACGACAGCGAACGTGCCCTGTGGATCCACCTGCTCGACGAGTCCTCCCTGATTGCCCAGGCCGAAGCACTGACCGACCCCTCGCTGCCGCTTTATGGCATTCCGTTCGCCGTGAAAGACAACATCGACGTGGCCGGCATGCCTACCACCGCCGCTTGTCCGGCTTTCGCTTACACCCCCGAAGAAGATGCCACGGTCGTGCGTCTGCTGCGGGAAGCTGGCGCCATCGTGGTCGGCAAGACCAATCTGGACCAGTTTGCCACTGGCCTGGTGGGCACCCGTTCGCCCTACGGCGAAGCCCCCAACCCGTTCAACCCGGATTACCTCAGTGGCGGCTCCAGCTCCGGCTCTGCCGTGGCGGTCAGCTCCGGGCTGGTGCCCTTTGCCCTGGGCACCGATACCGCCGGCTCCGGCAGGGTGCCTGCTGCCTTCACCAATACCGTTGGACTGAAACCCACCCGCGGCGCAGTCAGCACCAAAGGGGTGGTACCCGCTTGCCGGACCCTGGATTGCGTCAGCGTGTTTGCCCTGGATGTGAATGATGCTCTGAGCATCTACGACATCATCGGCCAGTTCGATACGGATGATGACTATTGCCGTGCTGCTCCAAGCCTGCAGAGCCATGGCCTGCCAGCACGGCCGAAGCTGGGCATCCCCAAGGATCTCCCCTGGTTTGGCGACAGCCATGCCAAGGCGTTGTGGGAGCGCAACCTGGCGGCCATGAGCGAAATTGCCGAGCTGGTACCGCTGGACACCATGGTGCTGCAGGATGCCGCCGCGCTGCTGTATCAGGGGCCCTGGGTCGCAGAGCGTTTTACCGTGACGGAGTCATTGCTACAGGAACAGCCGGATGCGCTGCTGCCCGTGATCCGTGACATTCTCGAGCCCGCAGCCAGCATCACCGCCGCCGACAGTTTCCGCGCCCAGTATCAGCTGGCCACACTAAAACGCCAGTCCGAACAATTGATGGCACAGGTGGATGCCCTGCTGCTGCCCACCACCCCCGGCATCTATACCCGCGCCGCGGTCAATGAAGATCCGATCACCCTGAACAGCCAACTGGGCACCTGGACCAACTTCGTCAACCTGCTGGACATGTGCGCCCTTGCCTTGCCCGGCGGATTCCGTGAAGACGGCCTGCCCGGCGGCATCACCCTGATCGGCTCCGCCTGGCAGGACCATGCGCTGGCCGAATTCGGGCAGCGCTGGCAGCACCACCTGCCCTGGCAGGCCGGTGCCACCGGGCAGATGCTTGCCTTGCCGACAGCAAAGGCCGCCAACGATGACACGGCAGACACCATTACTGTCGCCGTGGTTGGCGCCCACCTCTCCGGCATGCCGCTCAACAGCCAGCTCACCGAACGCGATGCCGTGCTGCTGGAAGCCACCCATACCGCGCCCTGCTACCAGCTCTATGCCCTGGCCAACACGGTGCCGCCCAAGCCGGGTCTGATCCGCAATGAAAAGGGACCAGGCGACAGCATTCCCATTGAACTGTGGCAAATGCCGGTGGCGCACTTTGGCAGCTTTGTCGGTTTGATCCCCGCCCCACTGGGTATCGGCAGTCTGGAGACCGTAGATGGTCGCTGGGTGAAAGGGTTTATCTGCGAACCCTGGGCCATCGATGACGCCACCGACATCACCGGGTTGGGCGGATGGCGCAATTACATCGCCCGGTTGAACAAGGAGAGTTCTGTTCCATGCTGAAGAAAGTCCTGATCGCCAACCGGGGTGAGATTGCCGTACGTATCTGCCGCACCCTGAAACAGGTGGGCATAGCGTCCGTGGCGGTATATTCCGACACAGACCGCAACAGCCTGCATGTCAGTGCCGCGGATGAAGCCGTGGCTCTGGGCGGTCAGACCGCGGCCGAGAGCTATCTGAAAAGTGATCTGATTCTCCAGGCCGCCAGAGACACCGGCGCCGATGCCATCATCCCCGGCTATGGCTTTCTTTCTGAAAATGCCGAATTTGCAGAAGCCTGCGAGGCCAGTGGCATTGCCTTTGTGGGACCGACCCCGAAGCAGCTTCGTGAATTTGGCCTCAAGCATGAAGCCCGGGCACTGGCTGAAAAGGCCGGCGTGCCTCTGGCGCCCGGCACCGATCTGCTGCAAAGCCTGGAAGAAGCCAAACAGGCTGCCAGCGACATCGGCTATCCGGTGATGCTGAAGAGCACCGCCGGTGGCGGTGGCATTGGCTTGTCACGCTGCAACGACGAAGCAGAACTGATTGCCGCTTTTGAATCCGTGAAGCGCCTGGGGGAAAGTTTCTTCTCCGACAGCGGTGTATTCATCGAACGCTTTGTGGCTCGGGCCCGTCACATCGAAGTACAGATCTTTGGCGATGGCGAAGGTTCGGTACTGGCACTGGGTGAGCGGGAATGCTCCCTGCAACGGCGCAACCAGAAAGTGGTGGAAGAAACCCCGGCACCGAATCTTCTCCAGGCGACCCGTGAAAAACTGCATGACAGTGCGGCCCGCCTCGGCCGTTCCGTCAAATACCGCTCTGCCGGCACCGTGGAATATATCTACGACGATGAGCGCGACGAATTTTATTTCCTTGAAGTGAACACTCGCTTGCAGGTGGAACACGGCGTGACCGAAGCCGTATTCGATGTGGATCTGGTGCAATGGATGCTGGACCTTGCCGGTGGCAAACGCCCGCCCCTGGATGCCAGCCACGCCTGTCAGGGCGCGGCCATGGAAGTGCGCATCTATGCCGAAGATGCGCTCAAGGATTTTCAGCCCAGCCCCGGTGAACTCACCGAAGTCTCCTTCCCGGACAACATTCGCCTGGACAGCTGGATCGATACCGGCACCCTGGTGAGCCCCCATTACGATCCCATGCTGGCCAAGGTGATTGTCCACGGCAGTGATCGCCATGAGGCCCTGAAGCACATGCAGGAGGCCCTGGCGTCCACACGCCTGTCCGGCATTGCCACCAATCTGGAATACCTGCGCCAGATCCTGCAAGACGACAATGTCATTGCCGGCACCGTATCCACCCGCTATCTGGAAACCTTTACTTTCGCCCCCACGGCATTCGAAATCCTCGAGCCCGGCACCTACACCACGGTACAGGATTATCCAGGTCGCAGCGGCTACTGGGATATCGGCGTGCCGCCCTCAGGCCCCATGGATGACTCTGCCTTCCGCATCGCCAACCGCATTGTCGGCAACCATGACAGTGCGGCCGGCCTGGAGGCGACACTGGTGGGCCCCAGCCTGAAATTCCATTGCGATACCGTAGTCGCCCTTGGTGGTGCCCACTGCGACGCCGAACTGGATGGCCAGCCCGTAGCGTTCTGGCAGCCGCTTTACGTCAAGGCAGGCCAGACCCTGAAAACCGGCAAGGTCGATAGCGGATGCCGTACCTACATTGCTGTTCGAAACGGCATTGATGTGCCCGATTATCTGGGCAGCAAATCCACCTTTGTTCTCGGACAGTTTGGCGGCCACGGTGGCCGCACCCTGCGCAAGGGCGATGTGCTCGCCATCTGCCAGCCGCAACTGGCCGGATGCCCGACACCGGCGCCTGTCGCCGATCCCCATCCCGTTGAAGACAGCCTGATTCCCGACTACCCCCAGCAATGGCAGATCAAGGTTCTGTATGGCCCCCACGGCGCGCCGGACTTTTTTACCGAAGAAGCCATCGAAGAATTCTTCAACGCCGACTGGCAAGTGCACTACAACTCAAACCGTCTCGGTATTCGTCTGGTCGGCCCCAAGCCCAGCTGGACGCGCACCAATGGCGGCGAAGCCGGACTGCACCCATCCAATGTTCACGACAATGAATACGCCATCGGCTCGATCAACTTTACCGGTGATTTCCCGGTCATCCTGACCAAGGACGGGCCCAGTCTGGGCGGCTTTGTCTGCCCGGTGACCATCGCCAAGGCGGAACTCTGGAAAGTGGGCCAGCTCAAACCGGGAGACAGCATTCGCTTCTCGCCGATCAGTTCCGCCGAAGCAAAAGCGCTGGAGGAAGCCCAGGATGCTTCCATCGAAAACCTGGGCCTGATCCCGGTTCTGCATCCGCAGATCCAGGATCACAGTGAGACCTTCACCTCCGCCACCATGCTCGCCGAGCTGGATGCCAGTGGCCATGTGCCACGCATCGTCTATCGCCAGGCCGGCGACAAATACATCCTCATCGAGTACGGCGACAACGTGCTTGATCTGGCCCTGCGCATGCGTGTGCATGCCCTGATGGAAAACCTCAGGGCCAGCCCGGTGAGCGGCATCCTGGAATTGTCCCCCGGGGTGCGAAGCCTGCAGGTGCACTACGATTCCCGGGTGATTGATCAACAGATGCTGGTGAAGCAACTGCTCGAACGTGAGCAGGTCATCGGCAGCGTCGATGACATGGTGGTCACGTCACGGGTGTTGCATCTGCCCATGGCCTTTGAAGACAGCGCCACTCTGGATGCCGTGAAACGCTATCAGGAAACCATCCGCAGTGACGCGCCCTGGCTGCCCAGCAATGCGGAATTCATCCGCCGCATCAACGGCCTGGAATCCATCGAACAGGTGCGCGACACCCTGTTCAGTGCCAGCTATCTGGTCATGGGCCTGGGCGATGTCTATCTCGGTGCCCCCTGCGCGGTACCGGTGGATCCACGCCACCGCCTGATGACATCCAAGTACAACCCGGCTCGGACCTACACCGCAGAGGGCACCGTCGGCATTGGTGGCGTCTATATGTGCATCTATGGCATGGACTCGCCCGGCGGTTACCAGCTGGTCGGCCGCACCCTGCCAATCTGGAACAAGCACCTGAAAAACAGGCAATTCAAGAACGGCGAACCCTGGTTGCTGAAGTTCTTCGATCAGGTCCGTTATTACCCGGTTAGCGAAGAAAAGCTGACCGAAATGCGCGACGCCTTCCGCCATGGCCACTTGGACATCGAGATCACGGAAGAGCCATTCAGCCTGGCAGAACACCGCCGGTTCCTGGCGGAGAACGCCGACAGCATTACCGCGTTCAACGAAAAACGTGACGCTGCCTACCACGAAGAAGTGGCGCGCTGGCAGAACGAAGAGGCCGCCGTGGAATCCGCCATGTTGGGCAGCAAGGTCGACATCGGCGAAGTGGACGGCCACCTGATCAGCGCCGAAATCAGCGGTAACGTCTGGAAGCTGCTGGTGGAAGAAGGTGCGGATGTGGAGGAAGGCCAGACCGTGGTGATTGTGGAAGCCATGAAAATGGAATTCGAGATCGTCGCCAACGCCTCAGGAACAGTCACCGGTCTGCATTGCAAACCCGGCGCCATCATCAATGCCGGAGACCCGGTACTGGTGATCAACACCGGCCATGCGGCCTGAACGGATTTCCGGAAACGATAATGAGCAGAGCCGCAAAGAAAACCGAGAACCTGGCTGAACGAATCTATCTGCAACTCAAGCAGGACATTTTCGATTTCCGCCTGATGCCGGGTGACCGTTTCAGTGAGAACGAAATCGCCGAGCGCATGGGCGTTTCACGCACCCCGGTCCGGGAAGCCCTGTTCCGGTTGCAACGTGAGTTCTACGTAGATGTGCTCTACCGCAGCGGCTGGCAGGTCAAGCCTTTCGACTTCAAGTATTTCGAAGAACTGTATGACGTGCGCACCATTCTCGAATGCGCCGCGGTGCGCAAACTCTGCGAACAAGGCACTGAACTGAGCAATCTGGACGATCTGGTAGCCCTGTGGTGTGTACCTGAAGAAGAGCGACTGGATCATGGCCCTACGGTGAGCGCCATGGATGAACGCTTCCATGAGCAACTGGTGGAAGCCGCGGGCAACAAGGAAATGGCGCGCATCCATCAGGATCTGACCGAACGTCTGCGCATCATCCGTCGCCTGGATTTCACCAAACCACCACGACTGGAAGCCACCTACAACGAACACCAGGCGGTGCTGGAAGCCATCCTGCATCGTCGCGTGGAGCAGGCGCAGATATTACTGCGCGCCCACATTGAAGAATCCCGTAACGAAGTACGCAAGATAACCGTGCACATGCTGCACGAGGCCAATGCCCGCAGCCAGCTGCAGGCGGTCGACAACTCAAAAGGTACTTCGGAGGGATAGGTCAGCAACCGAAAGGCTGCCGGCATTTTTGCCTGTATCAGCATGAAACAGGAAGTTCAGGACAGGGATAAACCAACTTCAAACGCAAGGGGAAACATCATGAGCTTTTCCAAATCCATGAAAAAACTGGCCGCCGGCGTTGTCGCCTCAAGCGCCATTGTCTACAGCGGTGCCGTCATGGCCGCCGACACCATCAAGGTAGGGGTGCTTCATTCCCTCTCCGGCACCATGGCTATCAGTGAGTCCACGCTGAAAGATACTGTTCTGATGATGATCGAGGAACAGAACAAGAAGGGTGGCGTCATGGGCAAGAAACTGGAACCGGTGGTTGTGGATCCGGCTTCCAACTGGCCGCTGTTCGCGGAAAAAACCCGTGAACTGATCACCAAGGAAGGCGTGGACGTCATCTTTGGTTGCTGGACCTCCGTTTCCCGTAAATCGGTACTGCCGGTAGTGGAAGAGCTGAATGGCCTGCTGTTCTACCCGGTACAGTATGAAGGTGAAGAATCTTCCAAGAATGTGTTCTACACCGGCGCCGCGCCGAACCAGCAGGCCATCCCCGCGGTGGACTATCTGCTCAACGACCTGGGCGTGAAGCGCTTCGTGCTGGCCGGTACCGACTATGTGTATCCGCGTACCACCAACAAGATCCTGGAAGCCTACCTGAAAGCCAAGGGTATCCCGGAAAAAGACATCATGATCAACTACACCCCGTTCGGTCATTCCGACTGGCAGTCCATCGTCAGCGACGTCAAATCTTTCGGCAGCCAGGGCAAGAAGACCGCCGTGGTATCCACCATCAACGGTGATGCCAACGTGCCGTTCTACAAGGAACTGGGCAACCAGGGCATCAGCGCCGAAGACATTCCGGTAGTCGCCTTCTCCGTGGGTGAAGAAGAACTGTCCGGTATCGACACTGCGCCGCTGGTCGGTCACCTCGCCGCCTGGAACTACTTCCAGAGCGTCTACAACGATGCCAACGAAGCCTTTATCGATCAGTGGCACGGTTTCACCGGCGACAAGAAGCGCGTTACCAACGATCCCATGGAGGCTACTTACATCGGCTTCAACATGTGGGTGAAGGCCGTTGAGAAAGCCAAGTCCACCGATACCGACAAGGTGGCTGACGCCATGATCGGCATCCAGACGCCCAATCTGACTGGCGGCATGGCCGTAATGAACGAAAACCACCACCTGTCCAAGCCGGTACTGATCGGTGAAATCCAGGACGACGGCCAGTTCGCCGTAGTCTGGGAAACCGATGGTCTGGTGAAAGGCGATGCCTGGTCTGACTTCCTGCCGGGTTCCAAAGACCTGATCTCCGACTGGACCGCACCGATCAAGTGCGGCAACTACAACACCAAGACCAAGAGCTGCGGCGGCGCTGCTGCCGAGTAAGGCTCCACCGACCAGAGCACTCCGGGCAATGCCCGGAGTGCCTGTCATATAAAAACATCGTGTACACAGTGAACGCCGGCGCAATCTCACGCCACTGACTGAAGGAAAGCCACCTTCAGCGTTTGGCCGCAGACATCAAACGTCAGGCTTTCACCTTTAACGCCCTGCAAGGAGCCCGTCATGGGTGACACATTCAGCCGAATACTGGCCGCATGTCTGCTGATCATGCTGACCAGTCTGAGCTGGGCAGAAGAGCTGCTGCCGGAAGAGACAGCGCCACCCCAGACGACAGAGGAAACGCCGGCGGAAGAGATCGCCGCGCCACTTTCCATTCAGGATATTCTCAACCAGCTGACCGAACGCAGCTTCGACATGAAAGAAGCCGCCATCCGCCAGCTGGCCGAGCAGGACAGCCCCCGGGTCATTCCCCTGCTTAACGCGCTGATGGAGCGCGAACTGGTTCATAACCGGGAAAACGACACCATTTCGCTGGGCCACAAGGCCGACGGCGAATGGCAACTGCTTGATCCCGTCAGCGAACAACCCATCGGCACCGTCAACAGTCGTGCTGCTCGCCCGGTGGTGATCAACAATCGTTTGCGGACCGTGATCAACAACCAGCTGGCGCTGTTTGCACTCAACAGTGACAACAGCGATGCACGCGCAGAGGCAGCTGAACAACTCATCGGCAATGATGATCCGGACATGCTCTCCGCCCTGCGCCTGCGCCGTGAAAGCGAAGACAATGCCCGGGTGATTGAACAGATCGATACGGCACTGAACATTGCCGCCCTGAGCAGTGATGACCTGACCACCCGTCTCAATGCCATCGACACCCTCTCCAGAAATCTGCATCCGGAAGTAAAAAACAGTCTTAACGACCGGCTACGCAACACCGAAGTCGATGCAGAAAAAGTCGCACTGGAAAAAGCGCTGGCGCGCATCGATGCGCGCATTGAAAACTTCCAGACCGCCGACACGATCTTCTTTGGCCTGAGCCTGGGCTCGGTACTGCTGCTGGCCGCCATCGGGCTCGCCATTACCTTTGGCGTGATGGGCGTCATCAACATGGCCCATGGCGAACTGATCATGCTCGGTGCCTACACCACCTATGTGGTACAGCAACTGTTGCCCAACAGTAATGAGTGGTCATTACTGATTGCCCTGCCGGCGGCCTTCCTGGTCTCCGCCGTGGTGGGCATCTTCATTGAACGCTTCGTCATCCGTTTCCTCTACGGCCGACCACTGGAAACCCTGCTCGCCACCTTCGGGGTCAGCCTGATCCTGCAGCAGGCGGTACGGGTGATTTTCTCTCCGCTCAACCGAACCGTGATTACTCCGGACTGGATGAGTGGCGCGCTGCAGATCAACCCGGTGTTCTCACTGACCTACAACCGGCTCTACATCATCTTCTTCGCGCTGGCCGTGTTCCTCGGCCTGCTGACCCTGCTGAAGAAGACCCGATTGGGTCTGCAGGTCCGCGCGGTCAGTCAGAATCGCACCACTGCACGCGCCCTCGGCATCCGCAGTGAGCGGGTCAATGCCCTCACCTTCGGGCTCGGCTCCGGTATCGCCGGCATTGCCGGTGTGGCGCTGGCACAGCTCACCAACGTGGGCCCCAACCTGGGCCAGAGCTACATCATCGATTCGTTCATGGTGGTGGTGTTCGGTGGCGTTGGAAACCTGTGGGGTACGCTGACTGCGGCCTTTGGTCTGGGCATTGCCAACAAACTGCTGGAGCCCATGGCAGGGGCGGTACTAGCCAAGATTCTGGTACTGATATTCATCATCCTGTTCATTCAGCGCAAACCCCGCGGACTGTTCCCGCAACGTGGCCGGGCAGCGGAGGAGTAATATGCGAGATTCCACTTTCAAGAGCGCACTCAGCGATCGCACCGCCAAGACCTTCATGGGCGTGCTGTTCGGTGCCACCCTGCTGGTGACGCTGCTCAACCAGATTTTCCCGCCGGATTCGGCTTTGCATGTGAGCGCCTACACGGTCACCCTGCTGGGCAAATACCTGTGTTATGCCCTGCTCGCTCTGGCCCTGGATCTGGTCTGGGGTTACTGCGGCATCCTCAGCCTGGGGCATGGCGCCTTTTTTGCTCTCGGCGGCTACGCCATGGGCATGTACCTGATGCGCCAGATTGGCGACCGCGGTGTCTACGGCAATGCCGAGCTGCCGGATTTCATGGTGTTCCTCAACTGGAGCGAACTGCCCTGGTACTGGCACGGCTTCGACCAGTTCTGGTTTGCCGCACTGATGATCCTGCTGGTGCCGGGCCTGCTTGCCTTCGTGTTTGGCTGGCTGGCTTTCCGCTCCCGGGTGACCGGGGTGTATCTGTCGATCATTACCCAGGCGCTTACCTATGCGCTGATGCTGGCGTTCTTCCGCAACGAGCTGGGCTTTGGCGGCAACAACGGCCTCACCGACTTCAAGGATCTGCTTGGCTTTTCGTTGCAGTCTGACGGTACCCGGGTGGCACTGCTGATGGCCACCGCGATCTCACTGGCATTTGCCTTTGTGTTGTGTCGCTGGATCACAGGCAGCAAGTTGGGCCGGGTGGTACTGGCAGTACGCGATGCGGAATCCCGCGCCCGTTTCATCGGCTACCGCACCGAGCACTACAAGCTATGGGTGTTCACCGCCAGCGCCATTCTTGCCGGCATTGCCGGGGCCCTGTACGTGCCACAAGTCGGCATCATCAACCCCGGCGAGTTCTCGCCGCTTAACTCCATCGAGCTGGTGGTGTGGGTGGCCGTAGGCGGACGCGCCACCCTTTATGGCGCGGTGATCGGTGCCATCCTGGTGAACTATGGCAAGACCGTGTTCACCGGCATCATGCCGGAAGCCTGGCTGTTCGCGCTGGGTGGCCTGTTTGTCGCGGTGACGGTCTTCATGCCCCAGGGTATCGTCGGCCTGGTAGAAAAACACTGGCCAACACTCAAGCAACGCTTCATGAAATCGGACAGCAATGATGACCGTCCCTCGGCACAAGGAGAACCCTCATGAGCGCCCTGGACAGTCTGCGAGAAACGTTTCGTCGCGATCAGGTGTTCGACTTCATGCGTCAGGGCACCCGTTCCGTATCGCCCGGCCAACTGGATGCCGGTGACGGCAAGAACATTCTCTACCTGGAAGATATCACCGTCAGCTTCGATGGCTTCAAGGCCCTCAACGATCTGACCATGTATATCAAGACCGGCGAGCTGCGTTGCATCATCGGCCCCAACGGGGCCGGCAAATCCACCATGATGGATGTGATCACCGGCAAGACCCGCCCCGACAGCGGCACCTGCTTCTTCGGCCAGACCCTGGATCTGACCCGGCTCAGCGAAACCGACATCGCCACCGCCGGCATCGGTCGCAAGTTCCAGAAACCTACCGTGTTTCCGGAACACACCGCGTTCGAGAATCTGGAACTGGCCATGCACGATGCCAAGGGTACCTGGCACTCCCTGTTTACCCGCATGAGCGGCGAACAGAAGAGCTGGATCGAGGAGACCCTGGCCCAGGTGGGCCTGCTGGAAGACCGCGACAAGGTGGCCGGGCTGCTTTCCCATGGCCAGAAGCAATGGCTGGAAATCGGCATGGTGCTGATGCAGAAGCCCCAGCTGCTACTGGTGGATGAACCCATCGCCGGCATGACCCGCCAGGAAGTGGAACGTACCGGTCAGCTGCTGCAAAGCCTGGCTGGCAAGCACTCCGTGGTGGTGGTCGAACACGACATGGAATTCATCCGCTCCATCGCCAGCACGGTCACCGTGCTGCATCAGGGCAGCGTACTGGCCGAAGGCACCATGGATCAGGTACAGAATGATCCGAAGGTGATTGAGGTTTATCTGGGTGAATAAAAACAGCTACGAGCCATGAGCTTCGAGCTTGGAGAAAACCACTGATTAATCCTGGTTTTCCTGTTAGCTCAAAGCTCGCAGCTCGCAGCTTTTTACGGAGTAACAACCGTGTTGAAACTGAACAACGTCAACCAATACTACGGCGAATCCCATACCCTATGGGATGTGGACCTGGGACTCACCAAGGGTGAGTGCCTGTGTGTGATGGGCCGTAACGGGGTGGGCAAGACTACCCTGTTGAAAACCATCATGGGGCTGCTGCCGGTGAAAAGCGGCAGTATCGAATTTTCCGGTGAGGACTTTGCCAAACAAGCCGCCGAAGAACGTGCCCGTGCAGGCATCGGCTATGTCCCACAAGGACGCGAGATCTTCCCGTTGCTGACCGTGGAAGAAAACCTTGAAACCGGTTTGCAGGCGCGTCCCGATCGCAGCAAGAAAATCCCCGACCGCATTTATGAGCTGTTTCCGGTGCTTCATGAAATGCGCAATCGTCGCGGCGGTGACCTGTCCGGCGGCCAGCAACAACAGCTGGCCATAGGCCGTGCCCTGGCGCTGGACCCGAAACTGCTGATTCTGGATGAACCCACCGAAGGGATTCAGCCCAACATCGTCGACATGATCGGTCGCGTCATCAAGACCCTCAACAAGGAAGAAGGTCTGACCGTGCTGCTGGTAGAGCAGAAGCTTCACTTTGCCCGCGCCTGCGCCGACCGCTTCGCCATTCTCGATCGTGGCAGCAAGGTGGCAGAGGGGGCGATGGGGGAGCTGGATGATACGTTGATCAAGGAGTTTTTGACTGTTTAGCCGGCGGTGATTAGTTAACAGTTAACAGTGAATAGTTAACAGCTAAAACCAGATGGGCTCCCTCGGCGATTCGTGCTGTAGGAGCCCATGCTTGCATGGCGATCACTTCAGCATCGGATCGAAAGCCGGACATTCCAGAAACCGGTACTCCCCCACGGGTTGTCGTCCGGCCTCGGGCGTCTGGCTTCCAGCGTTTTATTGATCTACATCAACAGGCAGGCATTCCCGGCTTCAGGGAATCTGGCAGCCCGCTAGAATGGCCGGCCGCTCATAGCCTCCATCGTTCATCATGTCTGAATCACTGCGCGCTCCGGAACTGCTGGCCCCTGCTGGCACGCTTACCCATCTTCACTGTGCTTTTGCTTACGGTGCCAATGCGGTCTATGCCGGGCAGCCCCGTTACTCCCTGCGGGTGCGCAATAACAGTTTCAAGGACGTGGAAGCACTGGCCGAGGGCATCCAGCAGGCCCATGAATATGGCGGCAAGTTCTACCTGGCTTCCAACATCTCTCCGCACAACAACAAGGTACGTAGCTACCTGCGTGACCTGGCACCGATCATCGAGCACCGTCCCGATGCCCTGATCATGTCTGACCCCGGCCTGATCATGCTGGTGAAAGAGCGTTGGCCGGAACAGGAAATTCATCTCTCCGTGCAGGCCAATGCGGTGAACTGGGCGACGGTAAAATTCTGGCAGCAACAGGGCATCAGCCGGGTAATTCTGTCACGGGAACTGGGACTGGAAGAGGTAGCAGAAATTCGCCAGCAGGTGCCGGACATGGAACTGGAAGTATTCGTGCATGGCGCCCTGTGCATGGCCTATTCCGGCCGCTGCCTGCTTTCCGGTTACATGAATCATCGCGATGCCAACCAGGGGGCCTGTACCAATGCCTGCCGCTGGCAATACGACACCATCGAGCATGAACAGGATGGCAACGGCGACCTGATCCCGGTGAGGAAAGAACCGCACCGGGAGCTGCTGCTCGAATCCCCCAATGAGCCGGGCCAGTTCATTCCGGCTGAAGAAGATGAACACGGCACCTACATCATGAACTCGAAGGATCTGCGTGCAATTCAGCATGTGGAAGCCCTGACCCGTATGGGCGTGCACTCACTGAAAATCGAAGGCCGCACCAAAAGCCCCTATTACGTGTCGCGCACCACCCAGATCTATCGCCGCGCCATCGACGATGTGGTGGCCGGCAGCCCCTTCGACATGCAGCTGATGGATGAACTGGAGGCACTATCCAATCGCGGATATACGGAAGGATTCTTCCGCAGGCATCCCCCGCGGGAATACCAGAACTACGAACAGGGCACTTCTCTACTCGGTACAGAACAAGTCTGTGGAGAAATTCTCGATAGTTCGGACCAGTGGCTGACCATTTCGGTGAAGAACCGTTTCCAGGTGGGCGACGTCATGAGCCTGATCAGCCCGCAAGGCAATCACCATTTCAGCCTCAGAAAAATGGAAAGTCGCACCGGCGCAGCCATCGACACGGCTCCCGGCAGCGGCCACGTGGTTCGCATCCCCAAGCCTGAGCACTTCGTCCCCGGTCCCTGGGTCTTCCTGACCCGCCACACGGCACCTCGCTAGACAGCATCGTCTGCAACTCGCACACTGCGCCTTTCACTGACACGGTGACAGGCGCACATGCTACTGACACTCTGGAACATCATTGTCCCGGTTCTGTTCTGTGCCGGGCTGGGCTACTTCTGGGCGCGTGCCGGCAAGCCCTTCGACACCCAGATGGTTACCTCATTGGTAACCACCGTCACCACTCCGTGCCTGATCGTTGCCACGCTGGGCAAGACCGACCTGGATATGACTGCGCTGACACAGGTGGCCGGTGTCGCCCTGACAGTGATGTTCCTGACACTGGCTCTGGCAGCATTGGCCATTCGCATCAGCGGCCAACCTTTCCGCATCTTCCTGCCCTCTCTTGCTTTTCCCAACACCGGCAACATGGGCATCCCTCTGTGCATGCTGGCCTTCGGAGACGAGGGCCTGGCGCTGGCTCTCGCCTGGATGATGGTCTACTCGGTGTTTCATTTCTCCATGGGCATGGCCATTGTCAGCGGCAAGGGCTTCTCGTTATCGTTGTTCCGTCACCCGATCCTGTTGTCGGTCTTTCTGGCCGTGGCCATGGTCGGCTTCCAGCTGACTCTGCCGGAATGGCTCTTCAATACGGTCAGCCTGATTGGCGATGTGACCATTCCTCTGATGCTGATCACCCTGGGAGTTTCCCTTTCACAGCTGAAAGTGCATCACGTGGGCAAGGGGGCCGGCTTCGCCGCGCTGCGCCTGCTGATCGGTTTCGCGGTGGGGCTCTTTGTGGTGGAGCTGCTGGATCTGCAAGGCCCGTTGCGCGGAGTGGCCCTGATCGAATCGACCATGCCGGTAGCGGTATTTAATTACCTGCTGGCCAGAGCCTTCAATCACGGTACGGAAGAAGTGGCGGCGATGGTGGTGTTTTCCACGCTGATGGCGTTCTTGATACTGCCGTTTTTGCTGACGCTGGCGTTGTAGAGCAAGCTTCAAGCTTCAAGCTGCAACACGGTCTGTTTCAGAGGTCGGTGCAATGCAGTGCCCGCGTTTAAACGTGGGGCGCGGGCACGGCGTTTCAAAACCCAACCATGTCTGGTCGCGCCTTGTAGCTTGCGGCTTGTAGCTTTCTTTAAGGATTGGACACTCATGATCCACCGACTCACCCAACTCTTCCCCCTCTGGGCTCTGCTGTTTTCCCTGCTGGCGTGGTGGCAGCCGCAGTGGCTGACAGGTGGCAAGCCGGCCATTGTGCCCTTGTTGATGCTGATCATGTTCGGCATGGGACTGTCGCTGAGCTGGGAGGATTTTCGCCAGGCATTGAAACGACCCGGCATTATCGGGCTGGGAGTGTTGATGCAGTATGCGCTGATGCCGCTTATCGCTTTCGTGATCGGGCATCTGTTGCAACTGCCTGCGGAGGTGCTGGCCGGCCTGGTGCTGGTGGGCGCCTGCCCGGGCGGCACTGCGTCCAATGTGATCGCCTACCTGGCCCGCGCCAATGTGGCGCTGTCGGTGGCCATCACCTTTGCCTCCACCCTGGTGGCCGTGATCGCCACCCCGTTACTCACCTGGCTGTATCTTGGAGAACGCATTCCTGTGCCGGTCAGCGGCATGCTGATGTCACTGGTTCAGATCGTGGTGGTGCCTGTAGTCGCAGGTTGCGCATTGAATACCTTGCTGCAGCGCCGGCTTGCCCCCATGCGGGAGTTGTTCCCGCTGATCTCCGTGGCTGCCATCGTGCTGGTGATTGGTATCATCGTGGCCCTGAATGCGTCCCGTATCGGAGAGGCAGGGCTGCTGGTGATCATCGCCGTGGTATTGCACAACGGCCTTGGCCTGTTGAGTGGTTACGGCATCGCCCGGCTGTTACGGCTGGACAAGATCACAGCCCGCACGCTTGCCATTGAAGTGGGCATGCAAAATTCCGGGCTGGGCGTCGCGCTGGCCATCAAGCATTTCACCCCGCTGGCCGCCCTCCCCGGCGCCCTGTTCAGCGTCTGGCACAATCTTTCCGGGTCTCTGCTCGCGACCGTCTGGCAGAAGAAAACAGTGAACAGTGAACAGTGAACAGTGAACAGTGAACAGTGAACAGTGAACAGTGAACAGTGAACAGTGAACAGTGAACAGTGAACAGTGAACAGTGAAGGCTGCCCGAGCAGCATACTCTGTCAAGTATTTGTTTTGCTTTTCCCTTGTCTTTTAAACGCAAAAAGGCCGCGCCCAAAACACGGGCGCGGCCTCATTTCCGGAAGTAACAACAACGCGCTATCGCGCCGCTGTTAACTGTTAACTGAATTAGTCGATAATGCTATCACCACCACCAGCACTGATGTCCTTGAGCAGCATGGTGCCAGCATTGGAACCATCGGATACCCAGGGCTCAAAACCTTCACTGCCATTATCCGCAGCGAACAGATATTTGCTGCCCAGGCCCCGCTTCACGGTCGGCGGCATCTGGTACATGAATGTCAGCGGGTAAGGGTAGGAGTGTGCGCCCGCCATGGTGTCATTGATATCCTTGACCAGGTCCGTTCCCTGCCGGGTGCCATCGGTTTTCCACAGTTCGATACCGAAATCGCTGCCTCCGGTGCCCTCGGTTTGGGCTCTGAAGAATACCGTACCATTAACCTCCACCATGTCCTCAACAGCAGCGAAGGAATAATCTCCACTGCCGCGCAGTGCGAGACCGAGGCCTGCCGGGCCATTCGTGTTATCCACACGCAGAAGATACGGCGGCAGCCCGGCCATCTCCGCGTACATGAATACACCCAATGACGTGCCAACCAGCTTGTTGTGATAGGGACGGCTAGCCTCACTGGTAGTCAGATTTGACACCGTACTGCCGTCATACTCGAAAATATGCAGACCTGCACTCGAGTCCGCCACGAAATACACCTTGCCGTTGCTGGTAACGACATTCTCGGTGATATTCAGCCGGACTGTGCTGCCGCCATTATCAAAGGATATCTCCCTGATATTGCCATTCTGATCCAGCTCGTAAAGACGGGTTTCTGCATCGCTTGCGTTATAACGCCCGGTAAACAGCAAGTTGCCCTGATAGCCCATCCACTCATCATCAATGATCAGTTCCGGGAATTTCGCCAGGCTGCCAGAAGCGATGGCCTGATTTTCCTGCGCAACGATACTCGTGCCCGCCAGGGTACCGTCAGTGAAATACACTTCGCCGTCGTTCTGGTCATAAAAGAAAAGCCCGCCGCTCACCGGAGTCAGGGCAATGGGGTTGGTAGACGCACCCAGCGGTTCCAGGTCAAACAGCTCAGTCCCTGCCTCGCTGCCGTCAGTCACCAGCAGCTCCCTACCCGCGGCACTGGTGAAGATATTGACATACAGCTTGCCTTCCGAGGCCACCATATCACGTGGGAAGGAACTTCCCGCCGGATTAATATCCTTGAGCCGCTGGGTCCCCTCACCCGTGCCGTCGGTAACCCAGAGCTCCTCTTCACCAGAGGCATCCTTGCCAGGGTAATAGATCTTGCCGTTCATTTCCGCCATGTAGTAACCCGCAACAGCAAAGCCTGAGCCGTTGCCATCGGTGATCTTCACCGTACCGGCACTGGTACCGTTGGTTTTCCACAGTTCCATCCCCCCAATAGCCGCCCTCGGCGTGGCGCTACGAGCCACAAAGGCTGCGCCGTCATAGGCCGCGAACACCACAAAGCCGTTGCCGCTATCGCTAACCGTTGTGCCAACGGCAGAGCTGGAACCGCCTCCGCCACAGGCAGAGATCATGGTGGCCAGGCCAATGGCTCCCGCCAGTTTGGCGACTTGCTTGTTCAACATCAGAATTACCCCGATTCATTGCTCACCCAGAGAAGGCGTCATTAGAGCATCGAGGCAGGAGCACCACCTTCACCCTGATGGGTGAATTCACATCCGCAGCACTTACAAGCTGAAATAAACGGGCTAGACTCATGCTTCATTATTGCGACTGACAACCTGATCATGCCGGAAACCCTTCGCCGCGCCGTTACTGAAAACCGCGAACGCATTCTCCAGGAACGCCATAACCTGTTCATGCAGGAAGTGGGGTCGCGCATGGTGCTGTCATTACTGATCGCTGCGGGCTTGCCGTTTTTTTTCCCGGATACCTATGGGGAAATGGCTTTTGCTGTCTGGTTTGCCATGCTGACGCTCATCGCTGGCCAGTCGTTTTTCATCGTCTACTTTTACAACAAGAACAGGCACCGCGAGTCACACCGTACCCGAAAGTGGCATCGCATCAATGTTTATATGGCGCTCATCTGGGCGCTGCTCTGGTCGTCGTTTCCTTTTCTGTTTCTGCCCGACACCGATGCCATCACCATCCTTACCTGCCTGGTAATTCTCACCGTCGCGTCGTCAATTCCCTCGGTGTCCATGGGGGTCTATCCGGATATTTTCATCAGCTTTATCACGCCGGTATTTCTCGCTTATTTTGCCTTCATTCTTCTGCACGTCCCCGAGGCGCCGGGTATCATCAAGGCTATTCCGCTGATCAACCTGCTGTCACTGACCATCTTCAGCATGTTCATCCACAAATCACAGATCAGCACCATCGCACTGCGCATCGAGGCAGAACAGGCAAGTCAGCTGGCCAACAAGGCCAGCCAGAGCAAGACACGTTTTCTTGCCGCGGCCAGTCATGATCTGCGCCAGCCCCTTCAGGCAGCCACCCTGTATGCCGCCATGCTGAAGAGCAGTGATACACCTCAACCGGAAGTGGTTGAGAAACTGGATGCTGCCATTGCCTCTTGCAACGATCTTCTCAACCATCTGTTGCTGTTGTCGCGATTGCAGTCGCAACGCCTGACACCCCAGAAGCGCATCATCAGCCTGGCGGATACCCTGCAACCGGTGGTTGATGAAAACCTGCCAGCAATCCGCAACAAGGGTCTCAAGCTGGTAATGGAAGATATTGAGCCGCATTACGTGTTTGCCGATGCCGTCTTGCTTGCCCGCATCGTGCGCAACCTGATCAGCAATGCCGTCAAGTACACCCGGCAGGGTGAAATTTGCCTGAGTACGGAATCAACCGGTGAAAGTATCCTCCTTCACATCACGGATACCGGCATCGGCATTGATGAGAGCTATCAATCAGAAGTCTTTGAAGAGTTCATGCAGATCGACAATGACCATCGCGCCATCCAGAACGGGCTGGGGCTGGGGCTGGCCATCGTCAGCAGGCTCAGTAGCCTGTGCAATATCCCTGTGGCAATGACATCCACACCAGGGCGAGGAACCCGATTTACCCTGACCCTGCCCGCGGCAGGAGGTGCGCCTGTCCAGCCTGATCCAGACGTTGAAGACATGGATCAGCCATTTGGCAATCTGACCGTGTTACTGATTGATGATGACAAACGCGTCACCGACGCCCTGGCCGGCTTGCTGGAGAGTCTGGGGGCCACGGTCTCCGCTCACCAGAGCCTGAGCCCGGCATTGGCTGCCCTGCGGCAAACCCGCGAAGCACCCTCCCTGATCATCACCGATGAACAGATCGGACCTGACATCAATGCCGCTACCGTGATCAATGCCGTCAGCGAAATGTATGACCAGCCCATTCCCGCACTGGTGATCACCGGCAACACCTCACCCGAGTTTCTGGCACAGCTGCCAGACGATATTGAGGTGCTGTTCAAGCCAGTGGGAGCAGAAGCGCTGACCGCAAAGCTCACAGCATTACTGCAAGAGACTAGATAAGTTTCAGCTTGCGCGCCTTCTCGATACAGGCTGTGCGATTGGCCACCTCGAGCTTTTCGTACAACAGACGCAGGTGGGTCTTGACGGTATTGATGCTGACAAAAAGCTGACGGGCAATTTCCTTGTTGCCATGGCCTTCCTGCAGCATGGCCAGAATGGCAAGCTGCTGCCGAGTCAGCGTCAGCGGCTCTTTGCCTTCCGATCCCGCCAGCATGCGGAAGGACTCCGAGAAGAAAGAACGTCCAGCCATTACCTCACGGATGGCATGCAAAATCTTTTCGACAGGCTCGCTCTTGTCGACAAAGCCATTCACTTTTAGCTGTACAGCCTTGCGCACGGTGGTTTCATCGACAGAACCGGAACAGACCAGAACCCGGGCGTCGCCCATCAACCGCCCCACCAGACTCCACAGCGTAAGACCGTCCAGCTCCGGCATGGCCTGATCGAGTATGACCAGATCAAATCCCGGCAACAGCTGTCGGTTATCCAGCAGCCAATGCGGAAACTCACAGGTGGTCACCGTCGCGTCCGGATAAAAACTTTTCAGTGTAATGGTCAGAGCATCAGCAAAAAGTTGATGGTCGTCGACAATCAGAATGTTCAACGTAACAGCCTTGTCCCCGTCTCGACCGACAGCTTATAAGAGCGGGGCCGCCAGCACCATATGAACATGGTTCATTCTATGGCGCCAAACGCGCCTTCGTCCATTGCCCATCAGCCCCACGCTGATAGCGAAACCTGTCGTGGAGCCGGCTCGGGCGGCCGTGCCAGAACTGGATTTCTTTGGGGATGATCCGGTAACCGCCCCACTGTTCGGGACGCGGTACCGGGGCAGACGGAAATTCCTTTTCCAGACGAGCCACTTCTTCCTCCAGCCATTCACGGCTGGCTGGCTGGCTTTGGGGAGAAATGGCCGCACTCACCTGACTGGCATAGGGCCTGGAGGCGAAATAACTTTCTGACTCTTCCGGATCCACCTTGTGCGCTTCACCGATCACGATCATCTGCCGGTCGAACGGCTGCCAGAACATGGTGAAAGAGACCTTCGGGTTGGCGGCGATTTCCTCGCCCTTGCGGCTGTCGTAGTGGGTAAAGAAAGTAAAGCCGCCCCCTTCAATGCCCTTGAGCAACACGACTCTGGAGGACGGCTGCCCCTCTGCGCTGACAGTGGCCAGGGTCATGGCATTGGGTAGCGGTAATTCCGCCTCAATGGCTTCATCCACCCAGCGGCGCGCCTGCTCAAGCGGGTCGTCATGGAGCGACGCTTCGGTCAAACCCTCGGCATGGTACTCTTCGCGCACGTCTTTCATGGCTTCCTCTTTTTTGCTGCTCATCATGGCGCCGGGCCACACTAGCGGTAATATAAGAAGCGCCAGTATAACGTTGTCACCGTGAAGGAAACGAACCTGGATCAAGACATGCTGGATACGTCTGAAGAGAATCGCCGCCGCCATTCGCTGGATCCGCACCAGCCAGTATGGCTGTTCGGTTACGGCTCACTGATCTACAAGGCCGATTTCCCGTTTCTGGAACGTCATCCAGCCTTCATCACCGGTTGGGCCCGGCGTTTCTGGCAAGGCTCCCATGATCATCGCGGTACGCCGGAGCAACCCGGCCGGGTGGTGACACTGATCCAGAGCCCGGGGCACCGCTGTGATGGCATGGCCTACCAGATTACTCCGGATGTGTTTGAGCATCTTGATCACCGGGAAAAAAATGGCTATCTGCGTTTCCGGCAGACCCTGACCTTTACCGATGGGCATAGCGCTGAAGGGTTGATCTATATTGCCAGTGAAGACAATGCGGCTTTTTTGGGCCCGGCCGATGAAGCCGACATCGCCCGACATATTGCCGGCAGTCATGGCCCCAGTGGCAGCAATCGGGATTACCTTGTGCAACTGGCCGAGGCGTTACGCGCCATGGACGCTCACGATGAGCATGTCTTTACTATCGAACAACACCTTCAGGACATGACACCATGATCCCAATGCCCTGCCCCTGCCGGTCCGGCAAGGATTACAGCCAGTGCTGCCAACCGTTGCATGACGGTCAACCCGCAGCCAGTCCGGAGGCCTTGATGCGCTCACGCTTCAGTGCCTTTGCCATGGGCAAGGCCGATTACCTTCTGCGTAGCTGGCACCCCGGCACTCGGCCCGACAATCTGTCGCTGGATGACAAGGAACACTGGGTAGGCCTTACCATTATCAACGCCAGCGAGGACAGCGATCGTGGCAAGGTGCATTTCCAGGCCGTGAGTCAGGAGCCCCACGGCTTCACCATGCTGGAAGAAATCTCCAATTTTGTCCGCGAAGAGGGGCACTGGTTTTATGTGGATGGCGAGACGTCCGTGTCCGTACTCAAGCCCGGTCGCAATGATCCCTGCCTGTGTGGCAGCGGCAAGAAATTCAAGAAGTGCTGCGCCTGAATGAACGATATCAAGGCAGCCTCATCCCGCTATGCCCTGACCCTGTTCGGGCTGTTCTGGATCTATTGGCTGGCACTGGCCATCGCACCGCTGTATCGCGATGACTGGATGCTGGAAAACGTGCTGGTGATACTCGCCGTTCCTGTTAGCGTGCTTGGCTGGCGTCGCTACCGATTCTCCACCCTGGCCATTACTGCCTACTGGCTGTTCATGCTGCTGCATGTGCTTGGCTCACACTACACCTATGCGGAAGTCCCTTATAACCGCTGGACAGAGCAACTTTTTGGCCACTCCCTGAATGAGATGCTGGGCTGGCAGCGCAACCACTTTGACCGGCTGGTGCATGGTCTGTTTGGTCTACTGTTCATGCCGGCGTTCTGTGAATGGCTGCAACAGGCCACCGGCCTAACGAGACGCTGGCAATACACTGTGGCGATCAGCCTGGTAATGGCCATTTCCGGACTCTATGAAATCATGGAGTGGGTGGCCGTGCTGCTGTTTGGCGGCGATCTGGGGCAGGCCTATCTCGGCACCCAGGGGGACATCTGGGATGCCCAGAAAGACATGGCCCTGGCGGGGCTGGGATCCCTGCTGGGCGCAACCCTGCTGTACGGCCGCGACCGCCTGATGGAAAAAAAATAGGTTACTCACGTATCAGCGGAAAACAGGGCCTTTCCCTGTCTCGACCAGAACCGCTTCGCGTACAGCTCCCACCAAGGGACCCATGCGCACCTGCAGTGGGGAGGTTCCCGGGGTTGCGTGTTGCGTGATGCATGCAGCTTGTTGCAACCGCAGAGCGGCCCCAACCATCAATATTTGCCAAGCCTATACAAACCGCAACTTGGCGTATCGCTTCCACAGGTCTAACGTTGAAAAGAAAACCCCGCGTTACCCTGTCGAGGTGAATCATGGCTTTCGCACATGCCAACTCCGCATCCTGGCACGATGGCAAACGTTACCTGTGGCTGCTTAGCCCTGGCATTCCTGTTCTCGCACTATCACTGCTGCTGATCTACCAATTTGCATGGGACTGGCCCGTGCTGCTGTGGGGCGGCCCCATTCTGGTCTATGTGCTGATTCCCTTCGCAGACTGGGTGATAGGCACTGACACCAACAACCCACCAGAATCCGCCGTTCAGGAACTGGAGGATGACCGCTATTACCGGCTGATTGTCTATGCCTACATCCCCACCCAATATCTGGCTACCGTGCTCGGCGCCTGGATCGTGGCCCAGGGCAGCGCCCCCTGGTGGGGAATCGTCGGTCTCATCCTGAGTGTTGGCGCAGTAAACGGGATCGCCATCAACACGGCTCATGAACTGGGCCACAAGAAGGGGAAACTGGAACGCTGGCTGGCCAAGGTCACCCTGGCGCCCGTGGCCTACGGACATTTCTTTGTGGAACACAACAAGGGCCACCACAAGAATGTGGCCACTCCGGAAGACCCTGCGTCTTCCCGGATGGGGGAAAGCTTCTGGCAGTTTCTGCCACGCACCATGATCGGCAGCCTGAAATCTGCCTGGCACATAGAACAGCAACGCCTGCAGCGTTGTGAGCAGCCGCTGTGGTCACTGAGGAACGAGAATCTGCAGGCCTGGCTGATGACCGTTGCGCTGTTCGTCTTGCTGACCGCCTGGTTCGGCTGGATCGTGCTGCCGTTCCTGCTGCTGCAAGCGTTCTATGGTGCCTCCCTGCTGGAAGTCATCAATTACATGGAGCATTACGGACTGCTGCGGCAAAAGGATGAACGCGGCCGTTATGAACGCTGCCAGCCTCGTCATTCCTGGAACAGCAATCACATCGTCACCAACCTGTTCCTCTATCAGCTGCAGCGTCATTCGGATCATCACGCCAATCCCACCCGACGCTTTCAGGCCCTGCGCCATTTCGATGACAGCCCGCAGTTACCCTCCGGCTATGCCTCCATGCTGATTCCTGCCTACCTGCCGTTTGTGTGGTTCAAGAAAATGGATCCGCTAGTCTACAAACACTTCAAGGGCGACCTGGGCAAAGCCAACCTGCAACCAGAAAAACGCGAGGCGCTGCTGGCAAAATGGCAGGCACCGCCAGTGACCTACCAAAGCGCCGATTCCGAACCCGATGTGGATGAGGTGGCGCTGGCCGCCGCCCGCAAGGCCGAGCAGGAACAGGACCGAAGCCATCAGTTTGAATGCCCCAATTGTGGGTACATTTACGATGAAAGCCGGGGCGATGAGAGTGAGGGTTTTGCGCCGGGCACTCACTGGATAGAGATTCCCGATACCTGGAGCTGCCCGGACTGCGCTGTGCGCGACAAGGTGGATTTCGTCCTCAAGCAGCCATGATGTTTAACGCCTGACGCTGGATGCCTGAAGCCTGACGCATAAGCCTGAACAGCCGCTACATTTAATCAGGAGAGGCTCCAGACATGTCGCCTTTTCGCATTGCCAGCGGCGTCTGGCCGAACCAGCGACGGAAGGTGCGACTGAAATTGGAGGTGTCCTGATAGCCCAGCTGTTCGGCGATCTGATCGATGGGTAGCGCGGTTTCCTGCAACAGCCATAACGCCTGCTCCTTGCGCACCTCATCCAGCAATTGCTGGTAACTACTGCCCTCGCTCTTCAGCTTGCGGATCAATGAACGTGCCGACATGGCAAATCGCTCGGCCATGAGCTCCAGGGTGGGAAACGCGCCGCTCTGATCCAGCAACGCGATACTGACTTGCTGGCTCAGGGGGCCGCCGCGCTGCAGCATGGCCAGCTGATGCTCACAATCCCGAATGGCATTGCGATGGGTCGCAGCATCCGCCGTCAGGCAGGGCATCTCCAGCAGAGTCTCAGGCACTGTAATGGCAAAAGATGGCGCATCGAAGGAAAGCTCACACTCCAGCAGGGCCTCATAGTGTGCACGAACGGCCGCGCCGGAGAAGGGCAATGCCACCGACAGACGCTCACACTGATTCGGCATCACCGCCTGCACCATCTGCACAAAGGTGCCCAGCAAAGCGCCATGAATAAACTCCCGGCAATCGTCCAGATCCACGCTTTCCTCGATTTCCAGCAGCACAGCCCCTGACTCTCGTTTCAAGCGTAGTGATACCCAGCGGATGCGAATGGCAACAAATCGTTCCAGCACTGTCAGCATGTCGCCAAGGGTAGCGGAGGACACCACCGCATAACCCAGGGCTCCATGGGCCGACACCGAGGTGGAGCGACCCAGCGCCAGGCCCTGACCCTGCACACCGGTCAATTCAGTGGCCCGCCGGATCAGCCGGGACAACTGCTCCAGACTGAGATAGCGGTGCTCGTTGACCAGCTCCGACCATTGCAGGCGGGTACCACTGAAAATCTCTGCTTCACTGAACCCCCGCCCCTGCAGCCAGGCACACAGCAGGCGACTGTAGGCAGGATGGATACCGGGTTTCAGTCTTTCAGGGGCCAGAGATTCCATGGGCATCACCACAGACAAAGGGAAGCTCAACGCTAAAACATTCTGTTTAATCTGTCACTATATGACGATTTTTTGCCATCAACGGCGGTGCCGCCGCGGGAAACACGAGCGCATGATCCGTATCAGGACAACAACAAGAGGCAACCCCCATGAGCAAGGCAGGCGTATTTATCGGCCCTTCCGGCGTGGAGTATCGCGACCGCAAACGACCACTGTGGATGGTCTCACTGCTGGTGCCCGGCAGCGTGTTTCTCGGGCCGGTGCTCTATTTCGCCACCGGCGAAGCAATCACCCTGTGGCTGCCGCTGGTGTTTTATTACCTGATCATTCCACTTCTCGACATGCTGATCGGCGAAGACCTCAGTAACCCGCCGGAGGAAGTGGTGCCGCAGCTGGAAGCCGATGCCTACTACCGCTACATGACCTATGCACTGGTACCTATCCTGATTGGTGCCTACCTGTTCGGCATGTGGTTTGTGGGTACTCACGCACTGCCGCTGCATGGCTGGCTGGCCATGGTGCTGCTGACCGGCACTATCTGTGGCGCCGCTGGCATCAACCTGGGCCACGAACTGGGCCACAAGAAAACCGCGCTTGAGCGCTGGCTGGCCAAGATCGTGCTGGCGCCGCTGGGCTATGGCCATTTCCCCATCGAGCACAACAAGGGTCATCACCGGGATGTGGCCACCCCGGAGGATCCTGCGTCCTCACGGATGGGGGAAACCATCTGGGGTTTTGCCCTGCGGGAAATCCCCGGCGCCTTCTTCCGTGCCTGGGAACTGGAAGCCGCGCGGCTGAAAAAGCAGGGCCAACCGGTGTGGTCGCTGCACAATGAGATTCTTCAACCGGCCCTGATGAGCCTGTTGATATGGGGCAGCATCATTGCCCTGTTTGGCTGGCAGATGGTGCCCTTCATTGCCGCCGTCACCCTGTGGTCCTATCTGCAGCTGACGTCCGCCAACTATGTGGAGCACTACGGCCTGCTGCGCCACAAACTGCCTGATGGTCGGTATGAGCGCACCCAGCCCCATCACAGCTGGAACAGCAACCACATGTTCTCCAACTGGGCCTCATTCCACCTGCAGCGTCACTCCGACCACCATGCCCATCCCGCTCGCCGCTATCAGAGCCTGCGCCATTTTGACAACTTGCCCACCCTGCCCAACGGCTACTTCGGCATGTTTCTGATCAGCTATGTGCCGCCCCTGTGGTTCCGGGTCATGGACCGCAAACTGCTGGAGCATGCCGGCAACCGTGCCAGCAATATCAACTTCCACCCGGGCAAGAAAAATCAGCTAATCCAGCGGTACCAGATCCAGCCCTGAGACTGCCACCTGAAGACCACCCCGCTACCGTCGAAAGCGACACCGGGGTGGCATCTCTCGCCTTTTTCACAGCCAGACAGATACATTGCGCTCCTTGTCCGTTAACCTCTTCTACTGAATTGATTCAGCTTCTCAGCACAAGGAGTTCTCATGAGCGATCCCGCCTTTGATGTGGTGGTTTTTGGTGCCACCAGTTTTGTGGGCCAGATTCTCTGCCAATACCTCACCGATACCTACGGGGTAGACGGCGAATTGAAATGGGCGGCGGCAGGTCGCTCCATGGACAAACTGGAACAGGTCAAAGAAACCCTGGGCAGTGCCGCCAGTAAACTGCCGCTGATCACCGCCAACGCCAACGATCCGGCCAGTCTGGATGCGCTGTGTGCACAGACTTCGGTGGTGATCTCCACCGTGGGTCCCTACGCCCTGTACGGCGAGCCGATGATCCGCGCCTGCACCGAAAGCGGCACCGATTACTGCGATCTCACCGGTGAAGCCCAATGGATCGCCGCCATGCTGGAAAAATACGAAGCCACCGCCAAGAAAAATGGCGCGCGCATCGTGCACTGCTGTGGCTTTGATTCCATTCCTTCCGACATGGGCACCTTCTTCCTGCAGCAGCAGGCACAGAAGCAGTTCAAGGCCCCGGCCACCCGGGTGGCCATGCGCGTAAAAGTGGCCAAGGGCGGCGTCTCCGGTGGCACCGTGGCGAGCATGATGAACATTGCCGAGGAAGCCTCAAAAGACCCGGCGCTGCGCAAGAAACTGGCCAATCCCTATCTGCTGTGTCCGCCCAATCATGGCCTCACTGCCCGCCAGCACAGCATCACCATGCCGGAATACGAGGAAGACCTGCAGGCCTGGGCTGCACCGTTCGTGATGGACGCGATCAACAGCCGCATCGTGCACCGCTCCAATGTGCTCAACGATTACAGCAAGGACATGACCTACAACGAAGGCATGCTCACCGGGGATGGTATCGGTGGCCGGCTGAAAGCGCTGGGAATTGGCGTTGGCACCGGCCTGTTCTTCGGCGCGGCAGCTATCTCCCCCACCCGCTGGGCATTGAACAAGTTTGTGGTACCGCAGCCCGGCGAAGGCCCCAGCCCGGAAGCCCAGAAAGCGGGATTCTTTGATGTGCGTCTGGTCGGCCATACCGCCAGTGGCAAGATGATCCAGGTAAAGGTCACCGGCGATGCCGATCCGGGTTACGGCTCGACTTCCAAGATGCTGGCCGAATCCGCCGTGTGCCTGGCAAAGGACATTTCCCCGGAAGCTCCCGGCGGCTTCTGGACCACCGCCAGCCTGCTCGGCGAAGCCCTGCTCAAACGCCTGCAGAACAAGGCCGGGTTGACGTTCGAAGTAGTGTGATTTGACGCCTGACGCCTGACGCCTGACGCCTGACGCCTGACGCCTGACGCCTGACGCCTGACGCCTGACGCCTGACGCCTGACGCCTGACGCCTGACGCAAAAAGGCCCGCCCGTTACCGGGCGGGCCTTTTTGCGTCGGTAAACACTAACTAGTGGCTGCTGTGGGAGCTTGCCTGCAAGCGATCCGAGCCTAAGCGAGGGAATAAGTTCCGAGTTACGAGAAGCGAGTTTCGAAGGGCAAAACCCCCAAACCCCGGAACTGGCTGCCGTTTTTAGGTTTTCGAAACTCGGTACTCGAAACTCGCTTCTGGAATCCTTGCCTCGCTTAGGCTCGGATCGCCTGCAGGCAGGCTCCTACGGCAATTTCGTCAAAGGCCTGGTTTGAATTTCGCGTCAGGCATCCGGCCTCAGGCGTCCAGCGTCCTACTGCTTTTTCATCATCTGATAACGCGCAGAAGTCTCCCAGATCTCATTGGAGTCCGGCAGGAAATAGAACTTGGAGATGTGGTGCTGGTCCTTGATCTTCATGGCCAGGATGTAGGCGCCGACAAACTCCGGCTTGCCAGGGCTGGATTGGATCCGCATGAAATCTTCGCCGTCCTGGGTGCGCACCAGCCCCCAGTCCGCCTGCACCGTGCGACCACCGGCCCAGTTCACGGTTACCGTGCCATCTTTGTCGAATTGGTAGGTACTGCCATCCCGGGAAAATTCGCCGCCCTTGCCTTCGTAATTGTCGTAGCCACCAAACACCGCCGACGGCACTCCGTTAACCGTTACCTTGTGGCCCGAATAATTGAAATCCTCGGCGGCAGCCGACAGAGAGATCCCCAACCCAACCATCAGCATGACAAACCAGCGCATCGCTATCCCCTCTCCGTTATCCATGAAGGCGGATCCTTAGTCCGCAATGGGGTAACGGTAACGAGCCCCGGCAGGACGCACATCCCCCATATGGGGTATTCATGCCAAGGCCGGAGACACATTAACCACAGAGTTCGCCGAGGCCACGCGGTTTTGCCTTTCCTCGGAGCTCGAAGCTCACAGCTTTTTTATTGCAGCTGGTAATCCGTGACCGCCAGCGGTTCGGGGGCGGGCTCGCCCAGGGCATCGGCCACCGAGATCTCGTGGATACGACACAGCGCATCCAATGGCAGATCGTTAGGGTCACGGCCGAAAGGCGTTTCCAGGTGTTCGGACAGCTTGTCGATACCGAAGAAGGTGTAGGCCACGATCGCCACCAGCACCGGGGCGCCCCACCCCAGGCCGCCGATCAGCGCAAAAGGCAACAGGTAGCAATACACATAGGCAGTCCGGTGCACCAGCAAGGTATAGGCAAAGGGCAGCGGCGTGGAGGCAATCCGCTCACAGCCGGCCTGGATGCTGCCAAGCGCGGTCAACCGTTCGTCCAGAATCTTCAGCCCCATGCTGTCCAGCTTGCCCTGACGATACTGCTCACCCAGCAGCTGGCCGGACTGGGCAATGAACGCATCCGCCAGATTGCTTTTTCTGCGGGCATCCGCCAGGGCCGGCGCGCCTACCCAGTAAGCCAGATTCTCCTGCTCTTCCTCGGCACGTAATTGCGTCTTCAGGGCATGGGCAAAGGCCAGCACCCTCATCAATATCGCCCGCCGGACAGGGTCACCGTCACCCAGCAAACTGCCACTGGCCCGGGCCAGGCTACGTATCTCATAGACCATCTGGCCCCACAGCTTGCGCGCCTCCCACCAGCGGTCATAGGCCGCGTTGTTGCGAAAACCGAGCAGGATAGACAGCACAATACCCAGCAGGGTAATCGGCATCACCGACAGGGAGCTGACTTCCATCAGGTGATAGCGGCTCACTGCCGTCACCGCCACCGAAAAGGCGGCGACCGCCAGGATATGCGGCAGAATTTCCGGCAACACAGAACCGCGGATAGCAAACAGGATGGCAATGGCGTTGGGACGATCCCTGACGATCATGAATGTATCAACTCTTCAGCTTGTAACCGGTTTTGAAAATCCAACCCACCAGAGAAATGCAGATGGCCAGGAACAGGGCGGTCATACCGATGCTGACGCCCACATGGACATCCGCCGTGCCGAAGAAGCTGTAACGGAAGCCGCTAATCAGATAGACCACCGGATTGAACAGCGTCACGGTCTGCCAGAACGGTGGCAGCATGTCGATGGAGTAAAAGCTGCCGCCGAGAAAGGTCAACGGGGTGATAATCATCAACGGAATGATCTGCAATTTTTCAAAGGTATCCGCCCAGACACCAATAATAAAACCGAACAGACTGAAGGTGATCGCGGTGAGGAAAAGGAAGGCCAGCATCATGAAAGGATGCTGTACTTCATAATCCACAAAGAATCTGGCCGTAAGCAGAATCAGCAGCCCGAGAATGGACGACTTGGTGGCTGCCGCTCCCACATAGCCGATCACGATTTCCACGTAGGACACCGGCGCCGACAATACCTCGTAGATGGTGCCAGAAAAAGTGGGCATATAAATGCCGAAAGAGGCGTTGGAAATACTCTGCGTCATCAGCGTCAGCATGATCAGACCGGGGATGATAAAGGCGCCATAACTGACACCATCGATCTCCACCATACGCGAACCAATGGCGGAGCCAAACACCACAAAATACAGAGAAGTGGAAATCACCGGCGAGGCAATACTCTGCATCAGGGTGCGCCAGGTCCGCGCCATTTCAAACTTGTAGATGGCTTTTATGGAGTAGAAATTCATCATGCTGCTCCTGTCCGCGCCCGCTCACCATTCTTGACCAGATCCACAAAGATATCCTCCAGCGAACTCTGGCTGGAATGCAGATCCTTGAAATCGATGCCTTCCTGACTGAGCTTGCGCAGCAGTTCGGCAATGCCGGTACTTTCCTGATTGGTATCGTAGGTATAAATCAGAGACCAGCCATCCGCCGCCAGCTCCAGGGATTCGTAATTGAACGAACCAGGCAGACTCTGCAGGGGCTCTGCCAGTTGCACGGTCAGTTGCTTGCGGCCCAGCTGCTCCATCAAGCGCGCCTTTTCATCCACCAGGATGATTTCACCGCGGTTGATAATCCCCACCCGGTCTGCCATCTCTTCGGCTTCTTCGATGTAGTGGGTGGTCAGGATGATGGTGACACCCTGCTCGCGCAGCTCGCGAACCATCTCCCACATCTCCCGGCGCAGCTCCACATCCACACCCGCGGTGGGTTCATCCAGGAACAGGATCTTGGGTTCATGGGACAGCGCCTTGGCGATCATCACCCGGCGTTTCATGCCGCCGGACAGCATCATGATCTTGCTGTCCTTCTTGTCCCACAGGGAAAGATCGCGCAGCACCTTTTCGATATGGGCATCGTTACGCGGCTTGCCGAACAGGCCACGACTGAAGCTCACCGTACCCCATACCGTTTCAAAGGCATCGGTAGACAACTCCTGGGGCACAAGCCCAATGGCGCTACGCGCGGCCCGGAACTCCTTGATGATGTCATGACCATCCGCCAGCACCGTGCCACTGGAGGGATTGACGATGCCACAGATGATGCTGATCAGCGTGGTCTTGCCCGCCCCGTTGGGCCCCAGCAGGGCAAAGATTTCTCCAGCCTGAATATCCAGACTCACCCCCTTAAGGGCCTGGAAGCCGGAGTCGTAGATCTTGTTCAGATCCTTGACGGAAATGACAGCACTCACATGTTTCTCCCTGGTCGAGGGCAATTTACGTATGACGCATGATGCATGAAGCCCGATGCCTGACGCCCAAATTCAAAAGCCAGAACCGATAGCAGACGTCATCACCGCGGACAGAATAACCCCGGGAATAACCTCGGTTTTCTGTTTGTTCCGTCAGGCATCGGGCCTCAGGCGTCCAGCTCATCATTATGTCATGAATTGGCTTCGCCGCGGGGTGAAGCACAGTCTCTTGGCGTATAGGGCAGCACCTGCGGCCGCACCTGTACACCACTGGTATAGATTTGCTGTTGCACGCCCCACCAGCCGCCGAAACGCGCTTCCACAAACCAGCCACGATACCCCTGAGCCGGCGCTTCCAGAGACACCCGGTAGACCCCGTCGTCATCCGGGCTCAGCGCCACCGGGCGCCAGTTGGCGCCGAAAGTTGCCAGGCGGAAATCCCGCGCGTCGGGGTTATCGGCCTGCCACAGCACCATTTCACGGGGCGACTGACTGGGACGCACTTCCAGCACATTGTCTGTGACCCGGGAATCGATCGACGGCGGCGTCTCCCCCGCCAGCACCTGATCCAGCCAGTTGGCCACCTGGGCAAGTCGGGTAAGGCGCGCCATGCCATCGCCCTGGGAATGTCCGGTATTCGGGGTATAACGCAGCCAGTTGTTACCCGCGAGCCACGGGTAATAAAAGCGCCAGCTATCACTGACGAAGTAGGGGTCACCGGAGGCATTGATCACCAGCTTGGGCAGCGTGAGCTGCTCCCGATAGGCCCAGGGATCTACCTGATCGAGCATGGTCTTGCCCGCCTCGCTGCGAATCAGGCAATCAATCCCTTCCGCGCTGAACGCCTTGAGGGCCGGGGTATATTCACCGTAGCTGGCATATTGATGATCAAACTGTCTGCCCAGATTCAGCATGTCGATGGACACCGGCACCAGTGCCCGGATGCGCGGATCATGGGCCGCCACCAGCCAGGCCGTCCAGCCGCGCTTGGATGAGCCCAGCAGGGCAAAATCCTCGATGGCTGCAGGGCCGGATGGTTCGCGGCTGAACGCCTGCACCGCATCCAGAGAGGCGATCACCGCCTTGACCATGGCATTGTGCAACGGCCATTCCCCTGGCGGCTGATCCACTGCCAGCGTCATGGAGCGAGCCAGCAGACGGTCTTCCTTGCGCGACACCGCCTCACCGGCAAACTGCAGCGGCTGGTTGGGCACCTGGCGGATATCCACCACCGGACGACAGAACAGCAGGGCCAGTGCCGTGGCCATGCTGCCCGGTGAGGTCCTCAGGGGATCGGCGGGCCGCTCTCCACCGCTGATCAGCACCAGCGCAGTACGGTCATCGCGCTCTCGCCCCGGGCACGCCGGCGACCAGGGAACCGATACCGTTACCTCATGCTGCCAGAGAGGCTGGTCTACCTCATCGTCTCCCAGCCAGCGCTGGGACGTGACCAGCAGGAAATGGTGATCCGCCAGCCAGCCTTCATCACTGTGATAATGCTGCCAACCGAAATCCGGTTCCGGTTTTTGCAGATATGCCGCCAGCGGCTCAGCCTGTGTCAGCACAGGAAGCAACAACAGCAAGGCGTTCATTAAGATGTCGCGGGCGGGAGTCATATTCATCCATGAACAGGGTAACGGTGGCGGCTGCGACCTTGGTGGCATTCATTTTGCTTCATGTAGCGGGCAGAATGGAAAGCCCCATCGAGATCCGCAGTGATTGGCCATTCAGGAGGCAGTATGAACGACAACACCGTAACCGTAATCCCCGGCGATGGCATTGGCCCGGACATTGTGGATGCCACCGTGCGTGTTCTCAAAGCCCTCGACTGCGGCCTGGAATTTGAATACGCCATTGCCGGCCAGACCGCCCTGGACCAGGGCAAGGAGCTGGTACCGGAAGAAACCCTGGCCACCCTGAGACGCAACCGTCTGGCCCTGAAAGGCCCGATCACTACTCCGGTGGGGGGCGGCTTCACCTCGGTGAACGTGACCCTGCGCAAGACCTTCGACCTGTTTGCCAATGTGCGCCCGGCCCTGTCCATCCCCGGGGTGAAATCCCGCTATGACAACGTGGACATCATCACCATCCGCGAGAACATTGAAGGCATCTACTCCGGATTGGGCCAGACCGTCAGCGACGATGGCGAAACCGCCGAGCTGCGCAGCCGCATCACCCGCACCGAGTCCGAGCGCCTGTTGCGCTTTGCCTATGAAACCGCCATGAAGCAGGGCCGCAAGAAAGTCACCGTGGTACACAAGGCCAACATCATGAAGTCCACTTCCGGCCTGTTTCTGGATGTGGCCCGCAAGGTACGCGAGGACTACCCGGATCTGGAACACGAAGAAATGATCGTGGATGCCACCGCCATGCAGCTGGCCATGAACCCGCACCGCTTCGATGTGATCGTCACCACCAACCTGTTCGGCGACATCCTGTCTGACCTGTGTGCCGGCCTGATCGGCGGCCTGGGCGTAGCACCCGGTGCCAATATCGGCGAGCACGGCGGCCTGTTCGAGGCGGTACACGGCAGCGCCCCGGACATTGCCGGCAAGGGCATCGCCAATCCCACCGCCATCATCCTGGCCGGGGCCATGATGCTCGACTACATGGAACTGCACGACAAGGCACAGTTGTTGCGCGACACCGTGCGCGAGGTCGTCGGCAAGGGCGAAGTGGTCACTCCGGATCTGGGCGGCCGCGCCAGCACAGGCGAGTTCACTGACGAACTGATCCGCCATCTGACCGCCTGAAAAAACAGGTTTACCACAGAGGTCACAGGGCTCACTGAGGAAACCCCTCGTTCAGCAGGCTGTATCGGCTCCCACAGCGTCGTGACATTTTCGCTGGCGGGACATTCAGCCTGCAGAATGAGCTCCGTGCCAGTTCAAGCCCCCCCCCTCCCTGCCATCCCCCGGCCACACCGCACATCGTGACCCACTTCACACTTCTTCCGTGCACCGGTAAGGTATTTGCTATCCCCTGTTTGGGGGATGGGGAAAGGATTGCTGCCCATCATAATGGTCGTCGCCTGGATTCATGGGGGAATCCGGCAACGGCTGGCAGTCAGCAAGGGGATACCATGACAACCATCACGGCCACTGCCGGTGGCGAAGAGGCAACACCATCCACAGACCTTCAGCTTAACGAGCATGAACTGCACGGCTATAACCAGCTGATCAGCACGCTGTATCGTTGCCTGCATGACAGCGCCGGGTTCGCCCCCTTCTTCAGGGCCTTCCAGGCTCACTTCAAGGCCTTGCAAGGCGGCATCCTGGGAGTCACCAGCAACCCGCAACGGCTGTGTTATGGCTGGACCTTCGGTTACCCGGAAGGGTTTGAACAGTGGTATATCAACAGCGACCTGCCGGAAAGGGATGAAGCCATCACCCGCTTCGTGAGCCAGTCACCACGACAATTCGACTCCTTTCTGAAGGGCCAGCAGGACGGCAGCATTCTTGACATGCTGAGTACCGAAAGCCGAGCCTGGGCAGAACAGAGCAACCTGATCGACAGCGCCGGTATGCTGGTGACGCAGACCGAACAGTGTCGCGTCATCTTCATGGCCAACCGCCACCAGCAACATGGCCCCTACAGTGAACGCGAACTGCTGCAGATGAACCTGCTGGCACCGCACATCGAAAACGCGGTCACCCTGCATCTGAAGCTATATCAATCCAGTAATGACAACGAGAACCTGGCACTGGCGTTGAATCACGTGAACAAGGCGCTGGTGGTCTGCAATGCGCTGGGCAAGGTGGCCCAGGCCAACCAGGCCGCCCGGGATATTATCGATCACAGTAGCGCATTGACCCTCTCTGCAGAGGCGGCGCTGACCAGCAATAACCGCAGACTGGCAAGACAGCTGTCCGACGCCATAACCACCAGCATCATGCACTCCCATCAGGGAAAACTGGAACCGGTCACTCTTTTCATCACCGACCAGGACGAGCGCCTTGCGCTGAGTCTGGTTCCCTTGATCGCAGACAACCCTGACAACAACGGGGTGCTGATTGAAGTCTTCAGTTTTGCGGCCAGCAAACAACCTGATCTGGAAAAGATGCAGAGCCTGTTCCACTGCACTCCGGCGGAAGCCTCAGTGGCAGCGGCGCTGATGCAGGGGCTGTCGGCCAATGAAATTGCCGAAGAAAAAGGAGTGTCCGTCCATACGGCGCGCCAGCATATCAAGAGTCTGCTAGCCAAGAACGGCTTCGGCAAACAGACCGAGCTGATTGCCATGCTGGTGAGGGCATTGGGGTAACAAGTGGCCCGGAAGGGACACTGGGCCACCAAGACTGCCTTCCTGGTACAGCGTCAATAACAACAAGCACCATTAACTGAAGTACAAACAAAAGACCCCGGGAATGCCCGGGGTCATTGCATAGCCAAAGCCACTTTTAGTTAGCGGTGAAATCCAGTGTGTAATGACAAACACTTTCTTCACCGGAAAGATTCCACGTCCAGGTTTCCGTTACGTCGATCGATCCGGTGATTTTCGGTGTTTCTCCTGGGTGATAGGTCGCATTCCATTCAAACGTGACCTCTGCCCATTCTGTAATACAGGTATCTCCGCTACAGCCATAGTAAATTTGCTCTTTGGGGTCCGACCCTGAAACTGACAAGGAGAGGTCACTTTTTTCATAGGACCCAGCGCTCTCACCATCAATGGTGAAGTAACCGCCATCGGCATACAAGCGCCAAGTCTCACTGAAGGTTTCCGACTCTCCAATCTGACCATCAACCTTGCATTGCATCGTGGCAATGCTGGTCGGATCATTCACAGGATCCAGCGCATAGGAACGCTGAGCACCATCTGAGGACGACGCCAGGGTTTCCGTAATCGTCAAATTCAAGGTAGTAGTCGGATTGTCCGGCTCCGGATCAATGCCATCCGCAATACCATCATCATCGGAATCGGTATCGAAATCATTCGGATCCAGTGCATTGGGCAGACCATCTCCGTCAATATCATCGTCTATCACATCCCCGATGCCATCGTTATCAAAGTCTTCCTGACCCGGGTTGGGGTGATTGGGTGCATTATCCAGATCATCGATAATGCCATCCTGATCAGAATCTTCTTCGCAGGCATCACCGACGCCATTGCCGTCTGAGTCCGCCTGATTAGCGTTGGCCGTCAGCCGGCAATTGTCGTTGCTATCGGGTACACCATCGCCATCATCATCGCTGTCACATACATCACCCAGCCCATCGCTGTCGGTATCCAGCTGGCCTGCATTCGGGATTGCCGGACAATTATCTTCTGCGTCGATAATTTCATCGTTATCGGCATCAAGATCACAAGCATCACCGACGCCATCGCTGTCTTGATCTGCCTGATTGAAGTTCGGAACTTCCGGGCAATTATCCTCATGATCCAGAATTTCATCGTTATCCATATCCTGGTCGCAGACATCCCCGGCACCATCATCATCTTCATCTGCCTGGTTCGGGTTGGCGATAGAAGGACAATTGTCCGCACTGTCCAGCAAGCCATCCAGATCACTATCGGCTTCAAGCTCCGGGGGTTGCACAGTTTCATCAAGCCCTTCCGGCGGATCGACTTCTACTCCAGTCTGCTCGGTTTCAGCCTCCAGCATGGTTTCCAGGTCACTGATCAGAGTGTCGGTTCCCGGCACGGTCATACCGCCCAAATCCTGATTCAGGTCATCCACCACATTGGTGCCGGAAAAACCGGAAATCGCCACACCTCCGACCTCACCATCAACCAGACCATCACTGACATCTTCAGCAAGCATGGCAATAACAGCATCCGAGGAAGCCGGAGTACTGGTTTTTCCGCCGATACTGGATGCCACCGCCACCAGCGCCTCATTGGCCATGCGATATTTCACTACCGATGAATAATCTGCCTCATCCATTCCTTCGACATACAGAGGCGGGGTTTCAAACAGATTCAGATCACCATCAATGCCAAAACCCAATGCAGTGGCCACTTGCGCCTGTGCTGCAGCCAGTTCGCTGGCAAAGTTTTCCGTGGTGAGTGTTTTGTTAGCCAGCAGCTCTACCACCATGGTGGTCATGGGCGTGGCATAGACGGCTTGATTACCACTTAATTGCGACTCGGTAATGATCGTCTTTAGGGTCTGCATGGCCGCACTGCCATCGTCGGTAGACAGGTCCGTAGTTTCCTCATCAACCGTAATAACCAGTACGAAGGGGGCCTCCACCGGTTTCAGTGTCAGCCCATCAATGGCCGCCTGCAGGTTTGTGCGTGTCTCGCCAACACTCTCGCCCAGCAGATCTGCCGCGGCCACATCAAGGCGATACGCGACAACAGGCGCATTGGCCAGCGGCCCCTTCACTGCAGCTCCGGACATTTCCATGCCCGAACTCGCCCCACCGCTACTGACAACGGGATCGCTGCCACCACCGCCACCACAGGCCGTAATAGCTGCCGCAATACTGATTGCCATGGCAGTCTTTACAAACATGCGCTTTGTATTCATCCCCATTCCTCAACTGAATTTTTATTATGGGCTGAAATTTTATGCAGCCCATTTCCTTCAAAAGAAAAGTAGCCAACACACACTCCTGTCGCATCCCCCATATTGGGGATAAGCGGCCATTAACTTTCCGGGGCATTACTTATTGTCAGGAAGGAAGGTCGCGGGACCGCAAATCAGCCAGCGCTGGAAAGCAGGAAGGGAGTGCGAGGGAGGGCCACCTGCCGCTGCACCGGCAGCGCCCGGACCAGCTTGGTGAGCCGGGCCTGACTGGAGACTTCGGTTTTGATGAAGATGCTCTTGATCTGGCTGCGTACGGTGTGGATGGAAACGTTGCAGCTGACCGCAATGTCCGCGGGTTTTTCGCCCTGGGAAATCAGTGCCGCAATGCGCGCTTCCGCCGGGGTCAGATCCAGCAGCGAGGCCAGCTTGTCCAGATCGATTTCCGTTTCCAGCTCGCCATCGACCAGGTAGATCGCAGCATGGGCCGGCACCGGCATCACGTTGCTGTCCGCGTCCGGATGCAGCGGCATCACCTGCATCAACAACGGCGTGCGGTCATAACGCCAGATCGGCACCACACCTCCGGTGACAGGCGCATGGCCATGACCGCGATCAAATGAGGCACTCAGCAAGCGGTCCAGATTATCCTGGCCGGCCTTGTCCTGCAGACGCAGCTTGCCCGCATGCAGGCGGATGGCGGGCTCCTCACGCAGGGTCTGTCTGGCAGCATCCGAGGCATAGACCACTTCCCCGCGGGCATTCAGCAGCAACAGCGCCCGGAAGCGCCCCTGCTGCTCCAGGAAGTCCTGTTGCTGGTTGCGCTGGTGCATGATCGCTTCCAGTCGCAGCGCCCGACGGATATGCGGCGCCAGCGCGTTGAAGGCATTGGTTTCGTCACGGGTGAAATGTCCCTGACCGCCGGTGCGCTGCATGAACATCTGGATGGTCTGGCCATCATGCTGCCAGACCGTACCACTGGCACCGTGGTGGATATCCAGATGGCGAGCCCAGTCATTGAAGAATTCGGAACAATAGAAGGTTTTCTGGTCGCAGATCCCATCCAGAAAAGAAGAATAGAACTTGCCTGCGGGCAAGGTGGAAAGCCCCGGCCGCCACGGACAGAGATTCACATAGTGATCGACAAATGCCTGGTAGGCGCTGGCATCCGTGTTCACCTGCACGCCATTGAAGACCTGGTCCGCATCCTTGTTCATCACCAGAATACGCGCCGAGCGACTGCCGGACAGGCTGACGATCCGGTTCAGGAATTCCTGCCAGCCAGATGCGTCATACGGTGCGTAGTACAGGGCATCCAGTAAGGATTCCAGCCCCTTGCCAGTGAACATGGTGCAACCTCTGTTTATCAACCCCCGGGCGTATTACCGCCCACAATAACAATATCCATTTCCGCGTTCAGGACTCACACCGGCAGATTCAACACCAGCGCGGTCAATTGTGACTGGGAGTGGGCTCCCGTCTTGCGGTATATATTCTTGATATGGTGACGCACGGTGTGCACCGATAATGCTATATCGCTGGCGATATCGGCAGGGCGGCGCCCCTGGGCAATCAGGCTGGCGATCCTGGATTCCGACTCGGTGAGCCCCAGCCATTGACCAATCACCTCTTCCTCGCTGCTTTCATCCGTGGCATCGCCGACCAGAAACACGGCGACCAGACCATGGGACTGGAACAGTTTTTCATCCCGTGGCTGCACGGTGCTGACCAGCAATCGCACGGACTCCTGCGCGTCCTCCATGACACTGATCATGTCCGTATGTTTGCGCTCAAAACATTGCTGAATCAGGGCATCCAGCTCGGCCTGCTTGCGACGTCCCGACAGGCGCAAGCGGCCTTCATCCAGCCCCACGGCCGTGGTTTGTGACAACTGCCGCTCGGCTTCCACAGAAAGAAACACCACGTTTTTCTGACCATCCAGCAACAGCAGCGCGCCCTGCTTCTGTCGGTGCACCGCGGCCTGACGGTCATGCAGTAGCCGGGAAGACTCTTCCTGGCGCATGGCCCTGGCGATATGGGGCATCAAGGTTGTCATCATCGACGTTTCGTCAGGGGAAAACTCTCCCCGATCCGCCGGGCGCTGTACAATCAGCTCCACCAGCGCGCCATCAATTTCATGGCGGACCGCACACAGGGAAAACTCCGCATCCCCCCGTGAGCCAATATCACAGGCCGCTTGCGGAACACGGCTCTGGTAGCCCGCAATGGGCTGACCGCTTTCCTTGTTCAGCAACAATAGCTGCGCGGTCTCACCACCACTGATCTCACTGATCCGGCCAAGACAATCCTGCCAGCCATTCTTCTGATGCGCCGCAAAGTAGATCGCATCCATGACCTCTGTCAGCTCTTTTTCCCCGAGCACCCATATTCCTCCCCGTTCCTCAATTCTTACCTTAATGACCGGGCATGGCTTGCACATCCCCCATTTGGGGGATTGATAGCAAAACGCCCGCAAAAGCGGGCGCTGAATAAAGGCAAAAAGGGAACGCGGTTACTTGAGGCTGTCCGCACGGCTGGCCCGGGCATTGAGGATATCCGGATGATTGTCGTCCGGCTGCCACCCTTGCAGGTTGTCTTCAATCAACTGCGTGAGCGCATCCAGATGTACCGGCTCGGCATTGAGCGCCGGAATATAGGCGAAGGATTCGCCGCCCGCCTCTTCAAAATAGCCGCGGTTTTCCACATCGATTTCCTCGATGGTTTCCAGGCAGTCGGCGGAGAAACCCGGGCAGAACAGTTGCACGGATTTCACCCCCTCACCGGGCAGGGCCTTCATGGTGAAGTCGGTATAGGGCTGCAGCCATTCTTCTCGGCCGAAGCGGGACTGGAAGGTGGTCATCCACTGATCTTCACTCAGCCCCAGAGCCTCTGCCAGAAGACGTGAAGTCTTGTGGCATTCGCAGAAGTAGGGATCACCATTGTTCAGGTAACGTTTGGGTACACCGTGGTAGCTGAAGATCAGCTTGTCCGCGCTGCCATGCTGCTGGCGATAGGTGCGAATATGCTCCGCCATGGCCTGAATGTAGGGCGGGTAATCCGGATAGTGACTGATGAAACGCAGATCCGGAATCCAGCGGCGCTGCATGAAATCTTTTGCCAGCGCATCAAAGGTGGAGCCATTGGTGGAGCCGGAGTATTGCGGATAGAGCGGTAGCACCAGCAACTGGCGCACGCCTTCCTCTTCCATTTCCTGCAGCTGGCTGGCGATGGACGGGTTGCCGTAGCGCATGCCCAGCTTCACCACCACATCATCGCCGTACTGTTGCTTCAAGCGCTCGCGAATGCCCTTGAGTTGGTTCTCGCTGTGTACCAGCAACGGCGAACCTTCCTCGGTCCATACCGTCTTGTAGGCATGGGCAGAGCGAGGCGGGCGAATTACCAGGATCACCAGATTCAGAATGAAGAACCAGATAAAGCGCGGCACTTCCACCACCCGCGGATCGGACAGGAACTCGCGCAGGTAGCGACGCAGGGCACCTGTCTCAGGCGCGTCCGGGGTGCCAAGGTTGGTAATCAGCACACCGATGCGGCGGGGCTGACGGTGGTCGAAATTGGGTTGTCCCTGGTAGGCCATCCGGGTCTCTCTCACTGATAGGGGGGCAAACTCAGGCTGATAGTGTAGCGAGATCACGTCAAGACGCCATGATGCTGTTGGAATGACGAGGGTCTGACGTCGGAAGTCTGACGACTGACGCCAAATTCAAAATCCGACCTTTCCAGAGCATCGCCCCCTCTCCGTCGCCGGTTCGCGGCTCATACACTGACGAGCACAAGAGCGCCGCTCCTACAGCAGCTTCTGGCTTTTGATCTTCCTCGCAGCTCGAAGCTCATAGCTCACAGCTCCAGTCTTTTGACTTTCCTTGCAGCTTGAGGCTTGTAGCTTGCGGCTTCTTTTATTCCGGCAGCTCGCCCAGGTTGCGCTCCAGCTCTGCGCGGAAAGCCTCCGGAATCGGCGACGACGCCTGCTTGTGGTGCTCGAAATACACTTGCACCGCCTTGCCTCGAGCTACCAGCTTGCCGTTCTGCCAGGCCTGCTGGGCCACCACAAAGGAGCTGTTGCCGATGCGCTCGATACCAGTGCGGATCAACACATCGCTGCCGTAGTAGATCTGCCCTACGAAATCCACTTCCACCCGGGCCAGGATCAGGGGCAGGTCTGCCGGCTTGTCCAGACCGGCACCAAACAGTTCAAACAGCGGGGTCCGCCCGGTTTCAAACCAGCCGGTAACCACCGTATTGTTCACATGGCCAAAGGCATCGGTTTCATAGAAGCGCGGCGTCACGGTCATTTCATACATGGCGGTATCCGGTCAGGTAGACAGAATCGCCATGATACCCATGGCCGCAGGCAAGTCGATATTCCCGGCCGAAACGCCCGGCGGCACTGCGTTTTGCGTCATGAACCGGTACAATGCCGCCACTTTTCATGCGTCCGGTGGCCTCCGCCCACCGCACCGCCCTTCGCTACAGGACAGTCCCTTGATCTCTACCGCCAACATCACCATGCAGTTCGGTGCCAAGCCGCTGTTTGAAAACGTCTCCGTAAAATTCGGCAACGGCAACCGCTACGGCCTGATCGGCGCCAACGGCTGCGGCAAGTCCACCTTCATGAAGATCCTTGGGGGCGAGCTGCAGCCCAGCAATGGCCAGGTGATGCTGACTCCCAACGAGCGTCTGGGCAAGCTGCGCCAGGACCAGTTTGCCTTCGAAGAGCACACGGTGCTGGATACCGTGATCATGGGGCACACCGAACTGGCAGAAGTGAAAGCCGAGCGTGACCGCATCTACAGCCAGGCGGAGATGAGCGAAGAGGACGGCATGCGGGTGGCCGAGCTGGAGATGCAGTTCGCCGAAATGGATGGCTACACCGCCGAAGCCCGCGCCGGGGATCTTCTGCTCGGTCTTGGCATTCCGGAAGAACAGCATGCCGGCCCCATGACCGCCGTGGCGCCGGGTTGGAAGCTGCGGGTACTGCTGGCCCAGGCACTGTTCTCTGATCCGGATGTGCTGCTGCTGGATGAACCGACCAACCACCTGGATATCCACACGATCCGCTGGCTGGAAGAGATCCTGGTGGCCCGCTCCAGCACCATGATCATCATTTCCCACGACCGCCACTTCCTGAACAGTGTTTGCACCCACATGGCGGATCTGGATTACGGTGAACTGCGTCTGTTCCCCGGCAACTACGACGAGTACATGACCGCGGCCACCGCAGCCCGCGAGCGCCTGTACGCAGACAACGCCAAGAAGAAGAAGGAAATTGCCGAGCTGCAAAGCTTCGTCAGCCGCTTCTCCGCCAATGCTTCCAAAGCCAAGCAGGCCACCAGCCGCGCCAAGCAGATCGACAAGATCCAGCTGGAAGAGGTGAAGCCCTCCAGCCGGGTGAGCCCCTATATCCGCTTCGAACAGACCAAGAAGCTGCATCGTCAGGCCGTCACGGTGGAAGGTCTTGCCAAGGGCTTTGAGGACCACACCCTGTTCCAGAATCTGGACATGCAGATCGAGGCCGGCGAACGGGTGGCCATCATTGGCCCCAACGGCATCGGCAAGACCACCCTGCTGCGCTGTCTGGCCGGTGATCTGGAAGCGGACAACGGCAATGTGAAATGGGCGGAAGCGGCAGAGCTCGGCTATTTTGCCCAGGATCACAGCCATGACTTCGAAGAGGACATGATCCTGTTCGACTGGATGGCCCAATGGACCGCCGACGGCGAGCAGGCGGTCCGTGCCGCTCTGGGACGCATGCTGTTCTCCAACGACGAAGTAAAGAAATCCGTCAAGGTGATTTCCGGTGGCGAACAGGGCCGCATGCTGTTCGGCAAGCTGACCCTGACCAAGCCCAATGTGCTGTTGCTGGACGAACCCACCAACCACCTGGACATGGAATCCATCGAGTCACTCAACCTGGCCCTGGAGAACTATCCCGGCACGCTGATCTTCGTCAGCCACGACCGCGAATTCGTCAGCTCCCTGGCCACCCGCATTCTGGAAATCACTCCGGACGGGATTCGTGACTTCAGCGGTAATTACGACGATTATCTGCGCAGTATTGATCAGAGCGCCTGACGCACAAGCAGTTGAAAGTTCAAAGTTTAAAGTGGAAAAGCGCGGATGAGTCAGGGAGCAAGCATCATTGGCTCTGCCCGCGCCCAAGCCGCCGTAGGAGCCTGCCTGCAGGCGATCTTGTGGATTAGACGTTCGCACGCACAAGAATTTCAAACGACTCGCTGCGCTCGGTTTGTCACTCACCAGTACAGAGATCGCCTGCAGGCAGGCTCCTACGGCGCGGGTGCGCGATCATGGCGTTTTCGATCAGCAGAACCTTCCTCGCCCTTTTAAACTTTGGACTTTAAACTTTCAACTCAGCTGCATACCCCGCCAAAACCCACACGGGGCTGATGTTTGGCAAAACCAGAATGGAGAAGCCTGTGACCGACATCGACAAGACCACCAAAACCGAACTGGAAGCGGCCGCCTTTCGACGCCTGCTTCAGCATCTGGATGAACACAAGGAAGTGCAGAACATCGACCTGATGATCCTGGCGGACTTCTGTCGTAACTGTTTGTCCAAATGGTTATCTGCAGCGGCTTCTGAGCACGATGTAGAACTGGATTACGAGCAGGCCCGCGAGTGGGTGTACGGGATGCCGTACAGCGAGTGGAAGGACAAGTTTCAGGCGCCGGCTACGCCGGAGCAGATGGCGGCTTTTGAGGCAAAGCAAAAAGCCAAGTCGTGAAAGGATGGTCTGAGGTCTGACGCCAGAGACTGAAAACCGGCCAACAGCATCGCCGTGGAACCACTACCCCCTCGGCAGCCCTGAGCCGATCACTGCAGGATGCCCGGAAAAGCCCCGGCCCCTTCCTTTCCGTAGGAGCGTCGCTCGCGGCGCGATAGCCGTTGTTGAATACAGATCCAACAAAGAAGGCGCAGTGCTCAGGAAGGAAAACGGGGTTTTCTCCGTGAACGCTACGCCCTCTGTGGTGAAAACGCTTTTGATCCTGGTCTGGAATCGCGCCGCGAGCGACGCTCCTACGGAATGGGTATTGCTGTGAGCCATTCCCGTTGATCCGTATGAACCAAACCATTCCCACCGCGTTACTCTCTGGACACCTGCACTTCGTAAACGGCGGTGGAGCCGCTCACTTCGTGGCCGACCACCAGCAGCGGTTCACCGGAAGGTGAATCTTCAGCGCTGATAAAGACCAGACCTTCCGGACCAAGATCACCATAGCCATCCAGATTGCCCGCTTCCGGATCCACATCCCAGGTGTTGCGGCTGTTCAGGTAATCCTGGAATACCGGCTCACGGGGGTCGGTGATGTTGTAGACCAGAATCCCGCCCATGCGCTCCAGCCCCAGGAACAGGAAGGTGTCGCCCTGAATACGGCCGATGGTCAGTCCTTCCGGTTCCGGCCCTTTGGCATCACTGCGGCTATCCATGGCATCGCCTTCGTCGTGGCCGCTGTTGAAGTAGTCGGCACAGGCAATGGCACGGTCAGTACCCAGCTTGCACGCTTCGCTGGCCAGGAACTGTTCGATGGCATCACCGCTATCGAAGATCTGGTTAGCATCTTCATCCCAGATGGAGAAAGAACGGCCACCGTAGCTGTACAGCTTGTCGTACATGATGTGGGTACCCGCGGCATCTTCCACGCCCGCCTCGGTGTACATCACCGGGTCACCATTGCCATCGGTCTTGTAACCCAGGGTCCAGGTGATGTTCAGACGACCCAGCACATCGTCTTCGCGGCAATCGCCGGGATCGCCGGCGGTGGCACCGCAGTAATCAAACACGACCGGATCGAGCAAAGCCCCTTCGCCCAGCGCTGCCAGCTGCGGCGGCAGGTCATCACCACAACGACGGGCGAAACCGCTGGCATGCACCAGATGCTTGACGCGGAACTCTTCGACAAACCCCTGACTGGCATCCGGCTCACACAGCACTGGCGGATCCACTTCATCATCCGCTTCTTCGCCCCAGTACAGATCGTTGTCCTCCCCCCAGGCACGGGCGTCGCCTTCGTTGGCGGTGACCAGCAGGGTCTTGCCCGCCACCTGATAGGCATGGATCGCATCCGGCTGGTACTGACCGACCACGCCCGGCCAGGTCTTGATGTTGATAATTTCATCATCATCGCTGGCATCGATACCGAAGCCTTCCACGCTGCGGTCGATCTCCCCCAGCGGCAGAATGTCGGTCACGGTAGCGGATGCCACATCCACCTTGGCCAGCGCGTTGTTCTCCTGCAACGTTACCCAGGCAGTCTGGCTGTTGGCGGATACCGCAATGTATTCCGGCTCCAGGTCCTGAGCCACGCTGGCGTTGGGACCATAGATGCGTACACCGGACGCCTTGAGTGTTTCAGCCTGCGCATTGAAGGCAGAGAAATCCGCCGTGGCCACACTCAGGTTTTCCAGATCACGGATGTCCACCAGGCTGATAGAGCCTTCCGGGTCCACGCTGTAATCATCGCTGGGCTCGCCTTCGTTGGCAGTCATTACCGTTTCGCCATTGGGCGTAAAGGTAATCATGTCCGGCTGGGCACCCACCTGGATGCTGTTGACCAGACTCAGGTCTGCGGCCTGATAGAGGGCCACATAACCGTTATCCGTCTTGGGGTCGGCTTCCACCGCAATGGCCACCAGACCATTCTGTACCGCCACGCTGTTCACCTCCGCACCGGTGGCAATACCGGACACGTTGATGCTGCCAATTTTGGCTGGCGATGCGGGATCGCTCAGATCCAGTACGTCCAGCTCACCGGCTTCGGCGTTCACCACAAACAGGCGCTGACTGGCCGCATCATAGGCAGGAATTTCGGCCGCCGATTCGTCCAGAATGCCGGTCTGGTAATTCCCCATCCAGCTCAGCTTGACGCTGAAATCATCATTGGCATTTTCGTCTTTCTTGTCGCCACCACAGGCGCTCAAGGCGGCCGCCATCGCCAGGCAGCCTCCCATCATCACAATACGTCGCATGGTTATCCCCAATTTGTCTCTGTTCATTCGGTCCGGTACGGGCGCGCGACAGTATGGCGTCGAGTATGTTGCATCAGGGCGTAGGAAAAATGACGGTTTGGTGGCAGCAAGGTACGCAGCTGGTTTTCGTGTTGGATGTTGAGTGAAGCCTGTTGCAGCCGCAGAGCGGCCATAAAAAAACGCGGGCCTTTGCTGGCCCGCGTTCACCGGACAAAACCAAGGCTGATTGACATCAGGCGGTTTCGTAATCGTCCTCTTTGAAGTCCGCCATCTGCGCCGCGTACTGGGTGGCGAAACCCGGGTACATGGTGGCGTTGTAGCCATCTTCAGTGAGGTACCAGCTCTTGCAGCCGGAATTCCAGTTGGTCCTGGCAAGGCGCTTCTGAATCGCCTTGTTATAGCGCTGCTGCACGTCTTTCCTGACATCCAGCACCTTCAGGTCTTCACCAACAATCTTGCGCACCCCTTTCAGGGCGTATTCGAGCTGTGACTCCATGTAGACCAGCGCCGAGTTGTGCCCCGGACCGGAATTGGGGCCAAAGGTCAGGAACAGGTTCGGGTAGCCGGATACATTGATGCTCTTGTAGGCCTGGGCACCCCCTTTCCATTCATCCCCCATGACACGACCATCCCGGCCAATCACCGGGAACGGCGTACCGGCATTACTCACATCAAAGCCGGTGGCGAAGACGATGCAATCCACCTGATGCTCAATGCCTTCCACGGTACGAATGCCTTTTTCACTGATGCGGGCAATGGGCCAGGTAATCAGCTTGGCGTTCTCTTTCTGCAGTGCCGGGTAATAATCATTGGAGATCAGCACCCGCTTGCAACCGATGGTGAAATCCGGGGTGAGCTGACGGCGCAACCAGCGGTCTTTCACCTGTCGGCGCAAATGCCATTTGCCGATCCGCTCGGCAATGCGAGTCAGCGGTGAGTTCCAGATCACCGCCAGGGCCATGCTCTCATGGCTCCAGTAAAGCAGGTCTCGCATGGCCTGCTGACTGGCTGGCAATTTACGGAACAGCAGTTTGTTCCATTCCGGAGTAGCAAAATCCGGCCGCGGCATGACCCAGCCCGGGGTGCGCTGGAACACCTTCACATGCTTCGCCACCTTGACCAGCTCGGGAATGATCTGGATGCCACTGGCGCCAGTGCCAATCACCGCCACATTCTTGCCGGCAAAGTCATAGTCATGATCCCAGCGGGCACTGTGGATTTTCTTGCCCTTGTAGTCCTCAATGCCAGTGATGGATGGAAAGCTGCAATTGGCCAGCGGCCCCTGTGCCATAACCGCCGCACGACCAGTAAAAGTGTTGTTGCTGTCAGTGGTAGCAGTCCAGATCCCCTGCTTCTCATCAAAACGCAGCTCCGCCACGTTCTGCTCGAAACGGATGTGTTTTTCCAGTTCAAACTCGGCCACCAGATGATGGACGTAGTCGAGAATTTCTTCGCTGCCGGAAAAACTGCGCGACCAATTGGGGTTTGGCGCAAAGGAATAGGAATACAGGTTGGACGGAATATCGCAGGCGGCACCGGGATACTGGTTGTCACGCCAGGTGCCCCCCACCGCGTTACCGCGCTCCAGAATAATGAAATCTTCGATACCTGCCTGCTTGAGGCGAATGGCCATGCCCAGACCGGCAAAACCGGCCCCGACGATCAGGACCGACACCGGCTTCTCAACCGGCTTGCTTCTGGCCGGCGCCTTGCGCGCAGTGGCCTTGCGTGCGGCCACCTTTTTCTTGCGGGCGGCTTTGGGTTTGGTTGGTTTAGGGGAATCTTGGGTCGTACTCATAACGTTCAAACTCGTGGCACAGGGTCGCGCCGCCCGGCACGGCCAGGCAGCGATACAGACATCGTAATTAGCGAGTAGTGGTGGGCTCGTAGGTCAGCTCCTTCACCCAGGACGGCACCGCCGGCAACGCCTTGCGCGGCACCATGCCGGTAACTTTCACCAACGCATCCACCGGCACGTGATAGACCCTGTTGCTGCGGTTGGTCACCCAGCGACCATGCTGCTTGATCAACTGGAACCAGGGGTTGCGACGCCCCTCTTCCGTACGCCCGCCGATACGCTCGAATTTCTGCATGGCCTTGTAGAGCTTTTCCTCCGGCAGGCCCATGGCAATAACGTTGTCGCGCATCTTGTTGAGCAGGGGCATATAAGAAGCAATCCCAAGGATCAGGCGGGGATCCATCACCCGCGCCATCATCTGGGCCATCTTGATATAGGATGCACTGCGGCCCTGCATCTCCATCACGGTGAAACCCACGCCCAGATGACGGGACTCATCGTCGTTAATCTTCTCGAAGGCCTGGTGACAGACCGGATCCTTCACCGTATCAAGCAGGAAGGTGCACAGGGCGCCGTCCAGGGCGATTTCCAGCATGGGCACCACGGTACCGAGAACGTACACCGGCATTTCGTCGGCATAACGGTCCAGCCACTCGATAACGATGCGCAGGTTGATGTTGGGCTCGGGCAACTCATCCCCTTCCAGCATGCCCCAACGCCGCATCAGGGCCATTTCCGCATTGGCGTGGCGCTGCTCCTCCGCGTGGAAGTAGGTGTAGATCTCACGCAGGGTATCCGTGGGGGCCTTCTTGGCCAGCGCCGCAAAGGCACGGGCACCGACATGCTCAATCCACATCAGATCGGCCATGAACTCTTTCAGCTTGGGCCACTGCTCTTCCGTGATCAGCTCCGCACCGGGGGCATCCCAGTCGATGTCCGACAGGGCCCACTGGGTGCTTTTGATTTTTTCCAGCATTTTGTCCAGATCAATAGAAGCCATGATCATCTCTCCCGAGTTGCTGATTAGCACTTGCGTACACAAGGCTATTAATGTCACATTGCATAATGTAAAGATAAAGCGAATGCTCGTTCGGTTTCAATTCGGATATCCCATGGCACGAAAACCCAAACAACAACGCTCCAAAGCCACCGTGGACGCCATCGTCCAGGCCACCATGATCGCCATTGCCGAGCACGGCCCGGCCGCGATTACGGCTCGGCAAATTGCTGAAATTGCAGGAATCGGGGTGGGCTCACTGTACGAATACTTTGAGGACAAGGACGCCATCATCCATGCCGCCAGCATCCGTTTCGTGGAAGACACCGTGGGCATGATCAAGCCGCTGGTGCCGGAACTGGTGAAAATGGACATCCGCAGCGCCATCAAGCTGCTGTTGTTCAGATTTCGGGAGTTTCTGGAGGAGAATAATCAGCTCTATCTTAAGTGCGCACGGCATGCGTTCACCATGGACATGGTGGTCTATCAGGAACCGGTGAACCGGGCGCTGATGGACTTCTTTACCCAATACCTGATGCATCACCCCGAACTGCTCAAGCTGCCCAACATTCCCACGGTGGCCTACTTCTATATCAACGGCGGCGTCTTCACCGTGGTCCGCCACCTGTGCGAAGACGAACCCATGCAGACCTTTGAGGAACTGGCGGAGGTGTTTGGGGATGTGCTGGCCAGCTATACCGAACGGAAGCTGGAGATGGTTTAGGGGCTACAAGCTACAAGCTACAAGCTACAAAGATGAAAACCCTGAGCCTTTTCTGAAGCAATCGATCCTGGCGATTTTTTTGAAAACATGAAACCGTTCTGATCGTTTGCCCCCTGCTGCGAACTCTCCTACAAAAGAAGCTTCGGTGTTGCCTGACGCCTGATCTTAACCTGCAGCCACATTAAAAAAGCCGCCCCCGTTTCCAGGAGCGGCCTTTCTGGTTTTCCTTGTAGCTTGTAGCTTGAGGCTTGCAGCTTCCTTTACGCTCCGAGCAACGACGCCACCAGCCCCTTCTTCTTCACCGGCTGGTAATCACTGAACTCCAGCACATCATCTTCCACGCTGCCAAAGCGCAGGCGCGGGAGATCGTAGAAGTAGTTCTGCACCACCAACCACGGGGCACGGGAGCCCTGGCGAGGCAGCTCGTTGTTGGCCCGCTGGATGTAGCCGGACTGCATGCCGAGGAAGTTTTCCTCACTCTGGCAGTCTTCCTTGTCGCGGGGCACGACCACCTGAGCACCGGTTTTTTCCATGTGATTGAGCACGCGGCAGACATACTCACAAACCAGATCCGCCTTGAGGGTCCAGGAGGAGTTGGTGTAACCGAAGATCATCGACATGTTGGGCACATCTTTCAGCATGGCACCCTTGTAGACCATGGTCTCGTTGGGATGCACCGGCTTGCCATCCACGGTGCCCTGAATGCCACCGAGCATCTGAATATTGAGGCCGGTGGCGGTAATGATGATGTCCGCTTCCAGTTGTTGGCCAGATTTCAGCAGGATGCCGTTTTCGGTGAATTTGTCGATGTGATCCGTGACCACATGGGACTTGCCTTCACGCAGACTCTTGAACAGGTCACCGTTGGGCACCGCACACAGACGCTCTTCCCAGGGGTTGTAGCTGGGACGGAAGTGGCTCATGTCGAAATCGTCACCGAGCTGACGACGGGCCGCAGCCAGCAGGGCGCGACGGACCAGCTTGGGCCGTTGCTGGGCCAGCTTGAAGACCAGTCGCTGAATGCCGATGTTACGGGCACGGGCCATGCGATACACCGCGGTGTTCGGCAGGAAGCGACGCAGCCCCACGGAGATCTGATCCACTTCTGGCACAGTAGCCACATAGGTGGGAGAGCGCTGCAGCATGGTCACATCCGCCCCCTTGGCGGCCATGGCCGGCACCAGCGTCACGGCGGTGGCACCGGAACCGATGACTACCACCTTCTTGCCGGCGTACTGCAGGTCTTCCGGCCAGTGCTGGGGGTGAATGATCTGCCCCTTGAAGTTTTCCTCGCCGGGAAAGTCCGGACGATAGCCCTGGTCATAGTTGTAGTAACCGGTACAGGAAAACAGGAAGTTGGCGCTGACACACTCTTTCTTGCCGGTTTTCTCGTCCGTGGTTTCCACGTTCCAGCGCTTGTCTGCACTGGACCAGTCCGCCTTGACTACCTTCTTGCCAAAACGAATGTGGCGGGTAACACCGTGCTCGTTGGCTGCCTCTTCTACGTACTCGCGAATGGACGCCCCATCCGCCAGCACCTTGGCGCGGTTCCAGGGCTTGAAGCCGTAGCCCAGGGTAGACATGTCGGAATCAGAGCGAATGCCCGGGTACTTGAACAGGTCCCAGGTACCACCAATACGCTCACGGCGCTCGAGAATGGCATAGGTATGGTTCGGGCACTTGCGAGTCAGGTGCACCGCGGCGTCGATACCGGAAAGGCCGGCGCCAATGATCAGCACATCAAAATGGTTATTGGACATTATTCTCTACCTCCAACAGCACGCTGCCTGGTCACAGCTGCAAACAATGACATTGAGCAATGGCACAATGAATTAGGACAAGAATAGCCGTCTCTACCAACATGGGAAAGGCCAGAATGAGCCGATTATTGGCCGCAGAGACGCAGGAAAGTGCCGCTACAGACCCGCCACTGACCCGGATTAACTCCACCCTGCGGGACAAGTTACCCGGAGCCCTTACGCAAGTCATGGCATCCGCCGGCAGCACAGGTAAGATGGGGGCTGGTAATCAATTAATCCCGCTCATGATTCGCAAGCTACTAAAATCATTACGCTTATTCGCGCTAAAACTGCAACTTCGGCAACACGGCGTGTCCGTAAAAGGCAAGATCAGGGGGAATAACGTCCACCTGGTCAACCGTGGCCGTATCGAACTGGGCAACAACGTTGGGCTGACCTCCTTTCCGGATGGGGACATGAGTCGCACCAGCCTCTCCACTCATACCCCGGAGGCCGTCATCCGCATCGGCGAGCGCAGCAAACTGAATGGCACCACCATTCATGCCCGCGAAAGCGTCACCATCAAGAGCTGGTGTCTGTTCGGGCCCGGCACCGTCATCATCGACAACGATTCGCACCCGCCTGTCAGGGACCGAGACGCGCGCCGCGGAGACCCGGCTTCGGCCCCCATCGTGATCGGTGACAACGTCTGGATTGGCATGCGCAGCCTGATCACCAAGGGCGTTACCATCGGGGATAACGCCATCGTCGCAGCACACAGCGTGGTAACCCGGGATGTCCCCGCCAATACCCTGGTAGGCGGCAACCCGGCGCGGATTATCCGACAGCTGGATTAACTGACCGGGCGAGTCTGCCCCCCTCAGTAACGCCCGCCGTAGCGGTCCAGACAATCCATCTTGTTGGCCGGGATCATGTAGCTCAGCAGGCGTTGCTCACTGGCATATTCGTCATAGGCCCAGAGCCGACGATCATTGGCCACCCGCCGCGGCTGGTAACGTAAGGAGCCTCTGAATAACTCCTTGCATGCTCAGTCTTTCAGGCTGGTTCGCAATCTAGACGCGCTTTTGAAGGTGTATGTCCATCCATCGAAAAAGCGCAACAACGAGTGCGGGCCAGCATGAAAGACCCGGGAGCACTCTAACGAGCATAAAGGCGCGGCCTGGAGCGCACATCTGCTGCGCCTTGCCTCTTGAAAAGGGAACCCCCCTGACCATCGAGACAAGACACAACAGCTGCACGCTCCAGGCCACGCTGAGTATGCAAGGAGTTATTCAGAGGCTCCTTCACCCCCGCTCACGCAGCAGCTTGTCCAACAAGGCGTCACGCTGGTCTTCGCTGAGCTGCTTTCCCAGCTGACGCACACAATCTTCATAGCCGGCAATCAGGGCGAACTGCTCCAGGGAATAATGAAAACGGTTTGCTGCCTGTCCCGTCAGTGGCAGCAACAAAAGCAGAATCAACACACGCATACCGGGTCCCCGGTGAGAAATGCCCCATCACCATTTGGCATCCGAACGGCGCCTCCGATAGTAGCCACGACTTCCATTACGCCCTCATAAGCAACAAGGCTCATATCGCAACCCATTGATATAACAGGAGTTTCATAAAACCAAGGTAAACACCCTGTCACCACAAAGTATACCTTGCCATTTTGTGATGTCGTCGACACTGACCCGGATTCACTTTATGCATACTGCCAAGGCCTCTCGGGGGAGAGGCCTTCAATAACCTGCCAAAGCAATAACAACAAGGGGATCCAATATGCAGGTGTTCACTGATCTTGTTCATACTGTGGGCGAGCACCCATGGCTGAGCGTACCCTTCCTGTACGCCCTGCTTTTCGCCATGCTGCTGTGGACCGGACGTATCCGCCACCCCGCCGCGATCAACATGATTGCCATCGGGCTGATACTGCCTTGCATCAATCTGGGCATGATTGCCGCTGGCGTGATGCTGTCCAAAGAGCACATCACACCGGCCATGAGCGGCCTGATGCCGTTCTGATCAGTACGCCCTGGCCTCAGGCCAGGGTAGCCAGAAAGGCCAGCTGGTCCTTCAAGCTGATTTCACGGGCTTCACCCTGATAGACATCGAAGTGGCCTACCGGGTATCGCTTCACCGTGGCATTGGCCATGGCCGCCGCCGCCTTTTCCGCCGCCGATGCCGGCGCCACAGAATCCGTTTCGCAAATCAGAATCAGCGCCGGGCACTTCACCTTGCTGGCACTGGACACAGGGCGGAACAAGGGCAGCACCAGAGCAATCCGCGCCGCCACTTCGTTGGGCACATTGTCTGGCATCAAGGCAGTATAGCCATCCCAGGAATCGGCACTGGACATGGCCGCCAACTCACCGGGGTGTCCCGCCGAGGGCAGCAGTTTCGGCCCCATGCCCACCGCGCTGGAGGCCAGATCGAGCAGCCCCAGCCCAGTCATTTTCAGGCCCTGCACCAGACCGGCGTAGCCGATCACGCCGAGCACAGACGCCAGGCCGTCCATCATCGGGCACTGGGAAATAATCCCGGCCACCGGTTCCTTGCCTGCCACCACAGAGACCAGCCCACCTGCAAAGGAGGTGCCCCACAACACGATTTTCTGGTTATCCACTTCCGGGATCTTGCGCACGCAGGCCAGTGCCGCCTGCCAGTCCGCCACCTCGCGATTAGGCAACAGCACCTGACGGGGAACCCCCTCACTCTCACCGAAGTGACGGTAGTCGAACAGGAACACCGCATAGCCCGCCGCCAGGAAAGCATCCCTGAAGGGGTCCAGACCGCACTCCTTGGTCAGTCCAAAACCATGGCCCATGACCACGGTCAAAAACGGGCCATCGCCATCCGGCAGATACAGATCACCACGACAGGACTGGCCGTCGCTGACAAAACGCATCTCTCTCTTTTCACTCATCATTCAATCTCACTCTGCTCTCCGATGCTGATCCAGACAACCAGCAAAAAAACTTCAAAAGTGGGCAATTATCGTAGGGCGGAAATGGGCGAATGCCCATCTCCGCCATCAGGCCCCCATAACGCTTTTAGCGTCAGGCGTCGGGCATCCAGCATCAGGCGTACTATCCAATCGCCGGCGCGATAAAACGCCAGTCATCCACGCTCTGGCCCAGCACCAGGAAGAACGGGTTGAGGATATTTTCCTTGTTGTATTGCAGCGGTTCGAAGGCAGTATTGGTTACCACGCCGCCGGCAGCCGTCACCACCGCATGAGCCGCTGCGGTATCCCACTCGCTGGTGGGCGCCAGCCGGGGGTAGATGTCGGCACTGCCTTCTGCCACCAGACACAGTTTCAGGGACGATCCCATGGAGGCGCGCTCTACCTCACCGATCTCTTCCCGGATAAAGGCTTCCAGCTTTTCCACCGCTTCACCGCCATGACTGCGGCTGGCCACCATCACCACCGGCGTGGTGCGCTCACGACAACGAATCGGCTGACGCTCGCCCCCTGCTTCCTTAAAGGCACCAACACCCTCACCACCAAGGTAGGTAACGCCGGTCACCGGCACGTGCACCACCCCCAGCACCGGGGCATTGCCGCGAATCAGGGCAATATTCACAGTGAACTCGCCATTACGCTTGATGAATTCCTTGGTGCCATCCAGCGGATCCACCAGCCAGAACTCCGGCCAGTCCTTGCGCTCCGCATAGGCAATATCGCCAGATTCTTCGGAGTACACCGGGATTTGCGGCGTCAGTGCCTTGAGGCGAGCCTCGATAATCTCGTGAGCCGCCTTGTCTGCCTCGGTGATCGGGGACTCATCCTGCTTGGTTTCCACCCCGTGATCATCCCGCTCGTATACCTCAAGAATGGCCTTGCCCGCGTCACGGGCGATGTCAGCGAGGGGGTTGAGCAGGGTGTTGAAGTCAGTCATTTCTTTGTGTCCTGTTTTTCGAATTTATCTCTGAGGAGCAAGCTACAAGCTGCAACGCGGGGCAAGGTCTTCATAAACTGTTATCCCGTCACTCCGCGCTGGCCGTTAAAAGGCTGTGGCCAAGGCCTGGGGAGCAGCACAGCCTTGCCCGCGTCTTGAAACTTGCCACTTTCAACTTGGGAGCCTCTGAATAACTCCTTGCATGCTCAGTCTTTCAGGCTGATTCACAATCTAGGCGCACTTTTGAAGGCATGCTGGTTGCCTGTCGAGAAAGTGCAACAACGAGTGTGGATCAGCCTGGAAGACCCGGGAGCACTCTAACGAGCATAAAGGCGCGGCCTGAAGCGCCCATCAGCTGCGCCTTGCCTCTTGAAAAGGGAACCACCCTTCCCTTCGAGACAAGACACAACTGCTGCACGCTTCAGGTCACGCTGAGTACGCAAGGAGTTATTCAGAGGCTCCCTTGCGTCTCATCGCTTGCAGCCAAGCTCCCACATCAGCTGTCTCACGGCAGAGCCCACAGCGCGGGGCCGGAAGTATTCAGGCCGCACAAGCACATCCCCGCGTTGTAGCTTGTAGCTTGTAACTCACAGCTCAAAGCTCGTAGCTCGCAGCTATCTTTTCTCCAGCAACCGCTTGGTCATCAACAACGCCGCGATCACCCTTGCCTCCGTCACATCCTCGCGCTCGATCAACTGATCCAGCTCGGACAGTTTCCAGGGCACAACTTCCAGAGGCTCAGGTTCGTCGCCAGGCAGGGATTCCTCGTACAGATCTTCTGCCAGCACCACCTTGATACGGTGCCCCATGTAGCCCGGCGACAGGGTCATTTCCTTTAACAGGGTGAGTGAGCGGGCACCGTGGCCGGCTTCTTCCTTGAGCTCGCGGTTGGCGGATTCGCGCCAGTCTTCGCCATGCTCGCAGGCACCCTTGGGCAGTGTCAGCTCATAACTGTCGGTGCCGGCACCGTATTCACGGATCATCAGCACGGTATCGTTATCGAGCAGGGGCACCATCATGACCGCCGGGATCGGCGGGGTGCGCAGGCGTTCATAGGTGCGCTCCACGCCGTTGGAAAAGCGCAGATGCAGCTCTTCAATGCCAAACAATCGGCTGCGGGCCACCAGTCGGGTGTCGAGAATCTCGGGCTTCTCATCCATAATGGTATTGCCTTCTTGTGAAGAGCGAAGACTAACCTGAACGACCGGGAATTGCATGATTGACTGGCAGTCTGTGGACACCGTGTTACTGGATATGGACGGCACCCTGCTGGACCTGCGTTTTGACAACTGGTTCTGGCAGCGACACGTCCCTGAAGCCTATGCCCGCCAGCTGGGGCTACCCCAGGACGAGGCAGATCGCATCATCCACGACTGGATCAGCAGCCATCAGGGCACCCTCAACTGGTATTGCCTGGATTTCTGGACCGATGAACTCGGGCTGGAAATTGCCCGCTTGAAAAGCGAGGCCCGTGACCGCATCTCCGTGCGACCCGGGGCCGAGCGGTTTCTGCAACGGCTACAGCAATCCGGCAAGCAGATCATCATGGTGACCAACGCCCACCGTGATGCACTGGATGTGAAAGTGGCCCAGACCGGCATCGACCAGTACTTCCATGAGCTGGTGTCCAGCCATGATTATGGTCACCCCAAGGAGGCGCAGGCCTTCTGGCAGCATTTGCAGCGCCACTTGCCCTTCGAGCCCACCCGGGCCCTGCTGGTGGATGACTCCCTGCCAGTACTGCACAGCGCCAAACTGTATGGCATTGGTCAGCCGGTGAGCATCCTGCACCCGGACTCCAGCCTGCCCAAACGGGAGCACACCGATCCCTTTGTGGCCATTGATGATTTCGATTCTGTGCTGCCGTGAGCAGGCACAATAAACAGAGTGACCATGGAAAGCGTACGCATTGATTCCTGGCTGTGGGCGGCCCGCTTCTTCAAGACCCGCACCCTGGCCAAGACTGCCATCGAGGGCGGCAAGGTCCATATCGATGGCGGCCGCACCAAGCCCAGCAAGGCGGTGCAGCCGGGCCAGACCGTAACCATCACCAAGGGCACGGAGCACTTTGAAGTGATCGTCCGCGACCTGAGCAGCAAGCGCGGCCCCGCCAAGGTGGCACAGACGCTCTATGAGGAAACACCGGAAAGCATCGCCAAACGGGAAATGAGCAGCGAACAGCGGAAGCTGTCCCGGGCGGCGGCAGCAGCTCCGGACCACAAGCCCAGCAAGAAAGAGCGCCGCGATATCCAGCGCTTCAAGCGAGACAACGACATTTAAAGGCCCGCCAATCCGGGCCCGAACCAGGACATCATCATGCAAGACCACAAGCAGCGCTTCCTCTTTCCAGATTCCGACATTCGCGGTGAGCTGGTACAGGTAGAAAGCAGCATCACCCGCATTCTGGAAGGCCACAGCTATCCGCTTGCGGTACAGGGGCTGATTGGCGAGGCGGTGGCCGCGGTGGCGCTGCTCGCCAGCACGCTGAAGTTCAAGGGGCGCCTGGCCCTGCAGGCCCAGGGCCACGGCCCGGTGTCCCTGCTGCTGGCCGAATGCACCAATGACGGTGAGCTGCGTGCGGTGGCCCGCCACAGCGATGGCCAGGACTGGAGCGAAGGGGATGTCCGCACCCTGATTGGCGATGGCCACATGGTGATCACCATCATCCCGGAACAGGGCCAGCAATATCAGGGCATCGTGCCACTGGAAGGCGACACCCTGGCCCAGTGCCTGGAAGCCTACTTCCAGCAATCCGAACAGCTGCCCACCCGCCTGTGGCTGGCCAGCGGCAATAACCGCGCCGCCGGGCTGCTGCTGCAGCGCCTGCCCAACCAGATCGCCGGCACCGACGCCAACGGTCAGATGTGGGAACACCTGGAGGCCCTGGCCAGCACCCTGACCATGGAAGAGCTGCTCAACCTGGACGACCAGACCATCCTGCACCGCCTGTTCCACGACACCCCGCCCCAGCTGCCGGAGACCAACAGCCTCAAGTTCGGCTGCACCTGCTCCCGTGAACGCAACCGTAACGCCCTGATTTCCCTGGGAATCGAGGAACTGCAGACGCTGCTGGACGAAGACGGCGAAGTGGAACTGACCTGCGACTTTTGTCGACATCAGGAGAAGTTCGACGCGGTGGATCTGGCGGAGATGATCAGGGAAATCAGTTAACAGTTAATAGTGAACAGTTAACAGCGGCGCGAACCCCGTCTTGGGGTTCCCACCCCCCGGAGGCCGCGTCCACCCTTGGGCGCGGCCTCCGGCATTTCGGCGCCTGACGGCCCAAAACCGCGCACTATTCACTGTTAACTGTTAACTATTCACTGTCCCTGGCGCATGACCCGTCAGTCCGAAGGGGAATCGCCACTGTTTCAGATTTCTGGCATAATCGCGCGCCTGTGCTGACTGGAGCGTGCTCTGGTCACCCTTTGTCTTGCCCGCAGGCAGTAAAACGGGCACGAGACCGGCACTGTTACCCGCAATGCGAACCCGGTACGGAACACCACGCCGTGCCATGGCGATTAGCCCAGGAATGACCATGACCGACCCGATTGTTTATAACGACCTCAGCCCAGCCCAGCTGGTAGAAATGGCTGTTCAGCGTAACGAAGGCCGCCTGTCCGACACCGGCGCCCTGGTGGTGGAAACCGGTCACCGTACCGGCCGCTCCCCCATGGACCGTTACATCGTTGACGAGCCGAGCACCAGCGAGCACATCCACTGGGGTGCCATCAACCGCCCCTTCCCGGCTGACAAGTTTGACGCGCTCTGGGATCGCGTTGCCGGCGCCACCGCCGAAAGCGACTCTTTCGTTTCCCACCTGCACGTGGGTGCCGACTCTGATCATTACCTGGCGGTAAAAGTGACTGCGCAGACCGCGTGGCACAACCTGTTCGCCAACACCATGTTCATCCGCCCGGAAAAATACAATCCGCGCAGCAAGGAAGAATGGCAGATCCTGCACGCCCCGCACTTCCAGTGCGAGCCGGAGCGTGACGGCACCAACTCCGATGGCTGCGTGATCCTCAACTTTGCCCAGCGCAAGGTGCTGATCGCCGGCATGCGTTACGCCGGTGAAATGAAGAAAGCCATGTTCTCCGTACAGAACTTCCTGCTGCCGGAAAAAGACGTGCTGCCGATGCACTGCTCCGCCAACGTGGGCGAAGACGGCGACGTGGCCCTGTTCTTCGGCCTGTCCGGCACCGGCAAGACCACCCTGTCCGCCGATCCCGCCCGTTACCTGATCGGTGACGACGAGCACGGCTGGGGCAAGGACGTAGTCTTCAACATCGAAGGCGGCTGCTACGCCAAGTGTATCGACCTGAGCCAGAAGAACGAGCCGGTGATCTGGGACGCCATCAAGTTCGGCGCGGTACTGGAAAACGTCATCATCAATGACGAATCCCGCACCGCCGACTACACCGACGTGTCCCTGACCCAGAACACCCGTGCCGCCTATCCGCTGGAAAACATCGACAAGAAAGTCGAAGCCAACCGCGCTGGCGAACCCAAGCACATCATCTTCCTGACCTGCGACCTGACCGGCGTACTGCCGCCTGTCTCCAAGCTGACCAAGGAAGCGGCCGCTTACCACTTCCTGAGTGGCTACACCGCGCTGGTCGGTTCCACCGAAATGGGCTCTGGCGGTGGCATCAAGAGCACCTTCTCCACCTGTTTCGGCGCCCCGTTCTTCCCCCGTCGTGCCGGTGAGTACGCCGAGCTGCTGATCAAGCGCATGGAAGAATTCGGTTCCAAGGTTTACCTGGTCAACACTGGCTGGACCGGCGGTCCTTACGGTGAAGGCGAGCGCTTCAGCATCCCCACCACCCGTGGTGTGGTCACTGCGATCCTGTCCGGCGATCTGGACGAAGCGGAAACCGAGCACCTGGAGATCATCAACCTGGACGTGCCGAAAGTGGTTCCCGGCGTCGACAGCAACCTGCTGCAGCCCAAGAACACCTGGGCCAACCCGGAAAACTACGAAGCACGCGCCCGCGATCTGGCCGAACAGTTCGAGAAGAACTTCGCCGAGAAATACGCGGATGTGTCCGACGAGATTCGCGCTGCCGGCCCCAAGGCCTGAGCGGAGTGAGTTGCTGAAAGAGCCCGCCACCGGCGGGCTTTTTCTTTATCGCCCATGGTGCAGACCCGCGCCATCGGGAAGATAAGGATTTTCCAGTTCGACCCACGCACCGTCCCGGGTTGAGCTTTGCATTTCCGGCGCAGCAACCTCTGCACCGGCCGCCCCAAAAGGGCCTGCCTTTGAAGAATAATTCAGAAAAGCCAAATGAATTAGCACGGTCGCCATCCTGTAAATGGCGCACCTGACAGGAGCTTCAATGAGCAAACCCAAGATTGTTGTCGTTGGCGGTGGTGCCGGCGGCTTGCCTCTCGTCACCCGCCTGGGCCGCAAGCTCGGTCGCGTCGGTAACGCCGATGTCACCCTGGTGGATTCCTCCAGCATCCATGTCTGGAAGCCCCGCTTCCACGAAGTGGCTACTGGCGCCATCGATGCGGATCTGGATGCGGTGGACTACCGCGCCCATGCCCAGCTGAATCACTACCGCTTCGAGCCAGGCACCCTCACCCAGGTGGATACCGCGGGCCAGCAACTCACCCTCGCCCCGTTGTTCGATGAACACGGCAAGGAAGTGCTGCCCGAGCGCAAGCTGGACTACGATTACCTGGTGCTGGCCACCGGCAGCCAGAGCAACGACTTCGGCACCCCCGGCGTGCGCGACAACTGCCTGTTCATGGACAGCCGCACCCAGGCAGAACGTTTCCGTGAGCGTTTCCTGAATGCCTGCCTGCATGCCAACTACGAAGGCAAACCCGTCTCTGTCGCCATCGTTGGTGGCGGCGCCACCGGTGTAGAACTGGCAGCCGAACTGCATCATGCCGTGTCCATGCTCAACTTCTACGGCCACGACAAGCTGGATCGCAAACACCTGCAGGTAGACATCATCGAAGCCGCGCCACGGATTCTGCCGGTACTCAGTGAGCGCGTCTCTGCCACCGCCACCAAACGCCTGGAAGCGCTGGGCGTGAAGGTGCGCACCAGTGTCATGGTCGCCGAAGCCACTGAAGAAGCCTTCGTGCCGAAAGACGGCGACCCCATCAAGGCCGACCTGCTGGTGTGGGCCGCCGGGGTGAAATGTCCGGAATGGCTCGGCCAGATCGATGGCCTCACCACCAACCGCATCAACCAGGTGGAAGTGGAACCGACCCTGCAGGCCAAAGGCCACAAGAATATCTTCATCATCGGTGACGCCGCCTTCCTGATCCCGGAAGGCGCCGAACGCCCGATCCCGCCGCGCGCCCAGTCTGCCCAGCAGATGGCCCAGCACACCGCCCGCAGCCTGCAACAGTTGCTGATGAACCGCGAACCGCGCCCGTTCGAATACAAGGACCACGGCTCGCTGGTATCGCTGTCCAACTACAGCTCCGTGGGCATGCTGATGGGCAACCTGAAAGGCGGCAACTTCTTCGTGGAAGGCTGGCTGGCGAGAATGATGTACATCAGCCTGTACCGCATGCACCAGGCCGCGCTGTACGGCTGGCCGAGAACGGTGATGCTGCTGATCGCCGGGCGCTTTAACAAGCTGGTTCGGCCGCGGTTGAAACTGCATTAAAGGGCGAGTTGAAAGTTTAAAGTTCAAAGTTGAAAAGCGCGGGACAGGCACGACTAATCGACAACGCCCATCCCGCGCCCCCTCGCAGTAGGAGCCTGCCTGCAGGCGATCTTTTTGCTTGCAGGCATAGTCAGGGGCATGGAGCGCTCCCACAAAGAGGTCGTTCCTGATTAGGGCGACCTTTTTATTTTTGTAGGAGTTCCACTTGAGGGACGAACGCGCGCAGCGCAAAACCGCCGGCAGGCGACCTGTCTGTTGGCACAACGGACCCTCATCAACGCTGTTGGCTTAACCCCTTTATCTCTGCCATGAGATAGGCTTCATTTTCTGGCTTACCATTTTCCCTGGCATAATCGACTGCCGTTGAGCCCTGCACATCCTCAAGCATCGGATCCGCACCATACTCCAGCAATAGCTTTATCATTTTTATATCGGCGTGTTGAGCCGCATGCATCAAAGGTGTGCGCTGCCATTTTTTAATACCCACACAATAGGAAGGCGCGCGGTAGATGGCATACTTTTCCAGTTGATATGCATGGTTCGCATCCGCTCCGCCCACCAACAACACCCTGGCACTCTCAAGCTCGCCGAACTCCACCGCATAATAAAGTGAGGTTTTCCCAAAAACATTTTGGTGATCAGGGGCGAACCCCGCCTGCAGCAGCGTCTTCAAATAATCCGGGCTATTGATCACTATCGAGAGAGGAGACTCCGATCTTGTTCTATCATTCTTGGCCGATGGGGAAATTGAATTCGCCAGAGTGGCAACAACGGAGATAGACGGGGAGTGAAATAGCAGCCTGCGCAGGCTATTAAGCTTTTGCGCATCAGAAGCCAGATCCAACCCCGCCAAAAACCGGTCATATTGCCCCTGTATTGCCTCAGCCGTGTAATCAACCTGCGCTTCTGGCTGCCAATCATGGCGGTAACGACCAAAGCCATATTCAGATATGGATGACAGTGCCCGGTCTGCATATCGCTCCGCAGTTTCAGCGTTAACCGGATGGTTATCCAGATACCATTGAACCAACTGAGGCCTGATTCTTTTCAACTCTGCCTGATAAGCCAGGTAGAGAGCCCTATTATGGCGACTGTAATAGCTCCACTCTTCAAAATACCTTTCTCTCTTGCCTTCTCTTGCTTCGCGAATCTTTTTTTGTTCCGGCATTTCCTGCCATTCATGCGTGTAGTACCCGAGCTGCGATAAATCGAACTGAAAGTATCTCCAGCGCGCATAAGCCATTGATCCTGTACAGTGAGGCAACCCCCACTTTGAAGGCTGCCGAATACTTCCCGCCATAGACAAAATTGTTTTCAGGAAAGACTGCTGCGAAAGACTCTTTGGGCAACCATAATCAACTTCATTCGGAGAACCATGCCCCGTACCCAAGTCAGCCCCCGAGGAAAAGACGAGCTCTGGAAAGGCCTCCATTTCCTCGCAGGTAATCTTCTTATCATCCCAGGGACTTTCATCCGCAGTTGCCACCCCCGACAGCAGCATCAACACAACCAAAATCTTCATAAACATCCGCATCCATTCAGACGATCCTGAATTCAAACAAATCGCGTCAGCATTTAACACCCACAAAAGATTCAGCATTCACAACACTCGTGGAGAGATACAAGGAGTTCCGCTTGAGGGACGAACGCGCGAAGTGCGGCCCCGAAGGGGTGAGCGCAGCGAATCACTGGAATTCCAACAAAAAAGGCCGCCCCGGTTAGGGGCGGCCTTTTTCTGTTGGGTCTCTCTGTGTACTTGGGCCTGCCTGCAAGCAAAAGATCGCCTGCAGGCAGGCTCCTACGGCGTGCTTGGTGCGCGGGCAGAGTCGGCGACGTTTACCGCCCAACTTCTTCCGCGCCTCGTAGCTCACAGCTCGTCGCTAGCAGCTGCTTTTAAATCTTGCCCACCAGGTTGATAAACGCCCCTTCATGATCGTAATCCAGATCGGTCAGATCATCAGAGAAGGTGCTGAAGTTATAGCCCACACCGAACTTGATGTTGTCGTTCAGGTGACGGTAGATCGCAGTCAGCACACCGCTCTTGCTGTCTTCAGCGTCCGGCAGATCCAGCAGACGCCCTTCGATGGTGGCATCCCACTTGCGGATGAAGTGCCAGTCGATGCGTGCCACATACAGGCTGGCACGGCTGTCGAAGAACTCCGGATCGGCCCGGTCCTGGCTGATCTGGCCGAGACGGTAGGCGTACTTGCCACCAATGCTCCAGCGACGGGTCAGGTCATAGATCGCATCCAGGGAAAGGATGTGACTCTTCTGGATGAACTCGGTGCTGGTGTTGTTCACGGTCACCTGATCCGCCGTGGGCAGGTTGTAGAAGTAGGTGTACTTGGCCAGCAGGTTGAGGCGGTCGTTGTACACCGGACGGTAACCGTAGCCGAAGATGGCTTCGATGAAGCGACCATCATAGAAGTCACCCAATGAACTCTGGCTGTCGGAGTAGTTGAGACGGCCAATCAGGCGCCAGTCCGGGGTGAACTGGTACTTGAGGCTGTTCTTGGTGAGCCAGGTCTTGCGCTCGGAATCCGACAGGTCAGGCGCCTCCAGCGTATCGATACGGTATTCGAACACGCTGGCCATCTGCACTGCGTTGTGGCCGTAGCCCACCTTGGCGCCAAAGGCCTGACGCTCCTGCTCGGCGCCGGTCTGGCGATCCCGCAGGGTACCGAAGTCCAGACTCGCGCCGTAGTTCCAGCGGTCGTTGGGAGCGATATCGATACCGGTGGCATGGGTCAGGCCGGTGGGCACATCACCATGGGTGTAACGCTCTTCCAGGTACACACTGGTGGTATCGGAATAACGACTGCGCACACCGGTGGCCATGTTGCCGCGACGGGCACGCACACCATTGTCACTGCGCTCATTCTCCAGCGCATAGTTCAGGTACAGGTTGCTGCGATCGGACACCTGGAACTCGGTACCGGCCTGGGCACCGACACCCAGATCACCACCGGACACTTCACCATTGGTGCGCCAGCGATCAGTGATACGCAATTCACCACCGGCACCCAGACGGCCATTGTCTTCCTGGTTACCATCCTTGGACGCTGTGCCCTGGGCATAACCGTAGGCCGCCCAGCGATCCAGGGAATCATAGTCACCACGCAACACCACATCGGTGCGGTCACCTTCCACCTGGGTCAAAGGCACCACCACGGATTTGTCTTCGCGTTTTTCCTGACGCACACCGGCACTGACCTGCCACTGCTCGTTGAGCTGCTGGGCCACGTTCAGTTCGGCGGCACTGCTTTCCAGACCCTGTTCCTGCTCAACCGTATCTACCTTCACGGTCACATCGGTGCGCTCGGTCACCGGCACGACGACGGTGGCGCCCACCTGCTCGGTGTCCTTGGCGGTAATCTGGCCCGGCGCGGAATAACCGGCTTCCACTTCCTGACGATAGGCGGTCATGGTGCCGTCCCAGGCCTTGTCCCACACTTCACGGAAGCTGACACTGGCGTCCACACGGTTGGCATCAGCGGTGATGTCTTCACCCGGCAGCGCGCCATTGCTGACACCGGCAAAGTTGTAGCCGCCATCGGTGGAGAAGAAGGTCGAATTGTCGGAGCCTTCGGTGCTGGCAAACTCGGTCTTCAACCAGGTCCGTGCACTCTTGCGGAAGGTCAGGTCGGCACTGCCCAGATCACTGTTGCCTTCTTCGCTGGAGTTGCTGCCGGTCAGGCCCAGTTTCACATGGTCGCCGAACCAGTAGTGCATCCGGCCACCCTGGGACAGATCGCTGGTATCTTCAAAACTGAAGGTGTACTCGTAGCGGGCTACCAGGAACACATCGTTGCCACTGCCAGCATCGGTGGAAACCAGCAGTTCATCAGCCATCTTCGGCGACAGGGGCTCGTTGAGCATCACCCGGCCTTGCAGATAGTCGATATCGTAATCGATACCCGGCACCAGGTTTTTCACTGCCAGCACAATGCCGGAATCCTTGTCGCGGACTTCCACACGAACCCGGTCTGAGCCTTCCAGCACATCCAGGTGACGCAGGTAGTAGAGCGAGCCACCGGTGCCACGGAACTCGTCGCGGCCGGCAATGGTGCCCGGATCGGCGACGAAGCCATCGATCATGAAGCGCTGCTCACCGAAGCTGGTCACGCCGGCGGATTCGTAGTGCAACTTACCCCCGTACAGGCTGCGGTCCACCTGCGCGAGTGTGGTGTCCAGATAACTGGTATGGAAGTTACCCCACATACCGTAGTCATCATCACGCTGCACTTTCAGATAGAACTTGCCGAGGGTCGGCGCGCCATCTTCCACGGTGCTGTCGTCACCGTAGGTGGGGAAGTAGTAGTCCGGATCAATACGACGGAACAGGGCATCCGGTGACTTGTCCATGAAGCCGGAGAACAGGTCATCCACCGGGCCATCCAGGGTGTCGGCACTGGACGTCAGCTGCCAGTTGTCACCGAACTTGCCGCGGGTGTAGTAAGCCAGACGACCGTAAAGATTGAACTTGTCGTCATAGTATTCATCATCGGTGACCAGCTTGGCCGGGCCATCGGTTTCACCATAGGACGCGGTCACATCCGCCACACCCACGTAGAACCAATCATTTTTCTGCAGTTCCAGATCACGCAGGAACAGGTCACCGTTACCTTCGTTATCGATCACCGCCACTTCCACGGTATGCAGCCCTGGCGGCAGGATCTCTTCCACCGCAAACTCACCTTCGGTGGCAACGGGCACACTGCGACCGGCCACAAATACTTCACGGCCTTCCGGGATTTCACTGCCGTAGACGCGGATGGTGCCGCCATCCAGCGGAATCTCGGAGCGCACCAGACGATTCTCGCCGTAGCCCACTTTCAGTTCTTCATCCGGCGTCAGGTACTCGTCTTTCTTGTCGGCCAGATCGTCCGCGGTCAGCTTGTTAACCACCCACAGAGTCTGCGGTGCGGTTTCATCGTAGCGACCTTCGCTGTCGTAAACCCGCAGCAGGTAACGCAGATCCGTATTGGAGGTCAGTGACTCATCCAGTTCCACCTGCCATTCCGCATCACCATTCACCGGCAGCTCGATGACCGCCAGCGGCTCATCGCGAACCGACTTGCCCAGCTCGAACAGACGCACTTCCGCCTTTTCCAGATAGGCCGGGTAGTTGCTGTAGGCACGGAATTGCACCAGGTTGTCCGGGCCTTCGGTGTCCGGGTTATCTTCGCGCATGACCGTGTTCGGCCAGGCGGTGACGTTCAGGCGCGGCTTGATGTCCAGGTTGTCGAACTTGAACTGGATGTCCGCCTGTTCCAGTGCCACGTCGGTACAACGCTGCACGTCGGCAGAACTTTTCAGCGGATCGTCGATCGCCTTGCCGTCCACACTGATGCGCATCAGGTTGAGCGCGTAAGGATTGGCAATATCCACTTCCCGGGTCAATCGCTGGATATCAACACCGTCCAGATCATCCAGAATCGCCAGCTCGTCATAGACCACTTCCACATCCACGCGGGAGACGTCGGATTCCACAAAACCGGCATTGACCACATCATCGGTCTGCACATGACCGCGACCTTCCCACTCGGTCTGTTCTTCGCTCAGCTTGAGCTGCTCGCTCACGGCTTCCATGACACGGCGGGCACGGGCGGTGGACAGGCCCACATCATCGCCATAGACCATGGCGGTACGGCGATCCAGACGCTCATTGCTGGTGTAACCGACAAAACGCACGCGCACATTGGTCTTGTCTTGCACGTCCGCGAGGATGCCTTCCAGGCGTGCCATGTAGCCGCCGGGAATCACCGGATCACCCTGCTTGTAGAGAATCGGCTTGATGGCGCCAGTGGGCGGATCATAGGTACGGGTCACGGTCTCGGCACCGGCCTCTTCCGGACACATCTGCGGCTCACCGGACAGGGACTGGAGAATATCGTCGTACCAGAATTCCACTTCCACCCGGCGATTCAGGGCACGGCCGGATTCCGCTTCATTGGAAGCAATCGGATTGGCGCTGCCTTTACCGGTACTTTCCAACATAGTGCTGGGCAGTCCCAGGGCATCCTGCAGGGCCAGCAGAGCACGACGGGCACGGGCCTTGGAAAGCCCTTCGTGGGTACCATAGATACGCGCATCGCGGCCGGTGATAACGGCGTTGTCGGTGTAACCGATCAGGCGAATGGTCACGTTCTGCTTGTTGGCCAGGTTTTCCAGCGCCTGGGAAATATGGCGCAGGAAAGACTCTGGCAGCTCTGCGGATTCTTCGTTGAAGTGCAGTGGCGGCACCAGGTTCTTCACCCGGGTACGCTTGGAGTGGCCTTCCTTGTAGGTCAGCTTACAGACCGTTTCTACCCGGCAGACCTTCACCCGGTTGAGCTTCTCCTCAACCACCACTTCCTTCTCGACGGTCTTTTTCTCGACTTCGTCGTACCAGACTTCCACTTCCACCCGACGGTTTTCAGCACGCCCGGCGTTGGTGTCGTTGGACGCCAGCGGCTGGCTTTCGCCCATGCCTTCATAGGAAATGGACTCCGGTGGCAGATCCAGAGCGACCTGGAAATATTCCGCCGCCGCACCGGCACGCTCACGGGACAGTCCAGTGTTGTCTCCCAGGCGGGCCCGCAGGGCACCGAACAGCGGCACATTGTCGGAATGGCCTACGAAATGCAGACGCACATTCATGCGCCCCTTCATTCTGTCCAGCACGCTACGCAGCCGCTCCACATACTCCGCCGGAATTTCAGATACCCCGGACTGGTAGCGAATCGGCGGCACCACATCGGTCAGCTTGATGGTGCGCAGGTTCTCCACATCCTCAGTGACCGTTTCGATGCGGTCCCCCAGGTTCTGCTCGTAGCGGCTGGGATCCTGCACCCATGTCTGGTAATCCACATACAGGGGCAACTGCCGCTCTACGGCCTCACCCAGTGGCGCAGTTTCCCGGACCTCGGGACGAGCCGTTTGCTGCTCTGCCACCGTATCGGTCTGCTCTTCTGCCTGCAGCTGCAATGGCGCACCGATCATCAGCACGGTCAGGGCGCCTGCACGCCCCAGGGTGCGAAGATCCGGTGTCTGCCCCGCCAGCATGGACAGCGTTTTCATTGTTTTGGTCAGCACGGTAAGCCTGTTCATTACTTGCTACCTCCTTTCAGAGGCGCGCCGGTTCGCCAGAAGACTTCCGTCTCTATCACCAGCTCGTAGGGATTCCCCAATTCAGCCCACTGACGGGCAATCCGTTTCTTCATGGCCTTGAGGCGATCATCCACCAGGCCTTCATCTTCGGTTTCGGCCATGTAGGCGATGCGCAGAATGGATTGCTTCTCCACCAGCTGCTCCATCAGCAGCGGCATGCGAGTGGTCCACTGCAGGCGCATCTCGGTGCTGTCCTTTTCGAACACCGGGTTGGCGATATCCAGACGCACCACCCGATGCAGGGCGGCACCGAAGTTGAACTTGATCATCTTGCCTCGGGTGGCACGACGGACCAGCGGGTTCGGGGTGGTCAGACGGTAACCGGACGGCAGCGAGCGATCGTCCACTTTCAGGATAAAGTTGGAACCGCGCAGCTCGTTCGGCACCACCGCACAGGTGATGTGGAAACGGCCGTACTGGTCACTGGTGACGATCAGGCCACGGGCAGTCACCGCACGCACATTGGGCAGGCCGGCTTCGCCGTCATCCTGATAGCCATTCATGTTGGCGTCGTCGTAGACCTTGCCGATCACATCGGTACAGTCGAAGTCCGGATCCGGCACCACGCGTACCGTGGCCTGAGCCTCACCGGAAACCGCATCGGCATTGGCCAGCGAGATGCGCGCGGTGCGTGCCTGGAACACCTGGGCACGGTTGACGTATTCGCCCTCACCCACACCGGCACCAACGATAAACAGCAGCTTGAGCGTATGCTGGCCGCTGGCCGTCAGGTTCAGACCATTCCAGACCAGATTGCGACCATCCACGTCCGGCTCCACCGGCTGATCATTCAGCCGTGCGGAATCCTTCACGTATTTGAAGCCCGCCGGGAAGCTATCGACGATGGCCAGATCCGACAGGTCACTGCCGAAGCTGTTGTTGATACGAATCACGTAGGGCACAAACTCGCCGCGACTCACATTCAGCACCGACGCGGTCTTGGTGATGCTCACCGCGCCACCCAGCTCCGGATCCAGCGGAATGTGGTTGTTGAAGATCTGGCGATCATCCGCAGTCGCACCGGCAAACATCAGGTTCAGGTAATAACCGGTCAGCGGACTGCTGGCTGCCACGGTGGTGCCCGGCGCGGCAGCAGAGACCTGCGCCTCACACTCGGCGGTGGTGCCGATGGCATCAGCCGCACACACCACAGCATCGTAGGCGGCAGTCTGTTCACCGGTGAGCGGCGGAATCACAGTGGATTCACCCGGAGTGAAAGCACCCGCCGGCGGCGTCACCACGATGCGGTAGTCGCCACCAGACGGACAGTTGGCGCCGTTGAAGTTCAGATCGAACTTGTAGAAACCGGACGCCAGAGTCACCTGACCCTGCTGGACGGTGCTGTCGAAGCAGCTGTCCACCAGTGCGCTGCCGCTGCTGTCCACCATGGTCAGCATGGCGCCGGCGATGGCCTCACGGGTAATGGAGTTGTACACCACACCGTTGGGATCAATCGGCAGGTTCAGGTTGGCCACCAGGCTGTCCGCCGCGGCGGTGATATCCGTAATCACCTGCAGGCCATCGGTGAAGGCCGGGTCAGAATCGGTGTAACCCAACGGCGCCGTCGTGGCGGTGGCACCCGGTGCTACGAAGCGCAGCTCGTAGGTGTCGCCCGGTTGGGTTTCCGGCAAACCGACAATGCTGTAGCTGCCATCATTGCCAGAGAGGGCGGTACGCAGCTGGACATTGTTCTGCCATGCCTGGACTTCCCAATCCACCAGCGGCGTTTCCGTGGCATCGAAGATATTGTCGAAGTCCACGTCATTCCAGAGGTAACCGCTCAGGGTGGCGGTGCCCGGAATGGCACCAACCTGGGTGGTCACACTGCTGTTGGCAGTCTGATTGGCGTTGTCCCAGGTGACCACCCCGGTGTTGGTGATGGTGGTACCGGAAGCGATGGTATCGGACAGCAGCACGCGGAAACGCAGCACCGCACTGTCGCCCGGCGCCAGATCGCCGTAGGCAGTACCGTAATCCGCGGTGATGACATCAGCGGCCACATTCACACCAGCCACGCCACCATTGAGGCGGGCTGAATCCAGCACATAGGATACATCCGGTCCCAACAGGGAAACGTCATCGGTGATCAGTACCTGCGTAGCGGGTACCAGACCTTCGTTGGTGACCTGCACGGTGTACTCCAGTTCGGAGCCCGGCAAGGCGGCACCACCGCCGACCACAATCACGCTCTTGGTGATGGACACCTGCTGGGCTTCGCCCACGGTGATTTCGGTGGGCTGGTCGCCATTGGAATCGATACCGTCCTGGTCAGACAGTTCATCCGGCAGCTGATCGCTGCTCAGGGTGCCCTGGTTGACGATGACCGTGCCCGGCGCAGTGGCCGCATCGATGGTCACCTGCAGGGTCACTGTGGCACTGCTGTTGATTGCCATGACACCGGCCGCTTCGCCCGCAGAGTTGATCTGCATGCCGGTCACCAGCGGTGAGGCGCCACTGATGTCAGCCTGAGCAGCACCGTTCAGCGTGGTGCTGGCAGCGACATAGGTGGTACCCGCCGGAATCTGGTCCATCAGCATCACATTGCTGGCCGGAATATCCGCGGTGTTGGTCACCGTGAAGGTGTACTCCAGAGTATCGCCGGGATCCGGAGCGCCATTGCCGTTCACATCGCCGCCAGCCGCAATGGCCACGGTCTTCTGCACATCCAGCAGCGGCAGGGCACCGACAATATCCACGGTGGGATCATCTTCCACCGCAGTGGCAGGATCATCGGAAGGCTGCTCCAGGATTGGCGTACCGCCGGCACCGTCCGCGGCCACGAAGCCCTGGTTGACGATACGGGTGCCCGGCAGCGCATCGCTGTCGATCACCACATCGAAGACGATGGTGGCAGTGGCATCAGCCCCGGCCAGCGCATCGGCATCCATGGCGCCCGGGGTGGTGTTGCCCGGGGCATTGATCAGCATGCCGCTTTCCAGCGCAGAGATGCCCACTGCCGGATCCGCCACCGCGACGCCGTTCAGCGTGGTGCTGTCCGGTACATAGGTAGTGAATTGCGGGATGGCATCGCGCAGGAAGGTGTTAATGGCATCTTCATTGCCGATGTTCACCACGGTAAGGGTGTAACGCAGGGTATCGCCGGGGCTGAGTACGGTGGCATCGCCGGTGATATCCGCAGACACCTTCTGCACCTGCATCTGCGGCGCGGAGAGGATGGTGATCGGGGTCGGATCTTCCGTGCCACCGATAGCCGGATCATCAGACAACTGCAGGGTGCTGCCGGCAAAGTTCAGCTGGCCCTGATTGAGTACCACGGTGCCGCTGTCGATGGCATCTACCAGGGTCACATCGAAGATCAGCTGAATGCTTTCACCCGCGGTGCCCTGGGCATCCAGGTTCAGGCCACTGATGTCCAGCAGACCCTGGGCATTGGTGCCACCATTGGCGTCGGAGTTGTCCACGCCGCCGGCAGCATCAACCACCACCAGGGAACCCGGCACAAAGTAAGCTTCCGCATTCAGTGCACCCAGATCATCCACCACAGAGAAGTCCTGCAGCAGCACATTGCTGGGGTTGGTCACGTCGATGGTGTAGCGCAGGGTGTCACCTGGGCTCGGCTGGCCATCACCGTCAGCATCCACCTGCACCGCCACGGTCTTCTCGAAGACCATGGTGGGCGGCACGGTGGTCAGGGTGTGGTAATCCTGCGGATCGGCCACATCCTCAATCACATCCTGCAGGGTGTGAGTAAAGGTAGCGCGGACCGGTGCAGTGTCATCGGCGCTGAACCATTCGGTGGCGCCGGCGAAGTTGGTCAGGTCCACGTTAGCCGGAGTACCCGCATCCAGTTCCGCAGTGTAGGTGACCACCAAAATCTGTTCCGGACCCACTGCGGCATTGGCGCTCTCACCCACCAGCGTGAACACGCAGGGATCCGGAGCGCCCGCACCGGGGGCAAAGTTCACCGTGTAATCGGTGCCCACTGCCAGGGTATTCACCAGGGTGGTGCCATCGGACTCGAACACACTCACGTCGGTGATCACAGGTGCCACATCGCACATGCCACCAGAGGCCAGGTTCGGCAGGTGGTCAGTGAGGGTAATGTCCCAGGCAGTCGCGCTGAGGTCGGTGTTCTGCACGCTCAGGGTAAAGGTGCCGAGCACGCCATCTTCCAGAGAGGCAGGGCCATCCTTTGTCATCACCAGGGTCGGCGCCACGATGGTCATGTCTTCGGACACATCGGCCAGGGTCGCCGGATCGCCAGTGAAGCCGTCGTAGTTATAGGTGGCGGTGTTGTTGAAGGTCAGACCGGCCACATTGGTAGCGTCATCCGCCAGCTGCACGGTGATCTCCACCAGCATCTGGCCGGAAGCAGGAACATCAACACCAAGACCGGAAGTCTGATCCACCAGATCCACCGCGGTGGCGGTGCCCACATTACTCATGGGCAGCCAGCTGCCACCGGCATCCAGAGAGTACTGCGCGCTGACGAATTCCAGCACGGCGGCAGAGGCAGTCAGATCATCCAGCACATGCACATTGCTCAGGGCAATGTTCACCGGGGTAGCCGGCACCAGAATCTCGTAGGTGAACTGCTCACCAATGGCCGCAGTGGGCTGGGTGATGTTCTTCTGCAGCGCACCGGAACCCAGCGAGATCGTCGTCGCCACAGCAGGTCCAACCGGACCGTAATCCTCACGCTCGGTATCTACGCCACCAGCCGGAACCGCCTCGTCATCGAAGGAGTAGTACACGCTGACCAGGGCACTGTTTTCCAGGGTCAGGCTGGCGCCCAGATCCGCATCCGCCTGGACGGTGTAGACCACCTGCAGGGTCTCGCCTGCCGGGATGGTGTAGGCATCGGCCACACCGCTGTCGAAGTCCCAGGTGGCGAGGCCAGTGCCCGGATCAAAGACAGGAGCCAGGTTGGTCAGGGTGGTTCCCGCGTTCACCAGGGTGATGGAGCTGGTGGTGACACTGGCATCTCGCAGGCCATCCGGAATGGTATCGGTGAGCACCGTGTCATAGGCCGGGGCATCACCGGTGTTGGTAATGGCCACGGTGTAGGTCAGGGTGTCGCCGGCGGCCACGCCGCTGGTCACATCCACCGCCTTGGTGATGCCCAGCAGCGGCTGCAGCACATTGCTGGACGCTGACGCATCTGCCGTGGATACCGGCGCACCGGCCACGGTGTAATCCAGTCCGGCCGTGTTGGTCAGGGTCTGGGTGGTCGGCGTCTGGCTCAGGGTATCCAGGTTGGCCACCCGCGCTTCATAGGTGAGCACCAGGAAGTCGTTGGCCGGATCCCCGTCCGCCGGGTTGGTCACATTACCCAGGTTCCAGGTCAGGGTCTGACCTGCCACTGTCGGCGTTGCTGTGCCCGGTGTGCCGAAGAAGTCGGCACTGACCATGTCTTCATACACAAGGCCGGTGGGCAGCACATCTTCCAGCACCAGGTCGTTGGTGGTGCCTTCCTGCAGGCCGATGGTCAGGGCGTACTGCACCCGGTCACCCACTCGCAGATCGTCAACGGCAGGATCAAAGGTGTCGGTCACCCGGGCCTTGGCCAGGGTGGTGTTGTCCGGCACGGTGACGGTGGTGGTATCGGTGGTCACGTAATCGTTGATACCACCCACGCCATCGCTGCCATCCCGTTCGTTGGCATCCACACCTGCAAGGCTGGTCCAGGTGGCCTGGGCGTTGTTGATCAGCTCGTCACCAGCCGCCACGGTGTCACGCACCAGCACCCGGTAGACCACCTGGCCAGTTGCCCCTTCGGTCATGGAAGCCACATTCCAGGTGAGCACTTGCTCATCCGGATTGACCGGAGTGGTCACGGCGGGCTCCAGCGGATTACCCAGCACGGTAGCGCTGCCGGTCACATACTCCAGGCCGGCCGGCAGGGAATCCGTCACCACCAGATCAAAGGCATCCGAGTTGTTGGCCCCGGAGGTGGCAGTCAGGCTCACGGTATAGGTGATTTCATCGCCGGCTACAGCGGTGGCCACATCGGCAGCCTTGGTCAGGGTCAGCAGAGGCTCGACGATGGTCAGCGAGGCAGAAGGCAAGCTGGTCAGCAGGCCAGCAGCATTGCCGGTGTAGTCATAGCTGGCGCTGTTATCAAATACATCGCCGGCATTGGTATTGGCGGTGTTGGCTACGTGGGTAGTGAGGGTTACCACTACCTCCTGACCGGCGGGCACATCGCCAATGGTCAGGCTGATGTTCTGGCCTGCGCTGTTGTCGGTGGGTACCACGGTATTGCCGCCTACAGTGACCGTAGTAGCAGCCGCTTCGTACACCAGGGCATCAGACAGGGTATCGGTGACGATCACGCCCGGGCGAGCCGCATTCGCTGCCGGCACCGTGATGGTGTAGACCACCTGTTCGCCAATGGTGGCTTCGCTCAGCGGAGACACCAGCGTCTTCACCGGAACCAGATCGGTGCTGGCGTTGGTCATCCAGAACTCGGCCGGACCCACCGCCGCATACTGTTCACCATTGGCGGCAGGCAGCGACCAGTAGCTGGCCGCCGTCACGCTGTTGTTCCACAGGGAATTGGCCGGAGTGGTGTCCACAAAACCGATGCTGTATTCCACCAGCGCACACTGGCCCGGGTTCACCGGGGTAACCAGATCGAACACCATGTCGCCACCGCTGCCGGCAGGCGCGGTGTATGTGTAGCCGGCACCGGCAGTCTGGGCAGCACCATTGATAGTGACTACCGGAGTGGTGATAGACGTTTCATCCAGCTCCGGTGCCAGGGTATCCACCAGCTGCAGGCTGTAGGCCGGCGCCGTGGAGCCACCATCGTTACAGGCCTCCAGGGAGAACTGCATGGTGTCGTTGATGATATCCACAGTCAGCGGCGAAGTGCTGCTCGGGTAGCTGTTGCCCAGATCGTCGGTCTTGGTGACGGACACAATGACCGGCTGACGCACTTCCACATCGGCACTGTCGGTGATTGTGGTGGTGCCGTCGTAGAAGAAGGACGCATCGTTGGTCAGCACCGTGGAGGGCGTGGCGGTGGCCGGATTGTTCACGTCTGCCACTGCGTTATAGCGGATCACAAAGGTATTGTCGGTGCTGTCACCGTTCACCGCGTTAACAATGTCACCGATGTTCCAGGTGACCGTCTGACCGGCAACAGTGGGTGCCGGGATATCCGCATGAGAGAACGGCGCCACTGCAGCGAAGGGCGCAGAGGTATTACCATTGATCGACACCACGCTGTCGAAGGTCAGACCGTCCGGCAGGGTATCGGAGACCACCACAGCATTGGTGGCACCTTCGCGCAGCAGCAGCTCCAGTTCGTAGGTAACGGTGTCACCCACCCGCAGGATGCCATCATTGGCGGTGCTCAGCGGCGCGTCATCCCAGCTGTCGGCAAAGACGATCTTGGCCAGGGCGTTGTTGTCTTCGGTAACCACGGTCGCAGTGGCCGGGGCGGTACAGTAATCGTTCGGCTGGGTAATGGTCGGACAGCCGTCACCAGTTCGTTCACCAGCAATGCCGGTATCCAGCGAGGTCCAGTCGGCCAGCACACTGTTCTGCAAGGACGGAATGGACGCATCGGTAACGATGGCCTGATAAGTCATCACCAGGCTCTGGCCAGCCGGAATATCCAGGCTGCCGTCGCCGCCATTATCTTCACCCCACACCAGCTCGGTACCACCCGCCACCGCAGTGGAGGTGGGGGTCGCGGTGAAGCCGGGATCCGCGCCATTGATCAGCGCAGTGGCGGAATTGGCCACCAGCGCCATCCCGGTGGGCAGGGTATCGGTAACAGTGGTATCGAAGGCCGTGGCATTACCGCCATTGGGGATGGTCACGGTGTATTCGATGGTGTCACCACCGGCTGCCGGATCGGTAGCGGCCTTGCCAGCAGTGACGTTGGCCGCGGTCTTGGTAATGGTCAGCAGCGGTTCCACCAGGGTGACTGGTGCAGCGGTATCGTTGGCGCCACCGGGGGCAGCGACCTGGGTCAGGTCGTTGTCATTGATGGAATTGAAGGTGTAGGACGCGGTGTTGACCGCGGTATCGCCCGCCTGGTTATTGGTGGTGTTGTCCACCGACACGGTAATGTCGATCACCGCCTGGCTGTTGGCCGCGATGTCGATACCGCTGCCGGTATCTTCGATGATCAGGTTGGTGGGCGTGCCGGTGTTGGTCAGCGTCCAGGCGCCGCCGGAGACCACGGTGGCGCTGACGAAGGTCAGATCCACGCCGCTGGCAGCCAGATTATCGAGAATACGCACATCAAACAGGGCGGTGTCGGTGGGCGTTTCCGGCACAGTGATGCGGTAGGTAAATTCTTCACCGATGGTGGCCTGGGTAGCCAACGCTTCTTTCTGCAGGGACAGCGGACCCGGCGTGGTCAGCGTGGCCATGTCGGTATTGGTCGGGCCGTAATCTTCGCGGTCAGCCGGCGCACCATTGGCCGGCACATCGCTGTCATCAAAGGAATAGTAATCCGTCACCAGTGCACTGTTGGTGAGCGTCTGGCTTGGCGGTACCGACGGATCCACGGCAACGGTGTAGGCCACCGTCAGCGTGCTGCCAACAGGAATGTCATAGACACCCACCGCTTCGCTGCCGAAATCCCATTCGGCCAGCCCGGTGACCACATTGTAGGTCGGCGCCAGGGTCGGACGCGCATTACCGTCCACATCAATGCTGGCGGTGGTGATACCGGCCAGGCGCATGCCATCCGGCAGGGTGTCCTGCAGCACGGTGTCATAGGCCGGGGCATCACCGTTGTTGGTGATGGCGACGGTGTAGGTGACCACTTCGCCGGCCACCACGATGGTGTCACCGCCGGCGGCGCTGGCTGTCTTGGTAATGGCCAGATCCGGCTGCAGCACCTGCACGTTGGCATTCGCGGTTTGCTGCGGGGCAGGCCCGCTGGCCACAGTGTAATCCAGGGTGGCGGCATTGGTGAGCGGCTGGGTGGTCGGCGTCTGGCTCAGGGTGTCCAGATTCTCGACACGGGCTTCATAGACCAGCACCAGGAAATCGTTGGCAGCATTGCCGTCGGCCGGGTTGGTCTGGTTGCCCAGAGTCCAGGTCAGGGTCTGACCGCTCTGGGACGGAATGGCGGCAGGGGTAACCACCGGGCTTTCAACCGTACCGAAGAAGTCCGCGCTGACCATGCTTTCGAAGGCCAGCCCGGTGGGCAGGGTATCGGTGAGCACCAGACCATTGGTGGTGCCTTCCTGTAGCGCGATGCGCAGTTCGAACTGCACCCGGTCACCCACGCGCAGGTCATCAGTGGCGGTATTGAACGTGTCGCCAGTGCGCGCCTTGCTCAACAGGGTGCCATCCGGCACGGTGGCGGTGGCGCTGTCGGTGGCGTAGTAATCGTTCACGCCACCGGTGTCGGTATCGGAACCATCCCGCTCGTTGGCATCTGCACCGGTGATGCTGGTCCAGGCTGCTTCAGCGTTGTTGGTCAGGGTATCCCCGGCAGCGACAGTGTCGCGCACCAGCACCTGATAAACCACATCCACGCTGGCACCTTCAACCATGTCCATGGCTGGCCAGGTGAGCAACTGCGGGTCGCCGGTGACATTCGGCTCCGTGGCAACACCGCCCACGGTGGCGGACGCGGCTACATACTCCAGGCCCGCCGGCAGGGTGTCGGTGAGCACCAGATCAAAGGCGTCGGAATTGTTGGGATCGGCGGCAGCCGTCAGGCTGACGGTGTAGGTAATCACATCACCAGCGGTAACACTGGCAAGATCCCCTGTCTTGGTGAGCGCCACCAGCGGCTCGACGATCAACAGGCTGCCTGCCGGCAGGCTGGTCAGCGGTGTCGCCAGACCGTCGTAGGTATAGGTCGCGGTGTTGTCGAAGGTGACACCGGCATTGGTATTCACGGTATTGGCGACCACAGCGGAGAGGCTAACCACCACGTCCTGCCCCGCCGGTACCGGATTCGTAATCGCCAGGCTGACAGCCTGGCCCGCGGTGTTGTCCGTAAAGGCTGCACCAACGCCTCCCACGGTGACAGTCACCAGGGCGGGATCGTAAACCAGGGCATCGGCCAGGGTATCGGTGACCACCACGTTATTACGGACAATATTGTCGGCAGGAATAGTGATGGTGTAAGTCACTTGCTCGCCAATCACCACTTCGCCATCGGCCTGACCAGTAATGACTTTTACCGGCACCTGCGGATTGCTGGCGTTAACCATCCACACTTCTGCCGGCGTGGTGCCGGCGTATTGCTGACCGCTGCTGGTCGGCAGGGACCAGTAGTTGTCCAGGGTCGCGCTGTTGCTCCAGGGGGTGGTGGTGGTCACGTCGGTGTAGAAGCCGACGTTATAGCTGACGGTGACACACACATCCGGATCCACCGGGCGGGCATCAGCCAGCACGATATTGAAGGCCCCACCACGAACAGCGGGGGCGGTGTAGGTAAAGTCCGTACCGGCGGTCAGCGTGGCCGCGCCCAGTTGCACCGTGGGGGCGGCGGCCAGATCGTTCTCGTCGAACTGGGTCGCCAGGCTGTCGCTGATGGTCAGGTTATAGGCCGGCGCATCACCGTTGTTACAGGTTTCCAGCTGGAACTGCATGGTGTCTGCGGCCAGGTCCACCTGGTAGGGATCAGCATTGGTGCCGGAGCCGGTGCGGCCACCCAGGGTATCCACCTTGGTGATCTCGCTCATCACCGGCTGGTTCACGGTGGCGGGAATCGCACCAGTAGGCAGCGGCGCAGCGGCGCCGGTGTAATTCAGTTCGGCGCTGTTATTGATGATCTGGGTATCAAGCTGGGCCAAGGTGTCAGGATCATTGGCCAGCACCTGCGCCACCACTTCGATCACCAGGGTGTCGTTGGTGTCATCGGCATCCGGGGTATTGGTGATATCGCCCAGCAGCCAGCTGATGGCACCCCGATCGCCGGCCAGCGGTTCGCTGGTCGGTGTAAAGGTGATATTGGCCGCATTGATGTAATTGGTGCTGACCACTTCCAGGCCGGCCGGCAGCGTATCCGCAATGGTCACTGCTTCGGTGAGACCTTCTCGCAGGCTCAGAGTCAGGGCATAGGTGAGCTGATCGCCCACCCGCACGATGCCGTCAAGATCCGTGCTGAGGGTGCCACCATCATTCCAGGTGTCGGATTGGACCGCTTTGGCGAAAGCAGTGTTATCCGCATAGGCCACGGTGCTGGTGGCGGAAGTGAAGTAGTTGTTCAGACCTGCCGCATCCGGCGCATCGGCACCGTTCCGCTCGCCGTCAACCGCGCCGTCCTGGGACTGCCATTGCACATCCACCTGGTTGATCAGATCGCCGGTGACCGCACTGTTGATCACCACTTCATAGGTGAGCACCAGATCTTCACCCACCGGGATATCCAGGCTGTCGTCACCATTCAACGCCCCCCAGGTGAGTACACCGGCAGTCACATCTGGATCCACCTGGGTCGTCGCTGCATTCAGCAGAATCTCAGCTGAACCCGGCACATAATTCACACCAGCCGGAAGGGTATCGAAGATCGAAGTATCAAAGGCGGTGGAGGAGCCATTACTGGACAAGGTAACGGTGTATTGCAGGGTATCTCCGCCCTGGGCCGGGGTGTTGCCGTCCAGGTTGATGGCGGACTTGGTGGCGGTGACTGCCGGCTCCACGATGGTAATCGGCGCCGTGGTGCTTTCTGTACCCGCCGGGTCACTCTGGGGTGCACCGTTAATGCGTGCGTAGGAATAGGTGGCCGTATTGCTGAAGCTCACACCATCCTGGTTGGCAAGGATATTGGCCAGCTGCACTTCCAGGGTGATCTGCGCCCTTTCGTTGGCGCCCAGATCCAGGCCGGTCACGTTCTCGGACAGCATATAACCGCTACCGGTATCGGTGACGGTCAGGGTGTAGGTGGTACCCGTGGGCGTGCCGGTGCCATCAATAACGGTGGCGGTGGCCAGCATGGTGGTCGGCACCAGTGCCGTCGGCAGGGCATCCTGTACCTGCACGTCGAACAACGGGGCATTTACCGGCGTTTGCGGGACCGTGAAGGTGTATTCGAAAATTTCACCGATGGGCGCTTCGGTGAGGCCCGCCGGACCTTCCTTCAGCAAAGCACCCGGAGCAAAAATAGTGATATTGGTGGGATCACTGGCGGGCGAGCCCGGATCTGCCTGGTTGACCACCCCATTGACGTTGGGGTCGTCACTGGATGCGCTGACTGGATTGGCCAGATCGTCCTCGGCGGTCATTTGTGCCTGGTTACTGGCCACATCGCCATCGGCAAGGGTATCCAGCAGGTCGACCTCGAACTCGATAGCGATGGACTGCTGGGCGGAACTCGGCGCCACATCAATGGCACCGGAAACGGTCAACAGGCCGGAGCCATCAAATGCACAGACCGTTGCACCGGCAGGACAGGTAGCCGGATCCACCGCGGCGGAACTGATATCAAAACGCGTCGCATCCAGCTGATCCGTGATGGAGACGTTATAGATTTCCTGGTCCAGGTTGAACAAGCGCACCCGGTAACGCAGACGATCGCCCGGGATGGCAGCAAACGCGGGGGAGATACCACTGGTCACATTGCTGACCGTTTTCTCGAAGTAGTAACCGGTCAGCGCGGCAGTTACAAAGGCCAAATCCTGATTATCCGCTGTGTCCTCTGTACCGTCGGTGCGAGGACCGGTGTATTCCACCCGGCTGGTGTTGGTGCTGATATCGTTGGCCCAGAACGTGGCGGCAGCCACGTTGGTGAGTTCAACCCCGTTCGCAGGCACATTGCTGCCACCCGGCTGATCCAGCTGGCTGGTGTAGTCGATGCGCAAAATTTCGTTGGCATTAAGCCCACCGGCGGAATCCAGCAATTCGATTTCCAGCAAGCCGTCGTTGGGCCCATTGGTGGTGTAAGTCAGATCATAATCCGAGGGATCGAGCAGATTGCCCGCCATGGTGACCGTCAGCGCAGTGGTCGGATCAAAGTCACGCATTTCCAGCGGGATCTGGTCTTCCACCAGGATATTCCAGGCCGGTGCACCGCCCACGTTCTGGACGAAAATGCTGTACTCCGGCATGTCACTGAAGTTGACCGCTGTGGAGTCAGTCGTTTTTTCTACCTGCAGATCCGGGCGGGAAATACTCAGCAGCTCGGCCACCCCGTTCTCACCGGGAAGCGGATCATAGAGGGTGCCGTCAATCAGTCGGGAAAACTCCCACTCGGCCACATTGATGAAGGACTTGCCGATATTGTTGAGCGGGTCATCCGTCAGCATCACATCAATGGCAATGTGAATCTGGTTATTTGCCGCCAGCGGCTCCGGATTGAGAATCTCGAAGGTGAGCACACCCGGGGTACTGGGGTTACCCACACTACTGGTCACAGTGAAATCTGTGCCCGGGGTCATGGTCGTCCCTGTGGGGCTCCCTGCCGGTCCCCAGGATGCCGTGATATCCAGCAATTCAAGGTCCACACCCAGGGTACCCGGGGTCATGTCATCGGTAATGACGATGTTGCCGAGCTCATTCAGGGAACCGTAACCGGGAATAATGGTGCCGCTGACCGGATCGAACAGTACCGGAATATCCAGGGTGTAACGGAAGGGCACCCCCACACTCACAGAGCTAATCGGGTTGTCAGCCAGGTCGGTGGCGGACTTCTCGATCTTTTCCACCGGGATGATCAGATCCTGACAGCCGGGTTTCACCGAGCTGAAATCGGAGCCGTTTACCGCCCAGACAAAGGCAGAGCCTTCCACGTTGGCACAAGCAAAGTTACCGCCGTAACAGACGTTTTCGAAAATGATCAGGGTGCCGGGGGTATGGCTGGCAAAGTTGAGGGTGGAGTTCAGCGGATCATCACAGGTGAAGTTCTTGACCACACAGGAGCGGTCGATGGAGAGCTGGTCACCTGGCGAGAAAGTTCGACCATCCGTGGCAACAGCACCGGGACCATCAAGCTCGCAGCTGAACACATCCAGCGGATCACTGGCCGGTACCGCGAAGTCAGAAACACTAAAAGACGCTGCCAGGGCACCGCTGGACAGGGCCAGCAGAAACAGGGCAAACAGCGCCTGCAGCAGAACAGGACGGGACCAACCGCGACCAGACGCTACTGAAACCTCGCCAGAGGCTTTCACTGAACCATTTGCAAATAATTGCCTGAGACCAATGGTCAAAAGCTGATTTGGCGACATTTCCCCATCCTTCAGCGTACGTCTCAGCAAAAGCTCTTTCTTCAACGCGACGCCCTGCTTAAAACTTTAGTGTTATTTTCGACTGGCAAAAAAAGCCATCTGGACCGAGAAGTCTAAGAAAATACTAGTAAAAATACCGTGATACGACGCGCACTTTTTCAGGGGAAACAACCGTTTAGCCGGCTTTTCTCTAAAAAATGATAAGAAGTCTTTTGCATGGGACAGGCGGCAACCCGCAATAGAAATCAAGGAGTTGCAGGCATAAAAAAGCCGGATCAGACGAATGCCTGATCCGGCCCAGAGGGGGCGGACTCCCGATTAGCCCGCGGGCAGGAAGTCGATGGGGTACAGGATCTTGGTCTGCGGCACACCTTCCTTCGCGCCGAAGTTGAACATCTGCACCCGCATGACGATCTTCTGTCCCAGGGTCGGCGAGTCCAGATCCGAAGACTTCACCCGGCAGGCGGACACCGAACCATCCGGCTCGATCACCAGTTCCAGCACCATCTTGCCGCGCAGACTGGGATTGTTACGCAGCTCGCGGTTGTAGATCCGGTAGAGCGCCGACTTGTAGCGGTCGAAGACAATCTGGATCTCTTCGTCGGTACGGGACGGCCCCGCGCCCTTGGTGAGCGGACGGGCACTTTCCTTCACGCTGGCCGCCACGGCGCTCTGCACCTGGCCAGTGGACAGCCCGCTGCCACTGATGGCGTTACCGCCACCACTGCCAACACCACCACGACTCACCGCGCTGGACGCAGCCACACCACCACTGCCACCGGCAGACGCCGTGATCAACGCCCGGGAACCCGCAGCGCCATTCGCCGCAGCAGCACCGGTCGCCTTGCTGCCCGAGATCTTCGCTTCCGCCCCCAGGTTGGAGGTCATGGAGTCATCCATCAGGTCAGCAAACATGTCGCTGTGGGCCAACACACCCTTGGTCTGGGCAGTCTTGCGCGCCTTCTTGACCTCTTCCGGCTTCGGCTCTTCCTTCTTCGCCACCTTGGGCTCGTCAGGCTTCGGCGCCTCGTCCTGCTTCTTCTGCTCAGGCTTCTTCACTGGCTTGGGCTTGGCCTTTTCTTTCACCAGCTTGGCCAGACGCTCGGGGATCTCGATTTCCCTGTCCGGATCCGGCGGCGGCAGCTCCCAAATGGCTGGAATGCCGCCAATCAGGAACATCAGCACCAGGGAAAACAGCAGCGCCTTGCGCTGACGCTTTTCGTCCTCTTCTGTCTTCGACCAGGGAAGCAGCCCCGCCACAAAGACCTTGTCATCGTTCTGATCACGCTCGATGACGAAATCGTATTTGGAGTTTTCGAGCTCTTCCGTCACTTCCGCCAGATGGAAGTTGAGCTCATTAAGATTGCCCTGGTGCCAATCCAGCTTTTCATGCAGCGAGCCCTGTGCTTCATCAAGCACCTTGAGCTCACTATTGAACTGTTCGGCCACCTCGCGGGTACGGGCAATCTTCTGCTCGTGCTCCGCTTCGGACACCCCCTCACCCCAGAAAAGTGATGCAGCCCCCATTTCATGCAGCTGATCCAGTGATTCACAGATCACTCCCAGCAGCTGAAACTTCTGGCGCTGCGGCGCCTTTTCCGTCAGTTCGGTTTCAACTTTTCGCAGCTCTTCCTGAAGGTCAGCCAGCGCCTGTTGCTCGCTTTCTACCTGCCCTATCAGGTCCTGCTGTCGTCGTGCTAATGATGTATTCACAGGATCTGCCAATCTGGAAATTATTATTTCTGATTAACCGCAAGCGAAATCTTGGTGTACCCCGCAGCCGTACATGACGCCATCACACGTTTCATGATGCTGTAGTGCACCTTGCGATCAGCCATGATCGTCACCTCGGTACTCTTGTCTTCTTCTTCCTCTGCACCCAGGCCGATTGAACTTTCGCGGATCTCCACCATGCGCTCACGAATCGGATCAATAATGCCTTTGCTTTCCAGCACATCGGCCATGGAAATCACAGGCTCCCCCTTCACGATCACCTGATTGGCATCCACTGTGACCACCAGGGTTTCCCGCGGCTTGGTCTCGACAATGGAATCAGGCAACTTCACATCCTTGGGCGGCTCCAGTGGTGTGTCCGACTGGTTGACCAGCAGATAGAGCAGCAGGATGGTGAAGATATCCATCAGGGAGGTCAGGTTCAGACCAGAGCCCGATTTGTTACCCACTCGCGCCAACCGGCGCATACGACGCTGGTTTCTCATGGCGCATCCCCTATGGAAATATCCGGGAACAACACTTCCGCTTCAGGTGGAGGAGCATCGTCGCTCTCTTTCTTCGGCTTGTAGATTTTCACCGTATCCATCACCGCGATCATGTCGTTATATTCGATCTCCGGCTCAAGAAGCACGGTCACGTCTTCCTTCTCCGGATTCTTTTCCTTCAAGCGACGCAGCTCGTCGGTCAGCGCAGCCAGATCATATTCGCCTTCCTTGCTGGGAAAGCGATCAGTGATCGAACGGCCATTACTGATTTCCAGAGCGTCCTTGCGCACCATCACTTCGATGGTGACCTTGGGTTTGTCAGCAACCGCGCCACCCGAGCCGGACGGCAGATTCAGTTCCTGGATGGACACCTGGGAAAACACCGCGGTAGCCAGCAGGAAGGGAATCAAGACAACCATCAGGTTCATGAACGAGGTAACGTCCAGTTCTGCTTCCGGCGGCTGCTTTTTATGTGTCTTGCGTGCCATGACTTACCACTCAGCTGGAGGCTTCGGCGGAGCTATCGCCCTCGTCTTCTTCCGTTTTTTCTTCTTGCTTGTCTGCTTCATTGGAAGCCGGCGTCGCCTGGTAACCACGACGGGACAGGGTGCTGATCAGCTTGAGGGTTTTCACGGAGATCATTTCCAGGCTGCCAACAATGGCGGCAGTCTTGGAGTTCACCATGTTGAAGCACACCAGCAGCGGAATCGCGGCAATCAGACCGAATGCCGTGGTGTTCATGGCCATCGCAATGGAGTTGGACAGCAGCGCCGACTTTTCCGCCGGGTTGGCGTTTGCCACCGCCTCGAACGCGGAAATCAGACCGATAATGGTACCCAGCAGACCCAGCAGGGTGGCCACGTTGGCGAACATGGAGATGTACACCGTACGTGCTTCCAGCTGCGGGGTGATCTCCATCATCGCTTCTTCCATGGCGATTTCGATATCGTCACGGCGACGCACAGTACCCTGCACTTCCAGACCCATGGTCAGCAGCTGACCTACGGCTGAGTTGCTGGCCTCGACCATCTGCCGAGCCTTGTCGAACTCACCTTTCTTGAGCAGCGGGTAGATGTCTTCCCAGGTACGCTTGTTGGCGCGCTCGAGAAGCTTGAGCTTGATGAAACGCTCAACGGCGAAAGCACCACCAATGATCCCCACAATCAGGATCGGGTACATCCAGAAACCGCCATCCTGGAAAAATTTAATTGCAACGTTCATGACACACTCTTCCTCAGACCTTGATGGTTGATTGTTTTGCGAATTTCCTGAAAGCCCTGAATCTCTTCTGCCTGCGACACCATCGCCAACAGAAATTATTCAGCGCTCCCCTCCGTACTTACCTGATAGAACTCCAGTTCACGCATGAACACCGGCTTGTCCACCGGCACCATGTCCTCGTTGAGCAAACTGGAGGTCAGATCTGTTTCCACCCCGATTTCCGAGGTTTTCCAGGGCACGATATAAAGGGATTTGGGTGCATCGTTATTCCCCATTACCGACATCCCGGAAATTTCCTTGGTTTCCTGCCCGCCTTCTTCAGCCTGAACCCAGGCAGGCAAGGCGCTTAGCAGCATGAAAAGATAAGCAAGCTTTCTCATGATCTCCTCCTTATCAGTTCGTCCGCATTTCCAGATCCGAAATCCAGATCTCTACGTCTTTATCATCCGGTGTTACCGCGCGATATGCCTCATAGGCATCCAGGGCGCACTGGTAGTCTTTAAGATAGATATCACACAAGACGCCCAGATTTTTGTTGGCCAGTGCAAACTCTGGATATTTTGTCAGAATACTTTCGTAAGTCTGCCGCGCCTCGACAAACTGCCCTTTTTTTCTGAGGAGCAGTGCGTATTCGTTATTGGCCACCGGATTGTTGGGCTCGATCTGCAAGGCGGCTTGCAATGCCGCTTCTGCCTTGTCGTTTTTTTCCAACCGCTTCCAGGCAATGGCCATGTTGATGTGAGGCACCGCACTGGCATTATTCTGCGCCACCAGCTGTTCCAGCTGATCGATGCCTGCCTGGTAGTTTTCCTGCTCCATCTGCAGCATGGCCGCGTTGAACAGTGCATTCTGATCTTCAGTCAGCACAATATTTTCCTGTGGCTGACTGGTGCCGGTGGTTGTTGCACAACCGCTGAACAGCAATGCGGTGGCGACTAAAGCGGGGGCAAGCCAGGAGTTTCGATTCATCAGATTCCTGTCCATTACAGCCCCTCCTCTTGCGCTACATCCCGAGCACTCTCAGGCGCCACTTCTGTCACCACCTCTTCGGGTTCGGCCGGTGCCTCAGATTCATTCATGCTTTCTTCCGCAGCCTCTGACACCGGAGTCTGCTCCGCAGCGCCATCTGCAGGCGCCTCGACCGCCTCCGCCTCAGGGGCAGACGCCGCCGGCTCAGCCAATGACGCATCGGCATCTGCTGGCTGAGGCTCAGGTTCTGACACCGGCACCTCCTCGGCAATCATCTCATCTTCGACTACGGCAGCTTCTGCCTCTTCCTGCACCAGCGGCTCGGCACTTTCTGCCTCTTCAACTTCAGCAACTTCTTCAACCACCTGCTCTGCTGCCGCTTCTGTTTCAACAGCAGCCGGCGCTGACTCTTCGGCTGACTCAGCAACGGCGGTCTCACCAGCCTCGGCAAAGACAGGAACATCAGCCCCATCGGTCTCCATTACTGTCTCGCCATTCTCTTCACCTGCTACGTTTTCCATGCCGTCCGCGCTTTCAACACCTTCTACGCTCTCAACATTTTCAACGTCAGCGCTACTGTCCGCAGCCTCATCCATGGGTACCGCCTGAATGCCATCGACCGCCGGGGCCGGCGCCGCTGGCGCAGCCATACCCTCTGCCGCGGGCGCCACTGCCGCCACCGGCAACTGCGGGCTCACCAGGGACTGGTAGCTGACATTGTTGACCATGGCAATAAAGCCGCTGCTTTCTTCAAACTTGGCATAACGACCCGGCATCAGTTTGGAAAGCTTGACGATACTTCTGTCCACCCAGTCGTTGTAAACGCCCACATCGATCAGGCCCACGTTCTTCTCATGGATATCGATGGACTTTTCTTCAAACGGATAGGACTGCTCATCCAGCAGGAATTCGTACTGCTGCATTTCCAGTTCGCTCAAGCCGCTGGGACGTTCAGAGTTCAACAGGGAACGACTGAAGTTGTAGTAGATTTCCGCAATGTAGTAAGTCGCCGCCGCTGTCACTTCGCCGATTTCATAGTCCACCAACTGGCCAAATGCTGCATTGGCCGCCTTCATGGAATCACGCTTGCGTTTCAGGCTGGCCTGGAAGGGCTGTGTCAGCTTGAGCTCGGCAAACTCGTCATACATGGGCTCAGTGAGCTTCAGGTGTGAAGTCCCCGCCAGATAACGCATACGGTCGCTACGCGCTTCCGCGGCCGTCTGGGAATACACATACACCATGGCATTCAGCTCGTTGCGGTAGCTGTCGGTATCGCCACGGGTTTCCAGAATACCGGCGATGGCATTGTGCATTTCCATTACCGGCTCACGCGGTTCCGGGAAGTACTGGATGAAGCGGCGACGAACTTCGATGGCCTTGTCGGTGTTATCCACTTCCATATACAGGTCGGCCGCCACCTTGAGCGCTTCACGACGAATGGCTTCATCATCGCTTTCGCTTTCGATGCGTTCGTATTCCGCCGCCGCCAGCGCCAGCTTGCCGTCTTCGCTGTAGACCTGGGCCAGCTTCTTGGTCACATCAGCCTGCAACTCGTGGCCCGGATAGTTGTTGCGGAAGGCAGTCAGAACGGTGGCTGAACGCCCCCAGTTTTCCAGCTTGATCAGCGCCGTAGCCGCATCGTAATCCGCAGAGGGGCGCAGTTTGGATTGTGGTGCCGCCTGCCCTACTCGAAGGAAGTGTTCGGCCGCCACCAGGAATTCACCACGCTCATTGGCCTGCTCACCCTGCTTGTAGATTGAAGCCGCCAGGTTCTCGACCAGCTCCTTGCGGGTCGGATCTTCCGGTGCGGTCAGGTTCAACACATTCTGGTAAGCCGCTTCGGCATCCGCGAACTGCTCAAGCTCAAAAGAGGAGTGCGCGACAATCAACCAACCGGAACGACGCTCTTCCTGGGGCGCTTGCGGGAACATCTCCAGCATCTTGCGACCGGTGGTCACCGCGAAGGCGTAATCCTTCATGGCAAAGATGTCTTCAAGTGCCGCGTTCATCACCAGCGACGCTTTTTCATGCTCCGGGAAAGCCTCTGAGAAACGCAGGGAACTGCGGATCACATCACGCTTGACCGGGTCCTTCTGCTCTTCCTCTGTGACTTCCAGATTCTTGCGGTGGGTGTACACCGCCGCATAGCCCGCTGCGGAAGCCTTTTCGTGAGCCGGATAGTCATAGGCGGTGCGCTCGTATTCCAGCGCTGCCTCATGATAGGACTTGTTCTCCAGCAACAGATCGGCCAGCTGGTAATTCATCACCGGCGCCTGCTCGTCCTTGGGGAAGGAATCCAGGAACTCGTGGTACCAGTGCTGTGCTTCCACAAAGTTGTCGGCGCGCTGCTTCACGAAATCCTTGTTCTGATACATGGCGTGATAATAGTTCGCCAGTTCTGTCAGCGTGGACTTCAGAAGCGCCAGCACATCCGGATAGGAATCGACTTCAAAGTGCTGCCAGTATTTCGACTTCAGACCGTAACTGGTGGCGAACTCCTTGTTGGCCTCGATAACCAGCTTGGGAAAACCACCCTTCTTGTAAATCTCGATGACGCGCATATCAAAGTGCGGCGCCACCTTGTGATAGGGATTGAGTTCCACAAAAGTCTTGTAGGAGGAGGCGGCGTCCGCGTAACGACGCTTCTCCAGATAGTGCTCACCCAGGTTGCGGTAGATATCCACCTCATAGCTACGTGAGCCATGCTTGTTGAAGTAGTCCACCACCGCATCCGGGCCGCCCATGGCGGAGAAGCTCAGACTGATCACGCGGAAGGTGTCATCGATGCGCTTCTGCTCGATATCATCATCCGGGTTTTCGAAGTCATAGCCGATGTTGATCTTGTGATCGAGCAGGGCCACAAACTGGTTCATGCCCTCTTCCAGCATGTCCTGCTTGTAGAAGGTCCAACCCAGTTTGTACAGGGACAACTCGTAATAGAAGGAGCTCGGCCCCATGTTGACGATGGGCAGGTAGGCGTTTTCTGCATCCAGATATTTCTTGCGGGTAAAGTAGTACTCACCACGACGGAACTGGATTTCATCGATGTAATCAGAATTCGGATAGTCTGCAGCAATGCGGTTCATGACCTCGACCGCTTCATCCACCCGGCCCAGTTCCTCATAGGCCCGGGTCATCTGGTAAAGCACCTGATCATTGCGTTCATACATCGGGTACTTTTCAAGCAGTTGCTTGTAAAGCCCGATCGCTTCTTCCGCACTCTGGTTTTCCAGCCCGTTGGCTACCTGATCTTCCGGCACTGCGCCCACAGCAGCAGGCAGGTCGGTCTGGGTGGCACGACTCTCGAAATCCGATTCGGATTCCTGATCGCCAGTCAGGGCCATGCCAGAACTGGTGGCCGTTGTTGGCGCCTGAATCGCGGAGCTTTCCGGGGCATCCATGGGAGTCGCAGCGGCACTTCCGGTGACCGGCGCGGTCACCCCCACACCCGGGCTTTCGAAGGTGCCGTATTCACGCTCGATCTTCAGATCCGCAAGACGACGAATGGCTTCCGGCGTCATGGCCGATTCCGGCGTTTCCTCCAGGAAGTTCTGATAGCTCTGCATGGCCTTTTCGATGCCGCCCTCAATGACTTCATCGGAAAGATCCAGCTTCACATTACGCAGTTCGGCGATGGTGCCCTTCTCGGAAACCGAGGCACAGGACGCGAGCATCACCGAGGCCGCCAGCAGCCCCACAAAACGGAAAGGCATCATTGTGTATCGCCCTCCACGTTCTGGTCACTGTCAGCAGCGTTCTCCTCATCAGCTTCAGATTCGGCTGCCTGATCCGCGTCATTCATTTCCACCGCGGCATCATCATTGGCCGCCTCTCTGGCCTGCATCATTTTCTGTTGTGCCGCTTCCTGCTGGGCCTTCACGGCCCGGTCATAGCTTTCCGCCATCGCGAAGCGGGCCTGAATCTGGTACTGGTCAATACGGTCACGACGCTGCTTGAGTTCCGCAATCGCCATTTTCTCCAGCATGTGGCCCACACCATTCATCAAGTGCGCCACGGTCTTGCTGGCACGATCGATCCGGGCACGGGCCCGGACAATCTGCTCGTTGTAACCTTCATAACTCTGCGTCGCAGCCTGCCGGGTTCGCACATAGGAGGCATAAATCCCCTCCATGCGCTTCACATCGACTTCCAGTTCCTGAAGGTGCTCAAACGCCTCGGTCATGCGATCCTGATAATCCAGATTCACATCCCAGCTGAGCACACCGCGAAGCCGTTTGATGCGGCGGCGCGCCTCGGCACCGGAGGGCGACTCATCGTTCTGGTACTGCGCCTCCAACCGATCCAGCTGCATGGACACAATGCGCTCATCGGCGGTAATCAGCATTTCCGGCTGCGGCGCCACCAGCAGACGCTCAAGACGGGACTTGATGCTGTCGCGCTGCTCCATGCGCAGCAGGATGCGTGAATCCAGCTCGCGGAAGCGGGCATCGATACCCGGCAACAAGGGCTCGTAGTAACGGCGACGCATTTCGATCAGGTCTTCGTAGGCGCTCAGATTGCCCTGCCAGGTGATCATGCGCCGGCGCATGTCTTCCAGATCCAGATAGTTCTTCAGCAGCACCTGAAAATCATTGGAGGCCATCAGGTCCATCAGGTAATAGGTTTCCGGGGTTTCCGGCAGTTCACGCAAACGAATCAGCCAGTTGCTGTCCAGCTTGATTTCTTCACGCACCATGGCCTTGAAGAAGCTGCCGTTGCGGATACTTTCGATGGAATCGTTGAGGCGGGTCTTTTCCACCTTGAACGCATCCAGAGCACTGCCGTAGAGCACCGCAGCGCGGCCATGCATTTCCAGATTGGCGTAGGAATAGGGCACACCAAGCAGACTTTCCTGCACCGCCTTGTTGGTGGGGTTGCGTTTGAACAGGATGGTCCAGGGCACCAGGGCACGATCAAAACGCTGAGCCGCCACATCCGACCAGCCTGAGCCCAGCAGAGCCTTGTTGGAGAACGGTCCTTCCAGGCGCACCCGATCCAGATACTGCTTGGCGTCCTCCGGCTGCTGGGCTTCCAGCAGTCGATAACCCAGCACCAGGTTGGCCTTGTCACGAATCCCGAGGGAAGGCTCGTCTTTCTTGCTCACCTGAATCTGGCCGGTCTTGTCCAGCTGATTCAGGCCTTTCTTTTCTTCCCCGGAAAGAATCAGGGCAATACCCAGGTTGTAGCCGGCAAAGCCTTCATAACCTGGCACTTTTTCCAGTTTTTCCAGGATATCGATGGCCTCGCTAAAGCGGCCGTTCACAGTATAGATCTGGGCACGCAGCAAGCGCTCATCATCACGTACGCTTTCCGGCACCGTCCCTTCGATACGGTCAATGGTGTGTACCGCGTTCAGCTTCTCACCCTTCTCGTAGAAGATCCGCGCCAGACGGTAGGCCGCCTCATTCTTGATCTGCTGATCCACATCGCCTTCCAGCACCGCCTTGATGGCGCGCCCGGCCTTGCGGTGCATGCGGTAGGAAAGCTCGAAATCCCCTACCGAAAATTCAGCATGACCGGCATGAAGGTGGAGAGGATCCAGAGCCTGTTCATCCACCCGGTAGTACTGTTCCAGCTCGGAATCCAGGCGGGAGATGGCGTCGAAATACAGCCCCTGCTGGGCGTAATAGAAGGCCTCTCCCAGAAACAGATCCCGGGATTGCTGATCGGAAGTGTCTTCCGCCCAGGCCGGCACCATGGCGCACAGCCCGAACAGCACAATGTGACGGAGAGCCATGAATTAGCGGTCTTTGAAGTTGATGGTATTGCCGGATTCGAACAGGGTGATCTCTACCAGACGCGGCCCCTGCTCCTTGTTGAAGGTATGACTGGCGGTTTCCTGGAAATTTTCCCCGGAGACAATCACCTCCAGCTGATGCTGACCGGCACGCACATTGCCGGTATAGATGCGCTGCACCCCTCCGGACTGCAGCGCCTCCAGCTCCTTGTGGGTATAGACGTGATGCATCACATCCTCACCATCCACACGGATATCCACGGAATCGACCCGACGATTCTGGTCCGCCGCCATGGAAACAAATACAGACACCTGGGTATTGGAGGGGTAGATCAGCTTTTCTTCCAGCTGCAGCAGCTCGGTGGAAATGGCCAGAACATCCTGTTTGATATCCTGCACCTGCTCGTCCAGGCCCTTGATCTTGTCCCGGGACACGTCGTCCGCGGCGCTGGCCAGCTGCGTCAGCACCAGCATCATGGCCAGTGCGAAACCCTTGATTACTTCAAACATATCAACCCCGGGGCGAGCCCCCTCCAGAATTCTTTTAGCCCATATGACCATGGGCGGATCGTCAAATCCTCCGACTAGTCCTCATTTTGATAAGATGAAAGGATTATTTTTTGAGAAATAACAAGTACCTAGCCAACAACCTTAAAGCAGCATGTGCAAATGAAACATATTGAATAATGTGCACCGAACAAAAGTCACTCCACCCCTCCCTGGCGACCGCTCGTACCCTGCAGCAGCGCAAATTGTGATACCAGTCACACCCATTCCCCCCTTTTCCCGGGCCGGAAAAGTACGGCACACTGCCGAAAACCTCAGCGGAACCCCACGGCATGACCAACCATTTCCATCAGGGATTCAACGTACTCAAGCGGGCCGTTCGCCTGTGGCTGGACAGCAATGCCGGCAGTTACGCCGGCTCCCTCGCCTTTTTCACCCTGTTTTCCCTGGCTCCGGTGATCATACTGGCGGTGAAGGTCATTTCCCTGGTGATGACCAGCGACGCCGCCATGGCCCAGGTACTAGCCCAACTGGAAAGCACCGTGGGCCCCGCCGCCACCGAGGAAATCCGCAATCTGATCAGCAAGGCCCAGGCCCCCACCCAGGGGCTGCTGGCCGGCGGCCTCAGCCTGCTCGCCATCGTCATTGGCGCCACCACAGTATTCGCCCAGATGCAGCACTCCATGAACACCATCTGGGACGTGGCGCCACGGCCCTCGCGCAACACCATCCTGGCACTGATCAAAAGCCGGCTGCTGTCACTCACCGTGGTCATTTCCCTGGGATTCGTACTGTTGGTTTCCCTGCTGCTGAATGTGATCGTTCACTCACTGATGAATTACGCCAGCCACTGGATACCCTTCCATGGCAGCATTGCTGTCGCCATGGAAATGCTTGCCTCCCTGCTGGTGATCACCCTGCTTTTCGCCACCATGTTCCGGGTGCTGCCGGACGTTATCCTGCGCTGGAAAGATGTCCTGCTGGCGGCGCTGATTACCGCTATCCTGTTCTCCATCGGACGAGCCCTGATCGCGCTCTACCTGACCTACACCGCCACCGCCTCCACCTATGGGGCCGCAGGCTCTCTGGTAGTGCTGCTGATGTGGGTCTACTACTCCTCCATGATCCTGCTGTTCGGTGCCGCCATGGCAAGAGCGCTCTGTGAACACCGCAATGTGGACGTTCGCCCTCGCAGCACGGCCATCCGCGTACGGCGAGAACTGGTTCACTGAGGTTTTTACAGCCCCGCCCGCCAAGGGCAGGTATCCTTGGCGTTTACCCTGATCACCATCATGCTGCCTGGAGAGTGCATGTCCGCCGTACGCCTGCTGCCCTTCGTTTTACCCGCCCTGCTCATGGCCCAGCCCGCCCTCGCCGCGGACAATCATGAAGAACTCACCGAAGACGGGTTTCGCCAGTGCGTCGCCGGCCTTCAAGACGACGCCATCGCCGCCGGGCTGCCGGAACAGCTGGTGAAAGAGAATCTGGCCGCTGTCAGCCTGAATGAAAAGGTGATCGAGCTGGATCGCAGCCAGCCGGAGTTCACCAGCAGCTTCGCCGACTACTACACCCGCCGGGTCAGCGATACCCGGATCGCCACTGGCCGCGAGCGCTATCAGGAACTGCAGCCGCTACTGCGCGAACTGACCCGCACCTACGGGATTCCGGGGCATTATCTGGTGTCGTTCTGGGGACTGGAAACCAACTACGGCGGCTACCTGGGCTACATCCCCACCCTGGACGCCCTCGCCACTCTCACCTGCGAAGGGCGCCGCGGCGAATACTTCAAGGGCGAATTGTTCAACGCCCTGCGCATTCTCCAGGCTGGTGATGTGGACCTGAAGAACATGCAGGGCTCCTGGGCCGGCGCCATGGGCCAGACCCAGTTCATGCCCGCCATCTTCCTGCGCTATGCCATCGATCATGATGGTGACGGCCGCCGCAATCTGTGGGGCAGCCGCGCCGACGCTCTCGCCTCCGCCGCCAACTTCCTGCGGGATCTGGGCTGGGAAAAAGAACAACGCTGGGGCCGGGAAATCACCCTGCCCGCCAACTTCGACTATTCCCTCACTGGCCTGGGCGTGAAGCGCAGCCTGGCAGAGTGGTCGAAGATGGGGGTTCGCATGCCCAACGGCAGCGCCCTGCCGGCCGCCGACATGCAGGCGTCGGTCATTGTTCCCTCCGGCCACAACGGCCCGGCCTTCCTCGCCTATCAGAACTTCCGGGTGATCATGGGCTGGAACCGCTCGGTGGCCTACGCCCTGGCCGTGGGCCGGCTGGCAGACCGCATTGCCGGCGCAGGCGAACTAAGCGTGGCACCGGTTCCCGCCCCGCGTCTGAACCGGGAACAGGTAACCCTCCTGCAGCAGACCCTGAATCAATTGGGCCATGAAGCGGGCGCCGAGGATGGCCTGCTTGGCCCGGGCACCCGCAAGGCCCTGGCTCGTTATCAACAGAGCAAGGGGATGGTGGCCGACGGTTTCCCGGATGAGAACGTGCTCACCCAGATCGGGGTGCTTGCTGACCAGGATTAACCCCCTGTTTCACCACAGAGGGCACAGGGTTCACTGAGGCATGAGGTCGAGACGTTACTGCGGGAAGCCAGGTCAGGCTACCTCTGTTCTTTACTGTGGGAGCGTGCCTGCTCGCGAAGGGGCGAGTTGCGAGTTTCGAGTCACGAAAGGCAAAAACCTGGCGCACGGCTTAAACGGTTTTTGGAGTTCGAAACTCGTCACTCACAACTCGAAACGACCCTGGAATTCGCATGCAGGCACACCCAAAAGGGCACAAGCGCTCCCACAACAAGCCGCTTCAGCCCCCGGTTTCATCTGTCACAGGCGCATGGCATTCTGCATGCACACCTATCCAGGAGTCTGTCATGCGCCCTGTCACTACCGTGCTGCTCACCACCCTCACTCTTTCTGCCTGTGCCGACAATGCCGCTACCCTGGCCCCCAAGAGCAACGATGCCATCACCGCCAGCGAGATCACCGACGGCCTGCATCACCCCTGGGCCCTGGCCTTTGTTTCCGGTAGCGAATGGCTGATCACGGAGCGCCGTGGCACCCTGCAACGACTGATTGACGGCGACCTGCAGGACACCCCGGTCAGTGGTGTGCCGACCGTGGTCGCCAGCGGCCAGGGCGGACTGCTGGACATGGCGACTCACCCTGACTTTGCCAGCAACCAGCGGCTTTATCTGAGCTACGCCAAACCCTGCGAAGATGGCGGCGGCACCACCGCGGTGGGCTACGGCATCTACAAGGACGGCACCCTGGACGCGTTCCGTGATGTCTATGTGGCGGAAAAAGCCTGCACCAATACCGCCAAACATTTTGGCGGCCGCATCCTGTTTGATAATGAAGGCTATCTTTTCCTGACCATCGGGGACCGTGGCCAGCGCGACCGCGCCCAGGACACCAGTGACCCGGCCGGCAGTGTATTGCGACTGCATGATGATGGTCGCATCCCCGCCGACAACCCACTGGCCGGACAGGCAGGCAAAGCGACCGAAATCTGGAGCTGGGGCCATCGCAACCCCCAGGGACTGGCGTTGCACCCGCAAACCGGCAAGCCCTGGCTCAACGAACACGGCCCCCGCGGTGGCGACGAAATCAATGCCCCCGAACCCGGCATCAATTATGGCTGGCCGGTGATTACCTATGGCCGCGAGTACTATGGCCCAAGCATCGGCAACACCGAAAAGAAAGGCTATGCCCAGCCACTGTTGCACTGGACCCCATCGATTGCTCCTTCCGGCATGGCCTTCATCACCAGCAATCGCTACCCGGACTGGCAAGGGGATGTGGTCAACGGCGCCCTGAAACTGGCCCACCTGAACAAGGTCACGTTTGACGGCACCACGCCCACCCGCGAAGTCCGTCTGCTGCAAGACCGCAACGAACGCATCCGCGATGTACGCCAGGGGCCGGACGGTTATCTGTACCTGCTTACCGACAGCAATAACGGCAAGCTGCTGAGACTGGAACCGGCGGAATAAAGAATCAGAAGCGAGTTTCGAGTTTCGAGTTTCGAGTTTCGAAGAGCGAACCCCACGCTAAGCGTAAGCCAAGGTTTTTTCTTTTACGCTTTTGATTTTCGCAACTCGAAACTCGTTACTCGAAACTCGCCTCTTAAAACCCCACCGACGTCACCAGCTGAAAACTGTTCTCGCTGGTGATGGTGTCATCATCGGTATAGGCGTACTCGAAGGCGAAACGCAGTGGCGCGCGGTGAAACAGCAGCAGTTCCGCATCCAGCCCGACAATGGCCTGATTCAACTCCAGCTCCACCGGGCCGAAATCCAGATCGTATCGACGATAGCGCAGGTGCAGGGCCTCACGGCGCAGCGACACAGGCGACCTGAAGGAATACCAGGGCAGGTTGATCACCTTGGAAACACTGGCTTCGCCAAACATGGCCTGTTCTGCGTAGTAGGTTCCATCCAGTGCCGGGATGACGATGCGGGAAGGATCGTTGGCAATAAAATCCTGCAGCTCGTCCAGCTCCACACCACGCCGCCCGAACTGGTTGATGGCCGCATCGCTGCGCGAGAACTGACCACGGGCACCCAGGTAGAACTCGGCCGGCAGATCGGTCATCAGGCTCAGGGTGCCGCCCCAGGTGGAGTCGTCCCGGTCATCCACTCCATAGCCTGCAATACCAAAGTGCTTGTTGGGCAGGAAACTGTTGCCAAAGCGGGTGGTGCGATTGAGACGCCAGACCCCCGCCAGCGGCTCCCGCTCATCCAGGTGATAATCCTGATACCAGGTGCCTGCCAGCTCGCTATACCAGTAACCGGACTGCAGCATGGGAAGACGCAGCTCGGCACTCAGACCATGATCCCGCGCCTTTTCCGGAGGCACCTCACGGTCCAGCTGATCATCCTGCACCCAGTACTGTTTCACCCCACCGATGAGGAAAAACTGGCTGTTGTTGTAGCCCACCCCGGCCAGCTTGGTGAGATCTTCATCACGATAGGCAAACAGGGAAAATTCATTCTGCTCCAGTGGGTCGGCAAAACGCACATTGACGTTGTAGAGGGTATGGGAGTCCGTCTCGTCCTGTGGCGTATTCTCATCATCCTCTTCCACATACAGGCCAACGGAAAGATCCGTGGCGCTGTAACGCATGGCGGTCCAGGAGTGATAACGACGATCCATGCTCAATGCCTGCGGCTCGGTCTGTACCGTCAGGTTATCCGCCGCGCCTTCCGCAGTATCCCAGAACAGTGTCCGCTCCACCGGAACTGCCAGCTGCGGCTGCAACGGCTTGAGATAGTAACCGTAGTGATCCGCCTGAATTGCCACCGCCAGCACCTGATCATCATCCAGCAAACGGGCCCCAACAATATCGTCCTCCGCCAGCACCCGGCTCACGGCGCCCCCTTCGGCGGCAACCCGATACAGGGTAGAACCTTGCTCGCTGTTGGCCACAAACAATACCCGACCCCGGCTGTCCACATCCGCTATGACCCCGTAGTAACCCTGGTACTGATACAACGGCGTGCGGTTACGAAACAGGGTGCGAGTAGCACCATCCTGCACGAAGTAATAAAGGTCCTCGCCTTTTACTTCCACGCCGGAGTTGACCTTGGCGTAGAAGGTGTCACCCACATACAGCTGTGGCTGATCATAGGAACTGGCCACATCGAAATAGACCGGCTCACCCGCAGCGGTATAGCCCTGAATGATTTGCCCGCGAGTATCGTCATTCAGATAGGCACTTTCACTGTAGAGCCCCTGATAGATCCGCCACGGCGTACTGTAGGCACTGGCAACGGACCAGGTCTCACCGTCATGCCGAATCAGCTCGCCCGCCCGGTATGTGGAGCGCTGTTTTTGCACCTCTCCACTCTGCCGGTTGAGCACCACATGGAAAGGGGCACGGACATCTTCCGGGCTGGCAAGGAAGAAGATCTCCTCGTCATCGCTGTTCAGCGCAGTGAAGTGCCTGGAGGTTAATAACGGCTCACCTTCGCTGACGACCGCCAGGCTCGCCTGCTGCTCCTGCTCACGGGCCCAGTCAGCAAAGCTGTTGTCGAAATTGTTGCCAATGGCCTCACGCAGCGGTGCATTGGTCACAAACGGCAGGTACCAGTAGCGCGAGCGCATCTTGAAATAACGGTTGGTCGCATCCAGCCCGTAATTCTCTGCCAGAAAATACTGATAGTGCCCGCCCAGCACATAGCTGCTCTCGCCATAGGGGAAATACAGCGTCTGGTTATAGACCCTTTCCGGCTGCAGATAACCGGCCCTGGCCTGGGCATTCACCAAGGCATCAAAACGGCCACTGTAAAGACGACCACCGTTGCCATGACGGGACTCGTTGAGTACCGCATTGCCTTCCAGCATGAAAGAGGACTCAAAGGCGTTGGGCACGATAGCCGGAAAGAACGGTGTCATCAGGGAGCCGTTGCCCAGCACCTTGTGCAAGGTGCTTGAAACCCGGTTGTCCTTGGCATTGACCTGGTAGTTATGCGCAGTTTCGTGAAACAGCAACACATCCAGCCATGAGGTGGTGGAAAAATAATCCACTGCTGCAGCACCGCCCACATAATTGATCTGACGGTTGTGGGGATACTGGGTAGAAAAGCCGTTGGCAATTTGATTGTTATCGGAAATCAGCCCCACATATAACGGCGAGTCCATCCGGTAACCGAAAGAGGCCTGGTAAGCCGGCTGAAGATGTTGCTCCACTCCGGCCGCATGCTCGGCGAATGCCTTGTTGTTCTCGGTAAAGATCAGCTCCGTGTCGCCCACCTGCGCCTTGTAGTAGGCGTCATCGTGTGGCACCACGGTCGGGTTGCGTTGCACCAGGGTCTCGCCATTAACAACGCCGGCGGCAACAAGCCCCGCCCATGCTATCAACCACATCCTGTTGTTTGTCATCGTCCTCTCAGCCCCACAGACCACTGGCGACATCTAAGCAGATGCCCCCATCTCGCGCCATTACACAGAGTCACAGAATTCACGGTTTGATAACCAAGCCCCACCGCATACCAACAGCGGTGCATGTTCACATTCTTTAACCTCAGTCGCACTTGCCAATCCTCCGCCGAAATGACAACAAATAACAACGACGAGGCTGAACATGTTCCTGTCACACGCACATCGTATGCCTGCGCTGGCCGCCGGCACTCTGGCGCTTTCCCTAATGCTTTCCGCCTGTGGTGGAGGCAGCGGCAGCAGCCCGGTGGTGAACAACCCGGCACCTCCCGCCAGTCCGGAGCCGCCCACCCCCAATGTGGGCGAACCCGCACCGGAACCGGAAGCCCCCAAAACGGTGAATCTCACCTGGCCCGAGGCCTACCAGCGTGACGCGGACTACCCCGGCACCGTGACCCTTCCGCAGCAACTGATCACCATGCGTGACGGCATTCGACTGGCCGCCAGCATCACCTTGCCGGCGGATGAAAACGGTAACGCTGTTGACGGTCAGTTTCCGGTCATTGCTACCTTTACCGGCTATAACCAGTTCTATTCCGGCATGATCCTGTCTGACACCACACTGGTGGAAAAGGGCTATGCCTACATCACCGTGGACATGCGTGGCACCGGCGCATCGGAGGGCAGCTGGCAGGCCTTCAGCCAGATCGATCACGACGACATCGCCGAACTGGTGGATTACATCAAGACCCAGCCCTGGAGCAACGGCACCATCGGCATGAACGGCGCCTCTTATATGGGCATCACCGGTCTGCTGGCCGGCGCCACTGCTGACCCGGCAGTGAAGGCGATCTTCGCGGTGGTTCCCATGGGCGATGCCTACCGTGACGTGGTGTTCGGTGGCGGGCAGGTAAATGCCGGCTTTATTCCCCTTTGGGTCACCCTGGTCACCGGCCTGAGCCTGATCCCGACTCCCGTGGGTTTTGACAACAGCGATCCCGGCTACAGCCTTACCACCCTGCTGCAGCATCTGCAGGGCACCCTGACCGATTTTCAGGTGCCGGTGGTGGCCGGCGCCCTGATCGGTGACGAGAATGTCTACGACACCGAGTTCTGGCGAATTCGCTCCCCCATCGAAAAGATTGACCAGATCAGCGCCCCCACCTTTGTGGTTGGTGGACTGCATGACATTTTCCAGCGTGGCGAACCACTGATCTATGAAGGCCTCAAGGATCACACCGACGCCAAGCTGTTGATCGGCCCCTGGACCCACATCGAAGGCTCCTTCGGTTCCGGCCTGCCCGCCGACGGTGTACCGGATCTGGCCAGCATCCGTCTTGCCTGGTTCGATCATTACCTCAAGGGCATCGATACCGGCGCCGAGGCTTATCCTCCGGTTACCCAGTTCTACAAGGGTGAAGAGCGTTACGTCACCGCCGCTGACTGGCCGCATCCGCAGGCACATGCCGAAACTTTCTACCTGCATGGCAAACCCCTGCTGCCGCAGTTGGGCACCATTACCCATCAGGCACCCGCCGCCAGCTACCAGACCAGCCTGCTGCAGACCCCACTCAATGGTCTGTGCTCCGCCAGTGCCAGCCAGTGGACCGCCGGCGTACTGGGCATGATCACCCCACCCTGTGCGGAACAGGACAATGTGGTCAACCTGCTTGAAGCGGTTTACACCAGCGAGCCACTCAGCGAGCCCATGGCCATCAATGGCCCCATCACCGGTCAGATCTGGGCATCCACCACCGCGTTCGATACCAACGTGACCCTACGCATCAGTGCGGTGGACGAATACGGCATCGCCCGTCCGCTCACCCAGGGCATCCAGATGGCCTCCATGAGCGCCAATGATCCGCAGCGCGCCCGCTATATGGATGACCAACTGATCCAGCCCTGGCACCCCTACAGCGCCGAGTCAAAACGGACCATCACCCCGTTCGAACCCTTCCAGGCAGATGTGGAAGTCTTTCCCACCAGTGCCGTGATTGCCGCCGGTGAGCGCCTGCGCATCAGCGTTGGCGCCAGCGATCTGCCCCATGGCATCAGCCCGATCCCGGACCTGCTCGCCAGCCTGCTCGGCGCCCTGACCGTCTACAGCACCCCGGCCATGCCCTCCCGGGTCAACATCCCGCTGGTACCGCTGGACGCCCTGCAGCCCGCCGACTGAAAGAAGGTTTCACCGCCGGGCACACAGTATTCACTGAGGTAAACCAACCGGTTTCCTCAGTGATCTCTGTGCTGAATCCGCTTTTGATCTTTGCGCAGCGCGTGTTGCGTGAAGCGTGCCGCAGCCGCAGAGCGGCCCCCAAAACTGCCAGCTCTCTCCCCCAAAAGCCCCCAGGAAACCACTCATCATTTCCTTGCTCCACAGGGGGTGACGGTCATTTTTTCGCCATGTAGAATCGCCGGCCTTTTTTTCGTCATGACGCCCTGGAGCCGCCATGTCTTACGGCACCGTTTTATCCGGCAAACGCGTATTTTTTCTTTCCCTGGCACTGGCCCTCGGCGGCTTCGGGATCGGCAGTGGCGAGTTCGTCATCATGGGCCTGATCAGCCGGGTGGCCAGCGACTTGCTGGTGTCTCCCGCCGATGTGGGCTATGCCATCAGCAGCTACGCCCTGGGCGTGGTATTGGGCGCCCCGGTGATCTCTGCACTGTCTGCACGGCTGCCCCGCCGCGCCCTGTTAATCACACTGATGCTGGTATTCGCGCTAGCCAATGTGGCCAGTGCCTTCGCCGCAGATTTCCAGACCTTCGTGGTACTGCGCTTCCTTGCCGGCCTGCCCCATGGCGCCTACTTTGGCGTGGCCGCTCTGGTCGCGGCCTCGGCAGTGCCCTACCACAAACGGGCCCGCGCGGTGGCGCGAGTCATGAGCGGCCTGACCGTGGCCATTCTGGCAGGCGCGCCACTGGCAACCTGGGCTGGCAACCAGTTTGGCTGGGAAATTGCTTTTGTTGGCGTCGGCGTGATTGCCCTGTTCACCGCCTTGCTGATCTGGCTGTGGGTGCCAGCACAGGCTGCAGATCCGCAAGCCAGCCCCGCGCGGGAATTGTCCGCCCTGCTTAACCAGCAACTGCTGTTCACCCTGGGGGTGGCCAGCATCGGTTTCGGCGGCATGTTTGCCGTGTTCAGCTATGTGATGCCCACCTTGACCGAGCAAGCCGGCATGGCAGAACAATGGGGGCCTCTGGTGCTGATGGTCTTCGGCATCGGCACCATCATCGGCAATCTGGTCGGCGCCCGTTTGGCGGATGGCAATTTGCTGCGCGCCATTCCGCTGATTCTGGGCTGGTGTGTACTGGTGCAGGGCGGATTTTTCTTCGCCGCCGATCATGTCATCGCCGGCATTGTCTTCGTGGCGCTGGTGGGCACCTGCATGGCCATGGGCCCGGCTCTGCAGACCCGCCTGATGGATGTGGCCGGTGACGGTCAGACCATGGCCGCCTCCATGAACCACGCGGCCTTCAATATGGCCAATGCGCTTGGCGCCTGGCTAGCCGGCATCACCGTCAAAAGTGGCGCCGTCTGGTCCACCACCGGGCTGGTGGGCGCCGCCCTGGCCGTCGGCGGCCTGCTGGTTTTTCTGGCTGGCCGGCGCCTGGAAAAACATCAAGGGAAGGTGGCATCTCTCCACACTCCACTCCCGCAGGGCAATACGAATATCACCACCCTGGATGCCCGCTAGAAGCGGCTGATAAAACCAATATTGATGGTGGTGAGATCAAAGTCATCATCATCATCCAGCTGCACCCATTCCGCGTAGAGCGCGGCTGTCTCGCCAAGATTGACATCCACGCCAGCGCCATAGGACGGGTCGCTGGCGGTCACTTCCTCGGTTTCCCGGTTAGTGGAACTGCCCAGCAGACCACTTTCCGTGACTTCCAGCGTCACATCGGCCTTAGCCGTCGAATGCCCCAGCAACACATACGGCGCCACCGGCTGACGACGATCAAGACCCAGTTTGACGTAAGCCCCAACCAACCACTCTGGATCCAGGGTGAGAACTGCCGCATCCCCGACCACCAGATCATCATCATCTATGCCGTAACCCAGGCGCCCCTCCAGAGACACATAGGGATTGATATGCATCCCGAAGCGAGTCTGAAAAGCTTCCGGCTCGATATCCTCTGCGCTGGTTTCCTGATTCAGCATGCTGTAGTGGAGACCAAAATACCCCTCCTGATCATAGACCTCCTCAGCAAATGCCGGCACACACAGCGCCACGAGTGCCAGCGGTATGAGTTTTTTCATTGTCCTTCTCCCTGATTGTTCACAATCCCGTTACAACGGAAAACACCGCCACAGAAGATTGATAAAAAGATCGAAAATGTCAGTGAGAGTATGCAGCCGCCAACGGGAAAGTGAGGTGAAGCTCAGAGCGCCCCAAAAAATGGTTCATCGCGGGTTTGCGGGAATCTGCTGCTCCAGCGCTTTACTCCGCCCTGAGTGAGATTGATGCCATGGGGGGCAACTTGCGGAACGAAGGGGGTTTTGATCCCGGGTTTTGTTCGCCCCTCCAGTGGGGCTCCTAAAACAAGAACAGCAACACTTCGCCATTCGCGCTCAGTGAACTCTGCGCCCTCTGTGGTAAATCCGCTTTGGATCTTTGCGTGTTGCGTGATGCATGTAGCGTGTTGCAGCCGCAGAGCGACCAAAAAAAAGGCCGCACAAGGGTGCGGCCTAACGACCTGTGCCTGGGGGGCAGCAGGTTATCGGCATTCACAACACGTCATGGAACCGTCCACAAGGACTGAACCTGCATGATGGAATCAGCAGAAAATTGTATGGGGTGGTGAGGCAATACGGGGCACAGGCCCGCTTTCTAGACAGGTCATAATGAGCTCTCCCAAGTCCTTTTGTTCTTGCTCTCGGCCTGCTTCTAATACGTTGTTGTCAGGCCGTTATCGTTATCTTGTTTGTCTTTCTTGTCAGGCGTTGCATTGTCTGAAGACATTGTTATATGCATCGCCGCGCGTAAACACAATCCCTTGTTTACGGCTACAGGCCGGGCGGTCGATTTTCCCGGGTTTCCGGTTGAATCCGCACCACGAATGGCCTTCATTGGTTTCGAGAATGCGCCGCTTGCCGGTGACAAACCGTGATCCGCCTCACACTCAACAAAAGCCAACAAAGAATATCCCTTCGGTTACGTGCGGGATGCCCGACGCCAGGCGACATGACACCGCCTGCACCGCTGGCTGCAAGCCAGAAGCTTCGAGCTGTGAGCTGCGTCCGTTTTGATTTAGAAAGGCCCCAAAGTTCCTGAGCTTCTGCATTTCTACGAAGCCGCTGCAGGAACGTAGCGTAGCGGAGTAACGCACGTAGTGCGGCCCCGAAGGGGTGAGCGGAGCGAATAACGAGCCTGCTCGCGATCCGAGCCCAGGCGAGGCAGGGATCCCGGAAACGCATTTCCAATCCACAGGGACATTCCTGAGTTCCGAGTCACGAGAAGCGAGTTCCGAAAGGCAAAACCTGGAGGTTCCCGGGGGTTGCCGTTCGCAACTCGAAACTCGTCACTCGCTTCTGACACTAACTTCTGCCAGCACCCCGGTTTTAGCGTCAGGCGTCAGGCATCCAGCATCCGGCGCAAAGCTACCTCACCCCGGCAGAAAGCGACTCCGGCTGCACAAACTGGCCGGTGACCGGGAACCGCACGGTAACCAGCAGCCCGCCATGGGGATGGTTGGCCAGGGTCATTTCACCGTGATGCATGTCCACGATGCGCTTGACGATAGCCAGCCCCAGGCCGCTGCCACTGAGAGTGCGCGCCTTTTCCCCCCGGGAGAATGGCTGCAGCAACAGGGGAATATCTTCTTCTTTCACCCCCTTGCCGTGATCGCGCAGGGTGAGCACCACCACGTTGTCTTGCACCGCGGTACGGATCTCTACCGGTGACGCGCCATACTTGAGGGCATTGCCGATCAGGTTGGCGAGCATGCGTTTCACGGTGAGGCGTTTGAGCATCATCCGCGGCAGGTCATCCAGCTCAAAGCGCAGTTGCTCCGCCGGGTACTTGCCCGCCACTTCCTGAATCAGACCATTGAGGTTCTCGAAGTCGGGCGTTTCATCAGCACCGTCACGGATAAAGGCGATGAACTGGTCAAGGATCGCATCCATGTCCTCAATGTCTTCGATGATGCCTTTGGCCAGCTCTTCATCCTGCATGAATTCCGCCGACAGGCGCAGACGGGTGAGCGGGGTACGCAGGTCATGGGAGACCCCAGCCAGCAGCAATGCCCGGTCGCGCTGGGCCTGCTGTAGATCGCTGGTCATGCGATTGAACGCCGCGTTCACCGCCTGAATCTCTTCCGGCCCCAGGGTGGTATCCAGCACCGGCACCGCTTCCCCACGCCCCACCTTCAGCGCCACCCTCGCCAGCCGCCGCAACGGCAGGTTCAGGCCACGGGCGATCAACAAGCCACCGATAATCGCCAGCAGCGGCACCGTCACCCCCCAGCCGAGCAGCAGGTAACGATCATAATCTCGGAAGAATTCCATCGGCACTCGCAGCCAGTTGCCCTGGAAGGAGGGCGCACTGACCCACAATACCGGCTGCCGGTTGTCCTCCAGCCGCACCAGCACTGGCTCATTCAACATCTGCTCCAGCTCTTCCTGAAAGCGACTGACCACCGGCTGGGACAACAGCATGGTGCCCTGATGCAGGTTGCTGGGGCTGGCCACTTCGATACTGGTGGCACCGGCCAGCCGGCGCGCCAGGCGGGCATCCTCATCACCGCTTTCGGTAAATGCCAGTTCCGCCTGCAGCACGGTGAGCCGGGCGTACTCACGAATCCCGGGCAAATAGGCATTGCGCGCAAAGAACCACAGGGTCAGCGCCTGACTGATACCAATCACCAGCCCTACCACAATGGCAGAGCGAACAAAGGCCGTACGGGGATAGAGTTTCATGGATAGGTCGCCAGAGGCTGGACGCCTGACGCCCGACGCGGAAAAGAACGCCCGGCTTCAGGCGTCATGCATCCGGCGTCCAGCGTCAAGCGCTCAATCAGGTACAAACACATAACCCACGCCCCAGACGGTCTGGACGTAGCGGGGTTTGGAAGGGTCATCTTCCAGCAGGCGGCGCAGGCGCGACACCTGCACGTCGATTGAGCGCTCCATGGCAGACCACTCGCGGCCACGGGCCAGGCTCATCAGCTTGTCACGGGTAAGCGGCTCGCGGGGGTTCTGCACCAGGGCCTTGAGTACGGCAAATTCACCAGTAGTCAGGCTTTGTGGGTCACCGTCGCGGGTCAGGGTACGGTTGGCCAGATCCAGGGTCCAGGGGCCAAAGCTCACCTGCCCCTCTTCCTTGCTCGGCGCACCGGGCAGCTCACGCACATGGCGGCGCAGCACGGCACGAATGCGGGCATCCAGCTCCTTGGGGTTGAACGGCTTGGGCAAGTAATCATCGGCACCGGCATCCAGCCCTTCAATGCGTTCCGCATCATCTCCCTTGGCGGTGAGCATGATGATCGGCAGGCTGTTTTCGGCCTCACGCAGGCGACGACAGATGGACAAACCGTCTTCGCCGGGTAGCATCAGATCCAGTACCATGAGTGAATAGATTTCACGGGATAGTGCCCGGTCCATCTGTTCGGCATCCGCCACCGCCTTGACAGTGTAACCGGCCTCTTCCAGAAACCGTTGCAACAGGCTGCGCAGGCGCGCATCGTCGTCCACGACGAGAATCTTGTCTTGTTGTTCGCTCACTGGACCTCCCGGGAATCTGTGCACAGGGCAAGCAGATGCAAAGTAATGACAAATCAGAACAATTTCACGGTCTGATTTTCGTATTATGCTGCGAACGTGCAAGAAATTGGCATGACCAGATTGTTTAAAAACATTGCCGGGCGCACCTCCCCTGGCTTGACGGACCATTGCCGGAATGGCGTTTAATCTTGAATAAACAGAATAAGGGGTCGACCTTGCGCGAGCGCCTCCAACAGATTCCCCCGGTTCCCCGAGTCATTCTGGGTACCGTCGTGGCCATTATCCTGCTGTCTGTGTTCAAACCCTCGGCCCCCACCCAGGATGTCAGCGAGCATTATGACCGGGTGCGCTACGTGCTTGCCGATCCGGCCGCCCGGGCACCACAGATCCAGCTGTTCGGCCGGGTACAGTCCCCCCGCGCCGCCAGCCTCACGGCCGTGGTCACCGCCAATGTGGCCGACACCCCGGCACGCGCCGGCAGCCGCGTCAGCGAAGGCGACCTGCTGATCCAGCTGGACGACACGGAAGCCGCTCTCGCCCGGGATCGCGCCCAGGCCGCCCGCGACGAGGCCCAGGCACAACTGGACACCACCCGCCTGCGTTATGACAGCGACCGCAAGAATCTCGAGCTGGAAAAGAAACTGGCCCGGCTGGCCGCCGACAATCTTGAACGGCTGGAATCCCTGCGTGGCAAGAAGCTGGTTTCGCAAACCCAGCTGGATCAGGCCGAGGAAGCCAAGGCTCGTGCCGACCTGTCCCTGGCCCAGCGCCAGCTCAGCGTCAACGATTTCCGTAATGAACTGGCCCGCATGGAAGCAAGGCTGGCCAGTGCCGAAGCCCAGCTCAAGCAGGCCGAGATCGACCTGGGCCGCACCCGGGTGGCGGCGCCCTTTGCCGGCACCGTAACCAACGTAGCAGTGGCACCCGGCGAACGGGTGCGCCCCGGCGAACCTCTGGTCAGCCTGTTCGCCGACACGGAACTGGAAGTGCGCGCACAGATTCCGGATCGCCACCTGCCCGCCATCCGTGATGGCCTGCAACAGGGCGACCTGACCGCCAGCACCACCCTGGAAGGGCAGACACTGACCCTTAACCTGAAACGCCTGGCCGGTGATGCCGCCGACGCCCGGGGCGGCATCGACGGCCTGTTCGAGTTTGTCGACGGGGTACCCGCTGCCGCCCTCGGTCGGCCCATCACCATTACCCTGACCCTGCCAAAGCTGGATCATTTGCTGGCCCTGCCGGCCACCGCCCTGCACGGCCTCAACCGGCTTTACCGGATCGATGACGATAACCGTCTGCAGCGGGTGAGCGCCGAGATCGTCGGCGAATCCATGCTGGGCGAGCAGTCCGTGCTGCTGCTCAGGGCCCCTTCCCTGTCCGGCGGTGAGCGGGTAATGACCACCCAGCTACCCCAGGCCATCGTCGGCCTGCCGGTGGATCCGCGCCCGGTACCCGGCAGCAATGCCGACACCGGGACCGAACCGGCCGCTCCCACTGCGGAGGTAGAGGGTGAGTGAACCACGGGGTCTGATCGCCAGCTTTACCGGCCACAAGGTAGCGGCCAATCTGCTGATGCTATTGATGGTGATGCTGGGCCTGCTCGGCCTCACCCGCCTCAACACCCAGATGTTCCCGAATTTTGAATTCGACTACGTCACCGTCACCGTGCCGTGGCGCGGTGCCAGCCCCGAAGATGTGCAGCGCTCCATCACCATTCCCATTGAGCAGGCCCTCAAGACCCTGCCCAATACCAAGAAACTGATCGCCCGCTCCCAGCAAGGGGCAGCGGCCTTCTTCATCGAACTGGAAGCCGGTTCGGACCTGGGCCTGGCCCTGGATGAAGTGCGCCAGCGCATCAATTCCATCCGTAATCTGCCCCAGGATGCAGAACGCCCGGTGATCCAGAAGATCACCCGCTTCTCCCTGGTCACCAGCATTCTGCTCACCTCCGAGAATGGCAGCCTGGAAGAGCTACGCCACCTGGCCCGGCAACTGGAAGATGAACTGCTGGCACTGGGTGTGGGCAAGGTGGAATTTTCCGGTATGCCGGAAGAGGAAATGGCCATCCAGGTGCCGGCCGGCACCCTCCATGATCTGCGCATGAGTCTCGGCGACATCGCCAACCGGGTTCGCAGCTTCAGCCAGGATACCCCCGCTGGCACCGTAGGCCGCGATGATGCCGCCAAGCAGTTACGTGCCCTGGGTCAGCGCCGCGACGAACGCGCCTTTGCCGAACTGCCGCTGATCACCACCGCCGACGGCCAGCAACTGACCCTGGGCGATGTGGCCATCATCGAACGCCGCCCGCGGGACGACCAGGCCACCCTTACCTGGCAGGGTTATCCGGCCATCGAACTGCAGGCCATGCGCGGTGAAGACGATGACATGCTGGAGCTGGCCGACCGTATTCTCGCCTGGGGCGCCGAACGACAGGCCACCCTGCCGGAAGGCGTCACCCTGACCTTCCATTCGCAGACCTGGAAACTGGTACAGGACCGCATCTCTACCTTGCTGTGGAATGGTATTTCCGGTCTGGTACTGGTGATTCTGACGCTGTACTTCTTCCTCAATGCCCGGGTGGCCTGGTGGGTCACCGTAGGTATTCCGGTGTCCTTCATGGCCACGCTCGGCCTGCTGTGGTTCTTCGGCGGCACCATCAACATGATCAGCCTGTTCGGCCTGATTCTGGCACTGGGTCTGATCGTGGATGACGCCATCGTAGTGGGCGAAGACACCCTCACCCACCTGCAACAGGGGGAGTCCGCCCACCGTGCCGCCCTGGGTGGCGCCAAACGCATGTTCTGGCCAGTGGTGGCGTCATCGACCACCACCATTGCCGCCTTCCTGCCACTGGGCATGATGAGTGGCGCCATGGGCAAGATCGCCTTCGACATTCCCTTTGTGATGATCTGCGTGATTCTCGCCTCGCTGCTGGAATGCTTCATGGTGCTGCCCGGCCACCTGCATCACAGCTTCCGCGGTCTGCAGATCAAGAGCAGCGGCCTGCGCCAGCGTATTGATGACGGCTTCAACCGGATTCGCGATGAAAAATTCCGCCCGCTGGTGCACTGGGCAGTGCGTAACCGGCACCTGGTCAGCGTGTCCGCCATCTGTGCCTTTGTGCTGGCGCTGGCCGTGGTTGCCACTGGCTGGCTCAAGTTCACCTTCTTCCCGCCGGTGGACAGCGACCAGATTCGCGCCATTGCCCGCTTCACCTCCGGCACCGACCAGGCCCAGGTGGATCGCTTCCTGGATCATCTGGAAGACACCCTGTACGTCACCAACGAGGAACTGGGTGGCCATCTGGTGCTCACCAGCATCATGCATCACGGCGCCGCCTCCGGCTTCCCCAGCCCCGGTGGCCCGCAGAACAAGAACGGTGATGAGTACGGCACCCTTATGGTGGAGGTCTACATCGGCCCCGACCGGGACATCAGCAATGACGAACTGATCAAGCAGTGGCGTGACAAGGTGACCCTGCCCGCCGGCCTGGAGCAGCTGCTGATCTCCCAGCCGGAAGCCGGTCCACCGGGCAAGCCCATCGAGATCAAGCTCACCGGCAGTGACGCCAGCACCCTCAAGGACGCCTCCATGGCGCTGCAGGAAAAGCTGCGTGAATTCGCCGGGGTCAGCAATGTGGATGACGACCTGCCCTACGGCAAGGAACAGCTCACCTTCGAGCTCACCCCCCAGGGACGCGCCCTGGGCCTGTCCCTGAATGATGTGGCCGGCCAGCTGCGCTCCGCCTTTGATGGCAACCTGGCCCAGCTCTACAACGAGCAGGACGAGGAAGTAGAAGTGCGGGTGATGCTGCCGGACAGCGAGCGGCGCCGCTTCAGCGCCATCGAACGGTTGCCCGTAATCACCCCCATGGGCGACGCCGTGCCGCTGCGCGATGTGGTGGTCTTCGATGCCCGCAAGGGGGTGGACCTGCTGCGCCGGGTGGATGGCGAACTGGCGGTCACCGTGTACGCTGATCTTGACCCGGAGCAGGGCAACGCCAACGCCATCATCGCCTCACTCAAGGAAGGCACCCTTCCCCAGCTGCAGGCCCTGTATGGCATTGGCGTGGGCTATGAAGGCAAGCTGCAGGAGCAGGCCGACAACCTGCGCGACATGGCCACCGGCGCACTACTGGGCCTGGCGATTATCTACATCGTGCTGGCCTGGGTATTCAGTTCCTATTCCTGGCCGCTGGCGATCATGACGGCCATCTTCTTCGGTCTGACCGGGGCGGTGATCGGCCACCTGTTCACCGCCCCCTTCGGCATCAAGTTCTCCATGTTCTCGGCCATGGGGCTGTTCGGACTGTCCGGCATCATCGTCAACGACTCCATCGTGCTGGTCAGCTTCTACAAGCAACTGATCGCCGATGGCATGGAACGCTACGAGGCCATCGTGGAAGCCTGTGTACGGCGTCTGCGCGCGGTACTGCTCACCTCCATCACCACCATCGCCGGTCTGACCCCGATCCTCTTCGAGACCTCCATGCAGGCCCAGTTCCTCAAGCCCATGGCGGTGAGTCTGGTATTTGGCCTGCTGTTCGGCACCAGCCTGATCCTGCTGGTGGTGCCCGCCATGCTGATGATCATCGAGGAGCAACGCGATCGCCTCCGCCATCTGGGCCATATCCTGGCGCTGGACAACTGGGGCAATCTGGCCCGCAGCCTGTGGCGCTTTGATCCGCAGCACTACCGCCAGCAACCGGGACCGGAGGGGCTCGCGGGTCATCTGTGGTGGGTGATAATTCTCGGCCCGCTGCTACTACTGAAACTGCTCGGCCTGCTGCCCGCACTGATTGACGCCGGCAAGGCCGGCCACCTGTTGGTCGCCATCCCCGTCGGGCTGATCTGGCTGGCCATGACCGCGCTCGGCGCCCTGTTCCTGTGGCAACTGTTGCGCCGCCGCCGCAGCGCCCCCGCCAGTGCCCGCCGCTGGCTGCTGCTGACCGGGCTGGGCGGCCTGCTGGTGAGCGTTGTCGCCCCCTGGGCCGGCGACCCCGGCAACTCCCTGGCGCAACCCTTCTGGGCCCTGGCCAACAGCACCCTATGGTACGCCCTGATCATGCTGCCCCTGCTGTTCTGGACCCGCCGCAGCGCCAGCACCCTGACGAGGTAGACACAAGCTACAAGCTTCAAGCTGCAACGCGGGAAGGGGCTTTGCGACACAGCCCCTTCCAACCGCGCGCCAGCTCTGGAAACTGCTGCTGTGGGAGCTTGCCTGCAAGCGATCCGAGCCTTGGCGAGGTCAGAGCCTGGCGGATACCCAACCGCTGTAAAGAATGGATTTACCACAGAGGGCACAGAGTTCACTGAGAAAAACCCGCCTGCTCTGTGGTGAGACGGCTTTTCCCTGGCCCCGATTCGTTCAACAAGCTGCACGAACGGCTTCTTCAACGGAGTCAAAACCAGGTTGTCCACAGCACAGCAAAGAAGGTTTTCCCTCAGTGAACTCTGTGACCTCTGTGGTAAAAATGCCGTTGATCAGACCAGAAGCGCGGGCACAGCGGCAAACGAATGGCACCCATCTGCCCCGCGTTGCAGCTTGAAGCTTGTCGCTTGCAGCTGCTTTTGGCGACACTTTGCGTCACACTGCATGCCATAATTCGACAGATTACCTGCACTTGAACAGCTGATATGATGCTGGATTGATTGCAGCGCATGACCATAACAAGACAGGCCACCACGACAGGATGGCCTGGTTTCAGGAGAGCAAGATGGCCAAAATCCTTGTAGTGGATGATTCCCCGACGCAACTCACCAACCTGGTCAAGATTGTCGAGAGCCAGGGGCACAGTGTCGTGACCGCCACCAATGGCATGGAAGGCGTGGACAAGGCGCGCGCTGAACAACCAGACCTGATCTTGATGGATGTGGTGATGCCGGAACTGAATGGCTTCCAGGCTACCCGCAAGATCACCCGGGACCCCAGCACCGAGAACATCCCGGTGATTCTGGTCACCACCAAGGATCAGGAAACCGACAAGGTGTGGGGCGAACGTCAGGGCGCCTTCGGCTATGTGGTCAAACCCCCGGTGGAAGCCGAGCTGGTGGCCATGATCAACAAGGCGCTGGGTTAATACCTGGCCGGCCCGAAATCCAAGCCACAGCGGCCAATACAAGTCAATCTGTTAACGACCGGCATCATTCCCTATGATTCCGGTCGTTTTCGTTTTTAAACAGCGGTGAAACAGAGCAGCACCGGTGTGCATATCAGGGAATCTCATGCGTAGTATTGAACAGATCATCGCCGAGGAAATCGGCTGCCAGGTACAACAAGTCAACGCCGCCGTCGGCCTGCTCGACGAAGGTGCCACTGTCCCCTTTATTGCCCGTTACCGGAAAGAGGTGACCGGCGGACTGGATGACACCCAACTGCGGAATCTGGAAGAGCGACTGCGCTACCTGCGTGAGATGGAAGAACGCCGCGAAGCGATCCTAAAGAGCATCGCCGAACAGGAAAAGCTCACTCCGGAACTGGAGAAGGCGATCAAGGCAGCCGATACCAAGACCCGCCTGGAAGATCTCTACCTGCCCTACAAGCCCAAGCGTCGCACCCGCGCCCAGATCGCCCGCGAGGCAGGTCTTGAGCCACTAGCCGACAGCCTGCTCAATGATCCCACCCAGGATCCGGAAGCACTGGCCGGCGGCTACCTGAACGAAGAGCACAAGATTGCCTCCGCCAAGGATGCCCTGGACGGGGCCAAGCAGATCCTCATGGAGCGTTTCGCCGAAGACGCCGAACTGCTCACCCGTCTGCGGACCTACCTGTGGGACAAGGCCCACATCCAGGCCAAGGTGGCTGATGGCAAGGAGAAGGACGGCGCCAAGTTCAGCGACTACTTCGATCACAGTGAAGCCCTGAAAGACATCCCCAGCCACCGCGCCCTGGCCCTGTTCCGCGGCCGCAACGAAGGCATCCTGCATGTCTCCATGGTGCTGCCGGAAGAACTGGAAACCGCCATCCCGCACCCTTGTGAAGGCATGGTCACCGCCGTCTCCGGCTGGAACCACGAAGGCCGCGCCGCCGATGACTGGCTCAAGGAAGTGATGCGCTGGACCTGGAAGATCAAGCTCAACACCCATCTGGAAACCGAACTGCTGGGCCGCGTACGCGAGCTGGGCGAAGAGGAAGCCATCCAGGTATTTGCCCGCAACCTGAAGAGCCTGCTGATGGCCTCCCCGGCCGGCCCCAAGTGCACCATGGGCCTCGATCCGGGCCTGCGTACCGGGGTGAAAGTGGTCGTGGTGGATCCCACCGGCAAGCTGCTGGAACACACCACCATCTACCCGCACCAGCCCAAGAACCAGTGGGACCAGTCCCTCTCTGTACTGGCGGCATTGTGCATGAAGCACAAGGTGGAACTGATCGCCATCGGTAACGGCACCGCCAGCCGCGAGACCGACAAACTGGCCGGTGAGGTGGTGAAAGCCAGCAAGGGCAATATCCAGAAAATCATGGTTTCGGAAGCCGGCGCCTCGGTGTACTCCGCCTCGGAACTGGCGGCCCGGGAATTCCCCGAGCTGGACGTATCCTTCCGTGGTGCCGTGTCCATTGCCCGTCGTCTGCAGGACCCGCTGGCCGAACTGGTAAAAATCGATCCGAAAGCCATCGGTGTGGGCCAGTACCAGCATGACGTGAGCCAGGTAAAACTGTCCCGCTCCCTGGATGCGGTGGTAGAAGATTGTGTGAACTCCGTGGGCGTGGACGTGAACACCGCCAGCGCCCCGCTGCTGTCGCGCATTGCCGGCCTCAACAGCACCATCGCCGGCAACATCGTCACCTTCCGGGAAAAGAACGGCGCCTTTGGCAGCCGTGACGACCTCAAGCAGGTACCGCGTCTGGGTGACAAGACCTTTGAACAGGCCGCCGGCTTCCTGCGCATCATGAACGGTGCCAACCCGCTGGATGGCTCCTCGGTGCACCCGGAAGCCTACCCGGTGGTGGAAAAGATCGCCGCCAAACACGAGCGCCCGCTCAAGGAAGTCATCGGTGACGTCCCCTTCCTGAAGAAGGTCAACGCGGCCGACTTTATCGACGACAGCTTCGGCCTGCCCACCGTCACGGACATCCTCAGCGAACTGGAAAAACCCGGCCGCGATCCGCGCCCGGAATTCAAGGCCGCCGTCTTCAAGGAAGGGGTGGAAACCCTCAAGGACCTGAAGCCCTCCATGATTCTGGAAGGCACGGTGACCAACGTGACCAACTTCGGCGCCTTCGTGGACATCGGTGTTCACCAGGACGGTCTGGTGCACGTTTCCGCGCTGTCCGACAAGTTCGTGGAAGATCCTCACACCGTGGTCAAGCCCGGCGACATCGTCAAGGTGAAGGTGCTGGAGGTGGATCTGGACCGCAAGCGCATCAGCCTGACCATGCGCATGGACGACCAGCCCCAGGAAAAGGCTGCCGGCCAGCGTCCTGCCGGCGCTCGTCCCGGTGGCGGCCAGCGTCGCGGTGGAGGTGGTGGTAACAAGCCCCAGCGCGGTGGCGGTCAGCCGCAACAGGGCGGCGGCACCTTTGCCGACCTGTTTGCCAAGGCCAAGGAAGACCAGAAGAAAGGCAAGAAACGCCTTTAAGCCATGCACCTGGGCGCTGACTTCTCAGCGCCACAGGATTGCCCCATGATTGTCGGATTACCGTCACACCCGCCGCCGGCACCCACCGGCGGCCCGGACCGGGCCCAACCATGAAAGATCTGCAACAGCGTATCCATGCCCTGCTCGATTCTGATGCTGCCGCGACCCTGACCGGCATCCGCCGCGGAATCGAAAAGGAAAGCCTGCGCATTACCACCGATGGCACCCTGGCGCAGACTCCGCACCCCAAGGCCCTCGGTTCGGCCCTGACCCATCCCTACATCACTACGGATTACTCCGAGGCGCTGCTGGAGTTCATCACTCCGGCCACCACCGAGGTACACAAACCGCTGGCATTTCTAGAGCAGCTGCACCGCTACGTGTACAGCCACATCGGTGACGAAGTGCTGTGGGTGAACTCCATGCCCTGCATGATCAGCAAGGACAGCGACGTACCGGTGGCCCAGTACGGCAGCTCCAATGTGGGCCGCATGAAGACCATCTACCGGGAAGGACTCGGGCATCGCTATGGTCGCAAGATGCAGACCATCGCCGGCATCCATTACAACTTTTCCTATCCTGAAGCCTTCTGGGAACTGAACCAGCAGCTGGAAGGGGACAGCGCGCCGCTGCAGACCTATATCTCGCGCCGCTACTTCGACCTGACCCGCAATTTCCAGCGCTATTCCTGGCTGCTGGTGTACCTGTTCGGCGCCTCCCCGGCCCTGTGCAAGTCCTTCCTGGCCGGTCGCGAGCACCAGCTGGACACCTTCGACCACACCCTCTACAAACCCTTCGCCACCAGCCTGCGGATGAGCGACCTGGGTTACCAGAACAATGCCCAGTCGTCACTGGCGATCAGCTATAACAATCTCGACGAATACGTTGAGACGCTGACCCACGCCATCAAGACACCGGAAGCATCCTACGAAAAATTCGGCGTGCTGGATGCGGCGGGCAACTACCAGCAGCTCAACGCCAACATCCTGCAGATCGAGAACGAGTACTACTCATCCATTCGCCCCAAGCGCACCATCAACTCCGGCGAGCGCCCTACTACCGCGCTGCAGAAACGGGGCGTGGAGTACATCGAGATTCGCGCCCTGGATCTGAACCCGTTTGAGCCGGTGGGCATCAACCAGCAGGAAATCCGTTTCCTGGATCTGTTCGCCACCTACTGCCTGCTGATGGAATCGCCGCAGCTGGAAAAATGCGACCTGACCGCCAGCAAGACCAACTTGCAGAAAGTGGTCTACGAAGGCCGCAACACCGATGTGGAACTGTGTCGCTGGGGCAAGGCAGTGACACTGAAGCAATGGGCCAGCGAAAAACTGGAACAGATGCAGCCCATCGCGGAACTGTTCGATCGCGCCCATGGCGGCAATGATTACGCCAACGCCCTGGCTCGCCAGCAGGAAAAGATCTGCACCCCGGATGCCACCCCCTCCGCCCGGATTCTGGAAAAACTGGAAGGCCGCGAACAAAGCTTCTTCCAGTTCGCCATGAACCAGGCCCTGGCCCACCGCGATCACTTCCTGTCCCGCCAGCGCTGCGATGACACCAACGCCGAACTGGAACAACTGGCCGCCAGCAGCCTCGCCGAACAAGCCGAACTGGAACAGGCCGAGCAACAGCCCTTCAGCGATTACCTGGCAGACTATTTCAGGGATTGAAGGCACGCCTGATGCCTCATGCCAAAAGGCCCGCCCGACAAACCGGGCGGGCCTTTTGGCATCTGAAGAAACTTGCTAGAGCCCGCTGTAGGAGCTTGCCTGCAAGCGATCCGAGCCTAAGCGAGGTAAGGATTCCAGAGACGTTATTCGCTGCGCTCGCCCCAGGGGTTTTCCCACACCCGCCCACATTACCAAACCCACATCACACTCCCTGTGACCAACCGTACACGTTGTTGCACTTTACCCCCTCGTTATCAACAAAAATGCGCCATCGTCTACTATGCAAAACCGCCCGGACTGCTAGTCTCGGGGCAAGGAGCAGGGAGATACGCCATGAACCCGGACCAGAAGAAACAACGGGAAAAAGCCTACAATCAGGGCTGCATGTGGGGCCTGGGCGGCGGCGACAGCAACCGTTGCCCCTATACCCCGGAAGACCCGCTGACAGAGTGGTGGTTTCAGGGCTGGGAAGCCGGCATCGACGCCTGGAACGAACGCAATCACAACAGCACTTCAGCCCGCCAGGCCTGATTCTGCAGGCTGCGCCCTCAAGATTGTCGCTGACCCGGCAGTCTTTAGACTTTTGTCTGTTCAAAGTTGCCGCCCGGCGCGGTTTTGCCTACCCTTCCGGCGTCAACCACGAAAGAGCCCACCATGACGTCCATCATTCCTGCTCCGCGAATGCTCAACCTGCTGGCTTTTCTGGCCTGCCTCTGTGCCATGGCTGGCGCCCTTTACCTCCAGCATGTGGACGGCCTGGAGCCATGCCCCCTGTGCATCTTCCAACGCATCGGTGTGATCGCCGCGGCGTTGGTATTACTGGTCGCCGCACTGCACGGTCCCAAGGGTGTAGGCGTTCGAATCTACGCCGTACTGACCGCCCTGGCCGCCATCGGCGGTGGCGCCGTATCCATCCGCCACATCTGGCTGCAGAACCTGCCACCTGATGAAGTCCCTGCCTGCGGCCCAGGTCTGGAGTACATGCTGGATGTGTTTCCCCTGCAGAACGTGATCCAGCAGGTGCTGTCCGGCTCCGGTGAATGTGCCGACCTGGACTGGAGCTTCCTTGGGCTGAGCCTGCCGGCCTGGACGCTGGTGGTATTTTCCGGCCTGTTGCTGGTAGCACTGATTCAGCTGTTCCGTCCGCTGCCGCGCTGATCTGTCATGATCGATGGTCTGCTGATTCTTCTGTTTTTCCAGTTTCTCGGTGAGGTGGTCATCCGCCTTACCGGCCTGCCCCTGCCCGCCCCCGTGCTGGGCATGGTGCTGTTACTGATGGCCCTGCTGCTCAACGCCCCCTTCACACAGCGCGTCGCCACCGCGGCAGGCACCCTGATCAAGCACATCAGCCTGCTGATCTTCCCGTTGGGGGTTGGCATCGTGCTGCAGTGGGACCGTTATCAGGAAAACGCCCTGGCACTGGTGGTGGCCGTGGTCGGCGGCACTATCATCAGCCTGATTCTGGTCACCCTGATGCTGAAACTGCTGATGGGCGGCAAGCACCAGGAAAAGGAGGATGGCCATGGACACTGATCTGCAAGGTCTGGCCGGCCTGGTACATACGCCGCTGTTCGGCATCCTGCTCACCCTGGCCAGCTACCAGTTCGCCCTGTGGGTGTATGGCAAGAGCAACAGCCTGCCCTTGTTCCACCCCTTCCTGGTGGCCTCCATTCCGGTGATCGTGGTGTTGCCGATGGTGGGCGTGGATTATGAAGAATACCGCGAGCAGACCAGCCTGATCGCTTTCCTGCTGGGCCCGGCCACGGTAGCCCTGGCCTGGCCGCTGTATCGCCAGCTACACACCGTGCGCAGCGTGCTCACCCCCATTGTCATCGCCACCCTGATTGGCGCCTTTATCGCCGCCGGCATTTCCGTGGGACTGGCCTGGTGGCTGGGCGCCCCCGAAGATGTGATTGCCTCACTGGCGCCGAAATCCATCACCACGCCGATTGCCGTGGAAGTGGTGAAATCCACCGGCGGCTCGGAATCCCTGGTAGCCGGCGCCGTGGCCATCACCGGTATCGTCGGCGCCCTGGCTGCCGGTCCGATATACCGCCTGTTGAAGGTAAAGGATGACCGCATCCGCGGCTTTGCACTGGGACTGGTCGCCCACGCCATCGGCACCGCCCGGGCCTTTGAATACGGCGAGAAAGCGGGCGCCTTCAGTGGTCTGGCGCTGGGCTTGTGCGGTCTGGTCACCGCTCTGGCCCTGCCCTGGATCTGGCCCTGGATCGCCGGCCTGCTGTCGTGAACTGTGCGCCGGGGCACACTTTGCCCGGGCAGGCACAAAAACCCATGTCGTTATAAAAAATCCGTCTTTAGCGGCAAGTCACTGACCACCCGCCGTTTTTTCACGCGCCGGCGGCCCTGCCCCGATAACGCCCCATTCTGCCCATTGCGGCGGCCCTCTCGATCATCCTAGTCTCGAAAACCCGTAGGGAAACACGGCAAGACATTTGCGCAAGGAGGACAACCCATGGCGAACACCTCACCCGGCGCCATCGCACAGTGGCAACGCATCGAAACCCTGGTCAAGGCCTGGCTGGATGAGCGCCAGCAACTGATCGTGCTGCTATGCACCCTGCAAGGCATTCGCGGGCTTGGCAATCAACAGCCGCAGCACAAACAGTTGCAGCAATTTTGCGAACTGTTGATGGACTACATCAGCGCCGGCTACTTCGAGGTGTATCGCGAACTGGTCAACGAAGCGCGGCACTTCCAGCGCGAGAACCCGGCCCTGACCCATCACATCCTGCGCCAGCTGGATAACTCCACCGATGAAGCCCTGGCCTTCAACGCCGATTTCGATAACGCGACTCATATCGCCGAACACCGTGACCAGCTACCACAGCGTATCAGCCACCTGATGCAGACCCTGGAAGAGCGCTTCGCCCTGGAAGACCAACTGATCCTCAGCATCCACCAACAGGAACCGCCGCTGCGTCAGGCAATGCATTGAGGGGCGAGGCGGCACGTGGCCTACCTTCCGCTCGAAATGTGTTTCTGGAATCCATACCTCGCTTAGGCTCGGATCGCCATGCGAGCATGGCTCCTACAGGGGGCTCAGGTTATCTACTGGCGCCGAACTCAACGAGCTGGAAGCCTTTTCCGTTCTTCACAAAACCCCGGGAACTTTTCAGGGGTTTTCTATCGAATCAAGCGTAGCTTGTAGCTTGTAGCTTGTAGCTGAAGTCTACCAACGCCCGTCCCCGTCGCCTGGCGCCGAGTCGCCACCACACCAATCCCAGACATCGAATCGCCTCGCGATCATCCGCCTGTTTGGCCAGAGCCTGCTGCGCCAGGCGTAAGGCCTGACGCAGCAGCATGTTGGTTTGCTGAGGCTGTTCACGGGTAGCCATCAGCAGGGCATGCACCGTGATGCGCACCGCCCGTTTCATGGTGCCGACACCGTGGCAGGCGAGGCTTTCGGGTTGGCGCGGCCCGCTGCGGCAAAGCCGTACCAGTCCAGTTTTCGCGTCACCAACATCACTACCGACAGCGCAGCGAACAGTAACAGGGCGCCCAACAGCAGGGCATAATCTTCCGCCATGAGGATGCCGTAAATCAGCCCCTGCACCAGCAACAGGCTACCGGCGAATCCCCATCCGGAGGCGGGTGAGCGCATCACCGCCATCAGATAAACGCCAATCAATGCACAGCACGACAAGGCCGCCGACAGATAGGCCCAGACAAAGTCGATATGTTCACTGAGCGCCACCAGCAATAGATAGAACATGGCCAATGCCAACCCCACCAGCAAATACTGCATGGCATGCAACGGATAGCGGCGAAGCACTTCAAACAGGAAGAAGGCCGCGAAGGTCAGCCCGACAATCAGAAAGGAATACTTCAATGCCCGCTCACTGGACAGCAACCCGGTCACCGGCTGCACCAGACGCACCCGCAGGGCCTGATTCGTTTCACCACACAGCCCGTTGCCCTGGGCACAATGAATGGCACTGGCGGCAGCGAGGCTGTTAGTACGCCACTGGCTGGTAAAACCGTCGGCTCCCACTTCCCTCTCCACTGGTAGCACCAGCCCTTCAAAGCTGGGATGGGGCCAGTCGGCCCGCAACGCCATGCGGGTTTCCTTGGCCAGTGGCAACGCAGCAAGGGACTCCGTGCCATTCAGGTTAAGCCGCACCTTCACGGTAAAGGCGCCCTGAATATTGGCCGGCAGTTTTACCGCCACCGCACTGTCACCCAGGCTGGACGGTAACTGTTCCGTTTCCACCAGCGGCAACGCCACATCGTTGACGAAAATCTGCGGTCGCTCCACCAGACCACGCAGGTCGGCGATCTGCATGACCAGTAACGGCGCCTGCGACGACACCACCTGCTCTGGCTGTTTGGCCTGCCCCCAACTGGCCGGGAACACCGCCTCCAGCTGCATCAGGCTGCGATACACCGGTGAACCATAAATCCCGCGGTAGCGCATGCTGGTCTGCAGCTCCCCATCAATGCTGAGCGTGTCCGGAATGGCACTCTCCAGCACCTGCCGATGACGCTCTACCCGACAATCCTTCGGCGCCTCACAATCAGATTTTTCCGCCAGATAACGACGTACCCGCGGCACCACCAGCAAGGGCCCGCTGATCATCTGCTCGCCACTCACCTGCCGGGCGATTTCGTTTTTCACCCGCCAGGCTTCGTTACTGCGATCACGCACCTTGCCCTGGATCATCATCAACGGCACCACCAGCACCAGCATCAGCCCGGCGATGGTGAGCATTTTCAAGAACAGACTGTTTCGCATCATTCCTCTCCCTCAGTGTTTGGAGAAAGGATGCAGGGGGAATGGGAGGGTTGTGTGGGGATTGTGTGGGGAGAAGACAGCTGCAAGCTACGAGCTTTGAGCTGCGAGGAAAATCAAAAGCAAAACGGAAGAGGACTGGGGGTTTACTGTGGGAGCGTGCCTGCACGCGAATGACACGGGTGAAATCAACGGCATTCGTCTGCAGGCAGACTCCCACAGGGAGCAACCTGCCCTACTTACCATCTGTCTTCGGTTTTGACTTCATTGCAGCTTGTCGCTTGAAGCTTGCAGCTATAAATGCAGCGTCACCGCCACGCCATCGGCGGTGTTTTCTACTTTAAGCGTTCCGTCATGCAGGTTGGCGATTTCCTGGACCATGGCCAGCCCCAGGCCGGAGCTTTTTTCCTCCCCGGCGGCGGGCAGGGAATAGAAACGTTCGGTGACGCGGGCCAGCGCATAGTCGGGAATGGGGGGCCCCTGATTGCTTACTCGCATCCCCTTGCCGCTCACCTCGACACGCAGCACCGAGCCCGGCTCTGCGAAGCGCAGGGCATTATCCAGCAGATTGAACAGGGCCAGCTTGAGAGTGTCCGGTTCGGCATGGATTCCCTCACCACTGACCGAGACAGAGACACCTTTTTCCTGCAACAACGCATATCGACTGTCCTGCCACTGCCCCGCCAGCGATGCCACATCCACTACCTGCTTCTGTGCCGGCAGGCTCTCCAGCTTTTCCAGTTGAGCCATGGCCAACAGACGATCCAGCAGATCGCTGAGGCGCAGACTTTCATGCACCACGTTATCGGTAAAACGCTCAAGCGCAGGGTCGTCAATTTCGTCAGCCAGAATTTCGCCAGCACCGCGAATGGCAGCCAGAGGACTTTTCATTTCGTGGGTAAGCAGGGTGACGTTATCTTCCAGCCGGGAGCGATCCTCCAGCTTGCGACGCATGGCGGTCACCGCATCGGCCAGGGCATGAATTTCATCACGGCCACGAAACGCCGGTGGCGACACACGCTCCCCCGCAGCCACCGCCTGGGCATAGCCTTGCAGGCGATTAACCCGGCGACTCAGCCACCACACCAGCAAGCCACCCAACACCAGACAGAACAACAACACTCCACTGCCATACAGCATCAGACGTCTTTCTGCCCGTTCGATGAACGGCTCAATAGAGCGCCCCGCCTTACCCAGACTGATCACCCCGATCAGGCTGCCGGCATCACGGATCGGCGCCGCCACATACATCACCGAGGTGGAAGGATCCGCCGGATCACTGCGCGTGGTCCGCGCGCCATAGCTTCCCTGCAACGTCAGATAGACATCATTCCATTGGGAAAAGTCCTGTCCTTCGTCACGGCCCTTCGAATCAAACAGCACCCTCCCGTCCGGCCCGGTAATATAGACATGGGTATGGATGCCGCCTTTCTTCATGCCCCAGATATCCGCATCCGGGGTCCGCGCTGCATAGCGCTGCAAGGCCTCACGCAACTGCGGCGTGATCACGATGGCGCCGTTCTGCGCATCCACTGCCACCATTTCCGCCAGCAGGTTGGCGGCATCTACCAGGGTTTCTTCTGCCGACTGCCGAACCAGCGGCTTGGCCTGGCTGAACACCATGTCCAGCACGAACCAGCCCAGCAGGCCGAGGATCAGGAAGTAGAACAGCAGCAAACGCTGGCCGAGCTTCACGGTGTCTCCAGGTAATAGCCAATGCCGCGGCGGGTGGCGATCAGGGTATCGGTCTGCAGAGGTTTCAGTTTGCTGCGCAGGGTCTTGATATGGGTATCCACGCTGCGCTCGAAACTGTCTTCGTCGCTGTCGCAGATATCCAGCAGATGGGCGCGACTGAATACCTGCCCGGGGTGCTGAATCATGGCCGCCAGAATGCGATATTCGGAACGGGTCAGGGACAACGGCTGGCCCTTGCAGAGAATGCGGGCACCGGCTTCATCCAGCTGCCACAGGGATTCGGCAACCCGGGGGACCTGGCGCTTGAGGATGGCTCGGATGCGCGCCACCACTTCACGTGGACTGAAGGGCTTGGTGACATAATCATCGCCACCCAGCTCCAGCCCCAGAATACGGTCTACCTCGTCCTGACGGGCGGTGAGAAACAGCACCGGCACCTCGCTACGCTGGCGCAACCGTTTCAGCACCTCGAAGCCATTGATATCCGGCAGCCCCACATCCAGCACCACCAGATCCACCTTGTCGGTCTCCAGCCTGGCCAGAGCCTCTTCCCCAAGGGCGACATGAGCCACCGAAAAGTGCTCCCGCTCCAGCGCGAACATCAGTGGCTCCGCGATGCGCGGCTCATCATCAACAATCAGTACTCGGGTCACGAAACGGGAATTCCTTGCCTGCTGTCACCGCATCATAACCACAGCCCGGCGTTTATCCCACTCCCAGCCCTCACCACTCGCGGGAACGGGTTCTGATCTCCTGAATGACCAGTTCATCGCCACGGCGGACCAGCCGCAGACGCACCGAATTTTCCCGATTCAGCGACGTCTGAAACAGTGCGTACTCCTCCTGCATCTGAAAGCTCACTTCCCAGCCCTCATCCGCCGCCTTGCGTATATCCGGTTTCTTGATAGTGAAGGAATGCGCTGATGCGAAGCGCCACAACAAACGTTGCTGCTGGAGAAATTCGTCGCGACTGAGCGAAATGACCGTGGGCGCTTCATTACCTGTCAACATGGACACCTGTACCGCCACATCATCTGCCAGCATCCCTGCCACCTTGCCGTTATCCTGTTCGCGAATCGCCTGCTCGTAGTCGACAAGAAAATCCACCACATCATCACTATTGGCATGACTGGTGACGGTGATGCCGAGCACCAGCATCGCCAGTACCATCCGTTGAAAAATCGACAACATTACCAGGCCCTCCCATCACCACATTCGGCACGTTCCGGCGCCACCTTGCAGCGCACCTTTTTCATCCAGCCCATCATGGCCGTGTCATACACACCAGACTCGATCAGGAACACCCGGGACTCATTCATCATCTGCGAATAGCGCTCGCGATCCCTGTCTGGTGGCGGAAAGAAGAACAGGATTTCCTTTTCCGCGGCATGCACCACTTTCATGGCCGGCTCGAACTGGTCCGCAAAGTAACGTCGCGACCGGGCCATGAAATCCTCGGCAAATTTTTCATGGCGAAGCACCAGCTGTTGGGTCAACAGGGCCGTCGGCATCTTCAGCACAACCCCGCGAGCGCCCACCCCGCGATACAACTCCAGAGGAAGGTAGGCCACCGCCGGCGCGGCGATCACATCCACCACGCCATTGTTGAATTTCGATGAGAAATTGGTGACGTCGGACAGGTCCGGGCGCATACCGACATGCTCAGCCATCAGCACCTGCGCGCGGTCATTATCGAATACCGCCATGGTATGGCCGGCGATCTTTTCCACGCTATTGATACTACGATCATTGATATGCAGATAGGCGGCACCCAGCGGCAGAATGCCAGCGGTTTCATAGGCACCATGACGCTGACTTTCCGCCAGCTTTGGGTGCGCCAGTAATTCAATCAGGGTTTGCAGGCCGGCATAACTATCCAGGCCGCCAATGGCATCAATACTGCCGGTAAAGGGAACAAACTGGCGGGCACGAATGCCGGTCATCATCAGGCCATCACAAAACCCGGCCTTGAGATCCTCAGCGGCCACCCGTTCATCGGTGAACACCTTGAGTTCAATCGGTGTTCCCCATCCAGCGGCGGCCAGTTGGTAGCCCTTCATCTGTTCCCACAGATCGCCCTGGGCGCCGATCAGACTGAATACGCAGATCGTTCTGGCCAGTGCCGCCGGCGCCAGCATGCACAGCAGCATGGCCAGCACGATGTGCATCCCTGCACGTGATGTCTTGTTCATGGTTATTCTCGACGTTATCCCTTTCGCAAGCCGGAACCCGGCCACAACCACACCCGCGGCCTCCATGGCCGGGAAAGGCAAGATTAGCAAATGGTTCAGCAGGAAATACATTCCGGCACAGACCGCCAGTTATGGCATCATGACAGAAACGATCATTTCTCCACGGAAAGGAGACTCACCATGCTCGAGCGTATAGAAAACCTGCCCGAAGACACGGTCGGAGTCAGTGGTCACGGCGAACTCACCGCCAGTGATTACAAGAGTGTACTGATCCCCGCCATTGAAGAGGCGCTCAGCGATCACAACCAGATTAATTTCCTCTACGAACTGGGCCCCAGCTTCGAATCCTTCTCTGCCGGCGCCATGTTGCAGGATGCTCTGGTCGGGTTACGTCATCCCCTCAGCTGGCACAAGATTGCCGTGGTCACCAGCCACGACTGGATCGCCAACCTGATCCGCCAGGCCAGCGCAGTGATTCCGGGGGAGGTGAGGGTATTCGAGTGGGCGGAGCAGAAGGACGCGTTGAGCTGGCTGGCGAGCTGACGAGAAGCTACAAGCCTCAAGCTGCAACGCGAGCAAGCATTATCTTTACTGCAGACTCCTCGCCGCGATTAAGGTCTCGTCGCGGACTGCTAACTTGAAACCACGGCACTGCACCAGTCCGCGCCTTGTAGCTTGTAGCTTGTAGCTTGTAGCTCGCAACTGCTTTCACCCCGCCTGCCGCATGCTCAATTTCAGTGCATCCAGCAAATCCTTGCCGGCACTGTGCAGTTCGCGGATATCTTTCAGGAAGAAGGTCTTGCGGGCCTCGGTCTGGACCACCAGCACCCCGTAGAGCACGCTGTCGAATTCCAGCGGAATGCCCAGGTAGCTCTGGAAGCGTTCCTCATCGGAACCCTCGATATGGAAGTAGTCGTCGTGGCTCTGGATATCCCGAGCCACCACCGGGCTGCGGGAGCGAGCCACCTTGCCGGTAAGCCCCTGTGAATAGCACAGGGTGACGCCCAGCACATCCTGGTTGAGGCCACTGGTGGCCACCATTTCCAGGGTCTGGCTGACCACATCCGCCTGATACAGGCTGCACACCTGCACGTTGAGACGGTTTCTTACTGAGTCCACACGGGCATGCATAAAATCCGGGGGCAGAGGCACGGTACTTCCTTGGCAGTTTTTGGACATTTCCTCTTTCAAGTTTCGTGCCCAAACTCCAGACAAAAATATGTATACCCCATAAAACAAGGAGTTGTGTCAGCACCCAAAAGACGCCTCCCCACCCTCCATCGGGCCAGGCTCACCCTCGCCAGCTTCCCCATGCTCTCGGCGCAATTGCCGTTCTTGCCATAACACTCTTCCGCCGGTTTGATTTACACTGTATACGCTATAACCAACCGGAGCCTGCGCGTGGCCAAAAAAGCAAAAACCGAAGCCGAAATCGCCGAATTCCGGAACCGGGTCTGTGATGCAGCCACCCGCCTGTTCATCGAACGCGGCCCGCAGAATGTGACCATGCGGCAGATCGCCAGCGAGGTGGGTGTCAGCCCGATGACCCCCTACCGCTACTTCCAGGACAAGGAAGAAATTCTCGCCATCGTCCGCGCCGAGGCCTTTCACCGCTTCTCCGAGACCTTGGAAAACGCCGTCGCCAATGCCCCCGATGCGCGCAGCAAGGGCCGCGCGGTGGGCGATGCCTATGTGCATTTCGCCAAGACCTACCCCAGCGCCTACCAGCTGATCTTCTCCTTCGCCCAGCAGGACGAGGACCAGTACCCGGAGCTGGTCGATGCCAATGCCCGTGCCCAGAAGGCCATGGTCAATTACGTGGAAGAGATGATTGCCGCCGGCCTGCTGGAGGGGGATGCTCAACTGATTGGCTACATGTTCTGGGCCACCCTGCACGGCATCGTGGTACTGGAACTGGCCAGCGGCTTGCGCGGCATGAATGGCGACACCCTGCGTGAAAAGATCATGCGCACCCTGTATGCCGGCATGAAGGTACTCCCGCCCCACCTGGACGATTGACCGTTTCGCTCACAGGCCGATCAAGGGTGCTTGACGTTTAAGATATACAGTGTAAATTTATAACGTAAATGATTCGCCCGATTTCGGGCAGACAGAAGACAGAACGAGGAAACGACCATGTCCCTGCCAGCATCCATTACCTCCCGGCTCCGCCTGCCGGTCATGTGTTCCCCCATGTTCATCATTTCCGGTCCCGAGCTGGTACTCGCCCAGTGCAAGGCAGGTGTGATCGGCTCGTTCCCGTCCCTGAATGCCCGCCCCCTGTCCCAGCTGGATGAGTGGCTGTCGCAGATTACCGAGGAACTGGCCAAGTGGGATCGCGAGAACCCGGACCAGCCCTCCGCGCCGTTTGCCGTCAACCAGATCGTGCATCGCTCCAATGACCGTCTCGAGAAAGACCTGGAGCTGTGCGAGAAATACAAAGTGCCGCTGGTGATCACCTCCCTGGGCGCCCGTGAAGAAGTGAACACCGCCGTGCATGGCTGGGGCGGCATCGTGATGCACGACATCATCGATAACTATTTTGGCCACAAGGCCATCGAGAAAGGCGCTGATGGCCTCATCGCCGTAGCTTCCGGTGCGGGCGGCCACGCGGGCACCCAGTCACCCTTCGCCCTGATTCAGGAACTGCGTCAATGGTTCGATGGCCCGCTGGCCCTGTCCGGTTCCATCGCCAACGGCCGCTCCGTACTGGCCGCCCAGGCCATGGGCGCGGATCTTGCCTACATCGGCTCCATGTTCATCGCCACCGAAGAAGCCAATGCGGTGCAGGAATACAAGGACATGATCGTGGACAGCAGCGCCAAGGACATCGTCTACAGCAACCTGTTCACCGGCGTACACGGCAACTACCTGGCACCGTCCATCGTCAATGCCGGCATGGACCCGAGCAACCTGCCGGAGAGCGATCCTTCTGCCATGAACTTTGGCTCTGGCGGTAACTCTGACAAGAAAGCCTGGAGAGATATCTGGGGCTGCGGTCAGGGCATCGGCGCCATCGAAGCCGTGCAGAGTGCCGGCGATGCAGTGGCGCGACTGGCTGACGAATATGCCGCCGCCAAAAAGGCCCTGTGCGCCAACTGACCCTTCGATGAACGGCAATCCGGAACAGGATTGCCGCGTTCCTCACTTACAGGGAGAACAGCATGAAAAAGAAAGGACTCAATGCCTGGCATGAGGTGGTAAAAACCAAAAACCTGGACCTGCTCAAGGACCTGATTGCCGACGACGCGGTATTCCATTCACCACTGGTGCATACCCCGCAGGAAGGCAAACCTCTCACGCTGGCGTACCTGACGGCCGCCATGCATGTGCTGGCCAACGACAGCTTTCACTATGTGCGTGAAGTCAGCGAAGGCAATCATTCCGTGCTGGAATTTGCCCTTGAGCTGGATGACATTGCGGTGAACGGTGTCGACATGATCACCTGGAACGATGATGGCAAGATCATCGACTTCAAGGTCATGGTTCGCCCGTATAAAGCGATTGAGTCGGTACGCACCCGTATGGCCGCCATGCTGGAAAAACTGAAGTAAGCCATCCGTCCCGGATGGCAGAGCCCACGGGTTGATCGCGATGACGATCAGCCCGCCATTACCTCTTCCTCTGCCACCGGTAACGCCTCCAGAAACGCAATCAATGCGCCAAGAAACGCATCCGGTTGCTCAAGAAATGCCGAGTGACCGCCCTTGAAGGTGGACAGCTGCGCTTGCGGTATCCGACAGATTGCCGGCCGGCACAGCCACAGCGGGATCACCCGGTCCGACCTTGACCATGCCACCCACACCGGCATCGGCAAGCCAGCCGCCAACGCTCTCAGGTCTGCCTCTGGCCGACCAAAACTGTCCCACGCTTGTGCCAGTACCGCCGCGCACTCGCTGCCCGCTGCGATGATCCGCTCACGCTGCGCCTGGGCCGCCGGCTCTGGCAGCACCATAAACCGGTAATACCAGCGAAACAGCCGTGGATACCAGCTCGCGCCTCTTTCCCCTGCCCGGAAAAAGCCCCGGAACAGACGCGTCAGCCCCTTGATCATGGGCCACACCGGCACCAGCCCACCAGCGTCACACAGTACCAGGCCAGCCACCGGATGCTCACTGGCATAGATAATCGCCGCCGCGCCACCAATGGAGTTACCGACAATCACCGGACGCTCTATCTGCAACTGTCGCAGCACATGCGCCAGCAACTCCGCGTAACGCGCTGCCGACGCCGGCTGGTGATCCGCATCTGAACGTCCCTGCCCGGGCCAGTCGATGCGGATCACCTCGTAGCGATCACTCAGCATGGCAGCCAGACCGGCAAAATCACCACCACCGTGCCCCACCGCATGCAGACATACCAGCGCCGGCCCCCGGCCCTCCCGGGATACCGCCAACCGTACCCCGTCACATTCCACAGACTGTGCCGTTTCCGGCACGCCACAGGCGTATCGCTTCATTCTCATCCACCTCTTGTGATATAAATATCACCCTGATGTGATACTTATATCACATCACAGAGAATTTCCCACTATCCCGATTGCCCTTCATTGGCGGAGGAACCATGGCCCAGCCCGCAAAAACCACTCAACAATTGCTGCAGGCAGCGGCGGATGAGTTCAACGAGCAGGGATTTCAGGGCACCGACACCAACAAGATTGCCCAGCGGGCCGGCTTTTCACCGCAAACCTTCTACCGCCACTACCCCAACAAGACAGCCGTGTTTGTCGCCGTCTATGAGGCCTGGGAAAGTCAGGAACGACAGGGTCTGGAATCCCTGGTCAGCAAAGGCGCCGCGCCGGCCAACATCGTCGACGCCCTTATTCGACAACATCGTAATTACCGGATCTTCCGACGCAGCCTGCGCCTGCTATCAGTGGAGAATGATGCGGTGCGCTGTGCCCGGGCACTCAGCCGTCAGCGCCAGGTGAAAGCCATCCTGTCAGCATTGTCACTGCCCGCCAGCATGAAGCAGGACATCACCATCCGCCTGCTGCAGATCGAGCGACTGGCGGATGGCCTGGTAGAAGGCGAATTCAAGGATCTCGGCGTCAGCGACAAACGGATCAAGGAAGAAATTGCCGGACTGCTTCCCTTCAATGTGCAGGGGCAGTGACGGGTTAGCTTTGAGCTGTGAGTTTCGAGTTTCGAAAATCCTGAGCTAAAAAAGGAAGAACCGGTAGAGATATTGGGGTTATGCCATCACTATTTTAGCCGGCCACTGCAGGCATATAGCGATGGAACGCTTCGGTGGCAGCCGCCACTGTCACCGCCACGAATACCCCGCTGAACATGATGCCCACCGTGGCGGTGGCCAGCGCCAGCAGCTTGCTCTTGCGAGAGGACGGCCGGAAGTCGCCATAGCCCACGGTGAGCGCGGTGATAAACGACCAATAGAAGGCATCAAACCGGGACCAGTTTTCCAGCCGCCCCACCCATTGGCCGAGCAGGGTAATCAACAGAAAGAAGAACAGCAGCAAGGGGAAACCGAGTTTCATGGCTTTCAGGAACAAGGCCAGAAACAGCAATGTGAATTCCATTTATTTCTCCCTCATCCAACAGCGTTTGGAATCCTTACCTCGCCTGGGCTCGGATCGCGGTCGAACGACTGTTATTAGCTACGCAACGTTCCTACAGCAGTTCCGTAGAAATGCAGAACCCCGGGAACTTTTCCGGGGCTCTCTATCCAATCAAGCGTAGCTCGTAGCTCGCAGCTATTGACTAAAGTTAACCCGACAGAACCAGCTCTTCAGATACGAAGTTTCGGGAATCGCCGGATGCACCGGATGGTCCGGGCCCTGCCCCTCATAACCAATCACCTGGATATTGCGATCGATATGCCGGGCGCTGGAGTGGATCACATCCAGCAGCTTGTCCGCCGGCATATGCATGGAGCAGGATGCCGAGATCAGGTACCCCCCCGGCTTCACCAGACGCATGGCCAGTTCGTTGATGGCGTGGTAGCCAGCCAGACCATTCTTGAAGTCTTTCTTTCGCTTCACAAAAGCCGGCGGATCCAGCACCACCAGGTCGTATTTTTCACCATCTGCGATCAACTGCTTCATGGCAGCGAAAGCATCCCCCTGCATGGAGCCCACCTTGTCCGCCACACCGTTCAGCTCCGCGTTGCGATGCACATACTCGATGGCCGTTTCCGATGCATCCACGCAGGTCACGGCATCCGCACCTGCCAGTGCCGCCTGAATACCCCAGCCACCACAGTAAGAGAAAACATCCAGCACCCGCGCCCCTTTGGCCAGCGGCGCCATCTTCTGCCGGGCGCTGCGATGGTCATAAAACCAGCCTGTCTTCTGGCCTTCCGCCAGCGGCGCGCTGAAGCGGGCACCGTTCTCCAGCAGCGAAACCTCATCCAGCAGCTCACCTTTCAGGGCTTTGGTATAACGCTCCATGCCCTCAATCTCACGGGCAGCGGCTTCGTTCTTGGCAATGATATGAGCGGGATCCAGCACCGCATCCAGCGCACTGACGATCACATCCAGATGGGCTTCCATGGCACCGGAACCGGTTTGCACAACCAGCACATCATTAAAACGATCCACCACCAGCCCGGGCAGCCCATCCGCTTCACCGAAGATCAATCGGTAACAGGGTTCATCAAACAATGTCTCCCGCAGGGTCAGCGCCTGCTCGATACGCTTCTTGAAAAAGCTGCGCGACAGCTCCTGCTTCACGTCACGGCTGTAAAGCCGCGCGGCAATCAGGGAATGCGGACTCAGCAGGGCCCGGCCCAGCGCCTTGCCGCGGCTGTCCTCGACAATACAGGCAGCCCCCACCGGCAGATCCTTGAGCGGGGTCTGGCGGGTATCGATCTCGTTGGCATAGACCCACAGATGCCCAGCTTTAAGGCGGCGCTCTTCATTCTTGCGAAGACGGATAACAGTCGGTTCGGTCATGGTAAATACACTGGCAGGCCGGAAAGGGCGCATGATAACACAGGCACTCTCATCCCGAGGGGAGACGTACCTTTTGTGGGAGTTTGCTTGCAAACGAAGGTTATCCCACTCTCGAGCCACCCTTCGCTTGCAAGCAAGCTCCCACAGCAGCCGCGGAGCGACAACAAAAAAACCCGGCCAGATGGCCGGGTTTTTCGTGTTGCATGACGCGTGTTGCGTGATGCGTATCCTGCTTAGCTCTTGACGAACTCGGGGTAGGCTTCCATACCGCAGTCTGCGATATCCATACCCTCGTACTCTTCCTCTTCGCTTACGCGGATACCCATTACCACTTTCAGGATGCCCCACACTACCAGGCTGGCAACGAACACCCAGGTGAAGATGGTAGCAGCACCGATCAGCTGGCCAGAGAAGCTGGAGTCACCGTTGGTTACCGGTACCAGCAGCAGACCCAGCAGACCTACAACACCGTGTACGGAGATGGCACCAACCGGATCGTCGATCTTCAGCTTGTCCAGGGTCAGGATGCTGAACACTACCAGTACACCACCCAGAGCACCGAACAGGGTAGCCTGCAGGGCAGTCGGAGTAGACGGCTCGGCAGTGATGGCCACCAGGCCAGCCAGCGCGCCGTTCAGCAGCATGGTCAGGTCAGCCTTGCCGAACAGGATGCGGCCTACGATCAGGGCGGCAACCGCACCACCAGCAGCAGCGGTGTTGGTGTTCAGGAATACCATGGCCACAGAGTGTGCGTTGGCAGCATCACCCAGTTTCAGTACGGAACCACCGTTGAAGCCGAACCAGCCCATCCACAGGATGAAGGTACCCAGAGCGGCCAGCGGCAGGTTGGAACCCGGGATAGCGTGAACTTCGCCATTCGGACCGTACTTGCCTTTACGAGCGCCCAGCAGCAGTACACCAGCCAGGGCAGCAGCAGCACCAGCCATGTGAACGATGCCGGAACCCGCGAAGTCAGAGAAGCCCAGGTCGCCCAGGTTGTACATGCCGAAGACTTCAGCACCACCCCAGGTCCAGGAACCTTCCAGCGGGTAGATCACGCCAGTCATTACCACGGCGAAGATCAGGAAAGCCCACAGCTTCATACGCTCTGCAACCGCACCAGATACGATGGACATGGCAGTAGCCACGAACACAACCTGGAAGAAGAAGTCAGAAGCACCAGAGTAAACGGAATCACCGTCGAAGCCGTTTTCAGCAGAAGCGCTCAGTACACCGGCCAGATCGAAATCACCGATCCCGCTCAGGAAGATACCGCCGCCGTACATGATGGCGTAACCGCACACCAGGTACATGATGCAGCTGATGGCGAACAGCGCCACGTTCTTGGTGAGAATTTCAGTAGTGTTCTTGGCGCGGACAAGGCCCGCTTCCAGCATGGCAAAGCCAGCTGCCATCCACATTACCAATGCGCCACACACCAGAAAGTAAAAGGTGTCGATGGCGTACTGCAGTTCAAAGATTTGGTTTTCCACAATGCAACCCTCCGAAAATGGAAGCGTGTTTTCTCAAGCCCTGGCATGGGTCGATTTCAAAACACGGTAAAACTTAAATCGCGTCCTCGCCGGTCTCGCCGGTGCGGATACGAATGGCCTGCTCAAGGGTGGTAACGAAGATCTTGCCGTCACCAATCTTGCCGGTATTAGCGGCTTTCGCGATGGCTTCAATCACCTGGTCCAGGGAGGACTCGGCAATGGCCACCTCGATTTTCACTTTGGGCAGGAAATCAACAACGTACTCGGCACCCCGGTACAGCTCGGTGTGACCTTTCTGACGTCCAAAGCCTTTCACCTCGGTAACGGTGATGCCTTGCACGCCGATCTCGGAGAGTGCTTCACGCACGTCATCCAGTTTGAACGGCTTAATTACGGCAGTAACCAGTTTCATTTCATTCTCCTCAGCTTTCACCGCGTCCGGTGACGTCCGTTTCACTTCGAGCCCCGTTATGGTTCCCGATCCACAGCTTGCTCGAACGCTCTGACCCAATAAGTGCACGACCCATGCCAGTTTTTGAAAATCATGCAATTTCAAGGGGTTACATCCTGCACCGACCATATGGGGCGATGCTTGCGCGCCATTATAGCGCACCACTTTGGGGCGAGTTCCAGTTTGGTGCAATCCGTTAACGACCCGCTCTGCACCGTGCCCCAAAGTCACACACCGTGCTACCATCTCGCCCGGATTACAAGGAAGTTACGCACCTCCTGACTACCCTTTTATCACAGCGGAGTTCCCATGCCAGACCAGCCCCTTATTGATCGCCTCATGGCTGACATCAGCCGTCGCCTGCCCAACGGCCTGGGCGGCCTGCGCAATGAAGTGGAACGCAACGTCCGCAGCGTGCTGGCCGAAACCGTCAGCCGCATGGATCTGATCACCCGGGAAGAATTCGACATCCAGCAACAGGTCCTGCTGCGCACCCGCGAAAAGCTGGAAGCACTGGAGAAGCAGGTGGCCGAGCTGGAGAAGAGCGAGGGCTGAAACAACAGTCTACCCCTACCTGTAGGAGTCCCCGTCCAGGGGACGAACCGGGCGCAGCGAGGCGACCGGAGGGAGGTTGTTCTTTAAAAGCATGTCGAGCCCGGAAATGCCTGACCACCCTTAGGTCGATTCCGTACTACGCACGTTCGCACCTCGAGAGGCACTCCTACGGTTGGCACAAAAGGCGTTTCTGGAATCCTTACCTCGCCAGGGCTCGGATCGCGAGCAGGCTCGCTCCTACAGCGGCTTCGTAGAAGCTCCGGGGTTGGCTCGTAGCTAACAAAGCCAATTTCCTACACCCACCCCCGCCAACCTCGCACACCGCCCCTCCTCGTTCCCGCTTACACTGCCCACAATGAAAAGCGCACGCGAGGAACCGTGACACACGCATTGCTTTACAGCCGCGCACCGCTGGGTATTGAAGCCCGGGAAGTGCGGGTGGAGACCCATCTGGCGCCGGGACTGCCCGCCTTTACCATTGTCGGCATGGGCGACACCGCGGTGCGCGAAAGCCGTGACCGGGTGCGCTCGGCGCTGGTCAACAGCGGCTTCGAGTTCCCCCAGCGGCGCATCACCGTCAGCCTGGCCCCGGCAGACCTGCCCAAGGATGGCGGCCGCTTCGACCTGGCCATTGCCCTCGGCATCCTGATCGCCAGCAACCAGCTCGGCAAGGTGAGCACCGATCACCTGGAGTTTTCCGGCGAACTGTCCCTGAACGGGTTGCTCAATCCGGTTTCCGGCATCCTGCCCTGCGCCCTCGCCTGCCAGGACAGCCAGCGCAGCCTGGTAGTCGCCAAAGACAATGCCGATGAAGCCAGCCTCACTGGCGTCGACACCCTGGCCGCCAGCCAACTGTGTGAAGTGGCCGCCCACCTGACCGGGCAAGGTCCGTTACCCGCGCACCGCAGCGATCCGCCGCGTAACCTGCCATTCCAGGGCGGCTGTCTGTCTGAAATCCGCGGCCAGGCCACCGCCAAACGGATTCTGGAAATCGCCGCCGCCGGCGGCCACTCTCTGTTATTGTGCGGCCCGCCCGGTGCCGGCAAGAGCATGCTGGCATCGCGTCTACCCGGTCTGCTTCCTTCCCTGCGAACCCGCCAGGCACTGGAAGTGGCCGCCATTCATTCCCTGAAACAGCCCCGCGACAGCCAGGTGTTTTACCAACGGCCTTACCGGGCACCGCACCACACCAGTTCCGCCACTGCCTTGGTCGGTGGTGGCAGCTACCCCAAGCCCGGCGAAATTTCGCTGGCGCATCATGGTGTGTTGTTTCTGGACGAGCTGCCGGAGTTTGACCGCCGCGTGCTGGAGGTATTGCGCGAACCGCTGGAAACCGGCGAAGTCAGCATCGCCCGCGCCGCCCAGCAGCTCACCTTCCCCGCCCGCTTCCAGCTGGTGGCCGCCATGAACCCCTGCCCCTGCGGTTTTCTCGGTGATCCGGAAAAAAGCTGCGGCTACCGCTGCGAAAAAGCCAAACGTTACCAGTCCAAGCTCTCCGGCCCGCTACTGGATCGCATCGACCTGCATCTGGATGTGCCCGCGGTGGATGCCCATGAACTGTTGGGCGACAAGGAAGGGGAAAGCAGTGAGATAGTATGCCTGCGCGTAAAGGAAGCCTGGCAGCAACAATGGCAGCGCCAGCAACGACTCAACCGGGATCTCTCCCCCGATGATCTGGAGCCCCTGCTGCGCCCCCACCGCGACTGGCTGGCCGGCGTCATGAATCGCCTTGGCCTCTCCGCCCGCGCCCTGCACCGCAGCATCCGCGTGGCCAGAACCATCGCCGACCTGGCGCAGAGCGAAGAGGTGGAGCGGGATCATTTACGGGAAGCACTCAGCTATCGGCAGAATATAGAGAAGGGGGGATGACGGCTGACGCCACGGATGAAACTGCTGTGGGAACGTAGCGCAGCGGAGTAACGCACGCAGTGCGGCCCCGAAGGGGTGAGCGGAGCGAATAACTTGCCTGCAAGCGATGGGGAATTTATCGAAGGCAAATCGCTTGCAGGCAAGCTCCCACAGCGACTATGAACCTATGTTTGCAGGCGATCCGACCCAGGCGAGGTATGGATTCCAGAAACCCTTCTCGAAGATCAAAACCCAATCCGCTTTCCATGCTTCGGCTTTACCCTTTCGAAACTCTCCTCTAGACACTAATCTCTTTCATAAAAAAAGCCCCGCCAGGGCGGGGCTTTTTTGTCATGCTAGCGTCAAATTATTGAAGGGAAAGCGGCGCCGCAATGGTTGCAGGTAATCCAATCGTGGTCGCGCTCAGCACACTGGCAGGCCACATCCAGACCGTACCTGAATCGGTTGTGCAAACCCCACCCAGCATGTAGCTCTCATACGGCAGATCCTGAGACTCAACTGCGGCATCCGCGCCAGGGTTATTCGGCACCAAAAAACCGCTTTCATTGGCGGACCAGAATGCCGCGGAGGGGTGAATCGTTTTCTGCTTGTCATCAATATAGATATGGGCGGTGCCGGTACAACCGGTCGCAGAATACGTCGTATCTTCCGGATTAAATGAACCATCCCAATTGATGGTGACCAGATAGTTATTCGGGGTGCGGATGGAAACAGTTTCCAGATTGGCATTCAATACGCTACCAAGCACCACGCTATTGGCATCGACCAATTGGCTGCCACCGCCAGAACTGCCATTACACACATGCTGTGTGTAATCCACTTCACCAGTTTCAAGAACGCTGTTATTGGCAACACCACCGCCATCACCATTGTCTAGGCCGGAGGTGATAGTCACGCCGCCATCAGGGCAATTGGCCGCAGACGCCATGGCCTGCTTGATCAACGTGGTTTGGCCATCGGCACCATCGCTTCCGTTGGTACCATTAGTACCATCCGTTCCATCTGTGCCGTCGCTACCGTCAGCACCTGGCGCACCATCCAGGCCATCGGTACCGTCCTGGCCGTCCGCCCCGTTACAAAGATAGGCAGTGGAATCAATTTCACCGGTCTGAAGGGTACCGTCACGGGGAATACCAAGGTTATCCCCATTGTCCAAACCGATATCCAGACGCTGCCCGCCATTCGGGCAATTGGCTGCTGGTGCGGGAGTCAGACTGGTCAGCACTGTAAAGCCATCCACACCATGGCAGACATAATTGGTGGCATCGATTTCACCAGCTCCGAGGATCCCATCCGCCGGAGTTTCACCACCATCGCCATTATCCAGACCGGTATCCAGACGGTAACCGCCGGCAGCACAATTCGGCCCTGCCGGTTCCGCGGTCAGGTTGATCAGGGAGTTCGCGCCATCGGCACCGTCCTGACCATCAGTACCATCAACCCCATCGGTACCATCCTGGCCATCCACACCGTCTGTGCCATCCGCACCGTCAGCGCCGTCCGCGCCATCCACTCCATCTTCACCGTTACACACCACCTTGGTCTGGGTCACTTCGGCATCAGATAGCGTACCGTTACCGTCAAGGTCCACCCCGAGTCCTACCTCGATACCACCGTTGGCACATTCCGCGCCGGGTGCCAGATCCACCACCCGGGTGGTCACGCCATTCAGACCATCATCACCGTCACTGCCGCCACAACCGGCAACAGCGAGACCGAAGATGGCTGCCAACGAAGCCATCCCTGCTTTTGTTACGTGAGACATATCCCCGTCCTTTATTGTCTTTGATGTTTAATCGGACAAGGGGCATCCATAAGGACAGAAACACCACCGTGACAATTTGAGTCTACAGCGACGTGAAAATACGGCCTGTTCCACCCCACATGGAAAGCCGCCCCCGATCCAGGAAAGTTGCAGCGCAGTGGCATACAGACGTTCCTTCCCAACCCGAAATCTGGCCATGCAACAGCCAGCCGCCGGTACACTCGTTACCGGACAGATCCGAGCCTAGGTCAGATCGGGGAAAATCACCATCATTCGATAAGGAAAAATCGTCTAACAGGCATCACCGGTTGGCCATTCAATGCCCGGAAGGGCGAGGACGCGCAGGACTGCCCGACGATCCGGCGCATGGCACTACTTGAACGGCGCGCCTGACACCAAGAATTGCAGAAGCGAGTGACGAGTACCGAGTTGCGAAAATCAGAAGACAACAACCAGGCACGAGGTTAGGGGTTATGCCTTTCGAAACTCGCTTCTCGTGACTCGAAACTCAATCCTCGCCCCTATCATCAATCCTTAAAAGACGCATTTACCTGCAGCACGACCCGCCGATCCTGCTGGTGGCATTGCTTGAGCTCGCTGCCCCGCAGGGAATCACAACGCCCACCGCTCACGGTGCGGTCAGGTCCATGCCCCACCACCGTCAAGTCGGCAATGTCCTGCCCCTGCTGCAGCCACCATTGCGCCACCGCTTCCGCGCGCTGCTGTGCCAGGGCACGGTTATAACTGGTATCCCCCAGCGGATCGCTGTAACCATTCACCTCCACCGTGGCTGAGTCCAGTTCTGCCACCTGCTGATACCAGCTTTTCAGGTCGGCCTGTCGCACCTCACTGATAGTTGCAGAATCGAAGGCAAACTCGATGGTCAGCGGCGCGGGCAACGCCACCGGTTCCCCGGCGGCTTCCCCAGCACTTTCTTGCGCGAGCTGCGGCGCTTCCACGGGCTCCGGTTCCGGCACCCCGGTGATCGCCACATCGCACTCCGGCACCGCCATGGCCGGGCTCCAATCGGGGGTGCGCCAACAACGGCCATCGGCGGTCTTCAGCAAGTTGCCATCACCATCGGTGCGATAGCCCGGCCAGTCTGCGTTGTCGTTAGTCGTGCTCTGCGTGGCGCAGCCTGCCAGGGTAAGCAGAGAGGCAACCGCCATGCTTTTGATCATCGTCATGGTTGTCATCGTCGGTCCTTACCAGGTCAGGTTGGCGCTGAGCAGGCCACCGTGGCTTTCGGTATCCCCACCAAAGCGCCCGCGGTATCCCAGCCATAATGAAAAGTCGTCAGTCATGAACCATTCCGCACCGACATTGGCCGCCAGCTGGGTGGCATCTTCATCCGCGCCGTACACGGTGAAGCCCTGGGCGGCGCCGGCAAAGCGGGCAGTCTGCTCGGTCTGGGTATCGCCAAACGGCTGTACCACCGCCAGCCCGCCCTGCGCGATCAACCAGTCATTGCCGATCACAAAGGCCCGGGACAGATCCGCCCCCAGCCAGGCTTCACCGCTGTTCAGTTCACTGTCGTCCACGCTCAGGCCGGCGATGCCGCCGCCGGTTTCGCTGAAGCTGTCCCGTTCGATGCGGGTCATGGCCAGCTGTACATAGGGGTGCAGGCCGTTTTCGCCCCAGGCCAGATCCCAGCCGGATTCCAGTGCCACACGCAGGGCATCCACGCTGCTGTCGGATTCTGCCGGTGCGCCCAGCACGATGCGCTGCTGGGACACATCGCTGCTGCCGTAGCTCAGGTCGCCACGCAGGAACCAGGCACCCATGCTGCTCCAGCGTCCATAGAGGCCGGCAAACCAGGAAGAGACCTCGCCGTCCGCCTGACGGTCATCGTAATCCAGGGTGCCATCGGCGCTACCTGCCGCCATCCCCAGCAACCATTGCTCGCCCTGACGATCCATCCCCAGCGCCAGCTGATCACCGCGGAAGGTGAAGGCCGCATTGCCGACATCATCCTGGCGGTCTTCTTCAAACCGGGAGGACTGGGCCTGCACCCAGACGCTGTTGCGCTGGCGCTGCTGAGCGTCGCCCGCAGCCTGTGCCGCCAGCGAAGTTGAATTGGCTGCCTGGGCGTAAACATCCGACGGTGCCGCCAGCGCCTGCAATTGGCGGGACAGGCGCGCGTCCATGCCACCGCCGGAATGGCTGCCCACATTACGGCCACGCTGACGCATGCCGATGGCGAAGCGTTGCTGCAACTGCTGCCCGGCGGTGAGGCCCGCCAGCAAACTGTCACCGCTGAATACCCGGAATGCCTCTGCTGCCTCCGTCTCGCTCATCTGTACCACCTGTTGATACAGCGCATGGGCACTGACCATGCCGTCCACATTGTTGGCCACAGCGCGCTGGTTGTCGGTGAGCACCACGCTGGCAAAGGACTGATCATTACGCAGCAGTTCCAGCGACACTGAATCCGTGGTGTAGGTCAGCGAAGGATCCAGGAACGCATAATTGGAGGTCACGCCATCAAACTGGCCGTTGATACCGCCGCCGGCATTGAGAAAGGTGTAGGCACTGAACGGCTGGTAGTCGCCATCGTTGCCCACATGCAACACCGAACCGGCCAGGTTAGCCTGGCCAGTGACATTGATCACATCGCCACTGTTGCTGGCCGGGTCCACTTCCAGTGCCAGCACACTGCCGCTGTTAAAGGTCAGATCACCATTAATGTTGAGGGTGCCGATGGAGTTGCCCGGCGCCAGGGTGCCGCCGGACAGCACTGTGGTGCTGCCCAGCGAACCACTGCCGCCCAACAGGCCGCCATCGTTCACGGTAAAGGCCACGCCATTCATGGCGCCGTTCACGAACATGCCACCGGCATTCACCGTGGCAGTGCCGGTCATGGAATGATCGGCAGAGAGAATATAATTGCCGGCACCGTTCTTGATCAGGTTGCCCGCGCCGGAAATAACGCCGTCGTAGAGATAGTCATTGCCGCGATTGATTTCCAGGGTGCCGGGAGAGGTGCCAGCAAAACGCACATCCCCAACGATGGTGCCAGTGTTTCCTCCCGTTCCCAGAGTCAGTGTCGCACCGTGATTGAGCCTGGTCTGACCTGTAAAACCGGTGTGGTCTCCCGTCCAGACCACATTCGCATAGTTAATGAGATAACCCCCATTTCCCGAAATCACCCCATCATATTGAAGCGGCGCCGCCCCACCATTGGCAACAATTAGCGCCCCGGCTTCAATCAGGATATCCCCGGCAAAAGTATCCGCCGCCCCAAAAAGATTACCATCGAGAACATGCGTCAGCCCGGTGTAGGTTTGTTTGTTGCTCAATTGCGTAGAGGTCTCTAAATCCCAGGTAACGCTGCCGCTACCGCTGATTGTCCCCTCATAAGTACCCTCACTAGAGTAACCGTCAATCAACACATGAGCGTCGTTAAGAATATTGCCCTTCAGGTTATAGGTGTTTCCCTGCAGCGTGCCTTCCCGCACCCACCAGTCCTGCGCCCCTGAGCCCGTCAACGTCCAGGTGCTGGCACCGGTTTTTTCAAAACCTTCAAAACCCTGAAAGGTGCTTCCCACAGCATTCGTATCAAAGCTACCGTCAACATCGCCACCCAGCGCCAGTACATCATTGCTGCCATTGGCCAGCACATTGCCGCCCAGGCTGTAGCCGCTTTCCAGGGTGAGGCGGTTGTCGCCACTGGCAAAGAGAATGGCGGTGGGCTGGTTGGCGCCGGGGTTCACGGTCCCGGCCAGGGTCACATCCAGATTGGCACCGTGGATGCCGTAGCCGCCGATACCATCGCTACCCTCCGTGCCGCCACTACCGCCCAGGCCACCGTCGCCGCCTGCGACCACCGCCCCGGAGTCCACGGTCAGGGTGCCACCATTGAGCGCCAGCACTCCGTAGCCGCCGTTACCGCCGTCACCACCGATACCCTCAGCGCCGCCATCGCCCCCCTGGCCACCATTGCCGCCGGTATAGGTGATTGGCCCTGCCACCCCGCCCGCGAGCGTGACACTGGCGGCACCGTCCGTGAGCTCCACGCCCGCGCCACCGTCGCCGCCATGACCACCATTGCCGTAGTAATAATCCGAGCTGCCGCCGGCACCACCGTCACCCCCAGCAGTGGCCGCTGCGTGGATATGGCTGACATCGCCCAGCAACATACCGGCCCCGCCATTGCCACCATCGCCGCCGTGACTGAAGGGGCGTGAGGCGTTGCCCAGGGTCCCGGGCAAGTTATCAAAGGCAACCCCACCATCTGAAAAGGGGGAACCCAGGATGTTCTGGATCTGTAGATCCAGGAAGTTCTGGGCCCCCTGAATTTCGAGCAGCCCACTGGCAGCGGAGGCACTCATCCCATACGGAGCAATGACCTGATCAATCTTTGCCGCCAAATTTTCCAGGGTCTCTCCGGTGTAAATAGTGACAATGTGGGTCGTGCCGTCCACGGTGATAGAAAACTGATCACCGTTATCAATCGAGACCAGCGTCGTGAGATCCGTGTCATTCGAATCAATATTGATATTGGTTGAAACGGCAACAGGCACACTTCCCGTATACACCAGACTGACGCCATCACCCCCATTGCCGCCATCATCAAACAGCCCGCCGTCACCACCATCCTGCCCCTGCCCACCGGTCACACCGTCATGCCCGCTGCCATCGGTACCATCGGCCGCCGCGCTTGCTGCCCCCGGCAGCAGCAACAGGAACGCCAGCGCCGCCCCGAACGCGCACAGTATTTCTGCGCGAGCAGCGTGAGACTCGCCACCATGGTGACGTCGATTGAACAGAGACATGACCTACCCCGACATGATTTTTTTGATTCTGCGCTGTAGGGTAGAGAGCGGCTTGAGCGAGAACCACTTCTCACTTATGTCATTTTCCGGGGTTTTATCATTTTTCCGGGGCACTCATTCTTTTTGGTGACATCAGGCCATTTTCATTATGGATAATCACGACAACAACGAGACACCATCCCGCCTGGTGGTAGCCCATATGAATGGAGGCCAGGCCATTGACCTGCCCGGTATTCGCGGACGGATGGAGCGGCTGGAATTTGCCAGCGGCATGGTGCTGTACCGCATGGAATACGAAGCCCTGGATGACTGCCATGTACAGGTACAGAACAGTTTCAGTGAGCCCTGGATCGGCTCCGCCATGCACCTGCAGGGCCACTCGGAATTAAGTCACCCCAATGGCAACACCTTCAGCCTGAGCAACGATTCCGCCTTGCTGATGCGTGTGGATCCATCAGGCAGCCGCTTCCGGTTGTTCAAGGGGCAACTGATACGCCATGTGGGCGTGGCGTCCACACTCGCGCCCTTGCTGGAACGCTTTGGTGGTGAACTGCCGGAAAAGTTATCGCTTTTTCGCGACGAAAATTTTGGTGAGATTCAGATTGGCCAGTCGTTTTCCCCCAGCAGCCGTTTACGGCAACTGGGCGGCAACCTGTTTGATCACAATGCTCGCGGCACTGCCCGCATGCTGAAACTGGAAGGCATCGCCAATCTTTTTCTGGCAGAAATCATCGAGCTGTTCTGTGATAACAATTTCAATGAAGACCGCATTATTGTCTGGGAGAAGCAGGCGCTGACCGACATCACCCGCCACATCGAAAGCCACCTTCACGATGACCTTTCCCTCACCCGCCTGGCCAACCAGGCCGGCATGACGGAAAACCGGCTGGATCAGTTATTCCGGCAGAAGTTTCACCTCAGCTGCGCCGAGTATGTACGCAACGAAAGAATGACCGCCGCCAACCGCTGGCTGGAAAACGGCGAATTGTCAGTGAAGGACGTGAGCGAAAAAGTGGGCTACAGCCACGTCAGCAACTTCTCCCGCGCCTACCGCGCCCGCTTCGGCGAAACGCCAGCCAGAACCCTGCGGCGCGCCAGCAACGATTAACCGCCTCCCCTTTCCGTAGGAGCGTCGCTCGCGGCGCGATTCAAGCATTGCAGTCCGCCCTGAGTGAAATCGCTGTCTGGTGGGAGATTCAGCTTGCTGAACGAAGGTTCTGACGGCACCCCCTGATCCAAGACTGCATTCGTTCAGCAAGCTGAACGTCCCACACGAAGAATAAAGGCGGTTTTACCACAGAGGGCACAGAGTAAAACAACGGGTTTTCTCTGTGGACTCTGTGATCTCAGTGGAGAGAATGCTTTTATTCCTGGTCCGGAATCGCGCCGCGAGCGACGCTCCTACAGAACGGTCTTTGCTGTGAGCCATTCCTGTTAATCCGCGATGAACCACAAAAAAAGCCCCGCGAATGCGGGGCTTTTTTAGCGTGATGCCTGTTGCGTGAAGCGTATTGCAGTCGCGGAGCGACTTACACTCCCCACTTGAAGAAGTCGCGCTTCTCTTTCAGGTAGAAGCGGGACAGCACCATCTTGTGCACCTCGCTGGCGCCGTCGACCAGACGCGCCTGACGGGCGTAGCGGTAGATCCACTCCAGCAGGGTGTCCTTGGAGTAACCGCGGGCACCGCACAGCTGGATGGCGGTATCCGCTGCCTTGTGCAGGGTGTCGGCCACGTGGATTTTCGCCATGGAAATTTCTTTCTTGGCAAAGTCACCCTGGTCCAGCATCCAGGCAGCCTGCATGGTCAGCAGACGACCCACTTCGATTTCCTTGGCCACGTCACCCAGCATCCACTGCACACCTTCGTGCTCGGCCAGGGTGATACCGAAGCTCATGCGGTTTTCCACATAACCGGCGGCTTCTTCCATGCAACGCTTGGCCAGACCCAGCCAGCGCATGCAGTGAGTCAGACGCGCGGTACCGAGACGGATCTGGGTAATCTTCAGACCATCGCCCACGTTCAGCAGACGGTTTTCGTCAGGAATCACCAGGCCATCGAACTTCAGTTCACAGTGACCACCGTGCTCTTCCGGGCCCATGATCGGGATACGACGGACGATTTCCCAGCCGGGCTGGTCGGCATCGAACAGGAAAGCGGTAAGGCCCTTGCGCGGATCATCGCTGGTCTTGGCAATCAGGATGAAGGTCTGCGCACCTTCGGCGCCGGTGATGAACCACTTGCGACCGTTGATAACCCAGTTGTCACCCTCTTTGGTGGCGGTGGTGTAGGTCAGGGACGGATCGGAACCACAGCCCCCATCAGGCTCGGTCATGGCGAAGGCGGAACGCACCTTGCCCTCGATCAGCGGTTGCAACCAACGCTCTTTCTGCTCGTCGTTGAGCACCTTGTTGAGCATGATCATAGTGCCGTCATCCGGCGGCGCACAGTTGAACACTACCGGGCCGAACGGGCTGCGGGCGGCTTCTTCGTAGAGCACCGCCATACCGGCAACACCCACATCCAGACCACCACGCTCTTTCGGCAGCTGAAAACCCCACAGGCCTTGTGCACGTGCCTTTTCACGCAGTGCATCGACCACGCTTTCCTTGAAGTTTTCGTGCTCGTCGTAGTTGGCCTTGTCTTTCTCCATCGGCATGACTTCGGCTTCAACAAAAGCCGCCACACGCTGACGCAGGTCTTCCAGTTCCGGGCTCAGGGAAAAATCCATGATCTGTCCTCGGTGAATTCGGTTAGCAGATTTTTAAAGGGTATTGCATAGATGCGCGCCATCCACGGCGATGATGGCACCGCTCATGTAGGACGAGGCATCAGAGGCCAGCAGCAACAGCGGGCCCACCAGTTCATCGATCTGCCCCAGGCGACGGAACGGAATGCGCTTGAGCATTTTTTCCGCCTGCGGGCTGTTGAAGAAATCCGCGTTGATATCGGTTTCCACGTAGCCTGGGCAGATGGCGTTGCAACGAATGTTGTAACGGGCACAGTCCAGCGCCAGGGATTTGGTCAGCTGCACCACCGCGGCCTTGGAAGCGGTGTACGGCGCCACTCGGCCACCCACACGCAGGCCCAGGATGGAGGCGATGTTGACGATGCTGCCGGGACGGTTGTCGCGCTTCCACTGCTGGATAGCGAACTTGGATACTGCCCACACGCCTTTCAGGTTGGTATCCACCACTCGATCCCATTCTTCTTCAGGGATGTTCTCGGTGGGGCCTTCCTGGGAGATACCGGCGTTGTTCACCACCACGTCCAGGGCAGGCATGTCGGCAAAGGCCGCTTCCACGCTGGCGTGATCGCTTACGTCCATGGGCACCACGATGGCTTCACGGCCCAGGGCACGCACGGCGTTGGCGGTGTCTTCGAGTTTTTCCACGCGGCGGGCGGCCAGCACCACATCCGCGCCTTCTTCGGCCAGCGCCTTGGCAAAGTGGGCGCCAAAGCCGCTTGAGGCACCGGTGATCAGAATACGCTTACCGGCAACACTGAATCGCTGAGTCATAAGGCTCTCCTTCTTGATGGGGAGAACCTACCCAGCAGAGGACCTTTGAACAAGGACGAAAACGCTCAGGAGGCTGATGCCAGCAGTAAGGACAGGGCATGGCGGGTGTCCGGGGTGGCGCCGGGCAAGGCCAGCGCCTGCCGGGCCGGCAGCCAGTCGATGGCCACCACTTCGTCGCTCAGCGACACCGCCTCCGGGCACACTCGCACCGACGCCAACGCCCCCCACACCCGGTGATGGGGATTGGCAAACCAGAACCACTGCCAGCGGGAGAACTGGCGGCGCAACCCAAGTTCTTCATGCAGTTCACGGCTCAGCCCCTGGGCCACGGATTCGTCCGGGCGCATCACCCCGCCGGCGGCCAGATCCCAGCCACCGGGGTAGAAATGCTTGTCCGCCGCCCGCTGCTGAACACACACCCGCCCGGCCAGATCCTGCACCACCACATAGGAAGCACGGTGAATCAGTCGGTCACGCTGCATACGGCCACGCTGACAACTGCCACGGGGATGGTTATGCCGGGACACCAGCAGGACAGGTTCGTGATTGCTCATGGGCTGTTGTTATTCAGCAATGCGGACCGGCAACAGTAGCGGCATGGGCAGGGGATTGCCAGATGGTTGTAGGAGAGCCAACTTGTTGGCCGAACAGGTGTTGAGTGGCAAGTTACAAGTTTCAATTTACAAGGCGCGTGATGGCTCGCTGCCGAATTCATGGCCATGCCCGCGATCAAGCCTGAATTGCGGCGATGACCTGGATATAACGAAAGGCTGCCCCGCGTTGAAACTTGTAACTTGAAACTTGCTTGGCGCCTGTTCGGCCAACAAGTTGGCTCTCCTACAGAAACCGTCGGCCATTACAGGTGCTCGGGCTCTTGCTGAAAAGCGGTGAGACTTACGGCTGGAAATAACTCGGCGGGTGGCCGGTCCACTTGCGGAAGGCGCGGGCGAAATTGCTCGGGTCGGCATAACCGAGACGGTTGGCTACCTGCTGTACGGTAATGTTCGCCTGCAGATAGCCCATGGCCTTGGTCATGCGCACTTCTTCCAGCAGTGAGCGGTAACTCACATCCAGCGCATTGAGATAACGGCGCAGGGTCCGTGAGGTCACATGGAAGTTACTGGCCAGCTGCTCCAGGCTCGGCAGCATGCCTTCCGCCTGCATCAGACGGGCACGCACCCGGCTGGCCCAGTCCTGATCCGCTTCCAGCCGTTGCAGTTCTTCCTCGCATTTCTGCGCGGCCATCTGCCGGGAGGCCGGATCAGACAGAGTGAAAGGCTCATTCAACAGCCGGGTCGGCAGACGCAGTGCCGCCACCTCGGCACCAAACTCCACCGGCATGCCCAGCAGCTCATCGTAAAGATGGGCATGCTCTGGCGCCGGATACGGTAGCTCCAGCACCGCGCCCTGAAAACGGTCACCCAGCAGATAGCGGATACCACCGACCACCGCTGCCACCACCACTTCCAGGTAGGTCTCGCGGATATCGCCCAGCGGCATGCTTTCGATCAGGCAGAAGCGCACCCCGCTGCTCACCGGCTCGATGCGCGGCACACACAGGCGGGTACGGGTACGGAAATAGCGTTCCAGCAGACGCAGGGCATCGCCCAGATCGGCACTGCTGATGGCCGCATAGCCCAGCAGGCCGTGGGCGGTCAGGGTCAGCTGCTGGCCCAGCTTCAACCCCAGGGCCGGATTACCGGTCATGTCGCGGGCGCCCACCATCACCCGGCGGAACTGCTCGAAACGCAGCGCCGGCTCCGGGTTGTAAACATCCTCCTTGCTCAGACCGACACGGTTCAGCAGGCGAGAGGTATCAATACCCAACTCACCAATCAGCTCCACCAGATTACGGACATAGTTGACCGGGACCGGGGAGCGGCCTGTGCCAGGATCCAGCTGTACGAAACGTTCGCGACTCATAACGTCATTATACGCCATATTTCACCCCTGTCCGAAAATGACCGACCAGTGGCCATCCCTGCACTTCGACAGCACACACTTGTTCACCAGAATGCGCGTCATCAGACAAGACTCGGCATAAATGCCAAGGACACAACATGAACACTGATACGCAAACCTACAGCCGCCAGTTCGGCGCCGACGACGCCCGCGCCATCCGCGATGCCGTCAAGAAGGATCTGGGGCCTTCCGCATTCCGCTCCCGCCCACTGCGCGCCCTGTGGTTTATTCCCATGACCGCCATCATCGTGGGTAGCATCGCCAGCATTCTGGCCTTTGATCTGCCCTGGTGGGGCAACCTGCTGCTCAGCCTGCTTGCCGGCCACACCCTGGCCTGCCAGGCGCTGCTGGCCCACGAAGTGCTGCACGGCGCTCTTGGCATGAGCCGCCGCATGCAGGATGTGCTCGGCTGGATGGGCTTTGGCCCCGCCATGGTGCCGCCGGAATTCTGGCGCCGCTGGCACAACGTGGCGCACCACGCCCACACCAATCTGGGCGACAAGGATCCGGACTCCTTCGGCACCATGGTGCGCTACGAGAAGTATCCGCAGATGGCCAACTTCACCAAACCGGCCCCGGGCAGCGGCACCTGGTACAGCTTCCTGTTCCTGTTCTATTCCTTCATGTTCCACGCCCAGCTGGTGCTGTGGATGCAGACCCGCCGTCGCGACGAGTTCAAGGGCTTCAACCGCCGCAAGGCCATTACCCAGTCCATGCTCTGCGGCGCCGCCTGGATCGTACTGGCCATTGCCTCCGGTCCGCTGGCCATCTTCACCGTGCTGATTCCGATCATGATTCTCAACTTCATCGGCCAGAGCTACATTCTTACCAACCACATGCTGCGCCCGCAGATGGACAACAACCATCCGGTGGACAACTCAATGAGCGTACGCGCCTGGCGCTGGATCGATCCGCTGCACTTCCACTTCAGCCACCACGTGGAGCACCACCTGTTCCCGAAGATGGGCTCCGACCAGGCCCCCAAAGTGCGCGCCTGGCTGCAACGGGAAATGCCCGACCGCTACGTCTGCCCGAGCCACGTGAAGGCAGTAGCCATGCTCTACCAGACCCCGCGAGTCTATAAGGACGCCAAAACCCTGATCGACCCGCTCAACCCGGAACGCACCGTGGACGTGATGGAGCTGCAAGGGCAGCTGGGATAGGGACGCCTGACGCCTGACGTAAAAAGGCCCGCCCGGTAAACCGGGCGGGCCTTTTTACGTCAGGAAACACTCGCTAGTGGCCGCTGTAGGAGCTTGCCTGCAAGCGATCCGAGCCTTGGCGAGGTATGGATTCCAGAGACGAGTCTCGAAGATCAAAAAAACCCGGGCCAGGCGCGCGATTTGGGGTTTGGCCTTTCGAAACTCGCTTCTCGCAACTCGAAACTATTACCTCGCCGAGGCTCGGATCGCTTGCAGGCATACCCTGACGAGCACAAAGAGCTCCTACAGATCAGCCGGCAGGGCCATCAATGCCCTGTCGAAAACCGCCTTGTCACTCTCGCTGAACAGGACAAAACGCACCGTGCGGACGTTGCTTAACCCGGGCACCACTTCCGCCACGGTTTTCAGGGTAACGTCGGCAGCTTCTTCAATGGGATAACCGAAAATGCCGGTAGAAATCGCCGGGAAACCGATGGCGACGATGCCGTTCTGGTCAGCCAGCAACAGCGCTTCCCGATAACAGGATGCCAGCAGCTTTTCTTCCGGCTTGTCCCGCCCATACACCGGCCCAAGACAATGAATCACATGGGCATTGGGCAGGTGATGGCCACCGGAAATCACCGCCTGACCCGGCTTGATCGGCCCCAACGGGATACATTCCTGTTCCAGCCCCGGCCCTGCGGCCCGATGAATCGCCCCCGCCACCCCGCCGCCCATACGCAACTCCGCATTGGCCGCATTCACGATGGCATCCAGGTCCGGCTGATTGGCAATATCACCCTGCACGGTTTCCACGGTGACATTCCCGAATTGGCGTTGCGTCATGACTGCCTCCTTGCGTACAACCAAAACACTGATCACTGAGCCGCTGTGGGAGCGAGCCTGCTCGCGATCCGAGCCCTGGCGAGGTAATAGTTTCGAGTTGCGAGAAGCGAGTTTCGAAAGGCCAAACCCCAAATCGCGTGCCTGGCCCAGTTTTTTTTTGATCTTCGAAACCCGTTTCTGGAATCCTTACCTCGCTTAGGCTCGGATCGCGAGCAGGCTCGCTCCTACAGCGGCTCCGTAGAAACCACCTCAGATACTGGCGATCTCTTCTTCCGTCAGCACCCGGAACTCCCCCGGCGCCAGATCCATATCCAGGGCGATCTCACCGATCTGCTCCCGGTGCAGCCCGACCACCTTGTTACCCCGGGCAGCCAGCATGCGCTTCACCTGATGGTAGCGCCCTTCGCTAATCGTCAGCAGCAATGCGTGCTCACTCAACCGTTCCGCCTGTGCCGGCAGGGTCGGCTTGTCTTCGCCACGCAACAGAATGCCGTCTCGCAGCGCCTGCAGATCCTCATCACTGACCGGCTCCGCACACTGTACCCGGTAGCGTTTGCCGCAGGCATGATTGGGCGAGGTCAGCCGGTGGGACCAGTCGCCATCGCTGGTCAGCAGCACCAACCCGGTGGTATCCCGGTCCAGCCGCCCGGCCGGGTGCAGATCCCGGCGCAGCTCGGCGGGGATCAGGTCCACCACGGTGCGATGCTCGCCATCCTCTGTCGAGCACACCACCCCATCAGGCTTGTGCAGCATCAGGTAGCGATGGCCCGGCAATTGCACCAGCTCATCATGGAGCCATACCGCCTGGCCTTCAGCCACCCTGGTATTAGCCTTGGGGCGCGCCTCGCCGTCCACGCGCACCGCGCCCTTGCCGATCAGTATTTTCACCTGTTTGCGGCTCAGGCCCGTGCCGTGGGCAAGAAAGAAATCCAGACGCATGACCATGCTGATGCAGACAACCCGTACAGACCCGCCCCGGCCAGAACCGGCCATGGCAAAGACAATATTCGTTGATCAACTGACACCCGGTATCTGGAGTGCAGCCCCTTCGCTGGTATCATACCCGCCTTTGCACCCGATACCCGAACCCGGATCCGTACCCCATGAGTAAACTCAATCCCCGCCAACAGGAAGCCGTGGACTACGCCGATGGCCCCCTGCTAGTGCTGGCCGGGGCGGGCTCCGGGAAGACCAGCGTGATCACCCGCAAGATCGCCTGGCTGATTCAGGAGCGGGGCATGCCGGCCCGGCACATCGCCGCGGTGACCTTCACCAACAAGGCCGCCCGGGAAATGAAGGAACGGGTGCAGTCCCTGGTCAGCCGCGACCTGACCCGCGGCCTGATTGTGTCCACCTTCCACAACCTTGGCCTGCGTATTCTCAAGTCCGAGCTCAAGGCCTGCGGCCTGCGTAGCGGCTTCTCCATTCTTGATGGCGCCGACAGCAAGGAAATCCTCAAGGAGATCCTCCGCCAGGGTGACTCGGAGAAAGACCTGGATGCGGTGGACGCCATCCACAAGCGCATCTCCGACTGGAAGAATGCCCTGGTGCTGCCGGAAGAAGCGGTGAGCACCGCCGACTCCGACGAAACCCTGCGTGCCGCCATGGCCTACGGCGGTTACGACCGCATGCTGCGCGTCTGCAACGCGGTGGATTTCGACGACCTGATCCTGATGCCGGCGCGCATGTTCAAGGAGCAGCCCCGCATTCTGGAAAAGTGGCGCAACCGCATCCAGTACCTGCTGGTGGATGAGTACCAGGACACCAACGGCGCCCAGTACGAACTGGTCAAAATGCTCACCCTGCCGGAAGGCAAGTTCACCGTGGTAGGCGACGACGACCAGTCCATCTATGCCTGGCGTGGTGCCCGCCCGGAAAACCTCGAGCAACTGCAAACCGACTGGCCCACCCTGAAAGTGGTCAAGCTGGAACAGAATTACCGCTCTACCGGCCGCATCCTGAAAGCCGCCAACACCGTCATCGCCAACAACCCCCACGTGTTCGACAAGAGCCTGTGGTCCGACTACGGCTACGGTGAACCGCTACGCTTTTCCGCCCTGCGCGATGAAGACGCGGAAACCGAATGGATCGCCAGCGACATCTTCCACCGCCGCCTGCAACAGGGTCTCAAGTGGAAAGACTTCGCCATTCTTTACCGCGGTAATTTCCAGTCACGTATTCTGGAAATGAAACTGCAGAGCCTGTCGATTCCCTACAAGGTCTCCGGCGGCACCAGCTTCTTCTCACGCAGCGAGATCAAGGATCTGATGTGCTACCTGCGCCTGCTGGTGAACCCGGACGATGACAATGCGTTCCTGCGCATCATCAACACCCCACGCAGGGAGATTGGCCCCACCACGCTGGAGAAGCTCGCCACCTGGGCCATCAAGCGCGAGCAGGGCCTTTATCATGTCTGTGATGACTTCGCCCTTGGCGAAGTCATGGCACCCAAGTCCGCCGAGAAGCTGCAGAAGTTCAAGGCGTGGCTGGATGCCAAGCGCGAGTTCTGTTTCGGGCAGAACAGCCTGCAGGCCGTGAACGAACTGATCAGTGATATCGATTACGAAGGCTGGCTGATGCAGAATGCCTCCAGCCCGCGCATCGGCGAAAAGCGCATCGAAAATGTCTGGCAGCTGGTGCGTAGCATTGAACGCATGCTGGAAAAGCAGGAAGAGGAAGATGACGGTGCCAGCGATCTGGAAAGTGTCATCAAGAAACTGGTATTGCTCGACATGCTCGAGCAGCAGGAAGAAGACGACGATTCCGACCGCGTCCAGCTGATGACCTTGCATGCCTCAAAAGGGCTGGAGTTTCCTCACGTCTACATGATGGGCGTGGAAGAAGAACTACTGCCCCATCGCACCAGCATCGAAGAAGACAACATCGTCGAAGAACGCCGCCTGATGTACGTAGGCATCACCCGCGCCCGGGAAACCCTGGCCATGACCCAGGCCCTCACCCGCAAACAATACGGCGAACGTATCGACACCGCCGCCAGCCGCTTCCTGGATGAAATTCCCCAGGATGATATCGACTATCTCGGCATCGGCGTCATCAAGGATGAAGCCCAGGAAGACGCCGTCGCCGAAGCCAGCATCGCAAACCTGAGAGCCTTGCTGGATTAACCCCAACCCGACATTACCGCAGGAACGTAGCGTAGCGGAGTAACGCACGCAGTGCGGCCCGGAGGGTGAGCGCAGCGAATAACCTGCCTGCAGGCGATCCGAGCCTAAGCGAGGAAATCAGTTACGAGTTGCGAGAAGCGAGTTTCGAAAGGCAAAACCTCAACCCTGGCGCCTTGTTGTGGCTATTTGATTTTCGAAACTCGCGACTCGTTACTCGTTACTCGTTACTCGTTACGCGAAACGCGCCTCTGGAATCCTTACCTCGCCCAGGCTCGGATCGCCATGCGAGCATGGCTCCTACAGGAGGCACAGGTTATCTAGTAGCGCCGAACTCAACGATCTGGAAGTGTCTTCTGTTCTTCGGAAAAACCCGGGAACTTTTCCGGGGTTTGCTACCCCATCAAGCGTAGCTTGTAGCTTGTAGCTTGTAGCTTGTAGCTTGTAGCTTGTAGCTTGTAGCTTGTGCTCACAGCTCACAGCTCACAGCTATTCTCACCCCGCCATCCACGCAATCACCACATACCGCAACAACTTCCCCGCCGTCACCAACAACAAAAACCACAACAACCGAACCCGCAGAATCCCCGCCATCACCGTCAGCGGATCGCCAATCACCGGCGCCCAGGCCAGACAAAGCGACCACACCCCGTATTTCTGGAAGCGCTTTTCCGCAGAGACAAATTCTGCTTCCGACATCTTCAACCAGCGCCGGATCACCGCCACGCCAGCCCAGTAACCCAACGCATAGTTCACCAACGCGCCCAGCACGTTCCCCACCGTGGCCACGATCACCAGCGACGCCGGCGACAAGCCATTGAGCAGCAGAGCCACCAGCACCACCTCGGAACTCAACGGCAACACCGTGGCGGCCAGAAACGCCGCCAGAAACAAACCGATATGGCCCAACTCGGTAAAATATTCCATTACGCTTAAAGCACCCTCCGCGCCCTATTCACCCGCTCCGCTCCCCGCCTATCGCCCCTCCCCCGCCCATGTAGGAGCCTTGCTCGCAAGGCGATCCGAGCATAAGCGAGGAAATCAGTTTCGAGTTGCGAGAAACGAGTGTCGAAAGGAAAAACCTCAAACCTCGTACCTGATTGTTGCTTTTTTCCTTTCGGAACTCGGCACTCAAAACTCGCTTCTTGAATCCTTACCTCGCTTAGGCTCGGATCGCTTGCAGGCAAGCTCCTACAGCGGTACGCACCCTGGATCCAACAGCATGCACCAACACCATAAAACGCCCCACAATCACCCGAAAACCGCTGCAATATTTCCGTCACAGCCCGCCCAATACACTATGGATGCCCACTTTTTTGTAACCACCGCAACCCCACACGGCATCTGCCTTTCAGCCATTTACCAAAAGGTAATTTCAGAACAAAAAACCACCACCCGGCACAGATTATGCACCACTACCTTCAGGAAACAGATTGCCAGTTAGCACCGCGGTGCCGGCACATTGTTCCCTTCTGATGCGGAGCTACCATCTACAACGTCCTACATCGTCCCGCATCCGGCTGCTAAATTGGCAATGCGTACTGACTCTCAAGCTATCCCTTCTGAGTCAGCGCTATTGTGAACTCGCAATACTGGAGGATATTAACTTCACAGCGAGGTAATGATGCTTTTAGCAACGGATCTTGACGGTACATTTCTGGGCGGCAACGAAGAAAGCCGCTCCAGACTCTATCAACTGATCTCCGCCCACCCGGATATCGATCTGGTCTTTGTCACCGGACGCGGCCTCGAATCCGTGCTGCCGCTTCTGTCTGACCCCACCATCCCGACCCCGCAATACATTATCTGCGATGTGGGTTGCACCATTGTGGATGGTGAAACCCTGCAACCGGTACAACCCATCCAGGGCCACATCGACAACATCTGGCCCGGCGAACATATTGTCGGCAATGCCGTCGAGCAAGTCTCCGCCTCCCTGCAACGCCAGGATGTGCCACAGGAACGCCGCTGCTCCTACTTTTGTGATGCCGATGAAATCGACAGCGCACTGGAAACCATGGTCGAGGACCTCGGTTGCGACCTGCTTTATTCTGCAGATCGCTATCTTGATGTGCTGCCCAAGGGCATCAACAAGGGCAAGACCCTGTTGAATCTGGTCAAGCATCTGGATATCAATATCGAAAAAGTCCTGGTGGCAGGTGACACTCTCAATGACCTGTCCATGTACGAACATGGCTTTAAAGGGGTCTGTGTCGGTGAATCCGAACCGGCCCTGCTGGAAGCCACCGAGAACAGCACCCGCGTCATGCATGCGCCATCACCGGGTTGTGGCGGCATCCTGGAAGCGCTGGGTTACTTTGGTTTTCTCGGCCCCGCCGGCGTAGACACCGAAGTCCGCGATATTGCCACTCCGGGCAAGGCCGATCTGGTGATCGTCTATCACCGCCTGCCCTACGAAGAGTCCGTGATTGACGGCAAGGTAGTACGCCACCGTCCCAAATCTCCCAACGGCATCATCCCGACCCTGCTGAGCTTCTTTGATGACGCCAAGGCCGGCTCCTGGGTAGCCTGGTCCGCCCACGATGGCGACCCGGAAGATTTCCAGACCCACACCGAAGTGGACGCCGAACGCTTCCCCAATCTGGTGGCCGCCCGCGTGCCCCTGAACAAGGACGACATCGACATCTTCTACAAGCGCTTTTCCAAGGAAGCCTTCTGGCCCACCCTGCACACCTTCTGGGAACGGGCCAGCTTCAAGGAAGAGCACTGGGAAGTGTTCCTGAAAGTGAACAAGATGTTCGCCGAACGTACCGCCGCAGAAGCCGCGGAGAACGCCACCGTCTGGATTCACGACTATAACCTGTGGATGGTACCGGCTTACCTGCGCGAACTGCGCCCGGACGTAACCATCGCCTTCTTCCACCACACCTACTTCCCGTCCGCAGATGTGTTCAACGTCCTGCCCTGGCGCCGGGAGATTGTCGGCAGCCTGCTGCAGTGTGATTACGTGGGATTCCACATTCCCCGCCAGGCAGAAAACTTTGTTGATGTGGCACGCGGTGTCACGCCGCTGGAAGTGGTCGAAAAAGTGGGTTGCGCACCGCGCTTTCTTACCTATGGCTGCGCCGTGGGCCTGGATGAAATGACCAAGACCATCAAGGTCAACGACCGCTACATCGGCCTGGGCGCTCATCCGGTCGGCATTGATCTCAATCGCATCAAGACCGTCCTGGATGATCAGAAAACCCGCACGCGCATGCAGGAACTGCGCGAACAGCTAAAAGGCACCCGCCTGATCCTGTCCGTGGAACGGCTCGACTTCACCAAGGGCATTCTGGAAAAACTGGTGGCTTATGAGCGGTTGCTGACCGATAACCCGGAGCTGCTGGGCAAAGTGACCTTGCTCACCGTGTGCGTGCCGGCCGCCAAGGAAATGCGTATCTATGACGAACTGCAGCAGCAGATCGAACAGACGGTGGGCCGCATCAACGGCCAGTTCGCCCGGGTCGGCTGGACCCCGGTGCAATTCTTTTTCCGCGCCTTCCCCTTCGAGGAACTGGTCAGCTACTACGCCATGGCCGATGTCATGTGGATCACGCCGCTGCGTGATGGCCTCAACCTGGTCGCCAAGGAATACGTGGCCACCCAGGGCCTGACCCAGGGCAGCGGCGTACTGGTGCTATCGGAATTCACCGGCGCCGCCGCCGAACTGCGTGGCGCCATCCTCACTAATCCGCATAATCCACTGGAGCTGGCAGATACCTGCTATCTGGCGCTTTCCATGAGTGCCACCGACGCCCGCGCCCGTCTGGACGAAGCATTCAGTGCCGTTCAACACTACGACATCGAATATTGGGCGAATGATTTTCTGGACAACGTGGACCAGTTCAGCCGAAAGCCGAAGAAGAAGGTGAAGCTGGTGGGGCCGGATAGTCAGGTGGCATGAGAAGAAGAGCAGGACCCTGCAGGCAGGGCCCTGCTCCTTGTCAATCGAAATGCACCCAGGTAATACGATCACCTCGGGCTTTCGCTACGGAATCCAGCAACGGCAGATCTTGCCGGCAACAACGCACCTCATAATGCTCACTGATGTGGCTGGCGGGAATCCCTCTGCGAATCAGCTCCTCAATAATGATCCCGGAGCGATGCCTTGCCAGTGCATCGTTGTAGGCATGGCTACCGAAGCCGTCCGTTTCACCGATAACCGTAATCGGCGTACCGCGGTTGTTATAGGTTGCCACAATACGATCAAAGACCGGCATTTGCTCCTGGTGAATCACCGCACTGGCAAAGTCGAAGTAAAAGACATAAGTACCTGATGGCGCGACTGGACGCTCAATAAAGTTGTAGTCCATTTCCGGTACACGAATGCCCGCCACCTCAAGATGCAACGCCTGAACATCGCGATCAAAGGTTTGCACTTTCGGCTGCAATGTCCGGGCATTGTCTTTGTGAACAACAGTCCTCTGATCAAGCTTGCCGTTATTCAGAATGAGCAGCCCCTGAGCAGGTGTGCCACCGCCTGTCTGCCCCACCTGAGGCACCGGGGAGGTCGTGGCTGGCCCCGTTCCCCCCCCTGTCGGACCACTACTCCCTGGTGGCGTGGCTTTGCCGGGAACAAGCATCGGGGTCGCATTGCCTTGCTGAGGCGGCGGCACAATCACTACCTGACCCGGCACCGGATTTGGCGTCGGCTGCGTCGGCGCCAGTGTCGGCGTTGCCGTGCCCTGCTGCGGCGGCGGCACAATCACCACCTGACCCGGCACCGGATTTGGTGTCGGCTGCGTCGGCGCCAGTGTCGGCGTTGCCGTGCCCTGCTGCGGCGGCGGCACAATCACCACTTGGCCCGGCACCGGATTCGGTGTCGGCTGCGTCGGCGCCAGTGTCGGCGTTGCCGTGCCCTGCTGCGGCGGCGGCACAATCACCACCTGACCCGGCACCGGATTCGGTGTCGGCTGCGTCGGCGCCAGTGTCGGCGTTGCCGTGCCCTGCTGCGGCGGCGGCACAATCACTGTCTGCCCGGGCACCAAGGGGGTTGGATTTCCATTCCCTCCACCCTGTTGCTGAAGCGGGGGGGCCTGAACGGTCATGGGCACGGGAACCGCATCCGGATGAAGACGCAGTGGCGGCGTCGGCGGCAACGGAGGGGCGGTCGGACGTGACGCCTTGATTTTCTTCAACTTGTGAGGGGCAACGGGCCCACTGGTTCCGCTGTTTGTCGTGGCCGAAACACCCACCGGAACAACCGAAACTGGCTGGGTGCCAGTACCTCCCCCTCCAGCGGGAGGCAACACTCCCGTCGGCGAGCCACCCGCGGCATTGGTATTCAATTGAGCGCCGACATTGCCGCCATTTTGTTGCTGGCACTGCCACGATTGAGAGTGCTGACAATTCGCAGACGCCAACGCCCACTCACTCCAGCCCAGGATTGCGATGACAAGAAAACGTTTCATGATATTCGCCTCCTAGAAAAAATAGGCCAGCTGAGCCCAGGCACGATAATCCGAATCCGATCGGTCAGTATCTTCCCCCGTTAGCGGGTCACTGCCAGGATTATCACCAAGTTGACGGCCAACAATCAGCTGTAACTGATACCGGCTTCGCCAGGTACTGTGGGAACTCAGCCCTACAGTTTTCAGGCTGAAGCGGTTCTCGATCTGGGGGTTACCGCCCTCCCAGCCAGGCCAGGTATCGTTAAACAGGGTGAGCCACCCCTGGCTATAGAAGAGAGAGATCTGGGTATCGCTGTGAAACAACACATCTGCAAAATCCCGCCGAATATCAATATGCAGCTGCGTACCTTCATCCCCGCTGGCTTCGCTCACGGGATACCCGGCAACATCATACGGGCCACCCAGGTAGAGTTTTTGTGAGGTATCCAGATTCCCGTTGGCAACCTGTCCGTTGATCATCAGAAAACTGGACCAGGCTCCGCCAAGGTGTTGCAGCCAGGCAACATGATAATTGAATCGGGCAAAATTCCCTTCCGTGTCCGAGGACGCCTGATCAAAAGCCAGGTAATTATCATCACCCAGAATATCGACACGACCGACATCCACGCCCAGGCCATAGGAGAATTCCGCCACCCTGAAAAGATTGAACTCCCGGTCTCCGTGCAGGCCAAGGGCTAACTTGTCCACACGACGATCACTTTCCCCAATCACATTATCCTCATCATGCATGCGCAGACTCGATACCGCCGTATTGAAACGCAGGTTATGGTGACGGGCACGAATCAAGGGGTAGCGGGCAAGGAGAGCCGCCTCATAGGCGTCTCCCATGACATCAAAGGGCTCATACTCTTCCCCCAGTTCATAATTCAGGTAATCCAGGCTCGCACCAAGACGCAGGCCATTGCCTCCGACCGGTAAACTGTACTCACCATAGAGGTATTGCGACCCCTCGCCACTGGTGACCATGTCGAGAATCAGCTGATCACCTTGACGGGTGGGGCTGTTAAAATACAGCGATCCCCCCACACGCATTTCCCCGGTGTAGTAGTCACCGAAGTTATCGATATACAGGTCACCGTTTATAGCCGGTTCGTCAGTGGTTTCCAGCTGAAGCAAGGCTTCCCCGGCGACCTCCCCGGGCAGTAACGCGCCTTTCACTTCCACTCCCGGCAAGTCCCCGATCAGCAGCATCGTCCGCTCCATGGGCGCCCGCTTCAATGGCGTACCCGTGGCAAGGTTCTTAACCACAATACGGTGAATCACACTGTCCTTTACCCGCTCACCGCTATTGACCAGATACACCCCATTATCTGCAATCCGGCCCTCATAGACGTGAAGCGCAACGACCGGAGGGTCTTCCAGCATTTGTGGCGGAATAACCACTTCAGCAGCGAACAGGCCCGTATCGATATAGCGTTGCTGCAAGGCAGCAGCAGCATCATGAATCTCGGCAACACTGAGCATGCGCTGACTGAAAGGCTGAAGCACCGCCTCAAGTTCAGCCTGGCTCAATAACGTATTGCCATGCACGGTATAGCCCTGGACGAAAACACTCCCTGGTGATTCCGCAGGCTGAGCAGAAGATGAAGAGGGTTCAATATCGAGATTAACGTCAGGATCCGCCTCCAGCGAAGGGCCCGGCTGCGCCCTGCGATCCTGATGAAGGGCCCCGGCATCTGGGGCAGCATAAGAAAATGAAGGAAGCAGCAGGATTCCCCCTGCCAGCAGAGCGTTCCATGACAAGCGCAGCATCATAACGTCATCACACAGCAATCAGCGTTACACCCAAGCCATCCCGGGCAATAAGGATATTACTTTTTGAGTATAACCCTGATTGACAGAATCATGTCATCTGCAAGTGTGAGACTTATGTATAGAGGGGGGGGGGAGCCAACATCCGCAATAACGGTATCCAAAGGCACCCGGTAAAACGCAGCGAACCAATCCCTTGATACTTTAAAACTGGCTCGCCGTGAACACATGAATTGCACCCGCAGCAACGAGAGCGATGCAGGCAANTAACGTCATCACACAGCAATCAGCGTTACACCCAAGCCATCCCGGGCAATAAGGATATTACTTTTTGAGTATAACCCTGATTGACAGAATCATGTCATCTGCAAGTGTGAGACTTATGTATAGAGGGGGGGGGAGCCAACATCCGCAATAACGGTATCCAAAGGCACCCGGTAAAACGCAGCGAACCAATCCCTTGATACTTTAAAACTGGCTCGCCGTGAACACATGAATTGCACCCGCAGCAACGAGAGCGATGCAGGCAATGACATCTACGACAACCACCTTTCGAACAGCCCGATTGTAGCCACCAACCGACCACGCAATCGCGATAAAGGACACCACACTGACAAGCCCCGCAACGATCCCCAAGACGTGCAACGAAGGCTGGAACGCCGCATATACCAGGAACAGGCCAAGAAGCCCAAACAAGCTGGCCCGGTGACGCATCAGAATTTCAGTATTGGGGTCATTCAACGAAATACCATATAAAGCAGCAAGACGCTTCCCACCCAGAACACCAGCAACCGGCAAAAGATGAATGATGCCAGTCAGCACCAGAAGAACCGGGACCACTTTATCCATGCTTGCCTCTCTTGCTGTACGTTAAAGCGGGGGCGCTACAAGGTCGGTTTGCAGGCTCTTTTTATGTTTCCGAAATTCGACTAACAATCCATGCTACAAAACCAAGAGCTGCAGCAGCCATTAGTGGAAGCATTATTCTATCTGAGCTCCATGGCTTTTTTTCCTTTTTCGCTTCTTCAGTGGCTCTATAGAATTCATCAACGTTTATTGGGCATGAAATCTCGTGCGAGTCATCCTCCATAAACCTATAAGCATCTTCGAACTGCTCATCCAGACAAACCCATACGGTATAAGCATCTGAAACCACCACTCCTGGGGCTGGGCCAGTGTGTTCTCCACCGATATAGATGGGAACCCCATTCGACTCCAGCAAGAATTTAGCATTCCAAGCTTCTGTTCTATCAATGGTGCTGAACAGCTTTCGCATTCACACCCTCCCCAAAAAATAACGCCCCAAGCAGGGGCATAATTTGTGTTTTGAGCGCAGCGAAACAAAACATGTCCCACTACCTTGGCTTGTTATGTGTGACTGGCTACCACTTACTCCTCAGCAACCCTGGAAACACAGCCCCGATTGCTTTCTCACCACCAATACCATACGCCAGAAATACTGCACTTATAAAAAGACCTGAAAAGTGAGAAAGGTCAACCGCAACGGCGTAAAGCATGAGGCCAAAAAAACCAATTCCACAGACGCCTAGTATTCCGCTAAGGACTCGCAGAAACTTTTTCATTTTTCACTATCCACACCACATAACGCCCACCTCAGCCGCCGAAGGTCGGCCTGGAGGTGCTTGTTAAGCACCTTTCCCACCCAAAAAATAACCTTTCCTCTTTAAGTGAAATGAATATAGAGCAATAGAGGCAAGGAATACTATGCTGACCACCGTATAAATAATTACATATATAGATTGGTGAGATAGTGGATGCACACTGTAACCTTGGAGTGTTGCAACAACCGACCACAGCAGAATCACCACCAATAAATATGGAGCAATACCGAAGCGGAAGAACAATGCAGCGCCTGCCGCCAACCTTAAGAGTTGATAGATGACCGCCATCATCAACAAGGCAGGAGGAGCCGACCAAGACAGCCCTGCCAAGCTATAAATAGCCGCTCCGACCAAATACAAACATAAGATATAAGCGGTTATTGGTTTATCCACTCCTCTCACTTCCATATTTCTCTGATGCTTAACGCCTGGCGCAGAAGGCAAATTGGAGCGAGGAACGAGCGGAAATTTGATCCGCCTGGCGCCGCTTGTTATGACTTTGTGCTACAGACATGACCCCGAACTCTTTACGCTGTAATTGACTATTCTTCCATTCGAGTCCATTTCGATCGAAAGGAGAACATTCCAGGTTCCGCAAACAAAACCATCACCTTCAATAGATTCCAGAATCACGCCTTCCTCATTTGGGAATGAGCTTAGCGGAACATTATTGCTCTTCTGCCATTCAAACAGTTCATCTTTAGTTTTTCCAACCGGCGAAAAATGCTCCAATTTGGCTCGCCAAAAATTCTCCCTAATCTGGACATCCTCCCGATCACCGCAGGAAATCAAAAGCAAGCTGATTGCTAGTAGCGCAGTTATTCTTGCTAAAAAAACCATTTCATCCCTGCGAGTCATAACGCCCGGCGCAGCGGGCCAGTGTAGCGAGGCACGAGCGAAACTGGGTCCGACTGGCGCCACTTGTTAGAAGCTTACTCGCCATAAGCTTCACTGGTGCTTCCAAACGCATACTCGTGAAGATTACTTTCCTCATCGGATAAAATAAGGTTTCCTGAAAAGTCATCGAAGCTGATTCGAGGATTGAACGAATTTCCTTCGACCTTAATTTCACCTTGATCATGGAGCATTGAAAAATCGAAGGCGAATTCACCTACAATTTCTTTCGCTTGGTTTTCGTCGACTCCAAACTTCGCTAGCGCCTTCTTCAATATAAGTATCATCTGATACTGCCATTCAGTCGCCAAGTCTTCGTATTGCTCGCTGATCTTCAAGTTCATTAGTGCCTATTCCCTTTTGCTTCTAACGCCAAACTCAGCGGACTAATTGAGCGCAGCGAAATTTGATCCGCTGCAGTTTCTTGTTAGGTGCTTTTCTCTACGGTAGGCCAAGTATACAAACCCCATAGCTACTAGCTGCAGGATGAAAATTGAACCGGCCAAAATCACCCCACCAGAGAGAACCTCTAAATACGCTTTAACATCAGGCGGATAACTATCGTATGGAGTGTCCAGAAAACGCACGCCCACCCCCACTGAAGCAACCACACCGAACCATATAGCTACAGCACAGCCAATGGCCGATGAGATAAGTGCCAGATATATAGGCCAGAATCTCATAGCTATCTTCACCTAACGCCCGGCGCAGCAGGCAAATTGGAGCGACGAAGGAGCGGAAATTTGGTCTGCCTGCCGCCGCTTGTTAATGGCCTTAACCATCTAATTTGAGAGAAGAGCTAATCAAAATCGGCCCAAAGCAAATCCGTTCTCCACTCTATCTCTCTCTGATAACTGAAATCATTGTTGCCACATTCGTAAATTTCTGATGAGACTTCGAAATGTTCGCTCTCAGTGATCCTGCCGACGTGATAGCTGCACTGTCGCCAATTACCAGGCTCTGCCGTATAAACACGATCGCCAGATCTAATCAATGGGCACTCCTTTTGACCTCTTGCTTCTATAGACAATACCAAATCGGGTCTCTGAAAAGGCCAGTAAAATGGGATCACTGGCAGCAAAGCAGGGCCAAAGAAAGTGAAACTCTGCCTATAGAGAGGAAAGGCTGTAATCTTCTCTCCCGAACAGTTTAGCCGACTAAAACCAAACTCATCAGCATTGGTCCATCCTACATTCGCATTGGGATAATGACCTTCCCATCTCTGAGAGAATGCACAACCACACATTAAATATGCAGAAAAAAGTAGAAACCCGAGCCTCACACCTCCCTCCATGCTCCTGCCTTATCGCATTAACGCCAAACTCAGCGGACTAATTGAGTGCAGCGAAATTTGATCCGCTGCAGTTTCTTGTTAGATGATTAATGATCTCGCATAGAAAACAGATAGTTATACAAAATTATCTGGAATGCATTCGGGAATTGGAAAGAATATTGCGCAACCAGTTTCCTTGGCGCCATCCAGCTTTCCCTCTATTAATCTTCCTGATTCAGAAAAGCGGAGCTCTAACTCGTTGAAGCCTAAAGGGATGAGTAAAGGTATTGGTACAATCATAACAAGCGCAGCGCCTCTCCAAGCCAAGCTTTCACGATAGGTCCAAACCTCACCTCCCTCTTTAGTCGTTCTCGTTGAATCTGGCATCCCTAAATACGCAATTGCACTTTCTTTATCCTCTACCACCCACTTATTTTTTCCCTGTAGGTGTACAAACCTCTGCTCCGTAGATTCAGTCGTAATGATGTAGCCTCCAACACAGCCACTCAAAGACACAAGAACCATCAAAACAGTAATCAGCTTCATCGAATTTCCATCTAACGCCCGGCGCAGCAGGAAAATTGGAGCGACGCAGGAGCGGAAATTTGGTCTGCCTGGCGCCGCTTGTTATAGCACCCGCTATCAAAACCGGGAATCGTTTTCACAAGGTATCCCGTCTCTATCACCATCCATCTTTGTATTCGGGCAGTTTCTTGTGAAAAATTCGGCTNCCATTGCTTCCCTATCCATGGCATACGGATGGATTACAGCACTTGTACCCGTATCCATGTTATTTGTGTAGTAACTCCACGCAGCAAAACCCAAAACAGCCACAAGAAGAAAATTTTTCAAAACCCCTACCCCACGTTAATTTCGCTATAACGCCTAGCTCAGCGGCTGGCAAAGCTGGCACGTATTTGCGTAGCAAATTGAGTGACAGGTTTGACAGTCCATTGCAGCTACTTGTTATGGCTAACTTCATATCTAGCTGGGAAGTGCTCTCCTTTACAGAAAGTCACTCCCTCGCTTTGTGTTAGTTTTATCTCAGCTAACTTCCCAATACCTGATGATGAAACATCATTCATCGCTGATGCTGAGTACCCATCCTTCTCTACACAGAAGTTCCAGCTATAGCTTTTAGAGCCATGTAACGTAAAGACGACCATTTGCCAGTATGCGTCTTTCTCTACTTTTCATTCACCATTTTCATCTGTTTTAAGTGATTCAGATTCGAGCAAATCGCCGTAGGGATAAACTACTGTTGCGAATTTAACAGTGGCATCCTTTATAGGCAGACCATTCGCATCTGTAACACGAAAATTTATCTCTGGCTTCTTTGTCGTGTAATAAGGAGCACATGCACTCAATATTAATACTGACATTAGCAGAATTATGCGCATACTCTCCTCAAGCCATAACGCCGCGAGCAGCGGCCGAAGGTCCGCTTGCCTTGCCTGGTTAAGTGGTGACACACCAGCCTACCCAAGAACCAAGGTGTGAGCCTGCGAACCAGACTACATTTATGGCACCTGCAAGGACTCAAACCCTGAAGACACCCCCAACCTCAAATGTGGCCGCCCACAACGAACGGGAAAGCCGAGTCACAACCTCATATTCTTCTAACGGCATCCAAAAGCATGACTGTGGCACCAACTTGGAATCTTGCTCTGGAATAAATAAAGCAGAGCCATTTAACGCCCGGCTCACCGGGTAAATTTTTGATGGCGACCTTTGTGCGGCCTTATGCACAAAGGGTGACAGCGGAAATTTATCCGATGCAGCCGCTTGTTATGAATCACCATATAACCTTGGTTGTGTTTTCCATAGAAAGGAGGACCTCCTTTATCGAGGAAAACTCTATTGATTCGTGACGCGCATTGTTCATAATCGCCACCGCACCACCATCCAGATCATCATGAAAAATTAGGAATGTGATAAATGGCCACCTGTATCGTATTTCTGCCTCACCAATATCAATTGAACTAAGAACTCGACCTTTCTCAAATACTTTGAATGTATTATGGCCAACTGTATAAGAGCGCGTGAGTTATCGACCATACATTACGCACATCCATGCCGACCCCAAACAAATCGGGATCACCACAATAGAGGTAGCAAAAAGAAAGGCGACATCAAGGCCTAGCCCGTTTTCTGCTAGGTTTGCCAGTATTAGGTAGTCCACAAAAAGGAATACACCTATCATGAACACGAACACTAGGGGGCCAGCATATCGAAGCGCATACCCCATTATGCCGTAGCCATATTCGATCTCTCTCATCTCTTCCCCATAATTCATAACAGCGTATTCAGTCGAATCGTTCGACATATCTTTTTTCGACATATTTCTTCGCGAAGATAGCGATGAAATACATTTAATCTCAATTTACTCAGCCAGTTATTGGAAAAACAAGAACAATTCTCAACTGACAAAACTCGAAGCAGCGGGTTATTTCCCGCACTCGGCCCTTCAGATTAAGCCGTCCCGGGCTCTATATTTCAATGACTTAACAAATTTTAAGAGATCTCTTACAACTATTTCGGCGTCGTTCCGTTGAGCACGGCTCATCGTGAGCTCAATCTGACATCACACATGGAGGTCAGCATGAGTAGTCGCACCAGAGATATCCCTGTCAATGTGCCTGAAAAGCCCGTCAAGCTTCTTGACCAATTTCGTTCCTGGCTTCGCGCCAATCATTATCGGTATCAGACCGAACAGACATATGTTCACTGGGTTGTGACATATATTCGTTATCACAATCTTAGGCATCCTCGAGAAATGAGTACCCCTGAGATTGAAGCCTTTCTGACTTACCTGGCAACTCAACGCCAATGCAGCCCCGCCACACAAAAGGTCGCACTCAACAGCCTTAATTGCTTTTATCGAAAGTTCCTTAAAATTGACTTTCCTCCCCTGGAATTTCGCAGATCTCGCCAGTATCGCCGGCCCCCTGTTGTATTTACTGATGAGGAAGCACGCGCTGTTATCGATCAGCTCTCAGATCCTTTCAAACTTATGGCTGAATTAATGTACGGCTCAGGCCTGAGGGTTTCAGAGACACTGCGACTCCGTATCAAGGATATCGATTTTGGACAGGGGCAATTGATTGTTCGGGAAGGAAAAGGCAACAAGGACAGGATAACCGTTCTCTCTGATCAACTTCATGACCGGCTGAAGCTTCAGATAAATCTCGCCAGCAGTTATTACAAGTATGATCGACAGAATGGTGTCGGCCCCGCCTGGATGCCGCATGCGCTGGCCAGAAAGTATTCTGGAGAAGCATCACAGCTTGGCTGGCAGTTCATTTTCCCCTCCAACGAACCTGCGAAAGATCCGCAAACCGGAATCATTCGCCGCCATCACCATCATCCTGACACCATTCGCAAACATATCAAGAAAGCCGCTCAGGAAGTCGGCCTCGTCAAACTCTGCGGCCCGCACACTTTCCGACATTCCTTTGCGACACGATTACTGGAAAGCGGCTACGACATCCGCACCGTTCAGGAGCTGCTGGGCCACAGTGACGTGTCCACCACCGAGCGTTACCTGCATGTGATGAACCGGGGCGGACTGGGAGTGATCAGTCCGCTCGATCGGGGGTAGGTAGGTGGGAGATTCAGCTTGCTTAACGAAGGGGATTTTGATCCCGGGTTTGTTCGCCCCTCCAGAGGGGCTCCTACAACAGGAACAGCAATACTTGGCAATCCGCCCTCAGTGAACTCTGTCCCCTCTGTGGTAAATCCGCTTTTGATCTTTGCGTGCTGCATGGCGTTAAGCGTGTTGCACGCTGCGAAGCGGCATAAAAAACCCGGCTTGCGCCGGGTTTTTATCGCTTGCAGGCAAGCTCCCACAGGGGCTTATTCGCTCCAGGTGAGATCCAGCTCGCGAGCAGCTTTCACGTCATCCAGGCGGCGCACTGGCTGGGTGAAGGGCGCTTCCTTGACCATGTCGGGTTCGGTGCGTGCTTCTTCCAGGATGGCGGCCATGGCATCGACGAACTCGTCCAGGGCTTCCTTGCTTTCGGTTTCGGTGGGCTCGATGAGGAAGCACTCCGGCACCAGCAGCGGGAAGTAGGTGGTCGGTGCGTGCTGGTTGTAGTCCAGCAGGCGCTTGGCGATATCCATGGCGGTCACACCCAGCTCTTTCGCTTCTTTGGCGAAAGTAAGGATGAATTCATGGCTGGCACGGCGATCCGGGTAGGCGGCGGTGCAACCGATGGCCTCCAGACGCTTGAGCAGGTAGTTGGCTGCCAGGGTGGAGAACTCGCCCACCCGGATCATGCCTTCACGTCCCAGGGAACGAGCATAGTAGTAGGCGCGCAGCAGAACACCCGCGTTGCCCATGAAGGCACTGAGGTGGCCGATGCTGGTGCCGAGGATATCGGTATCGATCCAGTGATAGCTGCCGTCATCACGCTGGCCTGCCATGGGGGTGGGCAGGTAAGGCAGCAGACGTTCGGACACACCGACCGGGCCTGCACCAGGACCACCGCCGCCGTGCGGGGTAGCAAAGGTCTTGTGCAGGTTCATGTGGATCACGTCGAAGCCCATGTCGCCGGGACGCACCTTGCCGAGGATGGCGTTCAGGTTGGCGCCATCATAGTAGAGCAGGCCCCCGGCTTCGTGGACGGTCTTGGCGATGGCTTCGATCTGCCGTTCGAACACGCCACAGGTGCTGGGGTTGGTCATCATCAGGCCGGCAGTCTGCGGACCGCAGGCGGCTTTCAGCGCCTCCAGATCCACGTCGCCATCCTTGCCTACCGGCACTTCACGCACCTTGTAGCCACACATGACAGCGGTGGCCGGGTTGGTGCCGTGGGCGGCTTCCGGGATCAGGATTTCGGTACGCTCGTCGTCACCACGGGCGTCGTGGTAGGCGCGAATCATGGCCACACCGGCGAACTCGCCCTGGGCGCCGGCCATGGGCGCGAGGGATACCCCCTTCATGCCGGTGACTTCCTTGAGGAAGTTCTGCAGCTCATACATGCAGCTGAGGAAACCCTGACTGTGGCTTTCCGGCGCCAGCGGGTGGCGGTTCAGGAACCCCGGCAGCATGGCGGCACGGTTGGCGCCGCGGGGGTTGTACTTCATGGTGCAGGAGCCCAGCGGGTAGAACTGCTTGTCGATGGCGAAGTTCTTGCTGGAGAGGTTGGTATAGTGACGCACCACCTGCATTTCGGACACTTCCGGCAGGGCCGGCTTTTGTTTGCGGCGCAGTTGCGCGGGAATGGCACTGAGCTTGTCTTCTGCCAGTGCTTTCGGCGCCTGGGAGACGGCGCTGCGGCCCGGGTGAGACAGTTGGAAAATCAGTTTGGTCTCGCTCATGCCAGCACCTCCTTCAAAGCCACTGCAAACAAATCCAGATCGCCTTCGCTGTGCACTTCGGTGGCGTTGACCAGGATGGCGTTTGGCAGGTTGTAGTCTTTCGCCAGGCTGACACCGCCCAGCACATCTTTCTCGGCCAGTTGGGCCAGCACGTCATCGGCTTCTTTTGGCAGCGTCAGTACCACTTCGTGGAAGGTGGGAGCGGTAAAGGCACGCTCCACGCCGGCGATGGCGGTGAGTTTTTCCGCCAGTGCCTGGGTGTTGGCATGGCAGTGGGCCGCCACGTTGGTGAGGCCATCCGGTCCCAGCAGAGAGGTATAGATGGTGGCCGCGGTCATGGCCAGGCCCTGGTTGGTACAGATGTTACTGGTGGCCTTGGAACGACGGATATGCTGTTCGCGGGCCTGCAGGGTCAGGGTGAAACCCTGTTTGCCTTCCATGTCCACAGTGCGGCCAATGATGCGGCCGGGCATCTGGCGCACGTGTTTCTGTTTGCAGCACATGAAGCCGAAGTAGGGACCACCGGAAGACAGCGGTACGCCCAGCGGCTGACCTTCGCCCACTACGATATCCGCACCGTCGCTGCCCCACTCACCGGGAGGCGTCAGTAGCGCCAGGGAAGTCGGATTGACCACCGCGATGACCAGCATGCCGTTGGCCTGGGCCCAGTCGGTGAGCGCATCCACGTCTTCAAGAGAACCGAAGAAGTTGGGCTGGCTGATCACCAGGGCGGCATAGTCTTCGCCTTCATAGGGCTTGAGCGCATCCAGCGGGGTCTGGCCAGTGGCGGCATCGAAGCCCACCATCTCCAGCGCCACATCCTGGTTTTCCACGATGGCCTTGGTGGCGGCGGTGTAGCGCGGGTTCAGGGCGGTGGGCACCAGTACCTTGCGGGACTTGCTCTTGCGATTGGCGCGCAGGCTCATCAGCACCGCTTCGGCCAGGCCAGAGGCGCCGTCGTAGACGGAGGCGTTACTCACATCCATGCCGGTAAGGCGGGTCATCAGGGTCTGGAATTCGTAGATCACCTGCAGGGTGCCCTGACTGGCCTCCGCCTGATACGGGGTGTAGGCCGTATAGAACTCACCGCGGGTGGCAATCTCCCATACCGCTGCCGGAATATGGTGCTGGTAGGCACCGGCGCCAATGAAGCTCACCGCGCCCGCGTCCATGGCGGCGCGCTCGTTCATCAAACGCGTCACTTCCATTTCGCTCAAACCGTCGGGCAGCGCGTCCAGCTTGCCGGCCGCTTTCAGGTGCGCGGGAATTTCATCGAACAGATCTTCGATGCTGTCGGCGCCAATGGCGTCGAGCATGGCACGCACGTCATCGGGGGTATGGGGGATGTAAGGCATGGGGGTACCTGGTCAGGTTGGGTTTGGCTTTGGGTCCGCAGCGCTTCACTCACGCTGGAGACTAGCTACAAGCTGCAAGCTTCAAGCGACAAGGAAAACCGGGGTTAGGGTTTAGCTTGCAGCTTGTGGCTTGTAGCTTGCCGCTGCGAATAACGGTAATGCCGTTATTCGCTTTCGATCTGCGCCTGGTACTGGTCGGCGGTGAGCAGGTTGTCGAGATCGGTTTCTTCGCTCATGGCGATCTTGAACAGCCAGCCACCTTCATAGGGGGCGCTGTTGACCAGCTCGGGCTCGTCTTCCAGGGCTTCGTTGATTTCCACGATTTCACCGGACACCGGGGCGTAGATATCGGAGGCCGCTTTTACGGATTCCACCACACCGGCTTCGTCGCCCGCGGCAACTACCTGACCCACTTCCGGCAGCTCCACATATACCAGGTCGCCCATGGCGTCCTGGGCGTGGGCGGTGATACCCACGGTCACTGTGCCATCTTCATTTTTGGCCCATTCGTGGCTGCTGGCATAACGCAGTTCGGCGGGGATCTCGCTCATTGTTGGCTCTCCTTGTTGAGTCACTGCACGCAACATGCTTTTCGCACGCACGCTGAAAAATATGGAATGATTTTCTGTAGGAGCCTGCCTGCAGGCGATCTTGCCTGAAAATCAAAAGATCGCTTGCAGGCAAGCTCCTACGGTGGCCGCTCCAGGCGTGTTGCGTGAAGCGTGCCGCGTGTTGCTTAAATCTCTTTATAAACCGCTTGGCCGTTGCGCACGAAGGGGGCTTTTACCACCTGGGCCGGCTGGCGCTTGTTGCGGATTTCCACTTCCACCTTGCCGCTGGCACCGGCGGGCAGACGCGCCAGGGCAATGGACTTGCCCAGGGTCGGTGAAAAAGTGCCGCTGGTGATCTCGCCTTCTTCATCGTTGGGCAAAATCACTTTCTGGTGAGCGCGCAGTACGCCCTTGCCTTCCAGTACCAGGCCAACCAGTTCGGCGTGGCCGTTTTGCTGCTGGTTAAGCAGCGGCTGTCGACCGATAAAATCACGGTCATTCAGCACCAGAGTCCAGCCCATGTTGGCTTCCCACGGCGTAATATTCTCGTCCATGTCGTTGCCGTACAGGTTCATGCCGGCTTCCAGACGCAGGGTATCGCGGGCGCCGAGGCCCGCCGGGGCCACGCCCGCCGCCAGCAGCTGATCCCACAGGGCCACTGCATCGGCGTTGGGCAGCATGATTTCCACGCCGTCTTCGCCGGTGTAGCCGGTGCGGGCGATCATCCAGTCGCCGTCTTCGGCGAAGCCGAAAATCTTCAGGCTGTTCACGGCATCCGCCTTGTTTCCCTCCAGCAGACCGGCCAGCATGGCGCGGGCCTCTGGGCCCTGGACCGCGAGCATGGCGAGGTAGGGGCGCTCCTGGATATCCACGGCAAAACCGCCGGCCTGCTTTTCCATCCAGTCCAGATCGGTTTCCCGGGTGGCACAGTTCACCACCAGGCGGAAATCGTTATCGCGCTTGTAGACGATCAGATCATCAATCACGCCACCGCGCTCATTGAGCATGCCGCTGTAAAGAGCACGGCCGGGCTCGATGCGATCCACATCGTTGGCCAGCAGATGACGCAGGAAATCACGGGCACCGGCACCGGCCACATCGACCACGGTCATGTGCGACACATCGAAGACGCCAGCCTTCTGGCGCACCGCATGGTGCTCCTCGATCTGGGAACCGTAGTTGATCGGCATATCCCAGCCGCCAAAATCCACCATCTTGCCGGCCGCAGCTACATGCGCGTCGTACAAGGCTGTGCGATGACCCATAACTTCACCACTGCTCAAATGAGGGGCAATTATATCCGCCAGAAGCCTGTGGGAATAGGGTGGCGGGATGGACAGGTGGGGCTTCGGAGCCAGTAACAGGGTGTCTACCGGGCAGCAGCGGCCTCTCCATCGGTGATGGCGGGTGATGAAGATAGTGGCGAGGTACGAGGAGCAAGTTGCGAAGTGCAAAACCCGATCGTACTGACAGTATGCCTTTCGCAACTCGAAACTCGTTACTCGCTGGCGCTCGGATCGTCATGCGAGCATGGACTCCTACAAAACCAAGAGCCCCCAGTACAGCCCCCCGGTTTGGTCTTTCGCGTGTTGCATGTTGCGTGAAGCGTGCAGCAGCCGCAGCGCGGCCAAAAAAATGCCCCGGCAAGCCGGGGCAAGGACAGTCATGCGAAAGGAAACTCGCAGATTATTGACGATTACTGAATGGACACGCTCTGGTAGCTCAGGTTGATGCCACCCGGCGGGATCTGCAGCTGCACGGTGCCGGCACCCAGATCACCCAGGGAGATCTCCAGATCCACATCCAGAGCGGCCTGGTTCTGCAGCCCGATGAACAGGCGGCCATCCGGCAGGAAGTCCAGCGGACCTTGCAGCACCACGTTGTCGATGGGCAGGCTCTTCACGTTGTGGCTCAGGCCAGGCACGCTCAGGGCCGGGGCATCGAACAGCAGGTTGAAGGTGATGGTGAACACCGGTCCATCCGGGGTTTCGGTGATGAAGCCCACCGGCGGCACGGTACGCGGCCCATTGGGATCATTCACCGGATCGGCCGGTTCATAGCGCACACGCATGATGTTCGGGCCGGTGGAGGTCTCGATGGGCAGCAAGCCAATGTTGGTCAGCCCCAGTGCCTCGGTGAGACCATCCAGCCCCAGAGCACCCAGCAGGCCACCGATGGTGCTCTCGGAATCCAGCGACAGACCCGCTACGACTGTGGCATCCAGGTTGGTGAGCGCCACGGTGGTCGGATAGATCACCACCGGTACACCCTTGCCTTCCACGAAGTCGATGATTTCAGTGTCGAGCAGACCGGTCACATACATGATCTTGTCGCTGTCACACTGGGTCGGCTGGGTGTTGGCCAGGTCATCGTAGCCACAGCCGGTGTTGGCAGAAATCACGAAGTCACCACCACCACCATCGCCACGGGGCTTGATAAAGGTGGCGTTGGCCGGGGTGTTGGCTGGATCCAGGGTCGCGGTTTCCGGCAGTACCGGCTCACCACTGTCGATCTGGAAGTTGTTGTTCACATCCGCGCTGGGCAGGTTGGCCAGCGGCTGGAAGGTGGTCAACTGTACCGGGCCACCCTTGAACAGGATTTCCATGTCCGGACCACCATCCTTAAGGCCGCCACCCAACAGGGGGGCACTCTGGAACGGCAGACCTGCGGCGGAACAGATGCCAGCACAGCCGGTGCCGCCGCCATTACCCGCCATCACGTACCGATACAGCGCGCCTTGCTCCCAGGGTTGCTCCGGGGTAAAGGTCACGTTACGGGCTTCCACGGTCAGTTCACCGTCCACCGCCTGCCAGGAGCCTGCATTGTCTTTTTCCACCTTGAAGGTGTTACCCAGAGTGATCGTGGACGCGTCCATGTTCTGGGAGAAGCGCACCCTGATGGCCCGGTTTGCCGGCAACGACACAATCGGCATGGAATCTATCACCACCTGTTCCGCTTCCGGGCTGGAAGAAATACAGGCGCCCTGGAAACCGCTGTCGATAGTGGCCTGGTCTGCCGCCGCAGTAACACAGGGGAAACCGGGGTACACGGTCGCCGCGAAAGGACCGCGCTGCACGTCATCCGGATCGTTGACCACGTATTGCGGCAGGGTGAAATCAAGGCTGTTGTCGCCTTCCAGGGTGTCCAGCATCTGCAGCGGATTTCCTGCCAGGTCGGTAATCGCCGGGGTGGTCGTCACCACATACTGCACACCGTAATCCACCGGCGCGTCCGGGGTAATTACCAGCGCATTACCACTCAGCTCCCAGCTGAAGGGTTCCGCCATGCCACCCTTGGTCAACTGCAGGCTGGTGCCGGCCACAATGGAATCCGGATCCAGAGCTTCATTGAAGTGAACCACGATGGGCTCACCGGGCTCCATGCGGTCAGCCACGTTACCCGGCTGCCAGGACAATTCGACGCCATTGCCTACATTAGTCACCGGCACAAAGGGGTTAACCGTATCTGCCGGCTGCAGGGGGGCATTTTCCTGGTCCCGGTATGACTCCATGCGGAAGCTGAGCACGCCGTAGCTGTTCTCCACACCCAGCACCCGCGGCTCGACCACGGTGATGGCGTCGGTGTTGAGCTGGCCGTTTTCGATCAGCCCCGTCCCCACCAGCTCCAGATGCATGATGTTCTGGGTAAAGGCACCGTTGGCGCGGGCATCCGCGGTGGAGGTGGCAATATCCATGTACAGACGCAGCTGCTTGGGCGCATCGTCGCTTTCGGCATTGGGGTTGGGGAACAGGTAACCGGTGGCATCGGAGATAATCTGCACGGTCACTTCACCGGAATCGAACCCTACCGGCACCTCACCACCAATAAAGACTTCCAGGGCATCCCCTGTCAGGACACCACCGCGCTTGACCCGCAGCGGCGTCACGTCCGGGAAGTTCGGCGCAAACGCCAGTTCGGCATAGACATCACCGGACTGCTTGGACACGGTCTTGTCCTGCAAGAGGGTACCGATCACCGGCACACAGTTGATCGGCTGACCGGTCAGCTCGGACAGGCGCACACCCTCATCCTGACAACCCAGATCCGGGTCTGCCGGCGGCGCATTGGTCACCAGTACGGCACGCTCACCGGTGGTCGGCGAGGTCGTATCCTGCGGTACCGTGGAGTGAGAATAAGCGGTAATGGTGTCACCGGAGGCGCTCTTCACGCCATTGATGACCAGCTCGTAGGTCTGGCCCGGCACCATGTCTTCCTTGGGATCCACGGTGATAGCGGTGCGGCCGACCAACATCAGGGCCGGCACCACTTCGCCGTTGCTCATCAGGCTGACAGTATCGCCGTAGACCGCACTGCTGGCATCAATGGGCTGGGTGGTGCGTACCCGGAAGGAGGAAAAGTCCATGCTCTTGAACTGGTCGTCGTCCGGGAACAGGGAAGACACGGCAAAGGTATCGCTGGTGCGCTGGCCGGCCAACGGGCCCTCCAGAGCCGCACGGGTGGTGAAGTTGAGTGCACCATCCTTGAAGGTGGTGGTCTCACCCAGCACAGTGACACCATTCATGACCACCTTGTAGTCAGATGCCGGCTTGAGTGCATGGGTCGGGGTCAGCACAACGCCCTTGCCGCCCGCCACAGACTCGAGAGTAAAGGGCACATCTTCACCGGTCGGGCCGGTGAAGGCGAAATTTTCCGCTGCAGCACTAACCGTGTGGCTGAATTGCAGGGCCACAATGGTGCGCGGCGCCACCTGCTGCTGATCATCCAGCGGATAGGTGTAATGCAGGTTGCGCGCATTGAACGTGGGCGTATTGAAACTCACGCTGGCACTGTCACCGCCGCAGCCGACCAGCGAGGCCGCTGCGATGGCTGATGCGATGAGGGCTGTCTTGTTCTTTTTCATGTCGCGCCTCCGTTAGAACTTCAGGGTGAGGGAACCGGAGAACACATGGACATCGCCTTCAGTGTTCACGGACTCGTAGGGGTTGGTCACGCCGGGCCGGGTGGTGGTCAGCTCGAATTCACGCTCTTCCAGCTGCTGATACTGGTAACCGAAATCGAGACGCATCGGGTAAGCCAGGATCGGCGGGTTCTTGATGATCAGGGCACTACCTACGCCCACAATCAGACGGTCATTGTCGAAGTAGTTCACGTCCGGGGTCTGGATGCTTTCCAGCGGGCTCTCATGGTAGGCCACCCCACCGAACAGCTTGATGTGATCATTGATGGAAAGCTCGGCACCGATACGCGGCACCAGAATATCCTTGAACTTGGCCTGGGCCTGATCCTTGACGGTGTCCTTGGCCAGCTCTTCTTCCAGATCGCTCCAGTTTTGCTGCTCCACACTGGCCGCCACGCGGAAGTTATCGAAGAGCTGGTACTGCAGGCCGGCACTGATGATGTCCGGCTGGTAGGAATCGATGGTATCGATCAGCACGGTGATGCCCGGATCTACCACGGTGCCCGGAATGGTCAGATTGGATTCCACAGCCGTGCGGGCGGAGGTGTGGCCGCGGAAGGCCACAGCACTTTCCAGACCGGAGAAAATGCCGCAGTCGTCATTGCCACAGAAGATCTTGTCCCACTCCAGGTTCATGGACAGGATCGGGCGAATCACCGGCTTGGCTTTTACATTCAATTCTTCGTACTGGGTCTCACCGGCCAGATTGGCGCTGGCAATCAGAGTCGCTTCGTTGCGCAGGGAAACGTGAGCAGAGGCACCAGTGGTAATCCCGTTGGCCACTTCCAGGCCGCCACCCAGGTTCAGGAACAGCGGCTGGCGACCGTACTGCATGTACTGGCCTTCACGGGAGTTCTGGGACTCAAAGGCCAGCATTTCTTCACCGAATTTCTCCACCCCGGCGATAATCGCGAAATAGAGGGGGTGGTCACCTTTAAGCATGTCGGTCAGATCGGTTTTCAGCGCAATCACCTGCTGCTGGGTATCGGCCACATTGGCCTTGTCGCCGTCACGAATCACAGCAGCGCCACCGCCGCTGGGGTTACCCTTGCTGATCACACGCAGATCGTGCTCACCGTGCAGCAGGCCCGCCGTTAATTCACCGCGTGGGTCCTGGGTCAGGTAGGCCGGGTTGTAGTAGAGGGCCGAGGCCTGGGTGTTAAACAGGGAAAGCGCCTGCGCCGAACCCACATCCACGGGCAGCAGGCCGTAAGTGCTGGCAGTGTTGCCCATGGCGGCAAAAGCCGGGGCGGTCAGCATGGTCGAGAACAGGGCTGCGGCCCCCAGTCGGCTAAAGGGTTTGACGGACATATTGGGTCTCCGGCGTTTGTTATTCGGCTTATTTCCACTCTCTTCTTGAGCGTGGGGTTTTTACAGCGAAGAACGGGTGAACGGTATGCACCAGCTGACCTGTTCCTGCCTATGTATATGCAATAAGTAAAACAAAAGCCCCGGGCGACAGCCGTTGCGAAAAGGTTGGGAATGGTTGAGAAAGGTGTGTGACTTGGCGGACTTGTTAAGCTGTGTAATCAGTGTGTTATTGGCGGGACAGCAAAGGCTTCGTTTGCAAGCAAACTCCCACAGTACGGGTTACCCGGGTTTACGTGATGCATGTTGCGTGATGCGTGATGCAGCCGCTAAGCGGCCAAAAAAAACCGGCCCGAAGGCCGGTTTTTATCCCTGAACCGGGTTTATTGCTTGATGGGCTCACCCAGGTATTGGAGATGCAGGCCATTAGGCGGTATCTGCAGGTTGATCTCCGGGTTGGCCAACGGAATAAAGCCAAGCTCGATACCCAGCTTCACATCAATCGGCACCGCATTGCTGTTGAGCTGACCGATCACCATGCGGCCGTCCGGCAGGAAAGTCACCGGGCCGGACAGGTTCAGTGTCAGCGGCGCACTGTGCAGGCTATGAGAACCATCCAGCACGATATGCATGTCAGGTGCATCCAGATACACCTCCACATCGGTGCGGAATTCCGGACCGGATTCGGTTTCCACAATCCAGCCCGGGATCAGCCCCTGACGCTCGATCTCGTCATATACGAAACTGCCATCAGGATTGGTCTTGCCGCAGTAGTTTTCCGCATCGACAGGCCAGGCCACACAGCTGTATCGCATGCGCATGTACTGGGTTTCAGTAGGCGTCTCACTGGGTATCAAACCAATGATCTTCACCAGTAGCGTGACTGAGGACGCCTGAATCATGGTCGGGTAGAGCCCCACCCTGACAGCCCGCATGGGCTCGCCGGTTTCCGGGTCGATAATGGTTTCACCGGATTGCAGATCCCGGTACACCGCCGACCCGAACACTTCCGTATCCAGCGCCCCCACTACATGAATATCACAGCGCTCCGGCACATCGCAGAGCAACTCTGGATCAGAGAGGATACCGTCACCATCGTAGTCATCCACCACCAGTCCGGTGGTATTCACACCGGCCCCATTGCCCTGATAACCCGGTTCGCCATCATCAAACTGGCCGTTACCGTTGAGATCCGCGGTGGGGAGATTGCGCAGGGGCTGGAACACCGAGTCTGTGGCTGCCGCACCCACAAAGTGAAGGTGCATGTTAGGACCGCCCATATCATTGTCAGGCGCCTCCAGCACCGCGGTCTGCAGACGCTTGCCCGCCACAGAGCAGATCGCCTCACCGCTGCTGCAGTCATTCGCCTGCTGGCTGCCGGTGCCGTTGACACTCATCAGTATGTAACGGTAGCTGACACCCTCTTCCCAGGGCTGATCCGGGGTGAACACCAGACTGCGCGCACCTATGGTGAGCTCACCGGTGACACCGGACTCACAGTGATACTTACGCTTGCCATCCTCGTCGTAACGGATCGGCGCACCCTGCGCATCGGATTCCACTTTTTCCACCCGGAAACTGCCGACACCACAGGCCTCGCTGTTTTCAAACACGATGGAGGCCGGATCCATATCCTGGGAGAAGTTAACCCGAATGGAACGGTCTGCCGGCAGCTGCGGTACCGGGTTGCGGTCGTCTTCGGTTTTCCCACCACGACAGAAACCATGGTTACCGGCCTCGATTTCCCAGTGCTCATTGTCACTGGCACAGGGGAAACCCGGGTAGGAGGTAAGGGCAATTGGGGGTACTGCCTCGCCCACCAACGCTGGCAGGCTGAACTCTCGATTGAGTGGCGCCAACGGATTACCGGCCAGGTCGGTGACTGTACCGCTGAGCTGCACCTGATAGGTCGACCCCATGGCCAGCGAGCTTTGCGGGCGCAGGATCAGGGTGGCACCATCCAGCTCCCAATCGAAAGGCTGCGAGACACCACCACTGAGCAGATCCAGACTCTGCCCGGCCACCAGGGTGGTCGGATCCAGTGGCTCGCTGAAGTTCAGAATCACCGGATCACCAGGGCGCGCCTTGTCTGCCACACCACTGTCGTTGGCTTCAGGCACCATGGATTGCAGTACCGGCGCGGTCATGTCCGGCAGCAGTGGCGGTGCATTTTCCTGATCACGGTAGGACTTCATATGGAAGCTGAGCAAGCCAAAGGCCTGCTCCTGGCCGAGCACCGTGGGCTCGACTACGCCCACTGCATCGATCTCCATACGGCCATCATTGACCAGTGCCATGCCGTTCAGCTCTACGTGCATGAGGGTCTGGCTAAGCCCGCCGTTGGCTTCCGGGTTTTCCGCTGTCATGGCCACATCCATGAACAGCCTTACCTGCTTGGGAGCCTGATGGGAGTCACTGTACGGGTTGGGCACCAGATAACCGGAAGCATCGGAAAGGAAGGTCACCTTGATAGCGCCGGTTTCGATGCCCGCAGGCACATCCCCACCCACGTTTACCTGGATGTTACTGCCGGTCAGAAGACTATTACGGGCAATGCGCAACGGTGAGACATCCGGGTAGTTAGGCAGAAACGCCAGCTCGGCCCGAACATCACCGGATTGCAGGGTGGCATCCTTGCCGCCCAGCAACGTGGACTGGATCGGCACACAGTTCATCGCAGAGCCAGTCAGCATGGCGCTGATGGCATCGGGGGCATTACAGGGATTGACCGCTTCCTCACTGGCCTGAACCACTTCCTGCACCAGAGTCGCTCTTGGCATGGAGTTACGTGCCGTCCAGGTCTGGCTGTAGCCGCCAGTCAGTCCATCCTGCTGCACACCCCGCACAGCGTCAGTAAGCTTCAGGGTGTATTGCTCGCCAGCATTCAGATCCTCAATCGGATCAATGGTCACCGCATTGCCCTTCACCAACAGCACGGCCGGCACAGTACCCTCGGGGCCTTCCAGCTCCACCGAGGCATCCGCCTCGGTATCACCATACACCAGCGAGCCGGTTTCCAGCTGCTGATTGAACTGCAGGCGAATGGTAGAGAAATCCATGAACTGCAGTGGGTCGCCACTGGGGATGACCTTGCTGATCGCCAGATCCGGGGCCATTTGCTGCCCGGAAAGAGGACCGCTGGCAGACATGCGGGTCACAAAATCCAGCCCGCCGTCTTCGAACTGTGCTTCACCATTACCGGTATCGATGCCGCTGAGTACCAGCCGGTAATGAGTGGTGAGGTCCAGTGGCCCGGAAGGCTGAATCACCACCCCTTTGCCTTGCCCTACGGATTGCGGCGCCCGCAGAGCCACATGGTTGCTGCCCGTGTCTTCACAGGCTTCGCCCAGGGACGGGCACTTGAGCAGGGTGAAATGACTGCTATCCACGCTGACTTCGTGGGAAAAGCGCAGAATCAAAGGGCTCTTCGGCGATACCCCTTCCTGACCATCATAGGGGTAGCTGTAATAGACCTCGCCGATCTGCCAGTTCTCGTAGGTGGGTCGGTCTCCGGCTTCACCGCCGCACGCACCCAGAAGAGCTGCGGAGGTGGCCAGGCATAACGCTTTCAGTTTCATGGTCATGCCTCCTAGAATTTGAGGGTGAGGGAACCGCTGAGAACACTGACGTCCCCATCGGCTTCGACGGTTTCATAGGATTGCGGGTAGTTCGGCGAGCGCTGGTCGTAAAGATCAAACTCGCGGGACTCCAGCTGCTGATATTGGTAGGCCAGGTCAAATCGCACCGGGAAGGCCAACAACGGAATCGTCTTGTACTCAGCCGTCAGACCCAGGCCTACGATGAGCTTGTCGTTATCAAAGTAGTTCACCTCAAGAGAACCATTTGAGGACATCGGCGACTCACTCAACGCCACCCCGGCAGTCAGCATATAAGTGTCATTGAGATGGAATTCCCCGCCCACGCGTGGCACGACGATATCCTTGAACTGCAACCGGTCTGCCCCCGTCGCGTTGACAGCCTGATCCTTGATGGTGTCGCGCTCCAGTTCACTTTCCAGCTCTGACCACTGCTGCATTTCCAGGGTAACGCCGACCCGCCAGCGCTCACGGCGCCATGACAGACCCGCCGCGTAGATATTGGGTTGATAGGAGTCGATGGTGCTCACTGCCAGGCTCATGCCCGGATCCAGCACGGTATTGGGGATGGTGATGGTCGAATCCACCTTGGTACTGGAATTGGAATAACCACGAAAACTGAATGCCGCCTCCAGGCCATTCATCCAACACTCGTCCTGGTCAGCACAAAAGCTCTCACCAAAATCCATATTCATGCCGAAGATCGGCCGAATCGATGGCACCGCAGAGACATTCAACGTCTCGTAGCTGGTCACCCCATCCAGGGTGGAGCTGGCCACCAGTTCAGCCTCGGAATGCAGGGTGATCCGCGCGGAGAGCCCCATGTCCAGGCCCCGCCAGATCTGCGTGCCGCCGCCCAGATTCAGGAACAGAGGCTGGCGACCGAACTCCATATATTGGCCAGCACGATCTGTGGCGGAACTGAACGCCATCATTTCTTCGCCATATTTCTCCACCCCAAGCATGAAGCCCAGATACAGAGGATGCTCGTACTGTGTCAGGTTGGTGAGATCCGTCTTCATGCCCAGCAGCATTTGCTGGGAGGGCGCATCCTGCAGCACATCGCCGTCCCGTGGCGAAGCAAAGCTACCGCCCCGGACTTTGGAGGCGCGCAGCTCATGCTCGGCATGCATCAGGCCGGTGGTCAGGGCGCCGCGGGCATCACGGGCAAGGTTGGCAGGATTGTAATAGGTGGCAGAGACCTGGCCGTTGAACAACGACAGGGCCTGGGCCGAGGCCACGTCCGACGGCAGCACCCCGTAGGTGGTGCCGATATTGCCCATGCTGGCCATGGCCAGCGGTGCAGACATTACCCCCATCCCGGCCAGAATGGCGGGAAGCAGTTTCCTTTTTGTCATGAAGCTCTCCTGAGACCTGCCCGAACGGGCTTATTGTTTTAACCCAAAAAGATAGGCACCGATTTGCCCAAAAAATGTGGCATAAGCGTACCAAAGTGACCGAAACATTACCTTACAACTGCGTCTCAAAACACCCTTTAATTTACATATATACACATAAAGACACGATACAGATGCATATCAGTGAGGCATTGTTATTAGGGATTTATTTTGTAGACATCAGAAAGCATCAGCCCTGAAAACCGGGGCAAGATGCACAGGCATACACAAATCGGTCTCAGCGCGGATTTCAAGGCACGGCAGATAGGAGGAGGGGGGGGTACAAGCTGCAAGCAGCAACGCGGACAAGGCCTCAGGTTCTGGCAGCAAGGAGCCCGCGCTTCCAGCACAGGATGCGGTTTTCTCGGTTCAGGGCTATATGCTGAATAACGCTTCGCTGCATGAACGCGGGCACAGCCTGGTAATCCCGGACACGCGCTCCCGCGTTGTAGCTTGTAGCTTGCAGCTTGAAGCTCGCCCCTTCTAACGCCTGCGGGTCAGCAGGATGACGGGCAGCAGGCCCAGCAGCACCAGGGTAAGCGACGGCGCGGCTGCCCGCTGCCATTCGCCTTCGGCGGTGAGTTCGTAGATGCGTACCGCCAGGGTGTCCCACCCGAAGGGACGCAGCAGCAGAGTGGCGGGCATCTCTTTCATGACATCAATGCCCACCATCAACAATGCCGTCAGCAGGCCTGGCAGCATCATTGGCAGGTAGACCCGACGGCCCACCTCCGAAGCGCTGGAACCCAGGGTGCGGGCGGCTTCGACCAGGCCCGGCTTGACCTGCTGCAGGGCGTTCTCCACCGGGCCGTAGGCCACCGCCAGAAAGCGCACCACATAGGCCAGCACCAGCGCCAGCAGACCGCCCACCAGGGGCACCGACAGGCCCAGTGAATGGAACCAGCCCTGCACGGCACTGAAACTGACCATGATGCCCACCGCCAGCACCGAGCCCGGCAAGGCATAACCCAGGGTGGCCAGTTGCACCGACGCCGAGACCATGGACGAGGGCTGATGGCGTTTTACCCAGGCCAGCCAGCTGGCCAGCACCAGCACCAGAGAGGCCGCCATGGCGCCGAGCAGAAAGGTGCGCCAGACCAGATTGGCAAAGCGCAGATCTACCCCCTGCAGGCCAGTGCCGACTACCCAGTACAACAGGCGGGAGACGGGCAACAGGAAGGCCAGGAACAATACCGCAAACGCGAAGGCGCTGATCAGCCAGGCCAGCCGCGGCCGGGCCCGCATCACTTGCCGGCCACCCAGTTCGCTGTAGCGGGCGCGGCGGCGACCACGGCGTTCCAGCGTCAGCGCCACCAGCACGAACAACAGCAGCAGTGACGCCAACTGGGCCGCGGCCTGCAGGTTGAACAGACCATACCAGCTCTTGTAGATGGCGGTGGTAAAGGTATCGAAATTGAATACCGAGACGGCACCGAAGTCCGCCAGGGTTTCCATCAGCGCCAGCGCCAGCCCGGCGGCAATGCCCGGCCGCGCCATGGGCATGGCCACCTTGAAGAAAGCGCGCAGCGGGCTGTCGCCGAGAATCCGTGCCTGCTCCAGCACACTGCGCCCCTGGGCCTGGAAGGCCAGCCGCGCCAGCATGTACACGTAGGGATAGAGCACCAGGGTGAGGGTCACTACGACCCACAACGGGTGGCGGGCACTGAAGCCGCTCAGGTCCGGCCACCAGTCGCGCAGCTGGCTCTGCACCGGCCCTGCGTAATCAAGCAGGTCCACCATGACGAAGGCCAGCACATAGGCAGGCATGGCCATGGGCAGGAACAGGGCCCACTCCAGCCAGCGTCGCCCGGGGAACTCCAGCGTGGCCACACACCAGGCTAGCGACACCCCCAGCGTCAGCACCCCGATGGTGACACCCACCATCAGCAACAGGGTGTTGCCCACCAGCCGCCACAGCACCGTATCCAGCAGGTGCTGCCAGGTTTCCCACTGCTGTTGGTGCCAGGCACTCAACAACACCAGGATCGGCACCAGAACCAGCAACGCCAGTGCGACTGCACTGGCGCCACTGAAACCGGGCAAGCGGAAAGCGGGGAGCCCCGAAGCGGGCACGGACATGCGGCTCACTGCTTAGCGATACCCCGCCCGGTCCATCAGTTTCACCGCTTCCACCTGCAGGGCGCCGGCCACACTGACGTTGAGGTCATCCTCACGGAAATCGCCCCAGGACTTCACTTCCTCGGCAGATTCCACCGTGGGATTCACCGGGTACTCCAGATTGATTTCTGCCAGCAGGTGCTGGGCCTCCGGCTGGGTCATCCACTCCAGCAGGGCCTTGGCCTGTTCCGGGTGCGGCGCGTATTTGGTCACCGCGCCGCCGGAAATGTTGATATGTACGCCGCTTACCTCCTGGTTGGCCCAGAACAGGGACAGCGGCAGTTGCGGGTTGTCACGCTTCATGCGACCAAAATAGTAAGTATTCACTATGCCCACATCGCACTGACCGGCGACGATGGCCTCCATCAGGGCGGTATCGTTGGAGAACACATCGGTGGCCAGATTACCCACCCAGCCACTGACCACGGCTTCCGCCTGCTCGGTGCCCAGACGCTCGATCATGGTGGCCACCAGGGACTGGTTATAGACCTTCTTGGAGGTACGCAGGCAAAGACGCCCCTTCCATTCGGGCTGCGCCAGGGCTTCGTAGCTGGACAGCTTGTCCGGGTCCACCCGCTCGGTGGAGTAAACGATGGTACGGGCTCGCTTGGTGAGGCCGAACCACTGCTTGTTCGGGTCGGTGAAGCTGTCCGGCACATTGGCATCCAGCACCACCGATTCCACCGGCTGCAGCAGCTCCATCTCTGCGGCATTCCACAGGTTGCCGGCATCCACGGTAATCAGCAGATCCGCCGGGGTGCGCTCGCCCTCCGCCTTGATACGGGCGGCCAGGGCGGAGGCATTGTCAGTGATATAGCGAATGGTGATACCGGTTTCTTCTGTATAGGCATCGAATACCGGTTTGATCAGATGATCATTGCGGGAGGTGTAGACCACCAGTTCGTTCTCGGAAGCAGGCTCAGAACAGCCCCACAGGCCTGACAGCGCCACCAGGGTTGCCGCCATGGCACCGACTCTCCAGCAAACACGCATATCCCTTAACTCCAGTCCGGGGAAATTCAAACAAGAATGATTCTTAATTGGTCTATCAGTATGGCAGGTCTTTGCGTGAAGTCTAGCCGGAATTTCGTGCCCGCCGGGGCGGTTGTGCCAGCCCGGGCAGATCGGCACTGCGGCCCAGCGCCCGGTTGACGAAAAAGCCTTTCAATGGCCCGCCCTGATTGACCATGCGCATACCGGTATTGCGTAACCAGCGCAGCGGCAGGGCCCGCTGCTCGAACAGTTGCTGAAAACCGCGCATGGCATTCTGCATCACCAGATTCTCACCGCGCCGGCGGCGCTGATAACGTGCCAGCGCATGACGGTCGGCACAGCCCAGTCCGGATTCCACCGCGCGACTCACTTCTTCCGCCAGCACCGCGGCGTCCAGCAAGCCCAGGTTGACCCCCTGCCCGGCCAGGGGATGAATCACATGGGCGGCATCGCCCACCAGGGCCAGCGCCGGCGCCACATACTGGCTGGCGTGACGGGGCTGGATCGGGAACACTGCCCGCTCGCTGAGCAGGGTCACCTCGCCGAGCACATCGGCTACCGCCGCCTGCAGCTCCATGGCGAAGCGCCCGGCATCACACTCTTGCAGTTCACGAATCCGTTCGGGCCAGCCAGACCAGACAATGGAGCACTGGCACTGCTCGCCCTGCTGCGGGTCACTGTAAAGGGGCAGCAATGCCAACGGCCCGGATTCCATGAACACCTGACGGGCACAGCCCTGATGCGGCAAGGCCGTGCCGATGGTGGCCACCAGCGCATGATGGCCGCTGTCGGAAGCCCCGCCACTGATCCCGGCCCAATCCCGCACCTGTGAGCGGGCGCCATCCGCGCCCACCAGCAGATCCGCCTGCAGACGTTCACCCCCACATACCACACGCCAGCCACTGTCACTGTCATTGCGACGCGCACTGTCCACCGAGGTACCGCAGCGCCAGTCCAGGTTCGGCAGGGATTGCGCACGCTGATACAGCGCCGCCGTCAGATGGCCGTTCTCCAGCAGCCAGCCCAGCGTATCGGCACCCGCTTCTTCAGCAGAGAAACGCACCTCGCCGGTACCGTCCTGATCCCAGACCTGCATGGCGTTATAGGGCTGCACCCGCTCTGGATTGAGGCAATCCCAGACACCACTGTTGCGCAGCAGCCAGTAGCTGGCCTCCGTCAGCGTAGACACCCGCAACTGGGCCTCCCCCTCCGGCATCACCGGCACCGGCGCCCCATCCAGCACCGTCACCCGCAACCCGGCCTGAGCCAGCAGAACCCCCAGCAAACCGCCGGTCATCCCACCGCCAACAATAATGATGTGCTGTTCGCTAACGCCCGTCATAAATCCTTTCCAAAACGCACAGATGCCCTCAGGCAGTCTCCGCCATTCAGCTATTGCCAAACCAAGTCACGAGAAGCGAGTTTCGAGTTGCGAAAAGCAAAACCGTTTTTCAGATTTTCGAAACTCGTTTCTCGTAACTCGAAACTGTTGCTCCACCCCGCAACGCCGACGCCTCTCCGTAGCAAGGTTTCCGCTTTTGAATTCAACTATTCACTATTCACTATTCACTGTTAACTATTAACTGCCTTTCAAATCCCCATCGCCCTTTTCGCAAACCCACTCCTCAGCCCCGGCATGATATCCAGCGCCACCAGACCCAGCTGCCGGCTATGAGCAAACAGCGGTTGCTGGACGCGGAACAGTTCCGGCACCCAGCGGGAGGCCTGGCTGATCAGGGCCTGATCCTTTTCGCGCTTTTCGGCATAGGTCTGAAGGGTGGCAAGGCTACCGGGGTTGTCACTGCCGCCCACGGTCTGCGCCAGTGCCAACAGATCCCGCACGGTGAGATTGAAGCCCTGCCCGGCTACCGGGTGCAGGGTGTGCGCCGCATTGCCCACCACTACTGCATGGGGCACCACCTGGGCACAGGCTTCGGTGAGCACCAGCGGGTAACGCTGGCGTTCACCCATGCCGGTCAACCGCGGCGCCTCTGCCGGGCAACGGGCCTGCAGCTGGGCCAGCGCCTCTTGCTCGTCCATGGCCATCCACTGATCCACCTGATCACGGGGACCGGTCCATACCAGCGCAAAGCGCTGATCCGGCAAAGGCAGCAGGGCCAGCGGGCCATCATTGAGGAAGCGCTCGTAGGCGATCCCTTCATGGGGCGTCGCTACTGACAAGTTGGCAATCAGGGCATCGTGGCCGGTGTCATGATCCCGGGCACTGATGCCCAGCCATTCCCGGGTTTGCGAACGGGCGCCATCGGCGGCAATCAACAGGGGCGTTTCCAGCACCTCGCCACTGGACAGACTGACCTGATAGCCGCCTTCCAGACGACGAATGCCGGACAGGGAATCCGGCGCCCGCACGCTGATGGCCTCATCATTGAACAGCGCACCCAGCAACACGAAACCCAGCCAGCGGTTTTCCACCACCGCACCCAGCTGATCGACGCCCTCTTCCTCGGCGGACATGCGGGTCAGCCCCAGCCGGGATTGCCGCGACACATGCACCGTACCAATTACCGCTGCGTGCTCACGAATGGCATTGCCCAGCCCCAGATCATCCAGCACCGCCAAAGTGCCGGCGGACAGCGCCGTGCTGCGGGCATCAAAGCTGGGCGTCAGCGGCGGCTCGGAAGGCAGCGTCAACGGATGACTCTCCACCAGCACCACAGAGCTAGCGCCATGACGACGCAACAACAACGCCAGCATGGCCCCCGCCATCCCGCCACCCACAATCACCAGAGGTTGTTGGGTCATACCAATGTCCATTTTTACTGTAGGAGCACCACTCGAGGCGCGAACCCAAAGGGCGAGTTACGAGTTGCGAGTACCGAGTAACGAAAGGCTAAAAGCTCCGCTTTTCGAAACTCGCGACTCGTTACTCGAAACAGGCTGTGCAACCCTGCCACTCCGACGCGGCTTCGTAGCAGGCTTTCGCTTTTGAAGTTAGCTGTTAACTATTCACTATTAACTGTTAACTATTAACCGCCCTTCATCACCCGCTCAATCTCCGCCACATCCTTCGGCACCTCATGCGTCAGCACCTCGCAGCCATCTTTCGTGACCACCACATCGTCCTCGATGCGAATGCCGATACCACGCCATTGCTCGTCCACAGTATCGTCGTCCGGGGCGATATAGAGACCCGGCTCCACGGTGAGCGCCATGCCCGGCTCCAGCTGGCGCCACTGGTCCTGCACCCGGTAGTCGCCCACATCATGCACATCCAGGCCCAGCCAATGGCCGGTGCGGTGCATGAAGAAGCGGCGATAGCCTTCGGTTTCCACCAGTTCGTTGAACTCGCCCTTGAGCAGGCCCAGATCCAGCAACCCCTGGGTAAGGATGTTGACCACCTGCTCGTGGGGGACATTCCAGTGGTTGTCCGGGTGCGTCGCTTCGATGGCCGCGTACTGGCTGGCCAGCACCAGCTCATACAGGGCCTGCTGGGGCTTGCTGAAGGTGCCGTTGACCGGGAAGGTTCGGGTGATATCCGAGGCGTACATTTCCAGTTCGCAACCGGCATCTACCAATACCAGATCGCCGTCCTGCAGTTTCTGACGATTATCAATGTAATGCAGGATGCAACCATTGGCGCCGCCACCGACAATGCTCGGGTAGGCCGGGCTGCGCGAGCCATGGCGCATGAATTCGTGGATATATTCGGCTTCCAGCTGGTATTCCATCATGCCCGGTTTCACTGCCTGCATGGCCCGCACATGGGCACCGGCGGAAATGCTGGCCGCCTTGCGCATCAGCTTGATTTCGGCGGCCGACTTGAACAGGCGCATGTCGTGGAGGTGATGGGCCAGGGCCACGAACTCCCCCGGCGGCTGGGCACCGGAGCGCACCCGGTCACGGATGCTGTTGACCCAGCCCATCAGGCGGCGGTCGAATTCCGCATCCATACCCAGGTCGTAGTAGACCCGCTCTCGACCCTCGATCAGACCCGGAAGGATTTCATCGATGTCACCGATAGGAAAGGCGTCGTCGGCATCAAAATCGTTGACCACCCCGTCAGGTCCGGAGCGATAGCCGTTCCAGATTTCCATGGTGCGATCACGCTCACGACAGAACATCACATATTCGCCATGCTCACGGCCGGGCAGCAGCACCATCACCGCTTCCGGCTCGGCAAACCCGGTCAGGTACCAGAAATCACTGCTCTGCCGGTAGGGATACTCCACATCACGGTTGCGGATGTGCTCCGGGGCCGCAGGCAGAATGGCAATGCTGTTGGGCCCCATGATGCCCATCAACTCCTGGCGGCGACGGGCGAATTCCTGACGATTTATGCTCAAAACCCCTCCTGGATATACGGGAGTTGACGTAATCAGTGCTTGGTCGGTGGTGCGGTTGGCTTGTCGGCCTCTTCAGACTTGGCCTGGGGACGCATGACCAGTTCAGTGTAAATCATCAGCGCGGCCATGCGGCAGTGTTCCGCCACCTGTTCGAACATGTCTTCCTCTTCATCCCCGTCGCTGTCCGGGGTTTCCACCTGGCTGATCGCTGCCAGGTCAGAGAGGGCCTCCTGAATGCCCTGGGAGAGATCCTTGTCGTGGGTATTGGCAGAGCCGGTGCCGAACCCCACCAGAAAACCCTCGCACCACTGACCAATGGCCGCCACCCGCAACCCCAGATCTTCGTCATCCCCCGGCAACAACAGGTGAAGTGCCAGCCCGGTGCCGGCAAAACCACTGGCCAGCTCATCACGGGCGGCCACCAGCATCCCGCCCAGGGCAGGGTCAAACAGCTGGCCCTGCTCGAAATCCACATGGGAGGCCAGCACGCCCAGCAGCTCCTCGTCACGGCCGCCATGGCCGGTGGCCAGCAAACCGGCCGTGAGTCCCTGCAGCTCGCTGGGGGAATGAGCTATGCCAGCCGCGGCCAGGGACTGGGCCAGCACCTCGAAATCAATCTGGTTGGACATGGGATATTCCGTTATTTGCAGCCATGGCCCTCTTCCTGAAGAAAGCCATGAAAAGTGTGCGCTAAGTAGCTATCAGCATTCAATTTCGTTGACCCCTGAAACCCCCACACCTATAGTTGAAAAAGCCTGTCAACCGGGAGGGGGAGCCGAGATCGGCAAATCCCGGTAAGGTGCAGGGGACGCGGGCCTTAACCGGCCCACACCTTAGGCGAACCACGATCATTTTGCCATGACGACGGAACAACAACTAAAGCAACTGGAAACCCGCGTCGACGAGCTGCTGCGAATCAGTTCGCGGCTTCGCCAGGAAAACCTGGCCCTCCACGAACGGGAAGCCAAGCTGGTAGAAGAACGCGCCCAGCTGCTGAAGAAGAACGATGTAGCCCGTAACAAGGTCGAGGCGATCATTTCGCGTCTGAAATCCCTGGAGCAGGAATCCTGAGCGTGATTCCCTGCCCAACCCTAAACCCAGTAATAGCGGTGCCCTAGGTCATGTCTAACGAAAACTCCCTGGTGATTCATCTGCTCGACAAGGAGTACCGTGTCGCCTGCCCGGAAGGCGAACAGGACAACCTGCTGTCTGCCGCCCGTTATCTGGACACCCAGCTGCGTGAAGTGCGCGACGCCAATGTGATCGGGCTGGAACGCATCGCCATCATGACCGCCCTGAACATGAGCCATGAACTGCTCAACGCCCGCAAGAATGCCGGCCAGGATTCCGAGAGCGAAGCCCGTGTACAGGCCCTGCTGAGCCGCCTGGAAGACGAAATCCAGGCCTTCGAAGACGCCCGCCGAAAGCTGTAGCAGAGCCGCAACAGGCATCACGCGGCACGCCAACTTCAGAAATACCAAGAACCCTCACTGTGAGAGCGATCGCTCGATCGCGAATCCGCACCTGAGCGAGGCATCATCCCCAGGACTATCCGCCTTTATTCAGCCGTTGTAGCCCCCACAAGATCTTCGATCTCACCAGGGCTCGAATCGCGGTCGAACGACCGCTCCCACTGCCGCCGCACCGCTTTTGAACTTAACTGTTAACTATTCACTGTTAACTGCCTTTCTGCCCTGTCAAGACTGTCCCCCACCCACACCACTGTTATAATGGCTTCGAGTGTTTCCTGGCCCGTGCGCCAGAGGGCCATGTCCCTGAGCCGATAACGTAATACCCGGGGGCATATATTGCTCTGTCCGTGTGCATGTCCGCCCAATGAGCGGAAAGCCTGAGGGCATAGCTGCTGCCTCCACCTTGAACCATACGGTTCAAGGGTCAAGCCCGCAGCGGCGGACCGGGAAGCACCCTTTATTTCTTCGCCTGATGCTGGACGCCAGAGGCCGGATGCCTGATCTACAGCCACTCTCGCCATCGGAACGACAACAGCGTCAGCAGCTGCGCCGGCAGATACGCCTGAAACGCCGCCGGCTTACCCCCGGGCAGCGCCGTCGTGCGGCCCGTCGAGCCGGCCCCGCCCTGGTACAGGCCCTGCAACACCGCCCAACCAACCATATTGCCCTGTATCTGGCCAACGATGGCGAGCTCGATCTGTTGCCGGCCATGGGCCACGCTCGACTGCGCCAGGCCAACACCTATCTGCCGTGGCTGGATCCACTGAGGCCAGGGTTTCTGCACTTTCGCCTGTGGCAGGCCCATCACCCCATGCGCCCCAATCAGTACGGCATTGCCGAACCGGCACTGGCAAAGCGGGGCCGTGCGCTGTGGGCTCTGGACGTGATACTGCTACCTGCCGTGGCCTTTGACCGCGCCGGTTTCCGGATGGGTATGGGTGGGGGGTATTACGACCGCACTCTCGCCGATCTGGCACGACGACCGCGCCAGCCAAGACTGCTGGCAGTGGGCTATGATTTTCAGTGTGTGGAGGAAGGCACGCTACCGCTGGCCCCGTGGGACCAGCCGGTAGATGGGATCGTTACTGCTGGGTCTGAGTGACGACGATACCGGCGCTGTCAGCATATTGCTGGTAGTCCGGCTCGTTGCCGCCGTGGGTGATGCTGCTTACCAGCACGCCCAGCCCGAAAACGATTGCCAGTAGCACCAGGGCATCCGGCTTTTTCTTCATTTTTCTATTCCCCAAAGTGGTACAGCTAAAATCAAGTTTCTGAGTAAAAAGTATTAACAGGACAGTCACTGTAATCGGATTGACTGTCAGAAAATGCCAACCGGGTCAAAATTTGACCATTCCATCATGGAAAGTCAAGCAGTTACCGGCACCTGTTGACGCTTCTTAACAGAACTACGTCATAACTCTTAGTCAACTGGATCACACAAATGCATCAGAATGCATAACCAGTTGGCTCAGGCCTCACTGACAGTGCCATCGCGGGTGTGTGACCACCCACTGCAAGGTTTGTTCCAGCGAAATAGCAGGACGGAATTAATTCAGGAACAGCCGGTAGGCCGGATTATCGCTCTCTTCCACCATGGGATAGGGCACCTTCTTCAGATCCGCCAGCAACTGGCTGCCCTTGCCCTCCTCCACCTGGAAGCCCACCAGTACCCGACCATAGGCCGCACCGTGGTTGCGATAATGGAACAGGCTGATATTCCACTTGCCGCCCAGCGACTGCAGGAACGCCATCAAGGCCCCGGGACGCTCCGGGAACTCCACCCGGAACAGGCGCTCGTGCAAATCCTGACGGGAGGTATGTCCGCCCACCAGGTGACGAATATGCAGCTTGGCCATCTCGTTACCGCTCAGGTCCACCACCGGGTAGCCCTTGTCGGTGAGCTCCTGCATCAACGCCTGTAGCGCCTTGCCGCCGGGCTTGAGCTGGATACCCACAAAGATATTGGCCTGCCGGTCATCGCTGTAGCGGTAGTTGAATTCGGTGATGCCGCGACGGCCCAGCGCCTGACAGAAGGCCCGGAAAGCTCCCGGCTTCTCGGGGATCGTCACCCCCAGCAGCGCCTCGCGCTGTTCCCCCAGCTCGGCACGCTCGGAGACATGGCGCAGACGATCGAAATTCACATTGGCGCCACTCTGGATCGCCACCAGGGTCTGATCCTGCACCCCGTGTTTGGCCACCCAATTCTTCATGCCCGCCAGCGCCAGGGCACCGGCCGGCTCGCAGATAGCGCGGGTATCTTCGAAGGAATCCTTGATCGCCGCACAGATTTCATCGGTGGTGGCGGTGATCACCTCGTCCACATGATCCTTGAGGATCTTGTAGGTTTCCTTGCCGATCTGCTTCACCGCCACGCCATCGGCAAACAGGCCCACTTCCTTGAGCGTCACCCTGCGCTTGCTGTCCATGGCGGCCTTCAGACAGGCCGCATCTTCCGGCTCCACCGCAATGATCTTCACCTCCGGGCGCACGTACTTCACATAGGCCGCCACACCCGCCGCCAGACCGCCGCCGCCCACGGGAATGAAGATGGCATCCAGATCCCGGCTCTGCTGGCGCAGGATTTCCATGCCCACCGTGCCCTGGCCGGCAATCACGTCGGGATCATCGTAGGGGTGCACAAAGGTCAGGCCACCCTCGGCCTCCAGCTTGCGGGCATGGGCGAGAGCTTCATCGAAGCTGTCCCCATGCAGCACCGCCTTGCCACCGTGATTGCGCACCGAGTTGACCTTGATGTCCGGCGTCGTCCGCGGCATCACGATGGTGGCCTTCACGCCCATGGAGGTGGCCGCCAGTGCCATGCCCTGGGCATGGTTCCCCGCCGAGGCACAGATGACACCACGATCCAGCTGCTCACGGGTGAGCTGGCAGAGCTTGTTATAGGCCCCGCGCAGCTTGAACGAGAACACTGGCTGCAAATCTTCACGCTTGAGCAGTACCCGGTTGCCAATTCGCTTGGAAATCAACGGCGCTGCATGAATAGGAGTTTCCACCGCCACGTCGTAGACGCGGGATTGCAGTATCCGTTTGACGTATTTATCCAGCATGAAGGTGTCCGGGTTGCTCAGGGATGGGTCTTGGAAGCGTCATAGTCTAGGGGTTGGCATGGGGAATTGCGATAGTCCGGGGTCGAGTCCACGCCCTTGCTGGCCTATAATTCCGGCTCATCACACTCATCAGCATGACAGGACAGGTTCATGGATCAGGATGCGCTGAAGAAGCAGGTGGCAGAAGCCGCCCTGCGCTTTGTGCCCGAAGGCGAATACATCGGTGTGGGCACCGGCTCCACCGCCAACTTCTTCATTGATGGTCTGGCCACCATGAAGGACCGCATCAAGGGTGCCGTGGCCAGCTCTGAAGCTACCGCCGAACGCCTCAAGGGCCACGGTATCGAAGTGGTGTCGCTGAACGACGTGGATCGCCTGCCGGTGTACGTGGACGGCGCCGATGAGGTGAACGCCCACCGGGAAATGATCAAGGGCGGCGGCGGCGCGTTGACCCGGGAAAAGATCGTGGCCGCGGTGGCCGATCAGTTCATCTGTATTGTGGATGGTTCCAAGCAAGTGAAACGCCTGGGCAAGTTCCCGCTGCCGGTGGAAGTGATTCCCATGGCCCGCTCCCACGTGGCCCGCAAGCTGGTGGCCCTGGGTGGCCAACCGCAATACCGCGATGGCTTTGTCACCGATAACGGCAACATCATTCTCGACGTCCACAATCTGGACATCATGAATCCCATCGAGCTGGAAGAGAAGATTAACAACATTGTCGGTGTGGTCACCAACGGCCTGTTCGCCAAACGCCCGGCCAATGTGGTGCTGGTGGGCGAAAACGGCAGCGTGAATCAGTATTGAAGCGACGCGGCACGCTTCATGCAACACGCCTTTTGTTCGCGTAGGTAAAACACAAACTAGTGGCTGCTGTAGGAACCGGAGTGCAACGGAGGTAACAGCCGCAGGGTGAGCGCAGCGAATAACTTGCCTGCTCGCGATCCGAGCCTGAGCGAGGTAAGGATTCCAGAAACACATCTCGAAGATCAAAACCCAAACCGCTTTCCATGCTTCTGATTTTGCCTTTCGAAACTCGTAACTCGCAACCCGAACCTTTTCACCTCGCCGAGGCTCGGATCGCCTGCAGGCAGACTCCTACAGCGGCTTCAGATCCGTGGTTCTTATGTCATGGCTTTCGATTCATGTCCCGGATCATGTCGTCGCTGCGGCGGCGGATGTGGTTGTGCAGATCCTGCTGACGGGTCTCGAAACGTTGTCGCTGTGCGTCGCGCTGATCCTGCATCTGCTGCTGTTCGCGAAGACGCTGATCTTCACGCAGCGCTTCTTCCCTCGCAGCAGCATCTAGGGACTGTGTCGATGAGGCTGGCTCTGCTGCTCCGGCAGGAGCCAGCGGCAGTATCAACATGAGGACAATCCCCGCTGCCTCTTTCCATTGCGCTTTCATGATTTCCTCCCGACTGATAGGGCAAAAGAGCATCACTGGATACTCATTCCCCATGATTTCAATATGCCAGATCTCGCTCACCAGAGCGTGAAGCCCACCAGCATCAGGCTACAGGATCAGACCTCCGGTTTTTTCTTTAGCATGTTGCGTGATGCATGCAGCGTGTTGCGGCCGCGAAGCGCCCACAAAAAAGGCCGCTACAAAGAGCGGCCTTTTTTTGTGCTTGCCAGGAATTAATCCCAGAAGTTGTACCACGGCTTGGCTTTCGCCTTGGCATTAGCGTTGGCGGCGCCTTCTTCGCCCGCTTCCACATTGGCATTCACTTCTGCTTCAGCGCTGGCTTCCATGGCTGCCTTGGCTTCGTCACGACGTTGCTTGGCCGCTTCCTTGTGCTCTTCCATGCGCTCTTCAGCCGCTTCGTGCTCGTCTTCCATGCGGTCTTCGGCATCGTCCATCTTGGCCTTGCCTTCTTCCTTCTTGGCCTTGGCTTTGGCTTTCATCTCTTCATGCTTGGCGTCCATCTCCGCCTTCTTGGCGTCACGCTTCTGCATCATTTCTTCTTTCTTGGCCTGGCCCTTGGCCTTGGCTTCGTCACGGCTTTCGCGCACATCCTGCTCTGCCGCCTTGGCATCCGCCTCGGCATTAACAGCTGCATTGATCCCCGCATTCAAATCAGCAACGGCTACCTGGCTCATCATTGCTGCACCGGCAGTCATTGCCAGCAGAATCTTCTTATCCATGCTTTTCTCTCCTTGCTTCATGCCGGGGTGGCATGAATGTGTTGGTCCAATCTTCGCTGAATACCTTGTGCCAAACACCGATTCACCTCAAGTAACAAACCGTAAAATCGGGAACCGGCTCAACATCAGGCCAGATATTGATCAATGATGGCAAAGATCTTCTCGCGGAAATCGGAATGCTCATTGGCCAGCTGATGTCTGGCCCCGGGCAGCATATGAATACGCGGCTCATTGAACTTGCTTCGGATCACATTGAGGTTATAGCGCCAGTCCACCGTCTCATCCAGATCCCCCTGAATCACGATGGGAGAAACATGAATGTGCGAGGCCTTCTCGAATCCCGGCAACCATTTCTTCAGGGCACCGACCCAGATGGCCGACACCCGGCGCGACTGCAGCGGATCCTTGTTCTCCAGAAAATCGAGAAAATCCGGATCATTGGAGTTGATCGAAAATACCCGCTTGATGCTGTTGGCAAAAGGGCTGATGAACGTGTGTAACCAGCGCCCGGTCCCCCACTTGAAGGGCCTGACCAGCGGCGCCAGCAGGATCACGTTCTCGAAGGGGTTGTCTTCTCCCTCACCGCGGCTGGTCAGATAATCCATCACGATGGCGCCACCGGTACTTTGCGCAATCACATTCCAGGGATGCGGGAAGTGATTGCCCGCCAACGACAGGCATTGCTCCAGCACACTGCGGTAGGTGAGAAAATCCTCAATCACCGCCTGGGGACCAGAGCTCAAACCATGGCCCGGCAGATCATAGGCCAGCACCGCATAACCCAGCTCCAGCACGTGCCCAATCACATGCCGGTACAGCCCCACGTGGTCGAAATAGCCATGACAGACCAGTACCGTGCCGCGGGGATTTTCCGGTCGCCAGGCGTGCACGGAGATCTGGTGGCCTGCCGCCTCGAAGTAGCCAAAGCCATGCTGCAGGCTCGGCAGGCGCTCCGCAAAATTCAGCCCGTAATAGGCGATGTACTTCTGGCTGGATTCGTCCAGCGGGTCAAACGCTTCCCAGTTCAGCGGTTTCCAGTGCTGCTGGATATGCTCTCGATCAAAAGGGTTGTCCATAGTCAGGCGGGGAGCCTCCACGGTTTACTCACGGCACATCCTGATAATACGGCGCCAGCCGCATCCCTGAAAGGACACGGAACGCTCCCCGCTTCCCGGTCCTGCCAATCCGCCATCAGAATCACAGAGCGACGCCATGCAATTTACCCGTCAGACACTGGACGCCCTGCCCGGTCGCATCCGGGTCAACCTGATCAACAGCCTGTCCGGTTTCAAGAGTGCCAACCTGGTCGGCACACGCAGCAGCACAGGACAGGAGAACCTGTGCATTGTCAGTTCCTGCTTCCATCTGGGAGCGGATCCGGCCCTGATGGGCATGATCATCCGACCCCATTCCGTGGATCGCCACACCCTGGAATACCTGCAGGAAACCGGCTGCTACACCATCAATCATGTCCATGAAGGGATCATTGCCGCCGCACACCAGACCTCGGCCCGTTATTCCCGGGAGATATCAGAGTTTGAGGCCACCGGGCTGAGCGCAGAATACCACCATGACTTCCCGGCCCCCTTTGTTCAGGAGGCTCGCATCAAGCTGGGCATGAAGGTGGCTGAGATTCAGGATCTGGCGGTGAACGGCACGGTAATGGTGATCGGCACCATTGAACATGTGCTGCTGCCTGCCGGAGTGATGGCAGAGGATGGCTATGTGGATGTGGAACAGGCGGGCACGGTCACCCTTTCCGGGCTGGACAGTTACCATGTGACCCGTCGACTGGGTCGCTGGCGCTACGCCAAGCCTGACCTTCCCCCTGCAAAGATCAGTGACTGAACAGGGGCTCCGGCATGGGTTGCTGCAGAGCCAGCAGCCCCCACCAAGCGGTAAGCGCCAGGATCGGCAACGACAGCACCAGCCCCCACAGCACCAGCTTGTTGGCCCAGGGGTTGAGCTCCCGGTGACTGAGCGCAAAACACTGTGATGCCGGCACCGGCAACAGCAGGATGGCGAATCCCCATACCCACAGCTTCTGGCCGAAGGCGGTGATCATCAGGGTCAGCCAGCCCATCCACATCAGCCCGATGCCCACCGCAGACAGCATGGCCAGTGGCAATGCGACCCATTGGTGCTGGGTGTAGAACTCGAGGAAGGCGTTTAGCATCAGGAATTCCCGGGCAGTAAGGAGACTTGCTGGCATTGTCCGCACTGATCGGTGCGGGTCAATACGCGATTGCCCTTCCCTTGCCGTATATCAAGGGATCACACGACAGCAGGAAACTTTCCCGGCTAATCTCACTCAAAGCGTTATCGCTTTTTCATTCATCCTCACGAAAGGACTCGCTATGAAAGCCCTGTTTTCCTCTGCGCTACTGGCCGGCAGCCTGCTACTGACTGCCTGCAACACGCCCACCGGCAACGGAGACGCCGCCATGCCCAGCTTTGAACAGCTCAGCGGTGAGCCCTGGCAAGTCGCCACCCTGAACAGCAAACCGGTGGGCAACGCCACCGTGACGATGGTGTTCCCGGAAGCCGGCAAACTGGCCGGCAAGGCCGCCTGCAACAACTACATGGCCAGCTACAGCGATGATGGCGAGCAGTTCACCATCCAGACCGGCGCCCTCACCCGCAAGGCCTGCATGGCCCCGCTGATGGAACTGGAAAAGCAGTTCATGGATGCGCTGAAGGGGGTCGACACCGCAGTGCTGAATGATCTGGGTGAGCTGGTGCTGAGCGGTGAAGGTGTGGAGATCAAGGCGACGAGGTAAGGGGCAGGACGCCTGATGCCTGATGCCTGATGCCTGATGCCTGATGCCTGATGCCTGATGCCTGATGCCAACGATAAAACCGCTGTGGGAGCTTGCCTGCAAGCGAACCGAGCCTCGGCGAGGTAATAGTTTCGAGTCGCGAGTAACGAGTTTCGCAAAACCAAACCCCAAACCTCGTGTCTGGCCGCGCTTTTTTGATTTTCGAAACTCGGTAATCGAAACTCGCTTCTGGAATCCTTACCTCGCCGAGGCTCGGATCGCTTGCAGGCTCGTTATTCGCTTCGCTCACCCCTTCGGGGCCGCACTACGTGCGTTACTCCGCTTCGCTACGTTCCTACAGCGGCTCCGAACCAACCTCCTCCTAGCTTTGCCTCAGCAACAAAAAAGGCCGCGCCCGATGTTCGGGCGCGGCCTTTTTCATTCCGCTGGCAACCACCTCAACCGCGTTCTTGCATGGTGCGTGAAGCGTGATGCCTGCAGCGTCTCTTACTTCACTCGCGGATCCAGATCACCGGATTCGTAACGCTGGAACATGGTCTCCAGGTTGATCGGCTTGATCTTGCTGGCGTTGCCGGCGGTACCGAAGGCTTCGTAACGGGCGATACAGATATCGCGCATGGCGGTTACGGATTCCGCCAAATATTTGCGCGGGTCGAACTCGGCGGTGTTGCCGGCCAGGAAACGACGGATGGCACCGGTGGAGGCCAGACGCAGGTCGGTGTCGATGTTGACCTTGCGGACACCGTGCTTGATGCCTTCCACGATTTCTTCCACCGGCACCCCGTAGGTTTCCGGAATCTCGCCACCGAATTCGTTGATGATGGCCAGCCATTCCTGCGGCACGGAAGAGGAACCGTGCATGACCAGGTGGGTGTCCGGAATGCGCTGGTGGATCGCCTTGATCTGATCGATGGCGAGGATGTCACCGGTGGGCGGACGGGTGAACTTGTAGGCGCCGTGGGAGGTACCGATGGCGATCGCCAGGGCATCTACCTTGGTCTTCTTCACGAAGTCCGCCGCTTCTTCCGGGTCGGTGAGCATCTGGTCGTGGGTCAGCTTGCCCGCCGCACCGATACCGTCTTCTTCACCGGCTTCACCGGTTTCCAGGGAGCCCAGACAACCCAGCTCACCTTCCACGGATACGCCACAGGCGTGGGCCATTTCCACGGTACGACGGGTCACATCCACGTTGTACTCGTAGTCGGTGGGGGTCTTGCCGTCTTCACCCAGGGAGCCATCCATCATCACCGAGGAGAAACCCAGCTGGATGGAACGCTGACACACGGAGGGGCTGGTGCCGTGATCCTGGTGCATCACCACCGGGATGTGCGGGAACTCTTCCACTGCAGCCAGAATCAGGTGACGCAGGAAGGGAGCGCCGGCATATTTACGGGCGCCGGCAGAAGCCTGCACGATCACCGGGGAATCGGTCTGGTCTGCCGCTTCCATGATGGCGCGCATCTGTTCCAGGTTGTTCACGTTGAAAGCCGGAACGCCGTAACCAAACTCGGCGGCGTGATCCAGCAGCTGACGCATGCTTACAAGTGCCATTTCAGGATTCCCCTATTCGTTTTCCGTTTGCGGTTTCTCAACCGCCTTTACTCTGTCAGAAACTGCTACACGCAACACGCTTCACGCTGGCACGCCAAAGGCATGGTGCGTGTTGCGTGATGCGTGCCGCGTCTCACTTAATCCTTTGCCCGCGCTTCCAGCATGGCCACGGCCGGGAGCACCTTGCCTTCCACGAATTCCAGGAAGGCACCACCACCGGTGGAGATGTAGCTGATCTTGTCGCTGATGCCGTACTTGTCCACGGCGGCCAGGGTGTCGCCACCGCCGGCAATGGAGAAGGCATCGGAATCGGCAATGGCTTCTGCCATTTCCCGGGTGCCTTCACCGAACTGATCGAATTCGAATACGCCCACCGGGCCGTTCCAGATGATGGTCTTGGCTTCTTTCATCAGCGCGGCAACGATATGTGCGGTCTGCGGACCGATATCGAGGATCATGTCATCCTCAGCCACCTCATCCACTTTCTTGGTGACCGCTTCTGCAGACTCGGCAAATTCCCTGGCAGTGACCACATCCACCGGAATCGGGATGTGTACCTTGGCGGCAATCTTGTTGGCCGCCTCAATCAGGTCGGCTTCGTACAGCGACTTGCCCACCGGGTGACCGGCTGCCGCCAGGAAGGTGTTGGCGATACCGCCACCCACCACCAGCTGATCCACCTTGTCGGACAGCGCTTCCAGCACTTCCAGCTTGGTAGACACCTTGGAACCACCAACGATGGCGACCAGGGGCTTCTCCGGGCTCTTCAGCGCCTTGCCCAGGGCATCCAGCTCGTTGGCCAGCAACGGGCCGGCACAGGCTACCGGCGCAAACTTGCCAACACCGTGGGTAGACGCCTGGGCACGGTGCGCAGTACCGAAAGCATCCATCACATAGATATCACACAGCGCTGCCATCTTTTGTGACAGGGCTTCATCATCTTTCTTTTCGCCCTTGTTGAAGCGAACGTTCTCGCACAGCACCACCTGACCGGCTTCCACCTCGACGCCGTCCAGCCAGTCCTTCACCAGCGGCACCTCACGGCCAAGCAGACCGCCCAGATGATCTGCCACCGGCTGCAGGGAAAACTCTTCGGCGTATTCGCCTTCGGTGGGGCGCCCGAGGTGAGACATCAGCATCACCTTGGCGCCAGCCTTGAGGGCATGCTCAATGGTCGGCAGGGAGGCACGGATACGGGCATCGCTGGTGACCTTGCCGTCTTTCACCGGCACGTTCAGGTCTTCACGGATCAGAACGCGTTTGCCTGCCAGGTCCAGGTCGGTCATGCGCTTGAAGTTCATGGTCTTGCTACCTCGCTTGGAACCATCCGGTGAGGATGATGCTGTCTTCTCGGTTTACAGTTTGTTTTACGCGTCAGACATCAGACGCTTCGGCCAAGTCAGCCACCCAGTCCAGCAGGCGGTTGGCATAGCCCCATTCGTTGTCGTACCAGGCCACCACCTGCACCATGTCGCCCTGCACCCGGGTCTGGGTCACGTCGACAATGGCGGATTCCGGACGGTGGTTGAAATCCACGCTCACCAGCGGCTCGTCATTGTAGCCAATCAGGCCGGCGGACTCTCTTGCCTGTCGGTATAACCATTCATTCAGACCACTCTCGTCCGGAGTCTGTTCCAGACGCAGGGTCAGCTCCACCATGGCCACATTCAGGGTCGGCACACGGATGGAGCTACCACTGATCTTGCCTTCCAGCTGCGGCAGCACCTGCTGGACCGCACCGATGGCACTGCTGGTGGTGGGCACGATGTTCTGCGCCCCGGCCCGGCCCCGGCGTGGATCCCGGTGGACATGGTCCAGCAGGGTCTGATCCGAGGTGTAGGCATGGATCTCTTTCATCAACACCTGCTGCACCCCGAAGCTGGCATCCAGCCGCGCCAGCAGCGGTGCAATGCAATGGGTGGTGCAGGAGCCCGCCGACATTACCCTGTGGTCGGCCGCCACCGTCTCATGGTTCACTCCGTAGACCACCACCTGATCGGCCTGGTCAAACGGCACGGCACCGATAATCACTTTCTTCGCACCGGCATCCAGATGCCGTGATGCCCCGGCATGGCTACGGAAATGCCCGGAGCATTCCAGCACCAGATCCACATCCATGTCACCCCAGGGCAACAACTCTGGTTTGGGCTGCTCCAGCAGCCGCGGCGCCTGCTGACCAATACGCAGCATGCCCTCGATCAGTTCTGCCGGCTCCGCCAGACGCCCGTGAGTGGTGTCGTAGCGGGTCAGATAGAGCAGGTCTTCCGGCCGGCCCTTGTCGTTGATCGCCACCAGACTGAAAGGTGCCTGCCAGCCCGCGCCCTCGCGCTCGGCGAGGGCACGGACAAAGGAGCGACCGATACGGCCGTAGCCGTTGATGGCAATGCGCATCAGGCTGCGCCTCGCTGAACGCCAGACGCCAGACGCACGACGCTAAAAACCTGAACCACCAACCAAACGGCACAGCCACAATAAACAGGCGCGGCCAGTCTCGTCAGGCGTCCAGCATCCGGCGTCCGGCGTCTCATTAAAGCAACGACTCCACCGCTTCCTGTACCGCTTCGGCAGTGATACCGAAGTGCTTGAACAGATCACCCGCCGGAGCAGAGGCACCGAAGCTGGTCATGCCGATCACCTTGCCGTCCAGACCGACGAAGCGGTACCAGTAGTCGGCGATGGCGGCTTCCACGGCCACCCGGGCGCGCACGGCGGAGGGCAGCACGCTCTCCTGGTAAGCCGCGTCCTGGGCGAGGAATTCTTCCACACAGGGCATGGACACCACACGGATGTTCTTGCCGCTCAGGGCCTGCGCCGCCTGCACGGCCAGCTCCACTTCGGAACCGGTGGCAATGATGATCGCGTCCGGGGTGCCTTCACCGGTCTGCAACAGGGTGTAGCCGCCCTTCTCAATCTCGGCCAGCTGCTCGCTGCCGCGCTCCATGCAGGGCAGGCCCTGACGGGAGAAGATCAGGGAAGAGGGGCCTTCCTGACGCAGGATGGCTTTCTTCCAGGACACCGCAGATTCCACCGTGTCACAGGGACGCCAGGTACGCATGTTCGGGGTCAGGCGCAGGTTGGCCATCTGCTCGATGGGCTGGTGGGTGGGGCCATCTTCACCCAGACCAATAGAGTCATGGGTATAGACCAGAATGTTGGGCTGGTGCATCAGTGCCGCCATACGCACCGCGTTACGGGCGTATTCCATGAACACCAGGAAGGTGCCGCCATAGGGACGCAGGCCGCCGTGCAGACAGAGGCCGTTCTGGACCGCAGTCATGCCGAACTCACGCACACCGTAGTGGATGTAGTTGCCGCTGGCATCGTCAGCAGTAACGGATTTGCAGCCTTTCCAGATGGTGTTGTTGGAGCCTGCCAGGTCGGCGGAACCGCCAGCCAGTTCCGGCAGCAGCGGGCCAAAGGCATCCAGGGAGTTCTGGCTGGCCTTGCGGGTGGCCACTTTCTCGCCTTTTTCCTGACACTCGCGAATATAGGCATCGGCCTTGTCGGCGAAGTCTGCCGGCAGCTCGCCGGCCATACGGCGCTGGAATTCGGCAGCCAGTTCCGGGAACGCCGCCTGATAGGCGTCGAAACGCTGCTGCCATTCGCTCTGGGCAGCGGCACCGGCGTCGCAGGCATCCCAGGCATTCTTGATGTCAGCGGGAATCTCGAACGGACCGTATTCCCAACCCAGCTGCTTGCGGGTCAGGGCAATCTCTTCATCACCCAGCGCGGCACCGTGACACTCTTCCTTGCCCTGCTTGTTGGGGCTGCCGAAACCGATGATGGTCTTGCAGCAGATCAGGGTGGGTTGGTCCGGGGTGGCCTTGGCGGTTTCGATGGCGGTACGGATTTCTTCCGGATCGTGGCCATCCACGTTGGGGATCACCTGCCAGCCATAAGCGCGGAAACGCTCCACGGTATCGTCGGTGAACCAGCCTTCTACTTCACCGTCGATGGAAATGCCGTTGTCATCATAGAAAGCCACCAGCTTGCCCAGGCCCAGCGTGCCGGCCAGGGAGCAGGCCTCGTGGGAGATGCCTTCCATCATGCAGCCATCACCCAGGAAGCAGTAGGTGTTGTGATCCACGATGGTGTGGCCGTCACGGTTGAACTGGCCTGCCAGCATTTTTTCCGCCAGCGCCATGCCCACGGCATTGGCAATACCCTGACCCAGCGGGCCAGTGGTGGTCTCGATGCCAGGGGCATCGCCGTATTCCGGGTGACCGGCAGTGGGGCTACCCAACTGACGGAAGTTCTTGATGTCCTCAATGCTGACGCCGTAACCGGACAGGTGCAGCAGGGAGTACAGCAGCATGGAGCCGTGGCCGTTGGACAGCACAAAGCGGTCACGATCGGCCCATTTGGGATCCTGGGGGTTATGTTTCAGGAAACCGCGCCACAGCACCTCGGCAATATCGGCCATCCCCATGGGGGCGCCGGGGTGACCGGAGTTGGCTTTCTGGACCGCATCCATACTCAGGGCACGGATGGCATTGGCGAGATCACGGCTGGCGGGGGCACTGGACATGCAGGGCTCCAAACTGACTGGTGGCTGAAAAGGGGCGCTATTGTCCCTCATGGAGATAAGGGCTACAAGCGCAAGCACCCTGCTGTCCTGACTTCCCGGCTTTTGCGTGATGCGTGGTGCGTGATGCATGTAGCGGGTTGAGGTAATGCCGAAACCTATATCAATTTATTTTGATTTAGGTTTTCAATGCGCTAGACTTCGCCCTTATGAATGCACAGGCCCCCACTATTGCTGCCGCTGCGGAGATCACCGATCACCTGGCCGGCTTCCTGAAGGCCGCGGGTGATCCCCTGCGGCTACAGGTATTGCAGGTGCTGGGGCAGAGCAGCTTCGGGGTGCTGGAGCTGTGCGACATCATGGCCATGAAGCAATCCGGCATGAGCCATCACCTCAAGGTGCTGGCCCAGGGCGGCCTGGTGGAAAAGCGCCGCGAGGGCAACTCCATCTTCTATCGCCGCCGCCTGCCCCAGGCCGACAGCGCCGAGGGTGCCCTTCACGGCGCGCTGCTGGACGAACTGGACGATAGCGAGCTGAATAGCGAGGTGGCAGCGCGGCTGGAGCAGGTACAAAACCAGCGTGCCGAGCAAAGCCGGGCCTTTTTTGCCCGCCATGCAGAGCACCTGGACGAACAGCAGGAACTGATCGCGGATTACGATCAGTACGCCGAACAGGCAGCAGAATTGCTGCTAAGGGCCTGCCCGAACGGCGAAAACGCACTGGAAATCGGCCCCGGTGACGGTCAGTTTCTGGCGGAGCTGGCCAGCCACTTCCAGCAAGTCGTCGGCCTGGACAACGCCGAGGCCATGTTGGCGGTGGCCCGGCAGACCGTCGCCAAACGGTCAAATGTGCAACTGATACTGGGTGACTGGCCTGCCACTGCCAACACCCTGGCCACGGTGGATGCCGTGGTACTGAATATGGTGCTGCATCACCTGCCCTCCCCCGCCAGCGCGATCCGCGCCGCGGCCCGGCAGCTGAATGAGGGCGGCACCCTGCTGATCACGGACCTGTGTCCCCACGATCAGCACTGGGCCCACGAGGCCTGTGGCGATGTCTGGCTCGGTTTCGAAGAAGCCGATCTGGTCAACTGGGCCGGCCGTGCCGGTCTGGAATTGCAGGAGACCCAGTTTCTGGCATTGCGGAACGGGTTTCAGGTGCAGGTGAGAACGTTCAGAAAGAATGGCCAGTAACAGGATTCCGGCTGCAGCACACCATTCATGCAGCGTGTTTCCAAAAAGGCTCGTCGCGAGTTGCGAGAAGCGAGTTTCGAAGTTCAAAGAACCGGCTCTCAAGGTTTTGCTTTTCGGAACTCGCTTATCGCAACTCGAAACTTAATCTTTATCCGCGTTGTGGCGTGTTGCCTGCAGCGTGTAGCGTTAACCAAGGAGCACTCCAGAAATGAGTGAATATTCCATCTTTACTTCCGAGTCCGTGTCCGAAGGTCATCCGGACAAAATGGCCGACCAGATCTCGGACGCCGTTCTGGATGCGATCATCAAGGATGATCCCCACGCCCGTGTGGCGGTGGAAACTCTGGTGAAAACCGGTATGGCTATCGTGGCCGGGGAAGTGCGCACCAGCACCTACGTGGAACTGGAAGACATCGTTCGCCAGGTGATTCTGGATATCGGCTACGACAGCTCCGACAAGGGCTTCGATGGCGCCAGCTGTGCGGTACTGAACGGCATCGGCAAACAGTCTGCCGACATCGCCATCGGCGTGGACGAAGCCGAGAACAAGGAAATGGGCGCGGGTGACCAGGGCCTGATGTTCGGGTTTGCCACCAGCGAAACCGACACCCTGATGCCGGCACCGGTGTACTACTCCCACCGTCTGGTGGAGCGCCAGGCCGAACTGCGCAAGAACGGCACCCTGCCGTGGCTCCGCCCGGATGCCAAGAGCCAGGTGACCCTGCGTTACGAAAACGGCAAGCCGGTAGCCGTGGACGCCGTGGTGCTGTCTACCCAGCATGCCCCGCAAATCGGCCTGCACGATCTGCGCGAAGCGGTAATGGAAGAAATCATCAAGCCGGTATTGCCGGAAGAGTGGCTGCACAGCGACACCCTGTACCACGTGAACCCCACCGGTATCTTTGTGATCGGCGGCCCCATGGGCGACTGTGGCCTGACTGGCCGCAAGATCATCGTGGACACCTACGGCGGCATGGCCCGTCACGGTGGCGGCGCCTTCTCCGGCAAGGATCCGTCCAAGGTGGACCGCTCTGCCGCTTACGCGGGTCGTTACGTCGCCAAGAACATCGTGGCGGCAGGCTTGGCTGAAAAATGCGAGATCCAGGTGAGCTACGCCATCGGTGTGGCCGAGCCCACTTCCATCTCCATCAATACCTTCGGTACCGGCAAGCTGAGTGACAACGAGATCGTCAATCTGGTGCGCGAGCACTTCGATCTGCGTCCGCGCGGCATCATCGAAATGCTGGATCTGCGCAAGCCGATCTACCGCCCCACTGCCAGCTACGGCCACTTTGGCCGCGAAGGCTTCAGCTGGGAGAAGACCGACAAGGCTGCCGAGCTGGCCAAGGCGCTTTAAGACCTGCCGTAGGAGCGGCGCTTGAGCCGCGAATTGCCGAGATGCTTTCGCGGCTCAAGCGCCACTCCTACAACAAAATTTTGACCCACCCCACGAGGGGCGCTGCAGCGGCATGACCGCGAGGCTCGCGGGGCGGGTTCACAAAGAACAACGGCGCCCATTCGTCAAAAACGAATGGAGAACACCATGAACGCGAAAGCGGACACCTTTACCGACTACAANGCGCCACTCCTACAACAAAATTTTGACCCACCCCACGAGGGGCGCTGCAGCGGCATGACCGCGAGGCTCGCGGGGCGGGTTCACAAAGAACAACGGCGCCCATTCGTCAAAAACGAATGGAGAACACCATGAACGCGAAAGCGGACACCTTTACCGACTACAAAGTCGCGGATATTTCCCTGGCCAACTATGGCCGTTCTGAAATTGATATCGCCGAAACCGAAATGCCGGCACTGATCGCCATCCGCGAAAAATATCGTGCCGAGCAGCCGCTGAAAGGCGCCAAAATCATCGGCTGTATCCACATGACCATCCAGACCGCCGTGCTGATCGAAACCCTGCAGGCGCTGGGCGCGGAAGTGCGCTGGTCTTCCTGCAACATCTTCTCCACCCAGGATCACGCCGCTGCCGCCATCGCCGCTGCCGGCACCCCGGTGTTTGCTTGGAAAGGTGAAACCGAAGAAGAGTACATGTGGTGTATCGAACAGACCTGCCGCGACGGTAACGGCGAACTCTGGGAAGCCAACATGATTCTGGATGACGGCGGTGACCTGACCGGCTACATCCACGACACCTACCCGCAGATGCTGGACAACATCCACGGCATCACCGAAGAAACCACCACCGGTGTGCACCGCCTGTATGAAATGCTCAAGAAAGGCACCCTGAAAGTGCCGGCGGTGAACGTGAATGACTCCGTCACCAAGAGCAAGAACGACAACAAGTATGGCTGCCGTCATTCCCTGAACGACGCCATCAAGCGCGGCACCGATCACCTGCTGTCCGGCAAGAAAGCGCTGGTCATCGGTTACGGTGATGTGGGCAAGGGCTCTGCCCAGTCCCTGCGCCAGGAAGGCATGATCGTGAAAGTCACCGAAGCGGATCCGATCTGTGCCATGCAGGCCTGCATGGACGGTTTCGAGGTAGTGAGCCAGTACAAGAACGGCATCAACGATGGCAGTGAAGCGTCCATCAACACCGAGCTGCTCGGCAACACGGATCTTCTCGTAACCACCACCGGCAACTTCAACGTCTGTGACGCCAACATGCTCAAGGCGATCAAGAAAGGCGCCGTGGTCTGCAACATCGGTCACTTCGACAACGAAGTGGATACTGCTTTCATGCGCAAGACCTGGGAGTGGGAAGAAGTGAAGCCGCAGGTTCACAAGGTATGGCGCAACAAGGCAGAAGGTGACTTCTTGCTGCTGTTGTCCGAAGGCCGTCTGGTAAACCTGGGTAACGCCACTGGCCACCCCAGCCGCATTATGGATGGCTCCTTCGCCAACCAGGTACTGGCGCAGATGTATCTGTTCGATCAGGCCTATGCCAGCCACTCCGACACCGTGAAAGAAAAGATGCTCAAGGTAGAGGTTCTGCCCAAGCACCTGGACGAAGAAGTGGCCCGCTACATGGTGGAAGGTTTCGGTGGCGTGATCACCAAGCTGACCCAGGAACAGGCTGACTACATCGGCGTTGGTGTCGACGGTCCGTTCAAACCAGAGCATTACAAATATTAAAGACGCCAGACGCCGGACGCTCGATGCCGGACGCTTTCAGGCTCGCTTTGCGAGCCTTTCGTCAAGCGTCGAGCGTCTGGCCTCAGGCGTCTCGCGAAGCGAGACATCATGAAACGAATCAGTTTTGAATTTTTCCCGCCGAAGACCGACGAGGGAAAAAGCAAGCTGCTGGCGACGCAGAAAAAATTACTGGTGAAAAATCCGGAATTTTTTTCCTGCACCTTCGGCGCCGGCGGCTCCACCCGTGACAATACCCGCGACATGGTCAACAAGCTGCGCGAGCAGCATGGCGACACCGCGCCGCACCTGAGCTGCATCGGCCAGAGCCGCGAAGAAATTCTTGAGCTGGTGAACGGCTACAGGGATGCCGGCGTCACCCGCATTGTTGCCCTGCGTGGCGACCTGCCCTCTGGCATGGGCTACGCCCAGAGCGAGATCAAGTATGCGGACCAGCTGGTGAAATTGATCCGCGAAGAAACCGGCGATCACTTTGAACTGGAAGTGGCGGCTTACCCGGAAATGCATCCGGAAGCGCGAAGCTTTGAAGACGACATCGCTCATTTCAAGCGCAAGATCGATGCCGGCGCCAACAGCGGCCTGACCCAGTATTTCTACAATGCAGATTCCTACGGCTATTACATGGATGCGCTGCAGAAGATTGGCTGCGATGCCCCGGTATACCCCGGCATCATGCCAATCCTCAACGTGGCCAACCTGATTCGCTTTTCCGGCAACTGCGGTGCCGACGTGCCGCGCTGGCTGCAGAGCAAGCTGAACGACATCAAGGATGACGATGCAGCGGTGAAATCCTTTGGCGAGGAAGTGGTCACCCGTCTGTGTGAGCGCCTGCTCGCCATGGGCGCCCCGGGCCTGCATTTCTACACCATGAACCAGGCCGGTCCGAATCTTCGCATTCTGGATAATTTGGGGCTGTAAGAGCGACGCTGCATGCTTCACGCAGCACGCAACAACGCGGGCGGGGACGATGCCACGCGGCATGGTCTCTGCCCGCGACATTCAGTTGAACGTTTAAAGTTAAAAGTTGAAAAGCCCCGCCCGCGGAATTGTTGCGTAGCGGAGTTTCGCACGCTGTGCGTCCTGAAGGGTGAGCGCAGCGAATAACTGGCATTCCGACAGCAACGCTCAGCGTTTGCGCGATACAAGAACGCCAATGCCATCCGCACGACATCGTCCCCGTTAGAGTGAGTCGAGGAACGGAAGGATCTGGCGGCGTAGAGCAAAAAACCTGTCTGAGCGGAGCGAGTCTTTTTTGCGTCCGCCAGATCCTGAGTACCGGAGTGTGCCTGCGGAGCAGGCCGAACGGAGTCGGGGCGCGGGGGAGTCCAGAGGGGTGTCGCGTTACACCCCTTTGGGCCCGTCCGGCGAGGACAAACACGTATCATGGTGCGATGAAATACAAGCAGATACCTTGTCTTCCAGGTGGGGACCACCACACCGCAGGTTCACACCTCACCGAGCGAAGCGAATAACTGGTCATACAGTCGGCACAAACGGCGCTTCTGGAATCCTTACCTCGCCTAGGCTCGGATCGCTTGCAGGCAAGCTCCTACAGCAGCTTCGTAGAAAGGCTGAAATAACCAGGAAACTATTTTGGGTTTTCCTTGCCAATCAAGCGCAGCTTGTAGCTTGTAGCTCATAGCTGATTATTCTTCCCAGCACTTTCCGTTAGCACATAACCGTATTTCCCCGCCGTCCTTCCACGTCTTAGGCTGAAAGTACATTCACCTTACTGGCCTTGCGCCAGCTACCCGTTGTGCGCAAGGCAACGATTTCCCGGCCTACCCCCGCCGGGAGGAGGTAGTCATGGCTACGCGCGCACTGACCGATTTTCTTGACAGCAACGATATCTACTATCACTGCTACAACCACGAACCCGCGGTCACCGCCGCCGAGGTGGCGCAGTCCAGTCACATTCCAGGCCGGCATATGGCCAAAACCGTGATTGTGGATGTGGATGGCACCCTTACGATGGCGGTATTGCCCGCCGATCAATACATGGATCCGGAAAAGCTGCGCCAGGCCCTCAGCGCCAACCACGTGCGACTGGCCACTGAAATGGAGTTCAAGGATCGCTTCCCGCTGTGCGAGCCTGGCGGCGAGCCCCCGTTCGGCAACTTGTACGACATGCCGGTCTACGTGGATGACACCCTGGTGGCCCAGGACTGGATTGCCTTCAATGCCGGTAACCACACCGAAGTGATCAAGATGGGCATGGGCGATTTCCTGCGTCTGAGCAACGCCAAGACCTGCTCCTTCGCCATGCTGCATTGATGTTATGCCGGATGCTGGATGCCTGAGGCCGGACGTCAAAGGCTGAACACTGCCAACCTTCTGACGCAGGAGGTTGGCAGCCGCGTCGGAGGAACGGCGAGTTTCGAGTTTCGAAGAGCAACCCCCTTGCCCGACAGAAACGGAAGAGTTGTCCTTACGGTTTTGATCTTCGCAACTCGTCACTCGCTCCTCGCGACTCGCCTCAACTTTCTGTCACCTTTCTATCGCATTTGCATGCTAAGCTGTCATAAAACAGTAAACGGAAAGAGTGAATGACTCGACGCACCAAGATTGTTGCCACCCTCGGTCCCGCTTCCACCTCCGAGACCATGCTCGACGCCCTGATCACTGCCGGCGTCAATGTATTCCGCCTCAATTTTTCCCACGGTAGCGCCGATGACCATCGCCGCACCGCCGACAAGATCCGCAGCCTTTCTGACAAGCACCAGCAGGCAGTGGCCATTCTGGCGGATCTGCAGGGCCCGAAGATTCGTATCGGCAAGTTCCGTGATGGCCCCATTGAGTTGAAGAACGGCCAGACCTTTACGCTGGATACCGAGCTGGACGATAGCGCTGGCACCCAGGAGATTGTGGGTATCAGCTACCCGCCCCTGCCGGATGACTGTGAACCCGGCGACGTGTTGCTGCTTAACGACGGCCTGCTGGAGCTGCAGGTTGAGCGCATTGAGGGCAGCAAGGTGATCTGCACCGTACTGGTGGGCGGCACCCTCTCCGATCACAAGGGCGTTAACCGCAAGGGCGGCGGCTTGAGCGCCAAGGCGCTGACCGAGAAAGACCTCAACGACATTATCACCGCTGCTGACATGGAGGTGGACTTCCTCGCCCTGTCCTTCCCCCGTGATGCGGACGACGTCAATGAAGCCCGCCGCCACTTTCAGGCTGCCGGCGGTACTGGCGGCATCGTGGCCAAGATCGAACGCGCCGAAGCGGTGGCGGATGACGACACCCTGGACCAGATCATTCTCGCCTCCGACGGCGTCATGGTGGCACGTGGCGATCTGGCCGTGGAAATCGGCGATGCCGAACTGGTAGGGGTACAGAAGCACATTATCCGCCGGGCCCGGGCACTGAATCGCTTCGTGATCACCGCCACCCAGATGATGGAATCCATGATCCACAGCCCACAGCCCACCCGCGCAGAAGTGTCCGACGTGGCCAACGCGGTACTGGATGGCACTGACGCGGTGATGCTCTCTGCAGAAACCGCAGTGGGGGATTACCCGAAAGAAACCGTTCAGGCCATGGATCGCATTATTCTTGGCGCCGAGCGCACCTGGCAGGAACGACGTACCGATCGACCGATCAACGACAAGGCCGACAACATTGACGAAGTGATCGCCATGGCCGCCATGCAGGCTGCCAACCGCCTGAGCAATGTGACCGCCATCATCGCCATGACCGAAACCGGTAATACTCCGCGCCTGATGTCCAGGATGCGCTCCGGCATGCCGATCTTTGCCTTCACCCCGACCCCGGCCGCCCAGCGGCGCGTTGCCATCCTCCGTGGCGTGCAAGCGGTCTCCTTCGACAGCACGGCCCTGCCCAGCGAAAGCGTCAACCACCAGGCAGTGGCAATTCTGGAGAAGATGGGGCAGGTGAAAGCCGGTGACCGGGTACTGATCACCAAAGGCAACTATGCCGACGCCCACGGTGGCACCAACACCCTTAAAATTGTCGAGGTGGGTGGAAAGATTCAGTAGGCGGCAGTGTGCATGCCCAACGCGATTTGAAAGTCGTGGTTTGATTTTCTACCCACATCGCAATTCCAGCCAGCCAGACGCCTGACGCCGGATGCCTGACGATAACCACTTCGTGGTTTTCAGCGTCGGGCATCAGGCATCTGGCCTCCAGCGTCCAATTAACATTCTTACACCATACCCATACGCAAAAAGACGCCACTTACAGTACGCCCGTTCTAGACTCGAGTGAATAAAATCCCCTCACTCGTTTACAGGGCCCATAACAATGAGAATTGGTCTGGTAGTGGATTCGGGCTGCGATCTGCCCAAGGACTTCATTGACGCCAATAACATCCTGGTCATGCCGGTACCCATTCGCATCGGCAAGGACATTTATGTAGACGATCGTGATCCACAACGGGCCAGGGAGTTTTACTCACGCCACGAAGTCGACAAGAACCATGACGCAGAAACTGCGCCTCCCAGCGTGGAACAGATTCGTACATTGTTTCTTGAAAAAGCCGCCAGCACATTTGATTTCGCGCTGGTACAAACGGTACCCAAAAGCCGCAGTCCGATTTTCGATAATGCCTCCGAAGCTGCCCACAGCATTCTGTCGGATTACAAGAAATACCGTGAAGCCGCAGGACGGGAAGGCCCTTTCCGCATTCGCGTCAGCGACAGCCAGACCCTGTTTGCCGGTCAGGGCGTATTGGCGGCTGAAACCGTCCGCCTGATCAACAGCGGCATGAAAGTGGGCGATGTGCGCCAGCGCATCAATGACCTGACACCCCGGACCACCGGCTATGCGGTAGTTCCGGACCTCTACTACGTTCACAAACGCGCCCGCAAGAAAGGCGACAAGAGTGTAGGGTTTGTCGGCGCCTTGATGGGTTCAGCCCTGGACATCAAACCGATTCTTTGCGCACGCCAGGACCAGACGTTTCCTGTAGCCAAGGTCAGAGGTTTTGATCAGGCAGTGGAAAAGATGTTCCGCCACGCCTGCTCCTGTATCGAGAAAGGACTATTGGCGCCAATCGTCTGCGTCAGTTATGCCGGCGATACCGATGCGGTCTATCAGATGCCTGGCTTTGAATCGTTCAAACTGTGCGCCGAGAAACACGATATCGAGCTATTGGTGAGCCACATGGGGCTCACCGGTGGCGTAAATATCGGACCAGGCGCAATCAGCGTAGGACTGATCACCGATCAGGAAACGCTCTCCTGATCCATGAAAGGCTCATCGTAGAATGACAACAGTTGCGGACCAGGATTGGTTTTCAGCCTGTTGCGTGGTGATGCGTGTTGCGGCCGCAGAGCGGCCCCCAAAAGGCCCGGCATATCGCCGGGCCAGAACTGGATCAGAAGCTTTGACGAAGCCCAAGGAACCAGTTTGCGCTATCGATTTCGACCTCTGAATCACTGCCTTCAACCGAAAAGTCTGACATCTGACTCTGATATCCCAGGGTGATGGCCGACCCATTATCAAACGGCGACACCCCCAGTTCGACACCGATAACTTCTGGCTTGAGACGATAACCGGTGGTGCCCAGGTTCATCGTGGTGTGCGCCCGATGGTAATACAACTCGGCATCAACAATGGCCAGCCCACCCCGGACGCCAAGCCGGTACCCGGTACCCTCCATACGCAGCCCGGTTTCCATGAATGTCATCTGGTCATGACTAATCTGGCCATAGACGCTGGCCGCCACATCACCTTCCAGTATGGGCAGATAGGCACCCATACCCACTGACAGGCGATTATCCAGAATCATGTTGTCAGTCTCACCGGCATCGGAGAGGTCGTAACCGACATCCACGTTTTCTGCCGCCAGGAAAACATGCTTCCACGGTGACACCCGGCCTTTCATCAGCCAGCCTGCTTCGCTGTCATAATCATCACTACTGTTAGAGACATCCAGAGTCACGTCACCGCTGACCAGATATCCGAAGGCGATCTGGTTATAGCTCAACGTCGGTATCTCCCGATCCTGCCCCTGGCTCGCGGCATTACCATCAAACAGATACCGCAACCCCAACTGGGTTACCATCAGGTCACCAGTTTCAGATTCGCCCTCCGCCTCCAGTTCCTGTTCACCCCAGTAACGGCCCAGACTGATCGCCACCCGATCATTCATTCGATAGAACACATCAACGCCCCAGGCCTTGGGGTTCAGATCCAGGCTGTCATTGCTATCAATATCCAGATCGGTACTGGCACTGCGATACCACAGCTCCGTCTCCCAACGATCATTTATCGTCGTTCTTGCACCAAGCGCATAGCCAAAGCCATTACCGCTCAGACCATAGAACCCGACGCGATCCATACTCAATTCAGCCCACAAGTCGGTGGTAATTCCCTGCACTGTCACCGGGTAATGGCCACCAACCCCAAAATGACTCCAGTCCTGAGCCTGCACATCCACATATTCGCCAGGGTTGATCGCCAGGCGACCGGTCAGATTGTCGACTCCGGCGCGGACAAAAGCGTATTCCCCCAGCGCCGCCGCGCCTTCCAGGCCAAAGCCTTCCAGATACACCCGCTCGCCGGAGGCAACCCAGGGCATCTTGCCATCCACCACATAGCTCAATTCGGCATAATTCCAGCTGGGAGCGCCAGCCAGACCCAGACTTGCCCAACCCAAAGAAGCGGCGGCAACCGCAAGCTGCAACGGTGTTTTGCTGAATGACATCATCATCTTCTCCTTGTTGATATATCCCGGCCTCGTCATGAAGCCGTTATCGATGTCTTACTGTCGTTCCTGATTCGTAAACGGTTCAAACGCATTTCCATGCGACCGTGATTTTTTACATTTCTGGAATGATCAACAAGCCAGCTGGCCCGAAACCGTGATGCAGCCCCGGTTTATCCGGGACAAAATAGCCGGCTTTCTGGAGCGCCCCCCGGATCGGTCTTTTCGGCAATTCCATACTCCCGCAGTGCTGGCATAGTAACCCCCCTGTGCCCGCGCGATGAGTACGACTCGACGCGTCGCCCCCGAACAGAGGAGGAACCATGTCTGATTCCATCAGTACCCTGAAAGCCAAAGGCCTGCCCGCTGATGCGCTGGCCTTTATTGAGTCTCTGCCCGCCGATCAAGGCTCACAACTTGCCGATGCCGTACTGGCGGCAGTGGCCACCAAAGACACCCGCGTGGAAAAAGCCATGAACAATGCGCTGAACGTGGTACCGGGGCCGTTCCGCCGCCCGGTCAAAAAGATGCTGTTCGGTTGATACCGGCAAGGTTACGGAACAAGTAACGGGAAAAAGTCACATGCATATCGAAACACAAGCCGAACTGCTCAAGCTCAGCCGCCTGCTGGAGAGTGAAGAAAACACCCTGGATTTCCTGGATGGTCAGGATCTGGGACAGGTTGCCGCGTTCCGTAATACGGTATCGGCGTTTTTCTATGCCCAGCACCAGGACAGCTACCAGCGTCTGGCCGGCATCAGCAAGCTGGTACCCACTGGCGCCAGCGCCAAACTGGCCACCTCGGTGCTAGGTTCCGTACTGGCTGCGGGCATCGCTTCGGAACTGCCGGCCGATCGCGCCATCAAGCTGGCTGACAAACTGCCGGACGACTTTCTGGCCAAACTCTGCATTCATCTGGAGCCGTCCCAGTCACGTGACCTGCTGGCAGCCATGCCCGACAAGATTGTTGCGCGAGTAGCCCAGACCCTGCTGGCCATGGATGAGCACATCACCCTGGCCCGCTTTGTCGCCGTGATCAAACCTTCCGCTCTGGCCGCCATCACTGCCACCGTGGACAGCGGCGAAGCCATGGTGAAGATCGCCCTGTACCTGGAAGACAAGAGCAAGCTGAACACCCTGCTGGAACTGCTCAGCGAAGACCAGCAGCGCGCCACGGTAAAAGCCGCTACCGAACACGAACTGTGGCCGGCGGTACTGTCCCTGAATGGACATGTGAATACGGATCTGCGCGGGCAACTCGGCAACATGGTGGCGGACCAGGGCGAAGCTGTTCTCAGCCACTTGATCGAGGTCGCCAGCGAGCAACGCCTGTGGACCAATCTGCTGCAGGCAGTGAACGCCATGGACAATGCCCACCAGCAGAACATCGTCAATCTGGAAACCTTGCGCCAGGCCACCGTGGTGGAAAGCCTGATCAGCACTGTGGCAGAAGAAGGCAGCTGGGATGAATTGCTCGACCTGCTGCCGCTGATGGATCAGGCGCACCTTACTCCGGCACTGGAAGTGCTCACCGGCGCCCAGGCAGCATCACTGGCCCAGGCATTGGAGAAGGCCCACGACAGCAAATTGCTGGGGCTGTTTGGTCACTTGCCGGACAGCGCCGTCGCAGGAATGGCAGAGGCGATCAAGACCAATGCCGCCAGCCAGTGGCAAGCGTTCGCCGGACGTAATGGTGACGCCCATGAAATCGAGGCGTTGAAGGCGGCGATAGGCTGAACTTCCAGTCACGCCCAGTAAGCCGAACTCCGCTGTGTCGCTCTAATGAAGAGTGGCAAGGGGAGTTTGGCTGAGTTTCGAGTTTCGAGTTTCGAGTTTCGAGTTTCGAGTTTCGAGTTTCGAGTTTCGAGGAGCGAAACCCAACCCTGTTAACAGGGAAGGGTTTATTCGCTTTTGATTTTCGCAACTCGAAACTCGTACCTCGCGACGCTTACCTCGTTACCCTGTTCTATCCATCAAACCTATACCGGTCTCCATTCCGGATACTGGGGAAGATCATCGTCGATCGGCCACCAGTTACACGCCGATGCCACGAAAAAGTGAAACGCCGGCCGGGTCTTCAAGGGCTCGTTCAGCAACCCTGCACGAATACGCACTACCCCGGGCAAGGTGTCCAGGCAGCTGTACACCGGTGAGCCACACTCACTGCAAAACACCCGCTGCTTACCCGGCGAGGATTCAAAGGCTTTCAGCAAGGCCTCACCTTTCACCCAGTGCAGCTTCTCGGTCTTCACCGGGATATTGGTGACCAGCGCGGTACCCTGCGCTTTGCGGCACTGCTGGCAATGACACACCTGAATCGGTTCCAGCTCGCCGGCAATCTCAAACGCGATACCGCCGCAAAGACAACTTCCTGTGTACATACCTTCTCCTTGTCAGAACTCATATACCAAGGCCTGACAGGATAAAAAATGTGGGAACCGGAGTGCAACGGAGGTAACAGCCGAAGGGTGGTCCGCAGGGTGAGCGCAGCGAATAACTTGCCTGCAAGCGATCCGAGCGTTAGCGAGGCACCATTAACCGTTTCTGGAATCCTTACCTCGCTCAGGCTCGGATCGCTTGCAGGCAAGCTCCTACAGCGGCTTCGTAGAAATACAGAAGCCCGAGAACTTTTCGGGGCTTCTCTATCGCATCAAGCGTAGCTTTTAGCTCGTAGCTCGTAGCTCGTAGCTCGTAGCTCGTAGCTCGTAGCTCGTAGCTATATTATCCCGCCCCCAGAATCTTCGACCAACAAGTTGGCCCTCCCAAGGGTAGTCCGAGTTTTTACTTCGGCCAGTAACGATCCTTGAGCAAGCGCTTGTAGAGTTTACCGGTGGGGTGGCGGGGTAGCTCGGCTTCGAAATCGATGCTGCGCGGGCATTTTATGGAAGACAGCTTGCTGCGACAGTAGGTGATCAGTTCCTCGGCCAGGGCCGGGCCGGCCTCACTCATGTCAGCCGGCTGCACCACCGCTTTCACTTCTTCACCAAACTCGTCATTGGGGACCCCGAACACTGCCACGTCGGCCACCTTCGGATGGGTGACCAGGGTATCTTCCGCTTCCTGCGGATAGATATTCACCCCGCCAGAAATGATCATGTAAGCCTTGCGATCGGTGAGGTAAAGGTAGCCCTCCTCATCCTCGTACCCCACATCACCCAGGGTGGTCCAGCCCTGCTGGTTGGTGGCCTTGCGGGTCTTCTCCGGATCGTTGTGGTATTCGAACGGCAAACCATTGGCAAAGTAGATAGTGCCGGTTTCCCCCACCGGGGCCAGCTCACCGGTTTCATCATCGACAATGCGCACCTCGCCGAGAATGGCCTTGCCGACGGAGCCCTTGTGGGTCAGCCATTCCGGCGAACTGATGGTGGTAAACCCCATGCCTTCCGTACCGGCATAGTATTCATGAATGATCGGCCCCCACCATTCGATCATTTGTTCCTTCACCGGAATCGGACAAGGGGCGGCCGCATGGATCACTCCACGCAAACTGGAGACGTCGTACTTTTCCCGTGTTGCCGCCGGCAGCTTGAGCATGCGAATGAACATGGTCGGCACCAGCTGGCTGTGAGTAATCCGGTACTGCTCCACCAGTTGCAGGTAACGCTCCTCATCAAATTTTTCCATCACGATGCAGGTGCTGCCGGTACGCAGGAAGGTCATGTTGTAGCGCAGCGGAGCGGCGTGATAGAGCGGTGCCGGGGAGAGATAGCGCATCTCTTCATCGGGGGTCATGTACATGGCGCTGATCAGATTGAACAGCGGGCTGGGAGTACCCAAAGGATCGCAGCTCAGTTCCGGCTTGATGCCCTTGGGCTTGCCGGTGGTGCCGGACGAATAGAGCATGTCTGCCCCTTCGCATTCATCGGCGATGGGGGTCACCGGCAGCCCCGCCATGGCGTCCTCCAGTGACTGAAAATCGCCGTCCTTTTCAGCACAGACAAACAGATGCTGGCAAGCCGGAATGTGGCCTTCCAGCTGCCGGGCGTTACCCAGCTGGGCCGGGCTGGTAATCAACAACTTCGCGGAACAGTCATTGACGATGTAGGCGATTTCCTCCGCCTGCAGCCGGTGACTGATGGCGGTGTAGTAAAGGCCGCTCCGCTGTGCTGCCCAGGCGATGGTCAGAAACGCCGGATGGTTTCCATCAACAGGGCAATATGATCCCCGGTTTCCAGCCCCAGCTTGCGGAACAGATGGGCCATCTGGTTGGAACGCTCCTCCAGCTCCCGGAAGGTCACCGTTTCGCCGGAATCCGCCATGATATAAGCGGGCTTGTCAGGGGTTATCGCAGCAATCTGTCCTGGGTACATGGGCGCTCCGGTTTCTTGTTTTGGAATCACCCGAATGTAGCAGCTTCATCGCCAGGCGCTTATGTCAGATAACGTCTCCAGGGGAACACAATCAGACAATCACAGAGGCAGAAGCGAGTTGCGAGTTGCGAGTTGCGAGTTGCGAAGATCAAAACCCGCTATGGATCGGATGTTTTCGCTTTTCGAGACTCGTTACTCGAAACTCGCTTCTGGAATCCTTACCTCGCTTGGGCTCGGATCGCTTGCAGGCAAGCTCCTACAGCTTTTTATCGCGCCATGTTGTCGACCAGGAAATCCACGAACTGGCGCACCTTGGGGGAGAGGTGACGATGGCGGGGGTAGACCACCCAGACTGCGGTATGGGTACAGGCGTATTGATCCAGCACCGAGATCAGGGTGCCGCGCTCCAGATCCTCTTCCACGTAATAGTCCGGCAGCTGTACCAGGCCCAGCCCCTTGCGGGCCGCATCCAGCAGCGCCATACCGGAATTGCCCTTCCAGTTGCCCTGCACCTTGCAGTGACGGTGCTGGCCATCCACATCCACTGGCCAGTTATCCGCGGAACCCAGCAGGCAATTGTGCTGATTCAGCTCACCCAGGGTATGCGGCCGGGCATGCTGCTGAAAGTATTCCGCAGAACCGACAATGTACTCCCGGCGCGCGCACAGCTTACGGGCAATCAGGGATGAGTCCGGCAGGGCCCCGGTGCGAATGGCCACATCGAAGCCCTCATCCACGATATCCACTCGCCGGTTGGTGAAATCCAGCTGCACCGACAATTGCGGGTGCTGAGTCATGAAGTCATTCACCAGGGGAGCAATGAAACGCTCACCGAAGGTGGTGGCACAGGTGAGCCGCAACACCCCGGTGGGTTGCTGCTGGAAATCACTGATGGCGGTGAGCGCCTCCTGAAAGCCATCGAACAGCTGGCCGCAATGCTCGAAGTACACCTGTCCGGCGTCGGTGAGGGTCAACCGCCGGGTGGTGCGATAGAGCAATTGGGTACCCAGCTGGGTCTCCAGCCGCGCCACCAGCCGGCTTACATGGGAGCTGGACACGCCAAGATGGCGGGCAGCATCGGCAAAAGAGCCACGGCGGACCACTTCCACAAAGGCTTCGATACGATCCCAATGCTGCATGCGAAATCACCACAAGGTTTTAACCACAGAGGGCACAGAGTTCACGGAGATAAGACTGCTCATTATTGCCATACAGCAACAATCCATTGCCGTATTGTGCCTTATCGCCTTATTCGTGTCTGCGTATAGTGAATCCTGTCATTTTCGGGAAAGCGCCGCCTGCGGTTTCCGTAGGGCGGAAATCGGCGTCAGCCGATCTCCGCCATATGGCAGACCTTTCCACCCACCATCCGTTATTGCTGGAGTCATCATGAAGTCACGTGCCGCCGTCGCCTGGGAAGCAGGCAAGCCCCTGGTTATCGAAGAAGTGGATGTGGCCGGCCCCAAGGCCGGTGAAGTGCTGGTACAGATTGTTGCCACCGGCGTCTGCCATACCGATGCCTACACCCTGTCCGGCAAGGATCCCGAGGGCATTTTCCCGTCGATCCTTGGCCACGAAGGCGCCGGCATCGTCCAGGAAGTGGGCGAAGGGGTGACCAGCCTGAAGCCGGGCGACCACGTGATTCCGCTGTACACCGCGGAATGTCGCAAATGTAAATTCTGCCTCAGCGGCAAGACCAACCTGTGCCAGGCGGTACGCGCCACCCAGGGTCAGGGCCTGATGCCGGACGGCACCAGCCGCTTCTCCATGAATGGCAAGATGATTCACCACTACATGGGCACCAGCACCTTCTCCGAGTACACCGTGGTGCCGGAAATCTCCCTGGCCAAGGTGAGCAAGGAAGCGCCCATGGACAAAATCTGTCTGCTTGGCTGTGGCGTCACCACCGGCATCGGTGCGGTACTGAACACGGCCAAGGTTGAGCCCGGTTCCACCGTGGCGGTCTTCGGCCTGGGCGGCATCGGCCTTTCCGTGATTCAGGGCGCGGTGATGGCCAAGGCCGAGCGCATCATTGCCATCGACGTGAACGACAGCAAGGAAACCATGGCGCGCCAGTTCGGCGCCACCGACTTCATCAACCCCACCAAGTACAGCGATCCGATTCAGGACGTGATCGTGGAGCTGACCGATGGTGGTGTGGATTACTCCTTCGAGTGCATCGGCAACGTCAACGTGATGCGTTCCGCGCTGGAGTGCTGTCACAAGGGCTGGGGCGAATCCGTGATCATCGGCGTGGCCGGTGCCGGCGAAGAAATCTCCACCCGTCCGTTCCAGCTGGTGACCGGCCGGGTCTGGAAAGGCTCCGCCTTCGGTGGCGTGAAAGGCCGCACCGAACTGCCGGGTTACGTGGATCGCTACATGAAGGGCGAGATCAAGCTGGATGAATTCGTGACCCACACCATGGGTCTGGAAGACATCAACAAGGCGTTTGATCTGATGCACGAAGGCAAGAGCATTCGGTCCGTCATTTTGTTCTGATCTTCACCGTAGGAGCCAGCTTGCTGGCGAATCCTTATTGTCGAGGGCGGGCGAGTAACGAGTTACGAGTTGCGAAAGGCAACACCTGGCGCGAGCCGGCTTTTGACCTTCGAAACTCGCTTCTCGCAACTCGAAACTCTCCCCTCGCCCAGGCTCGGATCGCTTGCAGGCAAGCTCCCACAGCAGCATTGTAGAAGGGTAGCTCCATGGATATCGAATTGTTGTCCGCCACCAAATCCTTTGGTGGCTGGCTGAAGCGTTACAAGCATCGCAGCCAGGTGTTGAACTGCGAGATGATCTTTGCCATCTATCTTCCGCCGGCTGCGGAAGAACAAAAGGTGCCGCTGCTGTGGTGGCTGTCCGGCCTCACCTGCACCGATGAAAATTTCATGCAGAAAGCGGGTGCACAGCGTACGGCGGCGGAATTGGGTATGGCGATTGTCTGCCCGGATACCAGCCCCCGTGGCAGCGAATTGCCGGGCGAGCATGACTGCTATGACTTCGGCTCCGGAGCCGGCTTCTATGTCAATGCCACCCAGTCTCCCTGGAGCCAGCACTATCGCATGTATGACTATGTCACCAGCGAACTGCCGGCACTGGTGAACCAGCACTTCCCGTTGAATGGCAGGGAGTCCATCAGTGGTCACTCCATGGGTGGTCATGGTGCGCTGATCTGCGCCCTGAAAAACCCGGGCCGCTATCGCTCGGTATCCGCCTTTGCACCGATCACTCATCCGAGCCAGTGCCCCTGGGGCGAGAAAGCCTTCAGTGGTTATCTGGGTGAAGATCGTGAAGCCTGGAAAGCGTGGGACAGCTGCGAACTGATTCGCCAGTATGGCAGTGAACTGCCCCTGCTGGTGGACCAGGGTGAGGCAGATAATTTCTATACGGATGGCCAGCTACTGCCGGAAGATCTACAGGCGGCCTGCCAGGATGCGGACGTGTCGTTGAATCTGCGCCTGCAGCCGGGCTATGACCATTCCTACTTCTTCATCGCCAGCTTTATTGATGAGCATTTGAAGTATCACGCGGAGAAGTTGAAGTAGGGGTAAGGCAAGGATTCCAGAAGCGAGTATCGAGTTACGAGTTTCGAAAAACCAAAACCGGTGAAACGGCACCAAGCTTGGGATTTTGACTTTCGAAACTCGTCTCTCGCAACTCGAAACTGATTACCTCGCTTAGGCTCGGATCGCGAGCAGGCTCGCTCCTACGGCGGCTTCGTAGAAATGCAGAACCCCGGGAACTTTTCCGGGGTTTTCTATCCAATCAAGCGTAGCTTGTAGCTTGTAGCTTGTAGCTTGTAGCTTGTAGCTTGTAGCTTGTAGCTTGTAGCGTCCGGCGTTCATTTCCTGTACCGCGGGCTGTCTATTGCCAGTTTTTCCTTCGCCAGGGGCAACCATAGCTCAATGATCAGTGGCAGCATGTCGCTGATATCATCTTCAGCAAAGCAACGGCAAATTTCCTCCAGATCATTTTCCGGCAGACCCAGTAGCGCAGCGGTGGAAATACAGCGGGATCGCTCACCGCGTGCAAAGGCCTCGCCGAGCAGCGCCTCGCGCTCAAGCAAGGCATCCAGGTGGGCGATGATTTTCTGGTAATAGCCATCCACTTTGGCATCCGGGTCCGGCTTGTTCCGGTATTTGCGGATAGCAGACGTGAGTTCGTCAGCAGTGGGTCGATTAATCGGCATGGCTCAGCTCCAGTTGTTCCTGCAAACAGACCAGCATGTCGTATTCGGTTTCTGCTACCCGGCGGCCAATGGCCGCACGCTCCAGAGAGGGAACGTGACCACTCAGATAACTGTTGGCCTGGTACTGGCAGATCACTCCCCACTTGAAAGTGCCCAGCAGCTCCCAGTAGCGAACCCGCGCCGGATCCACTGGCTGGCCGGTGGCTTTTTCATAAGCCATAAATAAATCGCGTCGCGATGCGATTCCCGCCACCGGTTTGTCACGACGACCGAAACGCCAGGCATTCACACACAACCAACCCAGGTCTTCCATGGGATCCCCCAGATGGGTCAGCTCCCAGTCGAGGACGCCGTTCAGGGTATTTTCTGTCAGCAGAAAATTCCCCAACCGGAAGTCTCCATGCACCAGTACCGGTTTGGTGATCTTCGGCGCATGTTTTTTTAACCAGCCGTAGGCCAGTGAAAAAACCGGCAGCTGCTCGCCGTAGCTCAGATGCATGGCATAGAGCTGCTCGACCTGTAGCAGGGCATCCTGGGTCGGCAACCCTTTCAGTTTGTCTGTCGGGGCACGATGGATGGCCGCCAGCGCGGCGGCGGCATGATGACAGAATTGTGCCCGCGCAAATTCATAGGCGTGATCCTTGAGGAGCACAGGCGGCAAGGACTCCCCGGACAAGGCCGTCATCACATAGCCTTCTCCCAAGCCCTCATCGCCACTCAGAATGGCCACAACCTGCGCCACCGGACAACCCGATCTGCCGGCTTCCTGTTGCGCCAATGCCTCCCAGCGTTTGCCCGGCGCCATGCCCAGATCTTCTGCGCCGGCATCCAGGCGCAGGATCCACTGACGGGGACCGGCACAATCAGCTTCAAGCTTCCAGGTATCCGCGGATGCGCCTGCAGTGAGGCGGCGGCACTGTTTGATGACGCAGGGTTTACCCAGCGCCTTTTCCAGCAGCGGAGGAAGGATGCGATGGATCTGCTCTGCTGTCACCGCCATCAGCAATGTCTTCCTGATGGCACACCGTCAACTATCTGGTCCAGATACTCCGCCATGCCGAAGCCGGTGAGTCCATCACACTGGAACCGGGTCATGGCTTCGGTAATACGGGTCTGACGCCACTCCCCTGTATCCGTCTGCCGCCGGTTACGCAAAGGGATCATGGCCAGCGCTTCGCCGGTGAGCCGATATTCTCGACCAGACACGGTTTTCAGGGAGAACATCTGGGCCTGCGCCTGGTCGCGCTCATCCAGGGTGGATGACAGACTGCCGGTTTCAATCAGGTCGTACTCAGCTGGAGCGCCATTGCGGGTGTCGTACACCATGCCCCAGATATGCTGTTTGCCACTGGCCATCTGCACGATAGACATGTTCACGGCGAAATCCTCACGAAACACCAGCGGCAGCCAGCGGTACCAGTAAAGATTTTGCCAGTAGCGCGGCCCCCAGGAATGGTCGCGTAGCCCAAAACCATTGAGGGTAAAGGTCGTGCCATCAATGGTGACCACCCCTTCGCCTTTCATGTGCTGCTCGTAATGGCCACGGGCAAAGGATTCTTCCGGATCTTCCTCAATCGGCGTGCCGTTTTCGTCCACCGCCTCGCCGCCGTAAACCGGTGTCATGCCGGTGAAGGTCAACTCAGCGGTGACGGCTACGGTGGGATTGTTGGCAAAGGCGGTTTTGGGATCTTCCATCTGCTGCGGGTCCTCCAGCAGCACCGCCTTGCCATCATATTTCAGCGCCAGGGTCTTGAACGGTTCGATCACTTCAAAGCGCATGCCGCCCGCCGCCAGGGCGTCGTTGTTGTCGATTTCGATACGACGAAACATGAACGCTACACGGCCATCAGGCAGGTAGAAGCAGAACGACATTTCCGCATGCCGTTCATTGGGCCGGTTACCCACTCGAAACCAGCCGCCGCAGCGCTGCTGATGATCGAACAGATTGATATACATGCTCTCATTGAAGTTACTCGCGGCTTCAATGGGATGCATGTATTCGTCTTGCGGCTCCAGCCGGATTCTCGCACCCTTTCCCAAGTCCATGCTCATTCTCCTTGTTGTTCTTCGCGTTAGTTCAGGGTGAGGGTTAAGCCCGTGATTTGCACTGTCCGCGACTGACAATCGTTTTTAGCGGAATTGTCATGTCATCGCCAGTTGCCGCGTCGTAACGTGAAAGAAAAAAACAGGAAAACAACAATGGAAGAATTTCGCGCCCTGCTGCTTCCGTGGTATCTACAGATCAAATTCATTCATCTACTTTTTGTCATGATCTGGAGTTTCAGCACGGCGGTGGCCTACAGCTGGTACGTGAAATCCGCCTGGTTGGCCTGGCAGAGAAACCCGGATGACCCCCATCGCCTGGAACGTCGCAACTGGACCATGGAGCAGTTCGACAAGGGCGCCTCCCTCGAGCACATTGCCTTTCCCGTTGTACTGCTTAGCGGTGGACTGATGGTGTGGCTGGCAGGTTGGGGGACGGACAGCCATTGGCTGATAATCAAACTGGCCCTGGTGGTGCTGGTATTCGGCCCCATCGAAATCTTTGATTACTGGATTTCCCACATGGGCGGCAGCAAGAAGCAGTGGCGTTTAAAGGGCGACATGAAGCGCTATGAAAAGCTGATGCAGTGGCACTGGCGTTTCTTCCAGATCAGCACACCACTGGTGATCATCGTGATTCCCGCCATCATTTATCTGGCGGTGACCAAGCCGGGGTTTTAGCTTTGAGCTTTCAACAGCACCACCCGGGAGCGAGAGACTGGGAAGTTCGCAACTTGTGTCCAACCCTTTCGCTTGCAAGCAAGCTCCCACAGAGCTAAAGAGCCTCTGAATAACTGAGTAAAAGACGGTTTATTCTCTGTGTGCTCTGTGAACTCTGTGGTAAATCCGCTTTTGATCTTTGCGTGTTGCGTGATGCATGAAGCGTGCTGCAGCCGCGAAGCGGGCAAAAAAAAGCCAGAGGAAGAACCCCTGGCTGGACTCGGGAGAGCGAGTTTGAAACGGGTGTCGTTTAGCCTTTCATGAAGCCGGCCAGACGATCATTAATGGTGGTGGTGCACTCGGTCATGATGTCGTCGATGATCTCGGCACAGCTCGGGTAGCTGTCGATCAGACCCTGCACGATACCGGAGGTCCAGATACCGCCGTCGATTTCACCGGAGGTCAGGGCCGCCTTGCCTTTCACACCGGCAACCAGGTCGACGATGTATTCGAACTTCATGTCCGTACCTTTCTCGCGCTCGATCTCGTTCACCTTGGTGGCGACAGCGTTCTTGAACACACGGGCAGTGTTGTTCAGCGGACGGAAGATCAGGGCGGTGTCGAGCTCGGAAGCTTCGGCAATGGCCTTCTTCATGTTTTCGTGTACCGGCGCTTCAGCGGAAGCCAGGAAACGGGTACCCATGTTGATACCGTCAGCACCCAGGGCCAGACAGGCAGCCATCTGTGCACCAGTACCCACACCACCGGAAGCCAGCATCGGGATCTTCAGGACGCGAGCAGCGGCCGGCAGCAGGACCAGGTTGGGGATATCGTCTTCGCCCGGGTGACCGGCACACTCGAAGCCGTCTACGGATACCGCAGCCACACCCACTTTCTCGGCCTTCAGGGCATGACGCACAGAAGTACACTTGTGGATCACCTTGACGCCAGCACCTTCGAACAGGGGCATGAACGGCTCAGGGTTACGGCCAGCGGTTTCTACCACCGGGATACCGTTTTCACAGATAACCCGCGCGTATTCCTCGTAAGGTACCGGCTTGATGGTGGGCAGGATGGTCAGGTTAACGCCGAAGGGCTTGTCGGTCATTTCCTTGCAGCGCTTGATTTCCTTGTCCAGATCTTCCGGAGTCGGCTGGGTCAGACCAGTGATGATACCCAGACCGCCAGCGTTGGAAACGGCAGACGCCAGTTCGGCATAGCCTACGTTCTGCATGCCACCCTGGACGATCGGATACTGGATACCCAGCAATTCAGTAATACGCGTTTTCATTGGGTCTTTCCCCTGCTGAATTAGAACTGCCCCCACAGGGCGTGATGAGCAGCAAAGTAAACAAGTGAACGGTCGGTCAGCAATGACAGGATTGTTCAGAGCACCGGACAGTTTTGATAGAAGCGCCTTATGATTAAGCGCAATGCGTTGATTTTCAATGGAATAAGCAAAATATCACAAATTAGCGGCTGATCGCGGAATGACGGGAAAACAACGTCTCTTTGGAGGCTCCTGCATAGTGCTCCCCCTCTACACCAGACGCTCCACGCCGAATCCCTGATGCTGGAGGGAGCCCTTCCCGTAATCCCCGAGGCACCCGATTTATCTCAACCGCCCTTGCTGGCCGCCAGCAGCTGCTTTCTGGCCCTGGCCGGGGTGGTGCCGGTCCATTTTCGCCAGGCCCGGCTGAAGGCACTGTGCTCGGAAAACCCCAATAACAGGGCAATATCCCCCAGGGTCAGCGAGGGATCAGAGAGGTAATCCCGGGCCAGCTGCTCACGGGTACGATCCAGTAGCGCCCGCCAGGTCATCTTGCGCTCTCCCAGACGACGCTGCAGGGTCCGCACCGACATATGCAGCTCCCCGGCCAACCTTGGCAGGGTCACCACCGCCTCCGGCATCAACCGCACCATGGCCTGCTGCAAGGCGCGATCGAAACTGTCCGACTCCGGCAACGCCAGCATCAGGGCCCGCGCCTGTCGATCCAGCAGGGTACGCATATGCGGCGCACTGTGTGGCAGCGGCAATGCCAGCAAGGTCAGGGAGGACACCACCCGGGTTTGCGGCTGCTCGAAATGTACCGGGCAACCGAAGAACACCTCGTAGGCTTTACGGGTATCGTCATCCGGGGCCGCGAAGACAAAATCGACCCTCTCGGGAGAGAGGCGAGACTCCACCAGGCGGCGCAGGAAGGCCACCAACGCAGCGATCGCCACGCTATCCGCCAGCACCCCGGTAGAATCCTCTGCCGTCCAGCACAGCGCCATGCTGTTGCCCTCGGCGACCACTTTCACAACTTCGCGCCCGTAAAACAGAGACTCGTAGCGCTGGTAGGCCAGCATGGCTTCGCCGAGGGTGCGACAGGTCAGAATCAGGTAGCCCAGAACCCCCACATGACGGGGCTGCACCCGGGCGCCGATAGCCAACGCAGGGGCCACCGTATCCGGGCGCAGGGCCACCGCCCGGGTCAGCAACTCGTTCCACAGAGACAGCGGCACCACATCGCCGGGGCTGCGACTGTCCAGCACCGTGCGCAGGTCCGGAGCCGGGAGGTTTTCCTGGTCCAGCCAGTCGGTGAGCAGCTGCACCCAGGCCCCTGTCACACGCATGGGGGAAGCCATGAGTTCTCCGTTTTATCGGCTCAGATGGCATTGATTGTCAAAATTAAGGCATGGATCGTCAATACTTTATGAATGACGAGAGACACAATGGACTCAATGCGGACTTGCGAGATCACATCATGTCGATAACAACCTGGTTCAAGGATGTGTGGGCCAACAGCGGGCTGGCGCCCCTGTGGGACACCGTCGCCCCCTGGCTGGCGCTGGATGAGCGCCAGCTGATTTTTGTCATTGCTACGCCTATCTTTATCGGCCTGTTCCTGTGGGAGTACCGCAAGATCCGCCATGACTCGGCACTGGTGGACGGCCGCGAGTCCGTGCTCAACTTCATGCTCGGCGCCGGCTACCAGACCACCGAACTGCTGTTCGCCGGTATTCTGGCCTTCCCGGTCTACGCCTTTTTCTATCACCACCGGTTGATGGACATTGAGCTGAGCTGGTTCACCGCCCTGCTGCTGTGGGTGCTGCTGGACTTCGCCTACTACTGGTTCCATCGCAGCTCGCACCGGGTGCGCTGGCTGTGGGCCGCCCACGTGACCCATCATTCTTCGGAGCGGATGAACTTCTCCACCGCCATGCGCCAGAACGCCACCAACATCTTCAACGGCGGCTGGTTGTTCTATGCCTCCCTGGCACTACTCGGGTTCAACCCGGTCTGGATCGGCGTGGCCTATGCCTTCTCATTGGTCTACCAGTTCTTCATCCACACCACCCTGGTGGGCAAGCTGCATCCGGCCATCGAATATGTGTTCAACACGCCCAGCCACCACCGGGTACACCACGGCCGCAACCCTGAATACATCGACAAGAATTACGCCGGCGTCTTCATGATCTGGGACCGCATGTTCGGCACCTTCGTGGAGGAGAAAGACGAACTACCGGTGGAATACGGCATCACCCGCCCGGTGTACAGCAACAGCCTGCTGGTGAACTGGTGCCACGAGTATGTGGACATGTTCCGGGATATGAGCAAACGCGGGCCACTGCTGCAGCGGCTGAAACACCTGTGGAAGCCGCCGGAGTGGGAAAGAGAGACGCTGCACGCATCACGCAACACGCAACAACGCGAACAGGCCCCTCAGGACTGAGGGCAATGTCGCCGCGTACGACGGTGGGGTGCCAGACCATCGCGCTTTAAACCCTTATTAACCACAGAGAGCACAGAGACCACTGAGGGGAAAGCCGCTTTTACTCGGTGAGCTCTGTGCCCTCTGTGGTGAAGCTGTCAAGGGCTAGAACCCCAAACGCAAGAAGGGAGCCATTCGGCTCCCTTCTTTTTTGTCTTTTGCGTGTTGCGTGCCGCGTGATGCGAGCGCGGAGCGCTTACCGCTGTACCTGGGCAACCAGGTCTTCCAGCTTGATGTTGCTGGTCAGGCGGTCGATGCCGTCCATGAGGGTATCGAGGCTGGCGTCGGTGGAGGACTCGGCGTCCTTCCAGGTGGCTTCCAGTTCAGACTGGTAACCGCGCAGTTCGGTGGTTTCGCTTTCGGTGGTCTGCGCATCAGCCGTTGCGATGGCTGCTACCGCCCAGATCATGATGGCCAAAATCCATTTCGCGCTTTTCATATTCCGCCCCAACTCTGCCGACTTCACTTGTTTTTTGTCTGCGGCCCGCGACCTTTGATCCGGAACCAGTTGACTTTTTATGTGGCATTACGCAGTTCCGCGCAGTGCCTGTTTGTGAAGTCTAGGCAGAGAGAGGGGGATGTCTAGAAAAAAACGCGCATAAGGGGCAAAAACAGCATATAGTATTAGACTGTACTAGTACTTTATAATTAACTTTAAGTATCTCCGCTAACTTATTGTATTTAAAGGAACTCGGTTCTGTGACAGGCGTCACATCGACCAAATTGTGACCAGCTTCACGAATCCACAGCCCCGGCAGACGCCACTTCCACCGTAGACAGCGCCTGCTGATACCCCATCCAGGCCATCACCCCGGCCATCAGGTTGCCGAACGCCGCTCCCAGCGCCAGCCCACCGAAACCTCCCAGCTGAAAGCCAAGCCACAATAACGGCAGGTAACACAGAAACAGCCTCAGGAAGGACAACAGCATGGCTCGCATGGGCCAGCCCAGAGCGTTGCTCGCCGAGACCACCAGCATGCACACCCCAAGCAGACCAAAGCTGGGCGGCATACAGCGAATCAGCACTGCCAGGTAGCCCTGCACCGGTGCGGTTTCCACCAACAGATTGGCCAGCGGCACCGCCAGCACCGCCAACATCAGACCCAGCAAGGTTTGCCAGCCGATCACCATGATCGCCCCCACCTTCATCAGCTGCTGCACCGTGTCCCAGTCCCGGCGTCCGTAGCAGCGTCCCAGCCAGGGCGGCAGGGCCATGGTCATGCCCAGCACCAGCACAATGGTGAAACTCTCCAGCCGGCTGGCCATACCCCAGGCGGCCACCGCCTGTTCACCACTGCGCGCCACCAGGGCAGTGGCCAGCATGGCCGCCAAAGGCGGCATCAACTGGCTGATCATGGCCGGGCCGGCGATGTGCAGGAAAGGCAGCCCCGATACCTTCACCTGCTCCAGCATGCCGTGACGTTGCACCCAGCCCTTGCCGCGCAGGGCCCAGACCAGCAGCAACGCCCCGATGACGAACGCCAGCAGCGTCGCCAAAGCCGCCCCGGGCAGACCAAATCCCTGCCAGTCGCCAATACCAAAAATCAGCAGCGGATCGAGAATCAGGTTGAGCAGACTGGTCAGCACCATCATCAGCCCCGGAAAACGGGTATTACCGTGGGCACGGAACAGGCTGTAGCCCAGATAGACCACCCCGCCCATCCAGATAGCCGGCAGCTGCAGCGCCCAATAGGGGCGAATGATTGCCTGCACCTGCTCCGAGGCACCCAGCAGTGAAAATATCGGCCCCTGAACCAGCCAGAGCAGCAGCACCAATACGCCGAGCAAGGCACCACCACCGGTCAGCACCAGCGCGCCCAGGCGATTGGCATCATCAATCTGCCCCGCACCAATCGCTCGGGAGATCAGGGCGGCAATGGCAATGCCGATCCCCACCTGCACACCAATGACGAGAAAGGCCAGCGGAAAGGTGAACGACTGGGCCGCCAGCGGCAGCGTCCCCAGCCGCGCCACAAAGACGCTGTCCACCAGGTGAAACCCGAGCAATGCCATCACCCCCAATGCCATGGGCCAGGTCTGCTGCCACAGCTGCCAGGCCAGGGACAGGTTAGAGGGACGGGTGTCGGTTTGCTGCACGGGAGGCCTTTGGGGTTGGGGTCGGGGTTTGGGGAGACTAGCAGGCGTTTAGTGAACAGTTAACAGTGAATAGTGAACAGCGCGCGAGATTGGGTTGTCGGGGTTTCAATCTTTGAGGCCGCGCTTCACGGTTGGGCGCGGGCGGCCAGTCTCAAATTCGGCGCCAACTTTGATCGCGCAACTGTTCACTATTCACTGTTAACTGTTCACTGGCTTCAGCCTTTCTTCCCACCTCCCCGTTTCCACCAACTCCAGAAACTCATCCCCCAGCCGCTCACTCTCTGCCATGGCTTTGCGCCAGCTGGCTTCGCGGGCGGTGTCGTCGTTGAGGAATTGTTTGAAATCACGGCGGTCGGGGAGTTTGCCGTTGGGCAGGGCCTGCAGGAACTCGGTGGAGGGGGACACCAGCAGGGTGCGGCTGAGTTTTTGTGGGTCTCCGTTGCGCCAGCGCAGAGGCTTGTCGAACCAGCCAGGAATCACCCGGTCGGTGAAGTGCGGATACAGCACAATGCCTTCACTGCGGTAGGGCAGATCCAGATGGTAATCGAGCAGGCCGCCGTCGCGGTATACCCCCTGCGGCGCGCCGGCAAGATCAGTGACCCCCGCCAGCACCATGGGAATCGCAGCACTGGCCAGCAAGGCAGAGCGCAGGTTGCTGGCGTCCAGCGGGATATGGTGGGTGGTGAAATCGTTGAGCTCATGCAACGGCAGTGCATGGTCTGCGGAATAGACCAACCCTCGTTCCATGAACAGGCCAGAGGCCTGGCGACTGAACAGATTGGAACCGATCAGGGCCGCCAGGCCCGCACCCAGCCCCCAGCTATCCTCCCGCGCCATCAGGCCCCGGCTACGCACCACCACGATGGCGAGACGGTAATCAGAATGGCCGAGAATATGGGCATCACCGTCGCCAATCAGTTCGGAGAGCATCAGGGCACACTGGTCGGAAATCTGCGCCGGGCTTTCGCTACCGTCATAACGCTGACGGGTATAGATCTCTGCCAGCTTGTGCAGACCCGCCACCGGATCCGCTGACCGGGTGATGGCGGCAAAGCGCCAACTGCCGATAGAGGCACCGATCAGGGTACGGGGGCGCGGGGCACGGGGCAGGAAGTCACCGAATATGGCACGATCAAGGCCGATGATGCCCAGCGCCTTCGGTCCGCCAGCCGCACCGGGGATGATATCCACATGCTCAGGCTGCAGCCCGTGCTCACGCAAATGCGCAATGGCGTCCCGGCCTGCACGAAGGGTCAACGCCGGCGCAGAGGTATGAATGGCAACCACCCTGCTCTCCCACTAATCAGTCAGGACAGGGATGGTAACGACTGGGCAGGTGATTTCAAAAGGCAGAGGCGTCGATTATCCGGCGTATAACGACTGAATGTAGCCTGGGCGGACCGCCAGACGCTCGACGCAGGAGGCCTGACGGTAAAGACAAACAGGCGTCCCGCTCACGCCGCTTTCAGGAAACGGCCCAGAGCGCGGGTAAATTCCACTGGCTGGCTCATCAGTGGCACATGACCGGAGCGAGGCAGCACCACATGCTCGGCACCGGCCAGGCGGGCGAATTGCGCCTGTCCCTCGGCAGGATAGAGCGGTGATAGCTCGCCGGTGAGCACCGTGGCCGGCACCGGAAAATCCCGGGCACTGTCCCGGTAATCATGGGCACCGTTCAGGTAGGCATTGAGATAGGCACGCAGATCGGCCACGTTGGTCACAGGCAACAGTCTGGCCCACATGCCCGCCCAGCGGGAGCTGGCTGCGAAGACCGTTTTCAGTCGAGGGTTACCGGAAATCTGGGCAAAGATATCCACCAACCCCTGCAGCACTTTTTCGCGCAAACCTACCGCCAGATTGGCCACCTCGCCATGGTCCGGCGCGCCATCCAGCAACAACAATAGATCGCGCAGCTGACTGAAGAAGTGCTCCTGCCTGGCACCAAAAAGACCATGGGCCCAGTCATCGCCATTATGAATACAGGGCGACTGATCCACATGCAGATAACGACTGATCGGAGAAAAGTCCCCGTGCGCCTGCCAGTGCAGGCTGGTCGTCCCGCCGAGGGAATACCCCACCAGATAGCAGTCTTGTAGCCCGAAGTAGTGCACCAGATCTTCCATGTCTTCCATATGGTTATGGAACACATCCGCCTGATTGAAACGGACCTTGCCGGATTGGCCCGCACCGCGCAGGTCGGGCAGGAAGAACTGGAATTGTCGGGCGAAGGGCAGCACAAAGGGGAGCCAGTCACGGCCCTGCATGCCCAGGCCGTGCAGCATCAGAACGGGCTGACCGCGCCCGATAGTCCTGACATGTAATGACTGGCCATCCCTGGCCGGAAAGAACGGCATCCTGCCCCCTTGTTATGTCTGTGGTTTTACTCGCCGTACAGGCACAGGTAAGCGGTATCGACTTCCACCTTAACCTGAAATTTGCTGTTGGCTTCCACTTCGAAGGACTCACCGGCGGCAAAGGTCTGCCAGTCGGTGGCACCCGGCAGCTTGATGATCAGGGCGCCGCTCACCACAGTCATGGTCTCGTGCTCGCTGGTACCGAACTCATAGTCGCCCGGCGCCATCACACCCACGGTGGCCGGCTTGGTTTCGGTTTGGAACGCGATGGATGCCACCTTGGCATCGAAGTATTCATTGACCTTGAACATGGTCGGGTCTCCGCAGGAACAAATTGGAGGCGCGAGTATGCCAAAAGCCGTGCCCGGACGCTCTTTTTTTTGGCCGCTCTGCGGCCGCACCACGCCTCATGCAACACGCGGCACGCAACCCCCTCGCTCCGTCAAAAAACCACCGGAACCGCAACATTAATGTAACGGCATACCCCATTTGGGGGAGGCCAAAAACTCCCCACACAAGCAAAATCACCCGGTACTGGGATTATTCGGGATCGACATCATGACAACACAATACCACCGCCTCCGGCCTCTGATGCTGGCGGGCACCCTCGCCCTTGCGCTGGGTTCCACCGGCTGCAGCAACATGAAAGCCGTCAGTGCCGCCAGCCAGGGGGATCTGGCGACCCTTCAGCAGCTTCATAACGAAGGCAAGAATATCCACGGCAAGGATCTGAAGATGACCACCGCCCTGTACCGGGCCGTGGAGGGCGATCAGACCAATATCGTTACCTTCCTGCTGGATAACGGTGCTGACATCAATGCCAGCAATGGCTTCAGCAAGCGCACCGCACTGATGACTGCGGTGGAGACGGAAAACGCCGCTATGCTGACACTGTTGCTGGAGCGCGGTGCCGATGTGAACCTGGCCGACCGCAAGGACAATACCCCGCTGACCCTGGCCGTGGATGCCGGCAACGGTGAGCTGGCCGCCCTGCTGCTCAACAAGGGAGCCGACCCCGATCATGCCGGCGAGAGCACCCTCACGCCGCTGATCACCAGTCTCAACAGCGACAACCTGGCCCTGGCCACCCTGCTGCTGGATGCCGGCGCCAACCCGGATCTGGTGGTCGATGAATCCGGTGTCGCCCCGATTCATGTGGCCTTCAACAAACAGAATCAGGCCATGATGGAATTACTGCTCGACCATGGGGCGGATCTGGAGCGAACCTTTGCGGGCAGCACCGTACTGATGAACGCGGTCACGCAAGGCAACACCTCACTGGCCGATGAACTCCTGAAGCGCGGCGCCAACCCATCCACGACGACCAACATCGGCACGCCTGCGCTCTTCTACGCACTCAAACTCAACCAGCGTGCGCTGGCGGCCCGCCTGCTGGACGCGGGCGCCGATGCCGACGCTACCCAACATATGCATTCCAGCAAGACGCTGCTCGAATGGGCCGTATCCGAAAGCAACCGGGATGCCGTCATGCTGCTGCTGGAACAGGGTGCCACCGTCACCGATAGCGCACTGCATTCCGCAATCACCAGCTCACAGGTTGATACCGCCCTTGTCGCCGCCCTGCTCGCCAGCGGCATTGCTCCCGATGGGGCACTGGAATTTCCCAACGTGGCCGCTGCCGCCAAGGCCAACAACCTGGACGTCCTGAACCTGTTGTTGGCAGCAGGTGCCAGCCCCTCACCGCTGGCGACAGCCCAGTTCGACCCGGCATTGATGTATCCCGCCGAGAGCGGCAATGTAGCCATGCTGGACGCACTGCTTGCCGCCGGCGCTGACCCCAACCAGTACAGTGCCAATGGCTTCGCCATTATTTATCAGGCGGCCTACAAGAATCAGCCAGAGATCATCAAGCGTCTTGCCGCCGCTGGCGCCGACCTCAACAGCAGGAGCGGAAAAGGCGGCTTCACCTCATTGATGACGGCTGCCGATAATGGTCAGAAGGATGCGATTCTGGCCTTGATCGGTGCGCAAGCGGAAATTAATGCCACCACTTCCGACGGCTACAGCGCGCTGTACTATGCCGCCGGCAGCAATCACCCGGATGTGGTCACCATGCTGATGGCCGCCGGTGCCAACCCGGAACTGGGTGCTGGCCGCTATCAATGGACTCCGGTGCACAAGGCCGCCCAGGAAGGCAATTACGAAGTCCTGGAAAACCTGCTCAAGTACGGCGCCAACGCCAACGCCCGCGATACCGATGGCGACACCCCCATGGATCTCGCCATGCGCAAGGGTTACGAGAAAACCCCTCAGGTGCTGGGCAGCTATGGCGGCAGGATCAACAACTACACGGCCCCCAAACAGAGTAGTGGAGACACCTTCGGCAAGGTGTTCGCCACCGCCGCCATCGCTGGCCTGGCCAGCTCCGCGGACATTCCCTCCTATGCCACAGCCGACATCATGAGCGCCACCGTAAAAGACATCTGGGTAGAGAACGGACAAGGCAACAACCTGGCGCAGATGCAGCAACAATATGCCCGCGGCAACTTCGAAATCCGCGATCCGCTGGTCAAGGAAGTGTTCAGCGCCTCCATTGAAGCGGAAAAGGAAACTGCCCGCCTCAAGCAGCAACTGGCCCGGGAGCAAGCCCAACAGCGCAAGCTTCAGCAGGAACAACGCCGTCAGCTGGAAGCCCAGCAAAAGGCTGCCAACGAGGAACAACGCCGTCGTCAGCAGGAGCTGGTGCGCCAGCAACAGGCCATGGCGGCGCAGCAGGCCCGCCAGCAGCAACTGCGTGAACAGCAACAGGCCGAGCGTGCGCGCCTGCAAGCCGCCCGCGCCAGCCAGGCCGCCGCGCCGGTACAGGTGGCCTACCGCAATGAACCTGCGGCCGCGGCCAGCGCGCCCCGCCGCGAGCCCAGCGCCCGCCAGGCCAGCATCCAGCGTGGCAACATGCAAGCCAGCGACAAGCTCAACTGCCCCAGCTGTAAAGGCACGCTCAAGCAGCGCAACGTCACCATCGGCGAATGCACCCTGGCCTCCATTACCGTGGCCTATGACGTAGGCGCGTTTTTTGGCGAGCCGATCGTGCGTGGCGACTACAAGTGGCAGGCGGCCAATGGCACCCCGGAAGACTGCCTGGATTCGTCCTTCGCCATCTGGCTGAAGATCCAGAACGGCGGCGCCCATGGCTACGTGAAAGTGGATCCGGTGGTGCCCAAGGCGGGCCAGGAAAGCTACTCCGGCACCGCCGGCAGCCCCAACTGGAACGAGTTCATCTGCGGCTTCAGTGGCAAGCAGAAGACCCAGTGCTTCGAAGAGGACGATGCCAAGACCTTGCTCAAGAAAGGCAGCATCACCAGCTTTACCTACTCAGTGCAGTAATCACCGGAAAAAAGAAACGGGCCCACAGGCCCGTTTTCTGTTTTCCGCACCGTCAGGCCGAGTCGCTTTCCAGCAGGCCCCATACTGCCTGGCGAACGGGAGTAGTTGCGAGTGACGAGAAGCGAGTTTCGAAAGGCAAAACCGGGACACGCGAAAGTTTTTTGATCTTCGCAACTCGAAACTCGCTTCTCGCAACGTTGCGTCCCCCTTCTCACCCAGTCCCCGCCATCGCATACTCGGTAAACCCCCATGCCACGGAGCAGGTCATGAGCAACCTCAACGATAACGGCGAACTGGTGGAATGCCCCAACCAGGCCGGCGCGTCTTGTCTGAAGGCGGTCGCCTCGCGCAAGAGCATTCTTGGCAGTGGTCTGCCGATCATTCGCCACCTGCCCAGCCGCGATCAACGTTTGATCGGCCCCTGGTGCTTCCTCGATCACATCGGCCCCACCTCGCTCAGCGAAGAGAATGCCGTGGATGTGGGCACCCACCCCCATACCGGCCTGCAGACAGTGACCTGGTTATTCGAGGGCGCCCTGCTGCACAAGGACAGCCTGGGTTACGAGCAGGTCATCAAACCCGGCCAGCTCAACCTGATGACCGCCGGCCATGGCATCTGTCATTCCGAGGAAAGTCCGCCGGGGTTCAGTGGCCCCATGCATGGCCTGCAATTCTGGATTGCCCTGCCCGGCGAGTACGAAGACATTCCCCCCGCCTTTGCCCACCACACTGACTTGCCTCGTTGGAAGCAGGACGGCATCCACCTCACCCTGGTGGTGGGCGAACTGGCTGGCAAACAGTCACCGGCAAAGGTGTTCTCTCCCCTGTTAGGCGCTGACATTGAGGCTCCTGATGGTGGCACACTCACTCTTCCGGTTCCCGCCGGCTTTGAACTGGGACTGTGCATCAACGAAGGCAGCGCCAATCTGGAAGGGCGCATGCTGGATGTAGGCGAGCTCTACTATCTGGGACAGGGCCGCGAACAGCTGACCCTGACACTGGAACCGGGCAGCCGGGTGATGCTGCTGGGCGGCGAACCGCTGCAGCAACCGGTACTGCTGTGGTGGAATTTTGTCGGCCGCGACCAGTCCCGCCTGGAGCAGGCCGTAGCCGACTGGGACCGCTGGCCCAACGACCGTTTCGGGGATGTGGCGGCCTATCAGGGCAAGCCGCTCAAGGCGCCCGCTCTGGACCCGAAGGTGCGATTGAAAGGGTGATGGGCGCCGGACGCCAGACGCTTTTCGCCTGCAGGCAGGCTCCCACAGGAGCCAGAACCAAGGCCCCTGTTTCAGATTTTGACCTTCCTTGCAGCTTGTAGCTTGAAACTCGTAGCTCGTAGCTGGTCACTATGAATAAGGCTGGCAGTAGATAGAAATCTGGTCGTCAGCGCTATCGAAGCGGGTGTAGGCAATGATCACATCATAACTGCGACCGCTGCTGACACTGCAGCTGACCGTATCGATCAGCACGCCCTGGGTGCTGTTGTTCACATCCACCTGCAAGGTAGTGCCCGTAGAAAGGGAGGTGTAGCTGCTGCCATCACCATACTCGAGACTGGAAGCCAGCTGCTGGCCACCGCCGGGCAGGGAGACCGAAAGCTCATCACCGGCCAGCCGGGACAGGGTATTGATAAAACGCACCCGGATCTGGCCACTGGCCACATCCACGTCCTGATAACGGAAGGTGCCAAGGCGCTGGTTACCCAGGGTGGTGTCGCCCATCAGCACCACAGTGTAGCGGCTGCCGGCCACCAGAGTGCGGTTCACCGGCCCGTTGATCAGGGTGCTGCCGGAGCTGGCGCCGCGCACATCAAAGGCAATACTTTCGCTGTCGTCATCCAGCTCCACACTGTCACTGCCAACACTGCCAGTCACGGTGTAGTCCACATCGCTGGCCAGCGGCGAACTCAGGTTGTCCACAAACAGGTCCACGCTGACATCGCTGCTGCTGCCGCCAGTGGTCTGGGTCATCTGGTTATGGAAATACAGCCGGGCGCTGTCAGCAGAAAACAGATCTTCGTCTTCGTCACAACCGAAGGCCGACAGGCCGGCGATGGACGCCGCCATGACCATGCGCAGAAATACCATGGTTAGTCACTCCCGGAGCTGGCCTCGCCGGGCTGCTCAGGCAGCGCGGCGGGTTCACTCTCGTTGAATTCACGGATAAAGATGCCCCAGAAGGCCACAAACAGGGCCGCCAGCAACGGTCCCAGCGCAAAGCCGGTGATGCCGAACATGGCCAGGCCGCCCAGGGTAGAAAACAGCACCACGTAATCCGGCAGCTTGGTATCGCGGCCAACCAGAATGGGCCGCAGAATATTATCTACCAGACCAATAATGAATATGCCGTAAAGCAACAGTACCGTCGCTTCTACCATATCACCCACGGCATACAGATAAACCGCCACCGGCAACCAGATCAGGCCAGCTCCTACCGCCGGAATCAGCGACAGCACCGCCATCACCACGCCCCACAGCATGGCGCCGGGGATATCCAGGATCCAGAAGATCAGACCACCCAGGGCACCCTGGGTGATCGCCACCAGCAGGTTGCCCTTGATGGTGGCACGGGTGACTTCGGCAAACTTGGCAAACAGCAGCTTTTCGCGCTCATCACCCAGCGGCAGGGCGCGGATCAGCATGGCGATCATGCTGTCACCATCGCGGATCAGGAAGAATGCCAGGTACAACATCAGGCCCAGATTGAGGAAAAACTGGAAGGTGTTCTGCCCCACCGCCAGCGCCCGCTTGGCCAGGAACTGACCAGCTCCGGTAAAGGCCTGTACCGCCTGGGACTTGACCCGGTCGAGATCAATATCAAAACGTTCCGCCAGGGACTGGATGCCCGGGAAGGCATGTTTGATCCTGTCCACGTAGTCGGCCAGGTTGATCTCGCCGCTCTGCACCTTCTGGAACAGCCCCACCCCTTCGGTCACGAAGGAGGTAGCCACAAACAGCACCGGGATGATCACCAGCACCACACACAGGGTCAGGGTGAGCAGGGCAACCAGATTGCGCCGCTCCGGCCAGCGCGCCAGCAGGCGCTTCTGAAACGGATAGAAAATCACACTAATGGCGCAGGCCCAGAACACCGGCGCCCAGAACGGCTGCAACAGCAGCGCAAAGACCAGGCTCACACCGATCAAGGCGAGCAAAAAGGCGCGCTGCTCCAGCACTTCCGACTTCCCTGTATTCATACGGTTTTCCTTCCCCTCACACCGCTGCCTTGATCACGGTACTGCCCAGATAAGCCATGTAGGCCACGTAAACAATCAGCAGGCCAATACCATTGCCCCGGGTTACCTGCCCCTTGCGACCCCACAGGCCGTAGCCCATCACGAACAGCACCAGGGTCAGGCCAGTCATCAATGACCAATCACGCCAGAGCACATCCTGCTCCACCGCCATGGGACTGATGGCACCGGCAATACCGACCACGCCCAGGGTATTGAACAGGTTCGAGCCTAGCACGTTGCCAAAAGCGATATCGTGCTCGTTCTTGCGCACCGCAGCGATGCTGGAGGCCAGCTCGGGAAGGGAGGTGCCAATAGCGACGATGGTCAGGCCAATGATCAGGTCACTAACACCGAGGGACTGGGCAATGAAAACCGCCCCCCAGACCAGCGCCCGGGAGCTGACCACCAACAGGATCAGACCCACCACCAGCCAGAACAGCGCCATCTTGAGAGGCAATGGATGCTCGGCGATTTCGGTTTCCACTTCACCGCCCAGCACGTCGCCCTTGCCTGTCATGCCGGCAAACACTGACCAGCCCATCAAGCCTGCCAGCAGCCCGATCAGGATCCAGGCATCCAGCCGGGAGATGTGGCCATCCAGCAACTGGTAACCGGACAGCAGTGTAATCAGCGTGAGTACCGGCAGCTCTTTGCGCAGTACCGCTGAATTGATCGCGATGGGGCTGATCACCGCCACCACGCCCAGGATCAGGGCAATGTTGGAGATGTTGGAGCCATAGGCATTACCCAGCGCCAGGGACGGATTGCCCTCCAGCGCCGCCAGCGCCGACACCACCATTTCCGGGGCGGAGGTACCGAAGCCGACAATCAGCATACCGATCAACAGTGGCGGCATGCCGGCATGGGCGGCGGTGCCGGCGGCTCCATCCACAAACTTGTCCGCACTCCACACCAGCAGAATCAACCCGCCAATCACGGCGGCAATGGCCAGCAACATCGGTACTCCTCAAGACTTTCAGGCTAATCAGGGTCAGGCGGGCACATTGTGGCAGAGAGGGGAGGCATAAGCATCAGCTACAAGCCTCGAGCTGCAAGCTACAAGGCGAGCAGGAACCGGGGAGGGGCGGATGAAGGAGGTTTCACGAGGTACGAGTTGCGAGTTTCGAAAAACAAAATCAGAACGATAAGCCTGTGCAGGCGGCGGGCAAATCCCTGGCATGATCTTGATCTTCGCAACTCGCTACTTTAAAAGCCCCTAAACCGCCACTCCCTGACGCGCCTTGATCCCGTACGCCAGGGTGTACAGCACCGGCACCACCACCAGCGTCAGAATCGTGGCGAAGCCAAGGCCAAACATGATCACCACCGCCATGGATTCAAAGAAGGCATCGAACAGCAAGGGCACCATCCCCAGTACCGTGGTGATCGCCGCCATACAGACCGGCCGCACCCGCGACACCGACGCATGCACAACGGCATCCAGTGGCTCCCGCTCGGCCATTTCCAGCTTGATCTGTTCCACCAGCACGATGCCATTCTTCACCAGCATCCCCGACAAACTCAGGAAGCCCAGTAGCGCCATGAAGCCAAAGGGAGCATTCAACAGCAACAGCCCCAGGGTGACACCGATGATGGCCAGCGGCACCGTGGCCCAGATCACCAGCGGCTGGCGCAGGGAATCGAACAGCAGCATGGTGATGATGAACATGAACAGGTACCCCAATGGCAGACTGCCGAACACAGCCGCCTGGGCATCCCGCGATGCCTCGTATTCACCGCCCCAAGTGAGGGCATAGCCGGGCGGCAGATCCAGCGCCTCAATCTGCGGGCGGATGCGACGCAGGACATGGTCGGCGGTTTCATCACCCAGCACATCCGGTTCCGCCTGCACGGTGAGGGTCCGCTTGCGGTCCCGGCGCATGATCAGCGCGTTTTCCCATTCCGTGGAAAAGTCCGACACCACCTGGCTAATGGGAATGAAGGTGGCATACACCGGCGACCACACCTGCACATCGTTAAGGTTATTGGCGCTGAGACGTTCTTCCGCCGGCGGGCGAGCCACGATCGGCAACAGCTTGCTGCCGTCCCGGTACAGGCCAACGGTCAGCCCACTGAAATTCAGCGCCAGTGTGTTATCGAGATCCTCACGACTAATGCCGGCACGGCGTGCCTGGGCTTCCTGAAACTGGGGGCGGATCACCTTTTCCTGTTGGCGCCAGTCATGACGGATACTTTCCAGCGCGCCGTCGGCCTCCATGATCGCCTGCGCCTGGAGCCCCAATTCGCGCAACACTGCGGGATCAGGACCACTGAAGCGGGCCTCGATGGACGCCGCCGGGCTGGGCCCGATCATCAGCCGTTTCACCTTCGCAAACGCCTGCAGGTGCTGCTCACCAATCAGGGTACGCGTCTCGGCCAGGGCCCCATTGATCTGCTCTCGATCCGCCACTTCCACAATCAGCTGAGCGTAGCTGGGATAACTCTTTTCCGGCGCGTAGGGCAGCATGAAGCGGTCCGCTCCCCGGCCAATCGTGGTGGTCACCTGCGTCACGCTATCCATCTCCAGCAGGGATGCTTCCAGTCGAGCCACCGATTCCCGGGTAGCGCGAATATCACTGCCCTGGGGCAGCCAGTAGTCCACCAGGTACATGGGCGTATTGGACGGGGGAAAGAAGGCCTGCTTGACGAAACCGAAGCCCAGCAGTGCCAACACCATCAACACCGCCATCGCCGACAATGTCAGCACCCGGTGATGAATGGCCCGATCCAGCATCTTTCGATAGAGCACAAAAATACGCCCCTTGTAGGGGTCATCCCCCTCACCATCACTGCCTCCGACATCCTTGTCGCTGAAGAACAGGTCGGCAAAGAACGGCACCAGAGTAATGGCGGTGATCCAGCTCAGCAGCAATGAGATGAGCAATACCCAGAACAGGCTGTTGGTGTATTCCCCGGTGGCATCATCGGAGAGGCCAATCGGCGCAAAGGCCATGATGGCAATCACGGTGGCTCCCAATAGCGGCCACACGGTCTGACGGACAATCTCCGCCGCGGCTTCCAGTTTGGAAAGGCCGCGCTTCATGCCGACAAGGATGCCCTCGGTCACCACGATGGCATTGTCGACCAGCATCCCCAGGGCGATGATCAACGCCCCCAGGGAAATACGCTGCAGGTCGATGGCCATCACCTTCATCAGGATGAAGGTGCCGAGAATGGTGAGCAGCAACACGCCCCCCATCAGCACCCCGGAGCGCACCCCCATGAACACCAGCAGCACGGCAATCACGATGGCAATGGCTTCACCCAGGTTGAGCATGAAGGCACTGACCGAGTTGTCCACCTCGTTGGGCTGGTTGTAGACCGTAGCCAGCTGCATGCCCACCGGGCGCTGGTATTCCAGTTCATCCAGACGCCGATCCACCAGCGCCCCCACATCCACCACATTCACCCCGGAAGCAAACGACACCCCCAGGGTGAGCGCCGGCCCACCATTGAAGCGGTAAAGGTGCGCCGGGATTTCCGCATAGCCGCGTTCGATGCTGGCCACGTCACGCAGGTAGACCAGCTCGTCAGCACCGGGATCGGAAATCAACAGGTTGCCCATGGCCTGCACGGTGGGAAATTCACCGGTGGGATAGATGCGGATGTATTCATCACCCACGCGCACCTTGCCTGCCGGGTTCACCGTGTTCTGGGTCTGCAGCAGGGAAAAGATCCGTTCCGGACTGATGCCCAGGGACGCCAGCCGGGTGCGGGAAATTTCCACCAGCACCTGTTCCTGACGCTGGCCACTCACCACCACCTTGCCGACGCCTTTAACCAGCACCAGTTCACGACGCAGGAAATCCGCGTAATCCTGCATGTCTTCGTAGCTGTAACCATCGCCGGTGATGGCCAGAAGGATGCCGTAGACATCACCGAAGTCATCAATCACCTGGATGGTGCCAGCCCCCGGCGGCAACTGCTCCTGCAAGTCCGTCATCTTGTGGCGCAGCTCATCCCAGATCTGTTTGAGCTGGCTGGCCCGGTACTCCGGCTTCATTTCCACCTGCACCTGGGACAGGCCACTGCTGGAAATGGAGGTCACAGTTTTCACATAGGGCAGGCTCTGGATCGCCTCTTCCACCGGCAGGGTCACTTCCTCTTCCACCTGCCGCGGCGAGGCCCCCGGGTACTGGCTGATGACCATGGCAATCTTGAGGGTGAACTCGGGATCTTCCAGCTGCCCCAGACGGGTAAAGCTCACCGCCCCGCCCACCAGCAATACCAGCGTCAGCAGCCAGCTCACCACCTTGTGGCGAATGCTGTATTCCGCAATATTCATGGCTTACAGGCCTCGCTCTTTGACCATCTCGCGGACCTGTTGGCCTTCCTTCAGGTGGTGCACCCCGGCACTGACAATGCGATCACCGGCATCCAGGCCCGCGGTGATTTCCACCCCGTCACCGATCACCTGGCCGATGCTGACCTGCACCGCCGTGACGGTGCTGTCCTCCGGCTGAAAACGCCATACCCAGGCCCCCTCGTCATCGTCCTTGTTGAACACGGCCTCCACGGGTACCTGCGGAAAAGAGCTGGCCTTGCGCATGATCTGGCTCAGGTCGATCGCCACATCCACGCTCATCCCCGGCAGCACAAAAATGCCCTCCGGGTTGGGCATGGTCAGGGTAATGATGTAGGTCTGGGTGCGATCATCCGCACTGGCCTCATGCTCCTTGTAGCGGGCCTTGAACACCCTGTCCGGCGCCCCTTCGAAACGCAGCTCCGGTTGATAGTCGTCGCCGTCTTCACGCAGGTTGGTAAAGAAGCGTTCCGAGACCGCGAACTCGATATCAATATCCTTGTTGCCCTGCAGATAAAGAATCGGCTCCTTGGCCTGCACAAACTGGTAGTTTTCCACATAGGTGCGCGCCACGGTGCCGGTATAAGGCGCCTTTAGGCGGGTGTAGTTGACGTTGTCCCGGGCCAGACTGAGCGCCGCCTGGGCCTGCCTCCGCTTGGCCTTCAGCTCGTCAAACTGGGATTCGGAAATCACCCCGCGTTCATGCAGGCTGATACTGCGCAGGTACTGGCTGTTGGCCAGATCATACTGGGCCTGGCGATCGGCCAGCTGGTTGCGAAAATCGGCCGGATCCAGTGCCGCCAGCAACTGCCCCTTCTTCACTTCTTCACCGGCACGCACCGGCAATTGTTCCAGTTGTCCGGACACCCGGAACGCCAGCTCCGACCCCTCGGTAGCCACCACCTTGCCCGGGTAATGGCGCAGGCGCCCTTCCGCCATACTGTCCACGGTGAAGAGTTTCACCGGCTGCGCCAGCGGCGCCTCTTTCTGCGGCGAATCACCACAGCCCCATAATGCCAACGACAGGCCAAGCACTGCCCAGATACGTTGCATCTCGCTCTCCCAAACTGAATACGCAACCGGATACTGAAACGCCACTCGCAAACCACGAGTGAAAACGTTCCACAAAGGCCTCATTGTCGCCCGCAATAACGCGGATGTCTTTGTTTACTCGGGACACTCGTCCAAACATACACCGGAAAGGTCGCAAATGGCACCAACCGGTGACATGCCGTTACCGACATAACACCGCCGTTACCCTGGACCGCCTCCGGCAAGCACATGGCAAGCGCCCACCGGCTCCTGAGCAGATGACCGGCGGCAGGCCTGTCTTCAACAGACCGAATCTCCCCGTCAGACAAGCTCAAAGGGGTTTGTTGCTGCGAAGTATGAAGCAGCCGCAGAGCGGCCCAAAAAAAAGGCCGACATGGGTGTCGGCCAAGGGGAAGTTACGAACCCGGCACCGGGGGAGTGGCGGGCTCTGTGCCGGGAGGTGGGCTCCCGACGACAAAACAATGATAGCCCCGACCTATTCACCAATGAATTCGAATTGCCCTATTCGATCAATTAGCTTTTCCTATCCACCTGCAAGACCAGCAGACACAGGTCAGGAAACCGTAAAGTTGTCCGATTTGGCGCTTTACAGTCTCTTCTTCCCCTCGGCATGATTCAGAAACACTCAACCCGGTTTTGTGACCTGACAATCCACCAGAGGATCCCCATGTCCAGCGATACCCACGATGCGCCCTACTCCCACCATGAGGAATGGCTTAACGGCCTGACCCACGGTATTGGTGCAGCGCTCAGCATCGTCGGCACCATCGTGCTTATCGTGGCGGCCAGCCTGCAGGGTGACCCCTGGAAAATTGTCGGCTTCAGCATTTTTGGCGCCAGCCTGATCCTGCTTTACAGCGCCAGCACGCTTTACCACAGCAGCCGCAGCCCGAAACTGCGCGCCGCCTTCAAGATGCTCGATCACTGCGCCATCTACGGGCTGATCGCCGGTACCTATACCCCCTTCCTGCTGGTGAACCTGCGCGGTCAGACCGGGTGGATCATGTTTGCGGTGATCTGGGCCCTGGCGGTGACCGGCATCGCCCTGAAGGCCCTTTACGGGCACCGTTTCAAACTGCTGCGGGTAGGGATTTATCTGGCCATGGGCTGGCTGATCCTGTTTGCCTCCGGGGAACTGACCAGCAAGCTCAATGACACCGGTTTCTGGCTGGTGCTGGCCGGCGGTATCACCTACACCGTGGGGGTGGTGTTCTATCTCGCCGACCGCATCATCCCCTTCAACCATGCTATCTGGCACCTGTTCGTGGTGGGCGGCAGCGTCTGCCACTTCTACGCCATGTACTACGGGGTACTGCCGTTCACGGCACCGGTGGTGTGAATTTAGCGCCCGATGCTTTTTTGCATCGGAAAAACTCGCTATACCCCGCTGTAGGAGCTTGCCTGCAAGCGATCCGAGCCTTGGCGAGGTGATAATAGTTTCGAGTGACGAGTAGCGAGTTTCGAAAGGCAAAACCCCAAACCTCGTGCTTGATTGTTGTCTTTTGGTTTTTGAAACTCGCTTCTGGAATCCTTACCTCGCTCAGGCTCGGATCGCTTGCAGGCAAGCTCCTACAGCAGCTCTGGAACACCCGCCCTGTCGCATACCCCCCTTGCCAGATCCCTCCCAACAATATACATTATTGAATTATGAATAATGTAGCCACACCCCAAACCGTATTCCCGGACGCTGACAGCCTGCGCGACAACGCCAGTGAAGCCAGCCAGATGCTCAAGGCCCTGTCACACCCAGACCGCCTGATGCTGCTGTGTCAGCTGGCCGATGGCGAGGAGCGCAGCGTCAGTGAGCTTGAAGAACTGGCCGAGCTGCATCAGCCCTCCCTGTCCCAGCAGATTGGCGTGTTGCGCCGGGAAGGTCTGATTGAGGGCCGCCGGGATGGCAAGCACATGTTCTATCGTGTGGCCGACCCCCGTGCGCTGGCCATTCTGCAAACCCTGTACGAACAATTTTGTGGAGCATCCGAATGACCATCGACTGGAATGCCTTTACGCCTTGGGCGTCCCTTGCCGGCGGCGCACTGATCGGCCTCGCCGCCCTGTGGTTGTTGCATGCCAATGGCCGCATTGCCGGCATCAGCGGCATCGTCGGCGGCCTGCTGCGTCCGGCACCACTGGACCGTGGCTGGCGCATTGCCTTTATCCTCGGCATGCTCATCGCCCCCACCGCCTGGGCACTGGTAGGCACCCTGCCGCCGATGATCATTGATGCCGACTTCCCGCTGCTGATCGTGGCAGGCCTGGTAGTGGGTATCAGCACCCGCTATGGCTCCGGCTGCACCAGCGGCCATGGTGTGTGTGGCATGTCGCGCCTGTCCCCCCGTTCACTGGTGGCCACCGGTGCCTTCATGGCCAGCGGCTTTATTACCGTTTTCGTAATCCGTCATCTGCTGGGAGGTGCCTGATGCATCGCAGCCATATTACTGCTTTCGTTGCCGGGCTGATTTTCGGTCTCGGTCTGCTGCTGGCCGGCATGGCCAACCCGGCCAAGGTACTCGCCTTCCTGGATATCGCTGGCAACTGGGATCCGTCCCTGGCGCTGGTGATGGGGGGGGCCATCCCGGTATCCGCCATCGGCTTCTATCTGACCCGCCACCGCAGTGGCCCGGTATTCGGTGCCAGCTTCCAGCTGCCAACCAACACCCAGCTGGACAAGCGTCTGATACTCGGCGCCCTGGGCTTCGGGGTGGGTTGGGGTCTGGCCGGCTTCTGTCCTGGCCCGGCACTGGTGGCACTCGGCACCGGCAGCCTCAAGGCCATCGTCTTCGTCGCCGCCATGCTCAGCGGGATGGTGATCTTTGAAATGATGGAAAAGCGCAAGAGCGCGTAACAGCTACAAGCTTCAAGCCGCAAGCTACAAGGCGCGGACAAGGCATGAAGGTTTTGAAAGGCCATGCCCGCGCCCACCCCTCGAATCGCGGCCGTTAAGCTTTCCGCATTCGCTCACACATGTCGCGTTGTAGCTTGTGGCAGGGATTCCAGAAGCGAGTGACGAGTACCGAGTTTCGAAAATCCAAAGCCCTGGCTCAGCTTAAGACTTGCTGTTTTACCTTTCGAAACTCGTTACTCGCAACTCGAAGCTGATCACCTCGCTTGGGCTCGGATCGCTTGCAGGCAAGCTCCTACAGCAGGGTCACAGGGGGGAGGCATGCGACAAACCGCCGCCGCCCTGTCGTCAGGCATCCGGCATCAAGCGTTCAGGAGCTTCTCAATATCCTTGCGGATCGCTTCCGGCTTGTCGGTGGGGGCGTAGCGTTTTACTACCTTGCCGTCCTTGTTGACCAGAAACTTGGTGAAGTTCCACTTGATGCCCTTGCTGCCCAGCACGCCCGGCGCTTCCTTCTTCAGGAAGTCGTAAAGCGGGTGGGCGTTGTCGCCATTCACGTCGATCTTGTCGAACATGGTGAAGCTGACACCGTAGTTCTTCTCGCAGAAGGCGCCGATCTCATCGGCGGCACCGGGCTCCTGCTTGCCGAACTGGTTGCAGGGGAAGCCGAGGATTTCCAGCCCCTTGTCCTTGAGGTCGTCATACAACCCTTCAAGGCCCTTGTACTGCGGCGTGAAACCACACTTGCTGGCGGTGTTCACGATCAACATGACCTTGCCCTTGAATTCAGCCAGGCTCTTTTCATCGCCGCTCAGGGTGGTGGCGGAAAAATCGTAGATCCCCATTGTCACTCCATGTCGTTACTGGCCACTGGCCAGGTTACTGAGATTGTTCGGACAGCGCGGTAATCACCGCCTGCGCCACTGCCTCGCTGGACTGCGGATTCTGCCCCGTCACCAGCTTTCCATCGCTAACCGCGTGAGAGACAAACTTGTCGGCCAGATTCAGAGTGGCGCCCAGCTCTTCCAGACGGCTGGCCAGCAGGAACGGCATCACGTCATCCAGCCCGACTTCACGCTCTTCTTCATTGGTAAAGCAGCTCACCGTGCGGTTCTGCACCAGCGGGGTACCGTCTTCATTGCGCAGCCCTACCAGCGCTGCAGGACCATGACAGACCGCCGCCAGCAGCCCACCCCGGTTCCAGGTCCGTTCCATGACCGCCGCCACCAGAGGATTATCCGGCATGTCGAACATGGCACCATGGCCACCCGGGACAAACACACCGGTAAAAGCGTCCTCCCAGACCGATTCCAGCGCTTTGGTATCCTGTAACGCCGCAATGGCATCGGCCCAGGCGTCTTTCTGGGCATCATCCGGGATGGAATTGGGATCCACCGGGATCTTGCCGCCTCGGGGACTCGCCACCACCAGCGGAATGCCCTGCTCACGAAACGCCAGATACGGCACGGCAAACTCTTCCAGCCACAGACCGGTCTGCTGACCCTGCCCCATTTGCGAAGCACTGGTCACCAGCATCAACAAGGGATTGTCCAGATTCATCATTTCCTCCCGTACAACAGATGATTAAGCGGGATATCGCCTGTGCATCAGAACAAAAGGCATGGCAACATGCAGTCAAGAGTCGCAACAGGCGACAAAGAAAGGTTGTGGCACAAACTCACCACATGCAAGTTTTGTCTGCATGGTGCGTGATGCGTGCAGCGGGGAACTCCATGGACTGGCAACAGCTATTGAACAAGACTCGCCTTGGCGGCCGTGATGCCAAGGACGAAAGCGGCCGCACCGCCTTCCTGCGCGATCATGACAAGATCATCTTTTCCGGTGCCTTCCGGCGGCTGGCCCGCAAGACCCAGGTGCATCCACTGGCCACCAACGATCATGTCCACAACCGCCTTACTCACTCCCTGGAAGTGTCCTGTGTGGGACGCACCCTGGGCATCCGTGCCGGCGAGCGGCTGCAGTCAAAACACCTGCTGCCTGACAGCGTCAATCCCACCGACTTCGGCGACATCGTTCAGTCTGCCTGCCTCGCCCATGACATCGGCAACCCGCCCTTCGGCCATACTGGCGAACGGGCCATCCGTGCCTGGTTTCAGGAACGCGGCCAGCACTTTCTCGACATGCTGTCAGCGGAGCAACAGAGTGACCTGACGTTTTTCGAAGGCAATGCCCAGGGCTTTCGTATTCTCACCAAGAGCGAATACCACCAGTACGACGATGGCATGCGCCTCACCTACGCCACCCTGGCCACTTTCCTGAAATATCCGTGGCTGTCCGCCGACGCAGGCGCCGCCAGCAGCAAGCCGGGAAAGTACAGTGCCTTTGTCTCCGAAGCGACCGCCTTCCGCGAAGTCGCCACCGCCAGCGGCCTGATAGAGCATTCCCCCGGGCGTTTCTGTCGCCATCCACTGGCTTACCTGATGGAGGCGGCCGATGACTTCTGCTATGCCATCATCGATCTGGAAGACGGCCTGGAAATGGACCTGCTGCACTGGGATGAAGTCTATGCGCTGTTACAACCGGCACTGCCCGACACCAAAGAAGTGAGCGAGCTGATTCATTCCGACCTGCGCGATGGCCGCAAGGCCGCACTGCTGCGCGGCAAGATTATCGAACGTTTTATCGAGGCCGGGGTGGAAGCCTTTGTGGCCAATCATGAGCGGCTGCTGCAAGGCCGCATGGAAGGGGATCTGATCAGTCACTGCGAACCGGCAGTACGCGATGTGGTAGAAAACGCCAAGCAACTGGCGCGCTCGAAAGTGTTCGAGCATCCGCGCAAGATCGAGCTGGAAATCGGTGCCTTTGAAGTGATGGGCGCGCTGCTGGACGGGCTCATCGAAGCGGCCGTGTCCCACGCTCGCAACAACGCCAAAAACTATCGCCACGAACGCATCATCGACTTGATTGGCCGACACAGCTTCCCGGAAAACCTGGAACAGTTACCGGAACAGGAACGAATCTATCAATGCATCATGCGCGCGCTGGATTTTCTCGCCGGCATGACTGACAACTACGCCACCTATCTGGCCAAACAGTTTTCTGGAATGGCCGAGACACGGTATTAAGGAGCCTCTGAATAACGCCTTGCGTACTCAGGTAGCCTTACCGGTTTTGCGTGCCGCGTGTTGCGTGATGCAGCCGCAGAGCGGCAAAAAAAAGGCCGGCTAAGCCGGCCTTTTCATTCTTACTGTTTGATCAGGAAAACGAGGTTGGTGAAGTCATAAATCGGCTCACCTTCCGTTGTCACGGTATCCCGACCATTGAACACCAGCAGTTTCGGTCCGGCCTTGTGCAGCACCACCGTATCATCGGGACCCAGGGTCAGGGTGACCGTGGAACCATCATCACTCCAGGTGCCGCTCAATCCATCAGCCGGGGCCGAAATGTTGAATTGCGGATCGAAAGCAAAACGGCAGCCAAATGCTCCGTCATCACAAACACCTTGAAGATTGTCCACCAGTGAGGAGCGGTTTTCATTGATAGTCCCGGAGAAGCCACCTTGTGCATCCAGAGTGAACGAGCCGGTAGACTTGTAGGTGGAGATCTCGGAATAGCCTTCGGGCTGCGTCGTACCGCTGTTGGCAGCCAACTCCACGGCCATCTCGATGAAAGTGTAGGTACCGGCAACAGTTCCATCACCCACGACCGCTTCCAGCGCATCCAGTCGCTGGGAGTTGTCATTGATTGCCGCGATCAGAGCAGCAAAATTACCGTTCACCTCACTGGCCACAGCAGGAGAATCCGCCGTAAAAACGGTGGTATCGGTACCTTCAACCACTTCGGAAGCCATGGCAGCAGAGCTCATCATCACTGCGGTGAGGCCAGTCAGAATTACTTTTTTCATGTCTCTTACCCTCTATAGGTTTTGTGCTTAACCAATGGCCTCACTGCCAGTTGGCTTGATCCCAGTTGAAATTGTTCCAGACTGCTGCTGCCGGACCGACCGCTTCTTCCACGAAGCTGACGCTGATATCGCAGTCCGCGGTTACCGGCCCGGTGGTGTAGGTATCACCATCCAAGGTTCCGCCACAGCCAGTGATGGTGTTGACCACGAAGCCCGTATCCGGCGTGACCAGGAAATCGGTGATGCCGCCATGGGCAACGGTTGCCTCATTCGGCCCGATCATGCCGTTGGCGCCATCGACGGTGGCCGTCACGGTGTAGGACTTGATCTCAAAGGTCGCCGTTACTGAGCATTCCGCGGTGATGATACCCGTCGTGTAGGTGCTGCCATCCAGGCTTCCGCTGCAGCCGGTCACCCCTGTCAGCAGATAGCCCTCATCCGCAGTCACAGTGAATACCTGGGTCTGGCCGTGATCCACCAGGGGATTGGCGGGGTCAAAGCTGCCGTTATCGGCAATGGTAGTGACCTGATACTGGATCGGTTCGAACTCCACCGACACGGTACAGGCACCTGTAATGGCCGCCGTAGTGAAAGTGGTGCCATCCAGGCTTCCGCCACACCCGGCGGCAGAGGCGATCTGGTTGCCCTCATTCGCAGTCAGAGTGAAGGCCTGGATGCTGCCGTGCTCCGCCACCACACTGGTCGGGGAAACCATGCCCGCACCGGTGACAGAGGTATCCACGGTATAGCTCAGCAGACTGAAGCTGGCTTCCACCGTACAGGCGCTGGTGACGGGCCCGGCGGTGTACTCGTTCGGGTTGCCCGTTGCCGCCACTTCACAGGTATCACCGGCGACGGAATCCAGCTGATAGCCAAAGTCAGGCGTTACCGTGAAGGTGAAGTTCTGGCCGTGATTGACCGAATCGGCCACCGGCGCAAAGCTGCCCTGCCCGGCCACCACACTGGTCTCAACCAGATACTGCTTGATGGCATAGCTCGGGGTGATGGTACAGGCTTCGGTAATCGGTCCTGTTGTGTAGGTTGTGCCTTGCAAGGCTCCGCCACAGCCATCAATCGTGACCAGCTCCCAGCCCGTATCTACTACCACCTCGAAGGGCGCAGTGGCACCGTGATCGACCTGTGCAGATTCCGGGGTGATCTGGCCACCTGTCACGTTGGCCGCGGTGACGGTGTAGGTGTTGATGTCGAAAGACACCGACAGCTCACAGGTGGCAGTCAGCGCATCCGTGGTGAAGGTCGAGCCGTTCAGGGTACCGGCACACCCGGTCACATTACCGATGCTGTATCCGGTATCCGGAGTGATGTCGAAATTGGCACTGGCTCCGGACAACAGCGACACGGTAGTTGGCGATACGCTGCCGTTATTGCCGGCAATAGCGGTGACCGTGAAACCGGTAAACTCATTGAGTTCCGGTTCGCTCGACGCGAAGTCGTTGATGGCAGTCACCAGATCATCGCCACTGGTCGCCGGCAGGGTATCCTCCACACCGATGGGGATCGGGTTGCCATCTTTCTGGCCATCGACCACGCCGTCACTGGCGTCTTCAATCAACGCGATCACGGTGTCGAAGGGGTCCGCAGTCTCAAGCAGCGTATTCGCCTGGGTGGACAGCCCCCCCAGCACCGCGGCGTACTGCTTGGCCGCCGGATCATCACCGGTGGTGCTCGGCACCGTGGTCAGTGGATCAAATGTCACACCCAGCACATCATCCAGCACCCCTTCACCGGCATCGATGCCTTCTTCGATGGACGCACCAGGATTGGTCGCCAGATGATCGCGAGTAGTACGCACCAGCAATTCGCTGAGAGGCGTAACCGCTGACGTCGTCGCCCCCGAGGGCAGGAAGGAATTGAGACTGCCCGCATTGACCGTACTGCCGGTGGCTTCGTCGGTATAGGTACCGCCGGTGGACTCGATCAACAATGGGCGAGGAATGGAATCCGGGATCTGCACGGACCAGGAACCATCTGCTGCCGTCAGAATGGGCCCCGCCACGGCATCACCGGTTTTGTTCCCGGCGGCATCCATTTGATAAAGAAAAAGTTGGGCGCCCGCCACGGGACCCTTGGTTACCGCGCCATCCACGGTGCTTTTGGGAGCGGGCTTGGGCGCCACCGCCCCACTACTGCCGCCACCACCGCCACAGCCCGCAATGGCTACCGCCACCGCCAGACTGGCGATTCTGAACGTTGCTTTCATTTGTGAAGTCTCCGATCACCCCGTTTTGGGCTACTGCTAGTTAAGCTATAAAGACTCCATGCATGTCGCATCACCCATTTGGGGTATCACGTGTTGGTGCAATGTAACTGGATCAGATTCAGGCTTTGTATGAAGCCTGCAGAGAACAAGATCAAAATCACAGCCTTGAAGATGGCAAGACGAACGTCACGAAATGACTGACCGGCGCCGGGTGAAACCGCAACCAGCAGGAAGGAAAGGAAAGCAAAGGAAAGAGAGGAAGCCGGGCACAGGCCCGGCATTGAAACCGGTTAAAGAGAGTCGAGCACCTTGCTGAACAACGTCGCAAACTGCTCCGGCTGTTCCATTTGCGGGAAATGCCAGGTGCCCGGCTGATGCCACTCGGTCACATGGTCAGCACAGCGCGCCTTCGCCAGATCTCCCACCAGGTCACCATTGATGGCATGGATGGGGCAGGTAATTTCCTCGAAGGCCGCATCCGGCGACCAGCGCAGCAGATCCGACCACAGCGGCAACATGCACTCGCTGGGTGCCGACGCCATATCCTTGCCCAATGCGGCCTTCTGGTCGGCGGGCAGATCCGGGCCCGCGTTGTTGGCCACCAGATTGTCGATGGCAGAGGGGAAGTCCTCGTAGAAACCGCTCTCGATGCCTTTGGCGGACTCTTCGTCCAGATCCCCGTAGGGAATGACAAAGGTATCTACCAGCACCACGCCCTTCACCACCTTGCGCCGGGCCAGCTCCAGCGCCACGGCACCGCCCATGGAGTGCCCCACCACAACAGGGTTCTCCAGCTCCTTGAGCGCCTCTGCCAGACAGTCTGCCATTGCAGCCACCGTCCAGGCAGCAGGGCTGACCGCGCGGGCCTCGCCATGTCCGGGCAGGTCCACCGCCAGCAGGGTGACACCTTCAGGCGGGTTAGCAAGCAGTGCCTGCCAATGTCTGCGCTGGCAGGTCCAGCCGTGTATAAGCACGACAGGCTGCTCACCATCGCCTTGCTGCGTCACAGGCAGGTGCTGTCCATCTGCCAGAGCCCACTGAATTTCCGCCATGTCATCCCACCCTTTTGTCCAAGTACACCAACAACATCATCTTCACACTGCCATCGGCAAAATGTGAATTGCTTCAAATTTCATCCGTAACCCGGTACCTTAAGAGTCACTTAGGGGAACGACAAGATCATCATGGCATCTTCTGCACTTGAGGGATTGCGGGGGAAGGCGCACGAGTCTCTGCTCGATACACTATACGATGCGCCGTGTAATCCTGACGCCTGGCCCAGGTTTCTCGATCAGCTGATCGAGGCGACCGGCTCCCGCTCGGCCCGCATGCTGGTCATGGATCGCGCCGCACAGACGGTCAAATCCAGCATCAAGCAGAATATTGATGACGCCGATCATCAGGCCTATGTATCCCACTTTGTGAATACCTGCCCCTGGCGGCCGGAGCTGAAAGATAAGGCACCGGGCCAGCTGTATTCCACCTACCTGGATTTTTCCTGCCCCCAGGAGCGGTTCTATCAGACCGAGTTCTATAACGACTGGGCCTCACTGCAGGATATTCACCACGGTGTCTGCGGCACCGTCTGGCAGGATGATCATCAGACTGTTCAACTGCTGATTCAGCGTACCCGTGGCCAGGGCCATTACCAGCGTGAAGAAACCGACCGCATCAATGAACTGGTGATGCATGTGCGCCGTGCCCTGCGACTGCAAACCCAGGTCAGCGCTCTGGACCATACCCGCATGGCGCTGGAGCAGACCCTGGAAATCCAGGCCCAGCCGTTTGCGCTACTGGATCGTCACGGCAGAATTGCCCATGTTTCCCAAGAGGCTAAAGCTCTGCTGAGTGAACTGTCGCAGGTCAGCCTCGCCAACCAGCAGCTCAGTTTCCTGGATCCCCGCCTGCAATCCGGCCTGTTGAAGTTGCTGAAGGAAGTGACACGTCCTTCCAGCGATCCCGGCTTCGGTTCCGGCGGCGTCATCCTGCTACCGATCTCTGCCCGCGAAGGTATCCGCTGTCTGGTCAGTCCGCTGCATGGCAACCCGCTGGCGCAGCAATTCACGGATAACCGCCAACCGCTGGCCATCATCTATTTCCAGGATCCCCGCGCCGAGGTCTACATTGATCTGGAGTGCCTGATGCAGCTCTACGGCCTGTCCGAAGCCGAGTCACGGGTGGCGGCCGGCATCAGCCGGGGGCTGGGCCCGCAGCAGGTGGCAGATACCTATCAGCTGTCCGTGCATACCGTGCGCACCCAACTGAAAAGCATTTTCTACAAGACCCGCACCACCCGGCAGAGCGAACTGGCCAAGGAAATCCTCACTTCACCGGCCGTTCGCCACTGGCGGAGCCCGGATCTGAAGCTGTCCCGCTCCGCATAGCCTGCCGGGCGACCTCCATAAACTTGTCGAACTGGTAATAGAAGCGCCAGCGTTCACGGGTCAGCGCCTCAAGCGGATACCAGCCAATAGCGGACACCTCTGCCACGGCGGAACGTGGCAGCGGCACCGCCCGAGACGTATCCAGCATCTGTGAAGGATGACAGCGGTAAAGGTGGAAGCCATTGGTCATGACCGCCAGCCGCTCCCCGACAATGACCGCCACCCCGGTTTCCTCCGCCGTCTCCCGCCAGGCCGTACACTGCGCCAGCTCGCCCTCCTCCAGCGTCCCGCCCGGCACCCCCAGCTTGCCGCCCCAGCGATGGGTCAACAGCAGCACCTTGTCATCCTGAATGATCAGGCACCCGGCATTGGCGCGACGGTCGTCTTCCTCGCCGGGCACGCGCGGGCAGTCCGCCAGAGCGTGGGTGGACAGCAGGAGTAGCGTTGCGACGAGGAGGCGTTTGCTGGTCATGTTGGTAGCCTGACGCTTCGAGATGAAACTGTCATGGCATTTTCCTGGCGGTTTTGGGGTTTGATCCAGCGCTCTGGGAGAGTGAACAGTTAACAGTGAATAGTGAACAGCGAAACCCACACCCGGTTTTCAAACGCCGGCACTCGCACATACTTCTGGTGCGCGGCCCAAGATCTTCGAGAAAAACCCATGCGCGAACACGCAACTGTTCACTGTTAACTATTCACTGTTAACTGCCCCTCCAACTCCCGGCATCCAGGCGCCAGGGTAAGCCCCCAGGTCAAACAACTGAAAGTCTGGCGGCAACAACGTCTTCCCTACAAACCGTGCCCGGCGCAGGTAATGTGATTGCTGTAACCCTGTTTCAGGGTGCCGTAGACGAAGACAAGCATGTAGATCAGTGAACAGTTAACGGTGAATAGTGAATAGCGGAGAACACACCGTATTTTCCGGCGCCGGCACTCGCACATACACATGGTGCGCGGCCCACGATCTTCGAGAAAAACCCATGCGCGACCGCGCAACTGTTCACTGTTAACTATTCACTGTTAACTGATTAGTGGCAGCCTGTGTTCCATGGTCGCCGAGATCACGTCGTCCGGGACGATGATTTCTGTGGCCAGAGGCAGGTGATCGGAGAGCTTGCAGTCTTCCAGTACGCGGGTGTGCTGGCTGGTCAGCCCGGGAGACAGCAGGATGTGGTCGATGTGACGATCCGGTGCCCAGCTGGGGTAGGTGTTGAGGTTATCGGCCATCACCGTGCCCAGGCCCAGCTCTGAGAGCGGAGAGGCATCCAGATGTTCCAGCCGGCAGTTGAAATCCCCCATCATCACCACGTACTTGTACTCACGCAGTAACCGGTAAAGATAGGCCAGCTGGGTATTGCGGATCTTTTCACCCAGGGCGAGATGCGCCACCACCACCACCAGCGGCTGGATCGGGTGACCGTACTTGATCACGATGGCGCCGCGGCCGGGCAGGCCAGGCAAGCGGTGATCGGTGACTTCATAGGGATGCAGCCGGCTGAGAAAGCCGTTGCTGAACTGGCCAAGGCGGCCCAGGTTGCGATTGAGTTGCTGGTGCCAGAAGGCGAAATCGCCCAGTGAGGCCAGTCGCACCAGCTGGTTCATGTTGCGCGAGCGCAAACTGCCGCCGTCCACCTCCTGCAGACCGACCACATCGAAATGACTGATCACTTCGGCAATCTGTTCGATATTTTCGACGCTGCGGGGGTGGGCAACCAGATGCTTCCAGCTGCCGGTAATGTAATCCCCGAATTTCTGCGACCCGATGCCGGCCTGAATATTGAAGCTGAGCAGCTTCAGGGTATTTTCCGGCAACACCACTTCACGGGTCTGGCGGGTTTTTCTCACCCCTTCCCGGGCAAAGGAAAAGCCCGCAGGGCGGGCCTTCCAGTCACGATAAGCGGTACGGGCTTTATCGAGCAGCATGCGTCAGCCGCCGTTCTTTTCCTTGTTGGCGAGATATTCGATCACCTCGAACAATTCCTGGTTGCTCTTCAGGTTGGAACGCAGGATCAGGTACTTGCCGTTCACCACGAAGTTGGGCACACCCGGAATCTTGTAGTCGCGACTCAGGGCATCCGCCTGACGGATCTTGGTGGACACACCGAAGGAGCTGTACAGCTTGGTGAACTGCTCCGGCTCCACACCGTACTTGCGGAAGAAGTTGGTCAACGCCGGCTCACTGAACAGCGGCTCGCGGTGCTTGTGGATGGCATCAAACAGCGGCGCGTGGATTTCGTCCACCTTGCCCAGGGCTTCCTCTACATAATAGGCACGGGCCAGCGGCTCGGCATTACGCAGGAACAGTACCGGAGTGCGCACATAATCAATGTGTTCCGGCTTGTCTTTCAGCCAGTTGTCCACTGCCGGCTCAAGGGAATAACAGTGCGGACAGCCGTAGGAAAAGAATTCCCGGACTTCCACCTTGCTGGGGTCGTCTACGGTGCCTTGCACATCCAGAATCTTGTAATGGGTGTCCAGCGCAAAACGGGCGTGTTGTTCTTCAGCGCAGGCCGTGGTGGCCAGTCCCAGGGTCAGCAGCAAGGCCGTAAAGATGCGAAGCATGGAATCCTCTCCTTTTTGTTGGTGTCCACCAGGTGAGACAGCCAGTCAGGCGTTTTTCTCCCTGGGGCCCGTATCTTTTCATGATACCAATAAAAAAGGCAGCCTGAAGGCTGCCTTTTCTACAAACCGTAACCGATCAGACTTATTTGGACAGCCCGGAAATGAAGCTGGCCACCGCCTTGATCTGGGTATCGCTCATTTCGGCAGCAATGGTCTGCATCATGCCCGGCTCATCAGGGGAACCATCATTGGTACGCTTGATGATGTTGTCGCCCAGGTCGTTACGACCGGCAGCGCGGAACGCCTTCAGCTGATCTTCCACATATTGGGCGTTCTGGCCCGCCAGATGCGGATACACGGCAGCATCGATGCCCTGACCGGCAGGACCGTGACAACCGGAACAGGACGGTACGTTGTTGGCCATGTCGCCACCGCGGTAGAGACGCTCGCCCTGGGCTACCAGATCCGGGTTGGCCTGACCGGCTTCAACTGTCTGCTTGGCGTAGTAGGCAGCGATGTCCTGCATGTCCTGCTCGCTCATGTTGGCCACCTGGCCCGCCATGATGGCGTTGGCACGGGCGCCGGACTTGAAGTCCTGCAGCTGCTTGACCAGATACTCTTCACCCTGGCCCGCCAGTTTCGGGTAGGTGGGAATGGAGGCATTGCCGCCCTGACCGTGACAAGCCGCACAGGGAGCAGCCTTGGCTTCACCAGCTTCTGCATCACCGGCAGCCAGCGCAGGGGTGGCGACGGCGGCAGCCGCCATCAGCACGAACAGTTTTACAAACTTCATGACCTATCCTTTGTACAGCGTCTTATTTGCTATTTGCCATGTACTCGATCAGAGCACGGTATTCGTCGTCGCTACAGTCGTTGCACATGCCTTTCGGCGGCATGGCATTAAATCCTTCCCGGACATGCTTCACCATGGTGTCCATGCCTTTGGCCATACGAGGCTTCCAGGCCGCTTCATCGTGGGATTTTGGCGCACCGGCAGCACCGTTGGAATGACAGAAAGTACAACTCGCGTTGTAACGTTCCTCAACTGTTGCTGCGTGGGCGGCAGAGCCCATCACCAAAGCCAATGCAATACCTGCAACCATACCCTTCATAAGCGCTACCTCTGCTAAGCTGGCGTCACCGCTGGCGAAGTCGTTTGCCTTTCGTGGCAAACCCTTGTAGAACGTCCGCGGTCCCCCAGTGGGACCGGCGGCCGCGATTATATACCAGACTAACCCGCGCCGTCATATTCCATGTGAATAGTAAGGTTACAGAGGCTCTCCGACATGGCTCAGCACCCCGTGGAAACCCTGCTGCATCAGGCCAGCTTCCTGCAAAGCGCCCAGCGGCTGGACCAGTGCCCCCCGGATGAGGGCCTCGAAGTGGCCTTTGCCGGCCGCTCCAATGCTGGCAAATCCAGCGCTATCAACCGGCTCACCAGCCAGCGTACTCTGGCGCGCACCTCCAAGACCCCGGGCCGCACCCAGCTGATCAACTTCTTCGAGCTGGATGAACAACGCCGCCTGGTGGACCTGCCCGGCTATGGCTACGCCAAGGTTGCCAAGACCAAGCGTAACGAGTGGCAGCAGCACCTGGATCACTATCTGGCCGAACGCCAGGCCCTGATCGGGCTGGTGCTGATGATGGACATCCGCCACCCGCTCAAGGAATTCGACCTGCTGATGCTGGAATGGTCGGCCCAGGCCAACATGCCCCTGCACATCCTCATGACCAAGGCCGACAAGCTGAAATTCGGCGCTGCCAAAAGCACCCTGCTCAAGGTCAAGGGCCAGCTCAAGAACCACCCCGCCCCCCTCAGCCTGCAACTGTTCTCCGCCACCAACGGCACCGGCTGCGAAGAGGCCTGGAACAAACTGGGCGAATGGTTCCAGGTGGACGGGTTCGGGGCAGAGATGCCCGAAGGGCCTGATGCCTGATGCCTGATGCCTGATGCCTGATGCCTGATGCCTGATGCAAAAAGGCCCGCCCAGTTACCCGGGCGGGCCTTTTTGCGTCGGTAGACACTACCGGCCTGCAAGGCCTTGGCGTGTTGCTTGTTGCGTGAAGCGTGCTGCTTCTCTCTGTGGGAGCTTGCCTGCAGGCGATCCGAGCCTGGGCGAGGTAAGGATTCCAGAAGCGAGTGACGAGTACCGAGTTTCGAAAATCAAAAAACAACAACCAGGCACGAGATTTGGGGGTTTTGCCTTTCGAAACTCGCCTCTCGTAACTCGAAACTAATTACCTCGCTGTCGCTCGGATCGCTTGCAGGCAAGCTCCCACAGCAGGTTCTAGCCAAGTCGGGGGAGGGTTGGGGTTTTCGCGTCAGACATCCGGCATCAAGCGTCCGGCGTTTCATCCAGGCAAAAAAAATCCCTGGCAGCAACCTTGGGGGAAGGGAACGACTGTGCTGCCAGGGAGGCTTGCCGCCCCGGCTCTTTGGGGGAAGAGGCCCGGGGCTATATCACGACGAACCGGTGAGGGTACTGGGGGATCGGGGGGTCCGGCCCGTCGCTGTAGATAAGATGCCCTCTTTCCGGGAAAGTTCCATCCCCCCCAAAGTATTTTTTTACGTTTTTTTGCTAACGTGCCGATCTACGTCACAAAACTGGCGCGAAATGGCACTCATGCTCCCTGTTCGAGCAGGGTAACAGTGCGTATTCACTAACCAGACGGCCTAGCTTATTGATTAGAAAGCAGTTAGTTCAGACAGGGAAAAATGGCACAAGGCTTGCTTAAATAATCGCCAGAGTGATGATCTGGTGAAAAACCGGACGCTCTCGCCACTAGCCTTTTGCTTGCTGACCCTGTCAGCAGGCAAAAAAAATCCCTGGCAGCAATCTTGGGGGAAGGGAACGACTGTGCTGCCAGGGAGGCTTGCCGCCCTAATCTCGGGGGAAGAGATCAGGGAGTCCAAATAAGCTACGAACCGGCTGAGGGTACTGGGGGATCGGGGGATGCCAATCCGTAGCTACTTCTTATGACCGCAGCGTTTTTCCAGAAGTTCCAGCCATTCGTACATTTTACAATTCTCTTCGCAACACGCCTCACGCTGCACGCAACAACGCGCCAACCGCCCTGCCGGACTGTCACCTCAACGCCGCGATTCTGGTGATCAAAAGATAGCTTTACCACACAGATCACCGAGCTCACTGAGTACCCCCCCCTGTTGCACACTGTCGTAGGAGCCAGCCTGCTGGCGATTGAGCCTCGACCGATGATCCATCGCTTGCAGGCAAGCTCCCACAGCGGCTTGATTCCAGGTGCAGTCTTTGCAGGAACGTAGCGCAGCGGAGTAACGCGCGAAGCGCAGAGCGAAGGGTGAGTGCAGCGAATAAGCCAACTTGCAGGCCGAACCCCAGGGGGGCGAGTCACGAGAAGCGAGTTTCGAAAGGCGAAACCCCAAATCTGGTGCCCGCCCCAGGTTTTTTGATCTTCGAAACTCGGTACTCGAAACCCGCTTCTGGAATCCTTACCTCGCCTAGGCTCGGATCGCCTGCAGGCAGGCTCCTACAGCGGCCCTGCAGAAAGGCCGTGGGAGCGGTGGTTCCACCGCGAAAGCCTGGCCTTTACGGTCGCCATCGCGGTCGAACGACCACTCCCACACCGCAACACCCACCGCGTGTTGCATGAAGCGTGATGCGTGCCGCGTCACTGCTTCCAAGGCTCGCCGCGGGTTTCCTTCATGCGTTTCAGGTCGCGATGCATGGCGGCCTTGGCCAGCATGTGCGCCGATACCGGGGCAGTGATGAACAGGAACAGGGTGATCAGCACCTCATGCAGCTGCAGCGCATGTTCCTGCCAGGAGAAGTAGATCAGCGAGCCAAGAATCGCCCCGCCCACGCCCAGGGTGGTGGCCTTGGTGGGACCATGCAGGCGGGTATAGAAATCCGGCAGCCGCGCCAGCCCGATGGAGCCCACCAGCGCAAACACCCCGCCAATAATCACAAAAATGGACACCGCCCATTCAATCAGAGAATCCATAAACACCTCGCTTGCAGGCAACACGCATCACGCAACAACGCGGCCACCGCCTGCCAATCCATCCGACCCATCACTCGCGCCGACACCGCACAGCGGCCCAGCGCGAAACACCCAACACATCAGCACACATAACCTCTCTCGCGTTGTTGCGTGATGCGTGTTGCATGATGCGTCTACTCAATAATATCCCCGCGGGTGACGTACTTCGCCACGGCCACGGTGCTGACGAAGCCGATCAGTGCGATCAGCATGGCGGCTTCGAAATACAGTTTGCTGCTCTGCTGAATACCGTACAGCACGATCAGCGCGATGCTGTTGATGTACATGGTATCCAGCGCCAACACCCGGTCCGGCAGGCTGGGGCCGAAGATCAGCCGGCCCAGGTTCAGCAACCAGGCCAGCACGAACAGGCCAATGGCGATCGACAAGGCAGTGCTCAGCATTCGAAGATCTCCTTCAACGGGCGCTCATAACGCTGCTTGATCTCGGCCACCAGGGCCGCAGGATCATCCACATCCAGGGCATGGATCAGCAGGGTTGTGCGGTCCTGGCTCACATCCGCCGACACCGTGCCGGGCGTCAGCGAAATGGTGCTGGCCAGCAGCGCAATGGCGAAGTCGTCATCCAGTTCCAGCGGGAACTCCACAAAGCCCGGGCGCAGGGATTTCAGCGGCCCCAACACCTTGATGGCCACGGAAATATTGGCCACCACGATGTCGTAGAGCACCACCACCACAAAGCCGAACATGCGCGGCAGGTTGCGAATACGCGGCACGTTGGGCCAGAACGGTTTGGTGGTCAGTGGCAAGACCACCGCCAGCACCGCCCCCAACAGGGCATGGCCGGCGGAGAAGCCGTTCAGCAACAGCCAGGCCAGCCACAGGATCAGACTGAGGCTGGGGAAAGGCAGGACACGATCCATCACGCTTTTCATGCCGCACCTCCCAGCACTGCCTGAATATAAAGCTGCGGATCGAGCAACTGATCCGCCACTGCCTGGGTCCATTGCAACACCGGCTCAGCCCAGATGGTCATGGCCGGGCTGATGCCCAACAACAGGATCACCGCCAGCAAGCGGCGACGGGATGGGCGCAGGCCGGCACTTTCACCGGTGGTGCGCCAGAACAGGGTGGACCCCGCACGGCTCATGGTAATCAGCCCACACAAACCGGCAATCAGCAGCAATGCCCAGTAGAGCGGATCCGGTACAGTGCGCAGCAAACCCACCTTGCCGACAAAGCCGGACAGAGGCGGCAGGCCGACCACGGCAATGGCCGCAATAAAGAACAGCAGCGACAGACGCCCGCCACCCAGAATGGCCGGGCCGGCAACCAGGCGGTCGCCCACCTCGCCGCGGCCGCGGGCGACCAGATCCGCCAGCAGGAACAATGCCGCACAGATCAGGGTGGAATGGATCAGGTAATACAGGGCCGGGCCCAATGCGGCCGCCTGACCGGCGGCCAGGGTTGCCACCAGGGTGCCCACGGACATCACCACCAGGTAGGCCACCGCGGTGGCCAGACGCTTGGCACCCAGCACCCCGGCACAGGCCATCGCCAGGGTAATCAGGGCCAGCCACCACAGGGCCTGCTGACCCAGCCCGGCGAAAGGCCCAACCGCAAAGGCCAGCGTTACCACCCGCAGAATGGCGTAGATGCCTACCTTGGTCATGATCGCGAACAGCGCCGCCACTCCCGCCGTCGCCCCGGCGTAGGCCGCCGGCAACCAGAAGTAGAGCGGGAACAACGCAGCCTTGAGACCAAACACCACCCACAGCAGCAACACTGCTACCCGTAGCAGCGTGGCGTCGTTACCGGTCAGCGCCTGGGCCTTCACCGCAAAGTCCGCCATGTTGAGGGTGCCGGTGGTGCCGTAGATCAGGCCAAGCGCAATCAGGAACAGCCCCGAGCCCACCAGGTTGAGCACCACATAGTGCAGGCCGGCTTTTACCCGCTCTGGTCCACGTCCGTGCAGGGCCAGCCCGTAGGAGGCAATCAGCAGCACCTCGAAGAACACGAACAGGTTGAACAGGTCACCGGTGAGAAAGGCACCGTTGATGCCCATCAGCTGGAACTGGAACAGGCCATGGAAGTTGGCGCCCTTGCGGTCATCTCCGCAGCTGGCATAGATCAGCGCCGGGAAGGCCAGGATCGAGGTCAGTAACACCATGGTGGCGCTGAGACGATCCAGCACCAGCACGATGCCAAACGGCGCTTCCCAGTTGCCCAGCTTGTAGACGATCTGGGTGCCGTCCCAGGCGAAGCCCACCAGCAACACGGACACCACCAGCAAGGTGACGCAGGCCATCATGCCGGTCCAGCGGCGCAGGCGATGACGCTCACGCACCTCCAGAATCTGGAACAGCCCGGCCAGCGCCGGAATCAGGATCGGAGCGATAATCCAGTGGCTCATTGCTTGCCTCCCGGATCCGCACCATCACTGCCATCCACATGATCCGTGTAGTGCTCCCCCTGACTGCGCAGGGCCAGCACCACCAGGAACGCGGTCATGGCAAAACCAATCACGATGGCGGTCAACACCAGCGCCTGGGGCAGTGGGTCGGTGGGGTTGTCACTCATGCCCACCACGGCCACTTCGTTGATTTTCAGCCCGCCCATGGCGAACAGGAACACGTTCACCCCGTAGCTGAGCAGGGTCAGGCCCATGACCACCGGGAAGGTCCGTGCGCGCAGGCACAGGTACACCCCGGTGGACACCAGCACACCAATAATGATTGCGACCAGCAGTTCCATCAGGCTTCCTCCCTCTTGTCATCCAGCAGCGACAGCTTGCCCAGATTGGCCAGCATCAACAGCGTCGCGCCCACTACCGTGAGGAACACCCCGATATCGAACAGCATGGCGGTGGCCAGCTCGAACTTGCCCACCACCGGCCAATACACGTAAGTAAAGCTGCTGGTCAGGAAGGGGTAATCAAACGCCCAGCTGCCAATGCCGGTGAGACCGGCCAGCAGGATGCCTAACGCCACCACCGGGTGGTAATCCCCCGGCATACGGCTATGCACCCAGGCCACCCCGGACGCCACGTACTGCAGCACCAGCGCCACCGAGGTGATCAGCCCGGCCACGAAACCACCACCGGGCAGGTTGTGGCCACGCAGGAAGATATACACCGCAATCAACAACGCCAGCGGCAACAGCGGCCGCGAGATGGTCACCAGTACCAGCGGATGGGCATCCCGTGCCCAGGGCCGGCCCAGCGAATCGTAACGGGCGGAGCGCAGCTCCAGATCCTTGAGCAGGGCATAGATGCCCATGGCAGCCACGCCCAGTACGGTGATCTCGCCGAAGGTATCGAAGCCACGGAAGTCCACCAGGATCACGTTCACCACGTTGGTGCCACCGCCGCCCGGCTTGCTGTTATCCATGAAGAACTGGCTGATGGTGCTGGTTTCGCCAGTCATCACCAGAAATGCCAGTGAGGCCACCCCGACACCACAGATCACCGCCAGCAGCACATCGCGGGCCACCCGGATCGATGAGGACTCCACCCGGGTGCGCACCGGCAGGAAGTACATGGCCAGCATCAGCAGCAGGATGGTCACCACCTCCACGGACAGCTGGGTCAATGCCAGATCCGGGGCCGAGAAGCGCACGAACAGCAGTGACACCATCAGGCCCACCACGCTCAATGACATGATCGAGGTCATCCGATGGCGATGCAGCAGCGTGGTCAGCAGGGCCCCCACCACCAGCATGGCGGTACACAGGATCGCCACCCCGTCCATAGGCAACTTGTAGGCACTCAGATCAATCCCGGACAGGCGCCCCAGCTGGGTGAGCATGATCACCGCCACCAGGGTAATCAGCCAGGCCACATAGCTCTGCAGCGAACCGTTCTGGAAACGCTCGGTGAGCGCCGCGGCCCAGCGATTGAGCTGCTGCACCCGCCCTTCAAACACCAGCTTGGCATCCAGCTGCGGTACCCGCGCCCACAGCTCGAACAGCCGACGGCGCTGGGTGTAGATCAGCACGCCACCGGCGGTGGCAATAAAGCTCATCAGCAGCGGCAGGTTGAAGCCGTGCCATACGGCCAGGTGGTACTCGGGCAGAGTGCCGCCCAGGGTGGCCTTCGCGGCCACCGCCAGCAGCCCTGCCACGGTAATGGCCGGGAACACACCCACCGCCACACAAAGGGCCACCAGAATTTCCACCGGCACCTTCATGTAGCGCGGCGGCTCATGGGGCGGGTACTTGGGCAGGTTCACCGGCTCGCCATTGAAGAACACGTCATGAATAAAGCGCGCCGAATAGGCCACCGAGAACACCCCGCCCAGGGTGGCGCCCACCGGCAGGATCCAGCTCAGCGCCCCCAGCTGATGGGAGCCCAGGGTCTCGGCGAAGAACATTTCCTTGGACAGGAAGCCATTCAACAACGGCACCCCGGCCATGGCCGCCGAGGCCACCATGGCCAGCACTGCGGTATAAGGCATGTATTTCCACAGGCCGTTGATGCGGCGCATGTCGCGGGTGCCGGTCTCATGATCGATGATGCCGGCGGCCATGAACAGGCTCGCCTTGAAGGTGGCGTGGTTGATGATGTGGAACACCGCTGCCACCGCGGCCATCTCACTGTTGAGGCCGAACAACAGGGTAATCAGGCCCAGATGGCTGATGGTGGAATAGGCCAGCAGGCCCTTCAGGTCATGCTGGAACAGGGCCACAAACGCCGCCCACAGCAGCGTCATCATGCCGGCCAGGGACACCAGCATGAACCACAGATCGGTGCCGGCCAGGGCCGGATACAACCGCGCCAGCAGGAACACGCCCGCCTTCACCATGGTGGCCGAGTGCAGGTAGGCACTCACGGGGGTGGGCGCGGCCATGGCATGGGGCAGCCAGAAATGGAACGGGAACTGGGCACTCTTGGTGAACACACCCAGCAGCACCAGACACAGGATCACCGGATACCAGCCGCTGGCACGGATCACATCGCCGTTTTCCAGCACCGTCTGCAAATCAAAAGTCCCGACCACCTGGCCGATCAGCAGCACCCCGGCCAGCAGCGCCAGGCCACCCATGCCGGTGACCGTCATGGCCATGCGGGCGCCCTTGCGCGCCCCGGTCTGGTGACCCCAGAAACCGATCAGCAGGAAGGAACTGAGACTGGTCAGCTCCCAGAACACCACCAGCAGCAGCAGGTTGTCACTGGTGACCACCCCGAGCATGGCGCCCATGAAGAGCAGCAGATAGGCATAGAAACGCCCGGCCTTCTCCTTGGCGGAGAGGTAATAGCGGGCGTAGAGAATCACCAGCAGGCCGATGCCCAGCACCAGCAGGGTAAACAGCAGCGCCAGGCCATCCAGGCGGAAGGCCAGCGACAGATCCAGCGAGGGAATCCAGCGCAGGGTGCTGTGCAAGGTCTCCCCGGCAAACACCCGCATGGCAGGGCTGAACAGCAACGCCAGCGCCGTGGCCGGCATCAACGCCGCCGCAAACGCCATCAGGGTGCGGTTGGCCGACACCCTCTCCACCAACGGTGGCAGGCACGCCCCCAGAAACGGGAGCATCACCACAAAGGCAAGGTTCATAGATCAATCCGTTGTCATGAATCCCGCTTCCCGGAAGCGGATTCTTCGTTATTACAGGCGGCAACCCGCCCGATAGCTTGACGAGAGAAGGCTAGAAAAACAATGACAACGGCGGATCAGGAAAATACGGACGCCGCCCCCGGCGCGGGCACTGGGACAGGGTGATGCAACAAGGCTGGACCAGAGAAGCGGTCATGGCATCCGTATTGATAGAAAGGAGCACCGAGTATGCCACGGGGGCACCGTGCCGGGCCAGAAGCGAGATACGAGTTTCGAGTTGCGAAAACCCGGGATATCCCGCGCAGGCCTAGCCTTTGCAGGAGCTCATGCTTGCATGGCGACTCTGGCGACCGAAGAACAACGGCACCAAGCATCAACTCATGAGGGTATATCCTCTCTGTTTTTCGCAACTCGAAACTCGTCACTCGCTCCTCCTCTCCCCACCCCTACCCCTACCCTGCCGAATCCCGCCATTTCCGCTACACTCTCCCCACTCACTCATCAGCAGAAGCCGAACACCATGTCCGCAGCCGAAAAACCCATCATCCTCGTCGATGGCTCCTCCTACCTGTACCGCGCCTTTCACGCCCTGCCGCCGCTCACCACCTCCAGCGGCCAACCCACCGGGGCGGTGCGCGGGGTAGCGGCCATGCTGCGCAAGCTGATGAAGGACTACGAGCCGGAATACATGGCGGTGATTTTCGACGCCAAGGGCAAGACCTTCCGCGATGAACTGTTCGAGGAATACAAATCCAACCGCCCGCCCATGCCCGATGACCTGCGCGCCCAGGTGCAGCCCCTGCACGACCTGATCCGCGCCATGGGCCTGCCGCTGATCATCGAGGAAGGCGTGGAAGCGGACGACGTGATCGGCACCTTCGCGCGCATCTTCGGCGAGCAGGGCAAACCGGTGCTGATCTCCACCGGCGACAAGGACATGGCCCAGCTGGTCAACGACAAAGTCACCCTGATCAACACCATGAACGACGCCCTCTATGACATCGACGGCGTGATCAAGAAGTTCGGTGTGGGTCCGGAACTGATCATCGACTTCCTCGCCCTCATGGGCGACAAGGTGGACAACATCCCCGGCGTGCCCGGCGTGGGCGAAAAGACCGCCCTGGGCCTGATCCAGGGCCTGGGCTCGCTGGAAACCATCTACGAGAACCTGGACAAGGTGGCCGAGCTCAGCTTCCGCGGCGCCAAGACCCTGGGCAAGAAACTGGAAGCCCACAAGGAGCAGGCCTTCCTCTCCTACAAACTGGCCACCATCAAGCTGGACTGCGAACTCAGCGAAGACCAGGACGACCTGAAACTGCAGACCCCGGACGCGGAAAAGCTGGCCGAGTACTACCGCACCCTGGAATTCAAGGGCTGGCTCAAGGAACTGCTGGGCGGCAAGGACCCGGTGGCCGAAGACGCCGGCAAAGACGTGGACATGGACGCCGATGACGATGCACCCGAAGCCCCCGCCTTCGGCCGCGACGCCTACGACATCGTCTACACCCAGGCACAACTGGACAAGTGGATCGACAAGCTGAAAAGCGCCGGGGAATTTTCCTTCGACACCGAAACCACCAGCCTCAACTACATGAACGCCGAGCTGGTGGGCTTCTGCGTGGCAGTGGATGACAAGGCCGCCTACATCCCCTTCGGTCACAACTACCCCGGCGCCCCGGACCAGCTCGACAAGCAGCTGGTCATGGACGCCTTCAAGCCGCTGCTGGAAGACGACAACATCAAGAAGATCGGCCAGAACCTGAAGTACGACATGAGCGTGCTGGCCGAAGATGTGGGCATCACCCTGCGCGGCGTCGCCTACGACACCATGCTGGAATCCTACGTGCTGGATTCCGTGGCCACCCGCCACGACATGGACTCCCTGTCCCTGAAATACCTGGGCCGCAAGACCATCAGCTTTGAAGAGATCGCCGGCAAGGGCGCCAAGCAGCTCACCTTCAACCAGGTGGGCCTGCACGAAGCCAGCCGCTACGCCGCCGAAGACGCGGACGTGACCCTGCGCCTGCACCAGACCCTGTGGCCCAAACTGGAAAAAGAAGGCCGCCTGCCAGACGTATTCCGCGACATCGAACTGCCGCTGGTGACGGTGCTCAGCCGAATCGAGCGCAACGGCACCTATGTGGACGCCACCCTGCTCAAGCACCAGAGCCAGTTCCTGGCCAAGCGCATGGCGGAACTGCAAGAAAAAGCCTTCGAGATCGCCGGGCAGGAATTCAACCTGGCCAGCCCCAAACAGCTGGGCGAAATCCTCTACGAAAAGCTGGAAATCCCGGTCATCAAAAAGACGCCGAAAGGCGCACCCTCCACCGCCGAACCGGTGCTGCAGGAACTGGCCCTGGAATACCCCCTGCCCCAGGTGATCATGGATTACCGTGGCGTGGCCAAGCTGAAGAACACCTACACCGACAAACTGCCGGAGCTGATCAACCAGCGCACAGGCCGGGTGCACACCTCCTACCACCAGGCGGTGGCCGCCACCGGGCGTCTGTCCTCCAGTGATCCCAACCTGCAAAACATTCCGGTGCGCAGTGAAGAAGGCCGCAAGATCCGTCAGGCCTTCCTCGCCCCCAAAGGGAAGAAGATTGTCGCCTGCGATTACTCCCAGATCGAACTGCGCATCATGGCCCACCTGAGTGATGACAAGGGCCTTACCGATGCGTTTGAGAAAGGCCTGGATATTCACCGCGCCACCGCCGCCGAAGTGTGGGGAAAAACCCTGGACGACGTCAGCGACAACGACCGTCGCAACGCCAAGGCCATCAACTTCGGCCTGATCTACGGCATGAGCGCCTTCGGCCTGGCCAAGCAACTGGGCCTGCCGCGCAAGGAAGCCCAGGACTACATCGACCTCTACTTCGAACGCTACCCGGGCGTAAAACGCTACATGGAAGAAACCCGCGCCCAGGCTTCAGAGCAGGGCTACGTGGAAACCCTGTTCGGCCGCCGCCTCTACCTGCCGGAAATCCGCAGCAGCAACGGCCAACGCCGCCAGGCCGCCGAACGCACCGCCATCAACGCCCCCATGCAGGGCACCGCCGCGGACATCATCAAGATGGCCATGATCAAGGTCCACGACTGGCTCGACACTACCCACTTCGACGCCAAGATGATCATGCAGGTGCACGATGAACTGGTGTTTGAAGTGGCGGAAGATCAGGTGGAAGATCTGGTGAAAGAAGTGAAGGAACGCATGGAATCAGCGGCAGAGTTGAAGGTGCCGTTGATTGTAGATGCGGGGATTGGGGAGAATTGGGACGAGGCGCATTGAGCGCCTCATTACCTAATTAGCGCCGTGCACTTTGCATCTGAAAAAGGCAAAAATTTGATCTTGCCATCAAATGGATCCCTGTCGACGATAACACCTACGCCTTTACCTGTTGGACCTGTAAATACAGCACTGGAAAGCCTTATTGACAGGAAATGGCCATCATACGGATCTGAATAAGGATCCAATACCACTTCCCCGACCCTGGATTTCTTATGAGATAAAGACCCGTAACCATTTAGAACATTTATTTCAGCCACCCAAACACGTTTGGGCAACCATTTCTCACGGTAGTACCCTTGAATCTCTTCAGGCAGATCACCCTCACGGACACAGCGTCTAAACTCTGATCTCTCCTGCAAATAAACCCTGAAAACAAACGGAGGAAGACTTTTAACTAGAGAATCATCAATACAATTGGCGAAAATCCCATAGCATGCCGTAATAGCCTCATCGGCATCCATCAAAACATCTTTTCTCAAAAACGGGATGGCAAACGCGGCATCTTCTAAACAATATCCGTACTCCCTGCCTCTGTCAGGAAGGGGGACATATGGGCCCGTATTATCATTGTGAATGTAGAAATGATTCACCCAGCTAGAAGCACAAACAAGCTTAACAGGCTTTCCGACTATCCCGCCCAAGTAGTTCAAGCAGTAATGCGACGAAGGATCAGCATCCCAATCATGTCCAATCAATAGAACCGCATGCCCATCCCCGCTTGGAGGGAACAGCCCTAAAAGCACTGGTATCCCAGATTCAACATAAGGATATAATCGTGCCTTCATTGCTAAAACATCGCCATCGGAAACCTCTTTTCCTGAACGAAGGGGAATCACGTGGGGCGCATACCCTGACGAGCGAAGCGCTTCAGTAATCTGATCTACAACCAACCCTTGTCGGTTAGGAAGAGTCCGCCCTTTGACCAAAAACCGCGTTGCCGCGTTGGTAATTTGAGCCGGACTAAAAGCTGATTGACCAAGTCTTTTTCGTAAGGTTCTAAGTCCCATCCAAATTGAAGCTTGAGCACATGCTCCAACAGCATTGTCTTGCTGCATGAATGGCGTACCCAAAACACTGAAGCTTGCTCCAGTCAGATTAACTTGGAAAGACTCTCTCGCAATAATAAATCGGTCTTGGTCCGGGTAACTATTGGGAAGGAGAATAGTTGCACCGAGAGGACAGAGCCTAATAGGACGCAGAGTAATAAAACCTAAATAAACCCCGGACTCCTCTGCAAATTGGTCAATGATCTTTAGCGGAGATTCATTACCCGTAATTTCTTTTCGAAAGAAATGGATTCTCTTACAAAACCTTTTAACAGGAGTCGTCCACTTATAGTAATAAGCTTCATGCTCAGCGATGAAATCAGGATCCTGCACTTGGTGTTGCACAATCGCAACTTTTGCACCCAAACCAACAATGTGCTCAATAGTATTAGTAAGAGGCATATAGCTAGCACTCGAAAGAGCACCTTGCCCATCTTCGAGCTGCGGACCAATAACTTCAATGAGGCTTTGCCTCAGGTTATGGGAATCTAGAGAGAAGACTTCAAGACGAGACAATCCTTGTCCCCCAACAAAAATGGCCAGCAACTGTGCTGGCCAAAAAATTATTTACGAAATCGCCATGCTCTTAAATTCTTCATACGCACGACGTTTTTCAGATCTAAGGTTTTCAACCTGTTGTCCGAGCGTTTCTTCAAGCTCTTGGTGAAACTTGGCTTGTTCGCTTTCATTTAATTCACGGGGAGACTGCGTTTCTACAACTTGTGCAATTACCTTTGCAAACAACTTTCCTTCCATATTTTTGTCTCCTAGGGCCAGCACACCTGCACAATCGGTTGCGGATTGTATTATTTTTATACACCAAGTTCAATTGACTATGCATGATGGCAATCGCAATCGCAATCAAAGAAAAAGAAATACATAAGCCTTCGGTTATTTCATTAAAGAATAAGGGGTCAGGGAACCGAGGTCACGGAACCGGGGTCAGGAACCGGGGTCAGGTCTTGCATCGTGCATCCCTCACTATACGGCTCACGCTTGATCGGTGCAGTCCGAAGTGATCGGCTATCTCTTTCAGGTTGTACGCGCCACTGACATGGGCCGCTATGATCGCACTATTGCGGTCCGGAGCCACTGCCGCGAAATCCGCCAGGGGCTTCGCCACTCTACGCCTTTGTATCGCTGGTATCTCCGATAGCCTTTCCTGTCCGTCCAGTTTTGAAACCATCTGCTCAACAAAGGCATCACTGCCAAGGTAGACTTGGTTCTTCAGATCCTCCCACGGACTTGGCTGATCCTTACCCTCCCGGACAAACTGCTTGTAAGCTTGAATTGCTTCACCTCTGCTCTCACCGAAACTGGCGAGAATCCAGTCTGTGCTCACCCCTTCCGGCAAAGTCTGAAGACCGATGGTTCCTCGATAACTGCTCCATGGCCATTCTTCCGCCGTATGGACCATGCGTGCTCGAACTGGATTGAGGACGATATACCTGGCTAACTCCAGCAGATAAGCCTGCTTCTCAACCAGTACCGCGCTGTATCGACCCTGAAAGACATGCCCGCAACGGCCATGGCGTCGGAACCGGGGTCAGGTCTTGCCCCGTGCCCCTCGCACTATTCTGCTTACCCGCGAGTAGCGCAACCCAAAGTAATCCCCTATCTCTTTCAAACAAGAAATAGAGGACACGCACCCCCCTACCGAATATCATACTTCTCCGACCACAGCCGCAGATCCTCCAGGATATCCAGCGCACTGCGCCCCAGCTCGGTGAGTTCATAGGTCACCGCAATGGGGCGGTCGTTGATAACGGTGCGGAGCACCATGCCGCGGGCCTCCAGCTCCTTGAGGCGCTGGTCGATCATCTTCTTGGTAGCCCCACCCAGCATGCGGTTCAGATCATTGAAGCGTACCGGGCCATCCTTGAGGTGGTAGATCAGCGAACCGGTCCACTTACCGCCGATAATGCGCATCCCCCGCTCGATGGCGCAGGGCTCCATGCAGGCATCGATGACTTTTTTTCGGCCATAACCGTCTGTTTCGATGCGACTTTTCATTTTTTCACCGCCGTTTTCACCAGGTTTCCAAAAGGATACTAATTGATCCGCGCCTTTAGGTATAAATAGTATACCTGTAATAGATTGGTAACCAGCAGCCGCTGCCCCTTTACTGTTTCATGGAGACCCTGATGAGCAAGATCCTGATTATCAACGCCCACCATCCCTACCCCTTTGCCAAGGGCAGGCTCAACGCCTCGCTGGTGCAACGGGCCAGCGAACAGCTCCAGGCCAATGGCCACCAGATCCGCATTGTGGAGGTGGACAAGGGCTGGGACGTGGAGCAGGAACTGGCCCACCACCAGTGGGCCGATGTGATCCTGCTGCAGACTCCGGTGAACTGGATGGGTGTGCCGTGGGTGTTCAAGAAATACATGGACGAGGTGTACACCGCCGGCATGGGCGGGGCGCTGTGTAATGGCGATGGCCGCACTGAAGCCGCGCCCAAGGCCAACTACGGTGCCGGCGGCACGTTGAACGGCAAGCGCTACATGCTCTCGCTGACCTTCAACGCCCCCGAAGAAGCCTTTGATGACCCGCAGGAATATCTGTTCCAGGGCAAGAGCGTGGACGACCTGCTGTTCCCCATGCACATGAACTTCCGCTTCTTCGGCATGACACCACTGGACACCTTCGCCTGCTTCGACGTGATGAAGAATGCCCAGGTGGAGAACGACTTTGTGCGTTTCCAGCAGCATCTCGCCACCCAGTTCCCGGCCGCCTGAAGGAGTGCCCCTGATGAAGACCTCTGCGATTGCCATTGTGCTACTGGGCATGGCCCTGAACCTGAGCGCCTGTGCCACCGCCAGCCAGCAGGATCACCGCCCTGCCCATGTGACCTCCCCCGACCAGTACCGGGTACTGCTGGAGAACGATCAGGTGCTGGTACTGGAGATGGTGTTGGAGCCGGGTGAATCCGACCGCCTCCATGACCACCGCGATGAAACCGTGTATTTCCAGCAAGGCGGCTCCCTGCGCATCAGCCTGCCCGGCGGCGAGGCCATGGACGTGACCGTACCCGATGGCCATGTGATGTGGCACGAGGCCTGGACGCACCAGGTGACCAACACCGGCAGCGAGCCGGTGACGGCGATTATTGTGGAAGCGAAACCCTGAACACGAATACCGGTAGGCGGGCCATTGGGCCCGCCATCGTCACAAAGAAACGGAGCACACCATGACAGAACAGCATCAGGTGCATTGTGACTGTGGTGAGGTGGTCATCACCCTCAACGGCAGCCCCAGAGTGCACGCCCACTGCCACTGCGAAGATTGCCGCAACCTGCTACAGGTGCCCTACCATTCCGTGCTGGCCTGGGACGGCGACCAGGTCAGTGTCAGCAAGGGCAGTGACGCACTCACCGTATTCCAGTCCCCCACCAGCAATATGACCCGTGCCTTCTGCCAGCACTGTGGTGAGGTGCTCTACAACACCAATGCCATGGGCTGGAAGATCGTTTCGCAATGGCTGTACCGGAAAAACCACCACGACACCCTGCCGGAAAGCTGCCAACCTAATGCGCACTTTTTCTATGATCGGCGGACGGTGGACATCGACGACACCTTACCCAAACGATGATCTCTTTACGGTCGCTCTACCAACCGCTCAAACAACGTATCGATTTCGGCTTTCAGCTCTTTATCTTCAAGCTTGTTCGCGCTTACTTTTGCCGCTTCAAGACTACTAATCGCCGCCTGGGTTTGACCCAGCTCTGTCTGCAGCCTGGCCATGGACAAGCCGATGGAGGAAAGATGATCTTTGGCATTGATCGCCTTCGCCTTTCCCATGGCCTTTTCGTACAGCGCCAGCGCAGCATCGAAATCTTCCGTAAAGTCGCCAAGCGTTTCCCATTGTTCGGGATGATCTTTATCGGTGTTTTCGTTAGCGGTACAGATGTCCTTGAGCTGGCCATACAGCGAATCAAATTCCGCCTTGTTACCTTTTCTATCCGCTTCCATCAGCTTCTCAGCCAGGCTGTAAACGGCCTTGTATATCTTGGTGTTAATCATTATCTATCCATCAAAAGTAAACAGGGGACTCTCACCCACTTCACGTGATCTTGACATGCCCCTGACCACGCTGACAGTTTACGCGAAAAAGGGCCACCCCATGACCGGCATGACTGCACTACTGATTTATATCGTCTGGACGCTGATTCTGGCGCTCAGCTACGCCACTTACCGGCTGCCGCTGGTACTCACCGGCAAGAAGGCCGCCAATCACTGGGAGCGGGGCAAGCCCGTTGATGATCCCGAGTTTCTGGTTCGCGCCAAGGCGGCCCACCTGAACTGCCTGGAAAACCTGCCGCTGTTCGCCGCCCTGGTGCTGATCGGTGCAGCCACCGACCAGATCGTTACCGTGAATGCCGTCGCCGGGATTATTGTGGCCGCGCGCATCGGCCAAAGCCTGGTGCATCTAATCGGCACCAGCTTCCCGCTGGTCTTCATCCGCGCCAGCTTATTCCTGACGCAGGTGGCACTGATGCTGTATTTGGCGTTTGCGCTGATCTGATTCCCGAAGCAAGAGCATAAAACCGGGCGGGAATCGGAGTCGATTCCCGCCTTAACGCTTACCCCGCCCCATTCACCTCCGCCAGCAACGCCCTTGCTGCCAGCTTGCCAAATTCATTGGCCGCATCCGGGCTGTCCCCGGTGATCAGCTTACGGTCTTCGCAGCAGCTGCCATTGGCTTTCTTGTTGATGATTTCCACGCCCTGCTCACGGAGCCGGTCGCCGAAGTACCAGGGCATGGGGCCGGGCAGGTAGCCAAACTTGGGGGTGAGCTTGTCGAGGCTGTCCGGGAACACCGCCATCTTGTAACCGTGATAGGCGAAGTCCCTGGGATCGCCGCCACGGTTTTCTGCCAGCAAGGCCGCAGGGCCGTGGCAGATGGTGAGCATGTGTTTGTCGTTGGCGTTGACCCAGCGGATCAGGGTTTGCAGGTCTTCACTCTCCGGCAGGCCCAACATGGCGCCGTGACCACCGGGGATGAACACCGCCAGGTAGTCGGCGTGATCTTCCAGGCCTGCGGCGACCAGGGCCTTTAGGGATTGAGGCTGTTCGAATTGCGGCTGGTAGCGTTGCAGGGCATCCGTGACCACGTCGTCTTTCTCTGGCACCGCCCACCTTTCTATTTTTACCGGTGCGCCGGTAGGCGTGCAGACCTCAATCTGGAAGCCGGCTTTTTCCAGGTGCAGTAGCGGCACCATCATTTCTACCGGGTGATTGCCGGTGGAAAACTTCACGCCGTTCGCCATGGTCATGTAGCGCTCTTCGGTGCAGACCATCAGCACCTTGGCCGTGCCGCCCTGAAGGGCATCCGGATACTCGGTGTGGTCGTAATCGGTCTTGCTTTTGGTGGCCAGCTTCAGCGCCACAGGGGAAGGCGTGAAGCCACCCTCGCCATCGTCTTTGGGGGCCATGCCAAACATTGCCTTGATGCCACTAGCCATACATTCTCCTGATCACCGGACTCCCTTTATCCTTTGCCCTTTAGTCGCCGCAGCCCGCGGCATAAATCCGTGCCGGGGCGATGCTCTTACCTTACCAGAAACAGATTGCGGACAGGCCCACGCAGCACAAGCCCCTCTGTAGGAGCGGTGGTTCCACCGCGATTCTGAGGCGAACGTCTCTTCGTGGTCGAACGACCACTCCTACAAAAACACAGACCAGCTATGGCGGAGATTCCCTTTCGGAAATTTCCGCCCTACGAATCCGGGAGTGGAGATAAACCTATAGGGTGGCAGGCTGCGTTATTGCCCTTCCCGCCACGCCCCCGGCGACACCCCCACCCACTGTTTAAACGCCCGGTTAAACGAGCTCTGCTCGGCGAAGCCCAGCAGCATGGTGATTTCGAAAAGCGATAGTGACGGGTCGCGCAGGTAGCTTTGTGCCAGTTCCTGGCGGGTACGATCCAGCAGGCCCTGGAAGGTCTGGCCGCTTTGTGTGAGACGGCGCTGCAGGGTGCGCACGGAGATGGCCATTTCGCTGGCCACGTCTTTCAGGGATACCCGCGCATCCGGCAACAATCGCAGGAACACCTGCTGTACCTGAAAGGCGAAGGGATCGTTGCCCGGCAGGGCATTGGAAAGAGCATCAGACTGGCGATCGAGAATCTGGCGCAGGGCCGGGTTAGCGGTGGGCAGGGGGATGCTGAGGTAATCCGCCGGGAAGCGCACCGACACATAGGGGGCATTGAAGCGTACCGGGCAGCCGAAGAAGGCCTCGTACACTTCCGGGTTGTCCGGTGCCGGCGAGGAGAAAGTCACTTCTGCTGGATTGGGGGCGTCCGGGACGATCTTGCGCAGGAAGCTGATCAGCGCCGAGATGGCGGTTTCATCCACCAGCAATCCCAGGCTCAGGCCACCAAACCGGGGCCAGCCGATCTCGGCCTGGTCCGCCTTTATCTTCACCTCCGCCATCTGCACCCCGTAGAACAGGGACTCGAAGCGCTGGTAGGCATACAGGGCCTGGCCCAGATTGTCGCTGGCCTGCACCAGATAGCCGAGCACCCCCACATGATCCGGGGTGATACAGGCGCCGATTTCCAGCCCGCGGCCATCACCGGGGTGCACCGCCCAGGCTCGCCGCAGCAACTCCAGCCACTGGATCAGGGGCACCTGTTCGCCAGGCCCCAGCCGTGACACGGCGGCACGCAGGGTCGGCGCATTGAGCTGATGCTGGTCCAGCCAGTCCAGCAGCACCCGGGCATAGGAACCGTTGACACGAATGGCGGTGGGATCGGGGTAATTCATCGTCATGGCATGATTGGATAACAGCTTGGCATGATTCGTCAATCCGGTTTATCCGGCATTTTCTAGCATGGAGTCATCGAAGACGCGCTTTCTGCGCCCGCCCCATGACTGGAGGGAGCCTAACCATGAACCTGATCGACTTTGCGGTGAACGCCTACCAGAACGCCGACATCAAGGAGCTGCTGCTGGTAGCCATGATGCCGGTGTTCGGCCTGACCATTGTGCTGGAGGCCTGGCGGTTTCGTGGCACCGGCATCTACAACCTGAAGGATTCCGCTGCCAGCATGACGCTGGGGGCCAGCTATGTACTGCTGGAAGTGGTGGTGAATGCCCTGTTCGTGTTTGCCATTCTGGACTGGGTGTACAGCTACCGGCTGATGGATATTGCCATCACCCCGTGGACCTTCCTGCTGCTATTCCTGATGGTGGACTTCCTGTTCTACGTCTACCACGTGACCGCCCACAAGGTGCGCTGGTTCTGGGCCACCCATGTGGTCCACCATGCCTCCGAGCACATGAATTTCACCACGGCCGGACGCCAGAGCACGCTGTATGCGTTCAGCGGTCTGTTCCTGTTTTTCCTGCCGCCGGTGCTGTTGGGCTTTGACCCTGCCTGGGGTCTTTTCACCCTGGCGATCAATCTGTCCTACCAGTGGTTCATTCACACCCAGTGGGTGAAGAAACTGCCGCGGCCGATTGAGTTCATTTTCAATACGCCTTCGCATCACCGTGTACATCACGGTCGCAATCCGGAATACATCGACAGGAACTTCGGTGGCACCCTGATCATCTGGGATCGCCTGTTCGGCACCTTTGTGGAGGAGCGCGAGGACCTGCCGCCGGAATACGGCATCACCCGCCAGATTCACAGCTACAACCCAATCACACTGACGCTGCATGAGTTCATTGCACTGTTCCGGGATATGGGCAAGCCGGGGCCGCTGTGGCTGCGACTGAAACATCTGTGGGCGACGCCGGAATGGCAACGGCCGGAAGCGCACAGCAATCAGTCCAACGGAAGCCAAACGATTGCGTCTCCGAAGCGAGAGGGCTGATCAAACAGCAGAGCGGAGAACGCCGCAGGCGTTCTCCGCTCTCCAAAGCAAATAGACTCACCATGAAGCCTGCTATCAACGCCCTGACTGCAGACTTTTCACTTTTTCTTCAAAACGCTCAGGCCATACCGTATTACGAAATAGAGGATGCTCCATGGCATAGGCATCATATTCCGTGATTGCCTTTTCTTCGTCGCCACAATGATCCGTAGGCGTAAAACTGAAAGTGCCGGATTTATCCCCTGCTCCTACTTCATACGCCCCAATGTAAACCACTTTGCCCGAATCCACCTGGAAGGTGACATTCTCGGGGTCGCCGGGAGTAAACTTGTAGAAATTTCCGCCCCGGTTCATACGGTTGTAGTAGAGGCTGACCAATTCATACTGGCCCGCATCGAACACCGACATCATGGTCATGCAGCCATTATCCTGGGGATAGGATTTCAGCATGGAGTGATCCTCTCCCCCTGCCAACGCCCTGAATCCTGCCGAGTCAAAGCTGGCGCCATTGGCGGCATAAAGCTGCATCATCACCAGGTTTTTCTCCGGGTCCGTCACATCATGGCCGAACGCCTTCACAAACGATGCGCAGCCTGACAGCACATAACACGCCATCAGCACCGCAGACATTCTCAACAGCATTTATTCCCCTTGATTCACGACACAGCGGCAATTCACAGCATCAATCCATGAATTCTGAACGCGCACTGACTTCGACAACCCCTACTTCAATACCTGCCAACGTGGTACTGGAGTAATGCTGGCAGAGCGGTCGCACATCGCTGCTACACTCACGCTGAACAATAATCCTGCATTCCTGCTGTACGCGAGCCTGCAGTGTCCGAGCATCTTTTTCGCTCAGCCCGTCTTGCTGATACTGAAGGGTTTCCGCGACACAGCTGTCAACGATTTTAGTCAACGCAACACTCTCGCCCTGGGCGGCACCGCCCATGGACAACACCCCCACCACTGCAACAAACATTAACCGGCGCATAGGCACTCCCTGTGCTTTCACTCATCCTGATTGTTCTGAACCGTGCCGAGAGTCCCTCTCCGGACGATCCCCCGCGAACAACCCCTTCCCTGCCATGATCCCTTCCCTGGCACCCGAACTTGCTCGCCTGATAATCCTAGTCAATCCCCTCACCATCCGTTGTACGCCATTTCTTACATGGCGTAGGATTTCGACTGATGAGCCCCCCGGCTAACCATTCGTCGGCAACCCACATTCACAGGAAACACAAAGGGTTGAGCTGTTTATTTGCACGTTTGTACCGCTGGTCAGGTTTTTGAAATTGCGCAGGTAAACTGTCAAGGAATGGGCAGAGCGGAAAGAAGGGAAGAAACAGAGAGCTTCGCTTGCAAGCAAGCTCCCACGAGAGAATGTTATGCCGGGATCAGTCGGTGTGTTCGGAGGCGCTCATGCGACGCTTGCGCGCCTCTTCTTCCTCGAATGCCGCCTTGATCTCCGCCAGCACATCATCCACGTCGGCTTCGTGACTATCTTCTTCGGCATCGCCACTGAGCTCCACATGGGGATGCAGTTCGCCGCCTTCGTAGAGGTCCCAGATTTCCTTGGCGTAATTAGTCTCAGCCAGTTCCGGGGCGAACAGGGAGTAGTAGCGACGCATGTTGTTGACGTCGCGCTCCAGCATGGCGCGGGCATTGTTGTTGGCGGCGGCATCCACCGCCTGGGGCAGGTCGATGATGACGGGACCATCTTCATCCACCAGCACATTGAACTCGGACAGGTCGCCATGGATCAGGCCGGCGCAGAGCATGCGCACGATATAGCGGATCATCAGGCGGTGATCCTCGCGGGCCTGCTCCGCATCCATGACCACTTCACCTAGACGAGGTGCCACGTCGCCATTTTCGTCGGTGACCAGCTCCATCAGCAGCACGCCTTCCAGCATGCCGTAGGTGCGCGGCACCCTTACGCCGGCATCGGCCAGGCGACGCAGGGCATCCACTTCGGCGCTTTGCCAGACTTTTTCCTGCTGTTCGCGGCCGAATTTTGAGCCCTTTTCCATGGCGCGGGCGCGGCGGGAATTGCGTACCTTGCGACCTTCCTGATACTGGGCGGCTTTCTTGAAGCTGCGCTGCATGGCCTCTTTGTAGACCTTGGCACAACGGACCTCATCCCCACAGCGCACCACAAAGACGTCCGCCTCCTTGCCGCTCATCAGGCGGCTGAGGACTTCGTCGACAAGACCATCATCGACCAGGGGCTGGAGGCGTTTTGGGGTTTTCATGGGGCCACTTATACCCTATTTCCTGCTCGAGAGAGAGACCGTCCGGAAGGGAATTTTCACGTTGGCGACATCAATCCCTGTCGCAGCTTGCCGCCTCACCTGAGCCAGCCTCTTCCCGCTCAGATTCCCGTGCTTCACGCAGGATGATGATCCCCCCGCGCATCACCAGCGTGGCAATCAGCGCCCCGATGATCAGGTCCGGAAGGCGGGAGCCGCTGACCATCACCAGACCGGCGGCGGCCAGTACGCCCAGATTGGCCAACACATCATTGGCAGAAAAGATCCACGAGGCACGCATATGGACTTCGCCATCACGATGGCGAGCCAGCAGCGCCAGGCAAGTCACATTGGCCGCCAGCGCCAGGGCGCCAATGGCAATCATCAAGACGCCTTCCGGGTCGCTGCCGAACCAGAAGCGGCGGGCCACTTCGATGATCACCCCCAGTCCGAGGGTAACCTGCAGCACACCACTGACCCGGGCCGCCAGCACCTTTCGGCTCATCACCGCCCCCACCGCAGAGAGACTGATGGCATAGACGGCCGCATCGGCAAACATGTCCAGGGAATCCGCCAGCAACCCGGTGGACTGGGCCAGCAGGCCAGCCACCAGCTCGATCACGAACATGGCCCCGTTGATGAGCAACAGGATCTTGAGAATGCGGCGCTCTTCGCGGTTCTTCGCTTCGAAACTACAGTCACAGCCAGACATCTGTCACTCCTGGAATCACTGCACCCAGCTTATCGCGAGCCCGCACCGGCAGTCATTATTCTGGCAGGATTACTGACCGTAGAATTCCTGCACTGGCACGGACAGCTTGTCGGGATGGCGCGGGGTCACGGTGGCAAAGTGGCGGTAGATTTCCCGCAGGTCTGCTTCCATGTCGTCAGAGGGGTGGATCACCACCGGAAAGGAGAAGGTCTTCTTCTCATAGTCCGCCAAAGCCAGGATGATCGGCACATTGGCACGTTTGGCAATGTGGTAGAAACCCAGCTTCCATTCTTCCGCATTACTGCGGGTACCTTCCGGGGTGACAGCAATCAGCAGCCGCTCACGCTTCTTGAACTGGGCTACGGTCTGGGTCACCACACCGCCGGCGCGGCCCCGCTCGATGGGAATGGCGCCCAGCTTGCGCAGCAACCAACCCAGCGGCCCCTTGAACAGGCTGTGCTTGATCATGATGTTCACGTCTTTCTGCAGGGCAGAACGACTGACCAGCGCAATCACGCCATCCCAGTTGGAGGTGTGCGGGCCACCGGCAATCACGGCACGATCAATATCCGGAAAGGGGCCGGCTTTCCAGCCGGTCATGCGCAGCATGGCCTGGGCAATGATCTGGGCCAGTGGCCTGCGCCCTTGAGTGTGATGTGATGACGGCATGACTCCACCTTATGCAAAAAGGTTGCAGTGTACCGGCCTGACAACCACCGTGCACCGCGATTACGTTACCAGCTATTAAGCACAAGGCAGCCCCATGGAGGCATCGAGCGACATTAATCTCACTGAATCCCAAAAAGGAACAAACACCGGAGTTCACCCAAATGGGTGAAGTAACCCGGTCTATACACCTATACCATCGGGCCAGGAAGGATGTGTTGCCTTCAAAAAAGTTTAATTCACTTACGGATATCGAGTTAAATATGAAAATTAAATCAGTAGCTTTGTGCTCTACTTTGCTTGTTGCTGCGCTTCCCGTTTGCTCATTCGCCAACGATGCTTTCACCGGCTTCCAGGCAGGTGTCGCGCTGGGTTACGACGACGTCGACATGGATTGGGAAACCACGGCGCTGTACGCCCCGCAAATCCCTACCGCTCCGTTCCCAATCTTTTCCGACCCGAAAGAGTCCCTGAGCGACAGCACTTTTTCCTATGGTGTTTTCGGCAGCTACAACTGGTCCGTGAGCAGCAACTGGATCGTCGGCGCGGAACTGGCCATTCAGGATGCCGGTGCCAGCGACACCCTTGACTACATTCCGGGCGGCCCAGGCGCCACCGGCACCACCACCGATGTTGACGTCAACATGTCCTACCTGCTGGGTGTTAAAGGCGGCTACCTGCTGAATGAATCCACCATGCTCTACAGCACCCTGAGCTTGACCCAGACCGAAGTCGAAACCTCCACCACCTGCCCGTCCGATGGCTTCATCTGTAACCCGGGATCTCCGGCACAGACCTTCAGCGATGATGATGACATCAGTGGCTACGCCCTGGCACTGGGCGTCGAGAAATCACTGGGCAGCAATCTGTCGGTGCGTGCGGAATATCGTTACGCCGACCTCGGCACGGCTTCCCTGTCACCCACCCAGGTGCGTGACGATGAAGCGGTTGGCGTTGATGCAGACATCGACGTCACCAGCCAGTCACTGCAGCTTGGTGCTGCTTACAAGTTCTGATGCATCCTGGCGCAGGCCCTGCCTGCGCCAACCTCCTCACCAGCAGTTCCCCACCGCCTCTCACCGGCATGGACGCGACATAGCGCCCTCATATCACGGCAGAGCCCTGTCGGCGGCACCGAGATATTCACGCATCATGCTGTAGCTCAGCCCCCAGATGCAGTACTCCTGATAACGACAACAGGGAAAGGTCAGGGTGCCCAATGGGGTATTGACCGGCAAGCGGGACTGGTTGGCAGGGTTAGCGAGATAATCCAGCGGTATCCATACGCCCCGTCGCGCTTCATGGTTGAGAGAAAGCGCATCATTCCCCTCCCAGCGGAACACATGGGGTGTCACCACCATGGGCCGCCAGCGGCTGTGATGACGGGTGAGCAGATCGGACAACCGCTCTTGATAGCTGCCCTGCTGATAGAGATCCAGCCCGGTTTCCTCCAGCGTCTCGCGCATGGCGGTATCTCGGCTCGATTGATCGCCCGGCTGCAGACGGCCACCGGGAAAGGCCATGTCACCGGACCAGGGATCGCCCTCTCGCCGGGCCCGCTGGATGAAAAACAACTCCCCGCCGGCAAGCCCCGGGCGCTGGATCAGCGCCACTGCCGCGCGGGTAACGCGGCGGCGGAACGGCAGCTTGTGGGGACGAAGCCTGTTGAGCCAGCTCGGATTGGTCACGACGACACCTTGGGTCGAGAGGTCCTGTTCAGATTATCCTGCAGGGGCTTGCCCCGGCCTGAACAGGCCCTAGCGGGCCAGAAACAAGGCCACCGCCAGCACCAGCCCCAGCAGCGCCACTACCACATTCACCGCGATACCCCAGTGGGCGGCATAGCCGTCGGGAAAGTCCGAGGGCTTCAGGGTAGCCAGCAGGCGGGCATATTGGCGGGAGGCAAAGATCGCTACCCCCGCCCCCACCACGATGAACAGCAGCCCCACCAGCACGGTAATGTGCTGCGCCACCTCGTCCGGTGGGCCGGAATGCAGCAGCCGCATCAACATGCCGGAGCGCTCCACCAGAAAACCGAAGGCAATCATGGCAATACTGGTGCGATTCCACGCCAGCAGGGTGCGCTCGGCGGCAAACAATACCCGCGGGTCTTTTTCTTCCGACATAGTCTGTCCCTTGTTACTGATACTCACCAGCTTAACCCGGGCGCCAGCTCGCCGGCACCCGGTCGATACCGTCTCCGGGCTACAACCGACCATCCGATAAATACGATTTCGATGGACAGACTGGCTGAATCCCTATACCTTGCGCGTTAGCTAAAAGATCGCGCTTGAATCACGTACTACATTTCGGTGTTGTATCACTCGTCCTGCAGTTCTGAAGTCCAAGTTCCCGTTTTTCAGCTACACCCGCCCTCTGGGCACAACTTCATTTTTCAGGATAGTGATATGTCTACTGTTAAAGGCACCGTTAAGTGGTTCAACGAAGCAAAAGGTTTTGGTTTCCTGGAGCAGGAAAACGGCCCTGACGTTTTCGCTCACTTCAGCGCCATCCAAGGCTCTGGCTTCAAGACCCTGGCCGAAGGCCAAGCCGTTGAGTTCACCGTGACTCAGGGCCCGAAAGGTCCGCAGGCTGAGAACATCGTTGCTCTGTAAGCGACTGTTCCAGCAAAGAAAGGCGCCTCAGGGCGCCTTTTTTTGTGCCTGCTGCAAGCCTCTCGGGGCTGGGCTACGGCGCCTTGGGCATGAGCCTCTCCAGAGTGAAGACACCGCGCAGCTCACCGGGCTGATAGCCACGCGCCTGATCTTGCGGGTAGCGGGCATCCAGCGCCTGTGCCACCGGGGCTGAAAGCGAACTGCCATGGCAGACCAGGCAGGGCCCTTCCACCATGATCGCCTTCATGTAGCGCTGCACCGGCTGGCCATCACGGCTTTCCGTGTGCAGTACTTCCAGCGAACCCGGCTCGGCCCCGGCATCCAGTTGCTTCTGGAACGACAGCAACTGTTCTCGCTCCCAGCTATCCGGCGTATTGGCCGGATTACGAACCTTCAGGCTGGTACGGGCCACGGTCCACTGGCTCTGCTCGCTCACCTGATCGGTAATCGGCATGGCAGACAGGTTGCACACCTCGATGGCGGCCAGCGGCCCACCTTCTTTCATGGCAGACATCAGGGCCTGCTTGAGCGCGCCTCCCAGCGCCATGCTGGCCTGGCGCGCCCCGGCCTTGTCTGTTTGCGCATCAGCAACCGCCAGCCCCGCCATGAGCACCAGTGCCAGTCCAGTCAACAGAGTCCGTTTCATCACTTACTCCTTTCTTCCTGTTTTCATCTTGCCGGGTCGTCACTCGATGTCTGCCGGCGTAAATTCTGTGCAGCTGTGAGCGATAGAATTTATATATCGTATTGATATATACTTATGACTTGTGGGCATATGGTGCGCGTTCTATTCTTTTCCTGCAAGCCCACTGACACCGATCGCTTCCAGCAAGGAGAAAGCCCCATGGAAACCCCCGTACAGCAAATTGGCGGCCTGCCGCGCATCAACGAACCCGCACCGGATTTTCAGGTACTGACTACTGACGGCGAGAAATCTCTGACCGATTACCGCGGCAAGTGGCTGGTGCTGTTTTCCCACCCCGCCGACTTTACCCCGGTCTGCACCACCGAATTCATGGCCTTTGCCAAGGCCGCGCCGGAATTTGCCAAGCTCAACTGTGACCTGCTTGGCCTGTCCATCGACAGCATCCACTCGCACATTGCCTGGATGCGCAATATCAAGCAGAACTTCGGCGTGGAGATCCCGTTCCCCATCATCGAAGACCTGAAGATGGAGGTCGCCAACGCCTATGGCATGATCCATCCGGGAGCTGCCGACACGTCCGCGGTGCGCGCCACCTTTATCATCGATCCCAACGGCATCCTGCGCGCCATGGTCTACTACCCGATGAGCAATGGCCGCTCCATTCCCGAGTTCCTGCGTCTGGTGAAAGCCATGCAGACCAGCGATGAAAACGGCATTGCCACCCCGGAAGGCTGGCAGCCCGGCGACAAGGTCATTGTCCCTCCGGCCAAGACTGCCTCTGCCGCCAACGACCGTGTGGAATCCGGTGACTACGAGTGCAAGGATTTCTACTTCTGCACCAAGTCCCTGTAATCTGAAGCAACACACCCGGCGCCACCCAACGGTGGCGCTTTGGTTTTGTTTTCACCGACAAGGAAAGCAGACACCATGAAAACTGCCCACGATCTGGTACAGGAAGCCAAGGCACAGATTCAGGAAGTGTCACTGGACAATGCGGAAGCCGCCATCAGCGATGCGGCTCTGCTGCTGGATGTTCGCGAAGGCGACGAGTATCACGCCGGCCATATTCCCGGCGCGGTTTCCATTCCCCGCGGCCTGCTGGAATTCAAGCTCAGCAATGACCCCGCGCTGGATATTCGTGACCAGCCCATCGTGATCTACTGCAAGACCAGTGGCCGGGCTGCCCTGGCAGCCGCCAGCATGAAGAGCATGGGCTACCTGCATGTGCAGTCTATCGAGGGTGGCTTCGATGCCTGGCAGGACGCCGGCAAGCCGGTGGTCACTCCGGACATGCCGGATTTTGAATAGTCTGAAAGCGGGGAGGAAAGCTTCGAGTTTCGAGACGCGAGTTTCGAAAGGCAAACCCTGCAACCAGAGGCGGGTTTTAGGTGTTGATCTTCGAAACTCGCGTCTCGAAACTCGAGACTCATTCCCTGCTTAGGCTGTCCTTCTCTTCGAACAGCGTTTCTGGAATCCTTACCTCGCTCAGGCTCGGATCGCCTGCAGGCAGGCTCCTACAGTGGGTCTCTCCCGGCTTTGCGTGAGGAGTGTTGCAGCCGCGGAGCGGCCAAAAAAAACGGGCCTCGATGAGGCCCGTTTTTATTGCCGTTCTACTGCATGATCAAGGCTTGGGTTCGTAGCACACATCGTGCACACGGAAGCTCTTGTTCACGTTGAACGCGCCGGCATAGGTCAGGCTCACCGAGTCAAAGTTTTCCGGTGCAGAGGTCACCAGGAAACGCTGGCTGGTGTTGGCGCCGATACCGAGCAGGTCGACATCAATCAGGCTGCCGTCCACCACCTGTTTCTTGACCATGCTGCCATTGTCATAGAAACGGATGGTGATGAAATCGCCCAGCACTTCGATGTTGAACAGCGGTGAGGCAGGATCGGACACCACAAAACCCAAACGGCTGGCGTTCACGTTCTGATTTTCGTCCTTGGCATCAGCGGATACATAAGCTCCGCCTTTCACCAGGGCCGCACCAATCTTCAACTCGGCAAAGGTCGCCACGTTGTTGTCGATGATGTACTCCGGGTTGTCCACGCTACAGGCCAGACAGATACCGAATTCACCAAAGCCACCCAGGCCATCGCCATCAGCGTCGTGGGTGGCGTTGGTCAGCGGAGTAAACGCAGTGCCTGCGCCACAGGTGAAACCATCGCTGTCACAAACGTCACCTTTGCCATCACCATCGCTGTCTTTCTGGTTGCCGTTGGGCACATTCGGACAGTTGTCTACGTTATCGTCGTGACCGTCATTATCGGTATCACCCACCGGGGTGCTGCCACCATTCTCGTCACACAGATCACCCACACCATTACCATTGCTGTCAGCCTGGTCTCCGTTGGCAATCAGCGGGCAGTTATCACCGTCGTTGTCATGGGCATCGCCATCACGGTCGTCGTCACAGACATCACCCAGACCATCCAGGTCCGCATCGGCTTGATCCGCGTTGGGCATGTTCAGGCAGTTGTCTTCGCCATCAGCCACGCCGTCACCGTCCACATCGCCTTCACAGGCATCGCCCACGCCATTCAGGTCTTCATCCGCCTGGTCCGCATTGGCAGTGAAGGGGCAGTTGTCACTGCCGTTGTCCACGCCATCGCCATCACCGTCGGCATCACAGGCATCACCCTGGCCGTCGTTGTCCACATCACCCTGCTCCGGGTTGAACTCGAACGGGCAGTTGTCGATACCGTCATCCACGCCATCCTTATCGGTATCGAGGTCATCGTCACAGAGATCGCCAAGGCCATCGGTATCGGTATCGGCCTGATCCGCATTGGCAACCAGCGGGCAGTTGTCGCTGACGTTGTCCACGCCATCACCGTCACGATCTTCGTCGCAAACGTCGCCCACGCCATCACCATCCGCATCTTCCTGCATGGCATTGGCCATGTCAGGGCAGTTGTCCAGCAGGTCGGCTACGCCGTCGCCATCCTGGTCTACGTTACGGCTCTGCGGGTTAGGATTGGCCACCACATCGACGCCGCTGCTGCCCCCATCAGCTTCACAGCCTGCCAGCAGCGTTGCTGCAAACATGGCTGCTACCAGAATTTTGAATTGGTCCTTCATTTTCTTACCTCCATTACCTTAAATTCGACGCGACGATTCATTGCCTTACCGGACGCAGTTTCGTTGCTGGCGACGGGATCCAGTTCGCCATAACCCTGCGCGGTAAGCCGATCGGCATCGACCCCCTGATCAATCAGATACTGACGCACCGCCTCGGCACGCGCTTTGGACAGCTGCTCGTTGTACTCGGCAGAGCCGTCGCTGTCGGTGTGGCCACCCACTTCAATGTGGAAGTTGGTCTGGGCATTAAGTGCCTTGGCAACACGTTCCAGCACCGGACGCGTGGACGCGGTCACCTTGTCAGAATTCACTTCGAAACCAATGTTGTGGAAAGTGATGGTCTGGTTGGTCAACAGACAGCCCTTGCCATCAACTTCACCGCCCTTCAGCGTATCCGGACACTCATCCCGGCTATCCGGGATGCCATCGCCATCGCTGTCAGGCTCATGCACCATGACTTCGACTTCCTTGGTCTTGTAGACGATCTTCTCGACCACCTTCTCCACTTCGCGCACCTTGGTGTAGCCAAGCGGAATTTCCAGACCGAGAGAAAAACGCAGATCGTTGAAGCCACCCTCACCAACGGTGTTGTTGAAGCTGGTGCCATCGTAATCGTCGTACATGTAACGCCCTTCAGCGCGAAGCTTGAGGCCGTTTTCAAAGATCGGACCGGTGACAACACCCAGACCCACATTGGCATGCAGGCCGTAATCATCATCGTCATCCGGCACTACGTCGTTGCGGATAACACCCACCGCACCCACCACGAAAGGAGTGAAAGCTCTTCTGTCACCAAAGGCGTACATCAGGCCGGTGGTCAGGGCAGCCTGATAAAAATCGGTGGTGAATTCAGTGCCGGAATCCAGTCCATAGGCGGCAAACTCGGTTTCCCACCACCACTGATCTGCGACTTCGCGACCATAGGCCAGGCCTCCGCCCAGACCCTTGCTGCCGATCTCACGGTTATCGTCCAGCTGAAGGTAGTGAAACATCGGGCTGAGATACTGCCGTGGCTCAGCTTCTTCAATGGTCACGTCGGCTGCGGCCGGAATGCTGTAGGCAATGGCACAACACGACAGGAAAGGGACTAGCGCGCGTCCGTTCATACTTCCCCCTTAACAAAAATTGAGTGCAATCAAATGCGCTGCAATTTGACGTCAATCACAGTCGAGACAAAATCCGCCTAAAGTACCAACTTTCACAGAGGGGTGACATAAAGTTACATCTTGTATGCACTTTGCTACGTTCTGCGGCCAAAACCCGGCTTTGTAGCCCGTAACAAGCTGAGGCCTCTTGTCTGACAAAAACGGAAATCTGCAAGGCGGATGCGCCAGCAATGTGCACAAGTGCAAACAAGACCAGAATTTCTTACTGTAACCAACTAGTAAAAACGACGTATAAAATTCGTAAATACCCCATATAAGTGATGTGCGGCCGGTTCATTTTGCAGAAAATGGCATCGAGCCATGCCCACCTAACACCACCTTTGGAAGGGAACTCACGATGAAGAAATTCGCTTACGCCACCATGGCGCTGGCTGTTTTTGCCGGTGCCGCCGTTGTGTCTGACGTCGCCCTGATCGACGAAGCCCGCGCAGAGTGCACCAGCACCTGGGCCGGCTGCTCAGAGTCAGAAGTGTCAGAACTGCAGCGTGAACTGGATAACGCAGGCTGATTGATCCGGCTGCCCACCCGGGCAGCCTGTTTCCCCCGGCACATACTCCATGCAGAAACTCATTTCCTGCTGCCAGCGCCCAGGCCTGATGCCACTGGCACTACTGGTAATCAGTACCGTGATCATTCTTGCCCACCATTTCTATCGCGTGCAGCACAGCGACCTGTCCCGCTGGAAAGGGGGAGGCATGGGCATGTTTTCCACCCAGGACGCGCCAGGCACCCGCACCCTCGCCTTGATGATCCATTCGGATCAGGGCAGCTTCCTGGCAAGTCAGGATTCTCTGGGCCGCGCCGGCACCCGTTTCACCGCCATGCCCACCGCAGACAATCTGCATTCCCTGTGTGTGCAAATGGCCACCAAGACCTGGTACGCCCTGGGCAGCGTGCGGACGGTGACGCTCAACGATCAGTCCCTGCGCAGCCTGCCCATGGCTGGCACTGCCTCAGACAGCCTGGCGAATCCACGCCCCCTGCAGGTTAGCGCCCTCAGCCTGACCAGCTGGAAAACCCGCATCGACGTGGCCCAGCGACAGATTGAGCGCCGCTCTCTGGGTGAAGCGCGATGGTCCCGGGCGGAGGGCTGTGATGTCTTCTGAATCTCGCAGCCTGTGGCAATGCATCTCTACCCATCCCGTGCTAGATCAACTGTCCGGCCGTGACAGCCATCAGTTTCTTGCCGTGGTCAGCGCCCTGTCGCTGGGGATCCTGATTTTCCATGGCTTCCAGCATGTCTATTTTGCCATCCCCTTTCAGCTGCTGGTGATGGCATGGCTGGTAGTGCCTTCACTGCGCCAGGCCGGCCCCTACTGGTTTATCGTCTTCCTGTTCAGCGCCGCTTCACTGTGGCTGACCTGGACCAACGCCGACAATCACAAGTACCTGCTTTGCTACTGGGTGTTCGCCCTGTTCCTGGCTTTTGACAGCAAGGATCTGGACAAGACCGAATTCCTGCGTCGCAGTGCACGATACCTGCTGTTCTTCACCATGATCATGGCCGTGGTCCAGAAAACCCTGGCTGCGGATTATCTGGACGGCTCCTTTTTTGAATTCATCCTGATGACGGACAGTCGGTTCAGCGCTCTTGCCGCATTACTCACCGGCATGGACCCTGCGTTGTTCGCCGAGAATCGGGAAATCTATCTGCGCGCCATGGATCCGATGCTGGCCGATCAGGCCACCGGAACGCTGCACAGCTCAGCCCAACTGCACAGCCTTGCCATGGCCATTACCTGGATCAACTATCTGGACCAGATTGTGATCGCCCTGGTGCTTCTGCTGCCGTTATCCCGGCGAGGTGAAATAGCCAAACATCTGTTGCTGATGGCGTTTATCGTGCCGGTGTATGCCGTTGCTCCCGTTATCGGGTTTGGCTGGTTGATCATTGTGTGGGGATATTGTCTGGTGCCGGATAGTGCTCCCTGGTTACGCCTCGGGTATCTAGGCCTGTTCCTGCTACTGTGCATTTATGAATTCCCGTGGCTCAGTCTGTTCGTCTACACCGCGTGATACGCCATGAATGTTGATCCCGCTGACACCTATCTCATCTATGACGGCGACTGCCCGGCCTGCCGCAACTATGTACGCTTTGTGCGCTTTCGCGATGCGGTGAACCAGTTGCATCTGATCAACGCCCGCGAGGCGCCGCAATGGGTCACGCATTTACAGGACAACGCCATGCCTCTGGATGAGGGTATGGTGCTGGTATTTCATGGACGCTATTACCACGGCGCCGATGCCATTCATCACATGGCATTGCTGGGCAGCAGCAAGGGACTCTTCAATCGCATCAACGGATGGCTGTTTCGTTCCGCCCGAGTGTCGGCAGTGCTCTATCCGGTTCTGAAATCCTTGCGCAATGCTCTGCTGTGGCTGTTGCGGAAAAAACCGATCGCAACGGCAAGGCACGCTGAGCGAGATTGAAAGTATGGGGCGCCTGCCAGGCGCCCATACACAGGAGGACGGGCTAGAGCTGCCCGGGTTTGTGCAGCAGGAAGCGCGACAGCGCCGGAATCAGGATCAGGGCGCCAATCATGTTCCACAGGAACATGAAGGTGAGCAGGATGCCCATGTCAGCCTGGAACTTGATCGGTGAGAAAACCCAGGTGCAGACACCCGCCGCCAGCGTCAGACCGATCAGCCCGACAATCTTGCCGGTGAAACGCAACGCCTTGCCGTAGGCAACGGCAAGGGAATCCCCATTGCGCTGATTGGCCAGCTGAATACTGAGCAGGTACAAAGCGTAGTCCACGCCAATGCCGACACCCAGGGCAATCACCGGCAGGGTGGCGACCTTGATACCGATCCCCAGCACTACCATCAACGCCTCACAGAGCATGGAAGTGATGATCAACGGCACCAGCGCCACGACTACCGCTCGCCAGCTTCGGAAGTTGATCAGACAGAGCAGCCCCACGGCGATGTACACCATGAAAAGCATCCAGTAGTTGGCTTTCTCCACCACGATATTAGTCGCCGCATCGATACCGGATGAGCCCGCCGCCAGCAAAAATTCCACTTCGTCGCGGTTATGGGTTTGCGCAAATTCCTCGGTCACCTCAACCACCCGGGACAGGGTGTCCGCCTTGTGATCGGTGAGGAAGGCGATCAGCGCACCGCTGCTGCGGTCCTCGGTGACCAGTTCCGGGTTGGACACGCCGATCTGGTTGAGGGTATCGCTGATCACTGCCGGATCACGATTGATGGAGGCCCACTTCAGATTGCCTTCGAAGTACCCCGGGGTAATGCGCCGGATCAGGCTGGCCGCCGCCACCGTGGTTTGTACGCCGGGCGTGGCACGCAGCGCTTCTTCCAGACGATCCTGCTCCATCAGGGTCTGGTAGCTGCCCATGCCGCCATCCTTGCTGCGCATCATGATCACAAACAGATCACTGGAGAGGCCGAAGTTTTCGGTAATGAAAGCGTTGTCCTTGTTGTAGCGGGACTCCGTTCTCAGCTCCGGCGCGCCGGCATCCAGATCGCCAATCTTGATGTCGCTGCGAATTAACAGCGCCACCACAAACAGGCCGGCAAAGAATACGATGGCCAGCGCCGCAGGCTTACGCTCGGTGAATTTCTCCAGCATCTGGAATACCGGGTGGCGGCTGGCACTGCCGGCCAGCGCCCGCTCCGCACCATGCTTGCTGACCCCGGAGTAAGACAGCATCACCGGCAACAGCACCAGGTTGGTGAACACCAGAATGACGATGCCGATACTCAGGGTGATCACCATGTCGCGGATCACCGGGATATCAATCATGGCCAACACCGCAAAGCCCACTGCATCCGCCAGCAACGCGGTCAGTCCTGCCGCAAACAAACGCCGGAAAGTATAGCGGGCGGCCACATAGCGATGGGTGCCGCGGCCGATGTCTTCCATGATGCCATTCATCTTCTGCACGCCATGGGACACCCCGATGGCAAACACCAGGAACGGCACCAGAATGGAATAGGGATCGGCCACAAAACCCAACAGCTGCATACTGCCGAGCTGCCAGCTCACCGCCACCATGGAACACAGCAACACCAGCAGTGTGCTCTTGGCACAACGGGTATAGAGAAAGATGATCGCCACGGTGATCAGTGCTGCCATCAGGAAGAACAGCGCCACCTCGGCAAGCCCATCGATCAGGTCACCCACCAGCTTGGCAAAGCCGATGATGTGAATGCTGACGCTGTCGTCTTCAAGACTGCGGATTTCCTTTTCCAGGGCATGGGAAAAGGCGGCATAGTCCATCGGTTCGCCGGTATGCGGATCGGTGCTGAGCAGCGGCACCACAATCAGCGACGAGCGTTCATCCGCGGACACCAGCGAGCCGACGATGCCGGAGCGCATCACGTTGTAACGCAACTGTTTGAGACTCTCCGCTGAGCCGTCATAGTCATCCGGCATTACCGGGCCGCCGACGAAACCGTATTCACTGATTTCCGTCCAGCGCACCAGTGGCGTCCACAGCGAACGCATGAAGGAACGATCTACGCCATCCAGCAGGAAGATGCGGTCGTTGATCTCACGCAGCCGCTCCAGGTACTCGGGATCATAGATATCACCGTTCTTGCTGTGCACGGCAATCCGCACCGAGTCACCCAACCCGCGCAATTCATCACTCATCTCCAGGTAGTTCTGGATGTAGGGATGACCGTGGGGAATCATTCTTTCGAAGCTGGCATTGATCGGCAGCTTCAAGGCATTGAAGCCGAGAAAGGCAGTGAGCAGAATGCAGAAAATGATAATCGGCAGGCGATTATTGAATATCACCCGCTCCAGCAAATTGCCGGATTGCTTGTCGAAATCTTCCAGCTGCCGGACTACCGGCATGCCATCAGTCTGGGATGGTGTCGCCATATCCGGTTACTCCTCGATCTGGGTGGGGGCAGTCTGCGCAGGCACCTGCAGCGGGATCGGCAAGACACCAGCAAGGCTGGCAGCGACCAAGGCATTCCCGGTCAGCACCAGGCTGGTGTAAGGCACCGGAGGTGCCGGCAGGTCCATAAAGGAAGCGCCGCCATCGGCGGTGCCACGCAGTCTTCCGCTGGCACTGGCGAACACCTGCATATCCGGTGTCATCACGGCATCAGTGATGCCCACATGAAATCCTCCCTCCACCTTTTCCCAGCTTTCGCCCTGGTCGAGACTTTTCCAGATACTGCCGCGCAGTCCATAGGCGACAATCTGTTCTGCATTCCCGGTGACACCAAAAAAGCTGCCACGGTAACCGGTTTCAATTTTTTCGAATTGTTGTTGCTCACGATCCAGGCGGAACAGCGTTCCCCGCTCGCCAGCAATGAGCAGATCATCGCCGACCTTTGCCAGCGCATTGAGATTCATGGCCATGGGATTGTCGATACGATGCAACCAGGGCTGCCAGCTTTTCCCACCGTCGCTGGTATGCGCAATCATGCCGAAGGAACCCACCACAAAACCTTCCTCGGCATTCTCAAAATGCACATCCAGCCATGGCAGGCTTGGGCCCTGGCGGAAATTCATCGCCATCTCATCCAGGTAACGCGCCGAGGCTTCAGGCTCAAAACCGTTTTCTTCCTGGTAGAAATCCTTGAAGGGCTGCTCGGACAACCGTCCGTCCAGTTGACGATCCCAGCTGTTGCCACCATCGCCACTGTGCAACACCAGGCCATCGTGGCCGACAATCCAGGCATTACTTTCATCGAGGATAAAGACACTGGTCAGATCGGAGCTGACCGGCATAGAGATCTGTTGCCAGCTTTTGCCGGCGTCTGCGGAACGCAGGACCAAGCCCCGCAGGCCTGCGGCTACCAATACGGATTCGTTGGCATCCACGGACAACAGGGGTTTCTTCCAGGGTTCCTTGTAGGTGATTGGCGGAGTATCCAGCGGATCCTGGAATTCCGCTGCGGGAGCAGTGCCTGCCGTCAGGGCAAACAGTACAGCACCGCCATGAACCAGGGTGCGTAATCGCTTCATTATTATTGTCCCGGGTAAACCAGCCGGCTGATGCCGGCTGAAAGGAATGGAGGGCAACGGGCAGGCTCCCTTCCGCCCGTGCCTGTGTCGAACATGAAGGGCCGGCCTTGCGGCCAGCCCTGTTTTACCAGGGAGCATCTGAGTAACTCCTTGCGGGCTCAGCGTGACCTGGAGCGTGCAGCTGTTGTGTCTTGTCTCGAAGGGAAGGGTGGTTCCCTTTTCAAGAGGCAAGGCGCAGCAGATGTGCGCTCCAGGCCGCGCCTTTATGCTCGTTAGAGTGCTGCCGGGTCTTTCATGCTGGCCCGCACTCGTTGTTGCGCTTTTTCGATGGATGGACATACACCTTCAAAAGCGCGCCCCTCTTTACCTTGGCCGAGGGGGCGAACCAGCCTGAAAGACTGAGCATGCAAGGAGCTGTTCAGAGGCTCCCTAGCGAATGCCGGAGGCGCGCAGGGCGTCCGGAACAAACTGGTTCGGGTTCAGCAGTTTGTCGCTGGGGCGCAGATAGTTACGTTTGCTGCCGCCCAGCCAGTTGGCCATCACGTAGTTGTTTTTCACCAGGTCATACATGACGAAAGAGTTGGTCCAGCTGGCCTGCTTGTCATACATGAACACCGGATTGATCATGCCCACGCGATACAGCTCACCGGCGTGATCATAGGTTTCCACCATCAGCATGGCCCAGGTGTCTTCATCGATGTAGAAGCGACGCTTGCTGTACACATGGCGCGCCCCTTCCTTGAGGGTGGCTTCCAGTACCCAGACGCGATGCTTTTCCCAGCGCCAGTAATCCGGATTGACGTGGTCCTTGCCGAACAGTTCATCCGGATCCAGGCCAACCTGGTTCATGCGGTTGTTGTTGTAGGGAACAAACACTTCCTTCTTGCCAGCGATCTTGAAATCGAAGCGGTCAGGACGACCTTCGAACAACGACACTTCATCATAGAAGATGGCGCCACCATAGCTGGACGCCGGCGTGTCATACCCGAAGTCAGGGGCGATGCGCACGCGACGCTGACCCGGGGTGTAGATGTAGAACACCTGGTCGGCTTTCTGATAATCCTGCGAGTAGTACCACAGCACCTGACGACCGGATTGCGCTGGCGGGCCCAGATACTTGGCGCGCACTTTCTGCTTGTAATCGCCATCCAGGCTGTCGCGGGTCTGGTCCTGGGTCAGCTTGTTGGATTGCAGTTCCAGATCCGCCAGCAGGGTGCGACGGCCAGAAGCATCCACCAGATAGGACGGCATACGGAACTGGATGGTGGTGGCTTCCGGACGGTTGAAGTGATTCCACATCAGCTCATAGCCATCTTTCGGTTCCGGAAACGGCACCGGCCCATAGCTGTTTTCTACCCCTTCACCATCATTTACCAGCTTGGACCGGGTAGTATTCAGTTTCACCTGCTCCAGCTCCCAGTCGCTGTAGCGCTGGGTACGGTGGGTCGGATAGATATCCATGCGATAGGTGGGGAAGCGCTTGAGCAGCCCCTTCACCCCTTCGCTGATATGCTCGGCGTATTGGCCCATGTTTTCGGCGGTGACCGAGTACAGGGGCTTCTCGTCCGCAAAGGGATCAAGATACTGACCGCGGCCATCCTTGTGGCCTTCCGGGATCGGTACCCCCTTGTCCGGGTAGGCGGGAATCGAGCCGTCGGCGTTGGCGCCTTTCACGGCGCCCCACGGGGTCAGTTCCTGCGCTTGCAGGCTGGATACGGCACCCAGTGACAGAGATCCACATACCAGGGCGGCAATACTGTTTCGGGTAAAATTCTGCATCATTGTCATCATTATTCTCCTGATAAGTGTCTGCTCAGAACGAGGCTTCGAAGGCCAGGGAGACCCAGTCCCGGTCATTCAGGAAGTAGTAACCGTTACCCTTGCTGGTGTAACCCGGAGTGGCGTCCGCCTCTTTCTGGCGATACTCGTAACCGGCATAGGAAAGGGTGAAAGAGTAATTACGGTACAAGGTTGCGGAGACACCAGCGGAATACACCACCGAGCCCTGGAAGCCGCCGCTGAGCGTGGCACCGGTACCATAGGCACCCCAGGTGGCACTGATCGGCATGGACAGATCCAGACCCGGCGCCGCCTGCAGCCATTGCGGTTCGAACTTGCCGGACACATTGATCACGTCACGGGTGGAACAGCCATCCCACTTGTCGTCACCCTCGGGGCAACCGCCGTAACCTTCACCGCGGTACAACTCTTCGTTCTCGGTGACATCCATCAGGCGGCCCCAGGCCACTTCCAGCGCGGCACTACCGGTGTCGTACAGGAAGGTCGGCTCAAGACCGGCCAGGGCGTTGATCACCATATGGAAGCTGTCACCCATGGCGCCTTCGCTTCCGTCGGTGCCGGGAATCGCAAAACCCGCTGAGTTCAATGCGGTGTTGTGACGATAGGACACTTCCGCACCCACACTCAGATCACCGATCTGCTTGTCGATACTCAGGCCAGCCAGATCCACCCCTTCGTTGTAGGCCTGGTGGTAGGACACCGGCACCAGGGCAGGTAGCGCGAGGGGGTTGAGGGTAATAATGGGTGCCCAGGGCTGGGTTTCATCCATGCGCCGATAGTAGGCGCCCACGGTGCCGGCGAGGAAATCCGGCGTCCAGCGCAGGGAGACGCCGTGGTTATTGTTGTTGTTCTCCGGCTCGAAGTTTCTGCCGCGCCGCACAGCAAAACCGGGGGCCAGCTCAAACTGGTCCGGACCATTGAACATGAAATCGATAAAGCCCAGGTAGGTACCGCCTTCCGGGAAGCGGTTGCTGTCCCAGCCATAGAAGTACTGGGCCGCCAGGGTCAGATCCTGGGTAAGCGGAATCTGCATGTAGACCTGTTCGCGGGGCAGGAACAGCTCACTGAGATCCGATCCCGGCGTGGCAAGGGACTTGCCCAGATTCAACGGGCTTTGCGAATAGGAAATACTGTGGAAGCCCTGGAACAGGGAAATGCCCCAGTACTGGGTCTGCTGCCCCACCTTGAGGGACAGGGTGCGGTCACCCAGCGGGATGTTGGCAAAGGCGAAGGCATCCAGCAGTTCCGCCCCTTCCACGTAGAAACGCTCGGTGTAATGGGAATAGCGGTCGTTGTCATAGCTGGTCCCGAAACCCAGTGCCGCCAGCTCCGGAGAAGCCTCCACCTTGTCATCGTAGGCAAAGTCCTTCCATACCGAACCACTGACCCGGGCGCCGAAGTGGCCCTTGTAGGAAAGATCAAACTCGGACAGCAACGAGGAACGGTTGGTAACGATGTCGCCACTGTCACCGAACTTGTACTCCGATTCATCAAAACGCGGATCATAGGCAATATCATCATCCACGCCCTGGGTACGCACCCCGACGATATGCCGGAGGGTGTTGTCCCAGCGGATCATCCAGTCCGGGTTATAACCGATCTCCACTGCCGAGACAGGCTGACTCAGCAACGCACTGGTGATGACCAGTGGCAACCCATAGAGGGGCGCCAGACTGGCGTTTGTAGGTTTTATTTTCATTGTGTCCTCGCTTTCCGGTCTTGTTCGCAAAAAACGACACTGCCACCTTGATCTGCCGCACGCTGCGCCTCCCTGAGCGGCTGAAGCATTGACCGGATCCGGACTCCTCGACAGATCAAACCGGTCAACCATGGGCAGGGTGATAGCACGTTCTGAAACCAACACTTTTTTCTTACTATCACAGGCATTTAGCGATGCCTTTGCGGCCAACTCCAGACAGCGATTGATCGAAAATGACCTCTTTGGCAGAACCTTCATGACCGAGCGGTCACTGCAGTGTGAACCAGTCGAAATACTTACTTATCCATGTTGCGTAGAGTATTCGCCCTTGTTTTTTAGACCTCTCCTTCCAAACCAAATGCAGCGAAATCACCCACAACGTCTGCAATCTTGTCGACATCGCCAGAAGAAGACACAAAAGAAACACTGAACACCCGTACCATCACTGACATGTGACGAATAGTTAGGAATGAGACAGTTGTCTCGCTTCTGTTTCGCTTAAGACCTTTCTCAACTGATGCCCCGAATCAGCCCATCAGCAACACCCGATGGTTTCTTGCTAGAATGCGTTCCGTGCAAACCCTCAAAACAATAAAAGCGATCACGCGGAGCACCGATGCCTTATTCCCTGTCTGCCCGGCTGTCTCTGACAGTACGCACCTTCCTGATACTGCTACTCACGCCATCCCTGCTGTTGGCCGACACCGGAAGCGAGACAGCAGCGCTTCTCGATCAGTCCGGTTTCAACGAGCAAATAACGCACTGGCCAGACATGATTCGTGCAGAAATACGCCAGCACGGAGAAATCACCGATGACAATCTGGATTTAATCCTGACTCGCGCAGACAGCGACAGCCTGGTGAAGCGACTCCAGGCCAGTGTCCAGCAGCACACCGCCGAGACATTATCGGCAGCCGATCTGTCCGCCATCTCCCAGTGGTATCAATCCGCTCTGGGCAAGCGCATCACAGCGGAAGAAGTACAGGCCGCCAGCGAGGAAGGCCTGCTTCAGATGCAGCAACAGGCCAGCAACTTGCTGGCAGACAGCGACAGGGTCGCCACGATCCGGCAACTCGACGCACTCAGCGGTACCACAGACACCGCCCTGGCACTGCACTCTTACTCTGCACAGGCAGTCGCCAAAGCGATTCCCGGCAATGATGCCGAGGCACACTCTCCGGCCAGCGATCCATCCGCGCTGCGCGAACAAATCGAACAGCGGGTTGAACTCGCCTTTCTTTATGCCTACCGCAATCTGGACAACGACAGCCTGCAGCGCTACCAGCAGTTCCTGGCCAGCGAACCCGCCCAACGTTTTTATCACGCCATTCATGAAGGCATGACGCGCACCCTGTCCGCCGAGATAGATGCCTGGGCCACTGAACTCCATAACGCCATGTCGGTACCCGAATTGGCGCCTGCGCAATAGCCTCATTGAGGGAGTGTGTGTGCATGCGGAGCTCGCAATCCCGTACACACACTTGACCCAACACGGTAAGCGCGCGTTCCCCGGCTTCACCACTCACACCAATCCCCCACTACAAATTTCTTTGCCATCATCCTCACCACCGTTCCCTGTCACAGGCTTCATGCTAGAGTGTCGAATCATCCCGCTATAACAAGGAATCGGTGAACCACACCGATGAAGATACGGAGAGAATCTGCCATGCGCTGGATCAAACTGGGCCTGCCACTGACCATCCTGTTTCTGGGGGCCTGCGATGATGCACCGCCCCCTGCCGCTCCTCTTCCGGAAGTCTTCGTGGTCACCGCCAGCGAGCAGCCTTACCAGCCCGAGCGCACCTTTACCGCGCGCATCGATTCGCGCAGCGACGTGAACATCACCGCCCAGGTGTCCGGCAAGCTCACCGCGGTACATTTCCGCGAGGGCGACAATGTGGAAGCCGGTGCACCCCTGTTTGATATCGACCCGGCCCCCTATGAGGCTGCCCTGGCCCGTGCCCAGGCTGAGCATGAAAGGGCCCGCGCCACCCTGGCCGATGCCCGGAACAATCTGGACCGCGCCGGCAAGCTGATCGACAAGGGCTACATCTCGGATTCCGAATACGACACCCTGAAGACCCGCAAGCTGGAAGCGGAAGCGGCAGAGCAATCCGCCCGTGCCGCGCTGGAAAGTGCCCGGGTAGATCTGTCCTACACCCGTATCAGTGCCCCCCAGGCAGGCCGGGTGGGCCGCTCCATCGCCTCGGTGGGCGATGTGGTCAGCCCGGGCTTTGGCACCCTGACCACCCTGGTGGGTGGCAATGACATGCAGGCGGTCTTCCAGATTCCCGAGAGGCTGCTCACTGACGCCGCCATGAGCGAGAACCAGCCCAAGCCGTCAGAAATCGAGGTAGGGCTGGAGATGCCCAACGGCAGCGATTACCCCTATACCGGCAATATCGTTTATGTCTCCAACCGGGTGGACAGTCACACCGGCACCTTGGAAGTACGCGCTGCCATGCCCAACCCCCGCGATCTGCTCCGCCCCGGGATGTTTGTTCAGGCCCACGTGCGCCTGAAGGAGAGCCTGCAAGGTCTGATGATTCCCCAGGCCGCCCTGCAGGTGGATCAGCAGGGCACCTATGTGTTCACCGTGAACAAGGAAAACCGGGTACTGCGCAACAACCTGATGACCGGCGACCGGTTCGGCGAAAACGTGCTGGTCAGCGAGGGCCTTCAGGTCGGCGACCGGGTGATTCTGCGCGGCATCCAGAAAGTCCGCGCGGGCAGTGAAGTGAAGGCGCTGGACTACAAACCCGCCACCACGCCCCATGCCGGCAGCCAGCCCGCACCTCAGGACAGCGCCACCCCTGAAGACAGCGGGAGCGCCGAACAGTGATCAGTGGCGTTTTTATTCAGCGACCCAAGCTGGCCATGGTAGTGGGGCTGGTGATTACCTTCACCGGCCTGCTGGCCATGAAGCTGTTGCCCATCTCGGAATACCCGGAAGTGGCGCCACCGCAGATTTCCGTAAGCGCCAGCTGGCCCGGCGCCTCGGCGGCGATCATGGAAGAATCCGTGGGTCAGGTCATCGAAGATGTGGTCAACGGGGTGGAAGGCATGGAATACATGTCCTCCAGCTCCTCCAATAATGGCAGCTATTCGCTGTCGATCACTTTCGAAGTAGGCGAAGACCCGGACATGGCCCTGGTACGGGTGCAGAACCGGGTAAAACTGGCGGAACCTTCGCTGCCCGCGGAAGTGCGCGCCCAGGGCCTGACCATCGACAAGCGCTCCCCGGACATTCTCTTCACCATCAACCTGTATTCCCCGGATGGCTCACTGGATGAGCTGTTCATCGCCAACTACAGCCTGCTGAACGTGCAGAACCCCCTGAAACGGGTGGAAGGGGTCTCGGATGTGAGCGTGTTCAGTGCCGCGGATTACTCCATGCGGCTGTGGATGGATCCGCCCAAGATGACCGCCCTTGGCATCACTCCTGAAGATATTTCCAACGCCCTGCGCGAACAGAACGTGCAGGCACCGGCGGGCAAGATTGGCGCGCCCCCGTTTGACGGCACCCTGAGCACGGAATACGCCCTGCAGGTGGAAGGCCGCCTCAAGGACGCGAAAGAGTTCGAGAACATCATCCTGCGTGCCGACGAGAACGGTGCCATGGTGCGACTTGGCGATGTGAGCCGAATCGAACTGGGACAGCTTTCCTACAGCATTGCCGCCAACTACCAGAATCATCCCACCACGGTGATGGCCGCCTACCTGGCCCCCGGCGCCAATGCCCTGGCCACCGGCGATGCCCTCAAGCTGGCACTGAAGGAACAGAGCAAGACCTTCCCCGATGGCCTCGACTACGCCATCGGCTATGACACCACCCGCTATGTGGAAGTGGCCATTCGCCAGGTGACCACCTCGCTGCTGATGGCAGTGGGGCTGGTGATCCTGATTACCTTTATTTTCCTCGGCGACTGGCGTCCGACCCTGGTACCCACGGTGGTGATTCCGGTCTCCCTGATCGGCACCCTGGCGGTGATGCTGGTGGCTGACATGTCCATCAACACCATCACCCTGTTCGGCCTGATTCTGGCCATCGGTATCGTGGTGGACGATGCCATCCTGGTGGTGGAAAACACCGACCGGCATTTGCATGAAGACCCGAACATCAGCACCCGCGATGCGGTGACCCGCACCATGGAAGAAGTCACCGGCCCGATCATCGCCACCACCCTGGTCTTGCTGGCGGTATTCGTGCCGGTGGCACTGATGCCGGGGATCACCGGCATCATGTACAACCAGTTCTCGGTGACCATCTGTGTGGCGGTGGTGATTTCCTCCATCTGTGCCCTGAGCCTGAGCCCGGCGGTGGCCAGCCTGGTGTTACGGCGAGACAAGGGGGAAGCCGCCTGGTACCGCGCCTTTAATAATGGCTTTGCCAAGGTCACCCTGGGTTACTCCCGTGTGGTCGGCGCCCTGCTGGGCCGGCGGGGCCTGACCCTGGTGCTCTACGGGCTGATCATGGCCGGGTTGTTCTTCGCTGCCCGGGCCGTACCCACCGGCTTTGTGCCGGCCGAGGACAAGGGCCTGCTGCTGGTGAATGTGCAGCTCCCGGATGCCGCCTCCATCAACCGCACCGAGGCGGTGGTCGAGCAGGTTCAGAACCTGCTCAGCAACGACCCCGCCGTGGAGTCCGCCACCATGATCGCCGGCTTCTCCATGCTTACCGGTGGCGTGCAGAGTAACGGCGGTACCGGCTTTGTGGTACTCAAGCACTGGGATGAACGCCCGGACTTCCAGGACATTTCCCTGGCCGTGTCGGCCCGCGTCACCCAGCAGGCCTACCAGGCCATACCGGAAGCCCAGATCCAGTCTTTCCCGCCGCCCTCAGTACCTGGCATGGGCGCAGTGGGTGGCCTGGAACTGGTACTGGAAGACACCCTGGGCCGCAGCCATGCGGATCTGGCCGGCGCCATGCAAATCCTCACCGCCGCCGCTAACCAGTCCGCGCTGATCGGTAGCGCCTACACCAGCTTCCGCGCCAACGTGCCCATGTACCGGATCGATATCGACCGCAACAAGGCCAAGACCCTGCAAGTGCCGCTGACCAATATCTTCTCGGCACTGCAAAGTCACCTGGGTTCCAGCTATATCAATGACTTCTCCCTGTTCGGGCGCACCTTCCGGGTGATGATGCAGGCTGACCCGGAATATCGCTCGGACCTGAAGGATCTGGAACGGCTCTACGCACGCAGCAACAACGGCGACATGGTACCGCTTTCCACCCTGCTCACCAGTGAGCCGGTGCTGGGTGCGGACATCAGTAACCGCTATAACCTCTACCGCTCGGCCATCCTGCGCGCCCAACCCGCTGGCGGCGTCTCCAGTGGCGATGCCATGAACGAGCTGGAACGGATCGCGGCCGAAGTATTGCCGGCTGGCTATCAGGTGGAATGGACCGGGCAGAGCTATCAGGAACGCAAGGCGGGCAGCCAGATTGGTATCGCCTTTGCCCTGGCCATGGTGTTCATCTATCTGTTCCTGGTGGCCCAGTATGAAAGCTGGTCGATTCCGGCGGCAATCATCCTGGTGGTGCCCATTGCCGTGGCCGGCGCCATCGGTGGCCTGCTGATGGTGGGGCAGATAGGCATACCCCAGCTGGGAGCACTGGATCTGTTTGCCCAGGTGGGGCTTGTGCTATTGATTGGCCTGGCCGCCAAGAACGCCATCCTGATCGTGGAATTTGCCCGGGAACGGCGCGAGCAGGAAGGGCTGAGCATCCTCGAAGCCGCCGCCGAAGCCGGCCGGCTACGCTTCCGCGCCGTGTGCATGACAGCCCTGTCCTTTGTGCTGGGCATCCTGCCGCTGGCCTTTGCCAGCGGTGCCGGCATGTTCAGCCAGCTTTCACTCGGTCATACGGTGATGTGGGGCATGCTGGCAGCACTGCTGATAGGCACCCCGATGATCCCCGCCTTCTATGCCATCGTGCAGGGCACCCGGGAAAGCCTGAAACAGAAACTTATGAAGTGAACACTATTCAATAACCTGACACACTGGCGGACCTCAACTAAATTGGCTGCCCACTTAACAAGGAGAGTCCCCATGGCTAAAAGGATCTTGCTGCTACCGGCATTGATGCTGATGGCACTAGCCAGCACCGCCTGCGCCGAAGAATCCGGCGCTGAAACCCAGACCAAACAACCCAACATCCTGGTGATCTGGGGCGACGACATCGGTTGGCAGAATGTCAGCGCCTACGGCATGGGCACCATGGGTTACACCACGCCCAACATCGACAGCATCGGCAATGAAGGCATTCGCTTCACCGATCACTACGCGCAGCCTTCCTGCACTGCAGGGCGTGCGGCCTTCATTACCGGCCAATATCCGATCCGCTCCGGCATGACCACCGTGGGCCAGCCCGGCGATGCCCTGGGCCTGCAGGCCAAATCTCCTTCCCTGGCAGCCGTACTGAAAGACGCAGGCTACGCCACTGGCCAGTTCGGCAAGAACCATCTGGGTGATCGCAACGAGCATCTGCCCACCGTGCATGGCTTCGACGAATTCTTCGGCAATCTGTACCACCTCAATACCCAGGAGGAAGCCGAGCAACGCGACTACCAGAACTTCGCCAAGGCCTACTCCGGCGACCTGGAAAGTTACGAGAAGAAGTTCGGCACCCGTGGCGTATTGCATTGCTACGCCACCGACAAGAAAGATGGCAGCAAGGATCCGCGCTTTGGCATGATGGGCAAACAGAAGTGTGAAGACACCGGCCCCCTCACCCAGGAACGGATGAAGGACTTTGATGCTGCTGAAGTGATTCCCAAGGCGGAAGACTTCATGAAGCAGGCCAAGGACAACGACAAACCGTTCTTCGTCTGGCTGAACACCACCCGCATGCATCTTTACACCCGTCTTGATGACAAGTGGCGCTACGCCGCCGAAAAATATTCATCCGAAGCGGACTATCACGGCTCCGGCATGATGCAACACGACCATGACATCGGCCTGGTGCTGGAATGGCTGAAAGAGAACGGTCTGGATGAAAACACCATCATCTGGTACTCCACCGATAACGGTCCGGAACACTCCTCCTGGCCCCATGGTGCCACCACCCCGTTCCGCGGTGAGAAGATGACCACCTATGAAGGCGGTGTCCGCGTCATTTCCATGCTCAAGTGGCCTGAGCAGATCCAGGCAGGGCAAACCCTTAACGGCATCCAGAGCCACATGGACATGTTCACCAGCCTGGCCGCCGCCGCCGGCGTGGACAATGTGGCCGACAAGGTGATGAAAGAGAAGAAGCAGTACATCGATGGTGTGAACAACCTGCCCTACTGGGAAGGAGAAGCCGAACAGTCTGCGCGCAACCATTTGTTCTATTACTACGAGTCCAAGCTCACCGCGGTGCGCATGGGCCCGTGGAAATTCCACTTCTCCACCAAGGAAGACTATTACGCCAACCTGGTAGGCAGGACCGCACCGCTGGTGTTCAACCTGCGCATGGACCCCTTCGAGAGTTATGACAACTCGGATTCCTATGGCCACCTGATGCAGAAAGTATCCTGGTTGATGCAACCCATGGGTGAATTGATGGGACAGCACCTGCAGACCCTGGCCAAGTACCCACCGGTGCAAGGCGGCAAGAGCTTCGACATGTCCAACGTGGTTGAAGAGTTCATCAACAAGTCCAAGCAGTAATCTTTACGCCACAACGGGCAGAACGCGGTTCTGCCCGTTTTTCGTTTCCTGAAACGGAGCCGCCTGCGCGCGGGCAAGGAGCCCTGACATGCACTACCGCACACTTCTTATTCCCTTCATCTTTCTGCTGTCACTTGCCAATACGGCCTGTGCAGAAACCAGCGCCAGCGAAGAAAAACGTCCCAACATCCTGGTGATCTGGGGCGATGACGTGGGCATGTGGAATATCAGCGCTTACCATCGAGGCATGATGGGCGGCACCACCCCCAACATCGATCGTATCGCCAACGACGGCATGATCTTCATGGATCACTACGCCCAGGCCTCCTGTACCGCTGGACGTGCCGCCTTCCTCACTGGCCAGTATCCCATGCGCACAGGCCTGAGCACGGTTGGCCTGCCCGGCGCCAAGCAAGGGCTGCAGGCCAAGGACGTGACGCTGGCAGAACTGCTCAAGGAAAAGGGCTATGCCACTGGCCAGTTCGGCAAGAACCATCTCGGCGATCGTGACGAGCACCTGCCAACGGCCCACGGCTTCGATGAATTCTTCGGCATTCTCTATCACCTCAATGCCGGCGAATACGCAGAACAGGTTGATTACCCCAAGAACCCCGAAAAATACAACATGCAGCTGCGCGGCGTAACCCACTCCTGGGCTCAGGAAGATGGCAGCCAGAAGATTGAAGATCTCGGCCCCTTTGGTCGTGAACGTCAGCGCAACCTGGACCAGGAAGTACTGGAACAGAGCCAGCGCTTCATCAAGGACGCCGTGGAAGCGGACAAGCCGTTCTTCGTGTGGCACAACACCACCCGCATGCACTACCGCACCAACCTCAACAAGGACTATGACGGCAAAAGCGGTTATGGCATTTACGCCGACGGCATGATGGAAATGGACGATGATGTGGGCGCCCTGCTGGATCAGCTGGAGGAGCTGGGCGTGGCCGACAACACCATCATCATGTTCTCCACCGACAACGGTGCCGCGACCAACTCCTGGCCGGATGGCGGCAACCAGCCGTTCCACGGCGAAAAAGGCGTGGGCGGCTGGGAAGGCGGCTTCCGCGTGCCGATGCTGGTGAAATGGAAAGACCATATTCCTGCCGGCGTTTCCACCGGGGAATTCATGACCATGGAAGACTGGCTGCCGACGTTCATGTCCTGGGTCGGTGAACCGGATCTGAAAGATGAACTACTCAAGGGCAAGAAGGTCGCCGGCAAGAAGTACAAGGTCCATCTGGATGGCTACGACCAGAGCGACATGCTGCTGAACCAGGGCAAGACCAAGCGCAAGGAGTTCTACTACTTCACCGAGACCACCTTCCATGGTTTGCGCTATGGCGACTGGAAGCTGCTGTTCATCGATCAGGAAGAATGGTTCCGGGGCCAGCAGGTTCCGCTGACTTCACCCTTCATTATCAATCTAAAGCAGGACCCCTTCGAGCGCTTTATCCATTCCCGTGGCTACGATGAATGGGCCGAGAACCGCAGCTGGATTCTTGGTCCAGCCGCCGCCCAGATTGGTCAGTTCGTGCAGTCTTTCAAGGAGTTCCCGCCGACCCAGGAAAGCATGTCGGTGCAGGTCACGGACATTTCCAAAATGATCAGCGAGCAGTCGCATAGCCGCTAGCCGCTCTGCGGCCGCAACAGGCAACACGCAAACCTTCGCGCCAGGCACTACTGGCGCGAAGTCGAGGCGCCTTTCGCGGTGGAACCACCGCTCCCACAGAACGCGCCAGCATGCTCTGCATGTGATTCCCCTTTACCGCATGGGTCTGTAATACTGCTTCTCTGATTCGTCGTTCATTACCAGGTTCATTCATGTCCAAGCGCAAGGCGCAGCGCCACAAGAAGCAAACCAACAGCTCACCCAATCCAGAGCCAACAGATAACGGCATGAAGGTGTCGCCCCTACAGAAGGGCCTGCTGCTGGTGGCACTGCTGGCGCTGGCAGGCGCCATCCTGGTGTCGGTACTGCCTCGGGATTTTTTCGTTTTCGATAACACCACCGCGCCGAATACGCTTGCAACGATTCAGTCGGACAAACCCCATCCTCCGCAAGCCAGCTTTACCGGCGCCGCCCATTGCGGCCAGTGTCACCAGAACGAAGTGGCAGACTGGCAGGGTTCGCATCATGATCTGGCCATGCAACCGGTAAACAGCGACACCGTGCTGGGCGATTTTTCCGATATCTCTTTCACTGCTGACGGCGTGCGCAGTCAGTTTTTCCGTGATGGCGATGATTTCAAAGTACGCACCGATGGTCCTGACGGCTCGTTGCAAACCTATACCCTGCGTTACACCTTTGGTGCCATTCCCCTGCAACAATATCTGGTGGAATTTCCTGGCGGCCGGCTGCAGGTACTGGGCATTGCCTGGGACAGCCGCCCCGCCAGTGAAGGAGGCCAGCGCTGGTTTCAGATGTACCCTGATCAGGGTGTAGATCATGAGCATCGCCTGCACTGGACCCAACGCTCGCAGAACTGGAACTTCATGTGTGCCGAGTGTCACTCCACCCAACTGGAAAAAAACTACAACCCGGTGGACGACAGCTACGCCACCACCTGGTCGGATATCGACGTCACCTGTGAAGCCTGCCATGGCCCCGGCTCCAATCATCTGTTGTGGAGTGATCCGCAACAACAGGCGCAATACCATTTCGGCGACAACCTTGGACTCACCCATCGTTTCCATGAACGAGACGGCGTGACATGGCAGCGCGATGCCGACAACAAACCGGTACGCAGCCACCCGCTCACCACCGAAACCGAAATCCAGACCTGCGCCGCCTGCCACTCGCGGCGCTCGCAACCCTTCGAGGATGACCGCACCGGGCAACCGCTGATGGACAGTTTCCTGCCCGCCACCCTGGATGAAGGCCTCTATCATGCGGATGGCCAGGTAGACGACGAGGTGTTTGTCTATGGTTCCTTTATGCAGAGCCTGATGTACGACAAGGGCGTCACCTGCAGCGACTGCCACAACCCGCACAGCCTGGAACTGAAAGCAGAGGGCAATAACCTTTGCCTGCAATGTCATGAGCCCGTGTATGACACGCCCGAGCATCATTTCCATGAGCAGAACGGTGGCGGCAGCCAGTGTGTGGACTGCCATATGCCGGCAAAGACCTTCATGCAGGTTGATGCCCGCCGCGATCACAGCTTCCGCATTCCCCGCCCGGATCTGAGCGAGACACTGGGCACCCCCAATTCCTGCAACCAGTGCCATACAGATCAGTCAGCCAGTTGGGCCACAGAAAAACTGCAGCAATGGTTCGGTCACCTGCCACAAGGGCACCAACAGTTTGCGGAAATTCTGCACGCCGCCCGTCAGGGTGAAGTGCCTGTAGGTGATCTCACCGGGGTGCTCGGCAACCCCGGCCAACCGGATATTGCCCGCGCCACCGCCGCACGCCTGCTGGCACCACAACTCTCTGGCGAAGCCGTGCAGGCACTGGCGCGAGCACTGAACAATGACAGTGCACAGATTCGTCAGGCCGCCATCACCTCACTGCAGCCTTTGCCACTCAACCAACGCTGGCCCCTGCTCAGCCCCTTGCTGAGCGATCCGCAGCGGGTGGTTCGCATCACGGCTGCCGAGGCACTGGCTGATGTGCCTGTGAATGAAGTGCCAGCGGCGCAGCAACGCCCGCTGATGAAGGCCTTCAACGAATTCGAGCAGGCCCAGACCCACAATGCCGACACCCCCGGTGCACAGGTGAAACTGGGCAACTTCATGCTGGCACAGGGCTACCCGGACAGGGCGGAGCAGGCGTATCAACAAGCCCTGCAACTGGATCCCCACTGGACGGCGGCCTACGTCAACATGGCAGACCTATACCGCAGCCGCGGCAACGATGAGGCGGGCGAACAATTGCTTAAGCAGGGCCTCACGTTGCAACCAGCGCAACCGGACCTGTTGTTTGCCATGGGCTTGTTGAAAGTCCGCCAGCAGCAATATCAGCGCGCCCTCCCCTACCTGCACAAGGCGGCTGAAACCCTGCCGCAAAATGGCCGTTACCAGTATGTGTATGCGGTGGCACTGGACAGTGTGGGGCAGCGGGACAAGGCGGTGGTGTGGTTGAAGCAGGCACGACCTACGCCTGAAATTGAACAGCTGCTGGCGCAGTGGGAAAGATGAACCAGCTATGAGCTATGAGTTTTCAGGATGGTGCTTTACCCAGCGAGGACCAGCAAGCTGACTCCCCCACTACGAAGTCGCTGTAGGAGCGCCGCTTGAGGCGCGAACCCGAGCCCTGGCGAGGGGAGATTCTGTCAGCCCGTACACACCTTTTTGAAGCCCCCCATAACCTGAAGCATCTGATCGCCCTGCTGCCGATTCCGTGCTTCGCACGGTTCGCGCCTCAAGCGGCGCTCCTACAGCGGCTTCGCGGATCACGGCAGTCCCACCCGCTCCGCCCTTTCCGCTTGTTGTTTTTTCAACCTGTTGCGTGAAGCGTGCTGCTGCCGTTCAGGCATAAAAAAACCCGGCGGTTTGCCGGGTTTTTTTTATGCCTGGACGGCGCCTTACTTGATCATCTTCTTGATCATGTTCACCTTGTCCAGATACGGCGCATAGCGCATCTTGATATCGAACAGGGTGGTGGCCTTGAGGATGCCGCGCTGGTGCGAGAAGGCATCGAAAGAGTTCTTGCCGTGGTAGGCACCCATGCCACTCTCACCCACACCACCAAACGGCAGGTTCGGGTTGGCCACGTGCATCACGGTGTTGTTGATGCAGCCGCCACCGAACTGGGTATTGGCCAGTACAAACTGCTCCACATCCTTGCTCTCGGTGAACAGGTACAGCGCCAGAGGATGTTCCGGCAGTTTCTTGATGTTGCCGATTAGCTCTTCCATGGTGGAGTAGGTCACGATGGGCAGCACCGGGCCAAAGATCTCTTCCTGCATGACCGCATCGTCCATGCTCACGTCTTTCAGCAGGGTCGGTGCAATGAAGCGCTGGCTGGCATCGGTCTCGCCACCCACCAGCACCTTGGTCTTGTCGATCAGACCGGCGACACGATCAAAATGGCGATCATTGATCATGCGCCCCAGATCCGGGCTCTGTACCGGGTTCTCGCCGTACCACTCCTTCAGGGTAGCCACCAGCTCCTTCTCGAAGGCGTCCTTGATGTCTGCATGGACATGCAAGTGATCCGGCGCCACACAGGTCTGGCCCACGTTCATCATCTTGCCAGCCAGGGTACGACGGGCAGCGATCTTCAGGTTGGCATCCTTGTGGATGATGGTCGGGCTCTTGCCGCCCAGCTCCAGGGTCACCTTGGTCAGATGCTTGGCGGCAGCCGCCATCACGATACGACCAACGCGCGGGCTACCGGTAAAGAAGATGTGATCGAAGCGCTGCTCCAGCAGCACATTAGTCACCTCGGTGCTGCCCTTGAAGGTGGTCACGTATTCGTCGCTGAAGCATTCCTTCATCATCTTCTCCACCACGTCGGCCACGGTGGGGTTGAGAGAAGAAGGCTTGAGTACTGCCGTATTACCGGCAGCAATGGCACCGATCAGGGGCTGAACCAGCAGCAGGAAAGGATAGTTGTACGGACCCATCAGGAAGGTCACGCCCTGGGGAACAGACTCGATACGGCTGCGTCCCGGCTGCGCCCACAGGGTGGTGCCCACACGCTTGGGCTTCATCCAGCTCTTCAGGTGCTTGATGGTGTGCTTCAGATCTTCGTAGGCAGTGCTGATCTCGATGTAAGCCTCGAATTCCGGACGACCGATATCGGCTTTCAGGGCTTCCTGAATTTCGGTCTGGTACTTCACCAGGGCGTCCTTGAGCTTGTTTAGCTGCTGGATACGGAATTCAAAGCTCCGGGTGGCACCGGATTCGAAATAACGGCGCTGCTTGGCTACCGCCTCGGCAGCCCAGTCCTGAGACTGATTGATTTTGTTGTCGTCGAGTACCGCACCCATGATTTGCCTCCTTGATGTGCCTGCAACCACTGCGATTGGAAACAGAGTGTTTCATGGGTGTCGAAACGGCACCATGAGATTTGTTTCTTCCAACTGACCAAAAACACCAAGCTGACGGGCGGTAGCCAGAGCAAAAGAAACAGCTAACCGATTACTGTATATTTCTGGCGCAAACGGATTCTTCGGCCTTCAGCCCTGACCTTTTCCCCGGACTCGGCTGCCTCCTCGTGGCCCACTGACTCCAATTCACTTAGTATCGAACTGACAACGACCGGCACAGCCTCCCGGTTCACCGTGACACGCTCCAAGGACATGATGAATATGGATATTCTCTCTCTCCGCCGCGTTATCCATGAGCTGCGCACGCCTCTGCTGGCCCTCTCCCTGAGCGCCCTGATCGCCGGTTGCGCCAGCCTCGGCGGTGACAGCAATGCCCGCAGCAACGACAACTCTCGTTCCCTGGCTTCACTGTCCCAACCCAGTGACCAGCAGGCGTGCTATGACCGCGATGCCGAGCCCTTTACGCCGCTGGTGGATGCCCACTTCCATCCACGCCCCTTTGGCGGCGCCGCCATTCCACCCGAAAAACTGCATGCCATGCTGGAATCCCAGGGTGTTCGCTTCGTGAACTACTTCGGCATTGGCCAGATTCTGGAGATGGATTCCGGCTGCAGCTATTACCTGGACTGCCCCGGCGTCACCGCCATGCCCAGCATCAAGAACGACTTCGTCAACGGCATGGAAACCGTTGCCTATCCCAGCGACAACCTGCACATCACTCTCTCCATGACCTTCATGGACCTGGCCCATCCGGACAATATCGTCGAGCTGATCGAGCTCTATGATCGTGAATACCCCGGGATGTTCAGCTGGAGCGGCGAACTCAATGTGATGAAGCAGGCGCTGCTGAAGAACAATCATGAACCCGCCACCCTGGAAAGTATCGATCAATGGGCACCCTTCATGGCCGTGCTCAAGGAACGCGGCATTCCGGTTACCCTGCATTCCGATCTCGGTAACGATGCCAACCCTGTCGAGTTCCTGCCATTGATGAAGCATGTGCTGGAAACGTACCCGGACAACAAGATCGTCTGGGCTCACATGGGGCTGTCGAAGGAACTCAGCCACATGAACCCGAAACAGCACACAGCAATCATGAAAGAGTTGCTGGATAGCTACCCGCATCTGATGCTGGATATCTCCTGGGACGTCCTCTACAACGAGTACCATCAATGGGGCGATATCTATGTGCCGTTCCTCAACGAGTATTCCACTCGCATTCTTCCCGGCACCGACTTCGTGGCTGCCGCCTACAAACCGGATGATCAATATGCTACCGAGCTGGATGTCACCAGCCGGGTTCTCAAGGCATTGGATGATGAGGCTTTTCATAACATTGCACTGGGCGCCAACTACTTCCAGCTGATGAACCTGGATTATCACGCCCCCAATGTCTGCCCTGCAGAAACCGATAGCTGAAACAAAACAGAAAGGATTCGGGAATGCGAAAACTTGCCGCTCTTTCGGCCGCGCTTTGCGTCGCCACGCTTGCATCCACCGCTGCGGCGGAAACTGACTCAAAGACAGTGGAACAACAACTGCAGGAACTGAAAACCCTGCGACAGAATCTGGAACAACAAAGCCAGCAATTCGACCAGCGTATTCAGCAACTGGAGACGCAGCTCTATGGTGAAAGTTCCGCCCCACCGCAAACGCCTGCAGACAACCCCGGCACCAGCCTGGGCTATCGTCCCGGCAAGGGTTTCAACCTGTTCAACTCGGATATGGGTGAAGTGAACTTTGGTGTATTCAGTTACACCCGCTACCTGAATCAGAAAGATTTTGATCGCAGCTATACCGACAGCTTTGGCAATACCCGCGAGATTGATCCGCGCAACGATTTCCAGTTCCAGAAGGTCAACATCAGCTTCAAGGGCTGGATCTTCGACCCCAAGCTGAACTACCTGTTCTACACCTGGACGTCCAACACCAGCCAGGGCGACCCGGCCCAGGTGGTAGTGGCGGGTAATCTGAGCTATCACTTCAATCCGGCTTTCAAGCTTTACGCCGGCATCGGCTCCATGCCGTCCACCCGCTCCACCAACTACACTTTCCCCAACTGGCTGAAGAACGACCATCGCACCATTGCCGATGAATTCTTCCGTGGCTCTTACACCACCGGTATCTGGGCAGAAGGGCGGATTGCCGAAGGATTGATGTACCGCGCCATGCTGGGCAACAACCTGAGCCAGCTGGGCGTGAGTGGCAATCAGCTGGATGACGGGCTTAACACCGCATCCGGGTCCCTGTGGTGGATGCCGACCACCGGTGAATATGGCCCTGGTGAAGGGCTGGGGGATTACGAGTTTCATGAACAGCTGGCCACCCGCATTGGTGTGCACTTTACCCACAGCCGCGAGGATGCCCAGTCCCAGCCGGGCACCAATTCATTCGAAAATTCACAGATCCGTCTTTCCGACGGCACCCTGATCTTTCAGGCAGACCCGTTTGGCAACGGCAGCGCCATCAACCAGGCCACTTACCAGATGGCCGCCGCCAACGCCGGCCTGAAATACCGTGGTTGGTTCCTGGAAGCCGAGTACTACCATCGCTGGGTGGATAAATTTGATGCCACGGGCCCGTTGCCCGTCGACGAACTCGATGACAAGGGCTACCAGATACAGGCTTCCATGATGGCGATCCCGAAAGTGCTACAGCCCTACGTCGCCTATTCAGAAATCCAGGGCGAGTACGGTACGCCTCATGACCTCAGCGTGGGCTTCAACTGGTTCCCGTTCAAACGCAAGGAATTCCGCTTCAATGTGCAAGGGCTGTATCTGAAGGATTCACCGGTGGGCTACAGCAGCGTGCCCTTCCAGCTGGGCGGAAACGGCTGGGCATTTACCACTGACATGGTGTTGGCGTTTTGATAAGAGACGCTGCACGCTTCATGCGAATCACGCCTGACGCCTGACGCAAAAAGGCCCGCCCGGGTTACCGGGCGGGCCTTTTTGCGTCGGCAAACACTAACTAGTGGCTGCTGTGGGAGCGAGCCTGCTCGCGATCCGAGCCCAAGCGAGGCAAGGATTCCAGAAGCGAGTTTTGAGTCCCGAGTTTCGAAGATCAAAAACCAAACCCATTCCACGCAGTGGTTTTTGCCTTTCGAAACTCGCTTCTCGCAACTCGAAACTGTTTTCTTCCTCGCTTACGCTCGGATCGCGGTCGAACGACCGCTCCTGCAGGAAGAGCGCTCAGAAACTCCCGGATTACACCCGCAGGTACTTGGCCGCCTTGCTGTCCGCCTTCTTGGCCAGCGGTTTCAGCTCGTTGATTTTCTTGCAGACCTCATCGCATTCTTCCTTGCTCATGGCATGCCCTTCCACTGCCTTGTGCAGCTGGGTCATGTAGTTATCCAGCACAGAAATCACCGACAGATGAACCACCGGCGCAATGGAGGCCTTTTTCATCTGCGGGCGCTGCTTGCGGTGCGCCTGTTCCCAGCGCTTTTCAAATTCCTTGTGATTCAGTGACATCTCTCTCTCCTTGTTCAGAATGTCAGCTTGTTAACGCTGATGTTGTTTAGTCCCAGTTCCCCACCGGTAATGCCTTCCAGGGACACCGGCAGGCTGATGTCATTGATGGACACCTTGCCCAGATCCGCCGCCAGCTGTGCATCGCTGAGTGTCATGCTGCCCACATTCAGATGCACGGTGGGAGTCACCCGGACGCTGACCTTGAGGATGCCGATATCAACGCCCACAGACTTGTCCGAAGCGGTGGCGTCAGCGGTAAAGGAACCACTGGTGGCAGACGGCATATTGATCGCCGGGATGGCCACATTCTCCAGGCTGGCGCCGGGCAGATTGAGGTGACGTGTCGGCGCCGCACGATTGACGCGCATGGCTTCTCCGTCTGCTGAGGGCACGGTGACAGAACTGAGCGTCAGATCACCCACGCCCATACCAGTGATGGACAGCCCGGCACTGGGCAGGCTGAGCTTGTCCAGTCGCACGCCGCTGATATCCAGATTGCCCAGATCCAGCTGGTCAATGGGCTTCATCTCGGCCACCAGGCCGGGGATATCAATACTGGGAATCTGCAGGTCGATATCGCCCAGATCCGGGACCGTGATGGTGCCCAGGTCCACCGGGATATCGAGACTGCCCATGTTCTCGCTGCCATCCCAGCTGCCGATCCAGCCCAGGTCGATTTCCCAGTCAAGATGGAATTCCAGCTCCACAATACTGCGTACCTGATTCAGCACCGCATTGGCATTGTTGACGCTGGCCGAACCGTTCTGCACCGTCAGGCTGCCAATGCTTGCACTACCCAGATTGACCTTCTCTACCTTGAGATTATTGAGGGTGCCGTTATCAACGCTGACCTGGTCGATGGCGATCTTGCGGGACACCTGGGCACCGAGCAGGCCCAAACGGGTGAGTAGATCCCTGGAAACCGGCAGGGACTCCATCAGACTGTCTGCAGACAGTCGTTCCTTGAGTGACATGATATTTGCCTCCTGGCTTGTCGATTCACTGCGCAGTCCTGCGCAGACAGGCAACATAAACCCGGAGCCGGTTCACTAATATGCGTCAAATGTACCAATTTTCAGGAATGTGACGCCGGTGGCAACCTGCCCACCATCCTCCACAGCAGGTATACTTGGCCACCTTTGAACCGACGAGGGAAGCCAACGCCATGCCGTCCTTTGATATTGTTTCCGAAATTGATGAAGTGGCCCTGCGTCACGCCGTGGAAAACGCCAACCGCGATCTGACCAACCGCTTTGATTTTCGCGGTGTAGAGGCCAGCATCGAGCAAAAAGGGCTGACCGTTACCCTGAAGACCGAGTCCGACTTCCAGGTACAGCAGCTGGAAGACATCTTTGCCAAGGCCGCAGTCAAACAAGGAATCAGTGCCGGCGGAGCCGATCGCCCGGACAAACCCGAACACAGCGGCAAGACCTTCTCTATCACTCTGACTTTCAAGCAGGGTATCGAGCAGCCCACCGCCAAACAGATCGTCAAGATGATCAAGGATGCCAAGCTGAAAGTGCAGGCCTCCATTCAGGGCGATTCGGTGCGGGTGAACGGCAAGAAGCGTGACGATCTGCAGGAAGCCATAGCTCTGCTGAAAGCCTCCAAGCTGGAAATTCCGCTGCAGTTCAATAATTTTAGAGACTAGCATCACGCAACACGCCTCACGCAACAACACGAGAGAAGTGTGCGTCCGCGGAAATGAAAGAGGCCGCGCCCGTGACCCGGGCGCGGCCTCTTGCGTTTAGACAGACCGTTTTTGTAGGAGCGGTGGTTCCACCGCGAACCTCGTAGCTATTATTACCGAAACAGCCTCTTCACCGGCGTAAAGGTCGTGTCCGCCTTCATCTTTTTCACCTGCTCGGAGAACTGGCTCTTGCGCGCCTTTTCGCCCAGCCACATCAGCACCCGGTTGGAACCGGGGGTGGCCTTGCGGATCAGCTCTGCGCCCATGCGTAAAGGCGCCTGGGCCGGCCAGAAATATTTCGTCATCGTCTTCGGCAGCCCCAGCTTGTCGGCCGCTTCATCGCCGAGGATATAGCGGCTGTAGCCTGCGCGCAGGGTGTATTCCAGCTTGCCCAGATTTTGCTGTAACCAGCCTTCGCGATCCTGCAGCGAGGCATTGGCCAGTGCCTCGCCAAGACGACGGGTGTCATCGTCGCTGTCACCAATGGTGGCAATCACCTGGTAAAGGGCGCGCATGCTGTCTTGCTCATTGGTAGGCAGGATGCGTTCATCCACGCCCATCAGATACCCCACATAGCGCCACAGATGCACCACCGCTTCTCGCTCGCGACGGCTGAACAGGTAGCCCAGGGAGCGCAGGCCGGTGAGGAAGATCACCGAGAATTCCAGGATTGTGCCCATGGAATCCCACTGATTGAGCGGATAGCCCCAGCGCATATCCCAGTTGTCTGACTTGAGCAGCATGTTGCGCACCTGGGCATGCATCAGGCGCACCCGTACAGCGCTCTTGAAGCCTTCCTGATTCCGCTCCAGACCACCCGGCGTGGTCACGTCCATCCAGAACTTCCCTGTCTCCACCAGACGCCGGTTGGCCATGCGATCCAGCTGGCCGGTGAAGACCAGCGGCTTGGCCGCCGCGCCGGCCAGATAGCCGCCCATGAGAGACATGTTTCGCAGCACCAGTTCACCGGAGATACCCACCCGATAAGACACCTCACAACCCAGCTTCAGCAATTCACGGTCCAGCCAGATGGGTTCGTGATCCACTTGCCGAAACAACGCCTGCAGTGCTTCCGGCGGATTCTCAACCGCATCAATACCCTGTTCCAGCGCCTGATCCACCAGCTTGCGGCCCTGCCCTGCCGGCAGCGAGGCATACATGGCCACCACCGCATCGGCCAGCGGATCACCACTGAGCATGGATTCCCGAATCACCGCCATCTGCCCGGTCGTGGGCTGGGGATCAGAGCCCAGCATCCACTTGAACAGGGTCCGCGCCTTTTTTACCCCGGGACGGTTGGGGTCGCCCACCCGATTGAGTCGGGCCGGATCCAGAGGCAGTTCCTGCAGCATGGCGGTCATGGTGGTCTCCTGTCTGTCATTTTCGCCAGGCGCAGAAAGTCACCCGGCAGAACCAATCGGCTTCACAGGGAAACAACATGTATCCTGCACACGGGAAAGACAAGAAACCCCGGTCTGAATGTCCCCGGATGACAGAAACAGAAATCACTTTTTTATCCACCCGTCGCTTGCTAAGTTGCTCTGTCGTTGCTCGCAAAAAAAGAAAAAGGAATCTTCATGAACCAGCACATTCGCACCGCCGCCCAACGCATGACGCTGTTATGGTTTGCCGTACTGTCGGCGCCACTGCTTGTGGGTATTGCCATCAGCATGATGGTCTGGCTGGGGAACTATTCAGCTCCTGCCGAGCTGATCCCGGTCGACATGCTGCGGATGGGAGCCATGGGCGCGATGGGCTTGATGCTGGCACTGGGCCGACCGGTGCGAAACCTGCTGATGTCACCAGAGGCGATCGCGCGACGTCCTGTTCAGGGAATGTCCGGGCAACAGGACCCACAACAGCAGGCTGCTACCCGCACCCAGGCCAGCATGTTCCTGCTGCTGGGGGTAATGGATTTTGTCGCCATGATCATTCTGGCACTCAGCCTGATGCAGGCGGATGCCGAACTGGCGCTGCTCAACGGCGTCTATTCGCTGATTCTTGCCATCATTGTGAAACCGGACTTCGCCGCACTGATAACCGACACGGCCAAACAGCTGCGGCATGCGGGATAAGGTTCCTTCGCGTGTAAGCACGCTCCCACAGTATGACTCAAGGTCACTCATCAGATCCGCACAGGCCGTAGGAGCCCATGCTCGCATGGCGATCACTACCAGCACAGAACAACCGCAGCGGATTCCAGAGGCATTGCCTGGGAATACGAATCCGCTTTGGGTACCAGATCCATAAAGCAGCACGGTTATCCCTGCCTCCAGGAATAACCGTGCGCCCACTTTTTCCTTTCAAAAAAACTATTTTTTCTTCCCTTTACCGTTACCTTTACCTCCGCCACCATCATCTGATCCATCCGTGCTACCGGCATCACACTGCCCCGGCTTGTGCAGCTGAATATTACCGCGGGCAATCACGCCGCTTTCGAAGTAGGTGCCGGAATGGATCTCCAGACTGTCGTTGATACCCGGCTCGCCGCGGTCCGCCACTGTCACTGTGCAGGTACTTTCTGCGGCACCAGTGCAGTGATAGACCAGACTCCGGGTGACCTCATCCACCAGCGTATAATCCGAAACACTGCCAGCCTTGATGTGAGGCCCGCCACTGCGATGGTCTACTGCATTGAAATGTCCGCTCAAGCCATTGGGCTTGAGACCGCCAACCATGCCAAAGGAAAGCCTCCCGCCGGACACCTCGAGCTGCCCACCGCCGGTGACAAAATCCTTCACCGGACACACATAGGTATCACCGCAGCTGATTCCTGCCTTGGTGTGACTGATGATCACATCCGCCGACACCAGCTGGTCCAGACCCAGATCAATCAAACCCAGCAGCGGTTCATCATCGCCCAGCAATGACACATGCAGCGCATTCACCTCGATGCTGCTGCCAGACACAATCTGTTCGTTGATGATGATGCTGGCTACACCGGGAATGCTAACGGTCTGGTTCGGCTCACCGGTGACGGTGATGTCCTGACCATTGATCACCAGCTGGGCGATATGCGAATCCCCGCTGGTCTCCACATCACTGGAAAAACACTGGCTATTGGCATTGGCCTGCAGCACCGACGCAGAGATGGTCAGCGCATCCATCACTGACAACTCCAGCCCCACCACCGTGGCGTTGGCATGGGTCAGATCACCACTGCCCGTCACGGATGAAGAGAGCACACTGACACCAAGATCCACCAGTCCGGTTTGCACGGACTCACTCAGCCCCTTTTCCAGCATGCCGCCGGACGCATCCAGTTGCCCGGTATCACTGAGCACCACCTTTGTTTCACCCAGAAGAAACGTATTCAGGGTGATATCCACTGCCGTTGCTTCACCGCTATAGGTGGTTGTCACACTACCGCCACCTCCTCCGCCACCTTTTCCTGCGGGAGGGCCTTTTGCCTGTGTGATTGAGGGAATGGCCAACACCACCGCCGTGATCAGGGGTAGCAGCCACAGTGTTTTCAACACCATTGAAAAATGACGCATCTTGCACCTCCTTATGCTGGGCAAACCACTGCATAAATCCGTTATGCACTGGATTTTTCTTTCCCAAGGCGGCACACAAACGCGCACGTTGAATCGGGCTGCCGATCGGCGCATGGCACACTACGGTTGGCCCGGACAAAATAGTTAACGCCTGTTTTCAAGGACACGCACCAGCAATTTTCACAAACGCAACAAAACGCTAAACAGCGCAGCAATTGATTGCTAAGGTCTTGAATCGACGTAGGCACAAAACTGCTCTGTACCAGTGTGCCCTGCTCATAATGTCGGCCAATAGCAGAGGGATTATTATGGAACCAGGTTTCTGGCAGGATAAATGGAACAACAACGAAATCGGATTTCACCTCGATCAGGTTCACCCCCTGCTGGTTCGCTACTGGACTACCCCGCCATTTCTATCAGCACGCAGAATATTTGTGCCTCTGTGTGGCAAGACACTCGACATGCATTTCCTGCGCGAACAGGGTGCCGAAGTGATTGGTGCAGAATTATCCGGGAAAGCAGTAACAGCTTTTTTTGCCGAGGCAGGGGTTGAACCGGAGGTTTCAGAGTGGTCTGGCGGGAAATGCTACCGGCACGACGGTATCACCCTGTTTCAAGGCGATATCTTTTCCCTGACACAGGATCAGCTGGGGCCGGTGGATGCGATTTACGATCGTGCTGCCGTTATCGCCTTGCCAGACTCCCTTCGCCAGCAATACGTTCGACACCTGTTGACCCTCACCGCGCGGGCTCCACAACTGCTGATCACTCTGAGTTATGACCAGTCACAGATGCCAGGCCCACCCTTCTCGGTGGATGCCGGCAATGTTCAGGCCCTTTATGGCGATGACTATGTGATCACCGAACTGGCCGGCGCAGATATCCTGGATCACGAACCGGGCTTCCGTGAGCGGGGCCTCACTGCGCTGGCACAGCACTGCTGGCAGCTGACCCCGCGCTAACAGGCTACCAGGGCAGTTCGGTACCGTCGCTATGCCAGAAGGTGCCGCTGCTCTGCAGTGACAGTCCATCCATCCTGGCAATCAATGCAGTTGCCGCCTGTTTCGCCGTCAGGTGACCACTATGCCCGGTCATGTCTGTCTGAACCCAGCCGGGATGGAGAATAGCCACTGCAATACCCAACGGCTTGAGATCGTGGGCCAGGGACTTGCCGGCGGCATTCAGCGCGGCCTTGCTCATCCGGTAGCCATAGCGTCCGCCAGAGGTGTTGTCAGCGATGGACCCCATACGAGAGGTCATTAAACCCACCTTGCTGCCCGGATGCAGGTTATCCAGCAGCCCCAGGGTGACGCGCAGCGGCCCGAGGGTGTTCACCTCAAACTGCTCGCGAATCTGGTCATAGTGCATGTGCTCGATGGTTTCGTTGCGCATGATACCGGCATTGTTGAACAGCACATCCACCGACGTATCACCCAGCCCGCTGCGCAGGTTGATGACCCCGTCCTCGCGACTGACATCAATACCGTCGATCATCTCCACACCGAGGCTTTCCAGCGCCGCCGATGGCTCACGACAGGTGGCGATCACCCGGTCACCCCTTGCCTTCCAGATGCCGGCCATGGCCAATCCGATACCCCGGTTGGCACCGGTAATCACAACCGTCTGACTCATTACTCGCTCCTTCTTTGATTCACTTGAAATTCCTTTCTATCAGACCCACAGTGAAGCCCGCGACAAGCGGATTTTCAATGCCATTCTCAAGGAGCCATCATGAGCATTTCCCAAGGCGATACCTTTCCCGCCGTTACCATCAAGACCAATGGCGCCAACGGCCCGGAAGACCTTAACACCGGTGAATTTTTCAAGGGCAAAAAGGTGGCACTGTTCGCCGTTCCCGGTGCCTTTACTCCCGGCTGCTCCAATACCCACATGCCCGGCTTTGTCGTCAATGCCGATGCCTTGCTGGAAAAGGTGGATGCCATCGCCTGCATGGCCGTCAACGATGCCTTTGTGATGGACGCCTGGCAGAAAGACCAGAATGCGGATCAGATCACCATGCTGGCAGACGGCAATGCCGAGCTCACCGCCGCACTTGGACTGAATCTGGATGCCACTGGCTTCGGCATGGGCCCGCGCAGCAAACGCTTCGCCATGATCGTCAACGATGGTGTGGTGGAATATTTGGGCGTGGATGACAAGGGCGTAGACAAGAGCAGTGCCGAGACGGTGCTCGCGCAGCTGGGCTGAATCGCTTGCAGGCAAGCTCCCACAAAGCTCGCAAGGCTAGCTGTAGGAGCCAGCCTGCAGGCAATGACACAGTAACGAGTTTCGAGTTTCGAAATGCCAAACCCGGCTGGAGAGAAATGTTCACCTCTCTTGAATTTCGAAACTCGTAACTCGCTTCTCGTCACTCGCAGCTAGCTCAATCCCCCGAGATCCGGTTGCGTTCGATAAACCGGGTGGAATCACCGCCGAAGGATCCGCCATAGCTCTCCCGTACCATGATGCGATCCCCAATGCCATGGAGCTTGTACTGGTTCTGCATGGTCAGGCCGAAGTTGGGCAGGTGGGTGGTATCCACTTCCTTGTTGGTCTTTTCGGCCGCAGTGACCTTGTGATCGATGAAGTCCTGCTCATAACCCAGCTCCAGGATCGGGGCATTCTCGTTCACGTTGGCCACTGCATGGCCATAGATTGATCGCTCTTCATCATCAAGGAAATCGGGCTGGTAATACGGCCAGATTTCTTCTTCCAGGAAATTGCTCCGGAACCATTGGGGCGCGAAGGAACTTTGCCCGGTGGCCAGAAAGGCACCTCGAATACCGGAGGAAACGCGACGCACCGGCGAAGGATCATCCGGATTGGCAATTTCCTTCACCGCGGCATGAATCCCGGCACCGGCACCCAGAGACGAACCGGTGACAAAAATGTCGTCCGGGTTGATCTTGAAGACATCCGCGTAGTAACGGAAGAACTGGATGGCATGACTCATGTCATCCTTTGATATCGGATAGCCATTTTCATCCAGATCCTTGGCGGGGTGGCGAAAGTCCAGCGCTGCCACGGTGACACCACCCGCCCCGCCGCCGCCAATTCCCAGATAGGCCTCAAGCGTTCCCTTTTTCGGCCCCAGCATGGTTTCCTTGTTGTGGTTTGCTGAATGGGCGTAGATCACCAGGGTGTTGGTTTCACTGCCGCTGTGCACCTTGCCATCCGGGGTCGGGTAATAGACATCAATGCGCAGGCCATTGGGTTCGCTGTCCGGCCCCACAATCGGCAGCCAGCTCACTGAACTGTCACCATAAAAAATATTTTCGTAGTAGCCGCACACCGGGTCACAGCTGCCATAGGTCACGAAGTGATCGTCCATCACGTCACTGTCGAAAGGGGCCGGCGCGTCCGCACCGGCCGGTGCCGGGCCACCAGTGATCAACTTGGCGCCACAGGCCTGACCCGCATCCGTATCCACACAGATTTCCACATGGGTGGTTTCGCCAACATTCAGAGGCCAGGGGTAGGTAATGGAAAATTCCTTCCCAACATTACTGCCCTTGCTCTGGGTGGCCGCCAGACTGCCGTCCACATAATAGTAATGACTGGAACTGGTGGGCTTGAGCACATCGTAATAAATCGGGAAGGTTTGCCCCGCCGGCACATAGTTGTTGACGCCCACCGTGTGCATTTCCACTGCCTGATCCAGTTGCAACACCTGGCCAGCGCGGATGCTTATTTCATCGCAGACCTGATCCCCGGCATGGTCCAGGCAAATCCCGATGGTCTTTCTATCGCCATCGGAAAAGCCACCCGGATAAGTCACCGAGAATTCCCCGGCTTGAGAACCGGTACTGCTGTTACTGCGGGTTTTCTTCAGCGAGCCGTCCACATAGTAGTAATGGTCGGAGCTGCTTTCGCCGGTGACTTCATAACGGATGGGAAAGGGGGCATTGGGCGGAACCACATTACCTTCTCCCACGGGTAAAATACGCACCTGAAAATCCATGGCAGCCAGCGCCGTGCCGCTGATCGACAGCAGCAGCACTCCAGCAAGATGAAACATTCCCTGTTTCGAACGTGAAATCATGACAACGCCTCCCGATATGGCGTCCGGTGTTTTCCTCGAGAATAAATCTCACCTGACGGCTCTTCTATCAAAAGAGACAACGATCACGCTTTTTCTCAAAATTTTATCTTGCAGGGTAGGACAGCAACGCCATATGGCTAGCCAAAGGGCTAATCACATAAAAGAATTACTCAACCTATTGGGAGCAGGCCAGTATGCACATCGGTGTCCAAGGGTGGCAGTGATGGTGGAGATGATGTGGCCTTATATTTCCAGCGAAAGACCCAGTGTTGCCGTAAAGTCATCTTTTTCCGGTGTCACCCCGTCGCTGTCAGGTTGCGGGCTTTCAATGCGTTTCCAGGTGCCTGCCAATCGCAGGTCCAGCCGACTGGTGAGATCCACATCCAGAGCAGTGTAGAAATCATGCTTGGCACGTCCGCCTTTTGATTCGGTCAGCGTCACCTGGTATTCAAGCAGAAAGTCGATGTTGTCGGTGATTTCCTGATCGTAGAAAGTGCTGATTAAAAATGCCGGGGTAGCAACCGTACGGTCTTCGCCAGGCGCCACATCCACATACTCGGTGCGCTGGTAACCCGGGCCAGCAGCAACGATCCAGTCCAGTTTTGGACGATCAAAAATCTGGTAACCACCACCAAAGCCCAGGGTCCATTCCGCGGCCCGGTTCTGGAATGGGTCCCGATAGTACTGCGCCTGAACTGGACGAAAAAACCAGCGGTTACTCACCCGGTAGTCGTGAATCACTTCTGCACTATGATTATTGGCAAGCTGCTCGGATGATGATTCAGAATAGTTTCCGGTATAACTCATGCGGGTGCTGTTTTTCACTGTACGCCGCTTGAGAACCACCTTGGTATTGAGATCTTTCTGTTCCACATTGCCGCTGCGATAATTCAGCCCCACAGACACGTCCGCAGACCACAGATCAAATTCCCGTGGAGACGCGCTGGCAATACCCACCACTTCTTCAAACGTCACAGGCTCGCCACCTATCAGCAACTTACCGCTTTCGGTAGTCAACCGGCCAAGGATAATCTCTCCCCCTTCCAGCAGCACCGACATGACACGGCCTGTGCGGATATAGGCAATATCTTCCCAGTCGATAGAAATCAGGTCGAAGTGGTCACTGTCGATTTCCACCGATTCGTCATGCAGTACCTTCAACCGCCCCTTTACCCACTCACCGGTGTCCAACTGGATCCAGTCCCACTGCTGCACATCGAATTGAGGTGGCGTCCAGGTTTCCGGTGGCTTGGCGGCACTGTCAAAGGTCTGCTCGCCGTATGCACAAAACGGCAACGCAGCGATAACGAAAGAGGCAGCCCGTAAGGCTGCCTTGATTGTGGTGCCTGCTCCTTTGCGGGAAAACATCGGGCCGGCTGAGATGCGATCAGTCATTACTTACCGTACGGTTGAACCTCATAGGGATTCCCCCCCAGCGCTGCCGAGATGTCAGCAATCGCCTTTTGGGCACGCACACTGTTACCCGCCGCATCCAGCGGCGGCGAGATGGCCGCGATACCGAACTTGCCCGGAGAAATGGCGATGATACCACCACCGACCCCACTCTTGGCGGGCAGGCCGGTCTTGTACAGCCATTTACCGGCATCATCATAAAGACCAGCCGTTGCCATTACTGCCAGAATTTCCGGTATATCAGCAGGCTTGACCAGATCTTTTCCTGTCACAGGGTTGGTGCCAGCATTCGCCAGAGTGGAAGCCATCACCGCCAGGTCTTTGGCATTGACTCCCACGGAACACTGACGGGTATAAATGTCCGTGGCCTGCAGAGGATCACCTTCGATATGGCCATAGGCATACATCAGATGAGCGATGGCCTGATTGCGCTGGTTAGTTGCCGCTTCCGACTTGTAGATATCTTCCAGGACTGTCAACTCACGACCGGCGAATTCACCGTAGTAATTCAGGATCTTGTTCCAGATTTCATTGTAGCTCTTGCCTTCCACCAGACTGGTGGTAGTGATCGCACCGGCGTTAACCAGAGGATTCATCTCATGCCCCTGATACTGCTCGATGGCATGGATGGAATTGAACACCTGGCCGGTGGCATCCACCCCTACATTTTCAGGCAGCAGCGCAGTGCCTTTTTCTTCTGTCACCAGCGCCATGGTGAACACTTTGGAAATGGACTGGATGGAGACTTCGGAAGTGATATCGCCCACGCTGTACACTTTGCCGTCCACCGTCACCAGCACGATGCCGAAGATATTGGAATCCACCTTGTCCAGCGCCGGGATATAATCCGCGTTCGCACCCTCCTTGAGGCCCTTGTACTTGTCATAGGCTTTTTTCAATTCGGCGTTGATGTTTTTCTCTGTCAGCTTGCTATCGACCATACCCGCTGCTGCAGGCGCACCGGATTCCGCTGAACAACTGGCGCTGGCCATGGCCAGCATGCCGGCAAACAGCAGGCTGAAAAACTTGCGAGAATATTGCATTGTCATTGCTCCCTCTCTTCTATGAGCCAGCCCGCTGATTACAGCAGGTTTCCGCTGGAAAAGTTGTACTTCACACTGAATTGCACACGGCGATCATAGCCCTTGTCACCATCATTGGCGGTGCGCTTTCCGAACAGGTACTCGACCCCCATCATCACCTTGTCATTGGGGGTATGCAGCAGGTTGATGGAGGCATACTCACCCTTGTTGAAGGCATCCGGGCCTTGCAGATCCATGTTGTCGATTTCTGTGGAGCTGTAACCAAAGGCTGTGCTGTAGGCATCACTCCAGCCATGCTCGTAGTAGGCCACCAGACCGGTCACCGGTACTACCTGGTAATCCGGGTCCGCCACGGTGCCGCCATCCAGCGCCATGTCCGTGCCTCCATCATTCATGTAGTTGGACACCCCTTCCCCATGCAGCACGCCCAGGATCAGACGGTCACGCTCCATGACATTGACCGTAGTGGTCAGGTTGACGCCCCAGCCAAACTCGCTGTCTTCCGGCTTGGCATCACCGGTACCGGGTGTGTCGTAGGCCACCTGACGAAGAATTCCCGCTACCTGGAAATGCCCCCAGTCGCCCACCTGGCGAAAATGCGCTGTGAGATCCGGGTAAGGGTTATGGCCAGACTGGGCCGTGCCCGTGGTGTCCACCCCGCTCCCCGGGGTTTCGATAGCCACGGCAACGGTGGAATCCCCCTTCACAGGTGTCCAGCGGATCTGCGGATTACGCAGGTAGGCCATGCCGGACGGACCCCAGTAATCGATCACGTTGGGGAACACATCGCCATCCATGAACACACTGTTGGTCTGCCCGGCAAGAATGGACTTCCACTCCCCATAGGCATGGCGCAGGCGAATGGTGGTCTGGCCTTCATCGGCCCCGACACCATAGAGATCAAATTCGAACTTGGTGGTCAGCATGCTGTCGCCCGCCATGGTGGCGGCATCCACACCAAAGCGGCTCTGCCGGGCACTCAGTATCGCCTGGCCGTCACTGCCCACGTCACTGGCATGGGTGGGGATACGACTGGGGCGCAGTGTGGCTTCCCAGTCAGGATTGGGGCGATCAAACGCCTGCACGTAATCCACCATGGCATAGCCATAAAGTGAAAAGGAGGAATCGGTTTCTGCGGCCACGCAAGCAAGAGGTGCCATCAGCGCAAGCGCACCGAGGCCCTTCAAAGGAAAAGTCTTAGCCATGATGTTCGTCCCTGGTTGTCCTTTTAAAGGCTGCCGCTCCCTGGCATGGAATCAGCAGCAATGGCACTACCGTGTTGCATCTGTTCCATGGCTGATATGAACACAGTTTTGAACCATAGTCACGATGCCCACATGAAATCACGGCACAATAATGACTACGGGTTCACAGCAGACTTTGACGTCACCCTCATGCGCGGTATTCACTATGGGGAGACCATCCGACTTTCGTCACAGAAAACGTCAGGGGAAAAGTGTCCATGAGCATCCTGCAACTGCCCAGCGCCCATCCCGAAGCCATCCTGCTGGACTGGCATGCCACCCTGGTGGATACCCACGATGCCATGTACCACGCTGTCGATGACGTGCTGCCGCATCTGCGGGAGCTGGACCTCTGGGACCAGCTGCTGGAACCGGATGATTCCAAGACCATTGAAGATGCCAAGCTGCTCATGTACGTGAAAGACCATCACCGCCTGCACCCCAAGATCGTGGCGCAGCGCAAAATTTCCCGTACTGATATCTTCGAAGTGCTGTTTGGCAGCGACCAGGACGCCAAGGCACGCGCCCACCAGGCTTTTGATCAGGCCTACAAGAAATATGTGGAAGAGGTATTCCCACTGGAACACGACATCCGTGAGCAGCTGGAACACATCCGCTCCATTGGTATTCGCACTGGCTTGATCTCCAACCGCAAGCGGGATTTTCTTGAACACGAACTGGCACTGGTGGACGGGATCGGCTGGGAAGATCTGTTCGACGTAGTGGTCTGCGGCAGCGATGTGGCCAAACGCAAACCGGCACCGGACATGCTGCTAAAGGCCATGGAGGCACTGCAACTGGAGCCGGGGCCGGACTGTTGGTACATCGGCGACAGCACCACGGACGTGATCGCCGCCAAGGAAGCAGGGATCACCTCCATTTTCTACAATGGCGCCGGCTGGGATCAGGCCTGGCTGGACAAGATCTTCCCGGACACCATCAAGCACCCCCACCGCCCGGATGCGGTGGTCGGCAGCATCGCCGAACTCACCGACCTGGCGCGCCACCTGCTGGCGCAACACAAGCGGGTGGCGCGGGCGAGGACTTGAAAGGCTTTTTTTACCACAGAGGTCACAGAGACCACTGAGATAAACCATGACGGCAAGGAATAACCGGGTGACGAGTTACGAGAAGCGAGTTTCGAAAAGCAAAACCTTCCTTCTGGCCGGGTTTTGTTTTTGACTTTCGCAACTCGAAACTCGTCACTCGCGATCACCGTCAATTAACACCGGATACGTAAATGCTGGCACATCGCCGATTTTTCCTCAGTGATCTCCGTGACCTCTGTGGTAAAAACCGCTTCTGCCTTTATCGAAACTGACTAGGCGATACCCCGTACCACTTTTTGAACGCCCGGGAGAACGCACTCACCTCGGAAAAGCCCAACAGAAACGCCATCTGCGTCACCGTCATCCCCGGGGTGCGCAGGTGCCGTTCGACCAGGGTCTTGCGGGTATCTTCCAGCAACTGCTTCCAGCTGAGCCCCTCATCACTGAGGCGACGCTGCAGGCTGCGAATGCTCATGCAGCACTCTTCCGCCGCATCGGCCTGGGCGGGCTCGCCATCCGGCAGCCGTTGCTCGATCCACAGGGTCAGCCGGCTGGCCAGTGAGGCCTGCTCCGCCTCTGCCAGCCGTTGCGCCAGGGTGGCGTCCAGCATGGCGGCCAGCTGGGTATCGCTGGCGGCCAGCATCTGCTGGGCATTGGCCTTGTCAAACGCCAGGCTGTAGTGGTCCGCCACCGTCACCTCGCAGCGTAAATAGCGGGCCATGGCCTGACGAAGGCCGTCCTCCACCCATTCCGGCACCGACACCGCCACCGGGTTGTGGTCACGATGAATACGAATCCGCAGCAGCCGCACAATGGTGGCCATCACGAAGGCAATGGCCTGAGGGTGCGGTTGATGGTCGGTATTGGAACGGAAGCACAACGCCACACTGTCATCGTCGGCCACCAGATCCGTCACCACCAGATCGCTGATCAAGCGATGAAAGCGGGTGATGCGGTTAAGCACACTGTACAGGTCGCCCCCTGCTGCCACTGCCAGGCCGAGGGCCCCGAACGTGCTGTATTCCGCGTGGCGGGCCACCTCGATGGCCATGCCCGGGTCGCCCAGCTCCTGCAGGCAGTCGTCCAGTAAGGCGGTGGTGACCGCCGCATCCAGCTTGGCCTCAGGATCGCGGATAACCGCAGGATCCAGGCCATTGCGACGCAGGATCGCCTCCCCATCCAGGCCGCGCTCATGCAACAAATGGAGTAGCGGCCCCATGAGAAGCGCTGTCGCCTGTTTTTTTTCTGACATTGGCGTCCCCGGTCAAACGGTTGGCGGGCAAAGCCGAGTTTTCCTTCCCGGCCCCACCTAAAGTGGTCTCCATCGAGAAATGGAGATTTCCCATGGCTACAGCACCCGCTCGCGGCAAGTCCGCCACAGATAAAAAAATTCAGCGTGAAATCATCGCCATCAGTGATGATATACGGCAACGCCACGGCTGGCTCAAGCACCAGAATGCCATTGGCTTTGGTATTTTCAGCCTTGCTGTCACCGGCACCCTGGTCAACGCCGTGCTCTACCTGCAAGGTATCATGCCCGCCTGGGCCGTGATCGTCCTCACCGCCTTCTGGACCTCACTGTTGCACGAACTGGAACATGACCTGATTCACTTGATGTATTTCAAGAAGAACAAGTTCATGCACAACCTGATGATGACCGGCATCTACCTGCTGCGCCCCAACGTCATCAACCCCTGGGTGCGCCGCCACCTGCACTTCCATCATCACAAGCATTCCGGCATGGAAACTGATCTGGAAGAGCGCGGCATCACCAACGGTGAAAAGTGGGGCCTCAAGCGCCTGCTGATGGTGGGCGATGGCATGCTGTCCGTGTACCTGCGTGCCGGCAAGTACCTCACCGAACCCACCCGTCTGTACCGTCGCGGCCTGATCACCAAACAGGACCTGAAAAACTTCCGCCTGATCAGCCTGGTCAGCTACAGCCCGCTGGGCATCGCGACCCACGCCGTGTGGCACTTCTTTGTGCTCTATCACCTGATCAATGGCGCCGCCTGGCTGGCAGGCACCAGCATCGCCTGGCCGGAAGTGGTCACTGCACAGCTGAGCTGGATCACTCCGCTGATCGTGGTCCTGATCGCCCCGAACATGCTGCGCACCTTCTGCCTGCACTTCATCTCATCGAACATGCATTACTACGGCGACAATGAGCCGGGCAAGATCACCGAACAGTGTCAGGTACTGAATGTATGGTGGCTGTGGCCGGTACAGGCGTTCTGCTTCAACTTCGGCAGCACCCACGCCATCCACCACTTTGTGGTCCGCGACCCCTTCTACATCCGCCAGATGACCGCCAAGCGCGCCCATGTGGTAATGAAGGAAAACGGCGTACGCTTCAACGACCTGGGCACCTTCCGTCGCGCCAACCGCATGCACGAAAAACCACAAACCGCCTGATTAGCAAACGCTCACCAACAGAAGCCCGCCTTGCGCGGGCTTTTCTGTTTTCAACAGAACACCCTCTTCCAAACACCCTCACCCTTTGCAATTCTCTTTATAATCAAGCAGATTGCTGTGATCGTATCCAGGATTGTCCGCCCAGAGTTATATAGAACCGAGTTATACGGAACGTTCTAATTAATTCGCTGTTAGGTGAAAAAATGGTGCATCAAGGAAATTGCAGTGAAATGCCACCAGTGTAATACCGATTATTACGGCCCCGATATTAAGGGCTCCACAGCGTATTTTGTGTGTCTAAATTGCGGATACTGCTACGAAGTAGAAAACTATCATGGTTTTGCCAAGGAGCAGATTATCGAAAGGATCGAAAAGGCTTTTTCTGGGGTAGTGTTGGGTAACGGAGTCGGGCTCTGGCAAGCGCAAGCGATTGATGACTATGAAACTGTGTCTGAGCAAAAGAGAGCTAGGGCAAAGGATGAAAAGGAACAGTGGAGTAAGTTATCGGGGGCAGAGCTTCAGAGGTGTCATAGCAGTTTGTCATTCTTTGATGCTGATGGAATGAGGTTCCATCTTCCTGCTTTCATTATTGAGAGTATCAAAGGAGAGGTTGATGATCCTTTGTTTCATCTCACGAGCCTGGATGAGTATGGCTCTTCTAAGTTCGAAAGCATGAGTCCGGGGCATAAGAAGGCAGTGAGCGAATACCTCATCTGGTGCCTTACAGAAGATGAATATACTTATGATCAGCATGAAATTCGGAAGGCGTTACAGTCTTTTTGGTAAATCACCTAACAAGGCAATTCACTCGGCCCCAGTTACGCTCCTCAATTTTTATGGTATCGCTTCGCTCTTTTACCACAAAAATTGCTCCTCTACACTGGTCCGGTGATTGCGGCGTCATGTTTGCTCAGGCTAAGTGCGGCACTATGAGGTGGCTTTCTTTGGGGCTGGGATTTCTATGCATTATTTATGCAGTTCTCTATTTTTTCGGACTTCTTCCCGTCGGTTTTTGGCAGTCCGCAATTGACCTTGTTATTGGCCGTGAGCCAGGCATGTATTATAAAATTGTTTCAGCAGAGCCGTCAGAGTTTCATGGGGTAGTGGCTCTCTCCCTCGGCGTGGCTTTTATCGCTTTATCAAGGTGGAAAATTCAAAGGTATAAAGCTGGCGAGTGATTGCTTCGCAAGAGGATCAACTAACAAGCAACTCTGCTCAAAAATAATCTACACAATAAGAAAATTAACGTAACAAATCCCGGGGGCCATCGTGAAGATCATTGGCTATCTGATAGGCGCAGCATTCCTGAGCATGATACTGCTCGGCCCTGCTGTCGGTCTGTATCTGGTATCAAAAGACACGTTCGCCGCACTGAGTTATACAGGAACAGAACAGGGTGAAATTGTGGATTGCCGCTCCTTTCGTACGGGAGGACAGAATTCCAGATATAGCCGCGTTCCCGTTGTCCAACTCGGTTCTGATCGTACGATCTCGGGCACCGTGGATGAAATACGTTATTTTTGGGAATGCGATGACCAGATTGGCACTACGGTTGAGGTCATCTACGACATACAGAACCCGAGTAACGCAAAGATCAACACTTTTATCGAGATGTGGTTCCTGCCCATCGTTATCGGGGCAATCAACCTGATATGGTACTCTGCTGTCATTGCCGGATATGTCAGAAAATATCGGAACCGGGGCAGATAACATGACCTGCCATCACCTCAGGCAACACACGAAGGAATCACAATGAAGGTATTGCTTTCACTGTTATTGGTCTGCCTTTGTGCAGGGGCCTGGTCGTCCGGCATTTACCGTTGGGTAGACGACCAGGGCAAGGTTCACTTTTCCGACCAGGCCCCTCAGGATCAGGCTGCCGAATCTCTGGATCTGCAGATCAACACATTTGAAAGCGTCACCTATGAGAGCCTGGGCAAGTACACGATTGAGCGCCCTTCTAAAAAACAGGTAATCATGTATTCGGCCAGCTGGTGTGGTGTGTGTGACAAAGCCAAGCGCTATTTCGAGCGTAAGGGTATTCCTTATACAGAATACGATGTTGAAACCAGCCAACAAGGCAAGCAAGGCTTCAGGCAACTCAACGGAAAGGGGGTACCTATCATTCTGGTGGGCAATCGTCGCATGAATGGATTCACGGTATCGGGCTTTGAAAGGCTCTACCAATAGGCGCTTCCGATCCATTCCTAGCCTAAATCGGTGGGCTTTGCTTTACTGACATTTCCTTTATTCACACCAGTAGAAACGTGACTGATCTCCTCCTCCAACTCGGTCTGGTGCCCTTCTTCACACAGCAACTGACCGATATCGACCTTCTCGAAAGCAGGCTGGGGCGGGTTACCGCTGTGCAGCGCTCGAAACTGACGGTGTTCACGGCCACCGGCGAGCACCTTGTTGAAATGTCAGCGGCACTTCGAGACGGACCGGGCGAGGAGCGCCCTACGGTAGGCGACTGGGTAGTGCTGGATGCTTCGCTGTCTCTGCTAGAACAGGTGCTGGAGCGCAAGAGTCTGTTTCGCCGGCTCGGTGCGGGTACCCGTCACGAGCTTCAGCCTATTGCCGCCAATATCGACATTCTTTTCATCGTCACCTCCTGCAATGACGAGTTCCGCGAGTCCCGGCTGGAACGTTATCTGGCTTTGTGCGCTGAAGCCGGCGCCCTGCCGGTGATTGTGCTGACCAAGACGGATCTGGCGGATGATGTGGATGACTATGTACGTCGTGCCCGTACCACTCAGGCCGGGGTGGCCGTGGAAGCGATCAACGCCCTGGACCCAGACACGTTTTCCGGGGTGCGCAGCTGGATCGACAGCACCACCACAGTAGCGCTGGTGGGTTCTTCCGGGGTGGGCAAGTCCACCCTGCTGAACAGTCTGGCCGGGGCCTCCCTCACAGCTACCGGCGGCATTCGTGAACAGGACAAGAAGGGCCGCCATACCACTACTCACCGTGAGCTGCATATTCTTCCCGAAGGTGGCTTGTTGGTGGATGTGCCGGGCATGCGTGAACTACGGGTGGCAGAAGTGGAACATTCCCTTGGAACGGTGTTCGATGACATCGAGCAACTGGCCGGGCAATGCCGTTTTGCCGATTGCCAGCATCAATCCGAACCGGGCTGTGCTGTGCGTCAGGCCATTGAAGATGGCCAGCTTGATCCGCGCCGCCTGCACAACTACCAGAAGCTGCTGCGGGAAAACGCCCAGGCCACCGCCAGCCTGGCCGAAAAACGGGCCCAGGGCCGCAGCTTTGCCAGGATGGTCAAGGAAGTGAAGAAAATAAAGCAGGACAAAGGCTCGGAGAATTAATACCTGTCAAACCAACATGATTGCATCCATGGATGCCCTTGCAACATCGCTGAACCCTCAACACCGCCCGGATTGTCCGACCAAAAGAAAAATTATTTATATACTGGGCGGCTACCAGACACTCGTTTTTTTGCTACTTAAGGGCATTTTAAGGCCAGTACTTTATTCTTATTCTTTCACGATCCAGCGACGCATAATTCTTCGGGGAAATCTATTTTCCCCCTCCCCCCACGCATCTCTCATACCGTCCTTTAATTAAGAATTTGGACTGATGAAAATCAGCAAATTCAACCGCGACCCATTACTCAAACCGAACGGAACCACTTCACAAATCTGCGGATTTTCAGGAGAAGCCGTTATATTCTCCGCCTTGGGAACGACTGTCCCGTAAGCGCGACAAATCGCAACGGGGCACACATCTACTCATGGATTGAGGCTTGCTTATGTCCATTCTTCGCTATGTTCTGGCGATGTTGCTCCTGTCTGCGCTGGTCGCCTGTGGCGGCGGCGGTGGCAGTGATGCTTTCGTCAGCAAAAAATCGTCTAATCAGCCCACTGGCAATTCCGGTGAAGAAGTCAGTGACGATCCGCTGATCAACGACCTTGTCTTTACCAACAACCAGTTTATCGCCACTGTCTGCCCGACGCTGAGCGCCACGCTTGCGGTAGGCGCCTCTCTCACTGCTGCCGATGTGGTGGCCTGTGAGAATGAAGCGCTGGGCGTGATCTATAACGACAACGATCAGCACCTGGAAGCACTGTGTCCGGTCGCCACCGCCCAGGCGGAGCTTGATACCACGGCGATTACGCTGGTTACCGAAATCAGCTTCCTCCCCGCCTGTCTTGAAGAAAGCCTGAGTGGTGCCGGCGGCGATCTGGATGATCTGCTGGATGATGACAACGACCTGGTGGATCTGGTGTGTCCGGATGCTGAAACCGTGGAAGACTGCATCGTCGATATCATCGAAAGCGATCCCGAGACCACCCCGGAAGAAGTGATTGAGCTGCTGGACTGCGAAGAGGGGCAGACCCTGTACCAGTGCCTGGTCGCGGCGGGCCAGGATCTTGAAAATGCCATGCAGCTGATCAGCAATGACAACACCTTGTCCCAGACACTATGCCCTGCTGCTGCTGATGCAATGGTGGATACCAGTGAAGCGAACGCTGAGCTGTGTCTGGCGGAAATCGTTGGCAACACCGACGCGACCCTGAATCTGGGTGGCGGTATGGCGGCGATCTGCGGCAGCGACACCGCCGCCCTCACCTGCCTGATCAACAGCGGTGAATTGATCGGCCCTGTGGTGGAGTCCACCGGTGGCGAACCGCTGGATCCGACGTTCATCGACAATCTGGTTGCGGATCTTGACCCGAACACAGACCTGTCTGAGCCCAGCAATCTGGACCTTCTGGAGGGCCTGGGTGACTTGCTTGACGCCATTCCCGGCCTGGCAGACCTGATTAACAGTGCCTACGACGAGGATCCCGCCAATTTCGACCTGTTCGAATTCCTCAACGAACTGTTGGCTGCCTACGACATCATCGACACCCTGCCCGCGCTGGGCGGCATCATCGATGATCTGCTGGGTGACGACGGCAACAATGACATCCCGCTGGATGTGGATGAACTCCTGGACAACCTGAGTCCGGAAGCCCTGGCCCTGATCAGCCCACTGCTGGACTCCATGCCCACCGTTAAGCCTTTGCTCAACGAGATTCTTGGCGCCTTCCAGTGTGGCAGCGATGCCAGCACCTGCCTGGCCAACGCCCAGGCCTCCCTGGCGGATCTGAACACCGTGCTGCTGCACGAGCCGGAACTGGCCGAGCTACTCAATCGTCTTCTGGACACCTTGCTGGGACAAACCAGTGGCAGCTTGCTGCAGCCGGCCATTGATCTTCTGGCAGAGGTACCGGAAGCCATTGCTCTCACCGACCTGATTGACGAGATGCTGAAGAAAGTCTTCGGTGATCCGGAAGAGCTGGGTGAGGTCATGCTGAGCATCGATGCCTTCCCGGGTGTGAGCGAAAAGACCGAAGCCACCGATATTCTGCTGACAGCATTGATCTCCGGCTTGCTGGATGGCAGCCCGCTGTCCATCGCAGGTTACCTGGATGAAGTGAAGCAGGACATCAACAAGTTTGCTTCCGAATATCCTCAGAACGGCTACAACACTACGCAGCTGGTGCAGTGGCTGGAAAGCCTCTAGTTCGCTCGCGATATAAAAAAACGCCCGCTTATGCGGGCGTTTTTTTGCCTCCCAGAACAACCTGAATCATTACCAGACCCACCTCCGACTGCCCAGCATGCATTTTTCTCTTCCCGGTCATAGCCATTCAATCTTGTGAATCTGATTTCTATAGCTATTTTTCTTGAGACCAGGAAAGCCCCTGCCGTTAGGGTTAAAGGGTTGTACAGAAAAATGTGAATGCACAACTTTGACAGGAGATGGACATGGAAACCCCCTCCCTTTATGAACGGATGGGCGGACGCGAGGGTGTTCGCGCCGTCACTGAAAAGGCCGTTGCCAACCATTTTGACAATGCCCTGATCGGCACCCGCTTCTCCCATGCAAAGATGTCCAGGGAAGACATGGTCAACAGTGCCACAGAATTTTTTTGCACCGGCTTGAGTGGTGTGGAAACCTATGAAGGCAAACCCATGCCTGACGCCCACGCCGGCATGAATATTACCGCTGACGAACTGATTGCCGCGCTGGATGACATCATGGATGCCATGAAAGCGCAGGGGCTGGGCGATCAGGAGCAGGCGGAAGTACTGAAAATCCTGTACGACATGAAGCCGGAGATTCTCGGAAAATAGCTACTGCGGATCCTGCCAATACTGAAATAAAGAAGGGCGCACCCAACCCCGGAAGCCCCCTTCTTTTTTCGCTGTTAGCTGTTAGCTGTTAGCTGTTAACTGTTAACTGTTAACTGTTAACTGTTCATTGTTAACTGCTAACCGCCGTCCTTGTGACGAAAGAACCGCTGAATACTGGAAAAGTCTTTCTCGGAATAGCCGTGATTTCCGTGGGCGGCATACAGGGATTTCGCCAGGTTACCCATGGGGGTGGCTGACTGGGTGCTAAGTGCTGCCTGCAACGCCAGCCCCAGATCCTTGTTCATCAATTTCACCGCAAAGCCACCATCATATTCATTGGATGCTGGCACATTTTCCATCACCCCGGGCCAGGGGTTGTACTTGTCCAGGGACCAGTTGTCACCGGAGCTGGCCTTCATGATCTCGGACAGTACCGCCGGATCCAGTCCGTGGTCTGCGCCCATCTGCAGGGCTTCTGCAGTGCCAATCATATGAATCGCCAGCAGCATGTTGTTGCAGATCTTCGCCAGCTGGCCCGCGCCGTTATCTCCGGCTCTGAACACCTGGGCGCCCATGCATTCCAGTACTGGCCGAGCCCGCTGGATGGCATCTTCCGGACCACCGCAGATAAACGTCAGCGTGCCGGCTTTTGCTCCACCGACACCGCCGGATACAGGTGCGTCAATCATTACCCTGTCCTGCTCTCTGGCAATGGCTGCCACATCGCGGGCTGTGTCGGCATCAATCGTTGAGCAGTCGATAATCAGGGCGCTGGGATCGACCTGCTTCAACACGCCCGTTTCGCCTAGATAAAGCCCACGTACGGCACCTGCCGATGGCAACATGCTGATGACCACTTCAGCACCCTGCACTGCTTGTGCGGCACTGTCTGCTGCTTTGGCGCCCGTTTCCACCGCCCCTTTGAGCAGCTCCGGGACCAGATCAAAGGCCGAGACCTCATGACCTGCCTTGACCAGGTTAGCCGCCATGGGGCCGCCCATATGTCCGACACCGAAGAATCCGATTTTCATTGTTATCTCTCCCTGCCGCTTTCACGGTTGGATATTGATATGCGTTTAGCAAAGGGTCTGACGTCGGAAGCAAGACTTTCTACTCTCGTTTTTTTGCGGACACTTCCGAGTTCAGACGTCCCTTCTTGCTCCAAAAAAGATCGCCTGCAGGCAGGCTCCTACGGCGTTTTTTTAAAGGAACGACAAATCCTTCAACACATTACGCGCAATGATCACGCGCATGATTTCGTTAGTGCCTTCCAGGATCTGGTGCACGCGGGTATCGCGCAGGTAACGCTCCAGCGGATACTCGCGGATATAGCCATAGCCACCGTGCAACTGCAGCGCCTGGTTGCAGACGTTGAAACACAGGTCCGTGGCCATGCGTTTGGCCATGGCACAAACCATGCTTTTGTCGCTGTGATTCTGATCCAGCTTCCAGGCGGCAAGACGAACCATTTGTTGTGCTGCCACCAGTTCCGTAGCCATGTCTGCCAGAGTGAACTGCACACTCTGGAAATCACTGATGGTCTGGCCAAACTGTTTGCGTTCCTGCACGTATTGTTGCGCCTGCTTCAAGGCTGCCTGGGCAGCACCCAGCGAGCAACTGGCAATATTGATACGGCCACCGTCCAGCCCGCCCATGGCGATCTTGAATCCCTGCCCTTCCTCGCCCATCAGACATTCGGCAGAAATACGCACATCTTCCATGATCACCGCACGAGTAGGCTGGCTCTTCCAACCCATTTTTTCTTCATTGCGACCATAGGAAATACCGGACGTATCTGCCGGTACTGCGAAGCAGGAAATCCCTCCGGCACCGGGCCCACCAGTACGCGCCATCAACACCAGCACATCGGTATCCCCGGCGCCGGAAATAAATGCCTTGGCGCCGTTCAGGACATAACTGTCGCCCTCTTTTTTTGCCGTGGTTGCCAATGACGCGGCATCGGAACCGGCATTGGGCTCGGTAAGGCAATAAGACGCCAGTTTCTCTCCGCTCATCAGGTCATCCGCCCAGCGGGCGCGGATGGCCTCGTTGCCATAACGGGTGAGCATGGAGGTGGCCATGTTATGAATGGTGATAAAGGCCGTAGTGGAAGTGCAGCCCTGGGAAAGCTGCTCGAAAATCAGCGCCGCGTCCAGACGTGACAAGCCCATCCCGCCCAGCTCTTCAGAACAGTACAGGGAACAGAATCCCAGCTCGCCCGCCTTGCGTATCGCGTCCTTGGGAAAAATACTTTTCGCATCCCATTCAGCGGCAAACGGCGCCAGTTCCTTTTCAGAAAACTGTCGCGCTGTTTCGCGAAATGCCTGCTGCTCTTCAGTAAAAGAAAAATCCACGGTTTTTTCTCGCTCGGTTTTCGTTCTTCTCCGCAGGAGCTTGCCTGCAAGCGAGGTTCTACTGGCATGGCAGAATCTCTTGCAGGCAAGCTCCTACGGTGTCGGGCTACTTATTTCAGATGAATACTCATGTTCGGGCCGCTGGCCGGGATGTCATCTTCGAACCAGCGACTGGTGACCGTCTTGGTTTCGGTGTAGAAACGCACGGCCTGCTTGCCGTAGGCATGCTGGTCACCGTAGAAAGAGCCCTTCCAGCCGGTGAAGCTGAAGAACGGCAGCGGCACCGGGATCGGCACATTGATGCCCACCTGCCCCACTTCCACTTCATGCTGGTATTTACGCGCCGCTGCACCGCTGGCGGTGAAGATGGAAGTGCCATTGCCATAGGGGCTGTTGTTCACCAGCTGCAAGGCTTCCTCAAGGGAATCCACACACACACAGCACAATACCGGACCGAAAATTTCTTCCTTGTAGATGGACATCTCCGCCGTCACATCGGTGAATAGCGTCGGGCCAACCCAGTTGCCATCGGGCAAACCGTCCACGGTGCAGTCAGAGCCATCCAGCAAACAGGTGGCGCCTTCTCCCTTGCCCTGCTTGATCAGGGTAAGTACACGCTGTTTTGCCTGCGGACTGATTTGAGGGCCGTAGGCGGCCTGCGGGTCGTTCCAGGCACCGGGGCGAATTTTGGCAAACTCGTCTTTCAGTTCATCAATCCAGGCTTTGGAATCGCCCACGAACACCGCCACGCTGATGGCCATGCAACGCTGGCCAGCGGCACCACAAGAAGCGCCCACCAGACTGTTGACCACTTGCTCCTTGTTGGCATCCGGCATGATCACCATGTGGTTCTTCGCACCGGCAAAACACTGGGCGCGCTTCATGTGGTCGGTGGCTGTTCGGTACACATGCTGGCCCACCGGCACCGAGCCCACAAAGGAGACGGCCTTGATATCCGGATGCGTGAGCAGGGTGTCCACCTGTTCCTTGCCACCGTGCACCAGCTGCAACACACCGGGAGGTGCGCCGGCTTCCAGGAAAAGTTCTGCCAGCCGATTGGGGGTCATGGGATCCTGTTCGGACGGCTTGAGCACAAAGGTGTTACCCGCGGCGATGGCCAGCGGGAACATCCACAACGGGATCATGGCCGGGAAGTTGAATGGAGTGATACCGGCGCACACACCCAGCGGCTGTGTCCAGGAATGGGTGTCGATGCTGCGCGCCACGTTCTCCACGGTTTCGCCCATCATCAGGGAGGCGATGTTGGCGGCCTGTTCGGCCACTTCGATACCGCGCCAGACATCGCCCTTGGCATCTTCAAACGTCTTGCCGGTTTCCTGGCTGAGAATCTCGGCAATCTCTTCCTGATGATCCTTCAGCAACGCCTGGTAACGCAGCATCAGCCGCGCCCGCTCGGATACCGGCACTTCCTTCCAGCTTTCGAACGCTGCCTTGGCGGCGGCAATTGCCTGCTCCATTTCTGCCGGGGTGGCGGCAGGCGCCTCGCACAGCACCTCCTGGGTGGCGGGGTTGGTCACCGGGATCCACTGGTCGGTGGTGCTGGTGACAAATTCACCATTGATCAGCAGGGGCATGCGACGGCTCATGGGGCTCTCCGGAAAGTCAGTCGTTATCGGTATGGGTCTGTTGTAGCACAGCACTGTCTCATGACAGATAGCCTCTGTTGCGCTTAATGGATTATATTGCTGTTTATGAGCAAGGAAACCCATCTTCCACACGCCCCGGCCGAACCTTCGAGCTGGCCGCTCCCGGCCACCGGCCAGCGCACCATCATTCCTCCCGCTGTGCTGGACAGCATTGCCGGACACCCTCTCTGTGAAGGCTGCATGCCCCATGGCGTGGGCTTCTATCCACAGGCCCGTGGGCACCGGATGCTGCGTGACAATCCGGCGGATTATCTGATGATCTACTGCATCAGCGGGCGCGGTGAATTACAGGTAGAAGACAACACTTATGCCGTGGAGGGTGGCGACCTGGTATTGCTGCCCACCGCCCTCGCCCATCGGTACCAGGCTGACAGTCGCGATCCCTGGAGCATTTACTGGGTGCACCTGGGTGGCCATGAGGTGCCGCGCTTTTTTGACGAAATTGCCGGGCGTGCCGGAGGGCGAAAGGTACGGGTAGGGGTGCATTCGCGGCTGGCGGAGGAGTTTCAGGCCCTGCTGGCCGCCGCCACCCGCGTGCAGCCGGAACACCTGGTGTATGCCGCCAACCTGCTGCGCAGCCTGCTGGCCTTTGCGGCCCTGATGCGCCACCAGCATGACGTGCGCCATGCCACCCTGGATGTGAACCGGGTGAACGGTTACCTGCAGACGGCCCTGCATCGCCGGCTTTCGCTGGATGAACTGGCAGCAGCCACCAGTGAGCTGTCCCGTTATCACTTCATTCGCGAATACAAGCGTCAGACCGGGCAGACCCCCATGCAGGCATTCCAGCGCATCAAGGTGAGTCATGCCTGCTATCTTCTGGATATCACCGAAGACACCGTGGCCGAGATTGCTTCTCGGCTGGGTCATGATGATCCGTATTATTTTTCCCGGCTGTTCAAGCGGGTGATGGGGGTGTCGCCACAACGGTATCGGCAGGAAAGGGGGCAGTAGGGGGATTTCGAGTTTCGAGTTTCGAGTTCCGAAAATCAAAAGCGGGCTAAACCTTGCCTGCAAGCGATCCGAGCTTTGGGAAGGTGAGCAGTTTCGGGTTGCGATAGGCGAGCTACGAAAGGCAAGACTCCAAACCTGGTTCCTTTCCACCGTTTTAGGTTTTCGAAACTTGGTACTCGAAACTCGCTTCTGGAATCCTTACCTCGCCAAGGCTCGGATCGCTTGCAGGCAAGCTCCTACAGCGGCTTCGTAAAAGCACCTTGGGCACGGAGCTTGCTTCCGCGTGGTGCGTGCAGCGTGTTGCTTGATGCGCCTCTTAAACCGGGCGGCTTTGCCAGGTTAGGGTCATCACGTCGCGGTGGGTGTCGCACTGGAAAATGTGCGCGCAGCCGTAGTGACCGAAACGGAACGACAGGGCGTCCACGGAGTCCAGCTGCATCACGAACTGCATGGGCTCCTGACAGCACGGGCAGGAGGGATAAGCCACGTCGGCGGTCCAGTGCGGCCAGCCCATCAGCTTGTCACCGGGGCGTGGTGCCGGGCGATGGGCGTGGAGCAGGGCGAGGGTGCCATCACGATCTTCGTCATTGATGGCAGCGGTTTCCTTGCGATCCGGGTAGTCGGACAGGGGAATCCAGCCGGTCAGGGCCCGTTCCGGTACCGCATCGGGCTGCCGCACCGGCAGGGCATCAAAACCATTGGCCTGCTCACGGGGAATCACCCGTACCAGGGTGGAATCGGAGAAGGGCAGGTGGGACTGACCCAGCACTTCGCAATCTTCTTCACCATTGGTGCAATAGAACACCTGAAGGACACCATCACCGAAGGGAGAGCGCGAGTTGCGCGGCAAATCCCGGGATTCCAGCTGCAGGAACAGCTGCATGGGCTGATGACAGTGGCCACAGCACGGCCAGGATTCACCTGGCTTCAATAACGGCAGGCCACCGAACTTGGACATGGCACCCGGTACCGCAGGACCGGCCTGGGGACGCCAGGCAGGGCGGGAAAAGGAAGCCAGTCTGAGTTTGATTTCTTCGGGTAGCATGGGGTGTCCTCGTTCTCTCGATTCCACCATGCCAGTAACGGCTCCGAACAACCTTCACTAACCGCTACCAGGCCTTTTTTAAGGGCTGAGCGGCGTGCAATTTTTGTTCTTGTGACAGGGTTCTCGCCAACTTTGTGACTAAAATTGCACTAGTGAAGTGATGAAAATTTCGCCAGCTGCCACTGGGCGAATGCCTGCTGAGCCAGCTCCAATTGCTCGATCAGGCGTTGCCGTTTGCTCGGTTCGAAACGACGGCGCGCCAGCGCCTGCAACGACTTCTGCAGACCATTGCGATCAGTGCGCGACAGCTCCTCCAGCCAGTGGTCTTGGCTATCTGTGACCACCAGCACATCACGGCCCGCATGATTCCGCTGACTGATCTGATACCAGTGCACCAGGGCCCTGCCCAATACCACATAGCCGAACTGCGGATCCTTCAGCGGACCATAGATCGCCTCCCGGAAGCCTCCGCTAAGAGGGCCCAGCTTCACCTTGGTCAGCTTGTCGCTGTAGTAGTAACTGCCCGCGGCCCCCAGCAAGCCACCGATCAGGGCTCCGGTCCCCAGTGAATGCCCGAGGGTGACGGCATCCAGGCCGGCACCGCCCACCGCCCCGGCACCAAACCCGGCGGCAGCCAGCTGGCCCTTGCTGATCCCCCATAGCTGTCGGGTGCGTTCGCCAAACAGGTCATCGCCGTCCGGCAGCGACAGGTCGGATTCCTGACGCTGCAGGCGGCGGTGCTGGTAGAGGTCTTCCACGCTGTGTCGCAGGCGTTGTTCCCGTTCGCGCTGCCAGGCCTGCCAACGCTGGCGCAAGGTGGGCAGCAACGGCGCAGCGCTTTCATGTTCGCCGAGGCGTGCGGTTTGCTGGTGACCAAGCATTTCGATCAGGGCATCGGCAATGTATTCCAGCGCCTGGTGATCACGGCCAAATTTGAGCGCCTGCAGGTACTCCAGCGCGGCATCCAGAGGCTCGCGCCAGTTGGGTTCCAGCTCGCCAAAACTGCGTAGCAATTCCAGATGTTTCTCGAAGGGCGCGCGTACCGCATCAAAGCGGCGCACGATCTGGAAGTACTGGCCGAGGGCCGCCTCCCAGTCGGCGCTGTAATCATCACTGCCGATCTGGTTGATCAGCGCCAGGCTGGGCCGACCGGTCCAGCGCAGGATATTCATCTCCGCTTCGTGCTCGCGGTTATAGGGCACCGAGCCATCCACCACGTAGATGATGCCAGCGCCTTCCACGATGGGACGCAGCAGCTCACATTCGTCGTGGTAACGCGGATCATCGCTGTGCTGGTTGACGAAGGCAGCCACGGTATCCGGGCGATCCGAGGCGGACAGACTGTGGCCCTGCAACCAGGCCAGTACCTTGCGCGGGCGCTGGAAACCGGGGGTATCGATCAACTCGTAGAGGGTGACGTCATCCACCTTCATGGGATAACGGTGGCTGTCGCGGGTGGTGCCAGGCTCCATGGCGATGGCAATGGAGTCGTTCTGCGCCAGGGTGGCGACCACACTGGACTTGCCCTTGTTGGGGTGACCCACCACCGCAAAACGGGGCAGGGGGCTGTCGCTGTGGCGATCGTCAGGGGTCTGTGTCTTGCCGTTGTCGTCCATGGTGTCAGCGTGTTGTGTGCATCAATTTTCAAGCGGCGGAGATTGGCCTTCGCCGATTTCCGCCCTACGGGTGCGTCGCCGCGCAAAGCAGCAGGTTGGCGTCTTTCTGACGCTCAATAAAGCGCTGCCACTGGGCCAGCAAGGTCTCATCAGCCAGCTCTCCGCCCTGTTCATCGGCCAGCGGCACCAGCGCAATCAGGGTACCGGCAGGCCATTGCTCACGGGCATCAAACAGGAAGTCACTGAGCTCACCGGTGGGCGGCTCCCAGCCCCGGGCCACCAGCATCACGGGCTGTCTCCGCTCGCCGGCCTGCTGCAAGGTGGCCGCATCGTCTTGCAGACTGCTGTTACCGCCAGCCCGCAACTGCAGAGGCGCAGCATCATGACTCAGCCGCTGGATCAGTTCATCGCTGGTCTGGCCCGCACCGGCCCAGTGGATCAGGGTGCCACTGGCAGGTAGCGGAGAGACATTAACCTGCGCCGGCGCCGGCTCCCTCGCCACTTCCTCTTCACCGCGGGTTTCTACCCAGGGCGTGTCGAATCGGTAGAACAGCGGCTGATAACCGGGGTGATTGCGCAGGGCGCTGCCCGCCCGGCCACGCACCTGCAGGGCCGCCAGCAGCAACAGCAACAACCTGGGGAACAACACGTAGGTGAGCCAGGCCATCAGCACGAAAGGCCACCAGGTACCCAGCAGGGCAGGATCACTGACCGGCGTTTCATTGAGCCGGTAATACTGCGAGGCAGCCACCAGTTCCGCACTGGGGACGGCATCCGGCCACAGGGCCTGCCAGGGCAGGGCCACCAGGGAAACCAGACGGTAATAGCTGTCCGCAGAGGCCTGTAGCGTGGTACTCCAGCCAAAGGCCAGATCCTGCACCAGCACCATGATCAGCAAGGTCAGCAGACCGCTGATGGCAAACATCAGGCCACCGGTATGGGCAATGCGCGCAGACAGGGCAGGGCGCAGGGCTTGCAGCGGATCTCCCTCTTCGCCGGTTCGACCCAGCAGACCACCCCAGGGCTGCCATCCCAACCCTGCCTGCAGGCTGGTGAGCAAGGCCAACGCCAGCTGCAACCCCATCAGTACCAGCAACAGGGTCACATTGATCTGCCGGCTACCATCGTATACCAGCAGCCCCGCCATGAAGACCGCGCCCAGCACGGCACCCAACACGGCAAAGATCCAGCGCGCCTGACGCCAGCGGCGCAGTCGCGGATCTGGACCTTTACTCTGGCGCTGGTCGTTGAGGGCATGCAGTTCCGCCAGCCACGCCGGCACCGTCAGGGGGCGTTTTTGCTCTTGCTGTTGCTGGGCAAAACGCCGGTCGCGGCGATGCAGAAAGGCCTGGGACTGCTGGCTGTCACGACGAAACTGATCATCGAAGTCCAGCAGCCGGGTCAGGGATGACGTCAACGGCAGGCTCGCTTATTCGGGAGCCGCTTCCGGAGCCGAAGCCGGCGCCGGCAACGCTTCTTTTTTCGGCGAGGTGTACATCACCCCGTCCTGGGCACAGGCCATGCAGGCATTGCTGAACTCACCGAGGATGCCGCCCTCTTCGCCATAGCCAAACACCGGGCGGTAATCCTGGGTGCACATCTTGGGCGGATCTTCCGGACAGCTCTCGGTATCGGCCGGCAGGCCCATGGGGTAATCGGTGTCGTACTTGTAGGTGCAGCCAGCAAACATCAGTGCCAGTGCCGGCAATGCCAGGTACGCAGCTTTCATCCGGGTTCTCCTCAAGCGGTGGGGGAATCATCTCCTGCTGCAAGCATAGACAAAGCGACGCGCCAACGCATGCCTGGCTGAACGAAATTCTTTAAAATTTACGCTGAGTATTTTTCTGGCCCGCGAGGAACCTATGACAACGACCCAGCCCATCGACTGGCGCACCCTGCCTGCCGCCATCTGGCGAGGCCGAACCGGCACCCTGCGACCGGTGCCCAAACCGGATCCTGTGCGTCTGGAGGACCTGCTCGGCATCGATACCCAGAAACAGAAAATCATCCAGAACACCGAGCGCTTTCTGGCTGGCCAACCTTGCAACCACGTGCTGCTGTGGGGCAGCCGTGGCACCGGCAAGTCCTCTATCGTCAAGGCGCTACTGAATGAATATGCCCGCAAGGGACTGCGCGTCATCGAGGTGGACAAGGATGATCTTCACGACCTGCCGGAGATCGTCGATGACATTCGTGACCGCCAGCAGCGGTTCATCATTTATTGTGATGACCTGTCATTCGAAGACGGTGAAAACCAGTACAAACATCTGAAAAGTGTGCTGGAAGGCTCACTGGAATTACCGCCGGAGAACGTGCGCATCTATGCCACCAGTAACCGTCGTCATCTGCTGCCGGAATACATGAAAGACAATGCCCAGTCCCGGGTGGTGGATGGCGAGCTGCATCACGGCGATGCCGTGGAAGAAAAAATTTCCCTGGCGGACCGTTTCGGTCTCGGGCTGAGTTTTTATCCGATCAGTGAGCCACAGTATTTCGCCATCGTGGATCACCTGTTCGGCGAGGTGAACGACAGCCAGCAACTGCACATTCGAGCGCGACGGTTCTCCATCGAAAAGGGTGTGCGATCCGGGCGCACGGCAAGGCAGTTTTATAATCAGTTTGTGGGGGAGTTTTGAAGGCGAGTTGAAAGTTAAAAGTTCAAAGTTGAAACGCGGGCCAGGCCAGCGGGTTTTGCAATACCTTGCCCGCGTTCACCGGTAAGGGCGCGGGCACAAAGATCCAGAACGGCAAAACCTGTCTCGCGCCTTTTTAACTTTCAACTTTAAACTTTCAACTGCTTCACCGCCGCATCACAAATCTCGTCCACCGCCTTGCGCGCCGCCGGAATGGCGCCGCCCATGCTGATGAAACCGTGCACCAGCTTCGGGTAATCCAGGCTGATGACATCGACACCGGCGGCGCGGAGTTTTTCGCCGTATTCCAGACCTTCATCCCGAAGAGGATCCGTGGCGGTGATCAGGATGGCCGGCGGGAGACCATTGAGATCCGGGTTGCGCAGCGGAGAAACACGATAGTCTTCGATCAGTGCCAGATCGGGTATGAAGTGGCTACGGAACCAGGTCAGCAGTGGCAGGTCGAGGCCGAAACCCTGACCAAGGCTCTGCACAGAAGGGTGCTCCAGAGCGCCATCGGTGGTGGGGTAAATCAGCACTTGCAGCGCAGGGAGTGGCAACCCTGCCAGTTTGGCCTGCTGGCAAACCACCGCGCTGAGGTTGCCACCGGCACTGTCGCCCATCACCGCCAGACGCCCGGCATCCAGCCCCAGAGCGGCCGCGTTATCCAGTAACCAGCGCCATACTGCCAGGCAATCATTGGCACCAGTGGGGGAGGGATGCTCTGGTGAAAGCCGGTAGTCCACGCTCAGCACCACGGCATTGGTGCGCTCGGCGATATAGCGACAGAGGCGGTCGTACTCTTCCACGCCTCCGACAGTGAAACCACCACCGTGGAAGAACAGGATGGCCGGGGCCAGTCGCGGCGCATTTTCCGGGCGGTAGCGGCGCACCAGCACGGTGGTTTCACCTTCCACTGGCACCTGATGATCCACCACTACAGGCAGCGGTTGCTCGGCCACATCCAGCAAGGCAATCATGTCTCGGTAGAGCTTGCGGGCTTCCGCCACCGGCACCGTATTCAGTGAAGGCTTTGCCGCACTGAGGGCAAGCAGAAAACGGATATGGGGGTCGAGATGATCACGGCCTCGGGTTTCCAGACCAGCGGCCAACCGGGACAATATCGGCCGCGGCAGCAACATCAGGGACTTCAGCGCAGCGCGCTCGAGGGCAACGGGATTCATCAGGACTCCTTGGGTGACAATCTCACTGGCAGACTGGAAACAGAACCAGCGCGAGTGTATCAGAAATACCACTCCAGACCGCCCTCGATACCGGTGACGGTAATGTATTCCTTGTCCACGTACTGCATGTACTGCAGGCTGAGACCGATATCCCAGACCGTGCGCAGGCCAATGGCGGCGCCAAAGGCCAGGCTGGTGTCGTCGTCACGCTCCACATCACTGCTGCAGCCCAGGGCATTACAACGGCGCGCCTCGGTTTTGACCTTCACGTCGGCAATGCCGGCAAAGCCCTGCACAAAGAAGCTGTCCACCTGCTGCTTGGCCACGGGCGAGTCGAATGACCACTTGCCGGTGGCCAACAGGGCACCCACATGGTCCACGGTGTAATCCACCTTGTTGCGGCTGTTTTGTGCCCGACGGGTGTCCGGGGAAGGACCGGTACCAAGCCGCAGCTCCACACCCCAATTTTCATCAATCATGCCGCCCAGTCTGAGCGCCAGCCCGGACGGCGTAGTCTCATACCGGTTGTAATCCAGATTGAGCTGCATCAGGTTGGCCGCGGCGTAGCCGTAGCGGGAATCCTGAAAATGGGCCACCCGGGAAGATGGGTCGCTCTCTGCCGGTTCCGCCGCCCACACAGCAGGACTCAGCAACAACCCGAAAAGCATCCAGTAACGCATGGAAGGTCGTCCTTTTTGTTATTCTAGGTATCACGGCTGCCTGTTATACCATCGCTGGATAACAGAGTCTTTGCCGGGGAGCCGCTGAATTACGCCCTGCACGCCGAACCAGGAACGCATTCATGTCAGTCTATACGCCGCTCGATTCCACTCAGATGGCCCAGGTCCTGGCCCCCTTTGGCTTCACGCTGGTGGCTTTTCGGGGCGCCAGCCATGGTATCGAGAACAGCACCTTCCTGATTGACGCCAGCCAAGGTGAAGGCAACGCGGCCGCACTGGTGCTGACGGTATTCGAAAGTCTGGACAATGAGGCGGTACGCCCCTACCTGCACCTGCTGGCAGAGCTGGCCAACGATCCGCAACTCCCGGTACCCGGCCCCCTTACAGATGCTCAGGGCAACTGGCAGATCCGCGTGGCAGGCAAGCCCGCCGTATTGATGCCGCGCCTCCCCGGCGATCATGATTTTGCAGTGGATAAGGGCCGCTGCGCCCAGGTGGGCACCTTGCTGGCGCGACTTCACCAGTGCGATACGGCTGCCCTGCTGCCACTGCCCAGTGAACGTGAGCGGCTGGACTCCCTGCGCCACCAGCTGACACGGCTGCCTGCGAGCCAGCAGGCAGGCGCGCGCCAGTTGCTGGACCGCTGGCAGGCCAGTCCTGCCGGCCGCACCCTGATCCACGGGGACTTGTTCCGAGACAACCTGCTCTGGAAGGACGGCCGGATCAGCGCACTGCTGGATTTCTACAATGCCTGCCTGGATGACCCGGAATATGACCTGGCGGTGACGCTGAATGACTGGTGTGTCGCCCCCGATGGCAAACCTCTGCCTGAACGCGAGCAGGCCCTGCTGGAGGCCTATCAGGCCAATGGCGGCCAATTCGACCCTGGCCGCCTGAAACAGGCCCTGGCCGTGGCCGCCCTGCGCTTCTGGTTATCCCGCCTCGCCGGCCCGGTGGCCGAGCACAGCGAAGGCCAGGGCAGCAAGGACCCGGAGGAGTTCGCCAGGATTTACGGGTGGCGGGTCAGAAACATCTGATTGCATGCCAGAGCCCAAGGAAACCTCCTGTGGGAGCTTGCCTGCAAGCGATCCGAGCCTCGGCGAGGTATTCGAGGTGCGAGAGACGAGTTTCGAAAGACAAAACCCCCAAACCGGGTTCCTTTCCACCGGTTTCAGGTTTTCGAAACTCGGTACTCAAAACTCGCTTCTGGAATCCTTACCTCGCCGAGGCTCGGATCGCTTGCAGGCAAGTTATTCGCTACGCTCACCCCTTCGGGGCCGCACTGCGTGCGTTACTCCGCTGCGCTACGTTCCCACAGCAGCTATTGGTAACGGTTGTGCGTCAGGCCTCCGGCGTCCAGCGTCAAATCATGCACTCCCCGCCAGAATCATCTGGTTGAGGTGGGCGAGATATTCCTGTTCCTGCCACAGCCAGGGGTAATCCGGGCAGGCCAGGGAGCTGGGGGTGAGCGCCTCCACGCCCTGGGTGAGAGCGTTGACCACCATCATTTCATGCAGATCCGCCCAGCCCGTCGGCAAGCGACGCAAATGACGGGGCTGGTTGACGAAGCCCTCGCTGAGCACCGGATGCAGGCGCCGCAGGCGGGTAAAGGCCATTCGCCGGTTAAGCTGGTCTTCCAGCCGCCGCTGCCAGTGGTTGCCCGCCGCATCCAGCAATATTTGTTTCACCGGGCTGGCAAACTTGCTGAGCAAGCCTGACATGGGCATGGACTCGCCACTGGCCAGCCGATAGCGCGGGTCATCATCCAGCCACAGACTGAAATCCAGGAAATCCAGCTCGCTGGTATCCAGCTGGCGCAGGTGTTCGCTCAACGCCACCGTGGTACTCAGCCCCACCGGCACCGACGGAAACAGGGCATGCAGGGAGCGGGGAATTTCCAGCAGGTAATCTTCCAGCCGGCGGTTGGCCTGCTCCGACCAGTGCGACGGCAGCGGCCGCTCCGGGGAGCGCTGGAACACCCGCCGGGTAACCCCATGTGCCGCCGGCAAAGAGGGAAACTGGTGGCAGAAATCGAGCCCGGCCACATCATCCAGATAACCCCAGTCCGACACCAGTGACAGGGTGTCGCTCCACACCGAGACAAAGTCCTCCGGGCGACGCACAAAGGAGCGGCGGGCACGGCTGTCATTGATAAAACGACTGCTGAACCAGACCTTCATGCCCCGCTCATGGGTGGACTGCATCAGGTGCTGGAGCGCATTGCGGATCTTCACTTCCACCGGGCGGCCACCGGCGGGCAGCAATTCACAGCGATCCAGGTGGATGCCGTTTTCCGGGGTGGCGATCAAGTGTGGGCAGGGATCCAGACGCAGGGCATTGAAACCACGCAGCTGGGTTTCGTCGAGGACACGCTCCAACGAGGCAAAGGCACCGTCGCGCAAGTCGCGGTGCAGTAGCCAGGATAAATCCCAGCGAGCTATTGCCAAGGGTTGAGGCATATCGGTGAAGTCTCCCAATCAAGCGCACCAGCATACCGGTTTCCTAACCGGCCTCAATGGCTGTGCGTCCTGTTATCGGCAGAATGACCCACCTTGACACAAGCCCGGCCCTGTCAATTCCCCTCACTGGTCAGCCGGGCTATGATCAATGCCATGAAAAGAATAATACTGCATACCTTGATGATGGCCTCACTGGCCCCCCTGACGTTGCCCGCAGCGGAGCAGCTGCCAGACTCTGCGCCACCGGATGAACAGGCGCCACAAACCAGTGAAAAAGGGCCGGCAAAGGCAATGGAAAGCCATGAGCTGGAATCGTTGTACCTGGAATCCCCCGTGGAGCTGGATACCACCGATGAAAGCAAGGGGCTGAATGCCATCAGTTCGGAGTCGCGCTATCTGGAAAACGACCAGGAGCTACTGCAGCGCCAGCGCGATACGGTGCAGGTTATCCCCACCCCGGAAGAAGCCCCACCGCCGCCGCCGCCTACCTTGATGCCAGTGCGGGATCTGTAGCAGAGAGATGCTGCACGCAGCACGCTTCATGCAACATACCGGCTTCTGGCAACGAGTTTCGAAAAGCGAAAACCCGACACTGGGTCGGACATAGCAGTGTTCCGGTTTTTGTGGGAGCGTGCTTGCACGCGAATCGAGCCCCTGGAATAAAGGCTTCGCGTGCAAGCACGCTCCCACAGAGGCCCCACCCCAGGCTTACCTCAAGGGCACAGAGGGCCCCTGCAATCACTCGGTTCCTGCAGGGCCCTGCAGACAACGCTCGAAGCCTGAGCCCAGGTGCGCCAGCCAATCCAGATATCCCAGCTCGGGCTGGTCCCGGCCCAGCGGGTCCAGGGCTTCTACCCGGCAATCCGGACACAGCCGCGCCAGCATGGCGGTGCGGGCTTCCGGCTCGCGGATCATGCACTGCACATTACGCTCCCGGATTTCGCCTGCCAGCGCCACAAATCGACGACTGCCGGGGCCCGCGTCCAACTGCTGGCTGACCACCACCGGCTCTGCCAGCCCCAGCGGCGCGGTGAAATATCCCCAGGGATGGTGGTAGGTCAGCCAGGGCACCTGCGTCAGCGACACCATTTGTGCCTTCAGCTGCTCGCCCATTTGCCGGGCCTGCTGTTGCCAGAGCGCCGGCTGCTGTTCAGCCAGCCCTGCGGGCAGGGCGCTGGCCACCGCCTCAGATAGCAGCACCATGTTGTCTACCGACAACCACAGGTGCGGATCCAGATAGGCATCATCCTCACCATGGGCCTCGTGATCGTGGTCATCATGGCCGTGCTCATGGGCATCGCCTTCACGGCGCACCACCCCGTCAAGATCCAGCAGTGCCACCGAGGCCTTGTCGCGGCGGGCCACCAGCGGTGCCAGCGGCGCTTCCACCGCCGCCCCCAGCCACACCATCAGGTCCGCCTGCCGCACCAACAACGCCTGCCGCGGCGACAGGGCCAGCTGATGGGGATTCTGGTTGGCCTGCAACAGGGTCACCACCTCCACTTCGGGGCCATACAGGCCACGTAGCGCCTTAGCCAACGGCTCCACACTGGCGACGATGGTCTGGCTCCAGGCGGGGGAGCAAATAAGCAGCAGGGTTGTCAGCCAGAAACGGCGCATGAAATTCCTCAAATTCAAATGATGTTGGGAGGTACAAGCTACAAGCTTCAAGCTACAAGGCTCGGCCCCATCCGGAGCCACCCGTCTGAGGCTTCTACCGCGCCGCATTCCCTTGGCCTGAAACGCGGCGACAACAAGGCCGTTTGCACAGACTTCACCGCGCCTTGTAGCTTGAAGCTTGCGGCTTGTCGCTCGCCCTTCAGTGCAGGCGAAAGGCGGGCAGTATATCATTGCGCCTTTGTTATTCGGGCCCCGGTTATGTCGGAACCATTGGTACAAGTCGATTCAGTCTCGGTCACCCTGGGTGGCACCTCGGTGCTGTCTGAGGTGAGCGTGAGTCTGGCACCCGGGCGGATCACCACCCTGATCGGCCCCAATGGCGCCGGCAAGAGCACCCTCGCGCGGGTGGTACTGGGACTGGTGAAAGTGGACAGTGGTTCCGTGACGCGTCGCCGCGGCCTGCGCATCGGCTATATGCCCCAGCAGATCAAGGTGGACGACAGTCTGCCGCTGACCGTGGACCGTTTCCTGTGGCTGGCTGCGCCAGGCCCGACGTCGGCCCGCCGTGCCGCACTGGAACGGGCCGGAGTGGCCCATCTGCGCCGCCGCGCGGTACAACAGCTCTCCGGCGGAGAGATGCAGCGGGTGCTGCTGGCCCGGGCGCTGCTGCGCAAGCCTGATCTGCTGGTACTGGATGAACCCGCCCAGGGGGTGGATGTGGCCGGCCAGAATGCCCTGTATGGCCTGCTCAAGGATGTACGCGACGAGCTGGGCTGCGCCATCCTGCTGATCTCCCACGATTTGCACCTGGTGATGGCGGCCACTGACGAGGTGATCTGCCTGCAGCGCCATGTCTGCTGCTCTGGCAATCCGGAAACCGTCAGCCGCGACCCGGCCTACCACGAACTGTTCGGCCCCGCCGCCGGCACCCCCAACCTGGCGCTGTACACCCATGATCATGATCATGACCATGATCTGCACGGCAACGCCCATCATCACCATCACCACGACCACGAAGGCCCCTGCAACCATGATTGAACTGCTGCTGCCACCGTTGCTGGCCGGTCTCGCTGTGGCGCTGGTGTCCGGCCCCATGGGCGCCTTTGTAGTGTGGCGCAGGATGGCGTTCTTCGGTGACACCCTGGCCCATGGCGCGTTGCTGGGCGCGGCACTGGGACTGGCCATGGATATCAACCTGTATCTGGCGGTGGTCGCCGTATGTCTCGGTCTGGCGGCTGCTCTCACCGCCCTGCAGCATCAGCGCCAGCTGGCCGGGGATACACTGCTGGGCATCGTCGCCCATACCACCCTGGCCCTCGGTGTGATTGCCATCAGTCTGCAAACCGGTATCCAGGTGGATCTGTTCGCCTATCTATTCGGTGATCTGCTGGCGGTGGGCTGGCAGGATGTGATCGGCCTGTGGGGCGGTGCCGTAGTGATCCTGACACTGATGCTGTGGCAATGGCGCTCACTGCTCAGCATCACGGTGAGCGAGGAACTGGCCCAGGTGGAAGGCGTGTCCGTGCAAGCCACCCGCCTACTGCTGATGCTGTTACTGGCGCTACTGATTGCCGGCGCCATTCGTACCGTGGGGGTACTGCTGATTACCTCCCTGCTGGTAATCCCTGCCGCCAGCGCCCGTCGCCTGACCCACACTCCGGCGCAGATGGCCCTGGTGGCGAGCCTGCTCGGCACGCTTGCGGTACTGGCCGGGCTGACGGTGAGCTGGTTTGCCAACACGCCGGTAGGGCCGTCCATCGTGGTCGCGGCCAGCGGGTTGTTTGTGTTGACGTTGCTGAGAAAGCCCGCCTAACGCCGCTTTTTATTTGTAGGAGCACCACTGGAGGTGCGAAACGAGCGTCAGCGAGTAACGAGTTTCGAGTTGCGAAAGGCAAAACCTCAAATCAAAACCTTACCAATTGGTGGAGGGTGAAGGGTTAAGGTTTTCGAAACTCGTCACTGCTTTTCGCACCTCAAGTGGTGCTACAGCGGCTTCGTAAAAAGGTTTGCCGGAGTGTGAATGAGTCTTTCCCTTAACCAACGCATCTGGATGCTGGCCTGGCCGTTGCTGCTGTCGAACCTGACCGCGCCGCTGTTGGGACTGGTGGATACCGCGGTGGTGGGACATCTGGCGCATCCGCGCTATCTGGCGGCGGTGGCGCTGGGTGGCAACTTCTTCATGTTTCTGTACTTCTCGTTCAACTTCCTGCGCATGGGCACCACCGGCTTTGCTTCCCAGGCGAAGGGAGGCGAACGGGACACCCGGGTGGTGCTGCTGCGCGGCTTGCTGCTCTCCTGCGGTCTCGGTCTGGCGCTGATCCTGCTCTCACCGCTGTTGCGGGAAACCGGCCTATGGTTGCTCGGGGGTAGTGACGAGGTGCAGGGGCTGGCGCGGGACTACATCAACATCCGTATTCTCGGCGCGCCAGCGGCACTGGCCAATTTTGCCCTGATCGGCTTTGCCATCGGCACCCACAACACCCGCGTGCCGCTGAAGATGACCCTGCTGATGCACAGCAGTAACGCCTTGCTGGATGTACTGCTGGTGCAGGTGTGGGATTGGGATGTGCGTGGCGTCGCCACCGCCAGCGCCTGCGCCGAGTACATCGGCCTGGCAGGCGGGCTGTTCTGGCTGCGCCATGCCCTGCGCCCACCCCGGCATCGGGAGCCGGTCTGGCAGCTGCCCGCTATCCTGGCGCTAATGAGTGTGAACCGGGATATCTTTATCCGCAGCCTGGCTCTGCTCAGCTGTTTCTTTTTCTTCACCGCCCAGGGCGCTCGCCTCGGCGATGCGGTACTGGCCGCAAACGCGGTGTTGATCACCTTCCTGTTGATCCTGAGCAACTTGCTGGATGGCTTTGCCAACGCCGCCGAGGCACTGGTGGGCGAGGCCCGGGGCAAGGACGATCAGCATGCCCTGAGGCTCGCCATCGCCGCCACCGGTCGCTGGACCCTGGGTTGCGCGGTGATCGGCCTGGCGCTGTTTGCACTGGGCGGCGCGCCCCTGATCGGCCTGCTCACCGATCTTCCCGGTATTCGCGACACCGCCATCCATTACCTGCCCTGGATCCTGCTGTTGCCGCTCACCGCCAGCGCCGGCTTCTGGCTGGACGGCATCTTCGTTGGCGCCACTTGGGGCGCCGCCATGCGTAACACCATGCTGGCGTCAGTAGCGGTGTTTTTCCTGCTCTGGGCGCTCACCCGCGGCTGGGACAACCATGGCCTGTGGCTGACCATGAACGGCTTCATGGCGGCACGGGGAATGTGTATGGGGTGGGTGTTGATGAAACGACTGCGCATGCCAGACGCTAACCGCCCGTCTCGGTAGAAGCTCATGCCTGCATGGCGATAAAGACGAAAGCGAGTTTCGAGTTTCGAAGATCAAAACCCGACCTGCCTGTAAGCGAAAGATTTTTTCCTTAATCTTTTTGCCTTTCGAAACTCGGTACTCGTTACTCGAAACTCGTTTCTGGAATCCTTACCTCGCCAAGGCTCGGATCGCTTGCAGGCAAGTTATTCGCTACGCTCACCCCTTCGGGGCCGCACTGCGTGCGTTACTCCGCTGCGCTACGTTCCTACAGCAGCTATCGGCAAGAGTTTTGCGTCAGGCGTCCTGCATCCTGCGTCCCATCAATGCTTCGCCAGCCCGTTCTTCTTGACAGTCTTTTCCTGATACATGCGGTGGTCCGCATGCTTGAGCAGCTCTTCGGCTTTTTCAAATTTCCCGGGCCCGGTCTGCACGACTCCAAGACTGATATGCACGTTGGGTAAACGTTCCGCCAACAGACTCTTGATGCGCTGGCAATAACTGGCCATGGCCTGTTGCTCGGTGCTATTGGCCAGCACCACACAGAATTCATCGCCACCGTAACGCACACAGGTATCTTCACCCCGAGCGGCATCCTGCAGCACCTTGCCTAGCTCGCACAGCACCTGGTCACCATAGGCATGGCCGCGCTCATCATTGAGATGCTTGAAGTCATCCACATCCACAAAGATCAGGGAAACCGGCTCACCGCGGCGCTGGGCCGCCTTGAGAGTACGGTGCAGGGCTTCATGAAGAAAGCGCCGGGTGGTCAACCCGGTGAGAGCATCGGTACGCAACTCGCCGTTGCGCATGGCGACAGTTTCTTCCAGCGCACGAGCATAGTCTTCGGTGCGGTTCTTCACCGCTTCGATTTCCGACACCATGCTCTGGATGTAGGTTTCGAATACCAGCGTCACATCGAAATAGATCAGCTTGTCCAACGCCTTGATCACCCGCTTGCGCCGGTCCTTGTCGCTAACCAGATCGTTCAGGTTTTCCACCAGTAAACGACGCAGCAAGTACACCGCCGACAGATAGTATTTGGGTTCTACACCGATGCGCTTGTGTACCAGGCCGATGCGCAGCCGGTTGTTGGCATACTCCAGATCATAGACACCGGTGAAAAGATCGAGGATGTAGCGGCGCTGGGCGGCCTGCAGGCGATCAAGGGTGTCGGCATCGCCGATCAAGGCGGCGATCTCGGGATTGCTGGTCTGGATGCCGTAAAAGGTATCCACAATGGTGTCCAGGCGCTGTTCCACCAGGGAACAACACTCGGTCAAGGCATCAATATCATCATCGCCAAAGTCCAGCAGGCGCTTGCGGACACGTAACTCCGTTTCCGTCACGCGCAGCTGTTCCAGCAGCGTTTTCATGGTAGGCATGTTGTCTCCCTCGCCCCCGCGAGCCTTCCTGGCCCCATGCGAACGGTTGTCTTTTCATAATACGCTGATGGCAAATGAACACTATAGGACGAACTGACGCATATCCGGCCCAGGATACCGTTCAGGGGAAAAGGTGACGCGGTTCACATTTTTTGATGTGCGCGGAGTTGCTTTTGGGAAGCAGTAGCGAGGTACGAGTTTCGAGTTACGAAATGCGTGAGAAGGGAGAGGAGGGTAAGGAGTGCCTTTGCAGCTAAAGGGTTTTCACCACACCCCGACATGTGGTCGTCGGCAGTGGCGCGGCGAGAGCGCTATTCGCATAACACCCTCTCTCCCGCGACTCGTAGCAATACGCCTGACGCCGGATGCCCGACGCTCAAAAAGCATCCGGTCTGTAAAGGCCATCAAACATCCCTCAGGCCATGCGAGTCTGTATGGTGTGTTGGTATTTGGAAGAGATTCAAAGGAAAGGGCCCTTGCCTGCGGTGCCCAGAGGAGTATTGGTTCTTCAGCGTCAGGCGTCGGGCTTCAGGCGTCTAGCAATCTGGGGCAGATTCAGATGCGAACCCTCACCCCATCTGCCATGCCCGCAATTTCGCTATGAACTCATTATTTACCGCTTCAGGCCGCCGTCGCGATCCAGTTGCCCGATCACGCTCTTGGCATACCCGGCCGCACCGGCATCCAGGCTGTAGGGGTTCATGCTGCGGGACTGGGCCTGCCAAACCGGCTTCTTGTTAGCCACGTTGTAGAGCTGGGTCTGCAGGTAGTAATCCGTGGCGTTCTGATAATAGCCCGGCTGGTAAACGGCACTGTAGCTGTAGCCCACATAGGGGCCATAACCCAGATAGAGTGGCGCGGAGGTCATGGGCAGGTAGTCCACCTGGGGCGGCACATACTCGTCACGCTCTTCCACTTTCAGCAGGCTCACCACCATCACGCCATCGGCACCGCTTTCCTTCACTGCGGCTTCCACATGGGCGCGATACTGCTCGGCCTTCTGGCTTTCGCCGCCCAGGCTCTCGGAAGACAGGGTGGCCTTCACATCACGCTTGGCGAGGCTCTTGCCCACTTCCTTTTCCACGGTAGCGGAGGTCACTGCGGACTCCGCCAGCACAATCACGAACAGGTGGCCAAAGGTCGGGCGCGGTTCACCGGTTTTGGTCTGCCAGGTGGAATGGGTTTCCGTGGTGGTAGCACAGGCCGCCAGCAACAGCACTGCACAGAAGAGGAAAGCACGTTGAACCAGATGCATGGAGAATCCTTCGGTATGCAAGGGAATGAATGCTGACAGGGTAAGGCGTTTTAAACACAGAGGCCACAGCGAAAATGCGTCCACGCCAGGGGGATATCAGTGACCGTTACAGAAACGTATGCCTGGTCGCTATTGCCAGGTAGTGGAAAGCGAGTAACGAGTTCCGAGTTGCGAAAACCTGCTGCAGGAACGGTTTTGCCTTTCGAAACTCGCTTCTCGTATCTCGAAACTGGTTATTTCTTTCCGCCGGGCATGATGAATTTCATCAGGGTCATGAACCACATCAGCTGGCCCGGATCACCCTCGATCTTGATGTCACCCGCCTGCATGCCTTCCATGAACGCCATCTGGTTCTTGCCGGCCTGCTTCAGGGTGGCGAAGGCATAGTCCGCATCCTTGAAGTTGAGGGTCACGGTGGGTGACGGGTTGATGCCACCTCTCGCCACCACCTTGCCGGGAGTGAACTGGAACCAGCGCGCCGGCTTGCCGGAAAACGTCCGCCACTGCATCACCACATCGCGGTTTTCCAGTTGCTTGCGAAAACCTTCATTACGCCAGGCCAGCCAGCGCAACCGCCAGCCGAGGATCAACAGCACCAGAGCAAATTTCATGAAACGTCCTTAATCAGATCAGCAACACGCTGCATGCTACACGCACCACGCGCGTGATGCGTGAAGCGTGTTGCCTGTTGCGTCCCTACGGCATTACCGCCGGCAGTTCCTTGTTGAGCTTCATCTTTTCTTTCACCGCGTCGCCGGTGAGGGCATAGCCGAGCAGGTTGCCATCCTTGCCACGGAACAGGGCCTGGACGTTGGCGCCATCGGCTTCGATTTCCCACTCGCCTTCGCTACCGTCAGCGGCCGGGCAAACCACCACCGGACAGGCCGGGGTCTTGATGGTTACCGGCATCACCCCGTAGCTCACCTCGGTGGTTTCACCGGACAGGGTCTTGGCCAGGGCACGGGCAGACGCCATCAGCGGCAGCACGTAGGGCAGCACATGGCCCTGCACCTCGGCGCAGTCACCCAGGGCATAAACGTCTTCGGCGCTGGTGCGCAGGGTGCGGTCGGTGATGATGCCACGATTGGTGTCGAGGCCCGCTTCCTGGGCCATGCTGATACGCGGGCGCAGACCGATGGCAGACAGCACCACATCGGATTCGATCTTGCTGCCATCGGACAGCTCGGTGACCAGGGTATCGCCGTCACCGTGATGCACGGCTTTCGCCAGCGGGCCGAAGTGGAAGCTCACGCCCAGATCTGCCAGCCCTTTGCCCACGGCCTCGGAGGCCGCTTCCGGCAGGAGCAGCGGCAGGCAGCGACCCATGGGCTCGACCAGCTCTACCTGGAAACCCCCGTTGGACAGGTCATTGGCAAATTCACAGCCGATCAGGCCGCCACCCAGAATGGTGACCTTCTTCTTGCCTTCCAGGGCCGCACGGAATTTGCCGTAGTCCATCAGGTCGTTAACGGAGAACACCTTGCCGACCGCATCGCCTTCCAGCGGCGGGGTCCAGGTATCCGCGCCCAGCGCCAGCACCAGCTTGCTGTAGTCCAGATGATCATCCGGCAGCAGCACGCGCTTGGCAGCGGTATCGATACCGGCGACGTGGATACCGGTGCGCACATCCACATTGAACTGCTCAGCCACCTTTTCCGGAGTCGCCATGCACAGGTCATCAGCGGTCTTTTCCTTGGTAAAACCGGCAGAAAGCATGGGCTTGGAATAGTTGCGTCCATCGTCGGCGGTGAGCATGACGATGGGGGTTTCCTTGTCCAGCTTGCGGAATTCCTTGACGGTATTGAAGCCGGCCAGGCCGGTACCGATGATGACTACAGGGTTCATGGATGATCCTTTAGGGTGCGATGGATGGGCAGGACGTGATGTTGTGGGCCCCGCTTCCGTTGCGGGGCAGAATCCGGATCAGACCGGACTCAGATTTCCACCATTTCAAAGTCTTCCTTGCCGACGCCGCAGTCGGGGCAAACCCAGTCTTCCGGCACGTCATCCCAGGCGGTACCCGGGGCAATACCTTCTTCCGGCAGACCTTCGGCTTCGTCATAAATGAAACCGCACACAACACATTCCCACTTCTTCATGGTGAACCTCATCAAATTAAAAAGTAAGCACCCACTTACAAGGGTGCATACAGGGCGTTTCTCGGGGGAGCCTAACCTATCGGTGCCAGCGCCAAAAATCAATGACAGTGGGCACTGTCAGGTTCGTCTCTGGAATACAGGGAACGCGGGCTGGCTTGCCCTTGTGGCCGCCATGGGCCATAGTCCTGCCGCCCGTGTTTGCCGATCCACAGAGACCTGAATGCTGCCTGCTGCCCTCCATCCTGACCACCACTGGCGCCCGCTGGAACAGCTGGTGATGCCCGCCGTGATCCGGAACTGGATGGCCGACCCGGATTCCCTGACCCTGCGCCTGAAGCGCCATGGCCAGTTTCGCGTGGTCCCCGGGTTCCATGCCATGGCCGTGCCAGCTCTGCAGGAGCGTCTGCTACTCGGTCTGCCTGAGCGACAGGCTGCACTGATCCGTGAAGTTACCCTGTTGCTCGACAACACCCCGGTGGTGGCCGCGCGCAGCATCCTCCCGGTGAACAGTCTGCGCGGTGCCAACCGCTCCCTGGGCCACATGGGCAGTCGCTCCCTGGGCCTGGAGCTGTACAAACGGCCGATTTGCCAACGCGACCAGATCTGGGCACGCATGGCCTCCCCGGGCCACGGCCACCCGGTATGCTGGGGCCGCCAGTCCCGCTTCATCAAACGCGGCGAACCCTTGCTGGTGGCGGAGTACTTCCTGCCGGCACTGTGGGAGAAGGCGGGAGCAGAGCTGCAAGCGACAAGCTTCAAGCTGCAAGGCGCGGACCACGCATCTGCCTAATCAACTATAGCGGTGATGGCGAGTAACGAGTTTCGAGTTGCGAAAGGCAACAACCCTGCAATCGGGCCAGGTTTTTGATTTTCGTAACTCGCGTCTCGCAACTCGATACTGTCTCCTTGCAACTTGCATCTTGTCACTTGAAACTTATCCCCGCCCTGACAACCGGATGTCCCATGTTTGCCTTCGTTGAACACCGCTACCCCGCCCTGTGGCCCTATATACAGCTGATGCGCCTGGATCGGCCCATCGGCACCCTGCTACTGCTGTGGCCTACCCTGTGGGCGGTGTGGATTGCCGGCAACGGCACCCCGAGCTTCAAGACCATCGTGATCTTCTTTCTCGGGGTGGTGATCATGCGCGCCGCCGGTTGCGTGATTAATGATTTCGCCGACCGGGACTTTGACGGCGGTGTGGAACGGACCAAGGGGCGACCGCTGGCCACCGGTGCCATCAGCAGCAAGAAGGCACTGGCCCTGTTTGCCGGACTGGGGCTGCTGGCCTTTGTGCTGGTGCTGTTTCTGAATGAGCTGACCTTCTGGCTGTCCTTCGGCGGCCTTGGCCTCGCCGTGCTGTACCCGTTCACCAAGCGCTTCACCTTCATGCCCCAGCTGTTTCTCGGCGCCGCCTTCAGCTGGGCGATTCCCATGGCCTTTGCCGCCGAAGCCGGCGAGGTGCCCGAGATCGCCTGGCTGCTGTATGTGGCCAACGTGGTGTGGACGGTGGCCTACGACACCCAGTACGCCATGTGCGACCGGGAAGATGACCTGAAGATGGGCATCAAGAGCACCGCCATCCTGTTCGGCGATGCGGACCGTCTGATGATTGGCGTGCTGCAGGGGCTGACCCTGCTGGCCTTGATCATGGTCGGCCAGCGACTGGAATTTACCTGGCCCTGGTACGCCGGCATCGCCGCCATGTCGCTGACCTTTCTCTATCAGCACAGCCTGATCCGCTACCGCGAACGCTGGCCAAGCTTCCATGCCTTCCTGAACAATCACTGGAGCGGGGCGTGCGTGTTTGTGGGGCTGTTCTTCCAATACTTTTAAGCTTCAAGCTGCAAGCTACAACGCGGGCCAGGGTTTCAGGTTCTGCCATGCCGTGCCCGCGCTGAAAGCGTCAGGCAATGCAAACCTGTTTCTGCTTCTTGCCCCCCTGAATCGCGGCTCCCGGGGTCTTCGGGTGGCACCTCCATCGATCCGCGTTGTAGCTTGCAGCTTGAAGCTTGTCTCTATCCTTGCATTTCCTCTGAATCCGGCTCAACTTGTCATACGCATGTCATAAAAGAGCAATCTAATGGGTGACCATACCTAGAACGACAGGCGAAGGAAGGAAGCCATGTCCCGTAACCGAATTTTGATTGTTGATGACGAGCCCGCTATCCGCGAGATGGTTGCCGTCGCCCTGGAACTGGCCGACTTTGATGTGCTTGAGGCAGAAAATGCCCAACGTGGCCACGAGATCATCGTTGATGAGCGCCCGGACCTGGTGCTGCTGGACTGGATGCTGCCCTCGGTGACCGGGATCGAGCTGGCCCGCCGCCTCAAGCGCGACGAGACCACCAACGAAATCCCCATCATCATGCTCACCGCCAAGAGCGAGGAAGACAACAAGGTGCAGGGGCTGGACGTGGGCGCCGATGACTACATCACCAAGCCGTTTTCCACCCGTGAACTGATCTCCCGTATCAAGGCGGTACTGCGCCGCGCCTCCAGTGCTGCGGCTGAAAAAGCCATCGAGGTGGAAGGTCTGTGCCTGGATCCAGTGAGCCACCGCATCAGCGCCAACGACGAACCGGTAGACATGGGCCCCACCGAATACCGCCTGCTGGAATTCTTCATGAGCCACCAGGAACGGGCCTACTCGCGTACCCAGTTGCTGGATCAGGTCTGGGGCGCCAACGTGTACGTGGAAGACCGGACCATTGATGTGCATATCCGGCGTCTGCGCAAGGCACTGGCACCGTTCGGGTTTGATCGTTTTATCCAGACCGTTCGTGGCACCGGATACCGCTTTTCGGTCAAGGCTGCCAAGGCGTCCTGAAACAGAAAATGTGATAGGGTGCAGCTTGTTCGCCGTACCCCGAAGATTCCCGACAAGGGCAGCACGATCACATGAAAGCCAGCCTGGCCAAAGAAGTTAACCGCATTGCCGGCCTTGTCACCCTGGCCGCCGTTGCCGCGCTGGCTGTTGGCCATATCTGGCCACTGCTGGTGGGCCTGGTCGGTTATATCTTCTGGAGTACCCGGCAGCTATTCGCCCTGTACAGCTGGCTGGTGCGTGATGATCATACCGAACCACCGGACAGCATTGGCCTGTGGGGTGAGTTCTACACCCGCCTGGAACATCTCTTTCAGAAAGAACGCCGCGCCCAGGAAACCCTGCAGGGCATCATTCATCGTGCGCAGCAATCCGTTAATGCCCTGGAAGATGTGGTCATTCTTATTGATCAGCATGGCTATCTGGAATACTGGAACGCCGCGGCAGAACGCTACATGGGTTTCAACGCGGCCCAGGATCTGGGCCAGCCACTGACCAACCTGATACGTCATCCCGGCTTTACTGATTATCTGCATGCCGGTGATTTCCGCGAAGCCCTGGAGATTCCCTCTCCGGTGGATGACAACCGCATCCTGCAATTCCGCGTCACCGAGTTCGGTATCGGCGAACAGTTGCTGATGGCCCGGGACGTGACCCGGCTCCATCACCTTGAGCAGATGCGCAAGGATTTCGTGGCCAACGTCAGCCATGAATTAAAAACCCCGCTGACGGTACTCAAGGGCTATCTGGAAACCCTGCTGGATATCGTGCCAGATGAACAAGCGCGGCTACGCCGGGCACTCACCCAGATGGAAAGCCAGTCCAACCGCATGGAAGCCCTGGTCACTGACCTGCTGTTGCTGTCGCGGCTGGAGAACACCGATTCCGACAACGACAAACAGGCCGTGGCGGTGCATGGCATGCTCAACCGTATGCGTGAAAATGCCCTGGCCATGAGTGCCGACAAACAACACCAGATTGAACTGGATGTGCCGGAAGACGCCCGTCTGGTGGCCAACCCGGCAGAACTGGAAAGCGCCTTCGGCAACCTGATCACCAACGCCGTGAAATACACCCCGGCAGAGGGCCGCATCCGCATTCAGTGGTGGCAGGATGACAAGGGCGCCCATCTGTCGGTCAATGATAACGGCCTTGGCATCGACCCCGCCCATATCCCGCGCCTCACCGAACGTTTCTACCGTCCGGATAACAGCCGCGTCACCCAGACCGGCGGCACCGGCCTGGGCCTGGCCATCGTCAAGCACGTAATGATCCGCCATGGTGGCAAGCTGGAGATCAAGAGCCAGCTGGGGCAGGGCAGCACCTTCACCTGTCACTTCCCGCCGGAAAGACTGGTCAGCAAGCCGACAGCCGTGGCGGGTTGAGTTGAAAGTTTAAAGTTCAAAGTTGAAAAGGCGCGAGGCAGGTTTTGCCGTTCCGGATCTCTGTGCCCGCGCCCTTACCGGCGAGCGCGGGCACAGCCATGCAAAACCTGCTGGCCTGGTCCGCGTTTCAACTTTGAACTTTCAACTTTAAACTGTCTCCCATGAAAAAAATCTGTGTGTATTGCGGCTCCAGTTCCGGCAAGGGTGACGCCTATCTTTCAGCGGCGGATTCCCTCGCGCAGGCATTGGTGGAACGCGAGCTGGGACTGGTCTACGGCGGTGCCAGCATTGGCGTTATGGGCGCACTGGCGAAAGCGGTGATGGAGCGCGGCGGCGAAGTGATCGGCATCATGCCGGAAGCACTGATGAGCCGGGAAATCGGCAGTGATCACCTGACCGAATTACAGGTGGTAGCTTCCATGCATGAACGCAAGGCCGCCATGGCGGAGCAGTCCGATGGGTTTATCGCATTGCCCGGTGGCATGGGCACCTTCGAAGAACTGTTCGAAATTCTTACCTGGGCCCAGCTGGGCTTTCACAACAAACCCGTTGGCTTGCTCAACATCAACGGTTACTACGATCATCTGCTACGCTTTCTGAACCACGCTGTTGATGAGGGACTGCTGCGCCAGCAGCACCGGAAGCTATTGAGGGTCTCCGAAACAACCGGGGATTTGCTGGACAGTTTTCTCACCGAACCAGCCCCGCTGCTGGATATCTGGATCGAGAAAAAGGATCAGTTGTAAAAGAAACGCTGCAGGCAACACGCTTCATGCAGCACGCAACACAATCGCGAGTTTCGAGTTTCGAGTTTCGAGTTTCGAGTTTCGAGTTTCGAGTTTCGAGTTTCGAGTTTCGAGTTTCGAGTTTCGAGTTTCGAAGAGAAAAACCCAACCCGACGATAACCGAAAGGTTTTTTCTTGATCTTTTTCCTTTCGCAACTCGAAACTCGTACCTCGTAACTCTCGCCCTTTCTCACACTACCCTTTCAGCGTTGCATGCCACTCTTTCAATGCCTGCAGCTGCTTGGCAATCATTTCCCGCGTCTTCTCGTCTGTGAGATTACCGTTCTCATCGCACTTCTGATGTGCGGCAGACACGAACACTTCCGGCTTGTTAAGTGGATGCACATCCAGGTAGACCAACACCTGGCGTAAATGATACTGGCTGCGACTGGTTCCCATGCCGCCCATGGCAGCCCCCATGATGGCCGCCGGCTTGCCGGCAAAAATACTCCCCGGCACCCGTGACAACCAGTCGATGGCATTTTTCAGCACGCCTGGAATCGAAAAGTTGTATTCCGGTGTAGCAATAATCAACGCGTCAGCGTTGCGGATCTGATCGGCCAGATGATCCACCGCTGCCGGTTTGCTGTCGCCATCTTCGTCACCGTTATAAAGCGGAACAGCGGAAATATCTGCCTGCTCGATGAGCATGCCTTCCGGAGCCAGATCGGCCGCAGCACGAATCAACCCGGAGTTGAAAGAGTTCTTTCGCAAAGAACCTGAAATCGCCAATACTTTCATATGACACCTCCCTGTCTGTGTCTTTCGTGGATTCCACCCTGGGCATGAAAACTTTTTGCAAATACCCTGTCACTTTTTACGTCTGAGTAATGACAGATCGTGGTAACCATGATTACCTGAAGTTGATCGGGCGAACGGCAATTTTCTGCCACCGCTTACCTATAAAAACCAACAAGGACCTGTTTATGGATCTGTTACGCATCCTGATTGCCATTCTGCTTCCTCCCCTGGGCGTGTTTCTTCAGGAAGGGCTGGGCAAACATTTCTGGATCAATATCGTGCTGACCCTGTTCGGCTATCTACCGGGCATTGTGCATGCGGTGTGGGTGATCGCCTCTCGCTAGCCATCATGATTGAACTTTGTGCAGCCCCCTTTCCTGTCTCCTGCTGTGGGAGCGTGCTTGCACGCGAAATGACGAAACAACCAAACCCGTTCACGTGCAAGCACGCTCCCACAATACGTTGAGATCAGGCTGTCAGGGTACCATCGCGATAATCACTCAGGGCCTGATTGATCTCGTCCTGGGTGTTCATCACAAACGGACCGTACTGCGCGATCGGCTCGCCAATAGGCTTTCCCGCCAGCACCAGTAATCGTGCTCCCTTTTTTCCTGCCTGCACGGTGACCGAATCACCGTCGGTGAGTGTGGCAAGGTGATCACAGGATACTGTTTCACCCGCCACTAACAGCTCGCCCTCGAACACATACAGGAAACTGCCATAACCTGTCTTGACCGGTACCGTCAGGCTTTCGTCCGGACGCAATACCACATCCAGATACAACGGATCCGTTGCCCCACCTTTTACCGGCGCGATGAGCACCTCATCACCCAGGGTCACTTCCCCGGCAATGATCTTCACCTGACCACCCGTGGACAGATCCAGCCTCGGCATCTCGGTATCAGCAATATCCCTATAGCCAGCTGGTTTCATTTTTTCTGCCGCCGGCAGGTTGATCCACAACTGAAAGCCGCGCAGCAGACCATCCTGCTGTTGTGGCATTTCTTCATGAATGATGCCGCGCCCGGCGGTCATCCACTGCACGCCACCCTGCTTGAGATCACCTTCATTGCCCAGGTGATCGCGGTGGCGCATATGACCTTCCACCAGATAGGTTACGGTCTCGAATCCGCGATGAGGGTGGGCCGGGAAGCCGGCGATGTAGTCGTCCGGATTATCCGAAGAGAATGCATCCAGCATCAGGAACGGATCCAGGCGCACCATCGGGTTGTATCCCAGCGCACGCTTGAGACGAACGCCAGCGCCATCGGATGTATCCAGAGCCCGAATCGTATTGAGAATGGTGCGTTCCATGGGAACCTCCTGATAAGTAGTTTCGAGAAGCGAGTACCGAGTTTCGAAAATCAAATGAGCACTACGTCTTTGCCTTTCGCTTCTCGCAACTCGCAACTCGTTACTGGTTGATAATTTCTCGCTCCCCCAATCGCTCGCGATCGTGAGGGGTGTGCCAATCCAGCTGCGGGCCGATGGAGATGATCCCATGGGGATTCACCGTCGGGTGGCTGCAGAAATAGTGATGGCGGATGTGGGCCATATTCACGGTTTCTGCTACCCCTGGCAGCTGGTAAATATCCTTGAGAAAACCCTGCAGATTCGGGTAATCACTGATCCGTTTGCGGTCACATTTAAAGTGAGTGACATACACCGGATCAAAACGTACCAGTGTAGTCCATAAACGAATGTCCGCTTCGGTGAGCGTGTTACCTACCAGGTAACGCTGTTCACCAAGACGCTTTTCCAGCTCTTCCAGACGGGAAAACAACGTCGTCACCGCTTCGTCATAGGCTTCCTGACTGGTGGCAAACCCACTCTTGTACACGCCGTTGTTGACGTCGTGATACACCGGCTCGTTGATGGCATCGATTTCTGCCTTCAGCGTATCGGGATAATAGTTACCCGGCGTTGCGCCCAGTGCATCGAAGCTGGTGTTGAGCATGCGAATGATTTCAGCAGACTCGTTGCTGACAATGGTTTTCCGTTGCTTGTCCCACAACACCGGCACGGTGACACGGCCGCTATAGTTGTCATCCGCTTTCAGGTACAACTCATAGAGTTTTTGAAATCCGTACAGGTCATCACCGGTGGCATCGTCAAAGTCGTCACGCAGTTCCCAGCCGTTTTCCAGCATGTGCGGATGCACCACGGACACACCGATATGATCCTGCAATCCTTTCAGTGCTCGCACGATGAGGGTGCGATGCGCCCAGGGGCAGGCATAGGAAACATACAGGTGATAGCGCCCGCTTTCGGCAGCAAAGCCATCGGTACCGCTGGGACCCGCCTCTCCATCGGCGGTGATCCAGTTGCGGAACTGGCTTTCGGAACGCTTGAAACGACCACCGGTGCTTTTGGTGTCGTACCACTTGTCCTGCCATTTGCCATCTACCAACAGTCCCATGATTCACTCCATTCGTTGCCAGCTTCGTAGGGCGGAAATTGGCGTCAGCCACAAGAAAAACGCAGAACAGCCGAAGGCTGGCCCCGCAGGGGTGAACGCCAGTGAATAATCTCCGCCGTGACGTTTTCGGCGGAGATACCCTATCGGGTATTTCCGCCCTACGAACCTTCAACTAATCGCTGCCTTCGCTTCTTCCAGGGCCTTCGCCTTGATGTCATCACCCATGTTCAGACCTTCTGCGAATACGAAGTGCAGGTCGGTGATACCCACGAAGCTGAAGAACAATTTGATGTACGGAGTCACCGTATCATTCTCCGTGCCGGCGTAGAGACCACCGCGAGCAGCCAGAACAGTGACTGGTTTGTCGTCGATCAGGCCAATCGAGCCGTTCTCCGTATAGCGGAAGGTGATGCCCGCCCGCGCCACGTGATCAATCCAGCTCTTCAGCTGGCTGGGGATGCCGAAGTTGTACATGGGCAGGCCCAGCACCACCTGATCTGCTGCCTTCAGCTCGTCGATCAGGGTCATGGAGAAATCATCCACCTGCTGCTGCTCGGCGCTGCGCTGGTCTGCCGGGGTAAAGAAAGCGCCGACGCGGTCGCCGTCCAGATGTGGAATCGGGTTGGCGCCCAGATCTCGCTCCACGATGGTGGCCTCAGGATGCTCGGCTTTCAGGGCCTCGACCTTGGCGTTGACCAGGGTGGAGGAGTTGCCGCCATCGCTGAAAACACTGCTTTTGATTACCAGAATATTCATGACACTCGCTCCATCTACGTGCTGCCGACCTGAGCGGCCGGGGTGTATTAATTCGATGAAGCTATTGTGATTTCAGTTTAACCGATATAAAACGGAGTAAATTTGCTTGTTTAGGTCAGGTAATTCGATATGTCAGCCAAAATATCCCTGGATCAGTGGCAAGCGCTGATCGCAGTGGTGGATGAAGGCGGTTATGCCAATGCCGCAGAAGCACTGGACAAGAGCCAGTCCGCCATCAGCTATGCGGTGCAGAAGATCGAGACTGAACTGGGGGTACGCGCCTTTGCCCTGGAAGGCCGCAAGGCCAAGCTGACGGAAACCGGGCAGATGCTGTATCGGCAGGCGAAGATTCTGGTGGATGAAGCGGAACGCATCGAGAGCACCGCCATTCAGCTTAGTCAGGGCTGGGAGCCGCTGGTACGGGTGGCGGCGGATGCCCTGTTCCCCCAGCAATGCATGCTCACGGCGCTGGATGCCTTTGCCCAGCAAAGTCCGCTGACGCGGATCGAATACGTGGAGACCGTGCTGTCCGGGTCTGATGAGGCCCTGCTGCGCAAGGAAGCCGATGTGGTAGTGAACGCACGGATTCCACCGGGCTTTGTTGGCGAGCCGCTGATGCGGGTGCGCTTTCTTGCCGTGGCAGCGGCGGACCACCCGCTCAACCAGGCGGAAAGCCTGACCCATGAGGACCTCCGCCAGCATCGCCAGATCGTGATTCGCGATTCCGGCAGTCGCCGCATTGATGCCGGCTGGCTGGGGGCCGAGCAGCGCTGGACGGTGTCCCATTCTTCCACCCGGATCGCCGCTATTCGCCGCGGCCTGGGCTTTGCCTGGGTGCCGGATGCGGAAATCGGCAACAGCCTGGACACTGGCGAACTCAAGGTGCTGCCCCTCAGCGAGGGGGTAGAACGCTTTGTGGATCTGCATCTGATCTACGCTGATGGCCAGTACGCCGGTCAGGCCGCCCGCTTTCTCGGGGAACAGATTCGTCAGGCTGCTGCCAAACCCTGCTCCGGCGTCACGGTTTCCTGACTGCCCGCCGGCGATAATGTTTCGACTGGATAGAGGGAGAACCCCATGCGATCACTGATCCTGTTACTCAACTGCCTGTTGCTCAGCGCCTGCGTCAGCCCGGTGGTGATCGACCAGCAGGGTGATGTGTCGCCGAGTCGATACCAGACCTACGCCTTCATTGAGCAGGATGAAGACACCCCGCGCGCCCTGGACGATCAACGGGCCCGCAAGGCACTGGAAACCGCCCTGGCGGAAAAGGGGCTGACGCCAGCGGCAGCGGAGCAGGCAGATATTCAGGTGCGCCATTTCTTCAAACGCGAACAACGCTATGATGGCTCGGTGATGCAGTTCGGATTTGGTTATGGCTTCAACAATGTCGCGGTAGGTGCCACCACCCCGGTGGAAGGCGAAATGACCGAGGAATTCAAACTGGTAGTCCAACTGGTGGATCCGGCCAGCAACAATGTGGTGTGGCAGGCCACCAGTCGTGACCGTCTACACGACGAGATGAGCAGTGAGCGGCGCCAGGCCCACATCGATAAGGCCGTGAAGGACATGTTCGAACGCTTTCAGTAAGCTCTGCGCCGACTCAACTCGATATCTTGTTTTTCCTAGGAGCCCGTTTGGACGCCGTAATCATCGGGCCCCTGGCCCTGCCTGCCCCCGCCTTTATCACTCTGATTGCCCTGTTCGCTGCCCTGCTGGCCTGGCAATGGTGGCAAAAACGCCAGCGTGAAGAACAGGGTGACGGGATTCTCTGGCTGACCGCGCTGAGCGGCCTGCTGGGCGCGCGCCTGGCCTTCCTGTGGCGCTATCAGGATCAGTATGACGGCTTGGGAGCCATGCTGGATGTGCGTGATGGTGGCTGGTGGTGGCCCGGCGTCCTGCTGGCTTTGCCCGTCATGGGCTGGTGGCTGTGGAAAAGACCGCAGCAGCGGCCTGGGCTGCTGACCGCACTGGGCGCTTCCGTAGCCAGCGCCACCCTGGTCACCGGCGTGCTGCTGACCTTGCGCTCGCCGTCAGCGCCCCTTCCCGACGTTACGCTCTACAATCTGCAGGGTGAGCCTGCCAGCCTGCACAGCCTCACCACCGGCCAACTTACCCTGATCAACCTGTGGGCCAGCTGGTGCCCACCCTGCCGGCGGGAAATGCCGGTACTGCAGGCCGCCCAGCAACGTTACCCCGAGCTACGCGTGCTACTGGCCAATCAGGGCGAAGAAACTGACCTGGTACGCCGCTATCTGACCGAGCAGGGGCTACAATTCAATTTTTTGCTAATGGACCCCCAGACCCTGCTAGGCCAGTATGCCGGCAGCAGCGGCCTGCCATTGACACTATTGGTAGATGCCAACGGCAACGAACTGGCGCGCCACTTCGGACCACTGTCCGCCGCCAGCCTGCATCACTTTATCCTGCCCCATCTGCCCGGAGACATTCGATGACCCCTGCTCGCCTGCTGCTGATGTTGTTGTTGCTGCCATTACTGGCTCAGGCCAGCAGCGAACCCGACATGGATGCCTTGCTGGAACGCCTTGAGGCGAGCCAGTGGGTGGCAGAGGGGCCGAAAAAGCCCGAGCGGGTAGCCTACCTGTTCACTGACATGGCCTGCCCGTACTGTGCAAGCCTGTGGCAGAACATGCAGCCGATGGTGAACGACCCCGACAACACCCTGCAGGTACGCCATATCATCGTCGGCCTGATTCACCCGAAACGCAGTTTCACCCAGGGCGCCGCCGTGCTCGCCGCCCGCAACCCGGCCGATGCCCTGGCGCGTCACGAAACGCAATTCCAGCAGGGCGGCATCCGCCCACTGGAACCGGTGCCGCCGGCAGTACGCAGCCAGATCCACAGCAACACCGGCCTGATGATCACCCTCGGCCTGCGCGGCACCCCGACCCTGTTCTACCCCGGCCGCAGCGGCAAGTGGTACAGCGCGTCAGGGGTAATCAGTGAGGGGGATTTGCGGGAGAAAGTGTTTCGACTTCAGTGAACAGTTAACAGTGAATAGTGAACAGTGCGCGGTAGCGCATTGGGATTACTGAAAGGCAGGAGGCCGCGCCAGGATCAGGGTGCGGCCTTTTTGTTGGGATCAGTTAACTAACGCCGGCAGTGTTGTAGTGCGATTGCCGCGGTCCAATGCTTTGCGGGAACAGAAGCCCGCTATCGCGAGCTGTTCACTATTCACTGTTAACTGTTAACTGTTAACTGCTAGTCGGTTAGCCAACTCACCTTCCCCTGACACACCGTCAGCTTGACGCTGCCCTTGAGCACGCTGCGGCGCCAGGGGGAGTTGCTGCCGGCGGAGAGCCAGTGTTCGGCGTAGTCTTTTTCGGCGCTGGCATCCAGCACGCAGAGGCTGGCCGGACGGCCGGTTTCCAGCTGGCCGGCCTGGATGCCGAGGCAGCGGGCCGGGGCGGCAGTGACCGCGTCCAGCGCCCGCGCCAGATCCAGTTTGCCTTCGTCCACCAGACCCAGCACCAGTGACAGCAGGGTATCCACCCCGGCCATACCCGGCTTGGTGGCCGGGAACGGGGCGGCCTTGCTGGAGGAACCAATCGGGGTGTGCTGGGAACAGATGGCATCGATGGTGCCATCTGCCACCGCTTCCAGCAGAGCCTCGCGATCGTCGCTACTGCGCAGCGGCGGAATCACATGGCAGTGGCTGTTGAAGCCTTCCAGTGCGGATTCGTCCAGCAACAGGTGCTGGATACTCACGTCCGCCGTCACCGGCAGGCCGCGCTTCTTGGCCGCGCGCAGCAGGCGCAGGGAGTCACGGCTGGAAATCTGCTGGAAGTGGGCGCGCACGCCCGTGGCCTCCACCAGCAGCAGGTCGCGGGACAGGTCCACGCTTTCAGCCACTGCCGGAATGCCCGGCAGGCCGAGGCGGGTGGCCACCGGCCCCTCGTGGGCACAGCCACCGGCACTCAGGGCCGCATCCTGGGGACGGAACATCACCGGCATATCGAAGGTGGCGGCGTATTCCAGACAACGCTTCAGCACCAGGGCATCAGCTACCTTGCCTCCGGCATTGCCCACGGCAATACAACCGGCCTTGGCCAGGGTGGCCATTTCCGCCAGCTGCTCACCTTTCAGGCCCTGGGTCATGGCCGCGATAGGCAGGATACGGGCGAACCCGGCCTGACCAGCCTGCTCACGAATCAGCCGCACCACCGCAGTAGAATCCACCGGACCACAATCCGGCTGCGCGGCCATGTGGGTGATACCGCCGGCCGCCGCCGCACGGGTCTCGCTGGTAATGTCACCGGTACGGCCACTGCCAGGCAGGGACAAATGCACACAGGCATCCACCAACCCCGGCAGCACCCAGTGGCCTTCCGCTTCGATGATGTCCGCGCCGGGGGCATCCAGGCTGGCACCAATGCGCACCAGTCTGCCGTTTTCGATCAGCAGGTCGGCCACGTCGTCGCGGCCGGAGGCCGGGTCGATCACCCGGCCCTTGCGAATCAGGATATGGGCCTTAGCTGCCATGAGCACCTCCCGCCGGAGCGCTGTCCTGGCCGCTGATGGCCATGGACATCACCGCCATGCGCACGGCAATGCCGAAGGTCACCTGATTGAGGATCACCGAGCGGGGGCCATCGGCCACTTCCGAGGCGATCTCCACACCGCGGTTGATGGGACCCGGGTGCATCACGATGGCGTCCTCTTTGGCGTATTGCAGTTTTTCGTTGTTGAGCCCGTAAAGGCGGAAGAACTCGCCTTCGCTGGGCAGCAGGGCGGAATCCATACGCTCTTTCTGAAGGCGCAGCATGATCACCACATCCACGTCTTTCAGGCCGTGGGCCATGTCAGTAAAGACAGTGGCACCCAGCGCCTCGGCATCCACCGGCAACAGGGTCTTCGGCGCAATCAATCGCACTTCCCCGGCGCCCAGGGTATTGAGGGCATGGACCTGGGAGCGAGCCACCCGCGAGTGCAGGATGTCACCCACGATGGCCACCTTGAGCCCCTCGAAGCCGCCCTTGTAGTGACGGATGGTGTACATGTCGAGCATGGCCTGGGTGGGGTGGGCGTGGCGCCCGTCACCGGCGTTGATCACCGCCACGTTGGGGGTCACTTCATTGGCAATGAAGAACGGCGCCCCGGAGTCCTGGTGGCGCACCACAAACATGTCCGCCGCCATGGCTTCCAGGTTACGCAGGGTATCCAGCAGGGTCTCGCCCTTGCTGGTGGCCGATTTGGCGATATCCAGATTGAGCACGTCCGCACTGAGACGCTGGGCCGCCAGCTCGAAGGTGCTGCGGGTGCGGGTACTGGATTCGAAGAACAGGTTCACCACCGTCTTGCCGCGCAGCAGCGGCACCTTCTTGATCGACCGGCCACCCACGTCCACAAAGCTGGCGGCGGTGTCGAGAATGTCTTCCAGAAGGGAACGGGGAAGGTGCTCAGTAGTGAGGAAGTGACGGAGCTTGCCGTCGTCGGTCAGTTGTACGCGGGAGGATGGCGCGAGCGTCATTCTTCAGGCCTTGTGTCTCGTATCTCCGCCACAAGGGGGGCGGGCCCGCGTAATTCTACCCGCTGATGGGGGGGCAATGCCAAAGTTTCGCCACAAATATCGGCACGAATCGGCAATTCCCGGTGGCCGATGTCGAACAGCACCACCAGAGTGATGGAGGCTGGCCGACCAAAATCGAACAGCTCGTTCATGGCCGCGCGGATGGTCCGGCCAGTCATCAGCACATCATCCACCAGCACGATATGCTTGCCATCGATCTCGAAAGGCAGCTTCGACGGCGTCACCGTGGCCTTGAGACCGCGGGTATCGAAGTCATCCCGGTAGAAGGCCGGATTCAGTGTGCCCAGCGACAACGGTGCCGCCAGCTTGCTGTTCAGGGCCTCGGCAACCCAGGCACCACCGGATTCGATCCCCACCAGCACCGGCGATTGATCGGCAAAGCGCTCATCCAGGGCTGCGGCCATGGCCTGCAGATGGGTCTGCAATTGTTGTTCGTCCCAGCTCAAGGCTGTTCTCCAGTCATCATTCCACGGTAGGCGCCATGCTCGCATGGCGAAACACCAAGCATGGCGTCTGTTGTGCCAAGAATAAAGCCTCTCAGGCACATCTCGCGTTTGATCTGGCAGCTGTAGGTACACCAGTTATTCGCTTCGCGCACCCCTTCGGGGCCGCCTTGCAGGCATTCCTCCGCTCGGTGAAGTGCGAACCTGCGGTGATTGTGGTCCCCACCTGGGTGACTCCGCATCTGCTGAGATGCCATCGCACCATGATACGTGCTTGTCCTCGCCGGACGGGCCCAAAGGGGGAACTGGCTCCCCCTCTGGACTCCCCGCCACCCCGACTCCGTTCGGCCTGCTCCGCAGGCACACTCCGGTACTCGCCCTGTGACGGACGCAAAAAAGACTCGCTCCGCTCAGACAGGTTTTTTGCTCTACGCCGTCACAGGGCTCCGTTCCTCGACTCACTCTAACGGGGAAGCTACTTGCTGATGGCATTGGTACGTTTTCATGGCTAAGCGAGTGAAGGCGGGGGGGCATGCATGTCCTCAATTAGCGGTTTCTACGAAGCCGCTGTAGGAGCGAGCCTGCTCGCGATCCGAGCCTAAGCGAGGTAAGGATTCCAGAAGCGCCTTTTTGTGCTGACTGTAGGAGTATCTCTCGAGGTGCGAACCGCGCGTCAGCGCGGAATCGACCGCAGGGCGATCAGGCCATGACCTCCACACCGAATCTCACTGGAGACCAATCTTCTACGATACCCCCATCGCGTGCAGGCACGCTCCCACAACAGTCAGCTACGCTCTTTACCAAACAATCCGATCAAACCTTTCAGTTTTTTGGGATGGGAGTCATCCCGGCCCTCGCTGTAAGTTTTGTACAGTGATGAAACTTGTCCGGTCGCTGCGACTCTAAATTGTGACGGGCATAAACAAGGGATCCGGAATGCCGCTGCGCAACGACAAACAACGCTATGGATGGCTCAGCATCAGCCTGCACTGGCTGGTGGCCGCCACCGTGCTCAGTCTGTTTGCGCTCGGACTGTGGATGGTGGATCTGGGCTATTACGATGCCTGGTATCGCAAAGGTCCTGACCTGCATCGCAGCATCGGCATCCTGCTGTTTATGACCATGCTGTTCCGGCTCGCCTGGCGCCTGCTTTCGCCGCCTCCCTCAGCCCTGCCCAGCCACCAGCGCTGGGAAGTGATTCTGGCGCATCTGGCCCATTGGGCACTCTACGCCCTGTTGTTCATCGCCATGGTCAGCGGCTATCTGATCAGCAGTGCTGATGGCTCATCGGTCTCCGTGTTCGACTGGTTTGCTGTGCCCTCCATCACCGGTCATCAATCCGGCCTGGAAGACACCGCCGGCGACATCCACGAAATCGCGGTCTGGAGCATCATCATCCTCGCCAGCCTGCACGGCCTGGCGGCACTAAAACACCACTTTCTCGATCGGGATGACACCCTGCGCCGCATGCTGGGCCTGTCACCCCGTCAAACCCCTTGAACATGCACCTGTAACCCTTGAGGAAAGACACCATGATGAACCTGATGAAAAAAACCGGCATTGCTGCCGCCGCGCTGCTGCTCAGCAACATGGCCTTTGCCGAACCGGCAGGCACCTACCAGTTCGACAAGCAGGGCGCCCACCAGTTTGTGATGTTCAAGATTTCCCACCTGGGTTACAGCTGGCTGTATGGTCGCTTCAATGATTTCAACGGCACCTTCACCGTGGATGCCGACAACCCGGAAAACAGCAAGGTAGAAGCCACCATCCAGACCGCCAGCGTGGACTCCAACCACGCCGAGCGTGACAAGCACCTGCGCAGCGATGACTTCCTGGACGTAGACAAGTACCCCACCGCCACCTTCAAGAGCACCAGCATCGAACAGACCGGCGACGACACCGCCAAAATCACCGGCAACTTCACCCTGCACGGTGTCACCAAGCCGGTGACACTGGACGCGAAAATGATTGGTTACGGTGACGACCCGTGGGGCGGCTACCGCATGGGCCTGGAAGCCAGCACCAGCCTGAAACTGGCAGACTTCGGCATCACCAAGAATCTGGGCCCGGCCTCTGAAACCGTAGACATTATTATTTCGGTGGAAGGTATCAAGAAGTAATTGCGTTTGTGTTACGGCGGAGATGGGCTCACGCCCATTTCCGCCCTACGACTCAATTAGTCTTAGTTCGTCGATGCGGGATAATGACATTCTTTCATCGATATCCAGAATGCAAGACCTAGCCCCATTCAATACGCTCATTCACCCTCCAATAACGCTTCGATTTCTTCAGATTCATTTATAGAACTTCTGTTGAAACCACCGAAACAATGAGCAAGAAACCTGTAAAAATCATAACTCCCCGCTTAATTTTTATATGCGCGTCAATAAGCAACTTTTGATCCTTTATGCTTTTTTCATGGACCAAAATCGCTCCAAGCGCTGTCATTTTTCCTGTCAAATGCCAAACCCTCCAGAATGACATTTCCTCATCCAGGCATTTTGTAACGCTATTAATGATGAGGGCAGCATAAATTAGGAAAATGCCAAAACAAAAAAACATTAATGCAATCAATATATTAATCACTGTTGTAACGCCTATAAATTACGAACAACGCAACGAGGGTCAGGCCTCCCATTTCTCAGAAGCAGGGCCTGCGCCCGACCCAGGTGCCGAGGTGGTTTTTATTCCTGCGGAAGGGGGCCAGCAATCAGAAGGGGTGCGCCAGATGCATAATCTCGTCTTTCTCTTTGGGTATCAGCGGATCGAGGAACCTTCCCTCTTCATCTCTCGGCAAGCGACGATCCGGAATAAAAGTAACCACACCCGGGATGTCATCCCGAAATGTGATCCGCTGCTCAACAACCCCTTTTTCAGGATCAGAAGCAATCAAATTCACTTTTTTGATTTTCCCACTTAGATGACGATATTCCCTTCGTTTTTCTCCAAATACAGCAATATCGCTGATCAATTGACCCTCCTGATAATCAAAGGATCTTGCGGTATTACCCTCGGGATCTTTCATTTCCTTAAGCAAGCCGCCTTCATCATAAATAAACTCCGGAAACCCATATACCGCATCGTCAGCAGTAAACCAGGCATTATCCTCACCGGTCATAAGAACCACTTCCCCAGCAGGTCTTCCTTCCTCATCAAACTTATAAAGCCGCATAAGCGGGTATAGCGCTGGCGGATTCTGGCTGGCATCACTATCCAGCAGCTCACCCTTTTCAGGAAGCCACGTCATGGTGCGGTACCGAGTATCTACATAGCTTTCATTTTCACCATAGCGGTCCATCACCATCCGACTCTCAAGCTCACCCGGCAGCCACTGCACAACTTTTTTCTGGTAACCGTTACCCGCATACCAAAAAGCCCCAACCGGGCTAACGCTATCTGAATATTCCGGGGAAGGATCTACCGTAACAAGAAACTCAAACCCGGTTTCCGCATCGCCGGTAAGGGTCGTAGTCTGTATATGGGAAGGAAAAGGAGGGGCGCTAGTAATCAGGTCATTGTCATCATAAAAAACCACATGCTGAGTCTGCGACCAACCATCTTCACCGGGGATATTTTTAATGGTTATGCTGTAGCCAAACTGATATCTCGCCGGGCAAAAATCACCTTTACAGAGCACCTCTTCTTTTACCAACTGCTTGCCTGGCAGAAAAGGACAAATAGAAATCCGACCATCGCTCTCCAGACCCAACTGCCGGAGCGCAAAACTCCCATCCCCATTGGTACCCATATTCTGCACTACTGACAGCAATGCTGGCGGAACAGGGTTATCCGCTTGTTGATACTTACAGGTCAGCCCACCTTTACGCACATCATCCAGGGTATTCCATTGACCATCGCTGCCTGGGCCAACGACAAAGCGAGAACGCACCATATTGCTTGTACCGTAATCAAAGACCTGCATCCCTTTGACAACACCACCTTCGCGATACTCAACTGTGGCAGGGACGGGCTCATAGGAGCCTGATGCACCGCTATTATTGCCACCACCACCACACCCTACAGCCATAAACATAAAGACCAAAGGAGAGACTAAAAATTTAAAGCTTCTTGTATTATGCAAAACGAGACCCACATTTTTTCATCAAAAACACTGTGCATCACCGGCTAAAAAGCCTTCAGCAATAATCACCGCTGCCATGGAATCCACCCGCGGATCAGCCTTCTGAATACCGGTACGCTCACGCGCTTCCCGGGTGCTGAGGCGCTCATCCACCAGCCAGACTTTCATTCCGAAACGGCCTTTCAAGCGGCCGGCAAATTTCTTGGCGCGGGCCGTGGATTCACTTTCCGTCCCGTCCATGTTCAACGGCAAGCCCACCACCAGCGCCTCCGGCTGCCATTCTTTCAACAGGGCGGCAATGTCATCCCAATTGGGCTGGGTGTTTTTGCAGGGCAGGGCTTTCAGCGGAGAGGCAGTGCCCAGCAGCTCATTACCGCTGGCCACACCGATTTTCTGGGTGCCGTAGTCGAAGGCGAGAATCATGAGGGGCAGTGAACAGTTAACAGTGAATAGTGAACAGCGACGCGACAAGCTAATGGTGTTTTTGAAAGCATATCCGCCGCGTACAAACTCCGGGCGCGGCCTGCCACCTTGAAGAAAGAACCAACTAATCCCGCGTAACTGTTCACTGTTAACTATTCACTATTAACTGTTTTTAGCTGTGCCCCGCCTGACCCGCAATCAGGTTGATGTCCACGCCGATACGCGCGGCGGCGGCGTGCCAGGATTGTTCGAAGGGGGTGTCGAGGACCAGTTCGCGGCTGGCTGGGGTGCTGAGCCAGGCATTGTCTACCAGTTCCTGTTCCAGCTGGCCGGCTTCCCAGCCGGCGTAGCCGAGACACACCAGGGACTGTTCCGGGCCTTCGCCCACGGCGATGGCTTCGAGGATGTCACGGCTGGTGGTGAGCATCAGGCCATCGCTGAGCAGGATGCTGGAATCCCAGTGCGTGGACGCCGCATGAATGATGAACCCGGCTTCCTGCTGCACCGGACCACCGGCCACCACCCGATGTCGCTCGGACGGCGGCACTTCGATCTCGATATCCATGTCAGCAAGAATGTCGCCGAGACTGATCTGCACGGGGCGATTGAGGGTCAGGCCCATGGCGCCCTCGCTGCTGTGCTCAACGACATAGGTGACGGAATGTTCGAAGTTGGGGTCGGCCATCTGCGGCATGGCCACCAGCAACTGGTGTTTCAGGCTTGTGTTGTCCATGGGCACAGTATCGGGGGACGGGGGGAGAGCTGCAAGCTTCAAGCTACAAGCTGCAACGCGGGGAAGGATCTGGAGCCATTCCTCAAACGCATGGGCCGCGCCGCCGCCATGTTCCGGTCTTTGGACATTTCAACGCGGAGTGCCAATCTGGCAATCCGCTCCGCCCTGGCTTCGCGTTGCAGCTTGTAGCTTGAAGCTTGCCTCTGCCGTTACGCCATTTTCTCGCCAGGGCCCGGGTTCGGCCAACAAGTTGGCTCTCCTACGGCGGCTTCGGTTCTGGCGTGTTGCGTGAAGCGTGAAGCGTGCTGCGTTATTTCGACGACACCTTGCGGCTGCTGTCGAATTTCCAGGTGCGGATGATTTCCAGCACATCCATATGCTTGCGCATTTCCGGGGTGAAGTTGTCAAACGGCGCCGCCATGCGCACGCTCTGGATGGCCGCCTGGTCGAGGAACTTGTGGCCGGAGGACTTCAGCACGCGCACTTCCTTGAGTGAGCCGTCCTTCTGGATCGCCACCAACAGGCGCACGGCTCCGAAGGTATTGCTGTTCAGGGCCTGGGCCGGGAAGTTGCGTGTGCCCATGGTTTCCACTTCGCGGCGGAAGGTATCAATGTACTGGGCCTCGTAGTGAGCCTTGGCGGACACCGAGGTGAGACGGCGAATGCGCGGGCGCTTGGCATACGCCTGCTTCTGCTCGGCCAGACGGGCCTGCAGGCTGGCGATCTGCTGGCTCATGTCGAGCAGATTCTCCTGCTTGGCCACCTTGAGCGGCTTCTGCTCAGTCTTTTCCTTTTGTTCGGCCTGTACCTTCTGCTCACTTTCCCGGGCGGTGGTGATTACCAGCAACTGCGACTGACGATCACGCTGCTGCAGGGTGGTCTTTTCCTTGAGCTGGACGTTTTCCAGCTTGCTGTCGGCAAAGTCGGCCTGCTCGGTGGTGGTTAGCTCCTGCTTTTCGGCCAGATCCCCGGAGCCCTGCTGGTTGCTCTGGGCAATAAAATCCGCCTCGTCCGGCTCCTCATCGCTGCGGAACTGGGACAGGGTCACCTCCAGGGTGTGTGGCGCGGCGCGCTGCTTTTCCGGGGCGAAATTAACCCCGAAGATCAGGATGCCGTGGAAGGCCAGCGCCAGAAACACGGTAAAGGTAAGGCGATCTGAAGCACTGACGGGTGAATTGGCTGCCATGAATTCTTCTTTTCACTACTGCTTATTGTGTTTTTTCCGAGGGTACTCTCCGTGCCCCGGGCATACCATCACATGAGAATACGCTGGTGAAAGCGAGTTTCGAGTCACGAGTTGCGAAAACCTGACCTTCCCGGCACCCGGTTTTGCCTTTCGAAACTCGCTTCTCGTGACTCGTTACTTTCTTTTCGTTACTTCTTATCGCCTGCAGGCATACCCTGAAGGGCACGCAGGGCTCCTACGGTAGAGGCGGTCAGGACTCGTCCCGTACCGCCAGCAAGGCATCGAACAGCTGCCCCGCAATGTTGATATCAAATATCGCATCCAGCTCACGGATGCAGGTGGGGCTGGTCACGTTGATCTCGGTGAGATAATCACCAATCACGTCCAGCCCCACGAAATATAGTCCCTTGCGCTTCAGGGTGGGACCTACCTGTTCGCAGATCCAGCGATCGCGATCGGTCAATTCCCGTCCCTGACCGGTGCCACCGGCCGCCAGATTACCCCGCAATTCACCCTCTTTGGGGATCCGTGCCAACGCATACGGCACGGGCTCACCATTGATCATCAGGATGCGCTTGTCCCCATCCTTGATCTCCGGCACGTAACGCTGCGCCATGATCGGGGTCTTGCCGTGCTGGGTCAGCACTTCGATCACCACCGAGATATTCGGGCTGTCCTTGCGCACCCGGAAGATGTTGCTGCCGCCCATACCGTCCAGGGGCTTCATGACAGTGTCATCGAACTCCCGTACAAAATCCCGCAACAGGCCGGCCTGGCTGGACACCAGGGTCGGGGTGCAGCACTGGGGAAAGTCCGTGGCGAACAGCTTTTCATTGCTGTCACGCACACTGCCGGGGCGGTTTACCACCAGCACACCTTCCCGCTCTGCTTTCTCCAGCAGATAGGTGGCGTAGATGTATTCCGTGTTGAACGGCGGATCCTGGCGCATGAGGATAATGTCAAAATCGGCCAGGTCCTGGTTCACGGTATCGGCCAGACGGTACCAATCGTCGTTATTGTCGGTCACTGTGACTGCCCGTGTGGCCGCAAAGCTGCGACCATCGCGCACGTAGAGATCACCTGGCTCCATGTAATAGAGCGACCAGCCTCGTCGCTGGGCCTCCAGCATCATGGCGAAAGTACTGTCTTTCCAGGGTTTGATCTTGGCGATGGGGTCCATCACCACGCCGATTTTCAGGCTCATGGGATCTCCACAGACATAGGGGTGGGCCGGGCAATATTAGCAGCGCCGGCAGGGGATCGCCACGCGGGAAACCTCCGCCTGGCGCGGAGGAGTTTTCCCAAGTTTCATAGGGCCTTATAGATTGATTGTAGAATCTGTGTTAAAAACTTTCCTTGGGCTGACACCGCCACAGGCCCCGCCCATCGTATTATTAGAAAGGCCAAAAATTACAACAAGTTGCGGCCAATTACGGTTCACGGTTAAAGGCAGTTTCCATGACTGACAATTTCCAAGACCTCAAGGTGATGGTTATCGACGACTCAAAAACGATTCGTCGGACCGCGGAAACCTTGTTGAAAAAAGCAGGTTGTGAAGTGATCACCGCCACTGATGGCTTCGACGCCTTGGCCAAAATCGCCGATACCAAGCCCAATATCATCTTCGTGGACATCATGATGCCGCGACTGGATGGGTATCAGACCTGTGCGCTTATCAAGAACAACAGTGCCTTCAAGTCCACCCCTGTGATCATGCTGTCCTCCAAGGATGGCCTGTTCGACAAGGCCAAGGGACGAATCGTGGGTTCTGATGAATACCTGACCAAACCGTTCTCCAAGGACGAACTGCTCGGCGCCATTCGCCAGCACATGGCAGGTTAGGCAGCACGCATGCTGACCGGATAGAGGAAAAAATGGCTCGAATTCTGATTGTTGATGACTCTCCCACCGAAACCTACAAGTTGCGGGAGATTCTGGAAAAGCATGGCCACGAGGTAATCGAGGCCGCCAACGGTGCCGACGGCGTGGCTACGGCCCGCTCCGAACTGCCAGAACTGGTGCTCATGGACGTGGTGATGCCGGGCCTGAATGGCTTCCAGGCCACTCGCCAGCTGACCAAGGGGCCGGACACCGCACATATTCCCATCGTGATCGTTACCACCAAGGATCAGGAGACTGACCGTGTCTGGGGCAAACGCCAGGGCGCCAAGGACTACCTGACCAAGCCGGTGGATGAAGATCTGCTCCTGCAAACCGTCGACCGCCTGCTGGCCGACAGCTGAACTGCAAGGAGCCATGAATGAGCGCTAGCGCCTCCGCCGCCTACATCAAGCTTGCCGAATACCATCAGCGTTGCCGGGAGCAGGCCAAAGACCTGCCCATGCAGCAGGATGCGGTCAGCTATTGGAGTGGCGTGGGCTTTGTGCTCGATGGCAAGAAATACGTGGCACCGCTGGATGAGGTTTCCGAAATCCTCACGGTGCCGGCTTATACCCGGATTCCCGGCGCACAAAGCTGGATGAAAGGTATCGCCAACGTACGGGGCCGCTTGATGACCGTGATGGATCTCAGCGGCTTTCTGGAAAAAAGTTCACCGATTCAGGAAAAGCGCCGCCGGCTGCTGGTACTGGATCAGGACGACCTCTACACCGGCCTGACCGTTGATGAGGTAATGGGGATGCAGCATTTCCCTATTGATGAGTTTGTCGAATCACTGCCAGTCAGTGATCCCAGCGTCACAGGTTATGTGCGCGGGGCCTATCGGCGCGACGGGGAGTACTGGTCCGTGTTCAGCCTGTCCCGGCTGGCAGAGGACCCGCGTTTCATGCAGGTAGCCCGAACCGGCTGACCGCAGAACGCGTACGTGGGGTACATAAGAAGAGTGAACGCCAGGCCAGGAGCCAGACTATGAAGTTCAATCCGGGAGCATTTGTTGAAAAACTGCGGGGGGGTGCGAGCAGCGGCGGCAATTCGCTGAATATTGCACTGTATTTCGGCCTTGCCATCTTTATCGTACTGGCACTGGTCAACTTCCTTCTCTCTGCGACCACCGCGAACCAGGCCCAGGAAAACATTACCTTTGCCTCGGAAATGCGCGTTGTCTCCCAGCAGATTGCCAAGAACTCCCTTGAAGCCGCGGCGGGTAACGCCGACGCCTTCGAGCTGCTGGACAATTCCCGCAAGAGCTTCCAGGAAGCCTGGGATCAGGTGAAGGACGAAAAAGTCGCCGATCCCCAGGTGATCCAGCGTCTGGAAACCCTCTGGAAAGAGGTTGACCAGAACACCGGTACCATTCTGAAAGGGGAAGATACGGTTCTGGATCTGCACGAAGTGGCAGACACCCTGGCCCAGACCATTCCTGCCCTCCAGGCCGAATACGAAGGCGTTGTGGAAATTCTGGTAATGACCGGCGCCGATCCGGAGCAGATCGCCTTTGCGCAGCGCCAATCCTGGCTGGCCGAGCGTATCGTGCGATCTATCTCCAAAGTACTGGAAGGGGGCGACGGTGCGGTCATCGCGGCGGACTCCTTCGGCCGTGACGCCAGCCAGTTCGGCCGTGTCATGAATGGCATGATCGAAGGCGACAGCGCCATGGGCATCGACCAGGTGAACGACCCGGACGCCCTGGATTACCTGGCCGAGATTGCCGACCTGTTTGACGAATTCGTAAACCAGTCCGTGGATGAGATCCTGGAAACCGCCCCGGAACTGTTCCAGGTGCGGAACGCGGCTGACACCATCTTCCGCCGCTCTCAGGATCTGCTGCAGGAATCCACCAACCTCAACCTGCAGTTCGAAAGCTCCACCGGTAGCCTGTTCCCCTCGGTAGGCCTCGGGGCACTGTGTGGCGCCATTGCGATATTGCTGTTCTTCCTGATCATGGCCCAGCGGAACCGTCAGGAAGCCAAGAAGAAAGACGAACTGGAAAGTGAGAACCAGCGAAACCAGGCCGCGATTCTGCGTCTGCTCGACGAACTGGGCGACCTGGCTGACGGTGACCTGACCGTACAGGCGACGGTAACCGAGGACTTCACCGGTGCCATCGCTGACTCCATCAACTACTCCATTGACCAGCTGCGCAGCCTGGTACAGACCATCAACAACTCGGCGGTACAGGTGGCATCGGCCGCCCAGGAAACCCAGTCCACGGCGATGCATCTGGCCGAGGCCTCCGAGCATCAGGCCCAGGAAATTGCCGGGGCGTCTGCCGCTGTGAACGAAATGGCGGTCTCCATTGACCAGGTATCTGCCAACGCCTCCGAATCGGCGGCGGTAGCGGAACGAGCGGTAGCCATTGCCAACAAGGGCGCCGAAGTGGTACAGGCAACCATCCACGGCATGGACACCATCCGCGAACAGATTCAGGAAACCTCCAAGCGGATCAAGCGTCTGGGTGAATCCTCCCAGGAGATTGGTGACATCGTATCCCTGATTAACGACATTGCTGACCAGACCAACATCCTCGCCTTGAACGCCGCGATTCAGGCGTCCATGGCGGGTGAAGCGGGCCGCGGCTTCGCGGTGGTTGCGGATGAAGTACAGCGACTGGCGGAACGTTCCGCCGCTGCGACCAAGCAGATCGAGACCCTGGTTAAGACGATTCAGACCGATACCAACGAAGCGGTAATCTCCATGGAGGCGACCACCGCTGAGGTAGTGAAAGGGGCCCGCCTGGCGCAGGACGCTGGTGTGGCACTGGAAGAAATTGAGAACGTATCGAAAACCTTGGCGGACCTGATCCAGAACATTTCCAACGCGGCGCGTCAGCAGGCGGCTTCCGCGGGTCACATTTCCAACACCATGAACGTGATCCAGGAAATTACTTCTCAGACCTCTGCCGGTACCACCGCCACTGCGCGGTCCATTGGTAACCTCGCCGAGATGGCTCAGGAAATGCGTAATTCCGTTGCCGGCTTCCGTCTGCCGGAGCATTCCTGATCCGGCCTGCGCCGGCTAGGGATACAGGGAGATGGGTGTGGCAATGACAGACCGATGGTCCATCAGAAGCACGCCCGCCATGGATGCGGAGCAATTCCAGCTGTGGCAGGCACTACTGGAAGATCGTACCGGCATGACCCTGTCCGATGCGCGCAAGAGTTTCCTGGAGACCAGCTTGAGCATCCGCATGCGCGAGCTGGGCTTCGAGGAATACGAGACCTATTACGAACACCTGATGGTGGGCACCACCGAATCCCGGGCCATGGAATGGTCCATCCTGGTGGATCGGCTCACCGTTCAGGAAACCAGCTTTTTCCGTCATCAGAGCTCCTATGCCCTGGTGGAGGAGTACGTCCAGGGCTTTGTGGCTGAACAGCCGGAGGGCGCCAATCTGGATGTCTGGAGCGTGGGCTGCTCCACCGGCGAGGAAGCCTACTCACTGGCCATGCTGATCAACGAGCAGCTGGCGGATAACAGCCGCAAGATGTTCTACGGCATTACTGCTACCGACATCAGCCTGCCCACCCTGGCCAAGGCCCGTAAAGGGGAATATGCGGCCCGACGCGCCCTGCAGGTGGACCCGGTATTGCGGGAAAAGTACTTCATGCCCGGGGAAAGCGGGCAGACCGTAATGGTGGCACCGGAACTGAAGCAACACATCTGTTTCGCCCGCCTCAATGTGCTCGACCTGGGCAATGCGCCCATGAACAACATGGATTTGATCTTTTGTCAGAACATGCTGATTTACTTTCGCCGCTGGCGAAAACGCCAGATTGTTAACCGTCTGGCGGAGCGGCTGGCTCTCGGGGGCATGATGGTACTGGGCCCCGGCGAAGTCACCGACTGGCAGCACCCAGATCTGGAGCGGGTGCATTTTGCCGACACGCTGGCATTCCGACGCGTGAAATAGAAGAACGCAACATGCTGCACGCAACAAGCGGCTCGCGAGAACAACAATGCCCTGTAGCACCTGCCAGCCCTGATCAGCCCGCAGCCTGCTACATGTTACGTGTTGCGTATTTATTCCTGCCCGACAAAGAAGGCAGGTTGATGTATGACAGGAGACGTCATGAGTGACCGTCACGACTATCTGGCTCTGGACTGGGTTCGCGGGGAAATCCAGGAGACCCTGAACCAGGCGCAGCAGGCTCTGGAAGCGTTCGTGGAAAACCCGAACGACGCCACCCGTATGCGTTTTTGCCAGGCGCACCTGCATCAGGTGTATGGCACCTTGCAGATGGTCGAATTCTACGGTGCAGCCCTGCTCGCCGAAGAAATGGAAAAGCTCGCCCAGGCCCTGCTGGAAGGCCGTGTCGGCAATGTGGCCGATGGCCAGGAAACGCTCATGCGTGCCCTGCTGCAGCTGCCACCCTATCTGGACCGTGTCGCCAGCAACCGACGCGATCTGCCGGTAGTGCTGCTGCCGCTGCTCAATGACCTGCGTGCCGCCCGTGGCGAATCACTGCTCTCCGAAACCTCCCTGTTCAAACCGGATCTTACCGACGCCACCGGTCGTGGCCAGATCCCACCAGCCCTTCTTAACGACCCCCGCTTTGCTGCTCTGGCAAAGAAGATCCGGCAGATGTTCCAGATCGCCCTGTTGGGCGTACTGCGCAACGATCGCATGGGCGAAAACCTGGGCTACATGGCCAAGGTCTTCACCAAGCTGGAACAGGTCACCGGCGATGCCCCCCGGGCACCGCTGTGGAGCATCAGCAACGCCCTGGTGGAAGGTCTCGCCGAAGACGCCATCGTGCTCGGCACCTCGGTAAAAATGATGCTCGGCCAGGTGGACCGCACCCTGCGTGAACTGACCACCAACGGCGCCGCCAGCCTCAATGAGCCGGCCCCCACCGACCTGCTCAAGAACCTGCTGTACTACGTCGCCAAGGCCGAAGTGGAAAGCCCGCGCATCAAGGATGTGAAGGCCCGATTCCGCCTTGAGGATGCACTGCCTTCTGATGACCTGGTCACCGCCGAACGCGAGCGCATGACCGGCCCGGATGCCGAAGCCATGAACTCTGTGGTGATGGCGCTTTCCGAAGAGATCACCACTGTCAAGGACGCACTGGAAACCTTCGTCCACAACGGCGAGCAGGATGCCAGCCAGCTGCAGCCACAGACCGTGACCCTCAAGCAGGTGGCCGATACCGTAGCCGTGCTCGGCCTCGGCCAGCCCCGCAAACTGGTGGAAGAACAGCTCGGCGTGATGGAAGACATTGTTGGCGGCAAACGTCCCGCCGACCGTGACCTGCTGATGGATATCGCCGGCGCGCTGCTTTACGTGGAAGCCACCCTGGCCGGGCTCACCGGAAACGACCGTCATGGCGGCGGTGGAGGCGGCAGTGAACCGGCCACCATGCCGGGTCACGTTGGTCAGGCCATGGATGCGGTATTGCGCGAGTGCCGTGCCGGCCTGGAAGAAGCCAAGGACGGGATCGTCGAATTCATTGCCTCGCAGTGGAGCGCCGACCATCTGGCACCGGTTCCGGAACGGCTCAACGCGGTACGCGGCGGTCTGGAAGTGATCCAGCTCAACCGTCCCGCCGTGATCCTGCGCCAGTGCGTACGCTACATCGAAGAACAGCTGCTGGAAGCCGATCAGCCCAAGCCTGACTGGCGCAGCATGGACACCCTGGCGGATGCCATCACCTCAGTGGAATATTATCTGGAACGTCTTAGTGACGATCCGGAAACCAGTGACGATATCCTGCAGCTGGCCCGCTCCAGTGTGGAAGCCCTGGGCTATCCCCTGGATGCCGAAAGCGATTTTGACAGTGGTGTCGAGGTGGAGCGCATCGAGCTGAATGCCGATGTGGCCGTGGAAGAACCGGGCACCGAGGCGACCGAAGCCGACACTGTCACAGAGCTGAGCCTCGAACCGGCAACCCCGGAGGTGGCAGAGGAAGCGGAAGTCACCGCCGCAGAAGACGCGGTCGCAACCGATGAATCGGCAGACGCCGACAGCGACGCCGATGCTGTCGAGCCCGAGGAAATCGAACCCTCTGCAGACCTCCCTGAAAGCGAGGGCAGCATTACCCTGGACGCCGAGCCCGAACAGGAACCGGAGCCAGAACCCGAAGTCGTGGCCAGCGCAGAAAGCGAAGACGACAGCCACGAAGCGCCCGCACCTACAGAAACCCCTGATCCCGCTCCTGTTGCCGCAGCGCCGGTGGAGGAAGAGGAAGACGATCTGATCGATGACGAGATCATCGAGATCTTCCAGGAAGAAGCCGGCGAAGTGCTGGAAGCGCTGGACGAATACTTTCCCCGCTGGGCCGCCAATACCAGCGACGAAGAGTCCCTGACTGAATTCCGCCGTGCATTCCACACCCTGAAAGGCTCCGGCCGCATGGTCGGCGCCCTGACCGTAGGCGAGCTGGCCTGGTCTGTGGAAAACATGATGAACCGGGTGATCGACAAGACCATCACCCCGACGCCGATGCTGATCGAGCTGGTGCAGACGGTTCGTAACCATATCCAGCCATTGGTAGATGCCTTCTGCACCCGCCAGCCGGATCCGTTCAACCCGCAGCCGCTGGCCGACGCCGCCGATACCCTGGCCGCCGGTGGGCAGATTGATGCCATCCCGGACGTGACCAGCGACAGTCCCGACCTGGATAACGCTGATCACGGTGAGGAAGTCGTCGAGGTCAGCGCCGAAGCCGCAGAAGAGATTCCGGCCGACATCGAGATCGACACACTCGCCGCCAGTGATGATGAGGTTGAAGGTGAGGCTGAATCTGAAGGTGACGAGGCACAGAGCAAAGACACGCTCACTCTGGACAGCCTGCCTGACGCCGATGAGGCAGAAGATACCAGCAGCCCCGCAGTGAGCTGGGAAGATGCCGAGGACGAGATCACCCTGGAAGCCTTCGATAGCGAAGACGACCTGCAGGAAGACAGCATCACCTTCGAGATGCCGGAGGATGACGCCAGTGGCGAGGATGACACCCTCGAGATCACTGCCCTGGCCTTGGATGACGATGGTGATGACGCCACCAGCGAATCCATCGCTGTGGAAGCCTTGGATGCCAGCGATGATCTGGCTGACATCCCCGATCTGTCCAGCGAAGACGACAACAGCGACGCCCCTGATCCGGTGCTGCGCGAAATCTTCGCCAGTGAGGCCCGCCGCAACCTGGATCTGGTCAGCAACTGGCTGCAGAGCCTGGACAGCGACCTGTCCGAACACGACGTGGATGATGAAGTGCATCGCGCCCTGCACACCCTCAAGGGCAGTGCACGCATGGCCGAAATCGAAGCCGTGGCGGAAGTGGCCGAGCCCGCTGAGAAACTGATCCGCGACCTGATCAGCAATAACCGCCGTGCCACCACCGAGCAGGCGGATCTGGTTCGCCAGGCCTGTGAGCTGATCGAGAACAATCTGAACGGTCTCGACCAGGCTCACCTGCCCGGTGCCGAACCGTTGATTGTGGCACTGCAACAACAACGGGACGGCCTGACCGACAACGACGACCCGGCACCGAATACCGATCCGCACATTCTCTCCGTGTTCCTCTCCGAGGGCATGGATCTGATCGTGGATGCCGAGCAACTGCTGGCCCAGTGGGCCCAGCACCCGGACCAGACCGAAGAACTGGTGCGGCTGCGTGATGAACTGAACCTGCTGGCCAACAGTGCCGCCACCGCCGGGCTGACCGAAATTCATCAGCTGGCCCAGGCCCTGGCCAATACCTACAGCGCGGTGGAAAACCGCCAGCTTGCCTATAGTGATGTGCTGTTCGGCATGGTCAGCGAAGGCCAGGACGCCCTGATGAACATGATGGATTGCCTGGCCGCCGGCCAGACAGTCCGCCCGGAACTGGGGCTGGTGGATTCCCTGCGTGAACTGACCGAAGACGGCCCGGATGATGATGGCCCGAACGGTGGCAAGCCCGCGCCTCTTGAAATGTCCGACGCCGGCGACAGCCAGGTCGAACAGATCGACATTCAGCCGGAGTCGCCCGCCGACAACATTGGCGACTACCAGGCGCATCTTGATCCGGAGCTGGTTTCCCTGTTCCTGGAAGAAGCCGAAGAGATTCTGGAAACCGCCAGCAATGCTCTGGACCAGTGGGAGCAGGGCGACAGCAGCAATGTGGACAGCCTGCAGCGGGATCTGCACACCCTCAAGGGCGGTGCGCGCATGGCAGGCGTAGCCCCGGTCGGAGACCTGGCCCACGAGCTGGAAAATCTCTACGAAGGCTACAATGCCGGCCAGCTGCAGGCCAACAACGACTTGTTCAGCCTGCTGCACCGCTGTCATGACAGCCTGGCGGACATGATTGATGCGCTGCGCGCCGAGAGCAGCCCACAGGCCGCTCCGGAACTGGTCAGCGCCATTCAGGCGTACATCAAGGGCGAACCAGCCGCCAACACCAGCCTGCCGCAGACCCCGGCACCCGAGCCGGAACCGGAACCGCTCAGCCCCACGCCCGTTGCGGTTGAGGACGCGCCCGTTGCCGAGGCACCCCCTCAACCGGAGCGCGACCCGGAACTGGTTGAGATCTTCCTGGAAGAAGCTGACGAGATTCTCGAATCTGCGGGGAACAGCCTGGAGCTGTGGATCGGCGAGCAGGACAACCTGATCGAACTACAGTCACTGCAGCGTGACCTGCACACCCTTAAGGGTGGCGCGCGGATGGCCGAGGTAGCCGAATTGGGTGACCTGGGCCATGAGCTGGAAACCCTTTATGAAGGGCTGGCCCAGAGCCAACTGACCGTTGCACCGACACTGTTTGACTTGCTGCACCGCTGCCACGACCGGTTGGCCGAGATGGTCGAAGCCCTGCGAGGCAACCAGCCGCTGCCCGGCGGTGACGAACTGATTCAGTCCATCCATGGCTATGTGGCCGATCCGGCAGGCTTTACCCTGCCTGCCTTGTCTGCTGCGGCACCGGTCGAAGCGCCAGCTGCCGCCGTAGAGACCGCGCCCGTAGCGGAACCGGAAGCCAGCACCCCGGCAGCCGAAGTCTCCCTGGGCACCAGCGATCCTGCCGACGATAATTGGCAGCCGGATACCGATCCGGAAATTTTGGAAATTTTCCTGGAAGAATCCGAAGAGCTGTCGGAAATCATCGATGGCAACCTTAGTTCCTGGAAAGACCACCCGGAAAGCCGCGAGTTTGTCGACGACATCAAGCGCGCCCTGCATACCCTCAAGGGCGGTGCCCGTCTTGCCGGCCTGAAGCAGCTGGGAGACATCAGCCACGATTTCGAAACCTACCTGATTGAGCTGGAAAAGCGCACCGGCGCACCCGCCCAGGAAGATTTCCAGCCCATGCTCGACTGGCACGACCAGATCAGCAAGGGCATGGAAACCGTGGCCAGGGGAGCGCGCGCCAATCAGGCAGCCAAACCGGCCCCTGTGGCCGAGCCGGAAGCGGTCAGTGGCGAGTTGATGCCGGCAGCACAGCCCGAGCAGCAACCGAAACAGGATGACCGTCGCCAACGCCAGAATCAGGCCCAGCCCCAGGAAATGGTGCGGGTGGGCGCCGATGTGCTGGAAGCGCTGGTAAACCTGGCCGGGGAAACCTCCATCAACCGCGGCCGGGTGGAGCAGGGGCTCACCGAATTCACCTTCAACGTAGAGGAAATGGGTAACACCATTCAACGTCTCTACGAACAGTTGCGTCGTCTCGATTCGGAAACCGAAGCGCAGATCATGTCCAACTACCAGCAGGGCGTGGATCGCGGGGAATTCGACGAGGATTTCGATCCACTGGAAATGGACCAGTACTCCGAACTCCACCAGATCACCAAGCAGCTGTCGGAATCGGCGTCTGACTTGCTGGATTTGAAGAACACCCTGCTGGACCGTACCAAGGACACGGAAACCCTGTTGCTGCAGCAATCACGGATCAACACCGAGCTGCAGGAAAAGCTCATGCGTACCCGCATGGTGCCGTTCACCCGTCTGGTGCCACGTCTGCGTCGTATCGTGCGGCAGATCTCCGGCGAAGTGGGCAAGCGAGTCGATTTCGATGTGCTCAACCCGGAAGGCGAACTGGACCGCTCCCTGATGGAGCGTGTGGTAGCGCCACTGGAGCACATGCTGCGTAACGCGGTGGACCACGGTATCGAAACCAGCGAAGGCCGCCAGAGTGCAGGCAAGGACAGCACCGGTCGCATCAATCTGGAACTGGGCCGTGAAGGGGGCGAGGTGGTCATCACCCTGTCCGACGACGGCAAGGGCATCGACACCGACGCGGTACGAAAGAAGGCCATCGAGCGCGGCCTGATCACTGAAGACGCCCAGCTTTCCGAGCAGGACATTCAGCAATTCATCTTCCATGCCGGTTTCTCCACCGCCGCCGCCGTGACCCAGATTTCCGGCCGTGGCGTGGGCATGGACGTGGTAGCCAGCGAGATCAAGCAGATGGGTGGCTCGGTGACCATCGATTCCCACAAGGGACAGGGCACCCGCTTTATCATTCGCCTGCCATTCACTCTGGCCATGAACCGCGCCCTGATGGTGAAGGCCGGCGAAGACAGCTATGCCATTCCGCTGAACCAGATCGAAGGTATCGTGCGTATCAGCCCCTTCGAGCTGCAGCACTACTTCAGTGAAGAAAACCCGGTTTACACCTACGTGGGTCAGGATTACGAGCTGGAGTACCTGGGCAACTTTGTCCACGGCATCCGCGCCCCGTATCTGGAAAACCAGAGCACACCCATGCCGGTGCTGCTGATCCGCAGTGCCGAGCATACCGTCGCCATCGTGGTAGACGACCTGGTCGGCTCCCGCGAGGTGGTAGTGAAGTCTGTCGGCCCGCAGCTGGCCAGTGTGGCCGGTATCAGTGGTGCCACCATCCTCGGGGATGGTTCCGTGGTGATCATTCTCGATATCCACTCCCTGATCCGTGCCGCCCACGTCCAGGTGCCCACCCTGCCGGTGGAAGAGGCCGCCGTGGAAACGCCCAAGCTGCCGGAAGAGCCGGCCATGCCGAAGCGCGATACCCCGCTGGTGATGGTAACGGACGACTCGGTAACCGTACGGAAGGTGACTACCCGCCTGCTGGAGCGCAACGGCTACGAAGTCGTCACTGCCAAGGACGGGATGGATGCCATCGCCAAGCTGGAAGACTTCCGCCCCGATCTCATGCTGCTGGATATCGAAATGCCGCGCATGGACGGCTTCGAAGTGGCCACCCACGTGCGCCACGACAGCCGCCTGAAGGATGTGCCGATCATCATGATTACCTCGCGCACCGGCGAGAAGCACCGCGACCGGGCCTTCGATATCGGCGTGAATTGCTACATGGGCAAGCCCTTCCAGGAGAACGAACTGCTGTCCACCATCCGTGAATTGCTGGGCGAGCTGCAGGAAACGACCCAGGGATGACCACAACGGCCCGCGTCGGCGTGATCGCCGATAGCACACTGCAGGGACATCTGCTCTCCAGCGCGGTGAAAGGGCAGGGTTATCAGGTGGTGGTCAACACCGAGCCGGGCAATCTGGAACCGCGCTGGTTCGCGGAAAATGCGCTGGATCTGTGGGTGGTGGACCTGTCCAGCGAGGATCGCTGGCAGGACTTTCTCGACACCCTGCTGGAAGAAGCCAGCGCGCCGATCCTGTTCTGCGATGGTCAGGCACCGTCACGCACCGACGCCCACTACCCACGCTGGGAACGTCGCCTGGTGACCAAGCTGGTGGACTATATCGGCAAGCCCCAGCTGCAGGAACGTCTCGACATCATTCCCCAGCGCGCCCCCAAAGCGCGTATCCCTGAACCCCGTGAATTTCAGGCCATTCTGCCGGCCAACCGTCCCCAGCGCGTCTGGGTACTGGGCGCCAGTCTGGGCGGCCCCGCCGCGGTGAAGGATTTTCTCGATTGTCTGCCGGACAAACTGCCGGTGGCTTTTGTACTGGCACAGCATATCGACGGCAGTTTTCTGGACACCCTGTGCGGTGTACTCAGTCGTGACAATCACACTCGCTGCAAGGTGGGCGTGGATGGCGAATCACTTCGCCACGGCGAACTGGCCATTGCACCGGTGGAATACGCTATCAGCTTTCGCCATGACGGCCGCATCCAGTCCACCGGCCAGGATTGGGAAGGCCCCTATGCCCCGTCCATTGATCAGGTCATCCAGAATGTCAGCGATGGCCTGGGTGAACAGGCAAGTGGGGCCATCCTGTTTTCCGGAATGGGTAACGACGGCGCCATCGCCGCCCCCAAACTGGCTGCCAGTGGCCGGCCGGTGTGGGCCCAGAGCAGCGACACCTGTGCCTGCAGCAGCCAGCCTGACTCGGTGCGGGAAACCGGCTGCGTCACCTTTAGCGGTTCTCCTGAACAGCTTGCGCAGCAGCTGGTGGAACAGGTAAGAAGAGAATTGAACAACGCCGAAAGCCTGACGCCTGACGCCTGACGAGGGCTTGCACCACCAAGGTCCGGCTTACATTTGAGGTTGATTATGAGCAGTTTGCCAACGGAAATTTCCAGTCTGCTGATCCCCATGCAGGGTCGCCCCTGGCTGGTACCCAACATTGTGGTGGCCGAGGTCATTCCCCTGCGCCAGCCGGACCGTCCCGGGCATGGCCCGGAATGGCTGCTGGGCTGGCTCAGCTGGCGCGATCAGAACATTCCGCTGGTGTCCTTCGAGCGCCTCAATGAATCCGGACAGATCACCATCGGCCAGGATGCCCGTATCGCGGTGCTCAACACCGTTGCCGGCAAACGCCCCTTCTATGCGGTGATCGTGCAGGGGATCCCGCGGCTGCTCAAGGTCGGCAAGGATGATCCGGTGGAAGAACCGGTGGATACCGGCCCGGCTGAATCCATGTACATCCAGGTGGCCGGGGACCTGGCCGTGATTCCCGATCTGGATGCCATCGAAGGCGCGGTGTCCGGCCTGCAGACATGATCGACCGGGAGCGCCTTGCCAAGCTGGCAGCAGAACAGCCTGACACCCCGGGCGTATACCGTAATCTCTACGACACGCCCCATCATGGCCTGCGCGAGTTCCTGCGCTGGCAATGGGATAGCCGCGGCCAGTTTCCGCGACATCTTTCCTTCCCGCAGCAGAGCCCGGATCCGGCACGAGTGAACCACCCGGGCCCCGAGCCGCAATTGACCTGGATCGGCCATTCCACCTTCCTGTTTCAGTACAAGGGCTGGAACCTGCTCACCGACCCGGTATTTTCCGAGCGTTGTTCGCCATTTACCTTTGCCGGGCCGAAACGGGCGGTGCCACCGGCGCTGACCATCGATGAACTGCCACCCATCAATGCGGTGCTGGTATCCCACAATCACTACGACCATCTGGACAAGGCTTCGGTGAAGCAACTGCAAGCCCGCTTCGGCAAGGATATTCTCTGGTTTGTGCCCCAGGGGGTAGCCCGTTGGCTGCGTAAGCTGGGGGTGGAGCGTATTATCCAGCTGGGCTGGTGGCAGAGCGAATTCCATGGTCAGGTGGAAGCCTTCTGTCTGCCGGCACAGCACTTCAGCGGCCGCGGCCCCGGTGACCATAATCGCAGCCAGTGGTGCAGCTGGCGTCTGGAATTTCCCGACTTCTCGCTGTATTTTGCCGGCGATACGGGTTATGCCCCGCTGTTTGGTGAGATCGGTGAGATATTTGGTCCGGTGGATCTGGCCCTGCTACCCATCGGTGCCTACGAACCACGCTGGTTCATGTCGCCGGTGCATATCAACCCGGCGGAAGCGGTGCATATCCACAAGGATATCCAGGCCCGGCAGTCGGTGGCCATGCACTGGGGCACCTTCGTGCTTACCGATGAGCCCATGGATGCGCCGCCCAAGGCGCTGGCACTGGCCCTGGAAAGCCATTCGATTCATCCGGATCAGTTTCGTGTTCCCCAACATGGCGAAACCCTGATCCTGCAGCAGGATTAACAACAACGATCATGAGCAAACAATCCCAGGGTCGCCAAATGTGGCTGTTGGTCCGCCTGCTGGCGTGGTTACCGCTCCCTCTGGTGACCGCCTTCGGCGCCTTTATCGCCACCCTGATCACCTTTGTGCCGCTGCGCTATGCCAGCGCCTACCGCGTGGTGCTGATCAACCTGCTGGCGACCCACCCGGACATGAGCCTGGCCGAGGCCAAACGCATCGGCCGCAAAAGCATGGCCGAACTGGGCCGCACCCTGACGGAATTCAGCCATGTCTGGCACCGTCCAGTGGAAGAAACCCTGTCCCGGGTCACCCACCTGCACGGAGAGGCCGCCTTTCTTGAAGCTACTGCCAGTGACAAGCCGGTACTGCTGCTGTCGCTGCATCAGGGCAGCTGGGAAATCAGCAACCTGTATCTGGGCAACAAGACCGAGGCAGGAAAGACCCTGATCATGTACCAGCCGCACCCGGCCACCCTGATGGATGCCATGGTCAAGGCTGCCCGCGAGCGTACCGGCTCAGTGCTGATCCCCACCAACAGCCAGGGGGTGAAACAGGCGCTGGCCGCCATGAAGAATGGCGGCACCCTGGGCATCCTGTCTGATCACAACCCCGGTAACCGCAGCAATCCCAGCGTGCCGTTCTTCGGCTATGACGTGCCCACCCCGGCACTGATCGACAAGCTGGTACAGCGTTACCGCCCCCATGTGTTCATCGTTTCCTGTAACCGTGGCGAAGGTGGCGTAAAAGACATCCATGTACATTTCGAACCGGCCCCGGCCATCGAGCAGGCCAGTGATTGCACCGAGATCCTCACCGAAATGAACGCCGGCCTGCAGCGCTGCATAGAGCGCAACCTGACCCAGTATCAGTGGACCTACAAACGCTTCAAGTGGAGCCGCGATGGCCGCCGTAACTGGTATCGCCAGTCCCGGCGCCTGCTGAACGACGTGGCTGCCGGCAAGGATCGCAAGGCATTGGGGTTGCACCCCGATGCTGATCATCATCAAGGCACACCACCTTAATGTTGCCTTAATCTGCATCATGGAAGATGCGGAAAATTGAAGGGACACTGACATGACGACACCGGCAAGCTGGCACCCACTGCACAAGGGCCTGCACTGGCTGACGCTGGCCCTGATCATCACCGCCTGGGCCGCCGTTGAACTGCACGAGGAGTTTGCCAAAGGCGATCCCTGGCGAGAGTGGTGGGAGCTGCTCCACTTCACTGTGGGCTTTACCCTGTTGTTGACGCTGGTACTGCGACTTTATGGGCGCGCCCGATATGCCCGTCCAGCGCTGATCGCCTCCCCCTGGCAGGCGCTGGCCTCAAAAGCCGTCCATGGGTTGCTCTATCTGGTGATCCTGGCCATGCCGCTGACCGGCATGGGCATGCGCCAGCTGGCGGGCAAGGACACCGAGCTGTTCTGGCTGTTCAAACTGCCCCAGATCACCGCCATCAACACCGACCTGGCCAAACAGGCAGCCTGGATTCACAAGGACTTTCTGTGGACGGCACTTCTGACGCTGGTGGTTATCCACGTGGCAGGCGCCCTCTGGCATCACTTCATCGACAAGGACGACACCCTGCGGCGGATGCTATGACAGGCCTGATGCTGGACGCCTGAAGCCTGACGCATAAAACCTCGCATCCTTGGGGCTGTTGACTTCACCTTACCGGCCCTCTCTATCGGGAAGCCCTCTAGACAAAGCAAAGAGGAGGTTATTCGCCTTTCGTCAGGCCTCTGGCCTCAGGCGTTCAGCGTCCCATCAAACCATTGCCCCTGCCGGATGGGAGCGGCACAATGCTTCGCCATTGTTGAGCAACGCCATCAGGCCCGCATCCGGAGATCCCCATGACCATCGAGAAAGGCAAGGTCGTCACCCTGCATTACCAGCTGTTCAATGCCGAGGACGGCAGCGAGATCGAAAACTCCCAGAGCACCGGCGAGCCCATGGCCTACCTGCACGGCTACAACAACATCATTGCCGGCCTGGAAAGCGCGCTGGAAGGTAAAAGCAGCGGTGAGCAGGTGGATGTCACCATTGAAGCCAAGGATGCCTACGGCGAGTACGACAACACCCAGTTCCAGCGTATCTCCCGCAAATACCTGAAGCACGCCGGCAAACTGACCCCGGGCAAGGTGGTCACTGTCAGCACCGACGAAGGGCCGCGCATGCTGACCGTACTGAAAGTGGGCCTCAAGACTGTAGACGTGGATGCCAACCATCCCCTGGCCGGCAAGGCCCTGCGCTTCGTGGTCGACATCACCGATATCCGTGACGCCAGCGAAGAAGAGATCGCCCACAAGCATGCCCACGGGGTAGGCGGGCATTCGCATTAAGATCCGCTTCACGCATCACGCGGCACGCAACAACGCGGAACAGGCCCCGGGATCAGCAAAGCCTGCTCCGCGAACTTGCTGAAAATCAGTTTCGAGTTGAGAAAGGCAAAACCGGGCGCACTGTTTCCGCTTTTCGTAACTCGAAACTCATAACTCGCTCCTCTGGAATCCTTACCTCGCCAAGGCTCGAATCGCTTGCAGGCAAGCTCCTACAGCGACTTCGCGAACGGGGCCTTGCTGTTCATCTGACATTTCTCCGCGGACGCTCAACTTTCTGCCCAGGTAACACCTCCCGCGTTGTTGCGTGATGCGTGCTGCATGCCAGCGGATTTGTGCTAGTCTACTAGCCCAAAAGCATGAGACGAGGGCACAGGAATGCCGGAATACAGTTACTGGATTATTGCCGGGTTGGTACTGGTCATCGGGGAGTTTGTGGTCTCCGGGCTGGTGGTGATTTTCTTTGGTATCGCCGCCCTGATTGTCGGCAGCCTCAAGTTCCTTGGCCTGCTGGATGACACCACCTGGGAGCTGACCCTTTTCGCCGTGCTCAGCCTTATGTCCCTGATCTTCGTGCGCCGCTACTTCAGCGACAAATTGATGGGCAAGGAACGGGAAACCGAAGGCAATGAAGACAGTGCCGGCCTGATCGGCCAGCGCGCCACCGTCGCTGAGCCTTTCAAGGATGGCACCGGTACCGTCAACTATCGCGGTGCCCGCTGGCAGGCCCAGAGCAGCCAGCCGCTGGAAGCGGGCCAGATGGTGCGCATCACCCAGCATGAAGGCCTGTGGCTCACCGTAGAGCCCTGGACCAACACCTCCTCCTGATTTACCTCACAACAAGGAAGCTTTCCCCATGGCAGGATTAATTATTTCCGGACTGTTTGCACTGGGCGCCGTCGTGCTGCTGTTCATGGTCATCCGCATTGTGCCCCAGCGCCAGGTGTACGTGGTAGAACGTCTGGGCAAATACCAGACCTCACTGGATGCCGGCATGCACTTCCTGATGCCCTTTATCGACCGCGTCGCCTACAAGCACTCCCTGAAAGAAATCGTCCGTGATGTGCCGCGCCAGAGCTGTATCACCAAGGACAATATCGAAGTCTCCATCGACGGTGTCATGTACCTGCAAGTGGTAGACCCCAAGGCCGCCAGCTACGGCGTTGATGACTATGTCATGGCTGCCCAGCAGCTGGCCCAGACCACCCTGCGTTCCGTGATTGGTAAAATCGATCTCGACAAGACCTTCGAGGAACGCGGCGATATCAACATGGAAGTGGTACAGGCGGTGGACGAAGCTGCCCAGCCCTGGGGTGTGAAGGTACTGCGTTACGAAGTGGCCGACATCAACCTGCCCGTGTCCATCAAGGATGCCATGGAGAAACAGGTTCGCGCCGAGCGTGAACGTCGCGCCGTGGTCGCCGAGTCCGAGGGTGAACGTCAGGCCGCCATCAACCGTTCCGAGGGTGACCGCCAGGCGGCGATCAACCGTTCGGAAGGTGAAAAGCAGGAGATGATCAATATCTCCGAAGGTGAAAAGATGAAGCAGATCAACGAAGCGGAAGGTCGCGCCAAGCAGATCGAACTGGTCGCTCTGGCCACCGCCAAGGGTCTGAACATGGTAGCTCGCGCCGTGAAGGAAGAGGGCGGTCAGGAAGCTGTCAGCCTGCGTATCGCCGAACAGTACGTGGCCGCTTTCGAGAAAGTCGCCAAGGAATCCACCACCATGCTGCTACCCAACGGCCTCAGCGATATCGGTGGTGCCGTGGCCGGCCTGCAGAAAGTACTCAAGACCGTGGACAACACCCCGGGCTGAAGAACGCCTGCTGGCGGGAGCTCAGCTTGAGGTGCGAATCCGAGCGACAACGAGCTCCCCAAGGCAGACGCGAGTAACGAGTTACGAGTTGCGAAGACCAACCCTCAGATCCATCGGGTTTTGATCTTCGTAACTCGCGAATCGAAACTCTCCCTTTCGCACCGGTAGGAGCACCTCTTGAGGTGCGAATCCGAGCCTTGGCGAGGAAATTCGTCATGCGCTACAACAAGACTTTCCTGAATAGCCCTATCCAGATGTCAGGGAGCCCTGATAGGCCATGATCGCCCTTCGGTCGATTCCGTGCTTCGCACGGTTCGCACCTCAAGAGGTACTCCTACAGCAGCTTCGTAGCGACGCATCTCGGTCCTTGCTCCGCTCTTGCAATCCGCCCCTCACATCCCCATATCCTGACGCTCCCTTCCCGAAAGCCTCAGGAGCTCCCATGTCCCGTCATTTTGAACAGGCCGACGGCCTCTGCGAACAGCCCGATGCGGCGACCAACGATTTTCTGTTCAACCAGACCATGCTGCGTATCAAGGAGCCGACCCGCAGTCTCGATTTCTATACCCGGGTGCTGGGCATGCGCCTGGTGCGCAAGCTGGATTTTCCGGAGATGAAATTCAGCCTCTACTTTCTCGCCTACCTGAACGACGAGGAAGCCAGCCAGGTGCCGGAAGATGATGTAAAGCGTCTCACCTACACTTTCGGCCGCGAAGCCATGCTCGAGCTGACCCATAACTGGGGCACCGAAGACGATGCAGATTTCAGCTACCACGACGGCAATGCCCAGCCCCAGGGCTTTGGCCATATCGGCATCACCGTACCGGATGTCTACGCCGCGGCAGAACGTTTCGAGGAACTGGGCGTGACCTTCGTGAAGCGACCCGATGACGGCAACATGAAAGGCCTGGCCTTCATCAAGGATCCGGACGGTTACTGGATCGAAATCCTGCAGGCCAACATGTTGGAAAAACAGCAAGCTGACGCCTGACGCCTGACGCCTGACGCCTGACGCCTGACGCCAATGATAAAACCGTAGGGCGGCAATGCCTGCAAGGCATCTCCGCCATGCTTTTCAGGATTAGCCAGCGATACCCCGTGCTAGACTGCGGTTTTGATCATCAGACATTGGGGGAATGTGGTGCTCACACGTTTACCGCCCTGGGTAGAAGTCGGGGCATTCCTGCTCGCCTTTCTCGCCGGCAGCGTCAACGCGGTGGGCCTGCTGGGGTTCAGCCACCAATCGGTATCGCACCTCACTGGCACCTCCTCGCTGCTGGGCCTGGCGTTGGCGGATCTGGATCTGTCTGTTGCCCTGCATCTGTTACTCACCTTACTCAGCTTTCTCGCTGGCGCGGCGCTCAGTGGCATGCTGATTACCAGCACCGCCCTGAAGCTGGGGCGACACTACGGGTTTTCCCTGCTCATTGAGGCCGTACTGTTGACCCTGGCCATGCTGGCCCTGCAGCAGGGTAGTGATCTGGGCATCTATCTGGCGTCCATGGCCTGTGGCCTGCAGAACGCCATGGTGACCACTTACAGCGGCTCCATCATTCGTACTACGCACCTGTCGGGGATCTTTACCGATCTGGGTATCATGCTGGGCAACTGGCTGCGCGGCATTGCGCTGGATACCCGGCGCCTGCTGCTGTTCCTGCTACTGATCGCCGGGTTTATCTGCGGCGGCGTGGTCGGCACCGTGCTGTTCCGCTGGCTGCATTTTGCTGCCTTGCTGGCACCGGCAACGCTGGCAGCCATGCTGGCAGTCATCTACTGGGGTTACAGCCGCACTAAAGGCAGCTAGCTTTCAACAAGCCCACACCGAATTGATCGTCCTTGCCGGGCTCACCAAGATCTTCGCTGTGTTGCAGGATGCTGTCTGTGTCCGCTACGGAAAGCGCCGCCGCCACAAAGGGCACCGCGAAAGAGGTGCCGGTCATGTAGCCATACTGCCCATCTGCCTTTGCCGTCCACAACTCCACCCCTGGTGCAGCGATATCCACGGCCTCGCCACGGTTGGCCTTGCGATAGAGACGCTTTCTCGCATCCACCGCTGTCACCGCCATCACTTCCGGTTGCGCCGCCGGCCACTGTGGCGATGACCGCTTGCCATCGTTTCCAACCGCGGCAGCGAAGCGCACCCCGCGCTGGTGCAGTTGCCGGATGACCACTTCCAGCACCTGATTGCGTGGGCCGCCAAGGCTCATGGCCACTACGGGCACCGGCACACCCGCCAGCCAGTCGAGCCCTTCCAGTAACAAGGCACTGTCGGTTTCCGCGCCACCCACGCCTTGCCGAAACACCCCTGCCGCATACAGGCTGGCCTTGGGGAGCAGCCCCTTCACATTGTTGGTTCCATTGCCAAGCAACAGGGCCGCGCCGGCAGTGCCATGGTCTCGCGGGGCTTCAGCCACCCCGGCTGGCAGAAACGAACGTTGCTGCAGCGCCGCCCCCTGCAATACCGGGTGGCTGGTATCCACCCCGGAATCCAGCTGCCCGAGCACGGCGTCCTTGCCGCAATCCTGGTTCACCTGCCAGCCGATCTGTTGCTGGCCGTAGGTAACCCCCTTGCCCTGCAGCCGGTAACGATGATTTTCATCCACCAGCAACTCAGGCACCTGTGCCTTGAGTGCGCTGAGCTGGCTGTCCAGCTCGCGACTGTCGCGGGCGAGAAACACGCTCATTACCCAGCCCAGATTCTCCAGGGTGCGGCGCTGACGTAGCCGCCAGCGATAACCGGCGGCCCTTGCCGCCACGGCTTTCGCGGCGTCCATGCTGGTGGTTACCAGCACCAGTTCGGTTTCGGTAGCGCGGGACAGGGAAGGGGGAAGCGGTTGCTGCGGGATCGACAGGGGATGGCCACGAACCGGTGCCAGCGTTGGCGTGCCGACGGGCGGCTCTGGCCGCGACCCTTCTCCACTGACCGTGGCCTCCCTTGAGGGTACGGTAGTGGTCGCCCTTAAAGGCGCACTGGAAGGGCGAGAGGTCGACGAACCGGTGGGCTCCGTCGTAGCCCCTGAAGGAGCCGGTGCCGTGCCAGGTATCGGGCCGTGGGTAGGGTCTGCCGCCAGCCCCCAGGCAGGACAGAGCACTCCCAGCAGCAGTGCCAGCATCCTCATCTCCCGATGGGTAGTCACTCTGCCGACTCCACCATGGCTTGCTCGACAATGCCCTCCGCCGACCGCAAGGTGGTGGCCGCTTGCTCAACAGAAGCGCCTTCGGGCACCGCAATCAGGTATAAGCCCAGGGCACTGGGACCAGCCACTATCTGCCCTTCCACGCGGTCCAGCAGCTCGCGAATCTGCGCTTCGCTGGCGGTCTCCACAAAGCGCACCTGAATCCGTGCGTCCTCCACGGTTTCTCCCAGTGGACGGTAAACCGTCTCCTGTTGCCACTGCGAGGTAATCACCCCGAACTGGGCTACTACCACCAGCACGGCAGCCGCCAGTGCTCCGCGCCACCAGCCCGGTGCGCTCGTCGCAGTCTGTTTCTCTTCATCGCGGACGGCTTTCATCAGCCGTGCCATCCCCATCTCGTTCACCGCCGGCAATGGGTCGTTCTGCATCTGCTCGCGCAAGGTGGCCAGCCAGTGCACCTCTTCCCGGCATTGCTCACAACCGGCCAGGTGTGCCTGAATGGCCTCGCGGTCACTGGCGGGCAGGGTGCCATTCACAAAGGCTGGCAGATCGTCATCAGGATGTTTCATGTCATTCTCCCGTTCTGTCAGCTAGGTCGTGGCGAACAGCCATCCGGTTCATCGAGACTGCACAGCCCTTTCATCAGGGCCGACAGACAACGCTTTAGCTGTGCCCTGGCGTGAAAGATGCGTGTCTTCACCGTCCCCAGCGGACAGTCGATCACCTCGGCAATATCGGGATAGGCCATGTCGTCAAAGAACGCCAGCTGGATGGCATCACGCTGGCCATCCGGCAACTGACGAATGCAGTGATGCAGATAGGCTGCTTCCTGACTGCCCTGAATCGCCGCAGCGGTATCACCCTCTTCGTGATCCTCCGGTTCCGGCACATTGTCATGACTGTCTTCGCGACTCCATTTGCGCAGGTAATCCACCAGCTTGTTGTGGGCCATGGACATGGCCCAGGTGAGTGGCTTGGAGCGGCCCTCGAAGCGGCCCGCCTGGCGCCACACATCCAGCATCACTTCGTGCACCACATCCTGGGCGGCGGCGGCATCGCCACCCAGCCGGGATTGTACGTAATACTGCAGACGCGGCTGCCAGCGCCGGTACAGGGTCTGAAGGGCGCGCTGATCCCCGTCAGCCACAGCCTGCAATAACGCCTGTTCTTCTGCTACGGAATCGGTCATGGGCGTTGTACCTCCCGCCATTCACTCACGCCAACCAACTGGCCAAGGGCATCCAGAGCTTCCACACGCCAGAGATAAGTCCCCGGCGTGGACAGTTTCTCCCACATCAGCGGTCCCGGCTGTGCGCTGGTCTGGCTTGCTGACAACCACTGCGCGGCCACAGGCCCATCGCCACCAGGTTGTAACGGCACCGCCAGGCCGCCATCCAGACGTGGCAAACCACTGCCGGTGGTGGCGTAGAAACTGAGCCGATAGCTGGTGGCCGCTGCAACCGGCTGCCACTGGAATGGCGTGTCATCCTGCATCACCGCACCCCTTGCCGGGCCCTGCAAGAGAATATCCTCCCAGCCGGCAGGACCGCTGGCACTGGTGATCACCTGATATTGCAGCACCGGAAGAGTCGCCTCTGGGCTGGTGCTGCGTGGCCGGAAGCGCAGCAGATACAGCCCGGGGATATCGCTGGGCAAGGGGGGAGCCTGCAGGTTCGCCTGGCCACCGGCGGGAAGTAATTGCTGTACCTGACGCAACGGCCGGAACAGGGGCACCCCGGCGCTGCCCGGCGGTGAAGCCAGCTCCCACTGGCCTTGCAACAGGCCACTGCCGGTGTAGTAGAAAGTGGCATGGGCCGACACCGCTTCTCCCTGCTCGATCACCCGCTCAGCACCACCGCGGGCCAGCTGCAGCTGGATGGCGGTCAGGGAAAATCCCGCCGCGGCGGGGGAGCGTAATGCCAGGGTGGCCGCCGCACTGCTGCCGGACAAGCCATCAGTGAAGGTACGCACCAGCACCAGCCTGTCACTGCCGAGCTGCAGGGCCTGTTCGCTAACGGTGGAGGGAATGCTCAATGTATCGGCAAAGGAAAAGGTGCGGGTGCCGAAGGTGGGGTTACAGGCAATGGAGCGCGACAAGCGTCGCGGCAGGGTGCGTAGCAAGGGGCCGTTAATCTGGCCGGCACGAATTTCCACGGACGCGGAGGTGACGGTTCCCAGGCAATTGGTTTCATCGCGCACCGCCTGCCAGTTCAGCGACACCAGTGCCTGCCGGCCCAGCGCAACCCCCTGGCTGGCCGGGTTCACCGACGCACTCAGTACATCCGCCCGGGCCATCCCACAGGCCAGCCCCAACAGCATCATCAGGGTCACTATCGATTTCATGGCTGCACTCCTGTCCGGGCCCAGCTGGCGGTGACACCGGCAAACACCTGCCACTGATTCTCACGGGCCAGCGCATCCAGCACGGGCTGGCGATAATACTGGCCGCCCAGGTTCAGGCTGACGCCGGGCACCCAGCCACGGGGCTGCCGCCATTGCCAGTTCACACTGCCCTGCACGTCATCCAGACGCTGGCTGTCTTCACCGCCCTGTTCCAGCCGGCCCCAGGTATAGGTGAGGCTGGACCACACCCGGCGGCTCCACTGCATACCCAGTGTCATGCCCGCCTGGCTCAGGGTTGAGTCGTCGTCGGGCAGCAAACGGTTCATGGATTCTGCCCGCTGGCCATAGGGTTCCAGGGTGAGCCGCTGGCCCACCGGCAAACGCACACTCAATTGCGACAATTCGGTTTCCAGATCGGACAGGACGCTCTGCTCGCTGCGATCCCGGCCACGGCTGTGGGCCAGATCCCAGGACCAGCGCGGATACTGTACCGCCAGTGACGCGGTCATTTGCCGGTTACGGTACAGATCGCCTTCGTCGAGCAGCGCCGCCGCCCGGCTGACGTCCTGATCGGTGTCCTGCCAGCTCAGATTGAGCGCCGGTTGCCCCAGCCAGCCATTGCCATTGAGCAGCGGGGCATAACCCAGGCTGTAGCTTTGCTGTTCCAGCTCCGTTACCGGCAACAACGGGTTGTCATCCACATTGTCATCCTGGGTGCCCAGATAGGCCTGCAGGGATAGCCCGGCCCAGAACAGGGAACCATAGCCCCCCAGCACACTGCGGTCCGCCAGCATCTGGGGATTGGTGGGACTGTAGAAGGCGGCACCCACTTCGCGGCGCTCGATACCGGTGCTCAGGGCCACCGGCTGGCCGATCAGTTTCCAGTTCCTCAGCGGATACCAGGTCAGGCGGGTATCCCAGGCCTCGTCCCGTTGTTCCTCCAGTGCCGGACCCGGCGACAGACTGTCCGTATCACTTTCCCGACTGGACCAGGCGTATTCTCCCTGCCAGTGGACATGCTCATCAAACAGCCAGCTTTGCAGCGCCACACTGCTCACTTCACCGGCACGACTTTCCGGATCGGACAGCACCCCGCTACCGAATTCTCCATTGCCGCTGGGACCTTCACCCTGCAGCCAGCTCACGGTGACACTGAGTTGCTGCGGCGCATCGGCGAATGGACGATGGGTCAGGGACGCGCCATCACTGCGCCGCTCCGGTTCGCGGGTCCACAGGGCGCTGCCACCACCCGGTGCCGGGGTGCGCAACGACCAGATCGTCACATCCAGCGGCTCGCTGCTCAGCCCTGCGGACAGCCCCCGGCGCAGCACCGGCTCCATGAGTAACCGGGAAGACAGGGGAATCTGGTCACCGGCGGTCCATTGCCAGGGGCCATGCTCCCCCTGCACATGCACATAGCCCAGCGACAGGCCATCACGACCCGTGCCTTCCAGCGGATCACGACTGCTGCCCAGGGCTTCCACTACCGCACTGCTGCGCCACTGGCCATCCGCCGCCGTCGCCCCCACGCGCAAACCGCCCTCCACCACCGTGGAATCCGGTAATGGCTCGGGAAGATTGTCGTCATCAAGACGCTCACTGACGGTCACATCCAGACGCGAGTTAACACCCGCTTCGCGAAAGCGCTCCGAATGCCGCACAGTAAACGTCCAGACACCATGCTCACGCAGATCCCCCGCGGCCGTCATCTCCACCAGACGCAGCTGATGATCGCCGGTGGGCAGGGCAGAGGGGGGAATCAGGTGCAGCTTTCCAGGCTCGGAAGCATCCAGCAGGGAAGACACATCAGTATCGTTCAGCTCAAGCAACCATTGTGAATTTGCCGCCGCTGATTCAGGCAGCAACACGGTGATCTCGCTGTTGGCAGTAACCGGTTGCGTCATCAGCAATTCCACTGATGCACTCGCGCTAACGCTGGCGGTCAGCAGCCAGCCTGCCAGCCACCCATACCGACGCAACCCTGATTGTTTCCTTTCCATGGCTTTCTCTACTTCGCAATGCATGCGCATTGAAACGGCCGGGCCAATCCATCCGGCCTCCGGCTGCATCCCCCAAAAAAAATAAAAAAAATCTGAACCGCTTGCGATCAACCAGCGACTCCCTGATGACAACACATCAATCAAGGAGATTTATCATGACATTGGTTAAACAGTGCATCCGTATCGCCACCCTGACTCTCGCCATCGCTGCCGGGCAACAGGCCCTGGCGGCCGGATACCTGAAGCTGGATGGCATCAAGGGCGAAAGCCAACGCTCAGCCCCCACCGCCAGCCATCGTTTCCATCATGGCGGCGGTGGCGGTGCCGGCAAGGCCAACTTCCAGGATCACCCCGCTGCCCGGGGCGGTCTGGACCGGGACATCATCCGCCGCTCTTCCGGTACCCGCCAGCAAACCACCACCCGCTTGCCCAAGGTTGGTGCAACACAGCTGCATGGCGTCGAGCCAGACGAGATCGACTAATACCGCAATGGACGACATGGTCTATGGCACCCGCCGAGGCCATGTCATTTTTCTGAATCTTCTTCAGAAAAATTTCACCGCTATCCCGCGTCAAACCTAGCACACCACGCCCTGTCTTTACGGAATTGCTATGCAAAACATGATGTATAGCACAGTGCCATCAACGCCACCGCCCTAGACTTTCCAACCAACCGGCACCCCATAAAAAGCCGGAAAAGTTTTTTCCCTTTTTATTGAACCGTTTCGGGAGCGACAACGACCCAGGGAAAAACATTCATTGAGAGGGAATACTCATGTCACGCTTTCTGCACCATTTCAGCCCTGCACTGATCCTGGCCAGTGCCACTCTTCTCACTGCCTGTGGCGGCGGTGGCGGCAGCTCCTATGCCGGCGCCCCCTCACCCAGCGCCCCCAAGGTGGAACGCTATGCGATTGCCTCGGCTTATACCGGCGGGGCCATCTCCAGTTTTGCTGTCGATCCCCAGAGTGGACAAATGCGGCTGGTCGACAAGGAATCGTCGGGATTAAGCCTGATTACTTCAGTGGCGCTGCGTCCCGGCCACAATGACGTCACTTCACTTTCCTATGAAGGTGGCATCACCCAATACAAGTTGAATGAGCGTGGCGAACTCTCTATCCATTGGCTGGTAGACCTGGGTAGTAAAGGTAACGATGTGATCATTCACCCGTCTGGTGATTTTGCCTATGTGGCCGATTCTGATGTAGGCATTTATCAACTCGCCTTTGATGAAAACGCGATGCTTTCCACCCTGTCACCCAATGACAGTGTCGCTGCCGAACCCGGTGCCGTGCTGACCGATCTCGCCATTACCAGTAATGGCGAGCATGTTTATGCTGCGGATATTACCAATGATCAAATCGCCTTTTTCAACGTGGAGCAGGACGGCTCCCTGACTTATGTTGACTCCTTCGCCACTGGCGATGGCCCTTACCGACTCGCACTTCAGCCTTCCCGTAATCTCCTGTATGTGGCCAATCGCCATGATGGCACCCTGGGGCAGTTCTCTATCCAGCAGGATGGAACTCTGCAGGCTATTGCCCCCGCGCTGCCTGTTGCCAACTCGTCTCTGGAAAGTGTTGTTATCGATAACAGTGGCAGCTTTCTCTACGCTGCAGATCTACCCGATGACAAGATTTGGCAATTCCGTATTGGTGAAGATGGCGCCGTCACCCCACTGGACACGCCTTTCATCAGTGTCGACAGCAAGGTCGTACCACGCACGCTGAAAGTCAGCCCGGTGAGTGATCGGCTCTACTTGTCAGACGGCAATAGCCAGTCCATGAATGGCAATGGCGCGGCCATGATCCCCTTCTTCATTGACGAAACCGGCGAACTAAACCCCATGACCATCAAGCAGATCGCCATGGACGCACATCCCTCTGATCTTGTCTTTACCACCGGCAAGGCCCTTACCTCGCACAATACTGCTGCCTATGTCATCAACAGCGGCGCAGACAATGTAAGTCAGTTCTTGATGGATGACGATGGCGCCCTGACGCCCTTGGGGGATAGCGCACCTGTTACTGGAGATAACCCCACCGCCATCGCCGCACATCCCACAGGAAAATACATCTATGTCGCCAACTACAACGACGACACGGTATCGCAGTTTCGCCGGGTAACGTCGTCTCTGGTAGTTCAGGAAATTGATGAGCTGGAGGAGATTGGCGGCGGTGACATTGCGACGGATCTTGGCCCTGCTGCGCTGGCGGTACATCCCTCAGGCAACCATCTCTACGTAGCACACAAAGACAACAACAGCATCACACGCTTTAATATTGCTGCCAGCGGCGCTCTCAGCATCGAGGCCAATGAAGATCCCTATCAGGTTGGCTTTGCCGATCCAACTGATCTTGTGATTGATCCCACCGGCCGCTTCCTGTGGGTGGTTACTGACACCCTTTCTTCCCGTGTGATCCCCTTCGCCATCAATGCACTGGATGGCTCATTGACCCGCCTGGATGATTTCATCAAAGCCACCGGCGCCAGTGCCAAGTCCATCACCATCACCCCGGATGGCCAGGAGCTGTATACCTCGTTCAGCTCTGGCATGGAAAAATTCCTGATCGACAATGACACCGGTGCGATCACTTCCAATGCCAGCGAGAGCGGTAACGGCATTATCAAGGTGCTGGTCTCCCCCCTGAATGTGCTTTACGCGGTCAGTGAAGTGGATCAATCCATTGGCTGGTTTAGCGAAGTAGTTGGTAGTGTGGCAACCGACTCCATTCCGGCAGGGCTGGCGGTTGCCCCGACAGGTGAACATCTTCTGCTGGCCATCAGGGGCAATGAAATGATGACGCGCTTTGCCATTAACGGGGATGGTTCTCTGATTGCCGAAGAATCCGTCGCGGTGGGCAACCTGCCCGTAGATGTGGCTATCGTGGGCTACACGGAGTAACCACACTGCAAAAAGAAGGGCGCCAATGGCGCCCTTTTTTATTCGTACTGTTTGATGAATCCCACGTTGAACTGTTCAACGCCGGAGAGTGATACCGCACCACCACGTGGCCGGTACCAGCTGTAGCGTTTGAAGTAGCGATTGAGATCTTCGGATTTGAATACATAACCATGGCGGGCAAAGATTTCATTCCTTGCCAGCCTCAGCGTGCTTTTATCCAGACCATCAATATCTGCATAGGTGAGCTTGCGGCGATGAGAGTCCGGCAGCAGGTAATCTTCACTGGTCATTGCATGCAGGCTCTGGCCACTGTTTTCCAGCACCCGCTCACGGCCTAACAGAAAAGCCACATTGGCCTGTTCCACCGCATTCAGTGAGACCTGTTTGCCCCTGGGCTCATACCAGGGCTGGCGGGAGAAGTGGCGACGCAGATCCGCAGAATTGAAGGTGTAACCGTGGCGGGCAAAGATTTCGTTGCGGGCCACGCGCAGGCCCTGGGCATCCAGGCTGCGCACATCGCTGTCGGACAGCACCCGTCGCGCGCTGTCGGCAATCAGATATTGCGACCCCCCGGCACTGCGTGACGCCGACGGGGCCTGACGAGAAGAGGGCGAGGGAGCCGGGCGGCTGCTGGCGCGAATGGCGGCCACCTGCCGCTGCCAACGGTCCCAGCCTTTCTCCACCGCGACCAGGCGATCTCTTCTGCCGGGATGAGTGGAGGATGCTCCGGCATTGAGCCCTTGCCAGAGTTGCTGGGCATCACCGAGGCTGGCGCCCATGGCGGCCAGCACAAACCCGGCATATTCATCCGCTTCCAGTTCCTTGGCTGGCTGACTGCCAAGGCCATCCAGGGTATGGCCCTGCAAGTGATGACCCACTTCGTGGGCCACTACACCATACAACTTCCAGGTTTCTTCATCCCCACGCAGGCCATCCATCCAGTTGCGGTTGTAGAGCAGGTAACGTTGCCCATCCATGACGGTGGCGGCGGCATTGCCGACCCGGGGGGTTTCCAGGATCTGGAAGTTGGGTGTCAGGCCAGACAGCTGAATGATGTTTTCGACGATGGCGAAGATCGCATCCGGGGTAAAACCATTTTGCGCCGGGTAGGCATCCAGCTCCTGCATCCCCACGTCCTGACAGCGCTCCATGCTGCACACCACATCCGCGTGACCTATCGACACCACACCGAGACTGAACAACAGCCACGCGGCTGCCCGTGAAAATTTCATACTGACCCCCAACGTCATTCCCGCAGGCAATATAGCGAGCCTTCCGGCTATTCGCTAGCGATCTGCAGCCACTCGTAATCCATCTGTCGTGCGGTTTTTTCGGCCAGCTCGCGGCTGTGCAGTTTCTCCACCAGATGCAGGCTCATATCGATGCCAGCGGAAATCCCTGCCGAGGTGATGCGGTTGCCATCTTCCACCCAGCGAATATTTTCCTGTACCTGCAACGCCGGATAACGACGGTGCAGGTCGGGGAGATCTTCCCAGTGAGTGGTGACTTTCTCGTTACTCAACAGGCCTGCCTCGGCCAGCAGAAAGGCACCGGTGCACACTGAGGTCACCCAGCTGGCCTTTTCACCTGCACGGCGAATGGCTTCCAGCAGGGTGCGGTTGTTAAGGGCCCAGGTGTGCACGCCGCCGCTGACCAGCAGCACATCCAGTTTGGGATGATTGCCGAGGGTGAAGTGGCTATTCACCGAGAGACCACCACGGGCATTGACGGTCTGCCGCTCGCTGATCAGGCAGACCGCCCAGGGCTTCTCCTCGCATAGCCGTGCAGCCGTGGCGAAAACTTCATAGGGGCCGGCGAAGTCGAGGACTTCCGCTTCATCGTAGATCACAATGCCGATCTGCCGCATTGGATACTCCTGCAACCGTCGGAGTGGTTATTTGGCAGGCAGGGTGCGAACGAAGTCGAAACAGCAGGCCAGCCAGCGTGTCATTTCATCCTCTTCCGCCAGCACCGCGCTGTCCACCATGATCATGCCTTTCATGGCCCGGCCGGTGAAATCCATCTCGCTGGCCCCCGGCTCCCTCAACCATTGCTCATAGGCATCAGGGCCTACCCGTGCCAGCAGACGGTCGCCGAGAATACCGCAACACATGTTGCCGGCAATCATGAAACACAGCCCGCCAAACATCTTCTTTTCGTCTGGCAGAGCGCCACTGATGGCAACCAGTCCCTCACGCACCCGCTCTGCCAGGTCGCTATCGAAAGCCACGGATCAGAACACTGCCCTGAGGGCATTGAAGGTCAGACCGATCAGCGCCAGCGAAGACAGGAAGAACAACAGGAAGCGGACTTCGATCTTGTTGACCAGTGCCTGCAACAGCGAATGCACAATGCGGATGCCCACATAGGCCCAGGCCAGCACCAGGTTGATGCCTTCACCAAAGCCCAGCAAGGCCAGCGCCAGCACGATGGCGTAGAACACCGTGGGCTGTTCCATCAAATGATTATAGTTATCCGCCTTCCAGCGCACAGAGGCCGGCAGGGTATTCATCTGCTCGCCACGGGGCGCATTGGGGTCGGGCTTCATGTCCATGGCCATCATGGCCGGCAGGCGAGTCGCATACATCCATAGCCACATGACCATGGACCAGGCAACCAGTACAACGAGAGGGGTGAGAATGGGTGTCGAGATCAGCAAGGGGAGGCTCCCGGGTAATAAATCGACTTCCGTTTATACCACCCCTTACTGGAACAAAGGAGCCTCTGAATTACTCCCCGTGACTTTTCAACCCACTTCAGGCCATTGCCAGCGGGGAGCATCCAGCAGGCCCTGGCCCACCACCCGGGTCTCGCCCATTTCCTTGCTCAGTTCGGTATGGACACAATCCGGGTGCGCCTTGAGCGCCTCCACCAGCTCACTGGCATGGCTGACTACCCACAGCTGACTGTGCTGGCAGGCTTTCTCGATCAACCGGGCCAGGGCCGGTAACAGATCCGGGTGCAGACTGTTCTCTGGTTCGTTGAGGACCATCATGGAAGGCGGACGCGGAGTCAGCAAGGCAGCGATCAACAGCAGGTAACGCAGCGTGCCATCAGACAGTTCTGCCGCAGTGAGCGGGCGCAGCAGACCATGCTGGTGGAACTCCAGCTTGAGGCGACCGTCGGGGAGCGGGGCAATCTCCAGTCGCGCCCCGGGAAAAGCATCCTCGATAGCCACATCCAGCCCACGGCTGTCGCCGATTTCGCGAATGGTCTGCAGGGCCGCGGCCAGATCATGGCCGTCATGATTGAGTACCGGGGTACGGGTGCCGATCTGCACCTGGCGGGCCGGGGCATCGCGGTCAGTACGGAAATGATCATAGAAGCGCCAGCCGCGAATGCGCTCGCGCAGGGTCAGCACTTCCGGAGCACTGTTGGCATCGGCCACCTGGCTGAACAGGCTGTCGAAACTGTTGAGGTGGGCGGCAATCAGCTTCCAGCCGCTATCGCTGCGCACCTTGACCATGGGCCCGCGGCGGTCCACCAGTACCGAGGCAGGGCGGAACACCTCACCGGACCAGATGATTTCCCGTTTGATCTCCGGGTCAAGATTGAAGGCGGTGGTACTGTCCGGCTTGGGCAGCCCCAGTTCGATCAGATAACCAAAGTCCTCACCAGTGAACCCCAGACGCAGGCGACGTTTTTCCTGGCGCGGGCCTCCCTGCACCGGCACCAGCCCACGGCGCATGGCCGTAGTGAGGGTTTCCGGGCCGGCCCAGAAGGTGGACTCCAGCCCCCCCTCACTGGCCAGTGCCGCAATCACATCATCCCTGGCCGTGGCCGCCAGCAGTCGCAACGAACGGTAGAGGTTGGATTTACCGCTGCCGTTGGCACCGGTCACCACATTCAGCGGCCCCAGCGGCACCACCAGATCCAGCGCCGAGCGGTAATTGCTGATGGCCAGAGTGTTAAGCATGACAGTCCCTTGTTTGAAAGCAGCTGCAAGCCTCAAGCTACAAGCAAAACCCTGAAACCGTGAACGCGGGCACTGAGGTTATGTTCAAGAAGGCCCGATCCGCGCCTTGTAGCTTGCAGCTTGAGGCTTGAAGCTGATTTATCGGTCAGTAATACGGCATCCGTGCCGGCTTTCAATACGTCGGTGGCGAACGGTGTTTCTCGCGGACGGGCGAGCGCTTTCAGATTAGCGTCAGGGCGTTATCACGACAGGTACTGCTGCACAAAAAGACGCCATTGCAGCGCTTCCAGATCCAGCCACTCCCGGGCCGGGGCAGCCTGCTCCAGCATCAGGAAAGCCAACAGGGCGCCGGTACTGACAATTGCGGTGCACCAGAAAATCCCACTGAAGGGCTGCTTGCGGGTCTTGTGGCGGAACAGCGGGCGGGCGATCAGCGCACCCGGCCAACCTCCGGCCAGCGACAATAGATGCAGGGTGTTTTCCGGAGTACGCGATCGCTGCTGCACCGCCGCACGTTTGTCGAGACCATATACCAGCAGGGTATAGAGGCTGAGCAACCCTGCCGCTGCCAGAAGGAAGGGGAAGAAAGTGTAGTCTTTCGCCAGCCAGTAAAGGCCGAGATAAAAAGCCACTGCGACAACAACCGCGAGGAATACGTTTTTCATTTCTGTCCTCATCCCAGCCAGGCCCATAGCGCAGCCAGCAAGGCCACCGGTGCTGTCTCTGCCCGCAGCACCCGCTCGCCCAGTGCGAAGGGAACAAACCCCGCGTCCCGCGCCGCACTCAATTCCTCATCCGAGAAGCCGCCTTCCGGGCCGGTCAGCAAGGCCAGTGAAGCACCGCGCTCCAGTACTGCAGGATCGAACGGTTGCTCTCCAGGATGAGCAACCAGCCTGTGATCTGGTAGCTCACTGCCCAGCCAGTTTTTCAGGTTTTCCACACCGCTTACCTGCGGAGGAATATTCAGCCCACACTGCTCACAGGCACTGATGGCAATCGCCTGCCACTGGGCCAGCTTCTTGTCCGCACGCTCGCCTTTCAGACGCACTTCACAACGCTCCGTATCCAGCACCACGATTTGCGCCGCGCCCATTTCGGTGGCTTTCTGAATGGCGTAATCCATCCGGTCACCCTTGATCATGGGCAGGGCCACGGTGACCGCGAGTGGCGGAGTGCGGTTAACGTCGTTGAAGGACAACACCTCTACCGCCACCGCCTTCTTGCTGATGCTGTCGATGCGCGCCTGAAATTCACCGCCGCGACCATTGAACACCTCGATATCTTCCCCCGGCGCCATGCGCAGCACCTTGCCGATGTGATGGCTGGCAGCAGCCCCCAGTTCAGCCACCTGGCCGGCCTGAAAGTCCTGATCATCAAAAAAACGGCGTGACATGATTACTCCATCGCATGCGGGGTGTCGCGGCAAGGGCAAAAGGCTACCATAGCCGGGCGCTGACGCCTTCGTTAATCCTGCTATGAGAAACACCCATGGGTGAGATCCTGCATTCTTCCTTCCGTGCCCCCCTGTGGCTGCGCAACCCCCACCTGCAAACCCTGTGGGGGCCGCTGGGCCGCACCCTGCCGGAAGTAGAGCGGCAACAGGAGCGACTGGAGCTGCCAGACGGGGATTACCTGTTGCTGGACTGGGCCGGCCCGGCACCCGAACCCGGCCAGCTCACCGTGATCCTGTTGCACGGCCTGTCCGGCTGCAGCGATTCCCACTACATGCGTGGCTTCCAGAAAACCTTCGCCGATGCCGGCATCCGTTCTGTGGCCATCAACAGCCGCGGCGCCAAACAGCCCAACGATACCGCGCTGTGTTACCACGCCGGGGAAACCGATGATGTGGATACGGTGATCGAACACGTTTTCCACCAGGACCCCACCGGCCACCGGCTGGCCATCGGCGTGTCGCTGGGTGGCAGCCGGCTACTCAACTGGCTGGCCCACCGCGACAGTGGCCGACTCACCGGGGTGGCGGCGGTATGCGCCCCACTGCGACTGGACCTGTGTGCCAACCGGCTGGACCGGGGCCTGTCACGGATGTACCGCAAGCATCTGATCACTGAACTGCTGGCCAGCTTTGATCGCAAGAAGGCTCACCTGGACCAGGTCAACCCCCCCGAGGCCAAGCGTCTGTATCGGCTGAACATGACCGGTATCCGTTCCTTCTGGCGTTACGACGACCAGATCATCGCCCCCTTGTACGGCTTCCGCGGCGCCAGCCATTACTACGCAGAATGCTCAGCCGGCCCGCGTCTGTTGCAGATCCGCACTCCGACCCTGCTGCTACAAAACCGCGACGACCCCTTCATGACCCCGGCCACCCTGCCGAAGAAGGCCGAATTGGGCCCGGCGGTAACGCTGGAAATTAGTGAAAATGGCGGACATGTGGGCTTTATCGGCGGGGCGGACAATCGTTATTGGCTGGAGCAGAGATTGCTGGCATTCGTGCAGGGCTACGGGTTTCGGTAGAGAGGCGGGAAAGGCTGGCTGTAGGAGCTTGCCTGCAAGCGATCCGAGCCCCGGCGAGGTAATAGTTTCGAGTTGCGAGAAGCGAGTTTCGAAAGGCAAAGACCCCGAACCCCAAACCTGGCTACCGGTTTTGGATTTTCGAAATCCGTTACTCGTCACTCGCTTCTGGAATCCTTACCTCGCCGAGGCTCGGATCGCTTGCAGGCAAGCTCCTACGGGAGCTCCGATTCAGCCGGCTTTCTCTTCTGCCGTTTCCGGCAACCCCAGCAACAACGACGTGGTGACATCCGCACCGCGATAGCGGGCGCGCATTTCTTCCAGATGCTCACGGGCCTCGCCGGTGAGGAAGGGCTCTTCCAGACAGATCATCTGATAGATGCCATGACGCATAAGACGCTCATCCAGGGCTTCATCCCCCGCCGCATCCGGGCGCAAGCCGTGCACCAGTGACGCCCAGGACGACATGATGATCCAGGTATTTACCATCAGCCCCTGTAGCTGCTCGTCATCCACTTCAATGATGCCGCTGTCACGCAGGGCGCCAAAGATTACCGCGCCGCGGTCCGTCACCGCCTGGACGAACGCCCGGTAACGCCGAGCCAGCTCCGGGTCCGCATGGAGCAGGTGGGACAGGTCCCGGTGGAAGAAACGGAACTGCCACATGGAAGCCAGCAGGCTTTCAAAGTAATACACCTTTACCCGCCAGTTCATGGCTTCCTGCGGGGCCTCCAGCGCCGTCAGCAACTGGGCCTGATAACGGTCGAACAGGGCCGACACGATCACACCCTTGTTGCGATAGTGGTAATAGAGGTTCCCCGGGCTGATCCCCAGCGCCTCGGCAATGTGATTGGTGGTCACATTGCGCTCCCCCTGTTTGTTGAACAGGGCCAGGCTGGTATCGAGAATCTTCTGTTTTGTGCTGGTCATTTCGGGACAACTGTTGTGTTTTTGCTACGCCGAGTTGACTCCTAGAGTAATTACTCTAAAAATCATCAGCAAGGCTATTTTATGAGCAGGGTTGTTTGCGCCCGCCGGCCTATCTTACACAACAAACAAACTCGGGAGGCGAAGACCATGGTCGCCGAAGTGAAAGAGCTACATCAGAGCAACACCCAGATCGAGCGCATGCAGCGCATCTTTGCGGCACAGAAGGCTGCGTTCCGCCAGCACCCTTATCCGTCTGCGGAACAGCGTATCGAGCTGATCAATCGTCTCCGCCCGATTATGGCCAACCATGCGGACGACTGGGTCCAGGCCATCAATGAGGACTTCACCAACCGCGCCGCGGATGAAACCCGTCTGGCGGAAATCCTTATCACTCTTGAAGGCCTCAAATACACCACCCGCAAACTGCGCAAGTGGATGAAGCCCAGCAAGCGAAGCGTCAGCGCCCTGAGCTGGCCCGGCAAGACCTGGGTGGAATACCAGCCGCTGGGCGTCGTCGGCGTGATCGTGCCCTGGAACTACCCGATCCAGCTGGCGGTAGTGCCGATCATCACCGCTCTGGCCGCCGGTAACCGGGTGATGGTGAAAATGAGTGAAGCCACCCCGAATGCTGGTGCCCTGCTGGAAAAACTGGTCGCCGAGAGTTTCCCGGAAGACCAGGTGGCTATCTTCAACGGTGAAGTGGAAGTGGGTCAGGCCTTCTCCCAGCTGCCGTTCGACCATCTGATGTTCACTGGCTCCACTGCGGTGGGTCGCCACATCATGCGCGCCGCCGCCGACAACCTGACTCCGGTGACCCTGGAGCTGGGCGGCAAGAGCCCCTGCATCATCGGTCAGGACTTCCCCATGCGCGACGCCTGCGAGCGTATTGCCTTTGGCAAGTGCCTGAATTCCGGCCAGACCTGTGTGGCCCCGGATTACATCCTCTGCCCGGAAAACCGGGTGCAGGAATTCGTGGAAGCCTGGAAGGCCCAGGTGGCCCAGTCCTACCCGACCATGCTCGACAACCCGGACTTCACCGCCATCGTCAACGGCCGCCAGCAACAGCGTCTGCTCGGCTACCTGAAGGATGCCCGTGAGAAGGGTGCCGAGGTGATCGAGATCAACCCGGCCAACGAAGACTTCAGCAACAGCCAGAAGATCCCCCATACCCTGGTGCTGAATGTCACTGACGACATGCAGATCGCCAAGGATGAAATCTTTGGCCCGCTGATGATCGTGGTGCCCTACAAGACCCTGGACGACGCCATCGAATACGTGAACGATCGCCCCCGTCCGCTGGCCCTGTACTACTTCGACTGGAACAGCGAAAACTGCAGCCGCGTCCTCAAGCAGACCCACTCCGGTGGCGTGTGCCTGAACGACACCATCTCCCATGTGGGTGTGGATGACATTCCGTTCGGCGGCGTCGGTGATTCCGGCATGGGTGCCTACCACGGTCCGGAAGGCTTCAAGACCTTCTCCAAGGCCAAGGGCATCTACAAGAAGGGCAAGTTCAACGCCACCCGCTTCATCCTGCCGCCCTATGGCCGTGGCATGCACAAGCTGATCGAAAAGCACATGATCAAGTAACACCTTGCCGCCACCTGTTCTCTCCGGAGGGCAAGTGGTGGCGCCATTTTTTGAGTGCAATGCGTTAAGGAGCCTCTGAATAACTCCTTAAGAAAACCAATAACAAAGGACCCCCAATGGATCAGGGAATCGACCGCCGCGGCTTTCTCAAGCTCGGTGCTGCAAGCAGTGCACTGCTTGCCACCGGCTCTGGCCTGGCACTACTGACCGGCTGTTCCAGCCAATCTGAAGGCCCAGCTGAGGGCTATCGCTATTTTCGCCAGCAGGACGTGGATCTACTGACCCCCCTGGTGGGTGCCGTACTTGGCCCCGCCCTGGCTGCTGCTGGCGCCTCTGCCACTGACGGCATGAAGGCCTACGATGATCTTCTTGAAGGTGCCATGCCCGGTACCCGCGCCACGCTGTTTCAACTCCTGGACCTGTTGCAACTGGGTGCTGCCCGCTGGTTCCTGACTGGCAGCTGGGCCCATTTCGCCGAGCAGAGTGACGAGCAACTGCAACAGACCCTCGACGACTGGTCTGCCAAGAGCAATGGCATTGCGCGCATGGCGTTCAAGGGTCTCACCCAGCCGATGTTCATGGCCTGGTATGCCAAACCTGCTGGCGCCGTGACCACCGGCTACCCGGGGCCGCCCCAAATCGTGACGGCCTGAGCCGCTGTCCCGCACCCAACAAGAACAAGGAAATGTCATGCAGGACCTGACGACTCTGCAGATCAAGGTACAAGACCCGTGGAAAAGCCCCGCGGATAACGGCTGGAACGTGATCGATGGCCGTACTATCAACGATGACCGCACCCTGGAAGCGGATGTGATCATTGTCGGCAGTGGCGCCGGTGGTGGTGTCAGCGCCGAAATCCTCAGCCAGCGCGGCCTCAAGGTGATCGTGCTGGAAGCGGCCAAACTGAAAACTTCTGCCCAGTTCAACCTGGACGAGAGTGAAGCCTATCGTGACCTCTATCAGGAGGGCGCCATGCGGGCCACCAAGGACGCCGGCATGACCATCCTGCAGGGCAGGGCGGTGGGTGGCACCACCGTGGTGAACTGGACCAGCTCCTTCCGCACGCCCAAAGAGACCCTGGATTTCTGGCGTGACCAGTATGCGGTGGAAGGACTCAGCCGGACCGAACTGGATCCCTGGTTCGAGCAGATGGAAAAACGCCTGAAGATCGAAAAGTGGCTGATGCCCCCCAATGCCAACAACGATGTGCTCAAGCGCGGCTGCGATGCGCTTGGCTGGCACGCCGAAGCCATCCCGCGGAACGTGAGCGGCTGCTGGAATATTGGCTACTGTGGTATGGGCTGCCCCACCAATGCCAAGCAATCCATGCTGGTGACCACCCTGCCAGGAGCACTGGCCAGTGGCGCCACCCTGATCCACAGCGCCCAGGCTGACACCCTGATCATCGAAGGGGATAGCGTCACCGGGATCAACGCGCGGCCGCTCAAGGACGACAAGACCCCCACCGGGGCCAAACTGACGCTCAAGGCCCGTGCAGTGGTTACCGCCGGTGGCAGCATGCAGAGCCCGGCCTTGCTGATGCGCTCCGGCGCCCCGGATCCGCAAGGTCTGGTCGGGACACGCACCTTCCTGCACCCCACCAACTTCGCCTATGGCATCTATGACAAGGAAATCGCCCCCTACTACGGCGCCCCCCAGTCCATGTACTCGGACGAGTTCGTGTTCAAGGATGGCGTGGATGGCCGGGCCGGCTTCAAGCTGGAAATGATGCCCATGCACCCCGGCCTGAATACGGCGCTGGTGGGCGGCTACGGCGCCAGTGCCTTCGATCAGGCCCAACGCTTGCCCAACCTGGCCGGTTCCATTGCCTTGCTGCGTGATGGCTTCCATGAGGACAGCGTGGGCGGCACAGTGGAACTGCGCGACAACGGCGAACCGCTGCTGGATTACCCGGTCAACGAGTACCTGCTGGAAGGCACTAAACGGGCTCACCTGACCATGCTGGAAATGCAGTTTGCTGCCGGCGCAAGAGAAGTGCGTCCCGGCCATGCTCATGCGCCTTACTACAAGAACTGGAAAGAAGCCCGTATTGGTGTGGAAAGCCTGGAATACGCCCCCACCATCACCGGCCTGGGCAGTGCCCACGTCATGGGCGGCCTGACCATGGGCCAGGACGAGCAGCGCTGTACCGTCAACAGTGATGGAAGCTACAAGTACCTCAACGGTCTCTATGTCATCGATGGTTCGGTGTTCCCCACCAGCCTCGGGGTCAACCCGCAGCTGACCATCTATGGCATGAGCGCCCGCAATGCCACCGCCCTGGCGGATTCCCTCACCGCCTAGTCTTGACCCGGCTGCCTGCCTCTTGAACAGGCAGGCAGCCGCAAGTCAATGTCAAAAATTCACCAATTGAGACAAAAACCTCATTTTGTTTCACGGTGAACTACGCCATATTGCAGCCTGACGATTCCCGCGAATAACGACGGATAGGTGCCATGGCTGTGGAAATGCATCGACGTGACTTTCTCAAGACCGGCCTGTTCGGTGGTGCCCTGCTCGCCACCGGCTCCAGTCTTGCCCTGCTCAGCGGCTGTTCCAGCAATGACGGCCCGGCAGAGGGCTATCTGCATCTGCGCCAGCAGGATGTGGAACTGCTGCTGCCGCTTACCGGGGTGGTACTGGCCCAGGCCCTGGAGAAGTCCGGTGCATCTGCAGAGACGGCCCTGAAGGCTTACGACAAGGTGCTCAATGGCGCCATGCCTGGCACCCGCGCCACCATGTTCCAGTTGTTCGATCTGATGCAGCTGGGTGCTGCCCGCTGGTATATCACCGGTAGCTGGGCATCCTTCGCTGACCAGGACCAGGCCACCCTGACCCAGACCCTGCAGGCCTGGTTCACTCTCGATCGCACCCTTTCCCGCATGGCCTGGAAAGGGCTGGTACAGCCGTTGATGTTTGCCTGGTTTGCCCAGCCGGAGGCCGGCCTGACCACCGGTTACCCGGGACCACCGCAACGGGTTATTTCCTGATCCCTTTACCTTTCACCCCCCTTACCGGCAGACGCTAAAGGAAGTCACATGCAGGACCTCAGCACTCTGAAAATCCAGTCCAAGGATCCCTGGAAAGATCCCAAGGCCAATGGCTGGGATGTGATTGATGGTCGCCAGGAACTCAGCGACCGCACCCTGGAAGCCGATGTGGTCATCGTCGGCAGTGGCGCCGGTGGCGGAGTCAGCGCGGAAATTCTCAGCCAGAAGGGCCTCAAGGTGATTCTGGTAGAAGCGGCGCGCCTGAAGAGCTCCGACGAGTTCAACCTGAACGAAGCCGAGGCCTACCACGATCTGTATCAGGAAGGCGGCATGCGTGCCACCAAGGACGGCACCATGTCCATCATGCAGGGGCGGGCAGTCGGCGGCACCACCGTGGTGAACTGGACCAGCTCGTTCCGCACCCCGGTACAGACGCTGGATTTCTGGCGCGACCAGTTCGGTGTGGAAGGCATGGACGAAGCCGCCATGGCCCCCTGGTTTGCGCAAATGGAAAAGCGCCTCAAGGTGATGAAGTGGGTGGCCCACAACAGCAATAACCAGATCATGCAGGATGCCTGTCAGTCACTGGGCTGGCAGTCCGATGTCATCCCCCGCAACGTGAGCGGCTGCTGGAATCTGGGCTACTGCGGCATGGGCTGCCCCACCAACGCCAAGCAATCCATGCTGGTCACCACCATTCCTGCTGCCATGGATGCCGGCGCCACCCTGCTGCACAGCGCCCAGGCGGACACCCTGATCATCGAAGGGGACAAGGTCACCGGGGTACGCATCAAGACCCTGGACAACAACAAGATTGCCACCGGCGCCACCCTGACCCTGAAGGCGGCCACCGTGATCGTGTCCGGCGGCTCCATCCAGAGCCCGGCCTTGCTGCTGCGCTCCCAGGTACCGGATCCCCATGAGCGGGTGGGCAAGCGCACCTTTACTCACCCCACCAGCTTTGCCTTCGGCATCTTCGACAAGGAAATCGCGCCTTATTACGGCGCACCGCAGAGCATCTACTGCGACGAGTTCAGCCACCAGGACGGTATCGCAGGTAAGGCCGGCTACAAGATGGAAATGATGGCCCTGCACCCGGGCATGGTCGGCGCCTTTGTCGCCGGTTTCGGCCAGCAGGCCTGGGACGAAATTTCCCAGCTGCCCAACATGGGTGGCGCCATCGCCATGATTCGTGATGGCTTCCATGAGCAAAGCCAGGGCGGCGCGGTGGAGCTGCGCGACAACGGCGAGCCGGTAATTGATTACCCGATCAACGAGTACGTGCTGGAGGGCACCCGTCGTGCCCACCTGAGCATGGTGGAAATGTTCTTTGCGGCCGGCGCCAAAAAGGTTCGTCCCAGCCACAGCCAGGCGGATTACTACACCAGTTGGAAGGACGCCCAGGCGCGGCTGTCGAAACTGGCCTATGTGCCGGTGGCTACCGGCATCGGTTGTGCCCACGTGATGGGTGGCCTGGCCATGGGTTCGGACGAGAGCCAGTGCGTGGTCAACAGCGATGGCAGCTACAAGCATCTGGACGGCCTGTACGTGATGGACGGATCGGTATTCCCCACCAGTGTGGGCGCCAATCCGCAACTGAGCATCTACGGTGTCAGCGCCCGCAATGCCACTTTGCTGGCGGACAAACTGAAGGCCTGAGCCTGCTTACCACCAGGCCAGAATGGCGGCCCAGATCAGGCCGCCCATGGCGATGGGCGCAGTGAACAGCACCAGCCAGTAACACATGAACAGGTTGTAGAGCAGGCCGCTGATATCCACCCCGAGCACGAAACAGGGGTCAGCGGCACCGGCATCCAGGCGGGTGCCTTTGAGCCGGGCGATACCCGAGCCCAGCAGGCTGAGCCCGAACGGCACGGCAACGAGTAACAGACTGGTTAACACCCATTGCGCAGGTGTCATGACAAACCTCCTCCCCCGATGAAGTAGCGGGATGGTAGCAGAGGCACAGCCGACACGTTGCGACCTGTGGCAAATCGCCTGCATTTGCCACGGAGATTCAGGCGGGCAGGTTCATTCATTCGGCAATGACAGAAGGGAAGGGAAGGTATGAGCAATTTTTCCGGCAAGACCGCACTGATCACCGGCGCATCGTCAGGCATGGGCATGGATTACGCCCGCCAGCTTTGCGCTGCCGGCGCCAACCTGATCCTCACTGCCCGCCGCGAGGATCGTCTTGACGCGCTCAAGCAGGAGCTGGCCGCCGAATGCTCCCGGTCAGGGAAGAACGTGGACATTCACGTGTTTGCCTGTGACCTGGTCGACGAGGAATCCCGTAACTCCCTGATCACCCGCATTGCCGACGCCGGGCTCAAGGTGGACATCCTGATCAACAATGCCGGCCTGGGTCTGCAGGCGCCGTACCTGACCCAGCAATGGGATGACCTGCATGGCATGATGCAACTGGACATGAATGCCCTGTCCCACCTGACCCATCATTACGCCGCCGACATGAAGGCCCGCGGCGAAGGTTACATCCTGCTGGTAGCGTCCGTGGCCGGCCACATGGCCATCCCCGGCTACGCCGCCTACAGCGCCTGCAAATACTATGTTCGCGCCCTGGGCTATGCTCTCAACGGCGAGCTGCGCCCGGATGGCATCCGCGTCACCGTGGTTTCCCCCGGCGCCACCGAAACCGCCTTCTTCGAAGTGGCCGGCCACGAGCGCAACTGGATCGCCCGCTTCATGACCGGCAAGAGCGAGCACGTGGTCTCTTCCGCCCTGAAAGGCCTCAAGCGCGGCAAGCGCGAAATCGTGCCCGGCACCCTCAACTGGTTGGCCACCTTCTACAGCCGCATCCTGCCCTACGGCATGATGCGCCGCATCATGGAAGTGATATTTTAGGAACGCTGCACGCATCACGCTTCATGCAACATGCAAAGAACACAAGGCAGCTAGCGCGGCCTTTTGTATGAGCGCCTGACCTGACGCCTGACGCCTGACGCCTGACGCCTGACGCCTGACGCCTGACGCCTGACGCCTGACGCCTGACGCCTGACGCCTGACGCCTGACGCAAAAAGGCCCGCCCGATAAACCGGGCGGGCCTTTTTGCGTCGGTAAACACTTGCTATACCCCGCTGTAGGAGCTTGCCTGCAAGCGATCCGAGCCTAAGCGAGGAACTGAGTTTCGAGTTACGAGAAGCGAGTTTCGAAAGGCAGAACCCCAAACCAAAACGGACCTGGACGCCGGTTTTGGATTTTCGAAACTCGTTACTCGAAACTCTCTTCTGGAATCCTTACCTCGCCAAGGCTCGGATCGCGAGCAGGCTCGCTCCTACAGCGGCTCCGATCCAGTTCAGCAGCCTTCAACCGGCCCCAGTTGATCCAGAAACTCCCCCGCCCAGAACAGCCCCTGAACAGCCAGCCCGGTCACCGCCAGCATCACCAGCAGAAACACCAGCGGCCGCAGCCTGGCACGGCGGCCATACACATAGCGGGTGGGTTTGAGGACTTTCTCGCCGGGTAAGGGATGCTGGGCCAGTTGCCAGACGCGCAGGCTGTGACGGCCCTCAATGGCCAGCACTACCAGCACGAAACTGCCCGGCAATCCCACAAAGATCCCGTAGATCAGCACCGCCATGGCACTGAACGGGCCCAGCTGACGGCAAGGAGCAGTCTCGACGAAGGTTTCAAACCAGGGAAAGAAAAGCCACTGGGTGACCAGCAACAACGGCAACGCCCAGGCCCCATGAAAGGCCAGAAGTGTTAACCGCTCGCGGCGGCTATATTGCGGTGCCCACTGCTCCATCCGATTCCCCTGAACAAGATCAGGCAAAGTGTGCCAGATTTTTCAGGGGTTGTTTGATTGAGCAGGGCAAGTCAGACAGACATAAAAACGGTGCATCGCAGAATTGAGGGAGAGCAAGCCGGTCTGACGCCTGACGCCTGACGCCTGACGCCTGACGCCTGACGCCAAGGATGAAACCGCCGTAGGAGCTTGCCTGCAAGCGATCCGAGCCTGGGCGAGGAATGAGTTTCGAGTTACGGGAAGCGAGTTTCGAAAGGCAAAACACAAATCCCGAATCGGGCCAACGGTTTTCTATTTTCGAAACTCGTCACTCGCAACTCGCCACTCCCCGGCGGAGATGCCCTGAGGCATTTCCGCCCTACGAGGGCGCTTGAAGCAGCCGCAGAGCGGCCAAAAAAAGCCCGGGCTGCAGCGTTGCAGTCCGGGCTTTTTTCAGCGTCTTGCGTCCGGCATCCGGCAACGACAAAGCCGCTTACTTATCCCTGCGCAGCACAAAGAAGAACGGCGTCTTCATGCCCTTGAGATCCATGATGCCCAGCACGGTATCCTCATCCACCTTGTGGAACACATCGTTGATGGGCAGGTTGTCATACACCATGGTGGCGGTGGGCTTGCCACGGTAGGTGGTCATGCGCAGGCGGGCGGCGGACTTGTTGCCGGACAGCAGCGGAATCAATGCCTGAAACGCGGTACCGGCCGCATCGGACTTGAGGATCGACAGCTTGTCGAGCAGGCCCAGACCCGGCATGGCCAGCAGCGGCTTGACGCTGGACAGCTCACCGTTGCGCTTGCGGAACACCAGCGGGTGCACATGCTCGGTGGTTTCGAAACGCTTGCCGTGCCAGTGACAACGCTCCAGCATGCCGTCCATGGGGTGGCCGGTCTCGAAGCCTTCCCCTTTCCAGGCGCCCAGCATGAAGTCGGTATCTGCCGGCTCCAGTGCATCGAAAATGGCCAGCGCATCCTCAGTGGATACCTTCCCCTGTGCCTGCGCGGCAGCAAAGCTGATTTCCTGCTGTACTGCGGTCTTGTCGGTCGATGCACCCATGCTGTGCTCCTTGAAAGCCTGTGTCAGTGAGGCCGACTAAGCTAATCCCCATGGCCTGATACGACCAGTCCACATGGGCCATTGTCCGGCAATCCGGTTTACCGAAAACACCATCGTTGACCGAAACGCTGATTTTGGGAGCCTCTGAATAGCTCCTTGCGTACTCAGCGTGGCCTGAAGCGTGCAGCTGTTGTGCCTTGTCTCGATGGTCAGGGTGGGTCCCTTTCCGAGAGGCAAGGCGCAGCAGATGGGCGCTTCAGGCCGCGCCCTCCGGGTCTTCCAGGCTGGTCCGCACTCGTTGTTGCGCTTTTTCGACAGGCAACCAGCATGCCATCAAAAGCGCGCCTAGATTGCGAACCAGCCTGAAAGACTGAGCATGCAAGGAGCTATTCAGAGGCTCCCTATCCTGCTGCACAGCAACTGTGTACTCAACGGATACAGTCACGTCCTTTTCTTTGTGCCTCGGCACTGGCTTCCAGTTCGGCCTGCTGTTGTCCCAGCATACGGCTGACCTTTTTCAGCTCGCGAATCCGCTGGTCCACTGCGGCCTTCTTCTCCGCCATCAGCAGCGCCCCCTGGGCGCAATCGATGGTATCGCTGCGCAGGGCATTGAGCAGCTCGCGGATTTCGCGCAGGGAAAAACCCAGCTCCTTCAACTGGCTGACCATGGTGACCCGTTCCACCGCTTTTTCCGGGTAGTCGCGGTAGTTGTTCTCGCCGCGCACCACCTCCAGCAGCAGGCCTTCCTTTTCGTAATAACGCAGGGTGTGCCGGTTGATCCCGGTGCGTTGTTCCAGTTCCGCAATCCGCATAGTTGTTTCCTGACTACCATGGCCACTTCGGCCTTGACCTTAGAGTCTACTCTACACCTTAGCCTGTCCGTAATTCAGCGTTTTCACAAGGACAAGGAGAACCCCATGACCATTCTGATCACCGGCGCCAGCGGCTTCATCGGCCGGTACGTCTGCGCACAGCTTACCCGCGACCAGCAACCCGTTCTGGCCATGTTGCGTCAGCCATCATCACAACTGGCCACCCTGCGCCAGCAGGTCGATGCGCTAGGCGGGCACAGCGATCTGGTTCACGCCATTCAAGGTGACCTGGATCAGCCAGACCTGGCGATCAGCGAGACGCTGCCGGCACTGGACGCGATCATTCATCTGGGGGCCCGCTTTGCCTGGCAATTGCCCATGGCTGACGCACGCCGCACCAATGTGGACGGCGCCCTGGCTGTGGCACGGCTGGCCCGCCAGCAACAGACACGGCTGGTATTTATCAGTGGTTTCATGCTGGAGAACCTGGGTCATCTGACCAGGCTGGGTATCGACCTTAACGCAGCAGACAAGACAGACTGGCAGCAGGTCTATCGCCGCGCCGGGGGCTATGAAGCCAGCAAGTTGGAGGCTGCCATTCGAGTACGGGAGTATGCCCGCAATCAGCAGCTGGAGATGGTGGAAGTGCAACCCGCCACAGTGGCAGGGGACAGCCACACCGGGCAACTGGACAGCCAGCAACCGCTCTACCAGCTGCTCGACAACCTGGCCCGCGGGCGCATGGCAGCCACTCCAGGCACTCCGGACCACTGGCTACCACTGGTGGCCGTGGACCTGCTCGCCGCCCTGATTGCCCGGGCCGCTCTGGCACCGGTGGCTCCGCCGCGACTACTGGCACTGGACGGCAACACGCCCACCTTACAGGGGCTGCTGGCCCATGCTGCACCCTCGCTGAACAAGCGGGCGCCGAAACGCTTTCTGCCCATGGGCGTGCTCGCCACCCTGCTGCGCCTTCCCGGCCTGCCACGCTTGCTCAATACCTGGCCCGAGGCCCTGCACTTCATCCAGACCACCCGCTTTGATACCGGGGCCAGTGATGCGTTTCTCGCCGCTCAGGGGTTAACTCACCCGGCCATCAAGGGAGTCATCACGGCCAGCAGCCACTTCTATCAACAGCAACATAGCTCCGCGACACAACAACCCGCCTGACCCCACGCATGCCCCCTGTCATCCTTGCCCCTGCACGGCAGGGGGCGGTTGCGGTATCCTTGCGGCCATATGGTGCCCGGGCCAGTGTCCGCGCACAGTGTTGACTGCAACAGAGGCAAGGCCAGTATGACCAACCGCGTAATCTACCCCGGCACCTTCGACCCGATCACCAACGGCCACCTGGACCTGGTGGAGCGGGCCGCCAAGATGTTCGACGAAGTGGTGGTCGGCATTGCCGCCAGCGAAAAGAAAGGCCCCCTTTTCACCCTGGAAGAACGCGTGGATCTCACCGAGCGGGTACTGTCCCACCTGCCCAATGTGAAGGTGAAGGGCTTCTCCAAGCTGCTGGCTCACTTCTGCCAGGAAGAAGACGGCAACATCCTGCTGCGCGGCCTGCGCGCGGTATCCGACTTCGAATACGAATTCCAGCTGGCCAACATGAACCGCCAACTGGCCCCGGATCTGGAAACCGTGTTCCTGACCCCGGCGGAGCACCTGTCGTTCATCTCCAGCTCCCTGATCCGCGAAATCGCCCTGCTGGACGGCGACGTGAACAACTTCGTCCCGCCCCTGGTCGCCGAAGCACTGGAAGAGAAACGCAAGGCGCGGCAGAAATAAGACCAGCTACAAGCAGCAAGCAGCAAGCTTCAAGCTACAAGCTACAAGCTACAACACGGATTAGGGCAGGGGTTTGTTTTACGCCATGCCCGCGCCCCAATGTTCGCGGCGCGGGGAGACCCTTTCCGTACAATCAGGTATTGAGCCGCGTTGTAGCTTGAAGCTTGTGGCTTGCCGCTCTTACAACAACAACGCCGGACACCGCTCGACAAACACCGGCATTCAAGGAGGAACCCCCATGCGCTACCTGATCCCGTTACTGCTGCTGTTTACCCTTTCCGCCCAGGCCGCCGGGCCGGGGCAGAATGCGGTGGCCAGTGCCCACCCGTTGGCCACCCAGGCCGGTATGGAGATTCTTGATCAGGGCGGTAATGCCTTCGATGCGGCCATTGCGGTGGCAGCAGCGTTGGCGGTGGTGGAGCCCTATTCCGCGGGCATGGGCGGCGGCGGTTTCTGGTTGCTGCATCGCGAGCAGGATGGTTTCCAGACCTTTGTGGATGCCCGGGAAAAGGCTCCCGGGGCTGCGACAGCCAACATGTACCAGGACAAGGACGGCAAGGTGATGCGCGACTGGGCGGTGAATGGCCCCAGCGCCGCCGGCATTCCCGGCCAGGCCGCCGCCTTTGTGCACCTGGCGGAGAAGTACGGTAAGTTACCACTCACTACCACCCTGAGCCCAGCTATCAAAATGGCTGAGAACGGCTTCCCGGTGGATGAGAAGTACCGAAAGCTGGCCGGCTACCGGGAAGAGGTACTCAATCGCTTCCCGGAGTCTGCAGGCATATTTCTGCATAATGGCAAAGTGCCACCTGCCAACCACACTATCCGTCAGCCGGATCTGGCCCGGGTGCTCAGCGCCATCGCCGAGCAGGGCAATGCCGGTTTCTACCAAGGCGAGGTGGCCAAGCAGCTGGTGGATGGCGTGCAGCAGGCCGGCGGGCTGTGGACCCTCAAGGACCTCACCGATTACCAGGTGGTAGAGCGCACCCCGGTCATCAGCCAGTTCCGCGGCGCCCGGGTGATCTCCGCGCCGCCGCCATCCTCCGGCGGCATTGTCATGGCCAACGCCCTGAACATCCTCAGCCAGTTCAACGACGGCCACACCGGCGACCTGACCCCACACCTGACCATCGAAGCCATGCGCCGCGCCTACCAGGACCGGGCCCGCTATCTCGGTGACCCGGATTTTGTGGATATGCCTGTGGATAAGCTGTTGAGCATGGACTACGCCAAACAGCGCGCTGCCAGCATCACCCTGGACAAGGCCACCCCCAGCGCCAACCTCGGCAAACCGGTCGGCGTGGAAGAGGGCTTCCATACCACCCATCTTTCCGTGCTCGACAAGGACGGCAACCGGGTCGCTGCCACCCTCAGCATCAATCTGCCGTTCGGTAGCGGCTTTGTGGCCCCCGGTACCGGTGTGCTGCTCAACAACGAGATGGACGACTTTTCTGCCAAGCCGAGCAGCCCCAATGCCTACGGCCTGGTGGGCAGCGAAGCCAACGCCATTGCCCCAGGCAAACGCCCGCTTTCCTCCATGACCCCCACCTTTGTGGAGTTTGACGACCGCATTGCCATTCTCGGCACCCCCGGCGGCAGCCGCATCATTTCCATGGTGATGCTGGGGCTGCTGGAAGCCGCCGACAACAAGCCCGTGGAAGACTGGGTTGGCCGGGTCCGTTATCACCACCAGTACCTGCCGGACGAGGTACAGGCAGAGCCGGAATTTGTCGGCAGCGAAGCGGCCAAACAGCTGATGCTGCTGGGCCACAAGGTGGTCTCCACCGGCCGCGATTATGGCAACATGCAGGCCATCCTGTGGCGCCGTGATAGCAATGAACTGACCGCCGCCAGTGACCCGCGCGGTATCGGCGAGGCCATGGTGCGTCCGCCCCAGGCACCCGGCGCCGAACCCGTTACGCTCCCTGACAGCCTTTCCGTAGACTGATCCCGAAACACCGGCGCTCCCCGTGGGAGCGCCCCAGAGACGACCCAGGACCATGTTTATTCCAGAGATCTTCAAGGATGACGATCCCGCGTCGCTGCGTGCGCGCATCACGGCCAACCCGCTCGGCACCCTGGTGCTTCAGCATGACGGCGGGCTGGAAGCCAACCACATTCCCTTCGTGCTCAGCGCCGATGAACAGGGCGAGCAACTGCTTGCCCATATCCCCCGCGCCAACCCCCTCAGCCAGCTCACTGGCAGTCATCCGGCGCTGGTGATTTTCCATGGCCCGCAGGGTTACATCACGCCATCCTGGTATGCCAGCAAGGCCGAGCACGGCAAGGTGGTGCCCACCTGGAACTATGCCGTGACCCAGGTGCACGGCCAGTTACGTGTGGTCGATGACGGACAGTGGGTACAACGACAGATTCGCCTGCTGACCGATCAGCAGGAGCAGGGCAGGGCTCAGCCCTGGGCGGTGGATGATGCCCCAGCCGAATTTATCGACAGGATGGCCGGCGCCCTGGTGGGCCTGGAAATTCGCATCACCGGCATGGCCGGAAAGAACAAGGCCAGCCAGAACCAGCCCGCCGCCAACCAGCGCTCTCTGTTATCCGCCCTGGCCAGTGAACCGGGCGCACAGCCAATGCATTCGCTGGTCAGAGCCGCGCTACAGGACGATTAGTCAAGAGCGTTCAGCCGGTCTGCCATGGCCGGGGAGAGACTGGCCATGAAGGCTTCCACCGCCTTGGTGTACTCCCCCGGCTCACCCAGATCGGCATTGATGGCCTTGTGGGTGAGGGGTAGAGGCAGGCTTTGCGCCCGCACCTGCAATGACGTGGCACGTTCCACATAGACGCGAGCCTGCTCGCAGGGGTTATCCTTGCGGCGGGTGGAACAGACCGCCAGCAACGGCAATGAATCGGCATCCAGCAAGTGGGTAGGCGACATTCGCCTCCACAGCGCCGGATCATCACCGAAAGCATCGTCGTACAGGGCCAGATGGCGGCGGTTCATCAGCGCCTCCACATCCAGTACGGCGGTATCCAGTGACACGGTTCCCAGCCAGGCAGTGGCCCCCATCGCCATGGCCATGCCGGGGTCGGCTGTCAGGGTACTGACCAGATGCGCACCGGCGGAATGCCCCATCAGTACCAGGTTATCCGGATCGGCACCCCAGTCGCGAGCCTGGCTCTGCACCCAGGCCAGGGCACGAGCCACATCCTGAACCTGTTCTTCCGGCCCGGCCTCCGGCAACAATCGGTAATTGACTGACACCAGCACCATCCCGGCCGGCACCCAGCGTTGCATCTTGTTGTAGACGGTACTCAAGGTCCCTTTGTCTCCGGTGCGCCATGCGCCACCATGAACCATGACCACCAGCGGTGCCTGCACCGGCCGCTCGGGGAGATACACATCCAGGGTCTGGGCCGGGGCCTCGCCATAGGGCAGATCCCGCAACACCTGAAGGTTGTCCGGAATACGTTGCTGCAAAGCGGATTGCTCTCTGCCAATAACGCGATCTGCCTTGTCGAGACGCCGCTCCTGCAGCCAGTCTTTCAGTGGGCCAGCCTGTACCTGAGCAACAGCCAGAAAAGCCAACAGCAATACCACTGCTGGCCCGCGGACGATTTTTTTCATCTCGGCAATCTCCCTTTGTCGATAAGCATGGTAGCGTGGTCCCACCTGCCACGAACGGAACTGTGCCATGTCCTCGTTTCTGCCCAGCACCTTGCCCCTGATTCAGGCCCCCATGGCCGGCGTGCAGGACTGGCGTCTTGCCGCAACGGTCAGCAATGCCGGCGCCCTGGGTTCGCTGCCGGCAGGCATGCTCAATGCCAGCCAGCTGGATGAACAGCTGTCGCAACTGGTGCAGGCAACAGCCAATCCCTGGAACCTGAACTTCTTCTGCCACTCGCCGCCAGCGCCGGATGCCGACAGCGAGCAACAGTGGATTGCTGCACTGAAACCCTACTATGACGAGCTGGGCGTCGATCCAACCGGCATTCCCACCGGGCCCTCGCGGCAGCCCTTCGATGCGGAGGGTGCCACGCTGATCGAGCAATACCGCCCGGCGGTGGTGAGCTTTCACTATGGCCTGCCCGAACAGGGTCTGCTCGAACGGATCAAGGCGGCCGGCGCACTGGTGTTCTCCAGTGCCACCACGGTGGCGGAAGCCCAGTGGCTGGAACAACGCGGCGCCGATGCCATTATCGCCCAGGGGCTGGAAGCCGGCGGCCATCGCGGCCATTTCCTCAGCGACGACCTGAGCCTGCAACAGGGCACTATCTCTCTGCTGCCACAGGTCATCGAAGCGGTTTCCGTACCGGTGATCGCAGCAGGAGGCATCGCCACTCCGCCAGGGATACGGGCGGCGCTGTCGCTGGGCGCCGATGCCGTGCAGGCAGGCACCGCCTACCTGCTCTGCCCGGAGGCAACCACCAAAGCCGTACACCGCGAATGGCTGCAGAGCGACAGGGTGCGTCACACTGCCCTGACCACCGTCTTCTCCGGCAGGCCGGCACGGGGCATGGTCAACCGGATCATGAACGAGCTGGGGCATCAGCCGACGTCCGCACCCGCTTTTCCTCTGGCCGGCAACGCCATTGGCCCATTGCGGTCGGCAGCCGAGGCCATGGGTAGCGGCGATTTCTCACCGCTGTGGGCCGGACAGTATGCCCATGCCTGTCGTAGCGACGACGCCGCGACGATTACCCGCTGGCTGGCAGAAGGCGCCTCTGGCTCAAATTAACCTTGATGCCTGATCTGCTTTAGGCAGAATCAACATCTTGTTTACCACCATTGCCAGGTGGTTTTTCCCGATTATCCGGGCTGTTCAGGAGTTAGCATGCAACGCATTGAAATCATCCAGACCTTTCCCTTTTCCGTGGACAAGCTGTTCGACTTCCTCAGTGACCATCACAACCTGCAGCTGATCTTTGCGCCGGCAAAAATCAAACGCATCAAGGATGGCCAGGACAGCGTCAACGGTGTGGGCTCCACCCGCTGGATGAAGCTGCCGCTGGCTCCCGCCTTCCACGAAACGGTGACGGAAGTGGAACAGAACAAACTGATCCGCTATGCCATCAGCAAGGGCAGCCCGCTGAAAAACCACCAGGGCGTGATGCACTTTTCCGAAACCGGCAACGGCGGCAGCATGCTGCACTACACCATCGAATTCGAAGGCAAGCTGCCGCTGATTGGCCCGGTGGTGAAAGCCGTTCTGGATCAAGGTATCCGTCGTGGGCTGAAGAAGCTGAAGCTGTAACCTCGGCGACGCGAACCGGTGCAGGAGCCCAGCTTGTCTGGGCGAAGTTTCGAGTTTCGAGAAGCGAAAAAACTTTAACCATTCCGGGTTTGCTCTTCGCAACTCGTTACTCGCAACTCGCAACTCGCTTCTAAAGTTCATTCGCCAGACCCGCCACCGCGTAGGCTTCACCACGGTTTTTTTGCGTGTTGCCTGTTGCGTGAAGCATGCAGCGGCCGCAGAGCGGCCAAAAAAATGCCGGGCCTCTTGCTTGCACAAGACCCGGCGTTAAAGGTTGCTCACAACCTGAAGAGAACAATCAGAACTTGTAGTCGAAGCGAATGCTGGCACTACGCGGGGCACCGTAGAAAGCCTGCCCAACGTACAGGGAGTTCAGGTATTTCTCGTCGCTCACGTTGTTCACATTCAGCGTGGTGGAGAACTGTTTGGTCCAGTCGTAACCGGCCATCAGATCCACCAGTGTGTAGGCTTCCTGGGTACGCTTGGCGGGAGCCGTGCCACGATAGATGCTGTCCTGCCAGCTGACGCGAGCACCCACCTTCAGCTTCTCCAGTCCGCTCGGACGATAGCTGGTGGTCAGGCGAATGATCTCCCGCGGGGTATAGGTTCGCTGCTCATTCCCTTGTCTGTCTTTCTCGATATCCAGGAAGGTATAGCCACCACTGAGCTGCCAGCCAGGCAGCAATTCACCACTGATTTCAGCTTCGTAGCCACTGCTTTCGAAATCCTTACCGGTGTATTCAGTATCCGGAGCCGTGTTCGGAATCGCGTCTGCCAGATTTTCCTGATCGGTCCAGAACGCCGTCAGCTGGGTGTAGAGTCGTCCCTGGTTCCATTCGGATTTGAAGCCCACCTCACGGGTCTCACCGGTCACCGGGTCCAGACGCTGGCCGCTGGCATCTTCTTCGGTCTGCGGATTGAAGATCTCGGTATAGCTGGCATATACGGAGTGCACATCGGTCAGGTCATAGACCACACCCGCATAGGGCACCAGCTCACTGGCGCTGGCATCCTTGCTGGTGCCATAGCCTTCCCCTTCGCTCAGTACATCCACATAGCGACCACCGGCAATCACCGTCAGTGGTTCAGCCAGACTCAGGCGCGTGGCCAGGTAGCCGCTGCGGTAGCGGCCATCCCACTTGCTGCCGTTCTCTGATGCATCAAACGGAGGCTTGGGATAGCTGCCACCAAAAGCCTGGTCCGGTGTCAGGGGAGTACCGATACCCTGACCATAGAGTGACTGCTCCATGACCCGACCCTTCGCATAGTTAACCCCCACAATCATCTCATGGACGCGGCCGCCGACTTCAAAGGGGCCCCGGGCAAACAGATCGTAGGAACGCTCTGTCACTTCGTCGTCATAGTAGCTGGGGTAGGCAAACAGACCCGTCTCGTCCTTGTTGGGAACCCCATACACATAGAACAGTTCGGATTCGCCCTCCATCTTGCGGTAAGTAAATACACCCTTGGCTTCCCAGCCGTTATCAAAGCGCTGCTGGAGTTCGGCAAAGGCCATGGTGGTATCGTTATCCCAGTAAGCCCAATCTGCCGAGGTGCTGGTTTCCACGTCGTAGTCTGTGGGCGTGCCGTCGCTGTAGAACAGCGGCAGGGATCCCCATAGCGGACTGTCCGCATTGTCGTTCTGATGAGAGTAGCCCAGGGTCAGCAGGGTGTTATCCGTCAGGTCTGCTTCAAGCACACCGTAAAACAGACCGCGCTCTTTCTCGTAGCGATCGAGGTAGGAGTCCTTGTTGTCATAGGCACTCACCATCCGACCCCGCACCGTACCACTCTTGTTCAGCGCGCCGGACAGATCGCCTTCCACACGGGCGGCATTCCAGGAACCATAGGTGACGGAAAGGGAACCATTGGTATCCGCCGTCGGGCGCTTGCGCACGTAATTGACGGTGGCCGAGGGGTTGCCGATCCCGGTCATCAGACCATTGGAGCCGCGGACGATTTCCACACGCTCGAACTGGGCGGTATCCACATCACCAGTGACGATCTCGTAGGGCAGGGGTTGGCCAAGCCCGTCAAACTGGAAGTTGGTGATCTCGAAGCCACGGGCGTTGTAGTAAATACGGTCGGTTTCCACCCGGTCCACCACGACACCCGGAGTAGAGGCCAGCACATCACTCACCCCGTTCATCTGGAAATCATCCATCTGGGTTTCGGTAACCACGGACACCGATTGCGGTGTTTCCCGGCGGCTCAGGGAAAGGCCGGTGGGGGCACTCACCGCGCTCTTTGGCGTGTAGGCCTCGGTGTCGTCGGAACGGCGGCCCTGGGTCTGGTCGTTGACCTTGACGGTTTCCAGGGTGACGGTGTCGTTGCTGGTGTCGGAGTCTTCAGCCAGCGCAAGGTATGGCTGGAGCAGGAGCGAGGCGCCCACGGCCCCGGCGAACAGACGGAATTTCATAGCTAAGCCCGGATTGGTTTGCAAATAACCCGGCTCCGCCCATCCCCAAGACAGCGTTACGAGCCGGTCACAGGGCCAGCATATTACACGTAACGATAATGGTTCTCAATACGATTATTATTTATCTGTCACTCTGCCTCAGCAGGGAGCTCAATTCCTCCCGCCCACGCACGCTGGTTTCCAGCAATTTGTCATGGTCGTCACGGTGCTCCACTTGCTCTTCTAGCATCCGTTCATCCAGTTCCCTGAAGCTGCGCACCAGATCCAGGGCAGTGGATTCCGGCACCCCCAGTTCGGTCAGCGTCAAACGGGCGCTCAGCAATCCGGATTCAAAGGTTTCCCGCACCACCATTTTCACCCCCAGCGCCCGTAACCGAAAAGCGTGGTTGCGATCCCGGGCCCGGGCGATGATCGCCACCCTGGGGAAATGGTGCTGGACCAGTGCCACGGTTTTCAACGATGCATCTACATCATCAATGGCCAGCACCAGCACCTGGGCATGTTCCAGTCCCGCATTCTGGAGCAGATCCAGCCGGGTCACGTCGCCAAAGTAAACCTCATTGCCGAAGCGACGCAGCAGATCAATTTCATCCGGGTCGGAATCCAGTGCAGTAAAGGGGATCTGCCGGCCCACCAGAATCCGCGCGGTGATCTGCCCGAAACGGCCAAGGCCCGCAATCACCACCCGGGGATGATGACTGGGCAGGGTTTCCTCTTTCAGATCCGCCCGATCGGCTTTGCTGTCTTCCGGCCACAATGCCACCACCGCCTTCAGCAACAGCGGGGTACAGGCCATGGACAGGGCCACCACCAGGTTGAGTTGTCCGGCCAGGGTGGAATCCACCAGATTGAGGGTAACGGCCTGGGTGAGTAGCACAAAGGCAAACTCGCCCCCCTGACTCAGCAACATGCCGAACAGCAAGGTGCCTCGCCAATCCGCCTTGCGGATCCGGCTGATCACCATCAGCACCAGCGCCTTGGCGCCTAGTAACACCAACAGGTAGAGCGCAATGTCCGCGGGGAAATCGCGCAACAGGCGCAGGTCCATGGTCATGCCAATCGCCAGGAAGAACAGCCCCAACAGCAGCCCCTTGAACGGCTGGATATCGGTTTCCAGTTGCTCCCGGTAAGGTGAATTGGCCAGCAGCACCCCCGCCACGAAGGCACCCAGCCCCATGGACAGGCCCAGATGCTCCATCAACGCTGCCGCCCCCAGTACCAGCATCAGCGCGCTGGCGCTCATCAGCTCGCGGTTACGCAGCTTGGCCAGCCAGCCCAGCCAGGGGTTAAGCAGGTAGCGGCCGGCCAGCACCATGCCCACCAGCGCCGCCAGGCCCGCCAGCAACTGCGGGCCATCCTCTCCGGCGCCGGTACCAGCCAATACCGGCAACAGCAGCAGGATGGGAATCACCGCCAGATCCTGGAACAGGAGAATGGAAAAAGCAGACCGGCCGTGAGGGGTACCCAGCTGGTTGGTTTCCACCAGCATCTGGATCACGAAAGCGGTGGAGGAAAGGGCAAGGATGGCACCGACGGCCAGACTGACCCGGGACTCAAAACCCAGCAGAACAAAGAGCCCGCTCAGCAGCAAGGCACTGGCCACCATCTGGGTGGCACCCAGCCCCACCAGGCTGCGCCGCTGCGCCCACAGGTGTTGGGGCGCCAGTTCCAGCCCCACCAGAAACAGCATCAGCACCACACCCAGCTCGGCGAAGTGCAACACATGGGTACCATCGTGGATCAGCCCCAGTCCCAGCGGGCCCACCGCAATCCCGGCCGCGAGATAGCCGAGGATGCTGCCCAGACCCAGCTTCTGGAACAGCGGCAAAAGAATCAGGGTGGCACCGAGCAGCACCAGTGCCTGAGCAAAGAATCCGTCCACAGCATCCTCCTTGTCGTTGTCAGAATGCTACCGCAATCTGGCGCCCGTTAGTGCCGTCATACTCTAATCGCGGCGAGGGCAGTGCATGACCGCCAAAAGCTGGCAGGAGAATTACTGCACGATATTTGTAATGATAACGATTAGCATTTAGGATGCACCAGGTATTCATCCTGGAGCCTGCTGTATGCGCCCCGCCCTTGTCGTCCTCCATCGCTGGTTTGGCCTGTTTATCGCCACTTTCCTGATCATTGCCGGCCTCACTGGTGCCATCATTTCCTGGGATCACGAACTGGACGAATGGCTGAATCCGCACTTGTTCGAAAGCCAGAGCCAGGGTGAGCCCCTGCCGGTCATGGAGCTGGTGGAACGAGTCGAAGCCGCTGACTCCCGCGTGCGGGCAAGCTTCTTCCCGCTTGAGGCCGAGCCGGGCCACAATCTGGAAGTATGGGTGGATGCAAAACAAAACCCGGATACCGGGCGCCGTTATCCCATTGAATACGACCATGTCTTCGTCGATCCGGTCACCGGTGAAATCGTCGGCAAGCGGCTCTGGGGGCAGATCTCCCTGCATCCGGAACACCTGATGTCATTCCTCTACAAGCTGCACTTCACCCTGCACCTGCCGGAGTGGAAAGGCACCGATCGCTGGGGCATCTGGCTGATGGGCATCGCTGCCCTGGTGTGGCTGTTCGATACCTTTATCGCCATGATCATTACCCTGCCACGCAAGCGCCGCACCGCCAGCAGCAAAGGCTGGCTGCAACGCTGGAAGCCGGCATGGAAAGTACGCCGCGGCGCCGGGGCCTACAAGCTCAACTTTGACCTGCACCGGGCCGTGGGCCTGTGGGTATTCGGCCTGCTGTTGATGCTGGCATTCACCTCCTTCTCCCTGAACCTGTACCGGGAAGTGTTCTACCCGATCATGTCCACGGTGTCGGAAACCACACCCGGCCCGTTTGAAACCCGCACACCCAGCGCCCTGCATGATCCCGTGGAACCGTCACTGGCGTGGCAGCCATTGATTGGGCAGGCCCGCGCGGAAGCCGATCAACGTGGCTGGAACGAACCCGTGGGTGATGTGTTCTACAGCGACAACTTTGCGGTTTTCGGGGTACGTTTCTTTTTCCCCGGCGAAGACCACGACAGCGGCGGCATGAAAGTGAAGAGCCTCTATTACGACAACGACGGCCAACTCATCGGTGACGAAGTGCCCTGGACCGGCACCGCCGCCGATGTGTTCAACCAGCTCCAGTTCCCGCTCCACTCCGGCCGCATCGCCGGCCTGCCCGGGCGCATCATCATCTCCTTCATGGGCATCGCCGTGGCCATGCTGTCCTTCACCGGTATCGTGATCTGGTGGAAGAAACGCAAGGCAAGGGTTGCAAGCCGACGGCGCAGGGAAGAAATCATCGCGACCACCGCACCCAACGCCTGAAAGAGCGGCAGGAACATATCGCAGCAAATTAACGCACGCAGTGCGGCCCGAAGGGTGAGTAAAACGAATACCTCTCGAGGTGCGAATGACAAGCTTCAAGTAGCGAGTATTGAGTTGTGAGGGTCCGTTCATCATTCCCTGCAGGGGGTTGGTTCTCGCTTCCGAAACTCGCTACTCTCTGGCGCTCGTTCAGTCCCCATCAAGCAGCACAGAAACACCGTTAAGCCGTCCCCACCCAGGGTTCACCATGTAACGGAATTGCAATATAAGGCCTAACCCTTTATAACCCTGACGCCTTTGCGAAAAATTGCGCAACAGGATCCCTTTCCCGGGGGGAAGGGAAATGGACATATTCACAGGGATAAAAAATGAAAAGTTTCAAGAAAACACTTTTGGTTGCTGCCATTTCTGCCGCCAGCACTCAAGCCATGGCGGGTTTTTATGTAGATCTTCAGGCTGACCAGAGCGATCTCAATCGCAGCGGCCTCGACTGGTATGCCCCTCACAACTCAGGCAACACTGAAGATGTGGGTGCTGGCGATTATGAATACGTTGAGCCGTCAGCCGAAACCGGCCTGTCTTTGGGCCTGGGCATGGATTTGGGCAGCAACTGGACCGGCACCATTCGCTACAGCGCCATCGACTTCAGTGAAAAGGACTCTGTCGTCACCAACTATGATCTCGTTGCAAGCCGGGTTCATTCCGACTGGAATGATGTAGCTGAAAATGACTGGAATCAGGGCAGCTCCAAGTATGAACTGGAGCAAACCACCATCGAGCTTGAGCTGGCCTACAGCTTTGATTTCGGTGGTGACAAGGGGACCCTGGCACCGCTCTTCGGGCTTCGCTCCACCTCCCTTGAGCAGAGCATGAACACATATTATGACGATACCTCTGATACCGATGGAGCCAACATTTCGGAAAGCGTAGACCACGACCTGTTCGGTCTCTATGCCGGGGTTGAAGGTCAATGGAAATTCAACAAGCTGGTTGGCATCGAAGGTCGTGTTGACCTCGGCATCATGCAAGCCGATGCATCACGCACCAATCTTGAGACCATCGATGACGGTGACAGCATTACCGTAAACACCGGTGATGACTTTGCAGAAACCGCCACCATGACCAATGCCAAGCTGGGCGTGGTCTTTGCCGCGCTGGATTCTGATAGCCTTAACCTTGATGTAGGCCTTGGTCTCCAGTACTCCAGCATCGATGGCCTGTCCGACTTCATTCACTTCCCTGATGATGTGGTCAACGGCTCACTGTCTCGCAGCCAACAGAGCCTCGGAACCAGTGGCTACTACCTGAATGTAGGCGCCTCTTTCTGATTGCTGCTCTGCGGCTAATCTGAAAGCAAAAGCCACCGCCTTGGCGGTGGCTTTTTAATTGTGCCGTCAAATCGCTGACTATCGCATCATTGGGCGGCAGCAGTGCCGTCATCCATTTCCGTAGCACGACGATAGGCCGCACGTTGCGTAATGCGGTCGGCATAAGCAGAAAACTCAGGACGATGCTCAAAGGAGCCAAACTGCAGACCCCAGTTCACCTGCGCGCCCACATACACATCTGCCGCGGTAAAGCGCTCGCCCGCAATGTAAGGCGTCACGCTCAACGCCGCCGCCAGCGCATCCATGACAGTCTGGTAAGAGCCATAACCCACCATGCGCTGCTTGTCGGCAGGCACCTCCAGCCCCAGCACATTCCGGTCTGTCACTGCCGCTTCCAGCGGACCTGCTGCGAAGAAAAGCCAGCGGAAATAGGCGCCGCGCTCAGACGCCGTCGGGGCCAGGCCAGACTCAGGGAATGCTTCTGCAAGATAAGCACAGATCGCCGCGCACTCGGTGACGATCTGGTCACCGTGTACCACGGTGGGCACCTTGCCTAGCGGATTGATGTCCAGATATTCCGGCGCCTTCATGCTCCCGTCGTATTCGAGAATTTCCGTGTGATAGGGAACGCCGGTTTCTTCCAGCATCCAGCGCGCAATGCGCCCCCGGGACATGGGGTTAGTGTAAAGCGTCAGTTGCGTTGTCATGTTTATCTTCCCTGAAGGTTGTCCGGCCAGCCTTGGCACGGCCGGGCGTAACCAATACAGCTACCAATAAAAACCCCCGCTAGCGCGGGGGTCTGTTTACCACTGAATCGGCGCTTCCGACGAGCCAGGGCTGGACTGCTGTCCGGCCGGTTGCGCGGACAGGGCTTTCGCCTGTTTGTCAGGACGCACCCGGTCACCCACCTTTAGCGGACCACTGGCATCGCCTTCAATCACGGCGATACCGTAATCCGGGCGGATCTCGCTGACCTTCAAAGTGGCCAGGGCAGCCCCTTCCATCTTGATGGTCATGCCGGTATCCGGGTCTTTCATCTCACCGGCCGGGCGATACACCTTCATCAGTGCATCCTGTTCCAGGCGACCTTCGCCCTGGGTCAGGAAGACGGTGCTGCCGTCCACCTTGATCACCTGCACCGGGTAGAGCACATCGGTGGCATCTCCGGCGATGGCGCGGGCAATTTCCGGATAGAGGATATCAGCCAGACGTTCCGGGTGATTGCGATCATCGATCTTCTGTTCACGGGCCAGGGCACGAATAGTCGCCTCCGGCTTGTCCCAAACGTACAGATCACTCCACAGGATTTCCGTGGTGGTGGTATCGATCAGGCGATAACGCACCCGCACATAGGGCTCGTAGCCGCCCATCTTGGAACCATAGAACTCCCGCTCGCTGTCGCCGACCTGGAAGTCTTCGATGGTACCCACCAACAGCAGGTCGGCGCCCTTGCGTTGTCCCATGCGCGCCATTTCTTCCGGGGCGATACTGCCTTCGGAAACCGTTTGCAGTTCCTTCTCGATATCCGCCAGATAGGCACGATCCAGCACCCGGAAGCGACCGGACTGGGTAAATGCCATGGACAGGTTTTCCGCCAGATCACGCTGCACTTCGCCAGCCGGCACTTTGATGTCACCGAGATCATAGCTGCTGGCACGGGTATCAAAGGTGGCAATGGCAATGCCGGGCAGGTGGGAACGATCCGGGCCCAGCGATTTGGGCCGCAGGATCTCGGCCTGCACGTCCGCTTGCCACATGCCGTCGTCCACTTTCTTTACCGACTGCACCTGATAAGTCTTGATGTTACCCAGGGTCGGCAACTGTGGTTCCGGCACCGAGGTTTCCTTGCCCATCCAGGTGGACACATCACCTTGCTGCTGTATCACCCACTCATACACATCGGTACGGAAGTTGGGATCCACCGCCAGGGTCACACCGCCCCCCTGACGCACCGCGGCCACCAACGCATTGGTCATGGCCTGTTCCGGGGAATCCCCGAAGCCACGAGAGGAAACTGATACCGTCTCGGTCAGTGCATGGCTGAATGATGACAGCAGCATCAGTGCCATGATCAGCGGGGCAAATAGTCGTTTGTACATGTGACCTCCTTGTTTCTGGCAGCTCCAGCCGTAGGAGCGACGCTCCTACAGCAGAGGCTGTTCCGCGTGGAGCGTGCTGCGTGCCGCGTCTCTTTTACAACCCAAACAGACTCTTGGTCTTGGTCTTGCGGATTTCTTTCTCGTTGGCCCACTCGATGATGCCGGTCTGGATATTCATCAGCTTCAGAGTGAACTTGTAGTACACATCCTTGGTGCTGCCTTCACGCTTCACGATGGACGAGAAGTTGCCATACATCATGAACTCGGCGCCGATCTGGCGACCCATCTGGGCAGCGGTATTGGGATCCACCAGGCCGGACTCACTCTGGTAATCCAGCTGCTGGCGCACGCTCTCTACCTTGGTCATGTCCACGAAACGGAACTTGCCGGAGTTGAGCAGCTTGGACTGGATGGTGTCGGTGATGGACTCGGTATCCACATGTTCGGTGGTCTTGTTCTTGATGCTGTCCACAAACACCACCGGACGGCGATTCTGGGTGAGCTGCACGATGGGCGGAAATACCAGCATGTCGTCCACCATCTTGGCGGCAATCATCTGCAGGTCGGTAGAACCGAAATCGGTATTCACCGTCTCTCGACCCTGGGCATCCCCGTAGTCCACCTTGGACGCACAACCGCTCAGCACCAGTGCGGCGCCCAGCATCATCATGGAAAGTACGCGTTGCATGTTTTTCTCCTTTAAGCGGTTGGACCGCGGATAACCTGAAATTACTCCTGAACCCAGATTTCAAACCGTACGGCACTGGGATTCGGGGCGAGAGCCTTGACGCTGTTCATGCTGCGACCCGCCATGACGACCTGCCGCCAGGGCTGGGCTTCAGGCTCCAGTTCAAAGCCATCCGCGTCGAAGAACTTGATCTTGTACTGAAAGTCGAGCTGGAACTTCCAGTCGTTTTCCAGCGTCGCCTGCACATAAAGCAGATCACCGACTTTCTTCTGTTTGAGATCGGCAATGGAGATCCGGCTGCCCAACAGACTGTTGTTGGAATACACCTTGGTGACGGTCTCACCGTTCTCGTCCACTTCCATCTGGCCCATGTTGCTGGCCGAGCAGGCAGCCAGCAGCAACGCTACCAGCAACGCCATCATCGGGCGGAAAATACTCATAGGGGTCCCTCCTGAACGGGTAACACGCGAGTAATCAAACGGCCGGGCAATGCCACGGCATGAATCACGGTGAGGCCCCGGTTCACCACCGGTACCGTCAACGTAGCATCGCCCTGCGGGGTGCTCAATATCAGGGTCTGTTCGCCCTGGGGCAGGGTAAAACGGGTTGCCTGGGCGTAGGCTGGCAGACTCAACCAGCTGCGCCGGTCGGCTTGTTCACTGACCAGGTTGTAGATCTGGGTGGCAAAGGCGCCCAGCGCACCATAGTTATTATTGGCTTCTTTCTGCAGGTTGTACTTTGCGGTGGCTCGCAGAGTCTGACGTACCAGCATGCCCGGCAGTCGCTCTTTCAAATCCTTGGCCGCCAGGCCCCCCACATCCGCCAGCACCCGGGTTTCACCCAGTGGCTGCATGGCGGTATCCAGTACCCGCAGGCTGTTGGGCCTGGGCTTGTCCTGCAGGGCGTAGGTGGGGAAGGCCACGGAAAAGAAGCCGTGAACCGTGGGTATCGGCAGACTGAACTCCGCCCGGGGCTGCACGTAGCCCTGCTCGTAGAGAATCGCGACCATGCCGCCGTCTGGTTTCTTGCCATTCATGGCGGCGGAGACCCGCTGGACATCTTCCTTGAGCATGTCCGCATCCGGGTGGATTTCCAGCGCTTTCTTGTAGTCCACCAAGGCGTCGTTGTACTCGCCGTGGGCCTCCCAGAACAGGGCCGACAGGTAGAAGGTCCAGGCATTCTGGAAACTGGATTTCACATCCCCGGCCACCGCATTGAGCCCTTCGAAATAACCATCGAACTGGCCCACATCCACATTGTTTTCTTCCGCCTCTTGCTCGGCCTTGGCGATTTCCTTTTCCCGCTTGTTGGCCGCCACTTGCTGCTCAAGGGCGGCAGCACGTAATTCCACTGCAGTACCGGTGGCATCGTTGGCCGCCCAGTAGTTCAGGGCCTGATAGGCACGGGTAAAGATGCGCTCGTAATCCGGGGCGATGTAGGCACGGGCGTTGTCATTGGTCAGCATGGAGGTGCCGGTGGCGGCCAGGGACGACACCTGGATACGGGCACTGGCATCTTCTTCGTCGTAGGCTGCCACGGCGCCGGCAAACGCCTGGCGACTGGCCTCGCGACGACCCTGCAATTGATTCACCCGGCCAAGCTCCTGCAGATAGAGCACGCCATCGGCACCACTGCTGGCCGCTTCCAGCTTGCTGATCACCGGGCTGGCGGGGGGCTCAGCCGCCAGATTGGCTGGGACAAGGCTGTCTCCGGACGCAGACGAGGCTGCGTTTTCTTCAGGGGGAGGGTTATCTTGCGGGCCAGCCTCAGGCGGTGTGACCGCCACCGGTGCCATCGCAAGCTCGGCCTTCCATTTGGCGGCCTGACTGGGGTAAGACACAAACAACGACCGGCTGGCGCAGCCAGTCAGCAGGGCCACGCACATCAGCGTCAGACATGCTTTGCTCATCCCATCCATAGAGGTGTTGTGTTCCCTGTTCCCGAATATCAGCCAAAGGCCATGAAAAGTCAGACAACCTGTTCTTGTAGCGGTTCAAAACCGCTTTTTCTCGCCAGGCATGTGGCGTCCGGCAAACCGCGCCCATAAAAAAAGCCGGAGCGGACAAGGTAGTCCGGCTCCGGCTTTTTGTCGAGCGCCGAGGCGCTCTTCACCCCATGATCAGAACAGCACCCGGGTACGGATGGTGCCTTCGATGGTGCGCAGTTTTTCCAGCGCCAGCTGGCTGTATTCCTTGTCCACGTCGATCACCACATAACCAATGTCTTCATTGGTTTGCAGGTACTGACCGCAGATGTTGATGCCATTTTCAGAGAAGATGGTGTTGATCTGGGTAAGGACGCCGGGCACGTTCTTGTGGATGTGCAGCAGACGGTGCATGTCCGGGTGCGCGGGCAGGGCCACTTCCGGGAAGTTCACTGCGCCCAGGGTGGCGCCGTTATCGGAGTAGCGGGCCAGCTTCTCGGACACCTCGGTGCCGATGTTCACCTGGGCTTCCTGGGTGGAACCACCAATGTGCGGAGTCAGCAGCACGTTATCGAACTTGCGCAGCGGGCTGACGAACTCGTCGTCGTTGCCTTTCGGCTCTTCCGGGAACACGTCGATGGCGGCACCGAGCAGGTGACCGTCTTCCAGCGCCGCCGCCAGGGCGTCGATGTCGACCACCTTGCCGCGGGCGTAGTTGATCAGGTAACCCTTGGGCTTGATGGCGCGAATCTGCTCTTCCTTGATCATCCAGCGGGTTGCCGCGGTGTCAGGCACGTGCAGGCTGACCACGTCGGACATGCCCAGCAGCTCATTCAGGTCGGACACCTGTTCGGCATTACCCAGCGGCAGCTTGGGGATCACGTCGTAGAACTTCACCTTCATGCCCATGGCTTCGGCCAGCACGGACACCTGGGCGCCAATGTTGCCGTAACCCACCAGACCCAGGGTCTTGCCACGGATCTCGTAGCTGTCCTTGGCAGACTTGAGCCAGCCACCGTTATGGGCAGAAGCGTTCTTCTCGGGAATGCCGCGCATCAGGTTGATGGTATGGGCAATCACCAGCTCGGCCACGGAACGGGTGTTGGAGTAGGGGGCGTTGAACACGGGGATACCGCGCTTCAGGGCCGCCTTCAGGTCTACCTGGTTGGTCCCGATACAGAAACAACCGACACCGATCAGCTTGTCCGCCGCCTCGAACACCTCTTCGGTGAGCTGGGTACGGGAACGAATACCAATGAAGTGCGCGTCCTTGATCTTGGCGTTCAGGTCGTCGCCAGTCAGGGCGGTGGGCAGCAGCTCCACGTTGGTATAACCGTGTGCCTTCAGGTTCTCCACGGCGTTTTCGTGGATGCCCTCGAGCAGGAGAACGCGGATCTTGTCCTTCTCAAGAGAAGTATCGGCCATGATTGAAGTCTCGGTAGCCTGTGAAATGGGCGCGTATGTTAACATAGCGCGCTCAAATTGAGAGCCGTCCCGTTGTCGGATTGCTCAAGTTGGCGTGAGAACGCCTCAAGATCGTGCGTTTTACCCCGTTCAGGAGACCCTTGATGACCGCTTTTGCCCACGCTGCAATGGAGCAACTGACTGATTTGCTTGGCAAACGCCTGCTTACCGACCAGGAAAGCGCCGAGCGCTACGGGGTCGACTGGACCAAGGTATGGGCACCGTCCCCCTGCGCCGTGGCCCTGCCTGAAACCATCGAGGAAGTGCAGCAGATCGTGGAAATCGCCAACGAACACGGTCTGCACCTGGTGCCATCCGGAGGCCGTACCGGCCTGTCTGCCGGTGCCGTGGCGGCCAACAATGAGCTGGTGGTGGCCTTCGATCGCATGAACAAGGTGCTGGATTTCAACGAATTCGACCGTGCCGTCACCGTGCAGCCCGGCGTCGTTACCCAGCAGCTGCAGGAATTCGCCGAAGAAAAGGGCCTGTTCTACCCGGTGGATTTCGCCTCCGCCGGCTCCAGCCAGATCGGCGGCAACATCGGCACCAATGCCGGTGGTATCAAGGTGATTCGCTACGGCATGACCCGTGACTGGATCACCGGCCTGAAGGTGGTCACCGGCAAGGGCGAACTGCTGGATCTGAACAAGGGCCTGATCAAGAACGCCACCGGTTATGACTTCCGTCACCTGTTTATCGGCTCAGAAGGCACCCTGGGCTTTGTGGTGGAAGCCACGGTCAAGCTCACCCGCCAGCCGAAAGACCTGACCGCCCTGGTACTGGGTGCACCCGGCTTCCGTGAAGTGATGAGCATCCTGCATGCCTTCCAGCAGGACATCGACCTGACCGCCTTCGAATTCTTCTCCGACAAGGCCATGGCCCATGTACTGGCCCACGGTGTGCCGAAGCCCTTTGACACCGAGTGCCCGTTCTACTGTCTGCTGGAATTCGAACAGCTCTCCGAGCAGGTGGGCGAGCAGGCCATGGCCATCTTCGAGAAATGCGTGGAAGAAGGCTGGGTACTGGACGGCGTCATGAGCCAGTCCCTGCAGCAGCTGGACCAGCTGTGGCAGCTGCGTGAGCGCATCTCCGAATCCATCGCCCCGCACACCCCGTACAAGAACGACATCTCGGTAAGCATCGCCAAGGTGCCCGACTTCGTGGAAGACGTGGACACCGTGGTGCAGGAGGCCTACCCGGATTTCGAGATCGTCTGGTTCGGCCACATCGGCGACGGCAACATGCACCTCAACATTCTCAAGCCGGCGGACCTGGCCAAGGAAGACTTCTTCGCCAAGTGCAACAACGTCTCCAAGTGGGTGTTCGAGATCGTGGAGAAGTACAACGGGTCCATCTCGGCCGAACACGGCGTGGGCATGACCAAGAAGCCCTACCTGGAATACTCACGCAGCCCGGAAGAAATCGCCTGCATGAAAGCCGTAAAGCAGGTATTCGACCCCAACAACGTGATGAACCCGGGGAAACTGTTCGATGTTTGATGACGCCATCACCCTCAACAGCGGCGAAGACGATTACGTTCACCGCTGGATCGACGGCTCGCCCATCGACATACCGGTGGGCAAGGTGGTCTGTGTGGGGCGCAACTACGCCGACCACGCCCGCGAACTGGGCAATGAGGTACCGGAATCCCCGATCCTGTTCATGAAGCCGGCCACCGCCCTGGCCAGCCTGCACGAGCCGGTGGTGATCCCGAAAGGGCAGGGGCCGGTGCATCATGAAGTGGAAATGGTGGTATTGATCGGCAAGCGCATCCGCAAGGAAACCGACCTGGAAAACATCCGCTTCAGCATTGCCGCCTACGGCGTGGGCCTGGACCTGACCCTGCGCGAGCTGCAGAACCAGTTAAAAGAGAAAGGGCATCCCTGGGAAAGGGCCAAGGCCTTCGACGGCGCCGCCCCGGTCTCCGGTTTCATCGACGCCCGCGGCATCTCCGTACGCCAGAACCTGGACGTGACCCTGGAGATCAACGAGAAAGTGAAACAGCACGGCCACACCGGCCTGATGCTGTTCCCCACCTTTGAACTGCTGGCCGAAATCAGCCAGACCTTCACCCTGGAACCGGGCGACGTGGTCTTCACCGGTACCCCGGCGGGCGTCGGTCCGTTGAACAGCGGCGACAAGTTCACCGCACGTCTGGGCAACATCATTCAGGTGTTTGGATCAATAGATTGAGCCCAATAAAACGCGCGAAGCTGGCCCTCATGGATACATGGATCTGATGAGGAACCCGCGCGTTAAAGTGATTTCCGGGTCATGATCGCCTTATGAAGGCTCGCACCATTTTTTTCAGCCTTATCACCTTTCCTCTTGAACTGGCATATTGCAATACCGGCTCAACGGCTGACTTGAGGGCTTGATCACCTTGCGCTGCTGCAACGGCATGAATCTGCCGCCAATAATTAACCGCAAATTCACCCGCAATCTCACTGTCTTCCAATCGAAACCCCGATATTAACTTTATAACATCCCCCTCAGGAAATGAGTTAACCAAATGACTGGCATTGGCCAGACGAAGCTCAGAAAGTGTTCTTAAACATTTTTCACAACAGCCACAGTTATAGCTCCCACTAGTATTTTTCCAACACACCCGGGCTTGGCTTAGCAAGCCTGGTGCGTAATCAGCAATAACCTTGATCTTATCGATGCGACTGTAGCGCGCAGAATAATGTCGTACTGTTTGCTTGCTGCAACTCCACATCGGGTCTATAAGCGGTGCACTGGCGTTAGGCATACATTTTTTATACTGCTCAAAAGAACCGATAAGCACCGTTGAAACCGCATCAGAAAAAATCTTTGCTATGGCTCCCAATATCACACCAAAACCCAATGTAGTCCATTTAACCAGACCGTCTTGAAGTTCTCTTGCGTTCGTTTTCAAAGGAATGACATTGAGGCCCTCTATGCTCGCCATTTCAGTCAACCTGTCATAGGTACTTTGAAAAAATTCATTATCGTTCAGGGGAATATCCATGCCCTGAACCAGCCAGAGATCAGTAACCTTATGAACCCCGGAAAGGGCATTCATTTTTTTTAGATCCGCGACATTAAAAAGGGAATCGATACCGCCGGAAAAGAATGAACCAACTCTCTCTGATGCGGAATAGCTTTTATTCTTACATCTTGCATGTATACCAATTACGCTCGTTTCCTCAGGAAAGAAACTGTGATAGATGTCGATAGCTTCCAACAGATTCAGATAGAATATCGGATCTATATCTTCTTCAAGCGTGATGTTTTCTCCCACTCCCATAGCTAGCGTCAGAGAAACAAGAACGAACGGCTCAATACCAATAGAGCCAGGATTGAAATAATTTTCAGGCCATTCAAACCATAGCGTTGCCGCCTTTTCTCCATGCTTGAATCTTGTCGTTCCTTCGAATTCCAAAATCGCTTGAGCCCTAACCTTCCCGGCCATCCTTTGCAGGCTTACTCCCTTTACTATCATCGCAAAACCTTCATTTGGCACTTTCAGTTAATCGATGGATCCATGCTAAATACATCTTACTATTTGTATCACCCGGTATAAGTATTATCCTTTTATGATTCATGATGAAAAGCTTGTACAAGCTCAACGACTTCCATCTCCATAAACCATGCCGAAAATGCGAAACAACTTCGATCACCAGATCGTCATCATCGCCCTGGCCTTTATTGGCATCCCCTTGCTGGCCGCCTGGTACCTGATCGGCCTGCCGATTCAGCAGTGGCGGCTCACTCAGCACTGGGTGGAAGTGCCCGCCATCATTGAGACGGTGAAGCTGCAGGAGCATCACAGTAGCGGCAGCATTACCTACGAAAGTAACGCTCGATACCGCTATCAGTTTGACGGGCAAGAGTATGTGGGTGATCGGGTGTCGCTGTATGGACCGGAGGATGGCACCAGTTATCACCGGGTGATTGTGCGTGAACTGGAAGAGCATCGGGACAGCCAGCAACCCTTCCGCTGTTTTGTCGATCCTTACTACCCGAAGGATTCACTGCTGTACCGGGATATCCGCTGGGGCATGTATTTCATGATCGGGTTGATTGCGATCCTGTTTTCCGGGGTCGGGGTATGGATGTTGGGGAATCAGTTGCATCATGCAATCAAGGCGCTGCGATCCGGCTCGTAAGCCTCGTGACAACAAGACCGAGCGCCGTGACCCATGCTCTGCCAGCATCATTAAAAAAGAACGCCGGCATGCCTATTCAAATAGCGTCTCAGGGAGTCTTGCCTGATCGAAATGCCGACGGCCCTTGAAAGCAATCGCGTGCTCACCGGGCTGGCGCATGGCTCCTGCGGAAGGTACGCCCATGGGCCAGAGATAGAAACGTTCGCCGCGTCGGGATACCGGCACCAGCCCTTTGCCATTGAACAGGCTCGCCATTTTTCCATCCGGTTGTGGCAGGGCGCGCAATTGATCCGCATCGGCAAAACCATAGGCTGTCGTCGGCACGCTGCTGTCCACGGGTGACACCCGCACCAGGTAGTGGGTATCGGGTTCCACCAGCAGGCTCAGGCGCTGGTTTTTTGCATCCGCCACCCGTTGCGGGTAGAACACCGGCTTGTCGCCTTCGATCTCGCCTTGCTGCAGATCCGGGTCCACCGGATAGATCTTGTGGTAACAACCGCACGGGTGAATGCTGTCGTAGAATAGTACCCCGCCATCCGGCTTCAGAGTCACCCGCCAGATCAGACCATCCAGCTCTCCACCATAGCTGTCGAGCGCTCCACTCTTCGGTCGCTGACTGAACCAGAACTGATAGTTCAGTTGCAGCAGATTCTGACCCTTGAAATGGGTCCAGCTGGTCCAGGTGTAACTCAACGGGTTGTCCACATTGATGCCTGGCTTGCCATAGCTATCCAGCGTTACTTCCCCCGTCCGGTTCCAGCGTTCGCTGTCTGTCATGGTCAGTACAGGTGCGTAGTGCACTAGAAGGGCTTTGCGTTGCAGCTCATCAGGCAGGGGAATCTGCAGCGGGTTGTTTGCCAACTGCGTCGGCGCCGGCAACATGGCGGGAGTTACCGGCATGCCAGCCGCAGGTAAAGGGGCATATTGCTGCCGTGGCGGGGGGACTGGATCCACAAAGCGGGCACTCATTTCTTCGTGGTAGTTTTCAATGGAACCGGTGGCCAGCCAGGCGGTAACCGGGTAGACGCCCACCACACGCAACCAGGTGGCATAGCTATCCTCAACCTCCGCCTGCGGCAGGGTTTCGAAGTCGGTGCGTGCCGCCAGCACCGGCAGGCAGGTGTCCAGTAACTGCTGTGCGGTTTCCGGGTTGAACGGCTCGGCATCGTCTGGCAGCCGCTGGCTCATCACCGACAGGTCTTGCCAGGCCTTGTCGCTACTCAGACGAATCCATTGCTGTTGCTGCGCGGCACTTTTAGCCTGTTGTTGCTGAAACGCCAGCCAGCGATTGATACCCAGATGCGGATAATCAGGCAGGGTCTTCGCCTGGGCATCCTCGATGCCGGCATTTTTCAATGCCTGGTGCAGGGCAAAGAAGCCCTGCTCACAGCGGGTGTCGGGCTGTGCCGCCAGGGGGCCGATCAATGTCAGATTAATCAGCAGTACAGTCAGTCCGGTGCGGATCGCGTACATAGGTCTCCAATGCGGCCAGGGCCGCTTCCATTTGTCCCGGGGCCAGCCGGTCTGCCAGCCATTGCGGAATCCCGCCGCCCGGGTCTACCTGTTGCCGGTACACCACGCGCGTACTGTCTCCCAGCGCATAGAGTGTCCAGCTGCCTTCCGTATAGGGTACCCGCACATGACCCGGCTGGTCTGGATAAGCTGCCGGATTGCCCGACATGGTCAGCACCAGCGGGGCACCGGGGTGACGCTCAAACAGGGTGACGGCATCGCGACCACTCAATGGCCACGGTGCCTTGCGTGCCATGTAGACCAGTGTTTGCGTTTCCGATGGCCGCTCCAGGATCCTCAGGGTTTCAATGCCTGGCATCCACTGAAGTACATGGCAGGGTTGTTCCAGAATCGGCAGCAGCTGCGTCAGGGATATCGGCAGTACAGCTTCCAGTGCGAAGCGATCGGGACCGGGCAGGGCCGTGCGGGTCACCCTGTCGGCCACACCGACTAACGGCAACAGCAACAAGGTCATGACTAACGTACGCTTACATCGCATCGGCAAACACCTGACGAAGCTGCTCCGTGGTCAGGCTGGCAGGCTGAGGCGGCAACACGGTGATCTTCACCACCCCGGGCCGCATCAGCAGCCCTTTGGCCGGCAGGATGTCGCCACTGTTGTGCAACACGATCGGCACCAGGGGTGCACCGGATTGTTGAGCCAGCCATAGCGCACCGGGCTTGAAGGGCAACAACTGACCATCCCGGCTACGCTTGCCTTCCGGCGCCAGTACCACCGCATCACCCGAGGCCAGTGCAGGCAATAATGGCGCCAGCACCTGCGGCCCCACACCCTGCTCCCGCTTCACAAAGACGGTGCCGAACATTTTCATCAAGGGCCCGAGCAGGGGGTGAAACTGCAGTTCGTACTTGCCGATCGCCACCATGTCACGGCGTACCAGTGAGGCCACAATGATCGGGTCGGTACCGCTTTGATGATTGATCACAAAAATCGCCGGGCGCATGGCCAGCAGTTGCGTCTCACCGCCCACCTGCAGCCGAATCCCTGCCAGACCAAGGCCGAGACGGGTGACCACGGTGATGCCCAGATTCACCGCGCGACGTCGTCCGCCTGGCAGGCAAACCACAAACAGCAGCATGCCAATCAGCGGTGGCAACACAAATGCCAGCACGCTGCGCAGCGTGATGATCAGTCTTGAAAGCATGGCGCGGGGCTCCCGGGAAAGGGTGACGATAAGAGGCTTATCTTAGCAACGCTGACAACATACGCCTGACAGGTTGTGAAACAGACAACCTATCCGGCCCTTGCGGGGGCGGCTGTGAAGGCAAGCTGACGGAATTTGCCCAGGCAAGGTTCCCTGAAAACGGTATCGTTAGCCGTACCAACTATACTCACATCCTCTATTTGTCTCTTTTCCTGATGCAGAGCTGTTCTTATGACCTGCGTCAAAAATTTTCCCTGCCAATACACTATATATGACAGTCAGGGCTCGTTCGGCCTGCAGGTTATTGTGGCTGTCTATCGAAGACTGAAGCCACCGTCAGGTAAGGAGACTACCTCTCATGCGTCATGGTTTCAGATTGTCATTATCTCTTTTATTGCCACTGGTGGTCGCCATCAGCGGCTGTTCCGACAGCTCCAGCTCGGCGAGTCGTTTTGCCAGTGCCTCTGCGCCGGCCTACCTGACTGAAGAAACGCTCAAGTCCGCTGCCAGTTTCCTGGGCGGTGCCACCGGCAAGGAAACTCCGGTTTCTGTGGATACGGTGGTGTTCATCAACACGGTGCTGGGCCTCAATGAAGTGGAATCCGACCCACAGAATCTGTATGGCGATTTGTGGCTGCTGCTTCGCGACGAGTATGGCGCACCGCTGCTCGACGCTCAGGGCTGTGTGCAACCTCTGGCTTCCGAACCTGTGGAATGGCCGGACATGGAGGTGCGCGATACGGTACCCATGACCGTGGAAGAATATGAAGACGGCGAGTTCACCTGCACCGTGGTGGAAGGCTATGAGTCCTACACCATGGAACTGGAAATTGGCCGTCTGAACATGGTGCGCAATATGGCCAACAACCCTGATGCCCTGGCTCGGGGTCTGGCTGAAGCGATCAACACCATCAACCAGGCCCAGGCGGTCAGCCTGGATCCGGCGGGTCGACTGGTACTGACCATTGATGATGGCGGCGAACTGGTGGACAAGACCATTGATTCTCCGCGGGAAAACCTGGCGCTCTATCATGCCTTGATGACCCGTGGCCGGCTGGCCGGTTATGGCCCGGAAAAACATGAAGGCGGTGAAACCCTGCCGCCCCAGTGGGTGGAGATTGATCCGGAGGTTCCCCTCGGCGATCTGGCGTATCTTCGTGATGGAGAGGGCGAACTGCGGTTGATCAATGGCTATGCCGACCTGTCTGCGGTCAACTACAACCGCCAGAACCGCTTTCAGGAACAGTTGCTGTCTTTCGTCCAGTATATCGACGGGGCGACCTGCCCTTACTGGGACATGATCGACTATGCCTGGCTACAGGTATTCGAGGAAGAACCCTACATCGGTAGCAACATGGAAGGCTTTGCCCGTCTGGTGGATGACAACCGGCGGGTGATCGTTTTCGTCCATGACATCATCCAGGATCCACCGGTAACCGATCTCGCTACTCTGCCCACACCGGCTGGTGACCGTATTGATGTCAACAAGGCTGCCGCCGCCTTTCTGGGGGGCGCTTCCAACAAGACCGTGCCGCTCACCATCGATGGCCTGGTGCTGATCAATACCGTACTCGGTCTGAATGAGGTGGAATTTACCTACAAGGGCGAGATTCTTGGCGACCTGTGGGCACTCCTGCGTAACGCCAACGGCGAACCGCTGCTGGATGCCAACCAGTGCCCGCAACCGCTGGCCTCTGACCCGGTGGTATGGCCGGATGACATCGAGCAGGATACCGTCCCCATGCAACTGGACGAGAACGGTGATTGCGAAATCGTCCCCGGTTATGAAACCTTTGTGGTGGAAGTGGAGCTGGGCCGCCTCAATGGCACCCGCGTCGCCCTCACCAATCCCGGCGTTTACGACCGCGCCCTCTATGATGTGGTCAACAGCATCAATGCGTCAGAAGGCGTCAAGCTGGATGTGGCGGGCCGCCTTGCCTACGGCGTGATGACTGACGATGGAGTGGTCTACCAGACCGTGGATTCTCCCCGTGCCGGCGTCGCCATGTACCTGGCGCTGATGCGTTGGGGCAAGCTTGAAGGTCAGGTGGAAATCATGGAAGACGGCGTGATGGTAGTGAAGAATACTGCCATCACCCTCGACGATGCCATTCTGAATGCGGAAGGACTGGGCTACCTCAAGCACGGTAGCGTCGCCTGCCAGGGCAACCCGGATAACTGTGGGGCCACGCTTCTCCCCAGTGGCTATGTGGATTACAGCGGTTTTGCCCATCGCACCCAGGATGTGTATGCCGGTGTCGACGTCAGTTATGTGGAACGTCAGCCTGATGATCCCGACTGCGCCTATGGCGATCGCACCGCCGATATCTGGGAACGGGTACTGGGCAGCGACCCCTACGATGGCAGCAATATCGAAGCCTTCGTAAAGCAGGCTGAAGATACCCGCACCGTGGTGGAGTTCGTCCATACCATCATTCACGATCCGCTTCCGGAATAGAACGCGAGATAGAGACCCGACCTCTGCCGGGACCCATCCGGGTTCCGGCAGGCCCATCCCGATACCAGACCCATCACTTCTTTCCGAAATGCACTGAAATTCAAATGTGCAGTGCAAATTGTTTTATTTTCAATAGCTTACCATACACCCTGATGGTAAACGGCAATTAAAAACCCGTCTCTTTACGGTCAAAAAACCACCAAACCTAATACTTTCGGCTTGGCAAATTTTTGCCCCCTCTTTAAGGTTTTTGACACTTGGTTACATACAATAACAATGATGGAAGTTCACCATGCGTCGCTTGCTAACCGCCACCCTGTGCCTCCTGCTTCTGGCTCCCTTTAGCCAGGCCGGTCAGTTCCGCTTCAACACCGGCCTCACCGCCGGGCGCTTTGCGGTGGATCTGGATGCCTCAACCCCGATCCCCGAGGAACTCAATGATGACCGGGCAGCAGGTCTCTATCTCTACCTGGGATACCAGACCAACAGCCGCTTCCTGCTTGATATCGGTGCCAGCACACAAAGCAATGTAGCCCTGATGAATGTGACCGAAGGGGCGTACACCCGCAGCATCGAGGCCCTGGCAGGTTACGCCCTGCAGTGGAAAGCGCTGTATATCGAGCCCAAGGCCGGTTATGCGCAGTGGCGTGATGTGGTCAAGGAAAGTGAGGAGTACAGCATGGGTCAGCCGCAAGAGTTTGAGCAGGAAGGCCAGTCCCCGGTGTATGTCGGCACCCTGGGGCTGCGCTTCACGCCCAATACCGCACTGGCCCTGTCTTATCGCAGCCTGGCGCTGGACGATGAGCCCCGCGAAAGCCTGATGCTGGGCATCAGCACCCGATTCTGATCTGTCACTGAAAACGGGGCTGTGTCAGCCCCGTTCCAGCCATGCCATAACGCTAGAAGGTGAGTTGGGCGCCAATGTTCCAGGCATCCACGTTAACGACACTGTCAGAGTCATATTCCATCCGGTAACGATCAAAACCGCCACGGATCTGAATCTCGTCGAAAAAGTACATCATGCCGAAACCGACCACGAAATCGGTGCCGCTATCGCTGTCGTTGAAGGAGGTACCGGCACCGCTGGATTGCGACGTCGCATCCCACTGAAAGAGGCCGATTCGGCCATAAGCGAAGGTGTTACGCCAGGCCACCTCGGTAGCCCCGATCAGGGACAGATCAATGCCATCCGCCTCGGTGCTGGCCGTGAAGCCGGGGCCGGTGGCCGTGATTTCGCCAAGATCCACAAAACTCAGCTCGGCACCCACAAAGCCCATCAGTTCATCAAAGGCGTGGTATTCCTGCAGCACCCCGCCACGAATGCCAAGCCCGCTGTCCTTGTCATCAATGCTCAGATCGGAACCGGGAATCACATCCCCGGAGTGAATATCAGAATTGGTCCAGTGGTACTGCAGGCCAATATAAGGACGGATCGTTTCAGCTGCATGAGCAGCCCCGGTGACCGCGATCCCGGCGGCCATAATCAGGTATTTCATGTGCGTTCCCTGCGTTTTTCAGATTGTCATTCCCTTTCCATCACCCAAAAGGCTAACCCATCGCTGTATCACAGGGAACGGTTGCGTCGGACAATCCCGTCAGGAAACACGAAAATGTTTTCGCACGTTGTCATTCACCCAACCACCCATGCTTTCTCGACCAATACTGTCGATAAAATCCCTGACCTGATCGGTATAGGCGCGATCTTCTTCAAGAATATGATGCAGCAACCATTTTTCCAGCAACTGCAGCAGGGCTTCTGCCACGTCTTCACCCTTTTCGGTACTGCGTAACAGGGATTCGATCCGCTGGGTAAATTGACGATGCACATGGTGATGGTCGTCCAGCTCCTTGTAGCCGGCTCGCTCCATCAATGCCTCTTCGAAACTGAAATGGGATTCGGTGTAATCCACCAGGTCATAGAGGATGCGGGCGACACCCAGATAGGCATCCGGCTTCCCGACCAGCTGATCCAGCGCATTGATAAAATCCACAATGCGCTTGTGTTGCTGGTCGATGACCAGGATATCCAGTTCGTATTCAGGACCCCATACGATTCTCATGATCCACCTCCGGGATTGATGCAAGCTCTCACGCTAACAAGGCACCACGACATCAATATAGATGCAGATCAAGATTTATAGCGTTGCTGGCACCGTCTGTCCGAGCGATGCTCCGACATGGATGATTGAACTTTGTTCTATCGCAAAGCGGAGGTTATGGGCTTTACCTGATGACCTATAACGAATTCATTTTTTATTCGGATTGGCACTATCGAGACAGTGCTGCCGTCTATCCGCTTTGTGTCTTCCCGAAATATGACTCTGGGCATCCACGCAACGCTTCACGCAACTCAACATTCCACCAAAACTTTAGTTATACCCATTTCCTGAGCAGCGGATTATGCTTTTTGTTTTTTCAGGGAAGGATGAAAGATGGACCGTAAATTCATGATGACCGCTCTGGGCTATGCCATCGTCGGCATGCTGCTGGGCATTCATATGGCCGCTACCCACAACCATATTCAACACGTTACCCATGCGCATATCATGCTGATCGGCTTTGTGATCTCCATGGCCTATGCGCTGTGCCACAAACTGTGGCTGGGCAATCTCACCAGCGGGCTTGCCAAAGCGCAGTACTACCTGCATCAGGTCGGCACTATCGTTATCCTGATCAGCCTGTTCCTGATGTATGGCAACTTTGCCAGCGTCCAGACCATGGAACCGTTCCTGGCCATCAGCTCCATTGTGGTCCTGCTGGGCATGATTCTGATGAAGGTCTTGTTCATCAAACACAGCAAGAGCGCCTGATGTACTCGATTCAGTGAAGGCTGCCTGAGAGACATTCTCGCCGTGGCTGATCATCAGTCCAAGCGACAAAATCTAATGGCAGCCACGAGTAACGAGTTTCGAAAGTCAAAACCCGTCAGTAATGAAAGGTTTTCGAAACTCGTTACTCGTTACTCGCTTCTGCACTTCAACTACACAACCTGAATAACCACCTTGCCGCGACAGCGGCCGCTACGATTGCGTTCATAGGCGGCTTCGCTATCTGCAAGGGGATAAACACTGTCGATGATGGGCTTGAGTGCTCCCTGTTCCACCATGTCTGCCAGGGTATCGAGATCCTGACGGTAGGATTCCACCACCACGGTACCGGCTTTTTTACCCAGCACCCGATAGAGGGGAGTGGCAAACATGGAGGCGCCCTGACCGCCGGTGGAAATAAAGTGGCCCTGCTTGCCAAGCAACGCCTTGCAAGTGAGCGGGGTCTCGTAGGACGTCACATCGAAGACGATATCGAACTCACCCGCTGTCTTGCGGTAATCGCCTTTGCTGTAGTCGATCAGGGCATCGGCTCCCAGATCACGGACAAAATCCAGATTGCGGGTGCTACATACCCCGGTGACATGCAGCTTCATCTGTTTGGCGATCTGCACGGCCAGGGTGCCGACCCCGCCAGAGGCACCGATGATCAATACCGACTTGCCTGCGCTGGCACCGCCCTTGCGCAGCCCTTGCAGCGCGGTCAGTGCCGCCAGCGGCAGGGAGGCCGCTTCATTGAAGCTGAGATTGCTGGGCTTTTTCGCGACGCGATGCTGATTGATGCGGGCCTGCTCGGCAAGGGATGCGGTGCGCAGGCGCATGTCCATGCCATAGACCTCATCACCTATCTCGAAGTGGCGAACATTGCTGCCCTTGCCGATCACCACGCCAGCGAGGTCATCACCGAAAATCGGTGGCAGACGCCGGGTACCCACCGGGGTCGCCGCCATGGCCAGATGATAGTTCAGCTTCCAGTCCTTGGGGTTCACCGATGCCGCATGCACCTCCACCAACACATCATCCGGGCCCAGTCGTGTCGGCGCATCGGTCTCGCTGAGAACCAGCCTGGTGTTGGGCCCCCAACCGGTGGTGGTAATGGCTTTCATGGCGTCACTCCCTGTTTGTCAGTGCAGCCGCTAGCTTAGCAAAGGGCAGGGTGAAGAAAGCGGTCCGAAAATGCCAAGGGGAGGGAGGTATTGTGTCAATGGAGTTGAGTTGCAAGCCGCAAGCTACAAGCTGCAACACGGATCAAGGACGGTGCCGGCTTTTTTGTCCGGGCTTCGCGCTGCGGGTATGGGCGCGGTACCGGGCTTTAAAACCGGCACGCATAGTGAGTCGCGTTGTAGCTTGAAGCTTGTAGCTTGCGGCTGCTCACCCCGGATCCACCTTGCCGCGCAGGGACTTGATCTGGCCCCGTTTGGTTTTCTTGTCCATGCGGCGCTTCTTGCTGCCCAGAGTAGGGCGGGTGGCCTTGCGCTTTTTCTGCTCCACGGTGACGCTCTGGATCAACTGGGCGAGACGGGCGAGGGCGTTTTCCTTGTTCTTTTCCTGGGTGCGAAACTGCTGCGCCTTGATCACCACCACACCATCACTGTTGATGCGCTGATCACTGAGCGCCAGCAAACGCTCCTTGTAAATCTCCGGCAGGGAGGAGGCGCGGATATCGAAGCGCAGGTGGATGGCTGAGGAGACCTTGTTGACGTTCTGGCCGCCACTGCCCTGGGCACGAATGGCCTGCAGGTCGATTTCGGTTTCCGGAATGGCGAGGTTGCGGGTGATTTGCAGCATGCAGCTACTGTAGCGGCTGCAGGGAAAGGGGTTCAAGCTGCAAGCTGCAAGCTACAACACGAAGATTGTTCCTTGTGTCATCTTCTGCCCGGACTCCGCGCTGATAGTTTGGGCGCGGGACCGGGCGTCAAAACAGGCACTCACAATGAGTCGCGTTGCAGCTTGAAGCTTGATGCTTGTAGCTTGAATCTTACTTCTTCACATCCCGGTCGTAGCTGAGGCGCTTGGCCGCGTCCAGGGTGAGCATCTGCATGAAGGCGCGGGTTTCACCGTCGGAACCGGTGGGGGTACCACCGTCACCACCGCCGAACACGTACTGCGGCACCTTGCGGTTAGCGAAGGCCTGGGCCCAGATTTTCTGGATCTCGATCTCGGCATCCAGCTTCTGTGCCAGGGCGTTATCCGCCTGCAGCACCGCTTTCTTCTGGTAGGCTTCCGCATCCGCCAGGGTACGGCGGGTTTCCGCTTCGATACGGGCTTTTTCCAACTGGATCTGGGCCGTTTCCTTCTCGATTTCCGATTGCTCTCTTTGTTTCTGCGCCTGAGTGATGGCCAGTTGCTTTTCGGTTTCCGCTTCGGTGGTACGCTGGATCTGGTCTACCTTGGCCTTGGCCTGACGCTCGGCCACTTCACGCTCACCACGGGCAATCGCCAACAGACGCTGCTCTTCTTCCTGCACCCGTTGCTCGCGGGCAATGGCGCGGTCGGCAGAGGCTTTCTGCTTGAGCTGCATGCGCTCCACAAAGCGCTGATTGGGATCCATCTGGGTAACACGGGCTTCCACCACCGTGACACCGTAGTCGATGAAACGCTGGGATTTGCGCAGCGGAATACCGGCTTCGTCAGTCATCTTGCGCACCACGAAGACGACCTTGCTGTCATCGCCGTATTCCTGTTGATCGGTGCCCATGGCCACATTCGCTGAGCCCTTGATGTCACCGACCCGCTTTTCGCTCACCTCTTCACGGCGAACGATATAGATGCCGTTGATCATCTGGTTCTCGAACTCGGTGTTAAATTCGGTACGGCCACCAGAGTAGTACTCTTCAGCGCTCATCAGCGAGGCATTGGCCTGCAGGGTTTCCTTGAAGGCCGGAATCAATGCGGTGCGCAGCAGGTTTTCCGGGGTACGGTATTCATGGGCCAGATGCAGGAAGCTTTCCTGATCGGTGGGAATGGTAAAGCGCACGGTGGCCTGGGCGTTGGCGTCGACCTGATCCAGGAACATGATGTTCTGGGGCGGCAGGGCTGCGGAGGTTTCCGAGCTTTCCACTTCCACATAGTCCAGGGTTTCGCTGCCACCACGAACCGCCTGAACGGTCAGGGCTCGCTTCCAGGAATTCCAGCGACCAAACAGATAGAACTGGTAGCCCACATCGGACACCACTTCTTCATTACCCATCAGGGTACGCACGTGATACACGTAACCCGGCTCGGCGTAAAAAATGGAATTCTGGCCCACAATCAGCAGCCCCAGCGCCCCCACCACCATTCCGGCCACGCCCTTGAACGGCATCAGTGCCTTGACTCTTTCCAGCATCCTTATTCCCCTATCCCTTTTTTAATTAGAAGCGGACATTCTAATGAGCGGGAGCAGGATGGGTAGTGGCCAATGTCTTACATTTCGGTGAAATGTGGAGGGGTAACAGCTCTCAGCTACAAGCTACAAGCTACAAGCTACAAGCTACAAGGAAAGTCAAAATTGCAGGGCTGCTAAACGCAAGGAACCTTCGACTCGCTATTTTCCAAGCATCCTTGGCAGTACATCCGTCTGGCCTTGCTTGCGGTGCAGGATAGCCATGCCGACATGGCCAATAATCATCGCCAGTAGCACCCAACCCAGCTCGCCGTGGAGTAGCGACCCCAGATCTACCATCCAGTCGATTTTCTCACCGCCACCCACCATCACCGGAATCCCCAGAGGTTCAAAAGCACGGCCGGATCCGTATTGGCGCAACAATGCCAGGGCCGGTATCAGAAACAGCAGGGCATAGAGGCCAAGATGCCCAAGTTTTGCTGGCAGGTTAATGGACGGTGGGCGGTTGCCCAGGTTCTTCAAGGCCCACAACAGCCGAACCACAATCAGGATCATCAGTGCAAAACCGAGGGGCTTGTGGCTGGGCCAGAAAAACGCCTCGAAGGCACTATCCTCAAAACCGTAGTGCGCAATGGCAGAGAGAAACTGCCAGCCTGTCAATAACGCCATACTCCAGTGCAGCAGCCGAGAGACAGTGCCGTAACGTTCCGTGCGATCCTGGTTGAGCATGCGTATTCCCCCTGATTCCGTAACCCCAAGTATCGCAGGAAATTATGCAGAAATTATGGAATCCCCCGGGCCATCAATCGTTGCAGTGCTGTGCCATCCTGTCCTCATAGAAACGCTGATCCTCTGCCCAGAATTCACCCAGCTCATCGGTCATGGCCGTTCTGCTGTTGTGTCCGGCGAGGGCGGCACTATACCGATAAGGACTGCGGCAGGTGTCATCCTGCTCTTCAAGGGAGTCCGCGCTGGCATCGTCATGGCGATAGGAGAGGGAAGGCGGGGAGAAAGTGACCTGGCACCCGCCCAGAAAAACAAGGGCGGCCAATACCGCCCCCTGCACTTGCCTCATGTCACCGGCACGGCAAAGTGCAACATCACATGAACCTGCAGTTCGCCCACCAGGAAACCCAATACCGCCCCTACGGTAATCAGGATCCATTCATCCTGCTGGAATGCCGGCCTGAGCAGGCCCTCGAACTCTTCTTCGGTGAGCTCCTGCATCTTGGTGACCAGCAGATTCTTCAGGTCCATGGCTTCCTCGGCGTAGGCTTCCATGTGGCTGAGGGTTTCCGGCAGATGCTCCATGACCTTGTCCGCCACGGTGCGTTTCATTTCCTGGTACTTGGTGCTGCCCACCGCAAATACCACCAGCGGCTTGGCCAGGCCGGCCTGTTCATCCATGGTGCGCTGCACCTGTTTCTGAACCAGACCAAACAGGCGATCGGACAGCGGTCCCTTGAGGATAGCCTCGATCACCGCAGCGGGTGTGACGATTTCGCTGGCCACCAGGGCACCATAACTGGCCGCCACTTGCTTGCGACGCTTGAGGAACAGGCCCTGCCACTCGAACAGCCCCAGATAGCGGGTGGGCTGCTTGGGATTGAAGATCATCTTGAGGGCCAGCCAGTCAGTGAACCAGCCGGTGAACAGACCGAACAAGGGAATCACCCAGGCATTATGGGTCAGCGCCCACACCACCGCCTGAACAATACCGATGGCGAAACCAAACCAGATCCCGGACGTGCGGATGAACTTGAACTCCACATGGCCCGCTTCCAGGAATACCCGGTTGAGCAGCTCCTTGTCACGGACCAGCGCATTGATGACCAGATCCTTGAGATCGAACACCCGGGAGATGTTGGTCTTGATGTCCTCCATGATCAGCTCGACCATGTGCGGCGCTTCATTCTGGATACGCTGGATGATCATCTTCTTGACCCGTTCCGGCGCAGACTCCCACAGCCCTGGCTGATACTTCGCCGCCACTTCCCGGGTAATGTCTTCCACCGAACGAATCAGGGGCTCGCGAATCTCTGCCGCTACCCGGTTGGGATCCAGCCGGTCAAAGACATCTTCCGGCTTGAGCAAACGATCCATCATCAGGTCACAGGCAATACTGGCCATGGTGGCAGACTTGCTCGGCACAATGCCCTGCCAGCCAAAGTACGGGCGAATACCCACGAACTTCAGTGGCTTGAACATCATCTTGATCGCCACCACCTTGGTGCCATAACCAATGGCTGCCGCCACAAACGGCATGGCCAGGTAGAGTATCCAGTTGGCCTGAAGATCGGCCAGAATCAGATCAATATCCGTGATCATGGCTTATTCCTCTTCCCTGTCGCTTTCGCCATCTGCCGTCAATTGCTCCCAGAGTTGGTGCCCCAGCGGGCTGAAGCGCACGGACTCCCGTTGTGGCTTGAGCTTGGGCCAGTGTTGCTGCAGCCGGCTCAACGACTTGCGGAAACCGCTGTCTCCTTCCAGCAGTTCATAGTCGGTGCGCTTGCTTTCCTCGAAACCGGTGGCCATCAGCCAACCCCGCTCGAACAGTCGATGCAGGTAAAAGCCGATCATGTCGGTGCACTGGGTACCGGCGGCGCGGCCCACGTTGGAATGCCGGCAGACCACGTCGCCCCGGGAGAAACGCCCTCCGCTGTAGACCGTCAGCATAGGAAAGGCACTGCCATCAGAGAGCGCAGCCAGAATTCGGGCTTCATCCGCAGATAACCCGGCCAGAATCTGGCGTACCAGCATGGTCTGGGCCTGGGCCTGACTCTGCTCCATGGACACTTCCAGCAGCTGGCCCAGGGTTTCCGGCGGACCCGCCAGTTCACCGGGGGTATCCAGGGCCTCAAGGCGATCCTTGAGACTTTGCAATACATCGTGCTCGACCCGGTGAAGACGTTCATCAGCCCGTTGCACCGGGGGCAGTTGCAACAGCAGCTGCTGGAGTTTATTCCGCAAGCCAGCGGGGGAGAGGGTGGATTCCGACACGCATATTTCCTGTTGTTATTGTCTCGGGGCGTTGCTGCCCCCTTCATTATTATCGAGTGTGCGGGGTTTTCGCCAATCTGCAAGTTACCGTGCGTATGCTTTGCGCAATCTCCCGGCGCGGAACAACCATTCCGCTAGGGACGCTCGCGCATGGCCAGCACCCGGTTACGCAGATCCTGTGCGTTCACCGCCTGCGGTGCTACCGCCCGCCCGACGGTCAGCTTCACCCGTGACCAAAAGCGCTTTGGCAAGCGAGTCAGGGCAGGGCCGCCCTTATGGCTGAAGAAACTTCCCCACAATCCTGACAGAGCCATGGGAATCACTGGCACCGGGGTCTCGGCAATGATTTTCTCGATCCCGGCGCGAAATTCATCCACTTCGCCATCCTGGGTCAGCTTGCCTTCCGGGAAGATACACACCACCTCTCCGGCTTCCAGTTCCTCGCGAATGCGCACAAACGCCTGTTCATAGATCTCCGGGTTGCGGGTTTTCGAATCAATGGGAATCGTTTTGCCGGTGCGGAAGATGTAGTTCAGCACCGGCATATCATAGATCGGCTTGAACATGACGAAGCGCACCGGGCGGCGAATGGCCCCGCCCAGCAGCAAGGCATCCACATAGCTCACATGATTGCAGACCAGCACACAGGGCCCCATATCGGGGATGTTGTCCATGCCCTCATGCTTCACCCGATACATGGTGTGGGTGAGCATCCAGATTAGCAGTCGAATCAGGAATTCCGGCACTACGGTATAGATATAGGCTGCCACCACCACATTGGCGATGGCCAGGGCCAGGAAGAATTCCGGTACAGTCAGTTCCAGCATGCCGATAAACACGATACCCGCGGCAGCAGAGAGCACCATCAGCAGCGCATTGAGAATATTGTTGGCGGCAATAATCCGGGCCAGATGATGGGGGTTGGAACGGTGCTGAATAAAGGCAAACAGGGGCACGATATAAAAGCCGCCAAACACCCCAATACCGAGCAGATCCATAAGCACCCGATAGCCTGCCGGTTGCTGCAGAAAGCTGGCAATGCTCACCAGTTCGGCGCCGTGTTCCTGGCCGGCCAGGCCAGCATAGGAAAAGAACAGATCAATCCCGAACAGACTCAGACCAATGGAGCCCAGCGGCACCAGCCCCAACTCCACCTGTTTGCCAGAGAGCTTTTCACACAGGAAAGAGCCCAGGCCGATGCCGATGGAGAAGGTGCCCAGCAACAAGGCGTACAAACCTTCCGTACCGAACAGGTAATCATCCACATAGACCTTCAACTGGGTGGTATAGGCAGCGCCAAGGAACCAGAACCAGGAAATCCCCAGCACGCACATCCACACGGATTTCACTTCCCGGGCGTAACCGACGATATGCCAGGTTTCCCGGAACAGATTCCAGTTCAATCTCAGTCCACCGTCGGCGGCCGGTGCCGATGGAATGCCCCGTGCTGACAGATAACCCAATATAGCCAGACCAACTACCGCGGTGGCGACAACGCCATCACCGACGCCATCCATTTTCAGCAGCACCCCGGAAATGGAACCCAACAGGATCGCCAGAAAGGTGCCCATCTCCACCAGCGCATTACCGGAGACCAGCTCCCGGTCATCCAGATGCTGGGGGATGATGGAATACTTGATGGGCCCGAAGAAGGTGGACTGCAGCCCCATGCAGAACAACACGCCCAGCAGGAAGTACACCGCATCAAAATAGAAACCCACCGCCGCGATGCCCATGATGCAGATCTCGGCAAACTTGATCTTGCGCACCAGAGACGCCTTGTCGTACTTGTCCGCTACCTGCCCGGCCAGTGCCGAGAAAAGGAAGAAGGGCACAATGAACAGGGCCAGCGCCAGGTTGTTGAGGGTGTTTACGCTCAGGCTGCTGACGACACCCGAGGCAATCAGCAGAATCAGGGCCTGGCGGAAGACGTTGTCATTAAAAGCGCCAAGAAACTGGGTGAAAAAGAACGGCCCGAAACGACGTGAAGCCAGCAGTGAGAACAACCCTTTTTTCATTTTCTCGCCTTTTGTGTTCGTCGAGGCCAGAGTAGCAAGCTACAAGCTACAAGCTACAACGCGAACCACTTCCTTTGGTAACGGTAATGTTTGTCGCCGCGCAACAGGCAGCAGCGCGGAGTCCCGAGCGTTAATATTCAGCCCAACTGTCCTCGTGTTGCAGCTTGAAGCTGGTCACTTTCCCGCCCAGCTATTCAGATAATGCTGCAGCAACGATTCAATCATTGCCTGCTCATTCACATCCCCGGCCACCACCAGCTTGTCATCCGCCGCCAGTACCGCGATTCCGTGCACGCTACCCCACAGGGTTCTGGCTGCCAGATGGATCTGTTCCGGTGTCTGTTTGCCCGCCAGCTGCGCCATGGTGCTTTCCACCTGGGCAAACAGGGCAGCGGTTCTTTCCAGATACCAGGCCGGGACCGCTGCAGCATTCTGCATCTGGTGCATGAAGACCATCTTCCATAGCGGCGTCTGTTCCCGCGCCATGGCCACATACACCGCTGCCATATGCTGGAGCTGCTCTCGTGCCGAACGGTCCGCCGTATCCGTCATCGCTTCCAGCAGTTGCGACAGCGTATCGGCATTTGCCTGAAGAATCAGATCATCCAGATTGCTGAACACGTGGTAAAGCATACCTGCGGTATAACCAATACGGTCTGCTACCTTGCGTACGCTGAGCTTTTCCAGCCCGTTCTCGGAAACCAGATCCCGCACCGCCTGAATGGCCAGGCCCTGCAGTTCTTCCCGACTATGTTGATTACGACGTGCCACAAGGAATTCCTGTTATCGATTATCCGGAGAAGCTTCGACGGTGGTGCGAGGGAAGCAGTTGAAAGTTCAAAGTTTAAAGTTCAAACGCGACAGGCGTGGAATCGAATTGGCAGACCCTGCCCGCGATTACCGTTAAGGGCGCGGGCACAGAGGTCCAAAACCCCATATACCCAGACCGCGCTTTTCAACTTTAAACTTTGAACTTTCAACTGCGTTTACCACGCCCCGAACGACGCTCCCACGAACTGGATATGCCTACGCTTTTGCTTCGCGCAACCCCGCCAGAATCTCTTCTGCCCGGCGGGTCTGGCTATCGCCGATTCCGGCTTCTGCCATACGCTGATCCAGACTATCACCCCCGGATGCGCTCAGGTCGGCCCCCAGCTGGACTTCACTTTGCCACAACAGCCGGCATTCTTCCTGCCGTTGCTGAATCTGTTGCAGGGTCTGCTGACTGTCGCACAAACGCTGGGCCAGGCCGCGCTGTTCCTTGTTGCGCTGGCGGGATTCACCGAACAGGGCTTCCTGGGTCCGCGCCATGGACTGTTCCTGGCGCAGGGTCTTCAGTGTGTCTGCTGCCTGTTTGATAAAACTCTGGAATTCGGTTTTCTGCTGTTCCAGAGCCACCCCCTGTTGGTCCAGTCGCTGCTGCTGTTGCTCCAGATCCGCCAGCCGTTTGCCGATATCCAGGGCCAGGTCGTCATTCTCTGCCGCAAGCGCCTGACGGGCTCCCTCTTCATAATGGCGTATCTGTCTGCCCAGCTCACCGGCACGGCGCTGATTCATTTGCTCTTCCGCCATCAACCTGGCCAACTGTCTGCGCGCATCACGCAGGGATTGCTCGGTCTCATACAGTTGCTGGTCCAGTAGCAGCATGTCATTGGCGTTGACGATCTGTTCCATGCTTACCCGGGCCTGCCCACGCATCAGGGTTTTCATTTTGGTCCATGCACTAGCCATAATTCTCTCCATTTTATAAACGTCTAACGTCTGACCGCTCTTCTACGTCAGGCGTCAGGCATCCAGCGTCCGGCGTTTTAGTCCGTATATTCCTTCAACAACCGCTCGGTCTTGGCATCGCTGATACGGTTGATCAGTCGCCGGGCCTCGTGGTCGTCACGCAGGGTCTTGGCCAGGGTGATGGTGGAACCGACCACAAACATGATGCCCATCACCAGGTAACCCTTGATCCACAAATCCGTGGGCAACCAGACGATGCCCAGCACCATCAGGCCCAGGCTGATGGCAAAGGCCGCTTTGACATAGAACAGCCAGCCGCTGGAATGACGTTGGATCGCGCTCTCATCCATGGGTAACTCCCTTTTTTATTTAACAGTGTTTAATTAACTGGAATCAGTGGATCACAGAATCTAAACACTGTTCAATAAAGAGGATGTTACGGGCTATTTCGCAACCTGTTCAGGAGCCCCCGGACGGCGGCCGATGGGCCGGGCAGGGTTACCCGCCACGATAGTCCAGGGCGGCACATCCCTGGTGACCACAGCGCCCATGCCCACCACAGCGTGATCCCCGATGGTCACCCCATCGACGATGCCGGCGCGGGCGCCAATCCACACATCCCGGCCGATATGGATCCCCCGGGAGGTGACGGGCTGCTCACGAACCGGCCGGTCTGCTGCCATGCCGTGATTGAAAGCGTACAACGTCGAGTAGGCAGCAATGCGGGTACCCTCTCCGATATGAATACCGGCGGCACCTCCATCCAGGCTCACATGGTGATTAATGCTGACACCCGGCCCCAGACTAACAGGGCCATGAATGACGCAATCTGCAGCGATCTGGCAGCCAAAACCAACAATAATGTCGCGACCCGGTTCAGCCAGCAGCACTGCCTGGGGGGCCACAAAGCAGTCATCTGCAAAGTGTACGGTCTCCAGCTGCATCAACCGCTGCTGGATCTCCGCCTGCCAGGGTTCTGCCCACGCGCGATGCTTCGGCTTCAGGTGGCCATACAGCCAGGGCATATAAGCCAGGCGTTGTTTGTGCTGTTCGCGGTAATCGTCGTCGGTCATAAATCAGGAGCAAGCTACAAGCTTCAAGCTGCAAGGCGCGGGAATGCTTATTGAGCCCTGAAAGGCTGTGCCCGCGCAACATTGATTCCATGAATCGCGGCGCACACCCAATCAGTTACAACCGACCTGATCCGCGTTGTAGCTTGTGGCTTGCAGCTTGCCCCTCAAAGAAGTGTTTAGCAGCCCCCTCGCTATGCAGTAGCATGAACATCCAAAACAAGGAGAACGCTGTGAAGAAACTTCTGCCGATTGTCCCTCTGTCACTGGGCCTTTTGCTTGCTGGCTGTCAGAACATGGAAGCCGTGATGCCCTGGGTGAGCATGGGTAACGACATGGCCAAGAGTGCTGGCTACAACACCGATGAGAAGCTCGCTGCCGGGATCAAGGAAGCGCTGATCAAGGGCACTGATGCCGCTGCCGCCCAGCTCTCCCAGGAAGGGGCCATGAACCTGAAGTTGCCGGAAGCCGCGCAACCGGTTGCCAATACCCTGCGCCAGTTCGGCTTTGGCAGCTATGTGGACAAGGTGGAAACGGCCATGAACCGGGGCGCGGAGAAAGCCGTGGCTGCCGGGGCGCCCGTCTTCAAGAATGCCATCAATGCCATGAGTGTGGACGATGCCCTGGGCATCATTCAGGGTGGCGATACCGCGGCCACCAGCTACTTCCGGGGCGAGACGGAAAGCAGCCTGCGTCAGCGCTTCCAGCCGATCGTTCAGGACAGCCTGAAGCAGACCGGTTTTTATGACCAGTATCAGACATTCCTTGCTGCGTACGATAAGTTACCACTCACTGACAAGCCCAACCTGAACCTGGAAAGCTACGTCATCGACAACAGCATGGATGAGCTTTACACCCGCATCGGCGAGCAGGAAACCCTGATCCGCAACAACCCCATGCAACAGGGCAGCGCCCTGATCGGTGCGGTATTCGGCTCAAGCACCCAGCCGGCGGAATAAGAAGCAAGCTACAACGCGGCAAGTATCGTCATGAATCAGGCCGCTTTGCCCGCGCACCCGGACGAGGTGCGCGGCGAGGTCATTTCCGAACACGATGAACTTTCCCGTGTTGCAGCTTGAAGCTTGTAGCTTGCTCCTGCTCTCAAGCCACCTGCGGCAGGATCAAGCGCGCAAAACTCGCCAGGATACTGCTGGCATCATCGCACTCGCATACATCCTGCAGGTAGGTATCCACCTGCTGTTGGGTAAGGCTGTCGCCGCTGAGTGCCTGAAGATAGGCACGCATCACGTCGGCACTGAATTCAGGGTGGAATTGCACCCCCCATACACAGTCACCATAGCGGAACGCCTGACAGGCATCGTGCACATTACTGGCCAGTACCGCGGCACCAGGAGGCGGAGTGAGCACTGACTGTTTATGCACCACTTGTGCCCACGGATGATTCTCCATGGCACTTAACAGGGCGTCCTGGTGTCCGGCCTGGGTCAGGCGCAATGCCACGGTTCCCACTTCAATTCCCATGGGGTTATCGGCCACTTCACCGCCCAGTGCCTCGGCCAGTAACTGGTGCCCAAAGCACAGTCCCAGCACCGGTAATGAAGGCTGCTGGTGAATCGTGCGATAAAGCCACCGCATCACTACTGTCATCCAGCTGGCATGCTCTGTCACCATGGCATGGGAGCCGGTAATCACGACACCTGCCAGTTCCGAGGGGTCCGGCATGGCATCCCCCTGCGGAGCATTGATCACCCAGATCGGAGCCGAGCCACCCAGGCCCCGTGAAATCCATTCTTCAAAATCGCCATAGTGATTGCTGATCTGCGGATAGGTGGATCCCGTCTTGATAATGGCGATGGGTTTGCTGTTATTCATGTCTTTGCACCCTTTAGACATCCTGTCTATTCCTGCAACTCTCCTGAGAAAATACAGAGCAAGGGCTATACCAACTTTGGCCAATCCATGACCAATGGTTGTTAACAAGACGCTGGCGGTATGATGAATCGACGTGGAGGAATGAGTATTGAGTCCAAATCGAAGGGCATCATCTGATTCAAATCCAGTTACCCACGCCCTTACCGGGGGTCGCGAGCACGGCCTCTCTGGTGGCTCAGCTCCGCTCGCCTTCAAACGTTGAACTTTCAACTCAATGCTTTGTGCCTTGGGCAGCTGGTGAGGTGATCGTTGACCATGCCGGTGGCCTGCATGAAGGCGTAGACGATGGTGGGGCCAACGAACTTGAAGCCGCGTTTTTTCAACGCCTTGCTCATGGCCTCGGCCTGGGGAGTGGCGGCAGGCACCTGTTTCATGCTGGAAAAGTGGTTGATCTGTGGCTTTCCATCCACGAAATTCCATAGATATTCGGCAAAACTGAGCCCTTCTTCCTGTAACTCAAGGTAGGCACGGGCATTGCCGATGGTGGCCCTTACCTTCAGGCGGTTACGGATAATGCCCGGATCCGCCAGTAATTCCGCCACCTTGGCCTCGTCGTAACGCGCAATCGCTTGCGCATCAAAACCATCGAACACTTGCCGGTAACGATCACGCTTGCGCAGCACCGTGATCCAGCTCAGGCCGGCCTGGGCCCCTTCCAGATTCAGGCACTCGAACAGGGCCTGATCATCGTACTCCGGCACTCCCCATTCATGGTCGTGGTAGTGCTGATAGAGCGGATCGGTTCCACACCAGGGACAGCGTTCCATGGGCTGACATTCCTTATCAGGTCTGAGGCAGCCCATACGGTATCACCGGCCCCCTCAGCCCGGTATACTTGGCGCCTGCTTTTTGGCGGCAAATCGTAATCGAACAACAGGATTCACCATGGCGGAACAACCGCAGACGGACATCATGACTTTCCAGGGCCTGATTCTGGCCCTGCAGCAGTACTGGGCAGAGCAGGGGTGCGTGGTCGTACAACCTCTGGATATGGAAGTGGGCGCGGGCACTTTTCACCCCTCCACCTTCCTGCGTGCCATCGGCCCGGAGAACTGGAACAGCGCCTACGTGCAGCCTTCCCGCCGTCCTACCGACGGCCGTTACGGGGAAAACCCCAACCGGCTGCAGCACTACTACCAGTTCCAGGTCGTGCTGAAACCGTCTCCGGACAACATCCAGGAGCTGTATCTCGGCTCCCTGCGTATGCTCGGCTTCGATCCGCTGGTCCACGATATCCGTTTTGTGGAAGACAACTGGGAATCGCCCACCCTGGGTGCCTGGGGTTTGGGCTGGGAAGTGTGGTTGAACGGTATGGAAGTCACCCAGTTCACCTATTTCCAGCAAGTGGGTGGCATCGACTGTTACCCGGTGACCGGCGAAATCACCTACGGTCTCGAGCGTCTGGCCATGTACATCCAGGGGGTAGATTCGGTCTACGACCTGGTGTGGTCCGATGGGCCCTTCGGCAAGGTCACCTATGGGGATGTGTTCCTGCAGAACGAAGTGGAGATGTCCACCTTCAACTTCGAGCACGCCAACGTGGAAGCACTGTTCAAACAGTTCGATCTGTTCGAGTCCGAGTCCACCAAGCTGATCGAGGCTGGCCTGCCACTGCCCGCCTATGAATACGTTTTGAAGGCCTCCCATACCTTCAACCTGCTGGATGCCCGCAAGGCCATCTCCGTCACCGAACGCCAGCGCTTCATCCTGCGCGTGCGCACCCTGGCCCGGGCCGTGGCCCAGGCTTATTTCGATGCGCGCCGCAAGCTGGGCTTTCCCATGGCCGATGAAGCCATTCGCGAGGAAGTGGAAGCGGAACTGCAAAAGCAGGATGAGAAAGCTGCCAAGCAGGCAGAAAAAAACAAGGGGAAGAAATAATGTCCCGGGATTTGCTGATTGAACTGGGTACCGAAGAGCTGCCCCCGAAAGCACTGCCCAACCTGAGTGCGGCGCTGACTGAAGAATTTATCCGCCAACTGGATGAAGCCGGTCTGAATCATGGTGAAGTAGAAAGCTTTGCCGCTCCCCGCCGCCTTGCGGTGCTGGTTCGTGGCCTGGATGACAAGCAGGCCGATCGCGATATCGAACGCCAGGGTCCGGCCGTGCAGGCCGCCTTCGACAAGGACGGTAACCCCACCAAGGCCGCCCAGGGCTTCGCAGCCTCCCTCGGCCTGACCGTGGATCAGCTGGGTCGTCAGGACACTGGCAAGGGCGAGCGTCTGGTGGCGAAGATCACCGAGCAGGGCAAGCCCACCGTGGAACTGGTACCGGAGTTCTTTGCCCAGGCCATCCAGAAACTGCCGATCCCCAAGCGCATGCGTTGGGGCAAGCGCAAGGTGCAGTTCGTGCGCCCGGCTCACTGGCTGGTGGCGCTGTTTGGTGATGACGTGATTCCGTTTGAGCTGCTCGATCTGCAATCCGGTCGCACCAGCTATGGCCATCGCTTCCACGCTCCCGGCGCCATTGAACTGGCCAATGCCGGCGAGTATCTGGCACGCATGGAAAACGACGGCCACGTGATCGCCGACTTCAACCGCCGTAAGGCGATGATTGAAGAACAGGCCATTGCCGCCGGTAAAGCTGCCGGTGGCGTTGCCCAGATTGATCCGGATCTGCTTAATGAAGTCACCGCGCTGGTAGAGTGGCCAGAAGCCCTCACCGGCAGCTTCGACAATGACTTCCTGCGTGTTCCCCAGGAGGCGCTGATCAGTGCCATGGAAGAACACCAGAAGTACTTCTCCGTGCTGGATGGCGACGGCAAGCTGATGCCCAAGTTCATTACCATCAGCAACATCCAGTCCAAGGATGCTGAGCAGGTGATCGCCGGTAACGAGAAGGTGATCCGTCCGCGTCTGGCCGATGCGGCTTTCTTCTACGACAACGATTGCAAGAAGACCCTGGCCCAACATGGCGAAGGTCTGGCCAATGTGGTGTTCCAGCAGCAGCTGGGTACCGTGGCAGACAAGTGCCAGCGCATCGGTGGCCTGGCAGCCACCATTGCCGAACAGATCGGTGGCGATGCCGCCCAGGCCAAGCTGGCCGGCGAGCTGAGCAAGGCCGACCTGAACAGCGAGATGGTGTACGAGTTCGACACCATGCAGGGCATCATGGGTTACTACCTGGCGCAACGCGAAGGGCAGCCGGAAGAAGTGGCCAAGGCACTTTACGAGCAGTACCTGCCGCGCTTTGCCGGTGACACCCTGCCGCAAAGCAAGACCGGCATGGCGGTATCCCTGGCCGACAAGATCGATACCCTGGTGGGCATCTTCGGCATCGGCCAGAAGCCCAGCGGCACCAAGGATCCCTATGCCCTGCGTCGGGCCACCCTCGGTATCCTGCGAATCATCATCGAGAATGGTCTGGCGGTAGACCTGCGCGACTTGCTCGATCAGGCTGCCCAACAACTGGGTGAGCGCATCGACGCTGGCCAGGTAGATGAAGCCTTCGACTTCATCAAGGGCCGTTATCGCGCCATGTACCAGGAGCAGGGTATTGCCACCCCGGTGATCCTGTCGGTACTGGCCATCGATGATGCCTGCCGCAAGCCACTGGATTTCGATCGCCGCGTGAAAGCGGTAGCCGATTTCCAGCAGCGCGAAGAAGCTGCCGCCCTGGCCGCCGCCAACAAACGGGTATCCAATATCCTGGCCAAGCTGGAAGGCGATGCACAGGAAGAGATTGATGGTGCCCTGCTGGAAGACGAGGCCGAACAGACCCTCACCAATCTGGTGGTGGCCAGCTACGAACAGTCCGAGCCGCTGCTGGAACAGGGCGATTACCAGGGCGTTCTGGAAATGCTGGCCGAACTGCGTGAGCCGGTGGATGCCTTCTTCGACACCGTCATGGTAATGGCCGACGACGAAGCCGTGCGTAACAACCGCCTGGCCATTCTGGCGTTCCTGCGTGACCTGTTCCTGAATGTAGCGGACATCAGTCTGTTGCAGGAATAAGAGACGCATCAGGCAACACGCAAAACCCGGGCCGCAGTTTACTGCGGCCTTTGTTTATACACTCCGCTGCCTGCGCTCCCTACACCGCCGTAGGAGCCAGCCAGCTGGCGAAGTGGTGTGAGTTGAAAGTTCAAAGTTTAAAGTTGAAACGCGTTAGACGTTATCGTGAAAGGGGATGCACTGCCCGCGTTCACCGGTAATGGCGCGGGCAGAGAGGTTCAAAGCGTTATCACCTTTGCCGCGCTTTTCAACTTTGAACTTTCAACTTTAAACTCGACTCAACCCGGACCTGACTGACAAACCATGAACAAACTCATCATTCTCGATCGCGACGGGGTCATCAACCAAGACTCCGATGCCTACATCAAGTCCGTTGACGAGTGGATTCCGATCCCCGGCAGCATTGAGGCCATCGCGCGCCTGAGCCAGGCGGGGTATACCGTTGTGGTAGCCACCAACCAGTCAGGGATCGGCCGGGGTTATTATGATGAAGCCACCCTCGATGCCATGCATGAGCGACTGCGCGCGCTGGTGGCAGAGCAGGGTGGGAAGCTGGGCCGGATCTATCACTGCCCTCATTCACCGGATGACGGCTGCGACTGCCGTAAACCCTTACCGGGTCTGATTGATCAGATTGTTACCGATTATGGCGATGTGAGCGGTGCCACCCTGATTGGTGATAGCCTTAGGGATCTGGAAGCCGGGATTTCCCGTCACTGCCAACCGGTGCTGGTACTCACCGGTAAAGGGCAAAAGACCCTCGACAAGGGCCTGCCCGATTCCCTGGGTGACGTGGCCATTTTCAATTCCCTTGCTGATTTTGTTGATCACACCGTGAAGGACTAGGTATGCAGCACGATACTCCGTCGCTGTCGATCAAGGTGCGCAGCGCGTTGTTTTTCGTGCTCTATAACCTTGCCGGTATTCTCTACAGTTTTCTTTGTGTTCTGATCGGCCCCTTTCTGCCGCTCAGACCCCGGCACCGTTTTATCAACGGCTGGACCCGCTGCGCCATGTGGCTGGATCGCCACCTCAACCGGGTTGAAGTCAAGCTGGAAGGGGCAGAGCACCTGCCTGACGAACCCTGCCTGATCCTCGCCAACCACCAGAGCAGCTGGGAAACCTTTTACCTACAGACCCTGATTTGTCCACAGACCACTGTGGTGAAAAAGGAACTGCTGTGGGTCCCGTTCTTCGGCTGGGGGCTGGCACTGCTCAACCCCATCCGCATCGACCGCAGCAAGGGTAACGCCGCGCTCAAGTCCCTGCTCAAACAGGGCAAGGAACGCCTGCAGCAAGGCCTGCCTGTCGTCATCTTTCCGGAAGGCACTCGTCAACAGCCCGGCACCATGGGGAAATTCAACCATGGCGGCACCATGCTGGCCTGCCAGGCAGGCGTTCCGGTGGTGGCCATCAGCCATAACAGTGGCGATTGCTGGCCCAAGGGTAGCTGGGTACGCTACCCCGGCACAGTCACCGTCCGCATCAGCCCACTGATACCCACCGAAGGAAAGAAAGCCCAGCAGGTCACGTCCGAAGTACAGGAATGGATTCGGGATAATTATCCCGGCGAGCTTTCTGAATAAAGGCAGCTGCAAGCGACAAGCTTCAAGCTGCAAGGAAAATCAAAAGCACCGCCGTAGCAACGTAGCGCAGCGGAGTAACGCACGAAGTGCGGTCCGTAGGGTGAGCGAAGCGAATAACGTGCCTGCAAGAGATCCGAGCCTTGGCGAGAGATGTTTTTTTAGGAGAGCCAACTTGTTAGCCGAATTGAGCCTGGACCATTCTGCGGAGGCACAGGTTGTTTGATTTCGCCGAACTCGACGATTTGCAAGGCGTTACCGGTTCTTCGGAATAACCCGGGAACTTTTTTGTTTCTCCTAATCCAAGCGTAGCTTGTAGCTTGTAGCTTGTAGCTTGTAGCTTGTAGCTTGTAGCTTGTAGCTTGTAGCTTGTAGCTTGTAGCTTGTAGCTTGTAGCTCGTAGCTCGTAGCTCGTAGCTCGTAGCTCGTAGCTCGTAGCTGACAGCATTTTAAGCAACCCTCTTATTGCCAACCCCCGTTAAAATAACTACAGTCATTCGCGCATTTTAACGACTACTCACAAGGGCAAAGTAATGACCATCAATCTTGATGAACTTTCCATCGACGAACTGGAAAAACTGATCAAGCAAGCGGAAGCTGCTCTGGACAAGAAGCGTAAGGCTGAGCTGAAAAATGCCCAGGCAGTGCTGGAAAAGATGGCCAAGGAACTGGGCGTTGATCCTTCTGAACTGCTCAAAGGTGCTACCGAGAAGAAGAAGACCACCCGCAAGAAAGGTGCAGCCAAGAAGAAGGCTGGCGTGCGCAAGCCCGCTGCCGTGAAGTACCGTGACCCGAACAACAGCAGCAACACCTGGACCGGCCGCGGCAAGCGCCCCCTGTGGTTGCAGGACGCTCTCAGCAAAGGCGCCAAGCTGGAAGATTTTGCGGTATAAGCGAGAGACGCATCACGCTTCACGCAACAGGCACCACGCAAAACAAAAAAGCGAACCCATCGGGTTCGCTTTTTTATTGGTTCATCGCCAATTTTCACGCAACGGCGTTCTTGCAAGAGACCTGGATCAAAAGCCGTTTTACCACAGAGGGCACCAGGATTACTGAGGGAGAAGGTTCTAACCTCTGTGTACTCTGTGCCCTCTGTGGTTAATCTGCCTTTCGCCTTTCAGCGTCAAGCATGATGCGTGTTGCTTGGTGCGTTAGTTACACATCCAGGTTCGATACCTGCAACGCATTGGACTCGATGAACTGACGACGCGGGTCCACATCATCGCCCATCAGACAGGTAAAGATCTGGTCAGCCGCAATGGCATCCTCGATGGTTACCTGCAGCATGCGGCGGCTTTCCGGGTCCATGGTGGTTTCCCACAGCTGCTCAGCGTTCATCTCACCCAACCCCTTGTAGCGCTGGATGGCCGTACCACGGCGGGCCTGCACCATCAGCCACTCCAGAGCATCGGCAAAGTGACGAATGGGTCGCTGGGACTCGCCACGCTGGATATAGGCATCCTCTTCGAGCAGACCTTCCAGGGTTTCACCCAACGCCTTGATCTTCTGGTAGTCCGGAGACTGCAGGAAGTCGATAGTCACCCGGTATTCGCGGGGCACACCGTGAGCGAGTACTTGCACACGTGGCAGGAACAGACCGCGCTCTTCATCCTGGACGGCTGTAATGGTAAAAGTCTGGGTCGCATCGGTAATCGCGTCCACACGCTTACCCAGGGTTTCACACCAGCTCTCCATGCCCGCCTGATCTTTCAGGCTGTCTTCGCTCAGGGAAGGCATGTAGATCATCTGTTCCAGCACTTCCTCCGGGAAGACACGGGACTGGCGGTCAACAATTTTCATAACATTGCGGTATTCCGCAATCAGGTTGGCCAGCGGCTCACCACTGATTGGCGGCGCATCATTACCCGGGAAGAGGGCGGTTTTTTCCAGCGCCAGAGTCGTCAGATACTCCTCCATGGCCGGATCATCCTTGATGTAGGTTTCCTGCTTGCCTTTCTTGACCTTGTAGAGCGGCGGCTGGGCAATGTAGATGTAGCCACGCTCAATCAGTTCCGGCATCTGGCGGAAGAAGAAGGTCAGCAACAGGGTACGAATGTGGGAACCATCCACGTCCGCATCCGTCATGATAATGATTCGGTGGTAGCGAAGCTTTTCCACATTGTATTCGTCACGACCGATGCCACAGCCCAGCGCCGTGATCAGGGTGCCTACTTCCTGGGAAGACAGCATCTTGTCGAAACGCGCCTTCTCCACGTTAAGGATCTTGCCCTTCAGCGGCAGGATCGCCTGGTTCTTGCGGTCACGGCCCTGCTTGGCAGAACCGCCCGCAGAATCACCCTCCACAATGTAGAGTTCTGACTGGGCCGGATCCTTCTGCTGGCAATCCGCCAGTTTTCCCGGCAGGCCAGCGATATCCAGCGCCCCTTTGCGGCGGGTCATTTCGCGGGCCTTGCGGGCGGCATCACGAGCGCGGGCGGCATCGATAATCTTCTGGGTAATGGCCTTGGCCTCACCCGGGTTCTCCAGCAGGTAATCCTGGAACAGTTCACCCATGGTCTGCTCTACCGCACCTTTCACCTCGGAGGACACCAGTTTGTCCTTGGTCTGGCTGGAGAACTTGGGATCCGGCACCTTCACGGAAATCACTGCAGTGAGACCTTCACGGGCATCATCACCGGATGGGTTGGCCTTTTCCTTCTTGAGCAGGCCTTCCTTTTCCATATAGTTGTTCAGGGTACGAGTGAGGGCACCACGGAAACCGGCCAGGTGAGTACCGCCATCCCGTTGGGGGATATTGTTGGTAAAACAGAAGATGCTCTCCTGATAGGAGTCATTCCACTGCATGGCCACTTCTACGGCAATCCCGTCTTCTTCACGCTCGTACTGGAAGTGAAAGACCTGGTTCAACGGGGTTTTGTTCACGTTCAGGTAGCTGACGAAAGCACTCAAGCCACCTTCATACTCGAAAACTTCCTCTTCGCCGCTGCGCTCGTCCTTGAGGTGAATACGCACGCCAGAGTTCAGGAAGCTCAGCTCCCGCAGACGCTTGGCAAGAATATCGTAGTGGAACTTGATATTACTGAAGGTCTCTGCAGAGGGGCGGAAGTGAATGCTGGTACCGCTGGAGTCGGTGTTACCCACCACTTCCAGGGGTTTGTCCGGCACACCATGGCGGTATACCTGCTCATGAACCTGGCCATTACGGCGAATCGTCATCTTGAGCTCTTCTGAGAGGGCGTTCACTACGGACACCCCTACACCGTGGAGACCACCGGATACCTTATAGGTGTTGTCGTCGAACTTACCGCCAGCATGGAGGACAGTCAGAATCACCTCAGCGGCTGAAACGCCTTCCTCTTCATGGATATCCGTCGGAATACCACGGCCATTATCCTGAATAGAAACAGACTCATCCGGGTGGATAACCACCTTGATCTCGGAACAGAAGCCCGCAAGAGCCTCATCAATGGAGTTATCAACTACCTCAAACACCATGTGGTGGAGGCCGGTGCCATCATCCGTGTCACCGATGTACATGCCGGGGCGTTTGCGAACGGCATCCAACCCTTTCAGCACCTTAATGCTGGATGAATCGTAATTTTTCTCCGCCATGCTCTTTCCTTATTCACTCCCGGTTGGGGTCAGCGGCCGAATCCGGCCATGTTCCACGTGGAACATTCTGCTTTCCACCGTCTGTAGTGCGTTATTGTCATTCACCACCGCAGCCCAGGCTGGTTCATCCAGGGCTGTGATCAACGTTTGGTGACCTGTGCCGGCAAGATAGCCAAGCAACCGATTACGGTGTTCCTCGTCCAGCTCTGCGGCCAGATCATCCACAAGCAGGGTACAAACCTTGCCAGCTTCACTAATCAAAGGCAGTTGAGCCAACATCATCGCGTAAGCAATCAGTTTCGCCTGGCCCCGGGACACTCTATCCCGGGCCACCACATCACCGATGGCAATTCGGATATCGCTGCGATGAAAACCTGCCTGACTGAATCCACGGCGGATATCGTCCTGCCGTAACCGCTGAAGCGCATCCAGCGTGGTTTCGTCTTTCTGCAGCCCTGTCTGCAACCGGATACGGATTTTCAGTTCCGGAGACAGAATGGCCATCACCTGATTCAGACCTTCCTGTAACGCGCCCAAATAGGCTCTGCGTAACCCTTCGATTCTATCAGAAGTCTCGGCCAGTTGCTGATCCCAAAAGCCCAATTCTCGCGGGTTTATGGCCCCCGTACGCAACAATGCATTACGTTGCTTCAAGGCAGCTGAGGCATGGCGCCAAAGAGGCATGAATTGATGTTCCACGTGGAACATCCCCCAATCCATAAAGCGGCGACGCAAGGAAGAGGGACCAAAAACGAGCTCAACAGAAGTAGGGTGGAGGGCAAGAACCGGGAGAAGAGAAGCAACCTCGCTAAGAGCCTTTGGGGTCTGACCATCCAGCTTCAAGGCATCAATCCCACCGGGAGTACGCCGAACCCCAAGACGATGCAGCTGATCTGATGTCTGGACCTCAGCATACAAAGTCGCTGCGTCAGCACCATCCCTCACCAACCTGGACAGGCGCCCACCCCGAAAGGAGCGACCACCACTACCGATAAAATACACGGCCTCCAGAAGGCTTGTCTTGCCACTGCCGTTATCACCAAGGATCACATTCAGAGACGGGGACAGGCTCAGGTCGGCATGGCGGTAGTTGCGAAAATCCCCCAGCTGGAGACGGCTCAGCATAAATCCCGGATCCTATCGACGGCAGAGCAGGCAGGTAAAATCATCCACAGATTGTATCGCAGGAGCAAAGCAGCTGCCCGCCTTTCACTACGGGCATTCCATACACACCGACACACACCTTACCCACAAAACTATCCACAGAACGAAAGCATAGCTTCTGGCTCGTAGCTATTAGCAGTTGATCGCGGAATTGGGGGAAGAAGAAGCGGACGAGGGGTGGAGAAAGCTGAATTTCTGCGTGCAGCGTGTTGCGTGAAGCGTGTCACCGCCGCAGAGCGGCTACAAAAAAACCCGGCATATAGCCGGGCTTTTTTGTGGATCATCGCTGATCAGAGTCGCATGGGCATGACCACGTAGAGGGCCGCCTTGCTCTCGGGATCAAACACCAGGGCACTGGAATTGCTGTCACCCAGTTCCAGCTCGGCCTGGGTGCCGTTCATGGTGTTAAGCACATCCAGCAGGTAGCTGACGTTGAAGCCGATTTCCAGGGGCTGCCCATTGAAGTCCACGGACACTTCCTCTTCCGCTTCTTCCTGTTCCGGGTTGTTCGCCACGATACGCAGGCTGCCTTCTGCCAGCTGCACCCGCACACCACGGTATTTCTCGTTGGAAAGAATGGCCACGCGAGCCAGCGCCTGACGCAGGGTCTCGCGATCGGCAATGACGTGACGGGAGCCTTCCTTGGGGATCACGCGATCGTATTCCGGGAATTTGCCGTCCACCAGTTTGGAGGTAAAGGTGATGGCACCCACTACGATGCGAACATGATTACGGCCAATGGTAAGACGTGCCGCTTCCCCGGCATCACCCAGAATGCGAGACAGCTCCATAACGCCCTTGCGAGGCAGGATCACTGAAGCTTCTTCTACTGGCGCTTCCAGCTCTGCATCACATAGCGCCAAGCGGTGACCATCAGTAGCCACCGCACGCAAGCGACCAGGCTTGAGCTCGAACAGCATGCCGTTCAGGTAATAGCGAACATCCTGCTGGGCCATAGAGAAAGCGGTGCGATCGATCAGGCTACGCAGCACCCCGGGCTGGATATCCAGCGTGGATCCAGCGGCATCTTCGTCCTGGCTCGGAAACTCCGAAGCGGGCAGGGTAGAAAGGGTGAAACGGCTACGCCCGGAACGCACCAGCATACGCTCACCATCCACCTCGAAGCGGATCTCGGCTTCCGCCGGCAGGCTCTTGGCAATGTCCACCAGCTTGCGTGCCGGTACCGTGGTTTCGCCCGGTTGTAATTCGCCTTCCAGCGCCAGGCGTGCCACCAGTTCCAGCTCCAGGTCGGTGCCGGTCATGGAAAGTTGGCCGTCCCCGACTTCCAGCAGGACGTTGGACAGCACCGGCAGTGTCTGCCGTTTTTCCACCACCGCCGCGACCTGCTGCAGAGGCTTGAGGAGCTGTTCTCTATTGATTGAGAATTTCATCGCGCTTTCCCGTTCTGGTTATCTGGGGCTTACCCTTCCACTTTTATACCTTGCTCAGGACGTCAGCGTCCGTAACAGGTTCTGATAATCTTCTTCAATTTCCGGATTGGACTCTCGCAGTTCCAACACCTTGCGGCAGGCATGCAGCACCGTGGTGTGGTCTCGACCGCCAAAGTTCTCACCAATCTCTGGCAGGGAGTGGCTGGTCAACTCCTTGGACAGTGCCATGGCTACCTGGCGTGGACGCGCAACAGAGCGAGTACGGCGTGGTGACAGCAGGTCATTGATCTTGATCTTGTAGTACTCAGCCACGATACGCTGGATGTTATCAATGCTGATCTGGCGCGCCTGCAGGGCGATCAGATCCTTGAGCGCTTCCTTGATCAGGCCGATATCAATCTGCGCGCCAGTGAACCTCACATGGGCAATCACCCGGCGTAAAGCCCCTTCCAGCTCCCGTACATTAGAACGGATTCGCTGGGCAATAAAGAAGGCCGCATCGTTGGGCAGATCCACCTTGGCCTCCTCGGCCTTCTTCTTGAGGATCGCCACCCGGGTTTCCAGTTCCGGCGGTTCCATGGGCTGGGAAAGGCCCCAGCCGAAGCGGCTTTTCAGGCGCTCTTCCAGACCATCCACTTCTTTGGGGAACTTGTCACAGGTCAGGATGATCTGCTGGCCATTCTCCAGCAACGCATTAAACGTATGGAAAAACTCTTCCTGGGACTGCTCTTTTCCTGCAAAGAATTGAATATCATCAATCAGCAACGCATCCACACTGCGGTAGAAGCGCTTGAACTCATTGATGGTCTTGTTACGCAGCGCAGAGATCATGTCCGCCACGAAGCGTTCACTGTGCAGGTAGACCACCTTGGCATTGGGGTTGCGACGGATCAGCTCATTGCCCACCGCATGCATCAGGTGGGTCTTGCCGAGGCCCACGCCTCCATATAACAGCAAGGGGTTATAGCCATGGCTGGCCGGATTCTCGGCTACCTGCTGGGCCGCTGCTGCCGCCATACGGTTGGACTTGCCTTCCACAAAGGTTGCAAAGGTAAATCCGGTATTGAGGTTACTGCGATGCTTGCGGGCGCCACCGACTTCCCCCTGCGGGGCCGCCATGCGTGGCTCCGCAGGCTCAGGAGTACGCACTGGCCCAGAGGACGTCGCAGGAGCGCTGCTGACGGGCTGTGGAGCAGGGGCTGGTGCGGGAGTTCGGCTTGACCCCACCTCCAGACGAAGATGGGGCAGGGCGCCGGTCTGCATCTCGCCCAGCACCTCGCCAATGCGCTCCAGGTACTTGTCGCGCACCCAGTCCACTACAAAGCGATTGGGGGCAAAGAGAGTCAGCTCTGCGCCATCTGCGGAAGCTGCCACCTGAAGGGGCCGAATCCACATGTTGTACTGCTGCGACGGCAACTCGTCCTCAAGCCGCGTCAGACAGCGTTGCCAGAGCTCCTCAGACACAAAACCGCCTTGCTCAAAAAGAAATGAATGGAGGGGTCAAACCCCCGAATCGAGCCAGCCATTCTACCCTCAGAATCGCACATCTATCCACAGGCTCACGGGCATTTTTTTCCTTGACTTCCCTGTGGATAACCAGGGCCATAACCCTGTGAAGGAGGGCAGGGACAACCCGGTGGAAAACTGCGTGGATGAGTTATACCCACATTTAATGACAACCCGTCCCCGCGCGCCCCCCAGCTGTTACACATACTCATACGCAAGTTATCATTGTCTCAACCTGTTGAAATAAAAGGGGAATAATGAGTTATCCACGAAAACCGGCTTCCCTTATAACTACTAATACAATCAATAAATACTTAAATAATTTAATTCTATTAACACTGGCCGTTTCAGAGAGGCCATACCAGGCGAAAAGTCGATGACCCCCTCCCTTTAAATTGAACCTGGTCCGCAATCAGAGCTTTGCCGTACCGTTCGATGAGAACACCATTGAACTGCAGGCTGTCCTTCCCGATACGGCTCCCCATGCAGAGACAGATCAGTGATTTCGCAAAGGATAGGATATGCACGAACGCTCTGATTCCGCTTGTAAGCGCGGTTAACCACAACATGTTGTGATGGCCCGATAACCCTGCAGATTTACTGGCGTTGAACAGCGATTACCCATTGACACTGATCAGCCTATTCCCTAGACTTACCGCCCTTCTGAAATGCTGTTACTAGCACAGGTAAGCGAACATGAAACGTACATTCCAGCCCAGCGTACTCAAGCGCAAGCGTGCCCACGGTTTCCGTGCCCGCATGGCCACCAAGAACGGTCGCAAGATTCTGGCCGCTCGTCGTGCCAAGGGTCGTAAGCGGTTGGCTGCCTAAGCCAACCGTTTTACCCGTCCCTCCGGCAGAGGTAACTGTGCCCGGCTCCCAGGCCTTTACCCGCCAACTCCGACTTCTTACCGGTAGCCAATATCAGACCGTCTTTGACCACTCCAAATGGAAGGTGGGCAATGCGGCCTTTCTGTTGCTGGCAACGCCCAGTGATCAGCCCCTCCCGCGATTGGGTCTGGTGATTGGTCGCAAACGCGCCAAGCGTGCGGTAGACCGGGCCTGCGTCAAACGTCGTGCCCGCGAACAGTTCCGACTGCGTCAGCAGGAACTGGCCGGCCTGGACATTATTCTGCTGGTCCGCGGCCGTGTGGATCACCCGGATCCTGCTCTGGTTACCCTTCAGCTTGGTCAACTATTCGACAAGCTGCTTGCTAAGTGCCGGCAAGCTTGAGAAACTGCGGCCCGTTTTTCACGCCACTGACTAGCCATTTATGGAAATCCAGCGCGCTCTCGTGATCACCGGCATTGCCGTCGTCTCCTACCTGATGATTCAGGCCTGGCAGAAGGACTATGCCAACCCCGCCACTCCCACTCCGGTAGAGCAGGTTGCCGAAACCAATGGGCTACCAGGCGATGATTTGCCAGCTCCCCAGGTGGAAGACAGCACTGTACCTGAGGCACCGGCAGAAACCGCGACGGTAACCGCCCCAGCAGCAGAAAGTGACCAGACGGCAGCTGTGTCAGTGCGGCCCATCGCCGTCAGCACCGATGTGCTGCGGATCGAGATTGATCCCCGCGGTGGTGACATCGTTCGACTGGCTCTGCCGGATTACCCCAACCATATCGAGACCCCGGATCAGCCCTTCGTGCTGATGCAGCAGGCCTCCGACATGACCTATGTGGCTCAGAGTGGTCTGGTAGGCAAGAACGGTACGGATTCCAGCAAGGGCCGCCCACAGTGGTCTTCCCGTCTCGACAGCTATGCGCTGGCTGACGGTGATAATGAACTGAACGTGGATCTTACCCTCACCCAGGACAATGGCGCCGAAATCATCAAGCGCTATACCTTCGAACGGGGCAGCTACCTGGTGCGTGTCAGCCACATTGTCCGCAACCGTGGCGAGAGCGATTGGTCCGGCTCACTGTACGGTCAGATCAAGCGTGATGGCAGTGATGATCCAGGCACCGCCAAGGGCGGCTTTGTGCCCATGCCCACCTACCTGGGCGCAGCCTACTGGGATTCCGAAAAGCCCTACAACAAGCTCAAGTTTGACGACATGCAGGAAGAGCCTCTCAACCTGACCGTCAATGGCGGCTGGCTGGCCATGGTTCAGCACTACTTCGTGTCGGCCTGGATTCCGGATCCGCAGCAGCGTAATCACTATTCCAGTGTCTACCTGCCCAAGCGTGACCAGTACCTGCTACGCTTCGTCAGCCCCACCGTGACTGTGGCCCCGGGCGAAGAGAAAGCGCTCTACGCCGAGTTCTACGCCGGTCCCAAGCAGCAGGACAACCTGGCTGCCATTTCCGGTGGCCTGGACATGACAGTGGACTATGGCTGGCTGTGGTTCATTGCCCAGCCCATTTTTGCCCTGCTGGTGTTCCTGCAGAGTGGCAAGGTATCCGTGTTCGGTATGGATATCGATGTGGGCTTCGGCGTGGTCAACTGGGGTGTGGCGATTATCCTGCTGACCTTCATCATCAAGGCCATCTTCTTCAAGCTCAGTGCTACCAGCTATCGCTCCATGGCGAAGATGCGCAAGGTCGCGCCCGAGATGCAGCGCATCAAGGAGCAGCACAAGAACGATCGCCAGAAGGCGCAGATGGAAACCATGAAGCTGTTCCAGCGCGAGAAGATCAATCCGCTGGGTGGCTGTCTACCCATGCTGGTGCAGATGCCGGTGTTCATCTCCCTGTACTACGTACTGCTGGAATCGGTAGAACTGCGTCAGGCGCCGTTCTTCCTGTGGATCAATGACCTGTCAGTAATGGATCCCTACTTTGTCCTGCCGATCCTGATGGGCGCTTCCATGTTCCTGCAGACCCGCCTCAACCCGACCCCTGCAGATCCCATGCAGGCCCAGGTGATGAAGTGGATGCCGGTGGCCTTCTCCGTGTTCATGCTGTGGTTCCCGGCCGGCCTGGTGCTGTACTGGCTGACCAACAACATCCTTTCCATCGCCCAGCAGTGGGTGATCACCAAGAACATCGAGAAGGGCTGAGAGTAGCAAGCTTCAAGCTGCAAGCTACAAGGCGCGAGCGGATGGGGAGCCACACAAGGCACTCTTTCCCCGCGCCGCGAGCCTTTTAACTTCGTGACATTTAGCCCTTTTTCGGGTTTCCTTGCGGCTTGAAGCTTGTCGCTTGTAGCTGCCTTTTCCATGTCGAATACTAGCCAGGACACCATTGTTGCCATTGCTACCGCACCCGGTCGGGGTGGGGTGGGTGTGGTGCGCTTGTCCGGGCCCCAGGTATTAGCCATCGCAAAAGTCATCTGCGGTGATCGTGAGCTGACACCGCGTATGGCTCATTTCGCCCGCTTCCGGGATGCGGCCGGTGAGGTTATCGACGAAGGGCTGGCAATATACTTCCCGGCCCCTAATTCCTTCACCGGGGAAGAGGTGGTGGAGCTGCAGGGGCACGGTGGCCCGGTGATCCTCGATCTGTTGGTCAAGGCCTGTATTGATGCCGGTGCCCGTCAGGCCCGTGCCGGGGAATTCTCCCAGCGCGCCTTCCTCAACGACAAGATGGACCTGACCCAGGCGGAAGCCATTGCCGATCTGATCGATGCCGGGACTGAGGCCTCTGCCCGCGCCGCCCTGCATTCCCTGCAGGGGGCCTTTTCCAATGAAGTAAACCAGCTGGTGGAAGACCTGATCGGTCTGCGCATCTATGTGGAGGCGGCCATCGACTTCCCGGAAGAGGAAATCGACTTTCTCTCCGATGGCAAGGTGGCTGGTGATCTGAATGCGGTTTATCAACAGGCCGAAAAAGTGCTGGATGAAGCCCGTCAGGGCCGACTGGTGCGCGAAGGCATGACCCTTGTGATCGCCGGCAAACCCAATGCCGGCAAGTCCTCCCTGATGAATGCCCTGGCCGGCTTCGATGCGGCCATCGTCACCGACATTGCCGGCACCACCCGGGATGTCCTGCGCGAAGCCATCCAGCTGGACGGTATGCCGCTCAACCTGATCGATACCGCCGGCCTGCGGGAAAGTGGTGATGTGGTGGAGCAAGAAGGCATCCGCCGTGCCTACGCCGAGATGAAAAAGGCCGATCGCTTGCTGGTCATGGTCGATTCCCGGGAAGGTGGAATCGACCCACAAGATATCCACAGCTTGCTACCACAGAGTCAACAGCAGCTGGAAAACCTCGATCTTCCGGTTACTGTGATCCTCAACAAGGCGGATCTGTCGGGATTGGCCACAGGCCAGGCCGATAACGGAACCTTTGTGCTGTCTGCCTCGACAGGTGAGGGGTTGCCTGAATTGCGCGATCATCTCAAAGCCGTGGCCGGCTATCAGGGGGAGGGGCAAAGCCGCTTCTCCGCCCGCCGCCGTCATATCACCGCCCTCGAACAGGCTCTCGGGGCGCTGGACAACGGCAAGGCCCAGCTGCATGGCCATGCCGCCGGCGAACTCCTGGCCGAAGACCTGCGCGCCGCCCAGAAAGCCCTGGAAGAAATTACCGGTGCCTTCACCGCCGACGACCTGCTAGGCCGCATCTTCTCTTCCTTCTGTATCGGGAAATAGCAGGCCAAACGCTGGATGCCTGAGGCCTGACACAGAAATCCCCTCGATTCTCCCTCTGGGAGTATGAAAGCCTCAATCCTGACTCCCCCGTTTATCGGATTGTGACTAATCAGTCACCTTTAAAATCAATAACATAAAGTTGCGTATACAAAATGTTTAACATTGATCGTTGTTTGATCAGTGCGCCCCTCGGTATCTATGTAAGCAAAGAAAAAGTCTGCAAGCAGCCCATGGCAGACAACCAATAAGAATAAGAGAAAGCATAAGGAGAGGCGGGATGACTCAGTCGCATCACCGCACAGGGAGATTACGCAGTAGCCTTCGAGCACTCATGCTTGGCGGACTCTCGTTGTTGCCAACCACCAGCCTGGCCGCCCTTGAGCAGCTGGACGATGCCGCCATGGCCGATGTCAGTGGTGCGGGCATTGCCCTGGGCTTTGAAGACTTCCGCTGGCTCACCAAACCCACCAGTTATTACGAGCAGATGGGCACGGCTCCCATCGGCGCTACCAGCTTTCAGCGTGCCGACATGCGTTGGTACGGCTTGAGCATTACCGCTATCGGCGAGGGTACCGGTGGTGCCGCAGGGAATGTGGGGTTTCATTGGGACCAGTCAGGCAGCAGTTTCGGTACCGCCTGTACCAGTGGTGGACTGGCCTGCCCACTTGGCGGTCAGATCGCCAATTTTGCTCCCTTTGATAATCCCTATGTGCTGCGTGCCTATGCTCCCCTTGGTTATCACTACGACGGCACCTTGCTGAACGCCAATCCTGATAACCCTGACAAGACGGTCTACGAATATATCGCGCCGACCAATCAGCCTTACTACAACTTTGCCTTTATGGGCGAGATCGAGGCTGGAAGAACCGCCCCGAATGAATATCTAACGGCGCAAAATATGCCGGCGGGTGTCACCGGTGATGCAGGGGAATTTCTAAAAAGCCAGACCTTGATTCAGGGCAACGCGGCCGGGTCCGTGTTCCGTATGTTCCAGCATACCCAGCCGGGTAACGAAACCTTCGCGATCATGTATCACAGTCACCTGCGAGGGGATTTCCGATTCTCGGCTGGCCAGGATGCCAGATCATCCAGTGATGAGGTTGGCGTTCCTGTCATATTTGATGAACAGGAAGGGCTTCACTTCAAGAATGTGGAAGCCTATGTGGCATTGGGTCAGCACTTCTATCAGGCACTGACACTGGATGCCGTTCCCAACCAGGACGGGAATTTCATTATGGAAATCCCGTTCCTTCGTGACCCCTCTTCGAGTCCCTACGATCAGCTCAATAATGCACAGCGACATTTCTATACCTATGCCGTAGACGAAGATCTGGTTCGTGGCAGTTATGTATTGGGTGGAACGAGTTATGAAAACGGTGTGGCAGGCTATATCACTGCACGGCTTGCCTATTTGCACAACATTGGAAGTCCCAACGTATCGGATTACGAACAATATATTGTTAGCCAGCATGGGGGGGCTTTATACGATGGATTTTCGGGTGCAGAAGCCTGGCTTGCCCAATACAACACTACCCATGGCTATTCCCGCTGGGGGGACTGGACGACATGTCGTGGTATAGGTTGCCCGGATATGCATGGTGTTGGTGCCGCTTCACCTGTTTCCCACCCGGATCGTAATACCTATAACAGCACCACTGACGGAATGTTCTTTCGCAAGTGTACAAACTGCGATGACTTTGATGCCTTCGCCTATCTTTTGACGGCAGTAGATGTGCGTCCCGGGAATAGCCAGTTCACTTGTCCAGGTGGAGAAGAGTGTACTGCAGATGGTTATACGCCAAGAGGTGTTACCGCTAACAGAAATAACGGACTGACATTGCATGACGATTCCTATAACGCGAATGGTCGATATTACGCGAGGTCCGATAGCTGCACAGCAACCACCGGAGACCCTTACCGTTGTGGCTATGGGGGGAGTTACTCAGTAGATGCAGGGTCAGCGCATGTATATGTGGCTGGCAAAGTAGACCCCTCAACCACATTCGGTGTTGCTAGCCGTCCTTACACAAGAGAGATCCAAACCAGTTCATCCGGGTGCGGGCTTTTCTGGTCTCAACCTTGTTATGGACCTGAACTTGCGGGGATACCCGTTATCCGTACCGATGTGGTGAACATTGGCGACTCCCGCATTGAAGGTCTACAGATGAACTATATGAAGTTTACCAGTTACGGAGCAGGGAGCCCGTAAGGGGAAACGTATGAATAAAAAAACAATAAAAACACTCTCCCTGTTCTTGGTTTTGGCTACGACAAAAGTCAGTGCGTTGAATCAATCTGGACTGGTTGAGTTGGAAGAGTCTGAGCTCAGAACGGTATCAGGACAGGGCCTTTTTGTTGCCGATATGGTCCGGGGGGATGAACTGGCCAACCCCAATGCATACTCAACTCCCTTCAATTTTTATCGCGTGGGTATGGATGGTGAAATGCAGCTCAATCTGAATATGACAAAACTTCAGCTGGGTTGCGGGGGGGTGAATGACCTTCTATCCGGTCATGCGGGTTGCGATATTGATATCGACTACGTGAGCATGATGGGACGGAATGGTTACAAGCCCGGAGAGCCACAGAGTCCTGTGATTCTTGATCGGCCTTATATGGAATTTGCCATCAAGAATGATGACACCAGAACCATGCGTGAAGTCGTGGGGATCAAGATTGGCGCTGCAACTGTGGATGGATTTATGGCCACGGGTAGACGTTATTACCAAGGAGTCGCCAACGAAGAAAATACCGGCTTTGGCAGTGCCTGCAATCCCGGAGCATTTACTGGGAGCGGAGTGGTCGGGTGTCATTCAGGATTGAATACAGTGAGTGGTTTCCTCGGTACAGACCTGTCTCTTTCAATGCGAGTAAAGGCGGCAGTGATTGGAATCGTTCCTCTTGATGCCTGGGGGTGTACTGGACGAACAACGACAACAGTGGATCTGTGTGGTACCAGTCAAAGCGATTCAATCTTTGTGGATCTGGCCGGTACCCGTATGCAAAGTCTTGGTTTGAGAGCGGCTGAGCTGCAACTGAACGGGGATGGTGTTGTTTCTTTCCTTGAGTTCATCGGATTGAACGATGTATACGCCCAGCTGAATGCGGATGCACGTACCGTTCATGGTCTTGCATTTGAGAATACTGGTGATTTCTTTCTCTCTTTCCAGCGTGAGCCGGTCGCATATCCTCGTTACAGCAAGATAAGTCCCACTCAAGAGTATGCGGATGCAGGTTTGATGGGGGTGGCGCTTGATGCCTGTGCGACGACAAACCAGGCAACACCACGATGTGCCAGTGGTTATGCTGTACCCGCGAATACAGGTTGGTGGATGAATGCGCCCAGTGCAAAACTGGTGGATGTTTATAACGACAATATGGAACTGGGCAGCCTCAGTATTGGTGATGCAGTTTCCTTGTTGGGAGCTCCCGGCTTTCCCATTGTGAATCCGGAACTGAATTTCCACCGCGCGCAAAACTGTTATGGCAGTAGCACCTTCTGCTAGGGGAGGCGGTAAAGTGATAACAAAAATAACCAAGAGCATTGTTCTTCTGGCTGGCATGGCGATAACCCTGGTCCGCGCAGGCAGCCTTGAACCACTCAATGATGCGGAAATGGGCGCTGTCACCGGGCAGAACGCTATCCAGCTGACCGTCAAGATGCACAACAATGTGATAGCCACCAATGACAATAACCATGTCAGGGGGAATCACTGTGTTCCTGATACCAATGGCTACAGTCCCTGCCGCCTGGGCATGGAGTTTGTCGACAAGGAACGCAACTGGCTGGTGATGAAGCAGTTCTATGGCTATCTGAACCTGACCGATATCCGCTTCGAGGGGGTAACGCTCCCTGCCAGTAATACTGCCTACCACGATCCGGATCGATTCAAGCGTGCGGATGGTTCCTGCATGATTGCAGGTTGTAATCCAAAGAGCCTGGCCGCCATCGAGATGAGTTACCCTTCCTCGAAAGGCCCGGGACAATACCTGGACATGCAGACCTTCCTGAACATTGGCGCCATGGTAGTGGAAACCAATAACCCGGGTGCCACCTACAGTGATGGTAGTAATCCCCATCGACCGGATGCGGTGACAGATTACGGTTTCATGCGTGACCAGACCCAGGGGGTCGCCAATGCTTTCCGCATCAGTGACAGCAGCGGGCCGAATGCCAACATGCAGGTACGCTTTGACGGGAGCACATTGATCTATGGCTTCTAGAATCGTTTCCCTGTTGGGGTCCTGGGGATTTTCCGTCTTAAAAAGACATAATCCTCTACAGCCCCCGTGGCTCCTGGCCTCCAGCGGGGTATTAACTTCCTCCTAGCCCTTAACTTGTCCCTTTCGGTTATTATG
>NZ_JALKBH010000005.1 GCF_023016115.1 Alcanivorax sp. S6407
GTAGATACCGTCTCTCTCCATACCCTGCAAGCCTTCTCTAGGCGACTTGCGGGGTATATTCCTTCTGGTGTTTGATTACCCCGTAGGCAATCTGCACCAGCTTTCTCATGGCAGCCACTACGATGGCCATCCTTGATTTCCCTTTGGCCTCCATTCTCTGTCTCAGTGCCCGGATGTCCGGGTTGTGAGTACAGGCTGTAACGGCCGCCATGTAGAGTTTCCCGCGGATTGAGGATCTCCCACCTTTGCGGATCTTTGCCGGCTTCCTCGAGTCGCCTGATTCGTTGTGCATCGGGGTTAATCCCACGAAGGCGGCGCACTGCTTGGCCGATCGGAACTGCCGGCTGTGTATCAACGACAGCAGCTCCCTGGACATCACATCACCTATGCCCTTGATACTATCCAGTAAAGCTCGATCGTTCTGGAGTTGAGGATGGCCATCGATGTGATCATCGATATCCTGCTTCAGCTTGCGTATCTCTTCCTTCAGCGCTGAGATCATATCCTTGATAGAGGCGATAACTCGTTCACTGGACTGGTTGAATTGGGCTTTCTCAAGCCGGTTTTCTTCCCGCTGCTGGTCTTTCTCCAGGGCATCCAGTCGAGCACCAAGGGCGCGTAACTGTCTGACTTCAGGGGCTTCTGGCTGCCACAGATGAAGCCGCTCATGCTTCTCTTTCGCATACAGAGCCAGACCTAGCGAATCGAGTTTGTCTGTCTTGCTCAAGAACCCTTCGCTCTTGGCGAAGTCTCGGGTGCGTGCCGGGTTGGCGACATAGACCTGCATGCCCGCTTCATGGAGGGCATAGGTCAGGTTCTCGTGGTAAACACTGGTGGCCTCCAGGACCACATGAATCTCGGAGGGCTTGGCCCCGGTCTGTTTGAGCAGCCATTGAACAACAGTCTGCTCTTGGCCACGGGTATTTTGGAAAACCCGTGTTTTGACCTTCTGGGGTTGGGTTTGGCGAAGCCAAAGTGTGTCGAGTTTCTTCTTGCTAACATCGATTCCAACAAACTGCATCTCTCGTGTCTTCCCTTGCTTATGCGGCTTCATCCCGCGGTGGGGAGAGCCCGGATACCGTTCAGATTTAAGAGAATGTGGGTCGGAGCCAGATCTACAGCACAGGATCTATGTCCTCAGGAGCCTGCCAGGCTTCAGCCCGACCCGTGAGTGCTGGTAGCTAATCAGCACTCGTGGAGAGATACAAGGAGCCTGCCTGCAGGCGATGTTTTGAGATCGCCTGCAGGCCTGCCCTGAAGATTGCAGAGGGCTCCAGCGGGGGGGGGGTTAACGCCGGCGGCGGAAAAGCAACAGACCAGCAAGTGTCGTTAGCAGGGTGGCAGGGAGGCTGCCGCCGCTGGAGCGCGGGTTTTCGATAGCGCTGATGGCTCGCTCGATGTTGTCGAGTTTGGCATCCAGTGCGGCAAGGGCGGCTTTCTGCTCGGCATACACATCCATCTGTGCCACGGTCAGCACGTCTACATCACTCAATGCGTCTGCCAGGTTGGCGAGACGACGCAGTTTGCTGTCATTGCCGACGCTGACAGTGCCTTCTGCATTCTCACTGTCGAAGCCGATGCTTACGCCACCGTTGGTTGTGGTGCTGCCAACAGTAAAGCGAATGCCGTTGCGAACAACGGTTTCTGAGCGAGTGGCACACCATTGGTCTTCCCAGGGGGCACCCTCAGGAATGGGGGTGTCCTCGACAGTGACGGTCATATAATCCTTGGCGGCCTCGCCCATTACTGGGTAGCCGAAGTCTTTATGGACGCAGGTGTAGTCGGTAGCGGTGCCATCACTCAGGCGTAGTGAAGGGTCCTGATGTTGTTCAATGGAAAGATAACCGTCGCCGCCGCTGGAGGAATCATTGGCCACAATGCTCCAGCTGTCCCCGAGTGAGGCAGGAATGGTGTAGTCCGGGCCGATGACAGAGACATCCTGAGTGGGAGAGCCAATATCCGTGAGCCTGATTCTCAGGTTGTTCTCTTTAAGCTCGAGCGGAGCGTAAGCAAAGTTTTGGTTCAGGTTGCAGTCCTGACCAAGGCAGGTATTGCCGGACACAATCAAGGCGTCTTCAATGACTTGATCAGCGAGGGCGAAGGCGGGCAGCAGCCCGATCACGAAGAGCAATTTTTTCATGATAGTCACCCGCCTTATTCTGCTTCAGACAGTGTGCTGAGGCGCGCAGCAAGATCATCAATGCGATCCTGCAGAAGTTGAATTTCTGCATCGATATCGGTGGTGTCCACAGAGGCTGCATAGGTGTTGAATTGGCCAAGGGTAACCGCATCGGTATCTTCGACGCCCTCAGCTACATGGGTAATACGGCGACCCGCCCCTGCGCTTCCTACGGAAACCGCATTTTCCTCTGTTGTGGCACCCGCTCCCAGAGCCACGTCTCCCTGCGGACTGATCTGCAGGTTATACATGCCGCTGCTGGCATTCAGAATAAAGAAGGCCGCCGGAAGGGAAGATTCGCCATCTGTTACGCCAACACGCCAGTCTGTTTGGGGAAACGGGTTGGAAGTGCTGGTGTCGTTAAAAAAGATCTGAGGGGACTCGCTTTTCAGCAGCAGGGTGTCGAAACCGAATTCCTCGCCGTCGATACAATCTGCGCCGATACAGGCGCTACCGGGTTTGGTCAGATCGCCAGACACGCCTTTGACGATCAGGTCGTCTTCGATTACCTGGTCTGCCATGGTCAGCCCGGATACGCTGAGCAGTGCCAGAGCGGCAAGACGCTGGTTGATTGTTTTCATGATTTCCCCCAAAAGATGTCGTTTTGATATTGGCGGCAATTATAGGGTGGAAACCCTGTTTTTGGGTAAACTTTAAGCACGTGGCCCCTATACAGGATCAGCGGGGATTGCCGGGTACGGGCAGGGGCAGCGGATGCCAGGCAGACGTCGCGCCCCAAAACAGGGATAATGCCGGCCTGATACATCCACTCTCCAACCCGGCAGTGCCCCCATGGAAATCAAGGTCAATTTTCTCGACAACCTACGTCTGGAAGCCAAATTCGACGACTTCACGGTGATCGCGGATCAGCCCATCCGCTACAAGGGTGATGGTTCGGCGCCCGGCCCGTTCGATTACTTTCTGGCGTCGTCAGCCCTGTGCGCGGCCTATTTCGTGAAGGTGTACTGCAACACCCGGGATATCCCCACCGACAATATTCGCCTGTCGCAGAACAATATCGTCGACCCGGAAAACCGCTATAACCAGATTTTCCGCATCAATGTGGAGCTGCCGGAGGATCTCTCCGACAAGGACCGCACCGGTATCCTGCGCGCCATAGACCGCTGTACCGTGAAGAAGGTGGTGCAGACCGGGCCGGACTTCCAGATCAATGCGGTGGAGAGCCTAGACGAGGATGCCCAGGCGCTGCTGACGGTGAACCCGGACGACGCCAGCCGCACCCTGATCGAGGGTAAGGATCGGCCTCTTGAGGAAACCATCGCCACCATGACCGGGATCCTGGAGGACCTGGGCATGAAGATCGAGGTGTCCTCCTGGCGCAATATCGTCCCTCATGTGTGGTCCCTGCATATCCGCGATGCGGCCTCGCCCATGTGTTTCACCAACGGCAAGGGCGCCACCAAGGAAAGCGCCCTGTGTTCCGCGCTGGGGGAGTTCATTGAACGCCTGAGCTGCAACTTCTTCTACAACGACCAGTACTTCGGGGAAGAGATCGCCAACAGCGAGTTTGTCCACTACCCCAATGAAAAGTGGTTCAAGCCCGGCCCCAACGATGCGCTGCCGGAGGAAATCCTAGACGAGCACACCCGCGCCATCTACAACCCGGATGGCGAGCTGGGCGCCTCCAATCTGATCGATACCAACTCTGGCCGGGCCGACCGCGGCATCTGTTCGCTGCCGTTCGTGCGCAAGTCCGATGGCGAGACGGTGTACTTCCCCTCCAATCTGATCGAGAACCTGTTCCTCAGTAACGGCATGAGCGCCGGTAATACCCTGGCAGAAGCCGAGGTGCAGTGCCTGTCGGAGATCTTCGAGCGGGCGGTGAAGAAATACATCATCGAGCAGGAAATCGTACTGCCGGATGTGCCGGAGGATGTGCTGGCCCGCTACCCCGGTATCGTGGAAGGCATCAAGGCGCTGGAGGCCCAGGGCTTCCCGGTGCTGGTGAAGGATGCCTCCCTGGGCGGGGAGTTTCCGGTGATGTGCGTGACCCTGATGAACCCTCGCACCGGCGGTGTGTTTGCGTCCTTTGGCGCGCATCCCAGTTTCCATGTGGCGCTGGAGCGGAGTCTTACCGAGTTGCTGCAGGGGCGCAGCTTCGAGGGCCTGAATGATGTGCCGCCGCCCACCTTCAACAGCATGGAAGTGTCCGAGCCGAATAACTTCGTGGAGCACTTCATCGATTCCACCGGGGTGATTTCCTGGCGCTTCTTCAGCTCGGCCGCGGACTATGAGTTTGTGGACTGGGATTTCTCCGGCACCACCGAGGAAGAAGCGGAGAAGCTGTTCGGTATTCTCGAAGAGCAGGAAAAGGAAGTGTACGTGGCGGTGCACGATCAGCTCGGTGCGCCGGCCTGCCGGATTCTGGTACCGGACTTTTCCGAGGTGTACCCGGTTGAGGATCTGATCTGGGACAACACCAACAAGGCACTGGATTATCGCGAGGATATCCTCAACCTGCATCGGCTCAGCGATGATGAGCTGAGTGCCCTGGTGGCGCGGCTGGAAGACAGCCAGATCGACAATTACACCGACATCATCACCCTGATCGGCATCGAGTTTGACGAGAATACGGTGTGGGGCCAGCTCACCGTGCTGGAGCTGAAGCTGCTGGTGTTGCTGGCGCTGGGTCGCCTGGAAGAGGCTGGCGAACTGGTGGACATGTTCCTGCAGTACAACGACAACACCGTGGAGCGCGGGCTGTTCTACCGGGCCATGAACGCGGTGCTGGAAATTGCCCTGGACGAAGACCTGGAGCTGGAAGACTTTCGCTATAACCTGAATCGCATGTTTGGCGAGGACACCATGGCGCAGGTGGTGGGGGCGGTGGAAGGTACCGTGCGCTTCCCGGGGCTCACGCCCACCAACATGCAGCTGGAAGGGCTGGACAAGCATCTGCGCCTGATCGACAGCTACAAGAAACTGCACGCGGCGCGGGCACGCCTGGCCGGGCTCTGAACACGGTAAAGGGAAACGCAAAGATCATGACGCAGAACTGGACACAACAGCCCCACAACGACGGCGCCAATGGGCAGACGCTGCATGCGATCCGTTGTCCCGGCGACGATGAGATGGCCATCAAGGAAGGGCTGGAAGCGGCGCTGGAAAAAGCGGTGAGCCTGCTCGATCGCAATGTGCGCGATGACTCTCGCTATCTGCTGTGCGAATGGAATGCCGACGGGGCCACGTTGCAGATCGTGGTCAGCGATGACAGTAAAAGCAAGGATGCCCCCGAGGTGGTGGAATGCGGCTTTGACGCTTTCGATACCCGTGTGGATGTGGAGCAGGTGCAATTCCTGATCCGCGACTTCCTGACCACCTGCACTGCCTTCCTCGGCTGGTCACTGTTGGCAGCCTTCCATGAAGGCGATCGCCAGCGTTCGCGGTTGCTTTAAAAGGCGGCTTTTACCACAGAGGACACAGCGTTCACTGAGGTAAACGCCGTGGTTGGCACTGAGCGCAGCGGGCTCCTCCCCGTAGGGCGGAGATTATTCGCTGCGCCCCCCCCCTTCGCCTGTTACCAGGCAATCTCGAACCCGGTTACCCGGCCGCTCTTCCACAGTTGCTTGGCGGAACCCGGATCCATACACCCGTTGGCGCGGGTGCCGCTGTAACCACACACCACTTCATCCCAGTCCGGTGAGCCCGAGACATTGTAGCCAAAGCCCTGATTGGCATCGGGTACTGCAGGATCAAGGCGAACATAGCCGTAGCTGGATCCGCTCTGCACTTTAAGCCAGATCACGGTGCTGCTGGGCGCATCGCAGTTACTGTCCCCATTCCAGCGCCAGGAACCACCCACCACCGGTTCGCCCATGAGGCTGTCGAGACGATAGCGAACCTCAACGCTGCTGGCGCTGCAGTTGCCGATACGAACATTGTATTTGCTGTCGCTGCCAGAACCCGGGCCCACCGCCAGGGCGGTAGCGGGTGCCAGACTGGCGGCCAGCAGTGAGGCAATCAGAAGACGTGAAGCTTTCATTGGTCGTTCCCCAGTTAATGTTGTCAGTAACGAGTCTGGCGCAGCGAACGGTGATGGCGCATCCCCCATATGAGGTACGACACACCACTGCAAGCAGCGCCACTGTGGGAGCTTGCCTGCAAGGGAAGGTTTCGCTGCGGACAAAGAATCTTTCGCGTGCAGGCACGCTCCCACAGTGCTTCGCACAAAACCGGGGTTGTCAGTTATGGGGGGTATTGCAGAGGGGAGGGGGTTATCGTTGGCGCGGGGGAGGCCTTGCCACTGGCATGGCCAAGCCCGCGCAGCTGTTAACTATTCACTATTAACTGTTCACTGCTTTTAAGCCGCGTTCCGTTTGGCAATCGCCCGCAACACAATCTGACACTGGTTGTCGCCGTATTCGCGAATGTCCGCACCGGCGTCCTGTTGCTTGCGGCCGACGATATTCACCAGCAGGCGCTTGAAGATCTGTAGCGACACATCGAACTCTGTGGTGTCTTCCTGCAGGGCGATAAAGGAATATCGCTTGAGCAGGGGGATCAGGTTCTGGATGTCGGTTTCCAGGTAGCGGTTGGCGGAGAAGCGGGCGGTGGCGATCTCCACGAAACGGAAGGCCAACTGATGAGCGGCAGGCATGTCGTTGTTATGAAAATGCTGCTCCAGCTGCGGCAGCATGGCCACCAGATCTTCGATTTGCCCCGGTTGCCAGCTCACGGCAGCACGCTCCGCCAGTTGCGACAGCAGCAGAAACAGGAACTCGTACAGGTCCTTGACCTGGGTTTCGGTGACCTCACAGACCCGCGCGCCCCGGCGCGGCTGAAGCTCGATCAGATGTTGCTTTTCCAGCAGCCTGAAAGCCTCCCGGAGTGAGTTGGTACTCACATCAAGATCCTTGGCCAGCTCACTTTCGGGCAGTTTGGCCCCCGGGGCCAGCTCCCCGGTGATGATGCGTTCGCCCAGGTGGCGGGCGATCTGTTCGCTCAGACTGACAGCTTGCAACGACATGACAACTTCCTGTGGATCGGCGGCGCCATTATGACGTCATGGGGGCAGTATTTCATTTCTTGAGTTGTTTGACAATTCAAGAGATCAAGGATAATGTTGCCATCGTTGACTGTTACTTTGAGCTTGAACAAGCGAGGACAAGGCCATGTTCGAGAATGTGAATCCTGATCGGATGCTGACAATAAAAAAATGGAGCTACCTGGCGTTCTGGGCAACGATGGTGCCGCTGGTACCGTTCTCTGCCTATGTGGGCCTGGAAAGCGGTACCCAGGATTACTGGGCCTGGTTCCTGTATTTCGTGATCTTCGGGATCATCCCGGTGGCCGACTACATCATCGGCAAGGATCCCTCCAACCCGGATGAAGCGGTTCAGGTACCGACACTGACCGAAGAAACCATCTACCGGGTGTTCACCATCCTGATGGGCTTTGTGTGGATCGCGGTGTTGTTCTATTCCGGCCACATTTTCATGACCAATGACTATGGCCTGCTCGGCAAGATCGGCTGGATCGTTTCCATCGGTACCGTGGGTGGCATCATCGCCATCAACCTGGGCCATGAGCTGATCCACAAGGATCCGAAGATCGAGAACTGGATGGGTGGCCTGCTGCTGTCATCCGTGACCTACGCGGGCTTCAAGGTAGAGCACGTGCGTGGTCACCACGTGCATGTGTCTACGCCGGATGATGCCTCTTCCAGCCGCTACAACCAGAGCCTGTATGACTTCCTGCCGAAGGCCTTCGTGCGCAACTTCAAGAATGCCTGGGCGCTGGAAAAGCAGTACCTGGAGCGCAAGGGCAAGAAGAACATCAGCATCTACAACGAGCTGATCTGGTGGTACAGCATTTCCGCCCTGTTTGCGGTGGCCTTTGGGGCGCTGTGGGGCTGGGAAGGTGTGGTGTTCTTCCTGGGGCAGAGCTTCTTCGCGGCCCTGGCACTGGAAATCATCAACTACATCGAACACTACGGTCTGCACCGTCGTGTGAATGACAAGGGCCGTTACGAGCGGGTGACCCCGGCACACAGCTGGAACTCCAACTACCTGCTGACCAACATCGCCCTGTTCCAGTTGCAGCGTCATAGTGACCACCACGCCTACGCCAAGCGTCGTTATCAGGTACTGCGCCACTACGAAGAAAGCCCGCAGCTGCCCGGTGGTTACGCCAGCATGTATGTCCTGGCCCTGTTCCCGCCGCTGTGGAGAAAAGTCATGAACCCGCGGGTGGAAGCCTACTATGAGGGTGAGATGGATCAGCTGTTCCGGGATAGCAAGCGGGTGAATAATATCGCTTGAAGGCAGTTAACAGTGAACAGTGAATAGTTAACAGCGAAAGATGAAAGCCCCGGCATTGCCGGGGCTTTTTTTTGTGCCGCTCTGCGGCTACAACACACATCAGGCAACATGCGTGTTTATCCTGTGATTAGAAGCCGCGGTAGTTGCTGGCGAAAACGGCCATAGCGGCGAAAAAGACGATGGCGCCGAAGATCATCAACGTGGTGGCCAGGATGCCGAGGATCTTGCCGGCGAGAGTTATGCCTTCTCCGCTTTTGTCCATGTGGCCTTCACGCATGGATGCAAGATCATTGTTGCCCATGACCCAGGCCGCAATCCCCAGCGGGGCAAACAATAGCAGGCCAAGAAGGCCAAACGTCAGCACCAGCCCGCCGCGGTGGGGGTTGAGGCTGGCGTGGGTGCTTGCTGTGATTTCTGCAATATTCGGTTGTGCCCGGGATGTGGTTTGAGCGTTTCGTCCCGCAAAGGCCGCACACAGCATGAGTGCGCTGATCGCCACATAAAACAAGGTGAAGCCACCGCTGACGATAATGCTGTAGGCGGTGTCACTCAGCTGTCCATCAATCATCATCTCGAGCAGCACCAGGTGGTTGAAGATGGCCAGGGTGCTTTGCAGCAAGGTCAAAATGCTGGCGATGATAACCAGAATGGCGGCAGTACTGGCTCGCTTCATGAAAATGCCGGCCAGCACAAAACCGGTCAGTGCGATCAAAAACGAAGGCAGTTGCATCAGCAACTGGGAAAGAAATGACATCACTTTTCCTTGTGGGAGTTGAGAAAAAGGTTTTGGGTTTTCACGTTGGCGCGGGCACGGCCTTCCCGCCGGCATGGCCAACCCCGCGCAACTATTCACTGTTAATTATTAACTATTAACTGTCTTTTCATTGTCGCCAGAACATGGGCGTGAACAGCACCAGCAACGTGAAGATTTCCAGGCGACCGGCGACCATGAGGACGGTCATCATCCACTTGGCGCTGTCGGTGATATCAGCGAAACCGGCTCCCACATCGCCGATGCCGACGCCCAGGTTGTTAAGGCTGGCGGCTACCGCGCTGACGGCGGTGGTGAGATCCATGCCGGTCATGGTGAACAGCAGGGTGAAGATTACCGAGATGGTGATATAGACGCCAACGAAACCCCATACCGCCTGCAATACCCGGTCGGGGATGGACTGGCGGCCAAAGCGCAGGGCAAACACCCCGTTGGGATAGATCAGTCGGCGCAGTTCGCGAATGCTGTGGTGAAATACCAGGGCCGCACGGACGGCTTTCATGCCGCCACCGGTGGAGCCGGCACAGCCACCGATGAAACTGGTGAATACCAGCAGGAAGGGAATGAATCCCGGGAAGCCGGCGGCATTGGTACTGGTGAGACCGGTGCCAGTACTGAACGAGGCGACCTGGAACGCAGAATGGCGCAGGGCGTCGGCAAAGTTGAAATCGTAATGGAAGAACAACAACCCTGCGGTGATGATGCTGGTGTAAATCAAAAACAGGGTGATGAAGAAGCGGAACTCAGGATCGCGGATAAATACCAGCAGTGAGCGGCCGCGCCACATGGCGAAGTGCAATGCAAAGTTGACGCCGCCGATGAGGATAAAGGTGGTGGCGGTCCAGTCGATCCAGGGATTGTCCCAATACGCCATGGAGGCATCGTGGGTGGAGAAGCCGCCGGTGGCCACGGTGCTGAAACTGTGACAGATCGCGTCGAATACGCTCATGCCGGCAGCCCAGAACAGGGTGGCACAGGCGATAGTAATGAACAGGTAGATGTACCACAGGGCCTTGGCGGTTTCGGCGATCCGTGGGGTGAGTTTGGCGTCCTTCATGGGGCCGGGGATTTCAGCCTTGTACAGCTGCATGCCCCCGATGCCGAGCATGGGAAGAATGGCAACGGCCAGTACGACTACACCCATGCCGCCCAGCCACTGTAGCTGCTGGCGGTAGTAAAGAATGGATTTGGGCATGAAATCCAGCCCGGACAACACGGTGGCGCCGGTGGTGGTCAGCCCCGATACGGATTCGAACACGGCATCGGTGAAACCCACCGGCACATCATCACTGATGATCAGCGGCAGGGCGCCGATGACCCCCAGCACCGACCAGAACAGGGTAACCACCAGAAAGCCGTCGCGGGTCTGTAGTTCTGCCTTGTTGCGGAAGAATGGCAGCCACAGAGCCAGGCCAAGGGCGAGTGTCAGCACGAAGGAAATCAGGAAGGGGGTTTCGCCGCCTTCCTGATACCAGTAAGACACCGCCACCGGTGGCATCATGGTGAAACTGAACACCACCAGCAGCAGGCCAAGAATTTTCGAGATCAGCGCAAAATGCATGCAGCCTCCTTGTCAGATAAGGGGCTGGGTTCGGGACACCATAGGCCAGACGCTGAAAGCGTGAGGTGTGCGTGTCTTGTCCGGCGTCGGGCGTCCGGCATCGGGCGTCTCATCATCAGAAGAACGTAAACCCTACCTGGAACAGTTTTTCCACGTCCCGGGTGCGGCGTTTGTCGATCAGGAACAGGATTACGTGGTCATCCGGTTCGATGACCACATCATCGTGGGCAATCAGCACTTTTTCGCCACGCACGATGGCACCGATGGTAGTGCCTTCAGGCAGGTCGATATCTTCGATGGCGCGGCCGACCACCTTGGAGGATTTGGCATCGCCATGGGCAATCGCCTCGATGGCTTCAGCCGCACCGCGGCGCAGGGAGTAAACGTTCACCACATCACCGCGCCGCACATGGCTGAGCAGGCTGCCGATGGTGGATTGCTGCGGCGAGATGGCGATGTCGATGTCGTGGCCCTGGACCAGATCCACGTAGGCCGGGTTGGAGATCAGCGTCATCACCTTGCGTGCGCCCAGTCGCTTGGCCAGCAGCGAGGCCATGATGTTGGCTTCGTCATCATTGGTGAGCGCACAGAACACATCGGTGTTTTCGATGTTGGCGCGCAGCAGTTCGTCACGGTCGGTGGCCAGACCCTGCAGCACCACGGTCTGGGCCAGTTTTTCACCCAGCCAGTCGGCGCGCCCCGGACTGCGTTCCAGCACTTTCACGTTGTAGCGGTGCTGAATGGTCTTGGCCAGGCGGTATCCGATGTTGCCGCCGCCGGCGATAAGGATGCGCTTGTAGTTGTGCTCCAGGCGGCGCAGCTCACTCATCACGGCACGGATGTCGTTCTTGGCGGCGATGAAGAACACTTCATCGTCCGCTTCGATCACCGTGTTGCCTTCCGGAATGATGGGGCGACCGCGGCGGAAGATGGCAGCCACCCGGGTATCCACGTTGGGCATGTGCTTGCGCAGTTCGCGCAGCTCGTTACCCACCAGCGGGCCGCCGTAATAGGCGCGCACCGCCACCAGCTGTACCCGGCCACCGGCAAAGTTCACTACCTGCAGGGCACCGGGGTGCTCGATCAGGCGACGAATATAGTCGGTGACCACCTGCTCCGGGCTTATGATCACATCAATGGGCAGGGCGCCTTCATTGAACAGCTTGTCCGAACGGCTGGTGTAGTGGGCGGTACGGATACGGGCAATCTTGGAGGGGGTGCGGAACAGGGAATAGGCCACCTGACAGGCGATCATGTTGGCCTCGTCAGAATTGGTGACCGCAATCAGCATGTCGGCGTCTTCGGCGCCGGCTTCTTTCAGCACATTGGGATAACAGCCCATGCCACGCACGGTGCCGATATCGAGTCGGTCGCCCAGCTCGCGAAGACGCTCCGCATCGGTGTCGATGACGGTGATGTCGTTACGCTCGTTGGCCAGGTTTTCTGCCAGGGTTCCCCCCACCTGACCGGCACCGAGAATGATGATTTTCATGCGTCGTGCTGAGCCCCCTTGCGCAGGCAAGCCAGATAAAAGCCATCTGGTCCGTCTTGCTGCGGAAACAACTGCCATCCCGCATCGACCATTGTGGCCTGTTCCGGGCGTGGCGTCACATCCCGTGCCTGTGGCTGGCGCTGCAGAAACGCGCTGATCTGGTGATCATTTTCGTCGCGCAGTACCGAACAGGTGGCATACACCAGCATGCCGCCGGGCTTGAGCAGCGGCCATAGTGCATCCAGCATGCGCGCTTGTAAATCAACCAGTGCAGGAATGTCCGACGCTTTTCGATGCCATTTCACGTCCGGCTGGCGACGAAGGATACCGGTGGCGGAACAGGGCGCATCCAGCAGGATGGCATCAAAGGGCTCGCCATCCCACCAGCTGTCAGGCGCGCTGGCGTCCCCCTGCAGCAGGGTGGCGGTGGCGCCCAGTCTGGCGAGATTTTCTTCAATGCGGGTGAGCCGGCGCGGTTCCAGTTCCAGAGCGACCAGATCGGCGTCGGGAAATTTTTCCCGCAGCTGGCCGGTCTTGCCGCCGGGGGCGGCGCAGGCATCAAGGATGCGCCCTTGCGGTGGTGCCTGCAGCAGTTCGCCGGGCAGCTGCGCGGCTTCATCCTGGACCGACAGGGCGCCCTGCTCGAAACCAGGCAGCTGAAACACGGGCCGGGCCGGCTTCACGTAGATGCTCCACGGTGACAGTTCGCCGGGGCGGGCACCTTCGCCGAGGGCGGCGATGGCGCCGGCGCGCTGTTGCTGCTGACGGTTCACCCGCAGGGTAAAAGGCGGGGTCTGCAGGTTGGCGCGGGCCATGGCTTCGGCCTGTTCCGGCCAGTCCCGGGTCCAGCTTTTATACAGCCAGTCTGGCAGGCTCAACTGAATGTTGGGGGAGGCGTCCTGTAGAGCATCTTCTACGTTCAGTTTGCTGGCCTTGCGCAGTACCGCATTGCTCAGCCCGGCGGCCCAGGGGGCTTTCATCTTGCGACACAGCTGCGGGTAGGCATTGACGATGGCGTGGGCCGGGCGGTCACTGAACCACAGCTCATAAAGCCCGGCCAGTAACGCCAGCCGCACCGGCTGGGCGCTGGCCTTGAGCGGTTTGGAGAGCTGCTGGTTGAGCCAGTGGTTGAGTGGGCGCAGGTGGCGGCAGACGCCGAAGCTGATGTCGCGCATCAGGCCGCCATCGCTGCCCTGCAGGGGAAAGTCGCGCAGCACTTCGCGCAGGCTTTCGCCGTCGCCCTTGCCGGGGATCACGCGGTCGAGGACACGGACCGCGCTCAGCCGCGGGTCAGGCGTCGCCACTGTTGCTGTCCAGTGCGTCACCGAGGGGCTCGCCCACCTTGAACAGATCCGGGTTGCCGCGCAGCAGGTCGGCCACGGCCATGCGCCGCTTGCCGGGTAACTGCAGGGCTTCGAGGATCAGGATGCCGTCGCCGGTGGCCACCTGGATGCCGCTGTCGTCCACCTTGAGGATCTGGCCGGGCTCATCATCATCCTTGCCGGGCAGGGGGCTTTCGCTGGCCTGCCAGATGCGCATGGGCTGGCCCTTGAGGGGGACCCAGGCTACCGGGAAGGGGTTGAAGGCGCGAATGCGGTTGTAGAGGGCGCGGGTGGGCAGGCGGAAATCCAGTCGTCCTTCTGCCTTGCTCAGCTTGTGAGCATAGGTGACGCCGTCCTCCGGCTGCACCGTGGCGTTGGCCAGATACTGCTCCAGATCATCCAGTACGGTGACCAGCAGGCGGGCGCCTTGGGCAGCCAGTCGGTCGTGAAGTTCGCCGCCGGTCTCTGCCTCACCAATGGGCAGGGGTTCCCACAGCAGCATGGGCCCGGTGTCCAGGCCCGCTTCCATCTTCATGATGGTGTTGCCGGTTTCGGTATCGCCCATGCTGATGGCGCGCTGGATCGGCGCGGCACCACGCCAGCGCGGCAACAGTGAACCGTGTACGTTAAGACAGGCCAGCCGCGGGATATCCAGCACCGCCTGGGGGATGATCAGGCCATAGGCCACCACCACAAACGCATCCAGGTCCAGATCGCGCAATTGCTGGCGGATCTCCTCGCCTTTCAGGTTCTCCGGCTGCAGCACGGGGATGTCATGGGCCTGAGCCAGCTGCTTCACCGGGCTCATCTGCACTTTCTTGCCACGACCAGCGGCCCGGTCCGGCTGGGTCAGCACGGCCACCACCTCATGGTCACTGTCGAGCACGGCCTGCAAACTGGCCGCAGCAAAATCCGGGGTGCCGGCGAAGGCGAGACGTAAGGGTTTCAATGAACAGCCTCTGGGTTGTGAGCGGCAAGCTTCAAGCTACAAGCTGCAACGCGAAAAAGGTATGTGGGTTCTGAAACGGTGCTAGCCGCGCACAAGGCCTTGGCGCGGGCACCATACATGAAAAATATGAAGATGGTGGGCGCGCCTTGCAGCTTGAGGCTTGTAGCTTGCAGCTGCTTTTACCCCTGCAGCCGGTGCACTTTCTCCAGCTTCTTCTTGATCCGGTCGCGCTTGAGGCGGGACACGTAGTCCACGAACAGCTTGCCTTCCAGATGGTCGATCTCGTGCTGGATGCAGGTGGCGAGCAGTTCGTCGGCCTCGACCTCGAAGGCGTTGCCGTCCCGGTCCAGGGCGTTGATCTTCACCCGCGCCGGGCGCTTCACCTTTTCGTAGAACCCGGGCACCGACAGGCAGCCCTCTTCATAGGGGGCCAGTTCCTGGGTCAGAGGGGTGATTTCCGGGTTGATGAACACCTGGGGTTCGTTCTTCTCCTCGGACAGGTCCATGACGATCACCCGCTTGTGCACATTGACCTGGGTGGCTGCCAGGCCAATGCCGGGGGCGTCGTACATGGTTTCGAACATGTCGTCGATCAGTTTGCGAAGCTCGTCATCCACCTTTTCCACCGGCTTTGCTACGGTTCTCAGCCGGGGGTCAGGGAATTCCAGTATTTCCAGTTTGGCCATGTACCTTCTCAGAAGTTGCGATAGCACTCGAAATTCGGTTGCTAAATATATGATCGCATTGCTAATATCCAAAAGAAACCGTGTCTGCCTCGGCGTCGCACGGCCTCTTTAGGGGATGAGTCCAATAATGATAAAAGGAATCCGATGATGATGAAATCGGTCCAGCGCGCCTTTACCGTCGGGCTGCTGCTGTCAGTGACAGGCCTGGCCTCCGCTGCAGTGATGCTGAAAGATGGGCATCCCGGCAAGTATTATGTCAAGAATGGCGACACCCTGTGGGACATCAGTGCCCGTTTTCTGGAAGAGCCCTGGCAATGGCCGGAAATCTGGCAGGTTAATGAAGAAATTGGTAACCCCCACCTGATTTATCCGGGGGATGAAATTCGTCTTTCCTATGTTGATGGTGAGCCGCGTCTGACCGTGAAGCGGGGCGTGGAAGAAACCGTCATGTCCAATGGCGTGGTCAAGCTGACCCCGCGGGTACGGGAAATCGCCAACGATGAAGCGATCCCGATGATCCCCGCCAGCGCCATTGCTGCCTACCTGAAGGAAGGCCTGGTGGTGACCCGTCAGGAAATTCAGGAAGCGCCCTATATCGTCGGTGGTCGTGACCGTCGCGTGGTGTTTGGTGAAGGCGATACCGTCTACGTGCGCGACAATCGTACCAAGTGGGAAGAGCTGGAGCAGGGTTACGGCGTCTACCGTACCGGTGAGCAGTATGTAGACCCTGAGACCAACGAAGTGCTGGGCTACGAGGCGCGCCAGGTGGGTCTGGGCCGGGTGGCCAACCATGAGGGCGAGATCGTCAGCCTGCGCCTGACCGACTCCACTGAAGACGTTCGTATCGACGACCGCATCTTCTCCACGGAAGATCGTCGCGTTCGCGCCGTGCTGTACCCCAGCGCGCCGGACACCAAGATTGAAGCCCAGGTAATTCGCTTCTTCGACCGCCTCAACAGCGTGGCCCGTAACGACGTGGTAGTGCTGAACAAGGGGCTCCGCGATGGCCTGAAGGAAGGCAACGTACTGGATCTGTTCGGCAAAGGTGAGGTGGTCCGTGACCGCCAGCTGGGCGACAACGTGGCCCTGCCGGCTGAGAAAACCGGTTCCCTGGTGATCTTCCGGGTCTTCGACAAGGTCAGTTATGGCTTGATTATGGAGTCCACACGGCCTATTTATATGAATGATATTGCCAAGAGCCCGGCGGGCAGCTACTGATCAAGCACATGCGGTAGCGCTCACCGCTGGCGCCGCGGCGCCCCATTCACCGTCAACGCACACAAGGAGGTGGGCGATGGACGGACAATTCAAACGCCTGCTGTTGCAGGCGTTGTTTTCTCCCTCATCAGCGGCCCTGGGCCGTGCCCTGCAACACCACCGGATCAATACTGCCCCGGTCGAACATTTTTTGCCCCTGCTGCCGGCGGGACTGAAAGACCGTGCCCGGCTGCTGGATAACACCGGCAATCTCACCGCCCATTACGAGCAACTGCGCGAGCAGGGCTGGCGCTGGATCGCGCTCGGCGACCGGGACTACCCGGAGTTGCTGGCGCAGATCAATGATCCCCCCGGAGTGCTGGCGGTGCGCGGCGATGTGGCGGTGTTGAATGCGCCGTCCATCGCCATTGTCGGCGCGCGCAATGCCTCCGCCGACGGCCTGGACAACAGCCGCCGCTTTGCCCGGCAGCTGGCGGAATCCGGTTTTGTGGTGACTAGTGGTCTGGCGCTGGGGGTGGATGCCGCGGCGCACCGTGGTGCATTGGCCGCAGGCCGTACCGTGGCGGTACTGGGCAGTGGCCCGGACCGGCTCTACCCGCCGCGCAATGCCACCCTGGCCAATCAGATCGCCGATCAGGGCGGGGCGATTGTGTCCGAGTTTGCCCCCGGATCGCCGCCGCTGCCGTCCCAGTTTCCCCAGCGTAACCGGGTGATCAGCGGATTGAGCCTGGGTACCATCGTGGTGGAGGCCGCCATTCGCAGCGGTTCCCTGGTCACCGCTCGCACCGCCCTGGCCCAGGGGCGGGAAGTGTTTGCCATTCCCGGCAGTATCCACAACCCGCTCAGCAAGGGCTGTCATCACTTGCTCCGCGATGGCGCTACCTGGCTGGAATCCATGGAGGATATCTTCAATGCCTTTGGAGAGTTCCGGCGCGCGCTGGAGAGCTGCGACCTGATCCGCGATGGTGGTAAACCCGCCCTGCTGCAGCACCTTACCAGTGGTATCAATTCTCTCGACATGTTGCAGACTCGCACCGGCCTGCCCATGAATGAGCTGGCCGGGCAGCTGGCAGATCTGGAAATGGAAGGTTGGGTGGAGCGCGTTGCCGGCGGTTATCTGAAGTGCTCGCATGCTTCACGGGCGTCGTGATGGACGCCTGACGTCTGACACCAGTGCTTCAAGGGCCTACCATGAAGGTGTGACTTGCCAACCGGCCTGGTCGGGGAGGGCTGTCGACATGTTTGAGATCCTGGTGCCCTGCCGAGAGGACCCGTCCCGCTGGTTTGCCGTGGATGCGGTCTCTCTGGGCGGAAAACTGTACCGCATTACTGCTGTGGAGGAGGATGCTCCGCCACTGCGCTTTGGCGAGGGTGACCGGGTGGAGTGCGAACAACAGACTGACGGTGACGGGCATGTACGGATACTGGCCCGTCGGGTAGCGGCTCCGATCTGGTAGTGACGTACTCTTGTCGGTCACCAGAAGGCAGGGTATGTTGCGCGTTTTGGTGCCGGGCAAGCCTTCATGAAACAGCATCTTCAATCCGCAGCAGAGATCATCCAGGCCGGGGGCGTAGTGGCTTATCCCACCGAGTCCGTTTACGGGCTGGGCTGCGATCCCTTTAATGAAGCCGCAGTCATGCGACTGCTGGCCATCAAGCAGCGCCCGGTGGACAAGGGTTTGATCCTGATCGGCGCGGATCTTGAGCAGCTGCTGCCCTATGTGCAGCTCACCGACGCCCAGCAACAACAGTTGGCTGCCGGCTGGCCTGCACCGCTTACGTATCTGGTGCCGATCACCGACGCTGTGCCTGCCTGGGTGCGGGGCAGCCATCCCAAGGTGGCCATCCGGGTGCCGGATCATCCGCTGGCACGGGAGCTGTGCCGTCGGGTGGGCCACCCGATCATTTCCACCAGCGCCAACCTGTCCGGCCGGCCGTCGGCGCGAAATCCTTTCCAGGTCGCCCGCCAGCTCGGTGACCAGCTCGACTTTATCGTCACCGGAGCCTGTGACCGGGCCAGCAAACCCTCTACCATTATCGATCTGGAAAGCGGGCGCACCTTGCGCGCCTGACCATACGCCCGCCAGCGGTTTGGGCGGGAAAGCATTCCCCGGGGAGAGAATCATGTCAGACGTTTCACTGCAGGCCGTAAAAGACTACCTGCTGGGCCTGCAGGATCGTATCTGTGAGCAACTGGCCGCCGAAGATGGCAGCGCTGAATTCCGAGAAGACAGCTGGGAGCGCGAGCAGGGCGGCGGTGGCCGCAGCCGGGTGCTGGAAAACGGCGCGGTGATCGAAAAGGGCGGGGTGAATTTCTCCCATGTGTTCGGTGCGCAACTGCCGCCTTCTGCTACCGCAGCCCGTCCGGAGCTGGCCGGTCGCAGCTTCCAGGCCATGGGCGTGTCGCTGGTGATTCACCCGAAGAATCCCTACGTGCCCACCAGTCATGCCAATGTGCGTTTCTTCGTGGCCGAGAAGGAAGGCGAAGAACCGGTGTGGTGGTTTGGTGGTGGCTTCGATCTGACGCCCTACTATGGTTTTGAAGAAGACGTGGTGGGTTGGCACCAGACTGCCAGGGCGGCCTGCGAACCGTTCGGTGAAGACATCTACCCGGAGTTCAAACACTGGTGCGATGACTACTTCCACCTCAAGCACCGTGATGAGCCCCGAGGTGTCGGCGGTCTGTTTTTCGATGATCTCAACCGTTTTGATTTCGATACCAGCTTTGCATTGATGCGCAGCATCGGTGACGCCTATATCGAGGCGTATCGCCCGATCATGGCGCGTCGCAAGGATCACGACTACGGCGAGCGCGAGCGTCAGTTCCAGCTCTATCGTCGTGGCCGTTATGTGGAATTCAATCTGGTCTATGATCGCGGCACCATTTTTGGCCTGCAGTCCGGTGGCCGCACCGAATCCATTCTCATGTCGTTGCCGCCGCTGGTGCGTTGGGATTATGACTGGCATCCGGAGCCGGGCAGCCCGGAAAGCGAACTCTATGACAAGTTTTTGATCAAGCGGGAGTGGCTATGAGTTCGCTGTATTGTGTGTTCGGTAACCCGGTAGCCCATTCCCGTTCGCCGGACATCCATCATGCCTTTGCCAGCCAGAAAGGCGATGACGTCCGGTATGAAAAGCGCGAAGCGCCGTTGGAAGATTTTTCCGGTGCATTGGAAGCGTTTCGTGCCGACGGCGGTCTTGGGGCCAACGTGACCGTGCCCTTCAAGGAGCAAGCGTTCGAACTTTGCGCTGCCGTCACAGAGCGGGCCAATCAGGCCGGGGCGGTGAATACGCTCTGGTGGGAAGGCGAACAGTTGAACGGTGACAACACCGATGGCGCCGGGATGGTGAAAGACATCCGTGACAACCTGGGCTGGCAGATCCAGGGCAAGCGGGTGCTGGTGCTGGGTGCGGGCGGTGCTGTGCGCGGCGTCATGGGCCCGCTGCTGGCAGAAAAGCCCACCCTGGTTCGTGTGGCCAACCGCACTGCAGAAAAAGCCCAGATACTGGCGCGCCGTTTTATGGATGGCAGTAATTCACCGGTGCTGGGCAGTGGCCTTGAGGGGCTGGCGGGTCAGTTCGATGTGGTGATCAATGCCATCTCTGCGGGCCTGCATGGTGAGATGCCAGCATTGCCAGACGGTCTGCTGGCGGAGGGCGCGGTGGCCTATGACATGGTGTATGGCAAGGAGCCGACGCCGTTCATGCGCTGGGCGCAGCAGCAGGGCGCGGCGGCGGTGTCCGATGGGCTGGGTATGCTGGTTGAGCAGGCGGCAGAAGCGTTCGAGATCTGGCGCGGCTGGCGCCCCGAGACGGCTGCCGTCATGGCCATGCTGAGATAACGAATGGAAAACGACGCGGTCCTGTACGAAGTCATCTATGCCTCGCTGGTGAGTCTGGGCATGGTGCTGGTCACGGTGACGCTTCACTACTGGACACTGTACGGACTGTCGGAATTTCTCAAACGCTGGAAGCAGCGTTTTCGTGGCGAAATCCTGATCGTGGTGATCGCCATGTTCGCCGCCCATATGGTCGAGATCACCCTCTACGGCTGGGTGTATCTGATGCTCGATAACAGTGATACCGCCATGAACATCGGCGGCGCTGTTGATGGCAGTTTTCTCGACCACCTGTATTTTTCCGCGGCCTGTTATACCTCATTGGGACTGGGTGACCTGTTCCCCATGGGAACCCTGCGATTGATCGCCGGGGTAGAAGCACTCAATGGACTGATATTGATTACCTGGTCGGCGTCTTTTGCGTTCCTGGTGATGCAGCGGCGCTGGCGGTTTTAGCTTCAAGCTACAAGCTTCAACACGGGCAAAGTGTTTGTGTTCTGCAACTTTTCAGCCCGCGCTCATCGTGTTGATCGCGGGGATAACGTTGCAGGTACCGAGGCATCATTTCGCGTTGTAGCTTGTAGCTTGTAGCTGGTTTTCGGGGGACAACCGATTTTTTACAGGATTGTCCAATGCGTGCGTGTTTAGTGCTTTTCTTGTTTGCCTGGCTTTGTTCGGTGTCTTCCGCCTCCACCCTCGGCTTTGCCTGGGATAATGATCTGTTCGTTGGAGAAGACGGTCGTTATACCAATGGGGTGCGTTTCAGCTGGGTGGGTAATGCCCATGAAGGTTGTGACGATAGCTCCGACAGGGGGCTGACCTGTGGTCTGGCCCGGGCAACCACCTTCTTGCCGGGCGTTCATCTTAACGACCAGAAACATGCCCTTGCCGTGGGTCTGGAGCAGACCATGGTTACCCCTTCAGACATTACCCGCAGTGCACCGGATTATGCTGATGTGCCCTACGTGGGCTACAGCAACCTGGAGCTGGGCATGTTCAGCTGGAACCGCGAGCATCTGGTCGGCTATGGCATTCGGGTGGGTGTGACCGGGCCGGATTCCGGTGCCGAGCAAAGTCAGAAAGTCATTCACAAGATTACCGGTTCAGAGGAGCCCAGAGGTTGGGATAACCAGCTGGGGCCGGATGTGATTGGCGGGTTGATAGCGGTCTTTGCCAATCGGCTGTTTCGCCATGATCACGCTAACGGTTTACAGACTGATATGGGTTACAGCGCCATGCTGGATGCCAATAACTTTCTTGGCACGGCGGGTATCAGCAGCTTTGTTCGCTTCGGAAAAAATCTTCCCAACAATTTCACCCCGGATTATGCCGGGGTCGGGACTTCCAGCTCCCAGGTCGGATTGTTCGATCACAATGGTACGGGGTGGGAAATTTTCCTGGGTGCTTCAGCGGAATACATCGGGTATTTCTACCTGGAAGAAGAAACCGACCTCTACGACCTGGAAACCCGTGACGGCATCTTTGGGTTGGTGGTTGGCAGCGGTCTGCATCTGGATAATTTTTCCTTCACCCTGACCCTGCAAGGTTCCCAGTCGCCGCTGCGCAATAACGATGACGTGCTCAGCTTCGGTAACATGTCGTTCATGTGGAAAATATAAATAGCTACGAGCTACAAGCTACAAGCTACAAGCTACAAGCTACAAGCTACAAGCTACAAGCTACAAGCTACAAGCTACGCTTGATTGGATTAGGGAAGGCCGGAAAGTTCCCGAGGTTCTGCATTTCTACGAAGCCGCTGTAGGAACCGGAGTGCAACTGAGATGCAGCTGGCACATGTCCTTGTTAGAACCCGTAGGAGCTTGCCTGCAAGCGATCCGAGCCTTGGCGAGGTAAGGATTCCAGAAGCGAGTTTCGAAAACCAAAATCCTGCAGGGTAGAGGGTAGAGCCACTTTGGATTTTGATCTTCGCAACTTGCAACTCGCAACTCGCAACTCGCGTCCTGGTTTGTCATGGGGCCCTGCAAAGGGGGCATGGTACTCCTAGGTATGCTCCCCATCCGCCATATAACGATCCTTCAAGCGCACATAATTTCCGGCCACATAACTCAGGAACTCCCGCTCTTCATCGGTCAACGGTCGAGCCTGTTTGGCCGGCTGGCCGCGGTAAAGATGGCCGCTTTCCAGGCGCTTGCCCGGGCTCACCAGGGAGCCGGCGGCTATGATGACCTCGTCTTCCACCACCACGCCATCCATGATGATGGCCTGCATGCCCACCATCACCCGGCTGCCCAGGGTGCAGCCATGCAGCATGGCCTGGTGTGCAATGGTGACGTCGTCGCCGATGGTCAGGCCATAGCCGCCGGGGTTGAAGGTGGAGTCATGGGTGATGTGCAACACCGCATTGTCCTGGATGCTGACCCGCTTGCCGATACGGATATGATGCATGTCGCCGCGGATCACCGCCTTGGGCCACACGGAGCTATCGTCCCCGAGGGTGACATCCCCGAGCACGGTGGCGTCCCTGTCTACAAATACCCGATCCCCCAATTGCGGGGCCTTGTCTTCAAAGCGGCGAATCCCCATCACTGATACACTCGATAGTCTAAATTCATGGTCAGGGAGGCGCATGAACAAGCCACCCACCCGTATACTGTTGATAGTGATGATCTTGCTTGGCGTTTTCGTGCTGAGCAAGTGGCTGATTTTCCAGACGCTGCTGCAACCGGATGACACCGCCCGTCATCGCTTGCCGGCAGCGCCCACAGAAGCAGGACCGATACCGAATGAGCAACAACAATCCGCTGATTGATTACCCCGATCTTCCCCCTTTCTCGGCTATCAAGCCGGAGCATGTCCTGCCTGCGGTGGAGCAGCTGGTAGCCGATGGCCGCGCCCGTATCGAACAGGTGCTGGCGGCGGGCAAGTTTGACTACGCCCACCTGGTGCAGGCGCTGGATGAAGAAGACGACCGACTCGGCAAGGCATTCGGTCCGGCCGGCCACCTCAATGCGGTGGCCCAGGATGAGGCACTGCGAAACGCCTACAACAGTTGTCTACCGCTGCTCAGCGAATACGGCACCGAAGTAGGCCAGAATGCGGCCCTGTGCGCGGCCTTCCAGGCGGTGCGCGACAGTGCCGAGTGGGACACGCTCAGCGAAGCCCAGCAGAAGGATCTGGAAAACACCCTGCGCGATTTCCGCCTTTCCGGGGTGGATCTGCCGGAAGACAAGAAAGCCGAGTACATGGCCAATTCCAAGCGCCTGTCCGAGCTCACCAGCAAGTTCTCTGACAACGTGCTGGATGCCACCCAGGCCTGGACCAAACATGTGACCGAGGAAGCCGAGCTGGATGGCCTGCCGGAGAGTGCCAGGGCGGGTGCGGCGGACCGGGCAAAAGCCGACGGCAAGGACGGCTGGCTGCTGACCCTGGATGCACCGGTATTTATCGCCGTGATGAGCCACAGCAAGAACCCGGAACTGCGCAAGGAGATGTACACCGCCTGGACTACCAAGGCGTCCAATCAGGGCCCCCATGCCGGCCAGTTTGATAATGCGTCGATCATGAATGAGATCCTCGCCCTGCGTCACAAGCAGGCGGCACTGTTGGGCTTTGCCAACTACGGGGAAAAGTCCCTGGCCACCAAGATGGCGCGGGACGTTCGTGAGGTGATGACCTTCCTCGAAGATCTCGCCAAACGGGCCAAGCCTCAGGCAGAGGAAGAGCTGGCGGCACTCAAGGCCTTTGCGGCCGAGCAGGGAGCCGAGGATCTGCAGCCCTGGGACATCGGTTTCTGGAGCGAGCGCCTGCGCGAGGAACGCTACAGCATTTCCGAGGAAGAGCTGCGCCCCTGGTTCCCGGCGGACACTGTGATCAACGGCATGTTCGGTATCGTCGGCAAGTTGTTTGGCATCAAGTTCGAAAAGCGCGAAGACGTGGACACCTGGCACGACGACGTACGTTTCTATGAACTGGTGGATGATGACGGCTCCGTGCGGGCGGCTTTCTATCTGGACATGTATGCCCGTACCGGCAAGCGCGGTGGTGCCTGGATGGACGACGCCCGCATTCGCCGCCGTCGTGCCGACGGCAGCCTGCAGACGCCGGTGGCCTACCTGACCTGTAACTTTGCCCCGCCTGCTGGCGGCAAGCCCGGCCTGCTTACCCACGATGAAGTGGTCACCCTGTTCCACGAGTTTGGTCATGGCCTGCATCACATGCTTACCGAGCAGGATGTCTCCGGTATTTCCGGCATCAATGGCGTGGCCTGGGATGCGGTGGAGCTGCCCAGTCAGTTCCTGGAAAACTGGTGCTGGACGGAAGAGGGTATTGCCCTGATTTCCGGTCATTACGAAACCGGTGAACCGTTGCCGAAAGACAAGCTGGAAAAAATGCTGGCAGCCAAGAACTTCCAGAGTGCCATGCAGATGGTGCGGCAGATCGAGTTCTCCCTGTTCGACATGCGTATCCATGCCGAGTACCAGGATGGCCTGAGCATTCAGGCGGTGCTGGATGAAGTGCGCGAGCAGGTATCGGTAATCCAGCCACCGGCGTTCAACCGCTTCCCCAACAGCTTCGGGCATATCTTTGCCGGCGGCTATGCGGCGGGCTACTACAGCTACAAGTGGGCGGAAGTGCTGTCCTCCGATGCGTTCTCCCGCTTCGAGGAAGAAGGGGAATTCAACGAGGCCACCGGCCGTGAATTCCGCAGCGCCATCCTCGCCATGGGCGGCAGCCGCGAACCCATGGATCTGTTCAAGGCCTTCCGCGGCCGTGAGCCGAGCGTGGAACCGCTGTTGCGTCATTCGGGAATCAATGGCTAAAACGCTGGACGCATGACGCCTGATGCCCGACGCCAAACAGTGTCAGGCGTTGGGCGTTCAGCGTCAGGTACGGAGTACTCATGAAACGACAGTTTATTGCCGGGGCCACTTGCCCGGAGTGTGGGCAGATGGACAAGATCCAGCGCATCATCGATGGCGATCGCCAGTGGATGGAGTGTGTCAGTTGCGGTGCCACAAAGGATCTCGACGAGAAGCCCGCCGAAGCCATTGACGCACTGGCCCAGCCGGTCAGCCTGCAACCGCCGAAGAAATAGATAATAGCTACAAGCTACAAGCTACAAGCTACAAGCTACAAGCTAGCGCTTGGATAGGAATAATCCGAAAAGTTCCGGGCGTTTCAGCTTTTCTGCGAAGCCGCTGTAGGAGCGAGCCTGCTCGCGATCCGAGCCTAAGCGAGGTAAGGATTCCAGAAACGCTTCTCAAACTGCCGACGAACCGTATGAAGCACGGATCGACCCCACGGCGATCAGGTATTCCCGCAACCCTACGCGGCCTTCCCCTCAATAAAATCCTTCCACACCCCAAACGGCGTCCAGATCTTTTCCATGTCGCGACGGGCGATCTCTTCGTCTACGCCCAGCTTCTCGATGCGGTAACGGTAGAGAAAGGCTGACACGCGCATGTTGGCGGCGCAGTGCACCCACACGGGCTGATCCCCGGCTTCCTTCATGGTGTGGCAGAAGCGTTTGTAATCCCAGTCGGTGGGTTTCTTGAAATCCACCGGAATATGCATGTAATACAGGCCCAGCTCTTTCAGCAGTAGCGCCTCATCTTCCAGCGCGTTTTCCGCGCCATGTGGGGCCAGATTGATCACCGTGGTAAAGCCGGCTTTGGCGATGCGTTTGAACTGTTCTTCGCTGGGTTGTCCGGAGCTGGCCAGCGACGGGGTCAGTAGCTGGAAATTGAAGATCTGGTCCAGGTTGTCTGCAGAGCGGCTGGGCAAAAACAGGCTGCGGGTAAAGCCCATGCTGCTGCGCATGTTGTTCCAGCTTTTCATGTGGCGCAGATCAAACATCTTGATCAGGGTCTTCAGTTTTCCGGGCCGTTCCATGGGGCGGGTCTCTGCCATTACCGGGGGGATACATAGTGTTGTCCCGGAGGCCCGGCGGTTCAATGGCCAAGTCTCTCCGGGGTATACCGAAAGCACCACTGCCTGACATTTCAGACCAGCGCTTCCCTCAAATCACCTGCCAGTGGAATTGCAGCGTCTGGTCCTTGGCAAATCGTTGCAGGTGATCCGCAACCACTTGCTGCAGGCTGCCCAGACGTTCCGGATCTGACGTATCGATCCGTACTCTCAAACCCTCGGCCTGCACCTGCATGTCGGCCCGGGAGTCTTCGCTGAAGGGAATGGTGAGCCGGTGGTCTTCCTGGACCACAGCAAACTTGTGGCCCCAGTGGCGCCCCAGACGGGTGATCAATCGTTGCCCCTGTTCGGTGAGGATGGTGGTGGTGCTTGAGTACATGATGGCTCTCCACGATTGTTGCTGTCATGTCATCCTGCGCCGAGAAGCCCTGGCAAGGGAGGCCTGTCAGTGACGGGCTCCAATCAGTTTTTTTGATCAACGGTGTCTCTACGCAGAAAAGTGCACTTCCGTACCAGTCATTACAAAAAACGATATTCATATTTCATTTGATTGCTTTTTTATATGAACGCCATTCGCTATAGTGCGCCTCCCTCTTACCCCTGACTCCCTCCAGAGAGGCTGCAATGAGACGACTTTCCGCACTGGCCCTGCTTGGGCTGGCATCCCCCGTATTGGCCACCAACGGCTACTTCTCCCATGGCTACGGCACCATCAGCAAAGGCATGGCCGGCACTGGCGTGGCCTGGTCCCAGGACGCCATTGCCGCCGCCGCCAACCCGGCCGGGATGAGCTTTGTGGAAGATCGTCTGGATGTGGGTGCCGAGTGGTTTTCTCCCCGCCGAGAGTATGAAGTGGAGGGTGGCCCTGCGGGTATGCCTCCCATGGGCACCTTCTACCTTCGGCCAGGTACCTATGAGAGCAGCTCCGAGCATTTCGTGATCCCGCATTTCGGTTACAAGCGCGCCCTGGATGACAAGCACACCGTGGGCCTCACCCTGTTCGGTAACGGTGGCATGAACACCGATTACGACAAGGATGCCATGGGCCCCTTCTACGGCGGGGATGCGGGTGTGAACCTGGAACAGCTGTTTATCATGCCGTCCTACAGCTTCCAGCTGGATGACAAGCAGGCGGTGGGCATTGCGCCGATCGTGGCCTACCAGCGTTTCGAGGCTCAGGGCCTGGCCGCGTTTTCCATGTTCTCCTCCGATCCGGCCAACCTGAATGACAACGGCACCGACGAAAGCTGGGGCTATGGTGTTCAGCTGGGCTGGCAGGGTCGGGTGAGCGAGCAACTGCGCCTGGGTGCCAGCTACCGCTCACGCATCTACATGTCCGAGTTTGATGACTACGCCGGTCTGTTTGCCGAGCAGGGCGATTTCGATATCCCGCCCATGCTCAATGTGGGCCTGGCCTGGCAGGGTGGTCGTCATCATGTGCTGTTCGACGTGCAGCACGTGCGTTATTCCGAAGTGGATGCGGTGGGTAATTCCATCCAGCCCCTGCTTCTGCAGCAGAGCCGTCTGGGTGACGACAATGGTGCCGGCTTCGGCTGGGATGACATGACCACCTACAAGCTGGGCTACCAGTTGGACCTGACCAACGACACCCAGCTGCGTGCCGGTGTCAGCTATGGTGAGCAGCCGATTCCGGATGAGGAAGTACTGTTCAACATCCTTGCCCCGGGCGTGCAGGAGTGGCACTACACTGCTGGCGTGACCACCGCCCTGAACGACAAGTGGGACATTTCCGGCATGGCGTTCTACTCCCCGGAGAAGGAAGTGGAAGGCGAGAATCCGCTGGGCCCGGGCCAGACCATCGCCCTGCGCATGTACCAGATCGGCGCCTCGGTGAGCTTCGCCTATAAGTTTTAGGCCGCTTCGCGGCTGCATCACGCTTCACGCAACATGCACCACGCTTAAGAAAAAGGACCGCTTTGCGGCACTGCTGTCCCACAGTTTGATTTAGCGAAGTCCGAAACCCGCCAGGCTGGCAAGCCGGCGGGTTTCTCTGTTTAGGGAAACAGGATTTCACCGGCGCATTTTGACACTCGCAGATGCCTGTCTCGTGGGAGCCTGCTTGCAGGCGAATGTTGGTGCGGAAAAGGACTATTCGCTTGCAAGCAAGCTCCCACAGGAGAAGGCGCCTCCACTTCCTCAGGATCTTCATGAAACTGTGGGACAGCAGTGGCTTTGCGGTCCTTTTTTTGTGGCTGCTTGAGATTCGAGGCGATTGCATGTGATGCCGATGCTTCTTAATCCACTAGTCCTTCTTTCAGTCCGGCAACGGTCTTTACCATTTGCAGGCGCAGCCACGGGATCTGTTCCATGAGGGGAAAGAACAGATCCCGGCCAGTGGAAACCAGGCGGCTGTGGGATTGGAAAGCCGGGGTTAACCAGCGGCTCATGCGTTGATAAAAACGGATCTGCGGGCCTCGTTGTCTGTGGTAGGTCTCCCAGACTGCAGGCCAACTGTCCGATGTGGCCACCGCCTTGCCAATGGCCCGGGCATCCAGCAGGGCCATATTGGCCCCCTGGCCCAGTTGCGGGCTCATGCCATGGGCGGCATCACCGATCACGCCTAGTCGGTTCTTTCCCCAACAATCCATGATCACGTCCCGATAGGTCGCAGCCAGCAGCTGGCTCTGATGACTGAGAGGGGCCAGAAAGGTTTCCAGTTCTGGCCAGAGTTGCAGTGCCTGTTGCCGCCAGAAGCTGAAATCAAAGTCGGGATGCTGCCAATCTGCCATCTGTGAGACTGGCAGGCTCCAGAAGAAGCTGGCGAGGGGCTGGCCGGGTTTGTCCGGCTGGCTTCCTGTGGGCAGGATGCCTGCCATCTGGCTGGCATGGTGGTAGCGTTGTTGCAGCAACGGCGCCGCAAAGGCGTTGACCATGGGCTGCATGGACCACATGGCGCCCCAGGGGTAAAGCTGGTCAAAGCGGGTCCAGGCGGCGGGGCGAAGCTGGCTGTGGCTACCATTGGCAATCAGTATGGCATCGAACCGAAAGGATTGGCTGGCTCCCTGGTGTTCCGTCTCCACCATGGTGTGGTCTTCGGCCGTGTCCACGGTTGCGACGGTATGTCCCATCAGGCGCTGGTGAGGCAGGCTTTGCAGGTGCTTACTAAGAACATGACAGAGACTGGCACGGTGGATACCAAGGCCATGGAGCTTAGTGTCCAGGGTGCCATAGGAGGTGTTCATGATCCGGCGGCCGCTGCGGGTGTGGCCGACCAGGGCATCAATCCGGGCACCATAATGCGTAATGGCTTCGTACAGGCCCATTTCCCGAAGTACTTGCAACCCGGAAGGTTGAAGCAGCAAGCCTGCCCCAACAGGTTCCAGCGTTTTGGCACGCTCAATCAGTGTGACTCGATGCCCCTGTTCTGCAAGTACTGCGGCTGTAGCCAGTCCAGCGGTGCCTGCGCCAATCAATGCAATGGATTGTGGCTGCAAAAGTCACGTCCCCCTCAAAGGCAAACATATTCATAGTAGCAGTTTGCGAGGGACAGGTTCATGGCCGGGACATAGCCTGATGTAGGCGCTCTCTGTGCTCGTCAGGGGATTTACACGTCAGGCATCCGGCAGCAACAAAAAAGGGCCGCGAAAGCGGCCCTTGTCTTCAAGCATGTTGCGTGAAGCGTGCAGCATGTTGCGTCTCACTTCTCCACAAACGCCCGCTCGATCACGTATTCGCCCAGTACCCCGGCACGGGTTTCCTTGAAGCCCCAGTTGTCGAGGATCTCGGTGGTGTCCTTGAGCATGGCCGGGCTGCCGCAGAGCATGAAGCGGTCGTTCTCCAGGCTCGGCTTCGGCAGACCCAGATCGTCGAAGATCTTGCCGCTGCTCATCAGGTCGGTGAGACGACCCTGATTGCGGAACGGCTCGCGGGTCACCGTCGGATAATAGAGCAGTTTGCCCTTCACGAACTCGCCGAAGAATTCATTGTTCGGCAGCTCGTTCTCAATGATGTCCTGATAGGCCAGCTCGGACACATGGCGCACGCCGTGGGTCAGGATCACATGGTCGTACTGATCGTACACTTCCGGATCCTTGATGATGCTCATGAACGGCGCCAGACCCGTGCCTGTGGAGAGCAGCCACAGGTTCTTGCCCGGCAGCAGGTGGTCAGCCACCAGAGTGCCGGTGGGCTTGCGGCTCACGTAGATCTTGTCGCCGGGCTGGATCTTCTGCAGCTGGGAGGTGAGCGGGCCATCCGGTACCTTGATGCTGAAAAACTCCAGCTCTTCCTCGTAGTTGGCGCTGGCAATGGAATAGGCGCGCAGCAGCGGACGGCCATTGTCCTGTTCAAGACCGATCATGGTGAAGTGGCCATTCTTGAAACGGAAACCCGAGTCCCGGCTGGTGGTGAAGCTGAACAGGGTGTCGTTCCAGTGGCGAACGCTAGTAACGGTTTCGGTATTCAAATTAGACATAGTTAAATCAGCGCTTATTCCAAAATTCCAGTTGGTGGAAATTTAATCGAAGTCTTGTTATCGGTAAAATGGGTAATTACGATATTGTATATCGGCATTACCGATAACGCGGCACGCATCACGCTACACGCAACAACGCGGGCCAGTGATGGTGGAGGCGGAAATGTTTGTTGCGCGCGCTGCCGAATTGGGCGCGGGGAAGAGATTCCTGAATAATCAGGCGGTTATCGCGTTGTTGCGTGTTGCGTGTTGCATGAAGCGTGATGCCGCGACCGGAGGGAGCATGAAATTCACCCTGCGCCAGCTCCAGGTGTTCCTGGCCACGGCGCATCACGAGAACATCAGCAAGGCGGCGGAAAGCCTGAGCATGAGCCAGTCGGCGGCCTCGGGGGCGCTGAAGGAGCTGGAAAGGCTCTATGAGGTGAAGTTCTTCGAGCGGGCCGGCAAGCGCTTGAAACTCAATGAGCTGGGGCGACAGTTCTGGCCGCGGGCAGAGGCGCTGCTGGCCCAGGCCCGGGAACTGGAGGCCGACCTGCAAAGCCATAAGGACCTGGGCCAGTTGAATGTGGGCGCCACCCTGACCATTGGTAACTATCTGGCGGTGGGGATCATGGCGGACTACATGGCCCAGCAGCCGGGCGCCCGGGTACATCTGGAAGTGGCCAATACCCGCTCCATTGTCGATCGGGTGCTGGGCTTTGAACTGGACCTTGGACTGATCGAAGGCGAGCTGAATCATCCGGATCTGGAGTTGCTGCCCTGGCGGGAGGATGAGCTGGTGGTGTTCTGCAGCCCGCAGCATGAGTTGGCCAGCAAGCAGGCGCTGACGGATGACGATCTGCGCCGCGCTCCCTGGATCGTTCGCGAGTCTGGTTCCGGTACCCGGCAGACCTTCGAGCGGGCCCTGCATGGGCTGGTACCGGAGTTGAATTTGGCCCTGGAGCTGGAGCATACCGAGGCGATCAAGCGGGCGGTGGAAGCCGGGCTTGGCATCAGCTGTCTGTCGCGGGTGTGTCTGCGTGAGGCGTTTCGTCGGGGGTCGCTGGTGGAGTTGCCGGTGCCGCACCGTGACTTCAGTCGGGATTTTTATTTTGTGCTGCACCGTCAGAAATATCGCAGCCCGGGGATTGAGAGGTGGCTGGAATTATGTCGCGCATCCGCATTGTAGTGCGTCGTTTGTTGTTGGTGGTGGTTGCCGTACTGGTGGCGGGCCTGTTTCTGCCAGAGAGTCGTCAGATTCCGGTGGTCGGCGCTGGCAGCGGCGACTGGCATCCGGATACGTTCTGGTATTACCCCTGGGGTCGCTCCGGGGTGCACAAGGGGGTGGATATCTTTGCCATCAAGGGCACACCGGTACTGGCCAGTAGTGGCGGGGTGGTGCTTTTCCGCGGCGAGCTGGCCCGCGGAGGCAGGGTTGTGCTGATGCTGGGGCCGAAGTGGCGCCTGCATTATTACGCTCACCTGGACCAGACGGTTGGCAATGGGCTGTGGCTGGCTGAGGGGGACCAGTTGGGCACAGTGGGTGACAGTGGTAATGCTGCCGGCAAGCCGCCCCATCTGCATTACTCGCTGGTGAGCCTGCTGCCTCTGATCTGGAAGGCGGATGGCGCCCCCCAGGGTTGGAAGAAGATGTTTTATCTGGACCCTCTCCGCCACTTTGCCGGGGGAGGTCAATGAAGGGGAACGGCTTCAGCCTGCAACGGGAATGGCAGGCATTCTGGCTGGCGCTGGGATTTTTGACCCGAATTCCCATGCTGGTAAAGGTGGACTACTCCCAGCGCCTGATGAACCAGTGCAGCGTTTATTTTCCTTTGGTGGGGTTGCTGCTGGGCGCGCTGTACGCGGGGCTGTATAGCCTGCTGGCCATGTTGTGGTCGCCACAGGTCTGTGTGCTTCTGGTGGTGGCCTTTCATCTCTGGATCACCGGTGCCTTTCATGAGGACGGCATGGCAGACAGTGCCGATGGTCTCGGTGGAGGCTATACCGTGGCGCGCCGGCTCGAGATCATGAAAGACAGCCGCATCGGCACCTATGGTGCGGCGGCGCTGGTGATGGTGCTGCTGTTAAAAGTGGTACTGCAGACCGAAGTGTCGCCGGTATGGCTGGGCCTGCTGTTGGCGCCTGCCATCAGTCGACTCACTCCGCTTTGTCTGATGCGATGGCTGCCGTATGTGAGTGACCCGGATACCAGCAAGAGCAAACCGGTGGCGGAGGGGTTCAGCGGTCAGCGGTTGGCGGTGGCCGCGGTGGGCGTTGCGTTCATCGCCCTTGCCTTTCAGGTAACGCTGGCGGCGCTGATATCGATCGCTCTGGTGGTTGTGGTCTGGGGAGGCATGCTCAGGAAAAATCTGGGCGGCTACACCGGCGATGCCCTGGGTGCCAGCGTAGTGTTATCGGAGCTGGTGTTCCTGTTGTTGCTGGCGGCGTCCTGATGGGCATTCAGTATCGAGTGACGAGAAGCGAGTGACGAAAATCTAAAACAAACCACTGTCCGGGTTTGGCCTTTCGCAACTCGTTACTCGCAACTCGAAACTAATCAGGCAAATACTTCTGCCGCACAATCCCTTTCAGTTTTTCATAAGGCAACACCAGTTTCGGCTGTCCCATGGCATAGGGGGCGATGTGGTAGACGTTGTACTGCAGCACCATGCCCTCGCCGTTGAAGTAGCCATCATCGGTCTTCTCGAAGGGCCAGCTTTCCCGGAAGGTCTGGTCCAGCTGCTGGGCATCCAGCCAGTCGCGGTGCACCTGTTGTGCAAGGGTCCAGAAATCGGATTCCTTGCCCGGCACCAGCAGATCTTCCAGCTTCAGCCATTGCTGGCGCTGCAGGTCCCAATGGAAGTAACCCACATTGGGTTGGCCATGGGCGCCGCCGGTGTATTCGTAGCTTTCCATGCTCAGGGTCAGCAAGTCATTCTCGATTCGTTGCTGTTTTACCGAGGCGCGTAATTCCCAGCCCTGTTGCGAGGCCATGGCCATGTCCGCGGCGTCGGCGAGAAAGGCATCGGCGAGCCCTTCTATGCTGCCATCATGGACGGCGTCCCCTTCCATGCGCACCATCATGGCGGCTAAACGGGTTTCGATGGCCTTGTTGAGCACCGGTTGCTGCTCGTAATTAAGCCAGTTCACCTGCACGCTGGGGCAACCTTTGCCGTCGCATTGTGGTGCGCTCTTTTTCAGCTCGATGCGAATCCGGGTGGGAGGGCGAGGGGTGTCCGCACTGTGGCGATGAGTGTCGGCATCCGCCGGTGTTTTGCCTGTTGGATCCGTGTTGTCGCAACCACTCAGCAGCAGTAGGCCAAACAGCAGCGCCATTGTCATACGCATGACCTAACCTTCCCCTCATTAGTGAACATTGGTGAACGCATTTAAGAGCAGCCCCCCGCGGCGTTCAAGTTGCCTTTTGCAACCGTGATGGGCAGCCTCTATGCTGCGAGCGCCCGCATGGGCCGAGATTGCTGAAAATGGGAGAGAGCGATGAGTTTTTGGACTGTATATCTGTCCGGTGAGATCCACACCGATTGGCGCGAACGGATCATCCAGGGTTGTGCCGAACGGGAACTGGATATCGAATTTACCAGCCCGGTGACCGATCACGAAGCCAGCGACAAGGTAGGCGTGAATATTCTCGGCGCGGAAGACAAACGCTTCTGGGAAGATCGACTGGGCGCCGGCATCAACGGCATCCGCACCCGCAAGCTGATCGATGAGGCGGATCTGGTGGTGGTTCGCTTCGGGCCCCAGTACAAGCAATGGAATGCGGCCTTTGATGCGGGCTATACCGCAGCCCTGGGTACGCCCATGATCATCCTCCACGAGGAAGAGCATGATCACCCGCTCAAGGAAGTGGATGCGGCGGCTGACGCCGTGGCCCGCACTCCTGAGCAAGTGGTGGAAATGCTGACGTATATTCTCAAGGCATAACCATCCTGTCTGGCGCCCCAGCTCGGGGCGCCAACCGATGTCCCCGACCTGCTGTGGTCCATGCTGGCATGACGATCCGGCGCCGGTGTAAACCTCGCAGCACCCATCGCCTTGCGAGCAAGGCTCCTACAGGGGAGGCTTTACCTCTCTGTAGGAGTGGTGGTTCCACCGTGATTTTCGGGATAACAGTCAGGCCAGGATCGGTATTGCGGTGTAGGTTCATTTCCTCCATCCCGCAATGATCCAGGTATTATCAACACTCCTTCCTGAATCTTTTTCATTTTCTCCGGAGAGAAACCGTTTTGCTGTTGTCATACCTGCTGACGTTCACTGTTGAGTAGTCAAGGAGCGAACATGACAAGCAAGGTTCTGGCCGCCGCAGCCCTGATGTTGGTAACCACCGCCTCGGCCTGGGCGGAAAGCGCAGACGGCGCCCCCGTGTCTGGCTCATCGCCGGAGCAGGTGGAGTTGAAGAAGGATGCGGGCACAGAGAATCGTGGCGACCGTGATGCAGCACCGGATTTCAGCCCGGCCGAGTGATAGCGTTAACGAACTTGAGTCAGGGTTGACCGAGAGAGGACCTGACACCGTTCCGTTGATGGGCAGAAGAAGGGAGAGACAATCATGCTGACCCTGATTCCGTTTGCAGACAGTCGCGTGGTGGGCGTGCGCATCTCCGGCAAGATCACCCGGCCCGAATTCGACAGCATGGTGGAAAAGCTGGAAGCGGTTCTGCAGGAGCACGGCAAGGTGCGTGTCTATGTGGAACTGGAACGGTTTGGCGGGGTGGCCATGGATACCCTGCTGGAAGATCTCAAATTCGGCATTCGCCATTGGAATGATGTAGAACGCAAGGTCGTGGTCTCCGACGCAGACTGGGTGCACCGGTTGGCGCGATTATCCTCCCGGCTGTTCAGTCACATTCAGGTCAAGGTATTCGAACGCGATCAGGAGCAAGAGGCGAAATCCTGGATCTGCGAGGAATAAAAGAATTTTCCGTTTGTAAGCGTGCAGAGCTAACGAGCCTGATGATGGGCGTAGCGAGTAACGAGTTTCGAGTTGCGAAGATCAAAACCGACGATGCCGCGTCGTGGGAAAATCGTCCCGCCTTGAGTGTTTGCCTTTCGAAACTCGAAACTCGAAACTCGTACCTCGCGACTGCCTTTAACCCAGCAACCCCGCCAGATTCTCAAGACACAGCGCGTACATCTTTTCTGCCCCCTGCCGTGCCATTTCCACTTTCTCCTCCGGCGCATTGCCGCCGTTGAACTGGGCCTGCCAGATCACCGTGCTGCCGCTGTCTGTGGGCTGTACTTCCACCGTCGCCTGGTAATGGGTCTCTTCGCGAACACCGGGCGCCTTGATGATGCGGTAGCCAAAAGCGCGGGCCTGTTCATCCATGGCGGTCAGTGCTTCGATTACCTCGCCGCCATCCACGGTGGTGACCGTGCGCACCGCGCCCACCCCTTCGCCTTTCACGCTGCAGCCGGCGACGCCGGGCAGCCAGCTCAGATCGGAAAAATCACGAATTCGATGCCACACAGTGTCGGCGTTGTGCTGGAAAGCATGCTCTACATATATAACCGGCATGGTGATTGCCCCATCTAGTGGTTTTTATTATTCCGCGCGGCAAGGCGCTGTTGCAGGAAGGTCTCGAAAGAGGTCAGAAACGGAAAGTCCTTGCGTACGCTTTCCAGATCGAATCGCCAGCGTACCGTGTTGTTCCAGACATACTGGCGTGCCGCTTCCGCATTGCTCAGGCGCAGGGCCCAGAGTGGAATACGGAAGGGGAGTGGGCGCTTGCCGGTGACGTTCCGGTAGATCTGTTTCATCTGCGCCACCGTCAGTACATCGCTGGCCAGATCAGGACGGGTGCCGATGAACTTGTCCGGGTTGGCAAAGATCTCGGCGCTGGCGCGGGCAATGTCCTCCACCGTGACCATGTGGAAAGGGACGTCCTTGTTCAGGCAGCCATCCAGGGTAGCCAGCACCAGGGCCGGGTTGATGGCTTTCTTGCCCTTGTTGCCCATCACCGGTTCGAAGAAATTTTCCATGAAGAACACTTCGCGCAACATGGTGAACGGCAGGCCCAGTTTTTCGATGTGTTGTTCGATCTGCCACTTGCTGGCGAAGTGCAGCACATTGCCAGCTTCCTCGCAGCCGGCGACGGAAGTCTGCAGAAAGTGCTGCACGCCCGCTGCGGCGGCGGCATCGGCCAGGCGGATGCCCTGATCGATCTCGCGCTGGTAGCCCACGCCTTTTTCCCAGAAATTCTGCAGGGCGAAGACACCGTAACAATCCTTGCAGGCCAGCTGCAGGGACACACTGTCATCCAGATCTCCGGCAACAACCTCAACCCCCTCACGGGCCAGCGCTCGGGCGGCTGGCTTGTCCGGATTGCGGGTCAGGGCGCGCACGGTAAAGCCCTTTTCAAGCAACAGGGGAATCAGGGCGCCGCCCTGGGCACCGGTGGCACCGGTAACAAGAATGCGTTGGTTGGTCATGGTCGATCCGTTCAGAACTGGCTGGTTCTGTACAGAATGCCTTTAGGAGCAACGGCCAACAATGACGAAATCCGTCAGGAAAATGGTGGATGTGGTGGCGTTGAGCGCGTGGGAGATTCAGTTGCGAGTGACGAGTGACGAGTTTCGAAAGTCAAAGAGCCGGGAATTCAGAAGCGTTGGAGTGAGAGGCTCTCAATGGGACTCGCAGCCGTAGAGCGGCCCAAAAAAGAGGGGGCTTCTGCCTCCTCGATGTCGCCCGCCAAATTGTCGCTGGTTTCTTCATTCCGCCAGTCCTCGAAATCATCCAGCGCGTCGCGCCAGTCCATCTTCGGGCGGGTCTGTTTTTTCGGTACCTGGTGGGCACCGCCCTTGCGCATCAGCGGGTCGATAGCCGCCCAGTTACGCATGGGTTTGGGAGCTGCAGCCATGTTTGTCTCCTGTGGTGTCTGGCGCGGCCCAGCGGGCCGTAGTGAAAAGCGGCGCGATAGTAATGAGCTGCGACCGGCTTTACCAGAGGCTGTGACAGCAAATTTTCACGTTTATTGCATGGCAATCAGATAAAAGGCGCCCAGCACGGTATGGCAGGCGCTTTACCTTGAGTAACACGCTGAAAACGCTCAGTATTCAGTGGCACCTCGCCGGAGTAAGCCGATGTCTTCCCATCCCTATGAGCCCGATCTCAACACCTACCGCACCTTGCTGGAATCCACCAAGGCGATTCCCTGGCGGATCGACTGGCAGACCATGACCTTCAGTTATATGGGGCCGCAGATCGAAGAGGTGCTGGGCTGGGAGCAGGGTAGCTGGAAGGGCATTGATGACTGGGTGTCACGGATGCATCCCGATGATCAGGCCTGGGTAGTGGATTTCTGTGTGTCCCAGTCCCAGTCCGGGGTGGATCATGAAGCCGATTACCGTGCGCTTACCAGTGACGGAGAGTACGTGTGGATTCGTGATGTGGTCCATGTGGTACGCCGCGAGGACGGTGAAGTGGAGGCGCTGGTCGGCTTCATGTTCGACATTACCGAGCGCAAGCAAAACGAGCAGGAGCTGGAGCGTTTACGCAAGGAACTGGAGGTGCTGTCGTTTCAGGATGGCCTCACCGAGCTGGGTAACCGCCGCCTGTTCGACCAGGTGCTGGCACGGGAATGGGGCGATGCCCGTCGCAAACATACCTGTCTGTCGCTGATCCTGGTGGATGTGGATCATTTCAAGCAATACAACGATCATTACGGGCATCTGGCCGGGGATGATTGCCTGAAAGCCATTGCCGCAGAATTGCAGAAAGCGGCGGTGCGCCCCCGGGATATGGTGGCGCGCTTCGGCGGTGAAGAGTTTGCCATTATCCTGCCGGAAACCGATGCTGCCGCGGCACGGGTGGTCGCGGAGCGTTGCCGGGCGGGCATCGAGAGTGCAGCGATTGCCCATTCAGCGGTGCCGGGGGATAAACCCAAGCAGGTGACAATCAGCCTGGGGGTTAACACCTGTTTGCCTTCCGCCTGTTCAGACATCAACGAATTTCTGGACGCCACGGACCGGCAAATGTACGCGGCCAAACGTCAGGGCAGAAACCAGGTGGCCTGCGCTGATGCGATCCAGGCCACGTGAATCAACAGGAAAGCACAATGCGAATAGTCACGTTACTGATGGTGTTGATGGGGGCGCTGCTGTCTGGCTGTGCCAGCCTGGGAGAACCGAAGGGAGAGCCGTTGCGGGTAGGGGTCATGGCGGACTATCCGCCGATCATCTTCGTGGAAGATGACGGGGCTCTGGCCGGACTGGAAGTGGACTTTGCCAACCAGCTGGGTGATGCCCTGGGGCGGCCTGTGCAGTTTCAGCAGCATTCACTGGCTGGCCTGTTTGCCGCGCTCCAGCAGGGAGAGATCGACATCATCATGTCCGGTATCTCTATCACCACTGAGCGTCAGCAGCACTTTCTGTTCAGCCTGCCTTACACCACCATCGGCCAGATGGCAGTAGTGCGGCTGGAAGATGCCGCACGCCTGTCGGCTCCTGGTGTGCTGCTGCGCAGCGATTTCCGGGTGGGTTACAAGAATGGCACCACCGGGGAGACCCTGGTGCAGAGCAAAACCAATCAGGGTGTTGGCTTCGACAGTAACGCCGCGGCCATGGAGGCGCTCATTACCGGGGAGGTGGATGCCTATGTGCATGATGCGCCCACGGTCTGGAATCTGGCCAACAATCCCAAATACCGTTCCGGACTGCTCGGCCTCTACAAGCCGCTGACCAGTGAGCAATTGGCCTGGGTCATGGCTCCGGAAAACCGCTTGCTGAAAGAGCAGGTGGATACGGTGCTGAAGGAATGGATGAACAGCGGCGAGCTGATGCGCCTCAAGCACAAGTGGATCCCGGTGAAGGTGCTTTCCGGGGAGTGAATGCAGGTCGTTGGCGTTAAGTCTGCAGGGCTTCTGCTGTGGGAGCTTGCCTGCAAGCGATATTGCATTTGGTAAGGCTCAATCGCTTGCAGGCAAGCTCCCACAGCGAGAATCAGGGCTGTTTTAGCGTCAGGCCTCAGGCGTCCAGCATCTGGCGTTAAGGAGCCTCTGAACAACTCCTTGCGTACTCAGCGTGGCCTGAAGCGTGCAGCAGTTGTGTCTTGTCTCGAGGGGAAGGGTGGCTCCCTTTTCAAGAGGCAAGGCGCAGCTGATGTGCGCTTCAGGTCGCGCCCTCCGGGTCTTCCAGGCTGATCCACACTCGTTGTTGCACTTTCTCGACAGGCAACCAGCATGCCTTCAAAAGTGCGCCTAGATTGTGAATCAGCCTGAAAGACTGAGCATGCAAGGAGTTGTTCAGAGGCTCCCTAAATATCCGCATAATCCTGGCCGCCCTTGAGCCAGCGGCGCAGTAACGGATCCACCAGCGCCGGGCATTCTGCCAGCAGCCGGTCGGCCACTTCCCGGGCAGGTTCCATCAGGGCCTCATCCCGCACCAGGTCGGCAATCCGGAACGCCAGATCGCCGGTCTGGCGGGTGCCCAGCCATTCGCCGGGGCCGCGCAGTTTCAGATCTTCCTCGGCAATCACAAAGCCATCGGTGGTCTCGCGCATCACCGCCAGCCGCTTCTTGCCGGTCTGCGACAGCGGGCTCTTGTAGAGCAGCAGGCAATAACTCTGTTCACCACCCCGGCCCACGCGGCCGCGTAGCTGATGCAACTGGGCCAGGCCCAGCCGTTCGGCATTCTCCATCACCATCAGGGTGGCATTGGGCACATCCACGCCCACCTCGATCACCGTGGTGGCAATCAGCAGCTGTGCCTCGCCACGGGAGAAGCGTGCCATGCGCTCAGCTTTTTCCTTTGCTTTCATGCGCCCGTGCACCAGTTCCACGGTGAGGTCGGGCAGGGCAGCCTGAAGTTCTTCGAAGGTGGCTTCCGCCGCCTGGGCCTGCAGTTCCTCGGATTCTTCAATCAGTGTGCACACCCAGTAGGCCTGGGTGCCGGCCTGGCAGGCATCGTTGATGCGTTCGATCACCTGGGGACGGCGTCCTTCCGGCAGCACCAGGGTGTCGATGGGTTTGCGCCCCGGTGGCATCTCGTCGATGACAGAAGTATCCAGATCGCCGTAGACGCTCATGGCCAGGGTGCGCGGAATGGGGGTAGCGGTGAGCACCAGCTGATGAGGTACCTGTACGCCATGACGGGTCTCGAAGCGTCCCTTTTCGCGCAGGGCGAGACGCTGTTGCACGCCAAAGCGATGTTGCTCGTCGATGATGGTCAGGCCGAGACGATGGAACTGCACCGCTTCCTGAAACAGGGCATGGGTGCCCACCACAATCTGTGCCGAGCCGTCTGCCAGGGCCGCGTTGGTTTCCCGTCGGGCTTTCACCCCCAGACTGCCCGCCAGCCAGTGCACCTCGATACCCAGCGGTGCCAGCCAGTGGCGGAAGTTGTCTCGGTGCTGTTCGGCCAGCAGTTCCGTGGGCGCCATCAGCGCCACCTGATACCCGGCCTCGATGGCGGCCAGGGCGGCGGCGGCGGCCACCAGTGTCTTGCCCGAGCCCACGTCCCCCTGCACCAGTCGCAGCATGGGATGGGGCTGGCGCATGTCGGTCATCAGTTCGCCGATGACCCGTTGCTGGGCGCCGGTAAGGGCAAAGGGCAGGCTGGCCTGAAGCTGATCGAACAGGGTGGTGCCGGCCAGGCGCGGGGCATGGAAAGCTTTTTGCCCGGCCCGCTTCTGCAGCATGCCCAGCTGGTGCGCGACCATCTCTTCCATTACCAAGCGCTTCACCGCCGGGTGCTTGCCATCCAGCAGCAGATTGACCGGGTCATCCGGGCGCGGGTTATGCAGCTTGTGTAGGGCTTCGGTGAGCGAGGGCAGGCCGCTCTGGTCGAGAAGGGCGTGGGGGATCAGTTCCTGGGGCGGATGAGCCTGCAGGTAATCCAGTGCCTGGGTGGTCAGTTTGCGCAGGGTTTTTTGGTGAACGCCATCGGTAGTGGGATAGACCGGGGTGAGGGCTTTCTCCAGTGGCGGCAATGGCTGGTTGCCGTGGGCGATCTGGTATTCCGGGTGATAAAACTCCAGTCCGGCCGCACCGGGGCGCGGTTCGCCATACACTCGAATCGGCCGGCCCCGTTCCAGATTGTTTTTCTGCGCGGCGGTGAAATGGAAAAAGCGCAGCGCCACCATGCCGGTGCCATCGGCCACCTTGCAAAGTAACGCGCGGCGTCGGCCGAACACCACATCCGCCGCCATCACTTCTCCCTCGATCACGACACCGGTCTCCGGGCGCAGGCTGCCGATGGGGGTAATACGGGTGCGGTCTTCGTAACGAAAGGGCAGGTGGAAAAGCAGGTCTTCCAGATTATGCAGACCCAGCTTGGTCAGTTTCTCGGCCGCAGCCGGCCCCACGCCCTTGAGGCGGTGAAGCGGGAGGCTGGAGAGAGCATCACTGGCCATGATCAAGCATTACCCAAAAGCAGCGAGTTACGAGTCGCGAGTTTCGAAAGGCAAAACCGGTTTTGCACTTCGTAACTCGTTACTCGTGTCTCGTGACTGATTATCCCGACAGCCCTTCCTTGGGCACCGCTTGGCGCAGTACCTCGATGGCCTTGGGGCGCGGGAAGCTGTCGCGCCATACCAGCGCGATGGTCCGTGAGGGTACCGGTTCCTCGAAGGGTCTTACCGTGAAGGTGTCCTTGTCGTAGCCGTGCTGATAGAGCGCGGAGTTGGGCAGTACCGTCACGCCGAGACCGCCGGCGACCATGTGGCGCAGGGTTTCCAGTGAGCCGCCTTCGATCTGCACCAGATGCTTCTGGGTCTGGGAATCGATGGCCGGGCACAGTTCCATGACCTGGTCGCGGAAGCAGTGGCCCTCGCCCAGCAACAACAGGGTTTCGTTGAGCAGTTGCTCCGGCGCGATTTTCTCCTGCTTGCTCCAGGCGTGGTCCTTGGGCAGCAGCACAGAGAAGGATTCGTCATACATACGCGCCCGCACCAGTCCTCCGCCAGAGAACGGCAGGGCAACGATGATGGCATCGAGTTCACCGTGTTCCAGCTTGCGGCGCAACACGTGGGTATAGTTTTCCTCGATAAACAGCGGCATGTCCGGGGCGGCTTTGCGCACCCGCGGCACCATGGACGGAAACAGATAGGGCGCCACAGTAAAGATGGCGCCGACGCGCAGAGGCGAGCCCAGCTGGTCGCGCTGGCTCATGGCCATCTGGGACAACAAGTCCGCCTGTTCCAGCACCCGCTGTGCCTGTGTCACGATCGGCTCTGCCTGGGGCGTCACCACCACTTCGCGGGGGCGGCGCTCGAACAGCGGCATGCCCAGCTGCTCTTCCAGCTTCTTGATGGCGGCGCTCAGCGTCGGCTGGCTGACATTGCAGGCCTGGGCCGCATGGCCGAAATGGCGCTCGCGGGCCAGGGCGACTAGATAGCGAAGTTCTGTTAGTGTCATGGCGTCGATACGTTAAACCGATGGTCTTTGCATTGTGCACCTCTGTAAGGGGCGATGCCAGAGGGGTCCTCAATTAATAATGAATAGTTAATAGTTAATAGCTCGCGGTTGCGGTGGGCAGTATTTCCGCCGTCCGTGGCCGCGCTTTCACGTAAGTGGTGTCCGCATTTTTTCGCTATTAATTATTCATTATTAACTATTAATTGGTTTTCAAATGTCTCACATCTTGATTGCTGGTCTGGGTGACTTGGGTTCCGGGTTGGCGGAAGCATTGCTGGCGGAGGGACATCGCGTCAGTGCGATTCGTCGCGGTGACAGCTGTCCGGCTGGCGTGGAGTTGTACAGCCAGGATCTCACCGACGGCGCGGCCATGCTGCCGCCGGATCAGGTGGATGTGGTGGTTATCATCATGACGCCCTCCGAATACAGCGAAGAGGGTTACCTGAAAGCCTATGTGCGCGCACCGCTGACCCTGCTGGATGCACTGGCGCAACAGCAGCCCCTGCCGCCGGTGGTGTTTGTCTCCAGCAGTGCTGTGTTCGGTGAACTCAGCGGGGTGGTGGACGAAGCGACGCCGCCAAAGCCGGAGCGCTACAACGGCAAGGTGGTGCTGGCGGCGGAAGAAGAAATCAGCATTCGCGCCATGGGCACGGCGGTGCGCTTTACCGGCATCTATGGTCCGGGGCGTTACCGGATGATCGACAAGGCCGCCCGTGTCGCCCGCGGCGAGGAAGCCCTGCCGGACGCCCAGTGGACCAACCGTATCCATCGCGATGATTGCGTCGGCCTGCTGCACAGCGTGGTCAATGGCTGGTTGGCAGGCCGCGAGATGCCCCCGCTGGTGGTCGGCACCGACAACGTGGGCGGGCGCAATCTGGATGTGCTGCAGTGGCTGGCCGAACAGCAAGGCCTCACCCTCGACGTGCCCGACAACACACTCGACAACACGCCTGCCGGCAAGCAGGTCAAAAGCCTGTATATCTCTCAAGGGCACTACACCCTCAAATACCCCGGTTATCAGGAGGGGTATGCGCAGGTGCTGGCGGAAAGGGCAGATTGACCTGTAGGAGCCATGCTCGCATGGCGATGGAGTGACGAGGTACGAGTCGCGAGTTTCGAAGATCAAAACCTGTTAATCGAGTTTGCGGTTGTGGGAGCCAACCTGCTGGCGATTGCCCACCTTGCAAGGCTCAAATCGCTTGCAGGCATACCCTGACGGGCACAGAGAGCTCCCAGAGCAGGCCGCTAACGGTTCGGTTTTGATCTTCGCAACTCGAAACTCGCAACTCGCTGGCCTCCCCGAATCGAAATGGTGCGCGGGCACAGCGCTGAACCCACTCCGGCCTCCCTCGCGCCTTGTAGCTTGCAGCTTGAAGCTTGTAGCTGCCTTCCAAGCGCATTTCCGGCGTTTTCACGCTAAAATCCCCCTCCTGTCGGAGAATGGCCGAAGAATTGGTGATTTTTTCGCCGATAGACTTGCCTCCGGCGCCTGCATTAGTAAAGTGTGCGCCTCAATTATTGTCAGTGGCGGTGCCGGGTGTCCGATGCGCCGCAAATGCCCGTGGTGGGCGCAATGGAGTGAAGTGAATGAGCACACCGGTTGCCGTGGTAATGGGATCCCAATCCGATTGGGAAACCATGAAAGAAGCCTGTGACGCCCTGACCCAGTTTGGTGTTGGCTGGAAGGCCGAGGTGGTCTCTGCCCACCGTACCCCCCAGCGCATGTATGACTTCGCCAAAAGCGCCCACGAGAACGGCTACAAGGTGATCATCGCCGGTGCTGGCGGTGCCGCCCACCTGCCGGGCATGATCGCCGCCCTGACCCCGCTTCCCGTGCTGGGCGTGCCGGTGAAGAGCCGCACCCTGTCTGGCTGGGACAGCCTGTTGTCCATCGTGCAGATGCCCAAGGGCGTGGCCGTGGGCACCCTGGCCATCGGCGCGGCGGGTGCCTGGAATGCCGGCCTGCTGGCCTCGCAGATGCTGGCGGCGGAAAATCCTGAGCTGCTCAACAAGATCGCTGACTGGAAGGCCTCCCGTGCTGATGAAGTGCTGGCCAATGCGGAGCTGGGCCAGGGCTGATCCCTGCGCCACTCCTGTCCCTGTGTGACCTGACGGATCTGCTATGAATCGTGTACTCGTTCTCGGTGGTGGCCAGCTTGGCCTGATGATGGCGGAAGCTGCTGCGCGGCTGGGGCTGGTGGTGGATCGTTATGATCCGGAGCGCGCCCTGCTGCTGCCGGGTACCTCCGATCTGGCCGTGCCGATCAGCTGGGAAGAGTGTCAGGAGCGTTACCCGGTGATTACCGTGGAGCGGGAAGCGTTTCCAGAGGAAGGCCTGTCTGCCGATCTGGCAAAAAGTGACCGCTGTGTGGCCCGCGGTGCCCTGCAGGTGATCCCCGATCGTTTTACCCAGAAGTCCATGCTCGACAAGCTGGGCATCCCCACCGCTCCCTGGGTACTGCTGGACCAGGTCGAAGACCTGCAGTCCGCCGTGGACCAGTTTGGTGGCGTGGTAGTGAAGGCCCGCTCCGGTGGCTATGACGGTCGTGGTACCTGGATCGTGGGTGAGGGCGGTGACCTGAGCGCCGTGCCCGCCGCCGAACTGGCCGGCAAGGCCATCATCGAGAAGAAGATTCCATTCCGTCGCGAACTGTCCATCGTCGGTGCGCGCAGCATCAGCGGTGAAACCCTGTTCTACCCGCTCACTCGCAACTGGCACGTGGACGGCATCCTGCGTCTGAGTGTGGCCCCGGCCAACGCCTGTGCCGATCTGCAGAAACCCGCAGAAGCCATGCTCAAGGGCATCATGGAAGAGCTCGATTACGCCGGCGTCATGGCGGTGGAGTTCTTTGAAGTGGACGGCCAGCTGATGGTCAACGAGATTGCCCCGCGGGTGCACAACTCCGGCCACTGGACCCATGAAGGCGCGGACTGGTCCCAGTTCGATCTGCACGTCCACGCGCTTGCCGGCGTTCCCCTGCACGCCCTCAATGTTCATGGCCCCTCCGCCATGGTCAACCTGATCGGCACCCCCTTCGAGAACGCCTGGCTGCAACACCCGGGTGTGGTGCACTGGTACGGCAAGAGTGTGCGCCCCGGCCGCAAGGTCGGCCACGCCAACCTGGTGGCTGATACCCTGGAAGGCCTGCGCAAAGGTCTGGATGCCTGGGCCGATGTGCTGCCCGAAGGCTATCAGGACGTGCTCGAGTCCGAGCTCAAGCTCGGCTGAGGCGAGGGGCAAGCTACAACGTGGGTGAGGCTTTTCCCGTTTGAGCGTCGGTGCCCACAAGCAAGCCGCTGGATACCCTCTGCCTCCACCCTCTGTAGGAGTTCATGCTTGCATGACGATCCGGCGCAGGCGAAAGCCTGGTAACGCCCATCGCCTTGCGAGCAAGGGGGCTTGCCCTGTTTTGTGGGAGCGGTGGTTCCACCGCGATTTTCGTTGGGCCATTTCGCGGTGGCACCCGGAAGACATTGCCGTCGCTACGCCCGGATCCGCATCATGGCTTGAGGCCTGAAGCTGAGGCTTGTCGCTTGTAGCGGCTCCCCTTCACATTCTTTCCCGGCGCAAATGGTCTAAACTTGGCCTTTGGCCGTTTTCAGGATCCGCCATCGTGTCACTTGCGCTCTCTCTCACCCGCTACCGCCGTTTGATCATGCTGGTCATGATCATTGCACTGGTCTTGATATCCGTGGAAATGACCGGCCTGCGTGAGCAATTGTCGGTGTCGTTCCTGCGCGAGCATCTGGAAGCCAACCCGGTCACCGGGGCAATGATCTTCATTCTGGTGTTTGTGGTGGGCAACCTGATTCAGTTACCCGGCTGGATCTTCCTGGTGGCGGCCATCCTTGCGCTGGGGACGGTGATGGGAGGGCTGGTGACCTATGTGGCGGCAGTGACCTCCTGCATGGTGACCTTTGCCCTGGTGCGGGGGCTTGGCGGCAGTGCCCTGCGGGAGATCAATAACCCCTGGGCGCAGAAAATCCTCGCCAAGCTGGATACCCATCCGGTACAGAGCGTGGCGCTGCTGCGCACCGTATTCCAGACCATGCCGGCACTCAACTACACCCTGGCACTCAGCGGCGTCCCGCTGCGTCCCTACCTGATCGGCACCCTGCTCGGCCTGCCCTTGCCGATCATGGTCTACTGCCTGTTCTTCGACCGGATCCTCATGCTGCTGCCGATCGGGTAGATACAAGCTTCAAGCTGCAACGCGGATTGAGGCCGTGCCAACCGAAAGCTGTTCCGGCCCGCGCCCAAACCCCTCGGGGCGACCCCTGTGGGAGCTTGCCTGCAAGCGATCCGAGCCTAAGCGAGGTAAGGATTCCAGAAGCGAGTGACGAGCACCGAGTTTCGAAAATCTACAACCAGCGGCCAGGCATAAGGTTTTGCCCTTCGAAACTCGGTATTCGCAACTCGAAACTGATTTCCTCGCCAGGGCTCGGATCGCTTGCAGGCAAGCTCCTACGGAGTGGTCTTCCGGAGCCAGGAGCGGAGCCCGCCGTTGCCTTAATGCCTCAACAGCGCACTCAACGAATCCACCACTTCCGCCCAGTCCGCATCCTCGCGGACCGATTCGGCCAGAAACTTCGCCTGGGATGCCGACCAGAAGGGTGCCTGGTGCAGGCTCATGCTGAGCCCCAGCTCTCCGTAGTGGTTGTGGATGAAGTTTTCGATGCCGGCGTCGCTGTCATCCAGGCCGAGCTGGGCAAACAGGGTGTTGAGGTTGTGGGCCGCGGTATCCATATCGCACTCCCTTTCTCATGGCAGGTGAATGGTGTCTTTCCTTTAACCTGTGTTTGATCCTGCGCCTTTTCAAGGCGTCTGTCTCCCATCCTTTGGGATGGGATTGGAGGGGGCGGCACCAAGGGGTATCGCAGAATGACAGGAAAACCGCTCATGGGGTTGCGAACGACATCATGCGATTAATGTCTTGTCGTCCCGGAAAAGGGGAAAGGAGGTTAAGTCGAACGATGTGGCCTGCTGTCGAGGTTTTTCGTCAGGCGTCGGGCGTCAGGCTTCCGGCACCCTCCATGCTGGATTCTGGCTCCAGCCTTCCCCTTTCTGCCATTCACTGAATTCCGGTATGACCAAAAAATACGCCCGCTGAAAGCGGGCGCGTGTTGCGTGAAGCCTGTTGCGTGTTGCGGCCTCAGGCAATATCCATGATGCCGTCCATTTCCACGCCGGCACCCTTGGGCAGGGAGGCCACGCCGATGGCGGCACGGGCCGGGTAGGGCTGCTGGAAGTGACGCGCCATTACCTCATTGACCAGGGCAAAGTGACTCAGGTCGGTGAGGAAGATGTTCAGTTTGACGATGTCCTGCAGGGTGCCGCCGGCCGCTTCGCATACTGCGGTCAGGTTGCTGAATACCTGCTCAATCTGCGCTTCCATGTCGCCCTCAACCATCTCCATGGTGCTCGGCACCAGCGGGATCTGTCCGGACAGATAGACGGTGGAGCCGGCCTTGATGGCCTGGGAGTAAGTGCCAATGGCCTGCGGGGCCTTGTCGGTGCTGATTACGGAATGGTTGGACATGATCGCTTCTTCGTCAGTAGTGCCCCCGGCCAGCGGCCGGCAGGCGAAATCAGGAACCGGCTATGCTGGCACGCCACCCGCCTGCACGCAATAGCGGTAGCTGTCGGTTGTTGTTTCCCTGTGGGAGCTTGCCTGCAAGCGATTCGTGCCTGGAAAAGTATGACATCGCTTGCAGGCAAGCTCCCACATCAAACAGTGCTCCTGGATTACTTTTGTACCGGCCGGGAGGGGATAACCTTCCGGGATGAGCCAATTACCTGACAGCAAAAGCCTGAGAACGGGCCGCTACAGTGAATCACAGAGGGTTTACCTGATTACCTCCGTCACCGATGGGCGACAGCATTATTTCGCTCACTTGTTACCGGCAAGAACGCTGGTTCAGCAGCTCATGGAGTGTGAGCAGGCAGGTTATGCCGTCACTCTGGCTTATGTGGTCATGCCGGACCATTTCCACTGGCTGATGCAGCTGGGAGATCGGGGCTCACTGTCGTCGGTGGTGCAGCGGGTCAAATCCTGTGCCACACGCAAGCTCAGGTCCGCGGGTCATGAATGTGAGTGGCAGCAGGGCTTTCATGATCACGCGGTGAGGCGGGAAGAGGATCTCAAGGGGTTGGCAAGGTATGTGGTGGCAAACCCGTTACGGGCAGGGTTGGCTCGCCGTGTTGCTGATTACCCACACTGGGACGCCATCTGGCTGCCGTAAAACCGGAGAGGTATTTGTGGGAGCTCTCTGTGCCCTTCAGGGCATGCCCAGGCGATTTGGGCCTTGATCAAATGCTTAATCGCTTGCAGGCAAGCTCCCACAGGGAAATATCGCGACCGTCTTAAAGCCTGTGAATCCGCACAATACTATCCAGCGTCCGCAGCTTCTTGATGATGCGGGCCAGGTGGATGCGGTCTTTGACGGTCATGGTCACGTTCAGGGTGGTGAGGGTGGGGTCCTTCTCGGCCATGTCGATGGTGTCGATGTTGGAGCCCAGCTCGGACACGCTGTTGGCCAGGGTGGCCAGCACGCCGCGCTTGTTGATCAGATCGATACGCAGGGCGGCGGTGTATTCCTGCTCCACGTCCTTGTCCCAGCTCAGTGCGATGCATTTTTCCGGGGCGTTGCGCATTTCCGCCAGCAGGTTTTTACAGGTATCACGGTGCACCACGATGCCGCGACCGGCACTGAGGTGGCCGATGATGGTGTCGCCGGGCAGCGGGTAGCAGCACTTGGCATAGCTCACCATCAGCCCTTCACTGCCGCGAATGGCCAGCGGCTTGCGGTCATCTTCCTGGCGTTCGTCATCGTCCCGGGCGCCGGCCAGTTTTCTGGCCACCAGCGGCGCCAGGCGGTTGCCGATGCCGATATCTTCCAGCAGGTCGTCCAGCTCGAAGTAGCCGTTGCCGGCCAGTTCGCTGACTACCCGCTCGATGGGCAGATCATCCAGACCCATGTCGTAACTGTGCAGGGCTTTTTCCAGCAGGCGCTGACCCAGCTCCACCGCATCTTCCCGCTGCTGATGCTTGAGGAAGTGACGGATGTTGGTGCGTGCCTTGCCGGTGACCACGAAGTTGAGCCAGGCGGGATTCGGAGTGGCGTTGGGCGCCGTGATGATCTTCACCGTCTGCCCGGATTCCAGCGGCGTGGAGAGGGCGGCCAGTTTGCCGTCGATACGGGCGGCCACGCACTTGTTGCCCACCTTGGTGTGCACCGCGTAGGCAAAATCCACCGCAGTGGCCCCACCGGGCAGTTCCTTGATGTCGCCCTTGGGAGTAAAGATGTAGGCCTCGTCCGGGAACAGGTCCACCTTCACGTTCTCGATAAACTCCATGGAGTTACCGGTCTTCTGCTGCAGTTCCAGCAGGCGCTGCATCCAGCTCTGGGTGCGGCTGTGGGTGGGTGTGCCGGGCTCGCCGTCGGACTTGTACAGCCAGTGGGCGGCGATGCCGTTGTTGGCCATGGCCTCCATTTCCTCGGTGCGGATCTGCATTTCCAGGGGGATGCCGGAGCGCGCCTTGAGGGTGGTGTGTAGGCTCTGATAGCCGTTGGCCTTGGGGATGGCGATGTAATCCTTGAAGCGGCCGGGGATCGGGGTGAAGTAGTTGTGTACTGCGCCCAGTACCCGGTAACAGGTATCCACGCGATCCACGATGATGCGGAAACCAAACACGTCCATGATGTCGGCGAACGGTTTGTGCTGTTCCTTCATCTTGTTATAGATGCTGTAGAGATGCTTCTCGCGGCCCAGCACCCGTGCCTCGATGCCTTCTTCTTCCAGGCAATGCTCGAGGCTGGTCTTGATGGTGGTGAGGATTTCCTTGCGGTTGCCGCGGGCCTTTTTTACCGCCTGGCCAATCAGCTTGGCGCGCATGGGGTAGATGGCATGGAAGGCCAGGTCTTCGTATTCCACCCGCATGTTGTACATACCCAGTCGGAAGGCGATGGGGGCGTACAGTTCCAGGGTTTCGGTGGCGATACGACGGCGCTTCTCCGCGCGCATCACATGCAGGGTGCGCATGTTGTGCAGGCGATCAGCCAGTTTGATGAGAATGACGCGGATGTCCCGGGTCATGGCCAGCATCATCTTGCGCAGGTTTTCTGCCTGCTGCTCGGCCTTGGATTCGAACTTGATCTGGGCAATCTTGGATACGCCATCCACCAGCTCGGCCACTTCCTCGCTGAACTCTTCCGCGAGCTGTTCCTTGCTGATGCTGGTGTCCTCGATCACGTCATGGAGCATGGCCGCCATCAGTGAGGCGTGATCCATGTGCATGTCGGTGAGGATATTGGCGACCGCCAGCGGGTGGGTGATGTAAGGATCGCCGGTACGGCGGTACTGCCCCTCATGTGCCTTCTCGGCAAAATGATAAGCGCGTACGACCTGGTCGATCTGCTCGTCGTCCAGGTAACTGCGTAGCCGTTTTTCCAGATTATGAATCGTGGGCAAAAGTCCTCGTCACGCCCTTGGCGGGTTAGCTAGTGAGATTCACTCTTAGCTTAGATTTGAGGACGGGCTTTGTCTATGACAAGGAGACAGGTTGTGCCTATCAGCACACAGGGGGAAAGCTATGGGGATGTCGGGCGGAAATACCCGCGGGTATTTCCGCCAAACCGGCAGGAATTACTCGCCGAAAGACTGGGTCAGCAGTGCCAGCTCGTCCACGTCGGCGTTGCGGTCGGCCAGCGGGCTGTCCACGGAATCCGCAGTCACGTGACCTTCGGCGATTTCGCGCAGGGCAACAACGGTGGGCTTGTCATTTTCCCAGGCCACACGCGGCTCCTTGCCACCAGTCTGCAATTGACGGGCGCGCTTGCCTGCCACCAGTACCAGCTCGAAGCGGTTATCCAGTTGTTCCAGGCAATCTTCTACGGTTACACGTGCCATGTTGTTCTCCTACAGGCGGGTGCGGCCAGCGGGCAGCACCAACTAAAATTCGCAAGGCGGGGATTTTAATGGTGAAAAGCTGATCAGTCCAGTGCCGGCGGGCGACAGGCTTCGCAGGAGCCCATGCTTGCATGGCTATCCGAGCGACAGCGAGGCTGTGGGAGTCTGCCTGCAGACGATGGTGCGGTTGGATATGTCCTATCGCGTGCAGGCACGCTCCCACAGGGGAGGGAGTCCAGGATCGTAGGCGCCAGGCCCGCAGGCGAAGAGCTTCTTATCAGCATTGCATCGCCAGCAGGGTGGCTCCTGCGGCGGTTCTTCTGTGGGAGCTTGCCTGCAAGCGATTGTGAGGTTGGCGATGCGCCAATCGCGAGCAGGCATGCTCCCATAAAGGGATTGGAGTGCCCGCCTACCGCTTCGCCAGCAGATTCTCCAGCACCGGCTCCAGCCGCACGCTCTGACGACGGGTATCCAGACGGCGGGCCTCGACGATGGCTTCCAGCTCGTACAGGGCCCGGTTGAAGTCATCATTCACGATCAGGTAGTCAAATTCGCCGTAATGGCTCATTTCTTCCTGGGCACCGTCCAGCCGGCGCTGGATCACATCCTCGCCATCGGTGTCCCGGCCGCGCAGGCGCTCGGCCAGTACTTCCAGGGAGGGCGGCAGGATAAAGATGCTTACCGACTCCGGCAGCTGCTTGCGGATCTGGGTGGCACCCTGCCAGTCAATCTCCAGCACCACGTCTTCGCCACCGTTCAGGGTCTGTTTTACCCAGTCGGAGCTGGTGCCATACAGGTTGCCGAACACCTCGGCATGTTCAAGGAAGCGGCCTTGTTCCACCTGACGGACAAAGGCATCGCGGTCGGTGAAGTGGTAGTTCACCCCATCCTTTTCGCCGGGGCGAATCGGCCGGGTGGTATGGGACACAGACGGACGCAGGTGGGCCAGAGAGTCGACCAGTGCAGCGACCAGGCTGGTCTTGCCGGCGCCAGACGGGGCGGAAACGATATAGAGCGTGCCTTTGTCGGCCATAACGAGCGGTGTCCTGTGATCCCGGGTAAAGGCCGCATTATAGGGGGAAGGTTGCGGCCCGTCATTTATCGACAGTTGGGGAATGGATATGCGGGTGCTGGCGACGCCATGTGGTCATTAAGGCGTTATTCAGAGGCTCCTTAACGATTCAGGGCAACCGGCTTGCCCATGAAGCGTGCCAACCGGATCAGGTCCACATACATGGCGTCGTCACCGGCGTGATTGAGCAGTGACAGGCATTCCCCATTGTTGAGGTTCAGCTGAATCTGGCTGTTGTGGTAAGTGCGCTCTCCGGTGGTGAGGATCTGATTCAATTGCAGAGATGCCACGTCCCGAAAGGGCAGGGTGCGGTCTCCCAGATTTATCACCTGTTTGCGACGATCGATGCGTACGCCGTGGCCAGTGTGGAATAGCAGATACAGGCCAACCAGTGCGAAGGGGATAGATACCATCAGGCTGTTGCTGAGTGTGTTCCAGGGCAGCTCGGTGAAGGGGGTATCGGTGTTGAGCAAGGTATCGACCAGTGTCTTCAGATCAAACAGCAATCCGCCCTGGGGAGCGAGCAGGAAGGCCAGGCCCATGGCGGTCAGGCTGCGGCTGCGCACAATGGCGAGTTGATCCGCATTGCGCGGTTTCAGGCGGGCGGTGATGAAGTTGCTGGCCGAGCCGGGTGGGGCGAGCTGGTGACGGTGAGCGCCCGGATCCACATACAGGTCGGGTATCTCATGCAGTGGCCGTTGTAACCAGTCCTGCTCTTCTTTGCTCAGCCGTCCCGGTTTGCCCAGCAGGGCCATGGCTACGGTCAGGGCAAAGATCACCAGCATGAAGCCATTGCCAAACCAGCTACGGTACAGCGGAAGGAAAAACTGTTGTGACTGTGCCTGAAGGCCATGGAGCAGTTTTGCCTGCCCATCCCGGACCTTGCCCAGATGCGCAATCAGCCAGCGATCATGATCCGACAGCACCACTTTGGACTCGGTAGCATCAATACGCGCCTGAAGTTCATCCACGCTCGCTTGTTGTTTGGCGATGTTCTCCAGAAGGCCTGCGTAAAGGCGTTGCTGGGTGTCCCAGGTGGCCTTGAGTTGATGACCAATCTTGCTGATGCCGATCAGCAGAAAGCTGACGATCAGGAGAATGAAAATGCCTTTTTTCATGATGCATCCATGCTGGTAAAGATGGAGAAATATGCAAATAACAGCTTTTAAGCGGGAGCTCATGTTACTGCTGGTTCACCAGGATGGAAGAGCAAGGAAGAAAAAAGCCCGCCTTAACAAGAGGGCAGACAGAAGGGGGGTGCCACCTTCCCTGCCTTTGTACTCTCGGCTTCCCATTGCCGTGCCTCATTCTCTGAAGGGTTCATGACCTGGATCAACGCTGCGGGGTAAACGGGGGCAGACACTGACTGGTACGGCATTGGATTAATGCCAACGGACCAAGTCGAGACAATGAAGATCATCAAGACAGCTGTCAGTGCCGCCCTGTTGGGCTTGTCTGTATCTGCGCTGGCCGCGCAGGGAGGCATGGGGCAGGGCGGAATGGGCGGCATGCATGGCATGGGTGCAGGCCACATGATGTACAACGGCGAGGGCCCGGTCACCATGCCGATGATGCGTGAGCATATGGGCATGATGCAGCAGCAAATGCAGGGCATGCCCATGAACGGCGACCCGGAAGTGCAGAGAGAGCACATCAAGAACATGATGAAGCAGATGGAGCTGCATATGGAAATGATGCAGAACTATCTGGACGAAACCGAAGGCAAGGCCGACAAGCCCGCCAAGAAATGACTTACGCGGTCTAACGGCATGCTACGGGCGGCGCGCTCCGCCCTCCGCCCATCGGCACTCCCTCTCTACCCACCTCTCCCTGGCGGGCAGGGGGTGGGCTGCGCCCCGACGCTTCATTCTCTCGCCGACGTTTGTGAGAGTGTTGGGTTCTCAGTACGTAGCGATCAGCTGGATATCAAATCCAGCCGGGTCTTGCTGTTGGTCCTTTTTCCGGCAAATACTGCTACTGTCCCTGAGACTGGGAAATGTCTGTCTCAAGGGAGAGCGCAATGAGTATCTTATCTGGCAGAGGATGGTTGGCAGGGAGCCTGGTGGCGGCGCTGTTGCTGACCGGCTGTGATGCGAAGGCCCCGCAGGAGAGCGCCGATGTGCTCTATAGCGGAGGTTCCATTCTCACCATGGTGGGCGATACGCCTTCTTATGCGGAGGCGTTGCTGGTCAAGGATGGCAGGATCCTGTTCGTGGGCGACCTGGCCAAGGCAAGAGATGCTGCGAAGGCAGAGCGCGAAGTCGACCTGCAAGGACATACGCTGCTGCCGGGTTTCATTGATGGCCATGGCCACATCTACAATGCCGGCATTCAGAAGCTGGTGGCTAACCTTCTGCCGCCGCCGGATGGGGATGGCCACAGCGTGGCCAGCCTGGTCGAATTATTGAAAGCATGGCAGGGTCAAAATGATGGAGCCATTACCAAGACCGGCTGGATTATCGGCTTTGGTTATGACGACTCCCAATTGCAAGAGCAGCGTCATCCCACTGCCAGTGAACTGGATCGGGTGGCGACAGATACGCCGGTATTGATCATCCATCAATCGGGACATCTTGGCGCCATGAATCACAAGGGGCTGGAGCTGGCCGGCATCACTGCCGACACGGCCAATCCCGAGGGGGGTGTCATTCGTCGCGAAGCCGATGGTAAAACCCCCAACGGCGTGCTGGAAGAAATGGCCATGTTCCAGCCCCTGTTCCGGTTGTTTGGCGAACTGGATGCGGACAGCAACGAAAAAATCGCCCTGGCTGGGGTCGACGCCTATAAAGAGAACGGTTTCACCACGGCTCAGGAAGGCCGAGCCAGTCCCCCAGCCTCTGAAACCTGGCGCAAGCTGGCTAACGAGGGGCGCCTGGAGCTGGATGTGGCGGTCTATCCGGATGTTCAGTCCGCCACTGACTACCTGTTGGCATCCGGAGTCAGTCCCACCTATCAAAACCACTTCCGTATCGCCGGCGCCAAGCTGAGCCTGGATGGCTCGCCGCAGGGCAAAACCGCCTGGCTAAGCAAACCCTACAAGGTGCCGCCGGAAGGCAAGTCGGCGGACTATGCGGGCTATCCTGCAATTCCTGCTGCGGAAGAACGGCAGCGGCTGGTCAATCTGGCGTTCGAGAATAATTGGCAGCTACTGACCCACTGTAATGGTGATGCGGCGGCGCAGGCGCTGATTGATGCCGTGGCAGTGGCCGCCGATGAGTATGGCAATGACGATCGGCGCACCGTGATGATTCATGCGCAAACCATCACCGAAGCCCAGCTCGATCAGATGCAGGCGTTGAAGATCATGCCGTCCTTCTTCTCCATGCACACCTACTACTGGGGCGATTGGCACCGCGATCAAACCCTGGGCAAGGAGTGGGCATATCACATCAGTCCCACTGCCTCGGCGCTCAAGCGCGGCATGATCTTTACCGAGCATCACGATGCTCCGGTGGCCCTGCCCAGTGCCATCATGATTCTGTACACCACAGTGAATCGCATCAGCCGCAGTGGCGACATCATCGGGCCGGGCCAGCGCGTCAGTCCCTACATCGGGCTTAAGTCGCTCACCGAGTGGGGCGCCTGGCAGTACTTCGAGGAAGGCCAGAAAGGCACCTTGGAGCCGGGCAAGCTGGCGGATTTTGTCATCCTCGACAAGGACCCGCTGGTGATCCCGCCGGAAGAGATCATCAACATCCGGGTGCTGGAAACCATCAAGGAAGGCAAGTCGATCTATCAGGCACCCTGAGTCACAGGCCCGGCTTGTGGGAGCGGTGGTTCCACCGCGATTCCGGGTCGGGATGAAAGCATGTTCTGCGCAGGGCTCACTGAGTATTCGCAGGCAAAACCTTCTTTCCCCGGGTTGGCGTGCCGCGTGTTGCGTGAAGCGTGCTGCAGCCGCCGCGCGGCCCACAAAAAAGCCCGCCAAAGGCGGGCTGAAAGACCGGGATAACAACGGTTCAGGCAGTCTGTTGACGTCTGGTGCCGGCTACCAGCAGCGGTTGGCCGTACACCAGCTTGTTGGTCATGCGGGTGATGAAATCGGTGCGCTTGCCCTTGAGGCGACGACGGGCCTCGATCTGGGACGGAATCCAGCGCAGGTGCACCGGCACCAGCTTCATCACGTTGCGGATCAGGTTGATGTCGAAATCGAACTTGGCCTGGATCTCCGGGGTGACCGCGGGCATGCCGAAGGGCGCGCGCAGGGATTCCGGCAGCAGCACGGAGGTATGAATGCGGTGGCGGTTGAGCAGCGGAATCAGCCAGCTGCGCATGGTGAACAGATAATCCACCAGCTCACGGCCCACCTTGCCCACGGCCAGCAGATCGGAATCCACCACGTCATTGAACCAGGCCACATAGGCGTCCCAGTTTTCCGGCATGGCTTCCTCGGGAATGCCGAACAGATAGGCGAACAGCTTGGAGTCCTGGTAATACTGCTCACGCTCTTCCTGTGTGACTTCACCGTAGAACAGCTCATGCACCCGCAGGGCAATGATCCACAGGGTCGCGTGCACCCACAGCAGCGCTTCCACCTGGTTGGCGAAGTACTCGGTCTGCTCCTTGGTGCGACCGGTGGACTCGGACACCTGGCCGGTAATCTTCGCGTGGATGTTGTGCACCCGCACCGCGGATTCCAGTACCTGGTCCAGATTGCCAAACACCATGGAATGCACATTCAGGAAGGTGCGCTGCAGACGGCCCATGGGGTCGGTCTGGGTCTGGGAGTGCTGGTCGATGGCCTGGGACACCCAGGGGTGTGCCAGCTGCAGCAGGTTGGCGGCACCGGCACCGAACATCACCGAGATATTGCCGTGCACCTTCCAGGCCATGGAGCCCGGGCCATACAGGCCCACGTTCGGATCCAGTACCCGGCGGGTCATGATCTCAAGCTGCTTGTGCAGGGCCTCCTTGGTGACGGCCTGGCTCAGGGTCTGGCTACTTTCATAGTTGTTGTTGGTTTGAGTCTGCATGAGCTGTCCTCCTTTATTGGGGTCAGCCTAGAGGCCCGGAACCAATGAGCTTTGATACAGATCAATTTTTCTGTCTCATTCCGGGTTTCGGAAACAAATAATGCGTTGCTGGCGACCGTGATACCCGGTGCAAGTAAACAGACAAAGGCGCACTATGGCGGCAATGAGCCCGGAGTGAGAGTCATGCCTGTATGAGCGAGAGCCCAATCACCGCCAGCGTGGATTATCAGCGCGATGGTATTCAGCACGGTTTCCTCAAGCTGCCACATTCCCATGATGGTTCCGCCTGGGGGCATGTAATGACGCCGATCACCGTGGTGCGTAACGGTGAGGGCCCCACCGTGCTGCTCACCGGTGGCAATCATGGCGATGAATATGAAGGCATCACTGCCTTGCTGAAGCTGTCCAACCGGCTCCAACCGGAGCAGATCTCCGGCCGGGTGATTATCGTGCCCATGCTCAACCACCCGGCAGTGCTGAATGGCACGCGCACCTCGCCGCTGGATGGCGGCAATCTGAATCGCTGCTTCCCCGGCAACCCGGCCGGTACCCTCACGGAAAAACTGGCGGACTATATCACCCGTTACCTGGTGCCCATCAGTGATGTGGTGCTGGATATCCATTCCGGCGGCAAGACCCTCGATCTGCTGCCGTTCGCGGCTACCCATCGCATGAATGACAAGGAATTTGAAGCCCGCTGCCTGGCCGGCGCCGCGGCCTTTGGTGCGCCGTACACCTTGTTCATGGCGGAGCTGGAAGGGGATGTGCTGTTCGACAGCGCGGTGGAGGGGCAGGGCAAGGTGTTCATCAGCACCGAACTGCGCGGCGGTGGCACCACCACGCCGGAGACCATCGCCATTGCCGAGCGTGGCATCGACAACGTGCTGCGCCATGCCGGTGTGCTGGGCGGTGAAGTGGAAACCCTGCCGTCGCAGGCATTGGAAATTCCCGATGGCGACGCCTACCGGGTCAGTGAGCATGCCGGGATTCTGGAGTTCACCGTGGCGCTGGGAGACTGGGTAAAGGAAGGTGAAGTGATCGCACGCATCCATGACATGCATCGCACTGGCACCGCCCCACAGGAATACCGCGCTCCCTACGACGCCCTCCTAATCGGCCGCCGCCACCCGGCGCTGGTCAATGTAGGCGACACCTTCGCGGTGCTGGCGGTACCACGCTAGCAGCAAAGCCTGATTGCCCCTGTAGGGGCCCCTCTCGAGGGGCGAGCCCTGCGGCCCGAAAACCTTAGTCCCTCAAGAGGAACTCTTACGGAGGCTGGGGCCCATATCTTCTGTGGGAGTTTGCCTGCAAACGATGCAGGGGTTGGAAATGCCCAATCGCGTGCAGGCACGCTCCCACAGGGTGGTGATTGAGATATATCCCGTAGGAGCCAGCCTGCTGGCGATCCGAGCTCAAGCGAGGTAATGATTCCAGAAACGAGTCACGAGTTTCGAAAGGCAAAAACTTTCCGCCTCTGCCGATTAAAGATTTTCGAAACTCGCTCCTCGCAACTCGAAACTGTTTCTCTTACCCTTCAATCTCGATCAACACCTCACCCGGTGTCACCCGATCCCCTTTCTCCACATATACCGCTTTCACGGTGCCGGCGATGTTGGCCTGGATCTCGTTTTCCATCTTCATGGCTTCGGTGACCATCACACCCTGGCCGGCTTTCACCACGTCGCCTTCTTTCACCAATACCTCCACCACATTGCCCGGCATGGCCGTGGTCACATGGCCCGGATCGGTGGCGCGGCGGCGTTTGCTGCCACCGCCTTCGGCGGCGTACTCGTTGAGCGGCTCGAACACGGTCTCTTCCGGCATGCCATCCAGCGACAGGTACAGCTTGCGCTTGCCGCTACCGGCTTCACCGACACCGGTGATGGCCACTTCATAGGTTTCGCCGTGCACATCAATGATGAACTCGGTGGGCGTGCCTTCGCTGCCTTTCTGCTTACCGGGCACCGGCTCGGGCAGCAGGGCTTCCGGCTTGAGGGTGCCGTCGACCCGCTGCTGCAGAAACTCGCGGCCCAGTTCCGGGAACATGGCAAAGGTCAGTACGTCTTCCTCGTTCTGGGCCAGCTCGCCGATTTCCTTGCGCAGCTTGTCCAACTCGGGAGACAGCAGATCCGCCGGGCGACCGTCCATGGGGCTCTCGTTACCGATGGCCTTCTTCTGCACGTCTGCATTCACCGGAGCGGGGGCCTGACCATAGCCGCCCTGGAAGTAACGCTTCACTTCATTGGTGATGGTCTTGTAGCGCTCACCGGAGAGCACGTTGTACACCGCCTGGGTGCCGACGATCTGCGAAGAAGGCGTCACCAGCGGCGGGTAGCCCAGGTCGGCGCGCACGCGCGGAATCTCGTCGAACACCTCGCGGATGCGGTCCAGCGCGTTCTGTTCTTTCAGCTGGTTGGCCAGGTTGGACATCATGCCGCCCGGTACCTGGTTGATCTGCACGGACACATCTTCGCGGGTGAACTCGCTCTCGAACTGGTGATACTTCTTGCGCACTTCGCGGAAGTAATCGGCAATCTCGCTGAGCAGGGTCAGATCCAGGCCGGTGTCATGCTCGGTACCGGCCAGCGCCGCCACCATGGCTTCGGTGGCCGGGTGGCTGGTGCCACTGGCGAAGGCGGAGATGGCGGTGTCGATGCGATCCACGCCGGCTTCGATGGCCTTCATCTGACACAGCGGCGCCAGGCCCGCCGTGGAGTGGCTGTGCAGCACCAGCGGCAGATCCACTGCTTCCTTCAGGGCTTTCACCAGATCGTAAGTGGCGTAAGGCGTCAGCAGACCGGCCATGTCCTTGATGGCAATGGAATGGGCGCCCATGTCGCGCAGCTGCTTGGCCATGGTCACGAACAGCTCCGGGGTATGCACCGGGCTGGTGGTGTAGCAGAGCGTGCCCTGGGCATGCTTGCCGGACTTGTTCACCGCCTTCATGGCGGTTTCCAGATTGCGCACATCGTTCAGCGCATCGAACACCCGGAACACGTCCATGCCGTTGTCGGCGGACTTCTGCACGAACGCGTCCACTACGTCATCGGCGTAATGGCGATAGCCCAGCAGGTTCTGGCCGCGCAGCAGCATCTGCAAGCGGGTGTTGGGCAGCGCCTCGCGCAGCTTGCGCAGCCGCTCCCAAGGATCTTCCTTCAGAAAGCGCACGCAGGCATCAAAGGTGGCGCCGCCCCAGGCTTCCAGGGACCAGTAGCCGACTTGGTCCAGCTTCTCGCAGATCGGCAGCATGTCTTCGGTGCGCATGCGGGTGGCGATCAGCGACTGGTGGGCGTCGCGCAGGATTACATCAGTAATTTCGACTTTCTTGGCGTTGCTGTTGCTCATGATCAATTCCTGTTCTTTGCGACGGATTACCAGCCGGCGTGGGCGGCCAGGGCGGTGGCGATGGCAAGCGCCATTTCCGTGGGATGTTTCTTCTCCGAGTACTGCAGCAGTTCCGGGTGCTCGGGCACAAAGCTGGTGTTGAAGTTGGCTGCGCGGAAATCCGGATGCTGGAGTATCTGCTTGTAGTAGCTGGCGGTGGTGCGGATGCCGTGCAGGCGCATGTCATCCAGGGCTCGCTCACCGCGGGCAATGGCGTCGTCCCACTGCAAAGCCCACACCACCAGCTTCAGGCACATGGAATCGAAGTAGGGCGGAATCTCGTAACCGGTATAGATGGCGGTATCCACCCGCACGCCCGGGCCGCCCGGCGCATAGTAATGACTCACCCGGCCAAAGCTGGGCAGGAAATCGTTCTTCGGGTCTTCCGCATTGATACGGAACTGCAGGGCGTAGCCACGATAGCTGATGTCCTGCTGGCGATAACTCAGCGGCAGGCCGGCGGCAATGCGCAGCTGCTCACGGACAATATCCACTCCGGTGATCTGCTCGGTGATGGTGTGCTCCACCTGCACCCGGGTGTTCATTTCCATGAAGTAGACTTCGTTGCCGGTGAGCAGGAATTCCACCGTGCCGGCATTCTCGTAGCCCACCGCCTCGGCGGCAGTCACCGCCAGGCCGCCGATATAATTGCGCTGCTCAGGGGTGAGCTGCGGACTTGGAGCAATCTCGATCAGCTTTTGATTGCGCCGCTGGATCGAGCAGTCGCGCTCATACAGATGAATCACGTTGCCCTGGCTGTCGGCGAGAATCTGCACCTCGATATGGCGCGGATTGACGATGCACTTTTCCAGGAACACTTCCGCGCTGCCGAAGGCCTTGGTGGCTTCGCTGATCACACGCGGGTACTGGGTGCGCAGCTCGTCGGCGCTGTCGCAACGGCGGATGCCGCGGCCGCCCCCACCGGAGGTGGCCTTGAGCATTACCGGATAGCCAATCTCGCCAGCCAGTGCCAGTGCATCGTCCAGATCCTTCAGGTTGCCTTCCGAGCCCGGCGTCACCGGTACCCCGGCGGCGCGCATGCTGTCGCGGGCCTGGGTCTTGTCGCCCATCTTGTGGATGACTTCGGATTTCGGGCCGATAAAGCGCACCCCCTGTTCTTCACACAGGCGGGCGAACTCGGCGTTCTCTGACAGAAAACCGTAACCCGGGTGGATCGCATCGCAGCCCACCTGCTTGGCCAGGCTGACAATCTTCTGCGGGTCCAGATATCCGGCAATGGGATCGTCGCCCAAGGAATAGGCCTCGTCCGCACGCTTCACGTGCAGACCGTAGCGGTCAGGCTCGGTGTAGATCGCCACCGAGCGGATACCCATCTCGGCACAGGCACGAATGATCCGCACCGCGATCTCGCCCCGGTTGGCAATCAGGACTTTCTTCAGCATGTAAAGCTCCTCCATCGAGGGTTTGGAGGCTATGCCGGTCAATCCATAAGTAGAAATCAGAATATAGTTAGGTGAATATAAGGTATTGCTTATGGATTGGTGTCGAGCTCAGGTTTTATCGGGGCTGCAGGGCGGTCGGATGTCTGAGGTCCGGCGATGGACGCTAAACACCTGAATTCGAGATGTTCACCTTTTCGTCTGGCATCCGACACCAATCACTGCCAGAGCCTCCGGCCTAAACCGGCGCAAAGGTTTTGTGGGAAATCCTGCTTGCAGGATGAAGGGCCTTTCCTCCTTCCCGGATCGCCGCTACCAGTAGAGACAAGATGCCGCACTCCCTTCACCAGCTCCTCAGCCGCCTCACCTTCCGCCAGTTACAGGTATTTCTGACGGTGCATGAGTGCCGCAGCTACAGCCGCGCCGGCGAGCAGCTGGGTCTCACCCAGCCCGCCGTCAGCAGCCAGATCCGCCAACTGGAAGCGGCGCTGGAACTGCCGGTATTCGAATACGTGGGTCGCAAGCTCTACACCACCGCCGCCGGCGAACGCCTGGCCGAGACGGCCAGAGGCATCTTCGAATCCCTGAAAAACTTGCAAACCGATCTCGCCGCCCAGCAGGGCCGGGTGGCCGGAGAACTGAAACTGGTGGCGGTGAACACCGCCCAGTATGTGGTGCCCTATTTGTTGAAAGGCTTTGTGCAGCAGCACCCGGACGTGACCGTAAACCTGCGCGTGGTGAACCGGGCCGAAGCCCTGCGCCGGCTGGATGACAACGAAGATCACCTGATGATTCTCGGCATCGTCCCGGAAGACAAGCCGCTCAACGTGCTGCCGTTTCTCGACAATGAATTCATCGCCGTGGCCGCACCGGATCACCCGCTGGCCAACGCAGAGAGCATTACCCCGGAGCGCTTCCTGAAAGAAAGGTTATTACTGAGAGAGTCCGGCTCCGGCAGCCGCCTGACCCTGGAGTTGTTCTGCCAGGAGCGCCGCCTGAGCCTGGCCCCCTTCATGGAGCTGGGCGCCAACGACGCCATCAAACACGCCGCCATGGCCGGCCTCGGCGTCGCCGTCCTGCCCCGCCTGAGCCTGCGCGCCGAACTGCAACTGGGGCAGCTCAAAGCGCTACCGGTAAAAGGCTTCCCCTTGCGCCGCTCCTGGTGCGTGGTCTACCCCAAAACCAAATACCCCACCCCCGCCATGTCCGCCTTCGTGGACTACGTCCAACAAAACCTCAAACAAATCGCCACCAGCTTTCACGAACAAACCTGACGATACCTGTAGGAGCACCTCTCGAGGTGCGAACCGAGCCATGCTCGCATGGCGATCCGCCGACGGCGGGGACTAACCGTGGGAGCGGTGGTTCCACCGCGATAAAGCGCCGCGCAGCTATCGCGGTGGAACCACCGCTCCCACAAAAGATAAATTCGCCGTAGGAGCCTGCCTGCAGGCGATCTTTTCGGAGTGGGTTCTTCGTGACCTTAGGGGTATGCCTCAAAACGATCTTGATTTTCGAAACTCGCTTCTCATCACTCGCAACTGTTTTTTACCGATGCAAATCCTTCCAGCGCTTCTCCTCCGCCTTCCGCAAGATGCGCTCCTGATCCAGAATCTCCTTCCAATGCGCAACCAATGCTTCTTCGCCCACCGAAGGCAGCGCCTCATAAAGCCCAATCAATTCCTCTTTCAGCGCAGTAATCTCCGCCGAATCATTCCCCGTCACCGTCGTATTATTCTCCGGGTGATACATGGTCCCGAACGCCACCACATTCGCCCGCGCCTTGGTCAGCGAATATGCCCCGTTCGGACCACCGCCCCAGCCCTGGGTATTGGCGTCGTCTTCGCCATCATCTTCCCAGATACACAAATGACAGATCTCATAGGCATCCCGCCGCTCCAGCGTTGGATAACCGCAACAGGGGCAGGGCACTCTCACCACCTGAGTGCGCTTGTTCAGCCGAACATCAATGCCCAGCCCGGCAAACACCGCCCGCCGCCGATCCAGCACCGCCTGATTCTCATCCGTCCACACAGGAGTTCGCATAGCACCACTAGCGCCCAATCAACGTTGAGTGATCATTAAATACCAAACGGCTTTCTTTGTGGGAGCACATGCTTGCATGGCGAATGCCTGATGCGCGGCGTCACCATGTTGTGCGTAAACTATTGAATGTGGCAGCAAGCAGCCTTTTCGTCGTAATAAAGAGCGCAGGCGACGTGCTCGTCGTGGTCTGCAATGCGTCGACAGGAAGTTGTCCCCTGCTGTGCAGGTGTCTGCGGAAAGAGAAATTAATGATTAAATATCAGATTGTTATGAATAAATAAAGACGATAACATTTTAAATGTTATCGTTGCTAAAAATGTTATCATGCACTCATGAAGACGCTACTTACCCAATTTCAGACTTACCTCAACAGCATGACCGGATTGCAGGTTGAGGGGCGGCCATTGGCGGCGGCAGGTCTGCCTCACTATCTGGGACAGGCTTATGCGCTGTATGCCCTGGAGATCGAAGGCCGGTCGGTGTTGGGTATCGCGCTGCGCGAACCGGAGGGTTTCCGGCCTGCTCAGTTTGAAAAGCAGCTTCCCCGCCTACTGGATGTATCTGGGCCGATGGATGGCTACTGTGTCATCGCCTCTGCGCTGTCTGGCTACGTCCGGCAACGCTTGATAGCACGGCGTATCCCCTTTGTGATTCCGGGGCGGCAGATCAACTGGCCCATGCTGGGTGCCGTGGTCGAACCGCGTAGCAGCGACAAGGCGTTGCCGGTTCCTGGTGAGCCGCTCAAGCCTGCCACCCAGCTTGTTATCCTTCATGCCCTTAATAGTGACGGGGCACAGCCGGTGACAGCCAGAGCACTGACGCAAACCCTGGGCTATACCCCCATGACCATGAGCCGCGCCCTGGATGACATCGAAGCCAATAATCTGGGGCGAGTTACCCGTGTGGGGCGGGAGCGGCAGCTGGGTTTTCCGGATGGCCTGGCCGTACTTTGGCAGCGTGTCCAGCCGCTGTTGCGAGATCCTGTGCGCGAAACTGTCAGGGTCTGGAAAACGGCATTGCCTGAGCAGGCGCTGTACTGTGCTGGCGAGTCGGCGCTGGCCAGGCGAACCCTGCTGGGCGCACCCAGCGAACCGGTGTGGGCCATCGGTCGTCAGGCGTGGAAGCCGTTAGCCAAAAAACTCGAGCCGATTCCCATCCCGGAACCGGGAGCGGTGCAGTTGCAAATCTGGCGCTATGAGCCGGGGGTATTGGCGAGCGACGGTGTCGTCGATCCCTTTTCCCTGTATCTGAATTTACGAGAAACCCGCGATGAGCGCATCCAGATGGAACTGGATGCCATGATGGAGGAGATTCATGGTCAAAGGACTGGACCGCTTTCGTGAGCACTTTGAAAGCTACAAGGATTGTTACGTCCTGATCGGTGGTGTCGCTACCTGGCTGGCACTGGATGAAGCTGGTCTCGACGCCCGCGCCACCCGCGATCTGGATATCGTACTTTGCATCGAAGCGCTCGATGCGGAGTTTGCAGAACACTTCTGGGCCTTCATTGAGGCCGGGGAATACGCAATACAGGAAAAAGCAGGGGGCGGCAGAGTGTTCTATCGCTTCAGTCGCCCTGGCCAGGGCAACTATCCCGACATGCTGGAACTGTTTTCTCGCAAACCGGATGAACTGGTGCTCGGTGATGACAGCCACCTGACCCCAATTCCGGTGGAAGACGACGTCTCCAGCCTGTCCGCCATCCTGCTGGATAATGACTACTATCACTGGCTGCACGCTAACGTGACAGAGCAGGGTGGCGTATCGGTAATCGATGAGCGCTGCCTGATCCCCCTCAAGGCGAAAGCCTGGTTAGACCTGACCGAACGCAAGGCCGCAGGTGAAAACGTGGATAGTCGCAATATCAAAAAACATTGCAATGATGTGTTAAGACTTTTCCAGTTGCTGGCACCGGACTTGCGCATCGAACTGCCTGCCTCCATAGGGAATGACCTGACGCGTTTTCTTGATCAGGCGGGGCCGGAAATCAATGACGATCGGTTAAAAAATCTGGATATCAAGGGAGTCACCGCTGACTCGGTGATTAACCGGATTCGGGATTGCTTTGCGAGGACAGAGAAGGATAAGGGATGAACATGGTCATCATGATGATCCCTGCCGGGATGGTAGGGATCATCATGATGGGGGCTACGGCAGGGTGTATTCCACCTTGCAGCCGTGCAATTTAAGCGTGTTCCCCTCAACAGCTGGCGCGACATCGTCTGCGTAATTGGCGGTCACCATCAGGGTGTAGGCATATTGCGTGTTGTCGACCACTAGCTCGGGAGCATCAGGATCAAAAGGCGTCGCCGTCAGGGTTTGCAGGCCCACATCACTTGACGAGGTGCCGGTGGAAAGAATGCCGTTAGTGGTCGCTGTGGTCAGATCCAGCTGGCGAAGCGTAATAGGGTAGAAGTTACTGTCCGCCGCGGTGCCATACAGCTCGTCATTTACCAGGCAAGAGAGGCCGGTGACGGTGGCCCCTTGCGGCAAGTGCACTGGTGCAGTCAGGCTGCAGCTGGTGGACTTTGCCCAGTACATATCAAAGTAAACGTAATTCAAAATCCGCAGTTCCTGGCAGGCTGACGAACTGCTGTTGCTGCTGGTCCACTCCGAAAACGCAAACGCCGACAACGACACCGCCCCATCCGGCAGCTTCGCTTCCAGATCAGTAATGCGCTGATCATTGTCATCCACCGCCGACTTCACCGCGTTGAAGTTGCCGTTCACTTCCTCCGCCTTGGCGGGCGTATTCGGCACAAAGGTCGTCAGCCCGGTCACGTCCGTCGCCCCGACCGAACCCATTAGCGAAAACGCCAGCACGCCGCTCACCATCCGTATTATTTGCAACCCTTTCATTGCCATTCCCCCTCATTCCAGTTGCTGCTATTCCATTCCGCGTTGGTGCTGTTGTCCGGCGTGGTCGATGACGGTGCTGGCGGTGCATCTGAACTGGACGAACCGCCACAGCCGCTCAACAAAAACAGACAGGTGCACAGCACACCGGCAATGCCGGTACGCATTCGGTCAGGTCGTTTCATGATTGCCCCCGTTGGTATTTGTTTGGCTAAAAAGCCTTTATCAAAGCCTAGGGAGGTCAGTGAGGGCTTGCCAATGAGGGGGTCACAGTTTGTACGGACAGGCAATTCTGGCCCCACAGGAGCCCATGCTCGCATGGCGGTTGGGCTCCAAGGCCGGGCATCGTTGAAATGAGTGAACGGGTCGAGGAGGTTGACAATGTGTAGTGTGTATTAAACACTACACAAATGAGCTTTGGTGACTACCTACGACAAGCGCGGCTCGCCCGCCAACAGCAAGACAAAGGCTACTCCCTGCGCCAGGTGGCAGGGCGGGTAGGCGTTGAGCCGGCGTATCTGTCCAAGATCGAGCGCGACATCTTCCCGCCGCCTTCCGAGCAGATGATCGTGAAGCTGGCAGAGGATCTCGGCGAAGACCCGGATGTATTGCTGGCACTGGCAGGCAAACTCTCCACGGAACTGCGGGAGATCATCGTTCGTCGCCCACGGCTGTTTGCCGAGCTCATACGGCAACTCAAGGACGCCCCTGACCACGCGATTCTGCGCATGGTCAGGGAGGTGACAGACGGCGACTGGTAGAAACACTCTCAGAAAGGAGAGACCAACATGATCGAGTTAAACGCAGATCAACTGATTTTTCGTTTTCCGGAGGTGCACCCGGAAGCGGTGTGCCGGGTCAACTTCCAGCGCACCCTGCGTATCCCGGATGACAATCGCGCCTACGCACTGCCGCCCGGCCTGGGCCGGTTCCCGGTGCAGCACGTGGAAGACCATGCCGAGGCCTTGCCTACGGAATACCTGAAGCGCGGCGGCGTCATGCTGCCCATGTACCAGGCGGAAGCCATGTGGATCAGTTTCGCCGGTGCCGGCGACTATCCCTTCCTGCTGAAAATCGCCGCCGGTAAAATCAATGCGGTCACCGGTGAGCCCTGGGCCGATGCCGTATCCGCCAACCCGCAGGACTATGTGGTTGTCCCCGACCAGCCCTGGCTGGACGGCTTCTGTATCCAGAAAGGCCTGATCCGCCAGTTCGTCGCCATGCCCCTGGGCGCGGGCTATACCGCAGAAGAACAGCTCACCGGTGCGGCAGAATTCGGCGGCCTGCAGATCATCGCCTACCCCATGAAGCGCGAGCGCTACGAGGCCATCAAGGCACAGCGGGAAAGCAGGGTCGCCCGCTCAATGAGTCTGGATGCTTTCATGTGTGAAGAAGATGCCATGCCCGCCAGCATGGGCCTGGCACCAGGCGGCTTGATGAAGCAGGAAATCCACCAGGACCCCTACGGCATCGACGCCTGGGATCTCGCCAATTCCAGTCGCTGCTTCGTACACCTGCTCAACAGCCAGGACTGGCAACAGGTCACCGGCACCCAGCCCCCCGGCGAGGCGCCCACCGCCTGGGACTACACCGCAGCAGGCCTGCCCTGGTTCGATTATTACGCCGAAGGCAAGGACGCACTGGAAGGCGCGGGCCCCCTGGCCGGCCTGGACAGCGTCGCTGCCAAAGGCATCAAACAAGGCGAAACCCCACTACCCGACAACGACCCCGTAACCCCATCCCATGTCATCAAACTGGGCACCGGCAAACCGCCAGTCAGCGAAGGGGATTGGTAATCACAACCGGAAGTTTGCCTTTGTAGGAGCCATGCTCGCATGGCGAACCGGCCGCTGGCCGGCAACCGTAAGCCAAGGCTGGCAACCCCATGAACCTGTGCTAAGGTTTCCCCATAAAAATGAACAGCCTTCAGGCAGGGAATGCCAAGGCAGAACAAGGGGATGGGAATGCCAGAGTGTCCATTTTGTACCGTGCCGGCCGCCGTACCGGATGGCCCAAGCCTGCAAAATGCCCAGGCCTATGTGTGTGAAGACACATTCCCTGTCTCCCCCGGCCATCTGCTGGTCATCCCCAAGCGCCATGCCAACGACTGGTTCGACCTCACCGAGCAGGAACAAACCGCCGTCATGCAGCTGATCAACCAGGCAAAAACCTGGCTGGACCAGCGCTACGCCCCGGATGCCTACAACATCGGCATGAACTGCGGCGAAGCAGCCGGCCAAACCGTCCCGCACATGCACTGCCACATCATTCCCCGCTATCAGGGTGACAGCGACGATCCCAGTGGGGGTGTGCGTTGGGTGAAGCCGGAGCAGGCGGATTACTGGAGTGAGTCATGACTCACCAACAGGGCGTGTCCAGTTTTTATGTGAGCCTGCCAGCTAGAGCGCTCACTCCACCCAAATTTTGGGGCATGCGGTATGAGTACAGCGCTGAGCGCGGGCTGCGTATAATTTCGCCCAGATAACGGGCCTGACACCTCGCCATCGTAGGTGGAATGAGGCAAGGCTAGATCAAAAAACAACCAAAAGCCAGAGGCTATCTGCCGTTGGCTATAAAAGACAGGCGCCGCGTGTGTCTGCCACGAAATTAGGAAGCAGTAATGCACCAACTCCAACACATCGAAGCCATCGAGAAGCGCCTGTGGAAGGCCGCAGATACCCTGCGTTCCAATTCCGAGCTGGCCAGCAACGAATACTTCATGCCCGTCATGGGTTTGATTTTCCTGCGCCATGCCTACAGCCGCTTTCTGAAGGTCAGGGCCGAGATCGAGAAGACCCTGCCCAGCCGTGGCGGCAAAACCCGCGCGCTTACCAAGGAAGACTTTTCCCAGAAGGGCTCCATCTTCCTGCAAGAGCATGCCCAGTTCGACCACCTGGTCGCCCTGAGCGACGCGGATGATCGCGCCGAGGCTATCATCGAGGCTATGGAGTCCATCGAGAAGGACTACACCGGCCTGCAGGGCCAGCTGCCCAAGCAGGAATTTCGCGACATTCCCAACCAGGTACTGGGCCAGCTGTTACGGACCCTGAACCCGGACGAGTTGAAGCAGACCGATGGCGACATCTTTGGCCGTATCTATGAATATTTCCTTACCCAGTTTGCCGACCAGGGAGCGCACGATGGCGGTGAGTTCTTTACGCCCATCTCGTTGGTACAGTTGATTGTCAATGTCATTGAGCCCAGGAAGGGCAAGATCCTCGACCCGGCCTGTGGCTCGGGCGGCATGTTCGTGCAGAGCGCTCACTTCGTAGAAGAGCTGGAAAAGAACCCGGGTACAGAGCTGACCTTCTACGGTCATGAGAAGAATAAGACCACCACGCGCCTGGCCAAGATGAACCTGCGCACCCATGGCCTTGAGGGCAATATCGCCGGGGGTAATGAGGCCATTACCTACTACAACGATCCCCATGAAGGCTTATGGGGCAATTGTGATTTCGTTATGGCCAATCCCCCCTTTAACGTGGATGAGGTGGATGCCGAAAAGGTCGAAAATGACCGGCGTCTGCCCTTTGGGCTGCCGAGCGTCAATAAGGGCGGTAAGGTCTCCAACGGCAATTATCTGTGGATCTCCTACTTCTACAGCTACCTGAACAACACTGGCCGCGCCGGCTTTGTGATGTCCTCGCAGGCATCCAGTGCCGGGGGGGGCGAAGCCAAAGTCAGGAAAGCCTTGGTCGAAACCGGTGATGTCGATGCCATGATCGATATACGCGGCAACTTCTTCTATACCCGCTCCGTTCCCTGCCAGCTTTGGTTTTTGAACAAGAATAAACCCAAACAACATAAAGATAAGGTGCTAATGCTCGATGCACGTAACGTGTATCGAAAGGTCACGCGTAAAATCTATGACTTCAGCCCCGAGCAGTTGGCCAACCTGACAAGCATCGTATGGCTATACCGTGGTGAGCAGGGAAGGTTCATCGAGCTGGTGCAAAGTCATATTACCAATGCGATTGATCATGCCTGGTATGCGTTTTCAATTGTGGAGGATGAAGGTGGCAAGGAAGTCGAGTACACACCCATAAATGATTTCCTCGAAATCATGGGCTCAATCGAGAAAGCGGTTGCGCCATTTTATGGTGGGCAAGCCGAAGAGTATAAAGCCCAGCTGGATGAATTCAGTAGTGCTTTAAAGCTGCTAAGCACCGATACCGAAGCTTTTGATAGTCAGGTCGAGAAGACAGAGAAGGATTGGAGCAAGGGCAATTACGATAAACCTGCCCCACTATTGAAGCTGGTCGATAAAGGCGGAATGATTGAGCAGATCGCCGAAACCTGTCGCGACACTATCAAACAGGTCGATCTGGTTTATAAGCTCGCGACTCGCCTGATCGAAACGGCCGAGAAGGAACTCGAAGCCAAAGCCTCCGAAGCCTGGGATGCCAGGCTAATCAGCTCTGGCAAGGATAGCTTGCGCAAGCAGGCCGAATCCGCCCGTGAAGAAGTGGTCGAAGAGCTTAAGCAGGCGCGTTATTTCTACAAGCAGGCCCATTGGCTGATGGTGCGTTTTCCAAAAGCCGAGTTGGTTGATGTGGAAGGCCTAGTAAAGTTGGTAAACATCAAAGAGATAGAAGCCAATGACTGGAGCCTGACTCCGGGTCGCTACGTAGGTGTGGCACCAGAGGAAGAAGATGAGGATTTTGACTTCGAGGATACTCTTCGTGATATTCATGTTGAGCTTCAGGGATTGAATGAGGAGGCTGCACAGCTTGCTGACAAGATCGCCCAGAACTTCAAGGAGCTGGGGGTATGATGGGTACTATTGAGGTTCGAGTTGGCGACCTCGGTGAGGTGGTAACAGGAAAAACACCGAGCAAGAAAGAGGCCAAATATTTTGATGGCGAATTCCAGTTTGTGACTCCTTCGGATTTGAGTTTTAAGCACTATTACTGCAGAAAAACTGAGGTCACTGTCACTGAAGAGGCCAAAAGTAAACACAAAAATCAGTTTGTTCCTGCTGAGTCTGTGATGTTTACTTGCATAGGAAACACAATTGGGAAGTGCGCAATTTCTTCTGAATTGTGTCTTACTAATCAACAAATAAACACAATAGTTCCTGGTGATGAAAATGAATCGAAATTTATCTATTATTTTCTTAATCACTATATGGAAGTGTTTAGAGGGATAGGGTTGAGTGGTGGGGCGGCAACACCCATCATTAATAAAACCAGCTTTTCATCTGTGAAACTTAAAGCTCCTTACAGAGAGAAGTGGCCAGAAATTGGTAGGCTTTTAAGCGCTTACGATGACCTCATCGAAAACAACCGCCGCCGCATTCAGTTATTGGAAGAATCCGCTCGGCTGCTTTACAAGGAATGGTTTGTGCATTTGCGCTTCCCCGGCCACGAGCACGTCAAAATAAAGGATGGCGTCCCGGAGGGGTGGTCTGAAGGAATTGTTTCTGATTTCTATAATACCGCATCAGGTGGGACGCCAAGTCGGAAAAATCTGGATTTCTATACTGGCGACATAAGCTGGATAAAGACTGGCGAGCTGAAGGATGGTTTTATTGTAAATTCCGAGGAGAAGATCACGGAAGAGGCGATCAAAAATTCGTCTGCAAAGCTGTTTCCCGTACATACGGTTTTGGTGGCCATGTACGGTGCCACAATTGGCCAAACGGGAATACTTGCTGTGGAGTCTGCATCAAATCAGGCATGTTGTGCGCTTATGCCAAAGGAAAAGATAGCGAACTATATCTACGCCTACCTGTTTTTGAGGGAAAATAAGGCAGGCCTCATAGGGCGGAGCAAGGGAGCTGCTCAGAATAATATAAGTCAAGATATCGTTAAGTCATTCAAAATGATAATGCCGTCGGGGATTATTATGTCTTTATTTTTCGACAATCTTAGCCCTGTGTTTTGCCAATTGCTGGCGCTCCAGCAACAAAATATCAAGCTGGAAAAAGCTAGAGATATATTGCTTCCTCGCCTGATGTCAGGAGGTCTCGCTGTATGAATACAATGACGGAAGATGTTCTGGTCCAGAAAACAACAGCGGATTACCTGCTGAATGAGCTAGGCTGGAATGAGTCCGTCTTTGCTATGGAGGAAACGCTTGGCACCGAAGGGATGCTAGGCCGCGAAAGCGAAACAGATATAGTCCTTACCCGTTATCTGGGTGAGGCTTTAATCAAATTAAACCCCGGCCTGCCTGATGAGGCCTATCAGGATGCGATCCGCCAGATTCTTGAGGTAAACCTTTCCCAGTCGATGCTTGGCATCAACCACGAAAAGGATAAGCTCTATAAGGAAGGCGTGTTGGTTACGTTCAAGAATGACAAGGGCGAGCGTCAAAGCAAGCGTCTACGTGTTTTTGATTACGACAACCCTGACAACAACCACTTCCTGATTGTTCGTGAGCTTTGGGTCAAGGGTGATATCTATCGCCGCAGGGCAGACCTAGTTGGTTTTGTTAATGGTATTCCGTTGATCTTTATGGAGGTAAAAAACCTGCATAAGGATGTAAAGGCTGCCTACGAGCAAAACTTCAACGACTATAAAGATACGGTGCCGCACCTGTTCTACCACAATGTCATGGTGATTCTGGGTAATGGCGTTGAGGCAAAAATTGGTTCGCTATCTTCCAAATATGAGCACTTCAATGAGTGGAAGCGTTTGCATGAGGAAGAGCCCGGTGTGGTTGATATGGAAACCTTGCTTAAGGGTGTGTGCAGCAAGCCGAACCTGCTCGATATATTCGAGAACTACACCATCTTCGATGATTCCAGCGGCAAGCTGATCAAGATTGTGGCGCGTAATCACCAGTTTCTGGGTGTAAACCGCGCTGTGGAGGCCGTCAGGAACAAGGAGAGCCTAGCGGGAAAGCTCGGGGTCTTCTGGCATACCCAGGGCTCAGGTAAGTCCTACTCCATTGTTTTCTTTGCAAAAAAAGTCCATCGCAAGCTGGGTGGCAATTATACCTTTCTCGTCCTCACCGACCGGGATGATCTGGACACACAGATCTACAAGACCTTTGCGGGGGTTGGCCTGGTAGATAATGACAAGGACCCGTGTCGGGCTGCCAGTGGCCGCCATCTGGAGGAGCTGCTGGGGCAGCACAAGGCCTTTGTGTTCTCGCTGATCCAGAAATTCAACGACCCGAACATGACCGGCTCCCCGCGGGACGACATCATCGTGATCACCGATGAGGCCCACAGGACACAGTACGGGACGCTGTCCCTCAATATGCGCAACGCCCTGCCGAACGCCAGCTACATTGGCTTCACGGGCACGCCGTTGCTCAAGGACGATGAGATCACCCGCAAGGTGTTCGGGGAATACGTCTCCACCTATGACTTCCAGCGAGCTGTCGAGGATAAGGCTACGGTGCCCTTGTACTACGATGCGCGCGGGGAAAAGCTCATCTTTACCACGGAGGATGGCACGGAATACCCGGTGTCAGACCCCAAATCCCTCAATGACCGCATCGCCGAGAAGCTCGAGGAGTTCGAGATTGATGACGTGGACGTTCAGCAGCGCCTGGAACGGGAGCTGAAGCGGGACTACCATATCGTGACCTCCTCCAGCCGGCTGGAACAGATCGCCCAGGATTTCGTCCAGCATTATGCAGAGGGCTGGGAGAGCGGCAAAGCCATGCTGGTGTGTATCGACAAGCTCACCTGCGTGCGGATGTACAACCTTATCCAGGCGCAATGGCTGGCCCATATCGAGCACCTGGAAAAGCAGATTGACGCGGTGGCCTATGACGAGCAGGAGACCGTGTTCCGTCGTCGCCAGCTGGCCTGGATGAAGGAGACGCTGATGGCGGTGATCGTCAGTGAAGAGCAGGGCGAGGTGGCCAAATTCCAGAAGTGGGGGCTGGACATCACCCCCCATCGGCGCCTGTTCAAGGAGGGCTTCACCCTTGAGGATGGCAAGCGTCTCAATGTCGAAGCGGCGTTCAAGCGCGAGGAGCACCCCTTCCGCGTGGCCATCGTCTGTGCCATGTGGCTCACCGGCTTCGATGTGCCCACGCTGTCTACCCTTTACCTGGACAAGCCACTCAAGGCCCACACTCTGATGCAGGCCATTGCACGCGCCAACCGGGTGGCCGAGGGCAAGAACAATGGCTTGATCGTCGATTACTGCGGCATCCTGAAAAACCTGCGCAAGGCGCTGGCGGATTTCGGTGGCGCCGGTGACGATGCGCGCGGTGGAAATGGGGAGCAGGACCCGACCCGGCCCAGTGAAGAGCTGTTGGCTGAGTTGGCAGAGGCCATTGCCCTGGTGAAGTCCCATCTGGACGAATCCAGTATTGGTTTTGCGGATATCATCGAGGCGCACGGCTTCGCACGAAACAAGGCTATTAATGATGCCAAAGAAGCCATCAACCAGAACGACCAGACCCGCAAGCAGTTTGAGGTCATGGCCCGCGAGGTGTTCAAGAAGTTCAAGGCCTGCATCAACATCCGGCCAGAGATCAACGACTACCGGTTGGACCGGGACGCAATTAATATTATCTATAAGTCGTTACAGAATGATCGGGAAAATGCCGATATAAGCCATATCATTATGGAGCTGCACCAGCTGGTTGACCAGGCTGTGGAGGTCCGTGAACCGGCACCTGAAGAATCGAAGATCTATGACATTAGCAAAATTGACTTCGATCTGTTGCGTCGTGAGTTTGAAAAGGTAAGTAACAAACGCACCACGGTGGTGAATCTGCGCGACGCCATCGAAGACAAGCTCAGAACCATGCTTAGCGAGAACCCGCTAAGAACGGATTACCAGAAGCGGTTTGAGGAAATTGTCTCCGAGTACAACAGCGAGAAGGACCGCCAGACCATCGAGCAAACGTTTGAAGAGCTCATGCGCTTCGTCCAGTCGTTGGATCAGGAAGATGAACGGGCCATGAGGGAGAACCTTACCAAGGAAACGCTGGCGCTCTTCGACATGCTCAAGAAGCCGGGTCTGATCAAGAGCCAGATTGCCCAGATCAAGAAAGTCGCCGTAGAGCTACTCGAGACTCTCAAGGCAGAGCAGCTTGCGGTGGATAACTGGCGCGCGCGAGAGGGTACCCGTGATGCAGTGAAACAGCGCATTTACGATTTTTTGTATGACGAAAATACCGGGCTGCCTGTGGATGGGTACGAAGAGGACGATATCCAGCAACTCACCGAGGCAGTGTATCAGCATGTGCTGAGGGTCTATCCGAAGCTGCCGTCCCCGATTTATTCGGCTTAATAACCTGTTGTGCAAATTAGTCGGTATATTTGGCCTGACAACCCGTAAAGCAGAAATTCAACGTGCAAGAAAAACTGGAAATTTTCGAGACTGCGTTGTTAGAGGCTTTTAATTACTGCTTTTCTCTATCATATACATGGGAACTTCAATGACTTCTTTCATTCCCATTCTGGCAGACATGTTTTGCAAATACTCTCGCCAATATGGCCATACATGATAGGCAACATTGTTCTCCGAAAACGCTCTGACCTCATCTTCTGTCAGTTTTCGCTGACAATTATAGCGAGCGCAAAAGCTACCAATGATTTCTAACTGTGGCTCGTAGTTTTCTATGTCAGTATCTTCCTCCGATCCTACAAGCCTGAACCCGAGTGTATAGATAAACCTGTAGCCTTGAATGTCATCGTCATTAGCAAGTTGCAGCTCCTCTGCCAGCTCCAGGGCCTTAAAAGACTGTGATAAAGAGGTTTCTGCATCAATGCTGGAAGGGTCAAAGTCATTTCGAGTTTTACAATATCCGTGATCAAGGTTTACAGATTGTATAGCCAGACATTGCTGCGCCGCTTTCAGTGCTTCTGATGCCATTAAGCTGCAACCCCATTGCTTTTGTGCCAGGTTTTGTCGCCATTTTGGAAAATAGGCGTAGCTTTCACGACGCCAAGTCGCGGCTGGCGTACCGGGATGTCTTGCCAGCTAGCATTTTTTGTAAGTTCGCATTGATTGGAGTGGTCGCGAGTGAACTTGATTTCAGGGGTCACGCCCAACGCAAAGCAGATGTCAGCAAGGGAGCCCAGTGTCATGTTGCGGGAGCCGCTCAAAAGTTGAGTAATATAAGAGCGGGACTTGCCAAGATGGCGGGCAAGCGTAACCTTGCTAACTTGAAGTTTTTCAAGCAACACAATCAGGTCTTCAGTGACGTTATATATCAACTCTTCTCTTGCTAAAGCTCTATCTTCTGCGCGGCTGAATTCTTTATCTGGGGAATAGAACATATCGCGTGCTTGTTTAGCGGTCATCGCCATTCTCCTCAATTCTTCGCCAATTTCGGCCAACCTTGTCGGTATCTCTCTCATCGAGATCGTTGTAATCCTTGTACACATAGTGGCTGATGAACCATGTGCCGGGAACGCGATCTGAGAGCCAGCAGTAGCCCCTGATGGGAATTCTCTTTAAGGCTCTAAACTTTTTTCTGCGCTGCTGGCCTGGACAAGAAGGGAGCTGTCCCTCCGAGGGGAAGTTTTCATTGGACATCTCTCCGCCATCAGCTAAACGTTTTATCTGCAAGGCCATCTGTGTTGTCAGCGATTTGGCTTTATTTGCCTTCACTTTTTTGAGGGCATCGTAGAAGGAATCCAAGGCACCTTCGCAATGAACAACCTTATATCTCTTCCCATGATAGGAAGGTTTGGGTTGGATTTGGTCCTTCGGCACGCGCAATCCTATGTTAATTTATATGTTAACAGCAATATTTAAATGATGAGTGGCCTAATTTGACCCCTGACAGAACAGCTGGAGCCAAGCAGATGGCAAATGCGCTGATCAAAAGATCAGTATTAAACAGTGCTCATAGGTTAAAAGATTAGGGTATCTGTTGCTAGTCACGCAATAAAGTTAGAGGCTTGGCTTGGTCAGTTAATTCTTTTAAATCAGTTCGATACGGCCTTCGCGTGCAGTCAGGCTCCCGCAGAGGGACGGCTTTTACGGGATGTGGATGGTTTCCTGGTCGAGGGATTTGCCGTGTTGTCTGAGGGCGGGGAGTAGGGTGGTGTCGGTGTAGGGGCAGCCGGTGGTGCCGGGGTCGGTTTGGTTTTGTTTGCTGGTTTGTTCCGGGGTGTGGCCGCCGCCGGTGTTGAGGATTTCCAGCATGGGTTGGTAGCCCGGTTGCCAGGCTTGCAGGGTGGGCAGGCTGTTTCTCAGGGCTTTGAGGATGCCCATGCCGGCGTAGTCCAGGTCGCCCCAGAAGTGGCATTCCATTTGTTCATCCAGCCCCTTATTTCCAAAAAGCGCCTTGAACCGCTCCGGGTCGCTGCCGGGGAGGAAGGCGAAGCGGGTGTGTTCGCTGCTCAGGCGGGTGGCGCTGGCGCGGAATCCGCCGCTGTAGAGCAGGGCATAGTCTTCGGGCGGGTTTTCTACCAGGCGCAGGAAGCTGTCCTGGTTTTCGACGATGAGCAGTTTGCTGAAGCCGGGTGGGGCCCAGGCGGTGAGCAGCAGTGGCCGGGGTTGAATGCCGTTGGCCTTGTCGCCGTAGAGTTTCAGTAGTAGTTCATGGCGATTGTCGAGGGCCTTTGAGTCGCCCTTGAAACAGCGGGCGGCGATTTCTCGTAGTGTCAGGTTTTTATCAAGGTGCTGTTCGACGTTGGCGAAGGCGTTGACGATGTCTGCCGGGATGAGGCCGGGGATTTGTGGCTTTTGATTCAGCAGGGTTTCGCCGTTGTCGATGAAGGTGGCGGCGTGTTGGTTGATGGCTTGTTGCCATGCCTGTTCTACCGGGTCTTGTTTGGGGCGGTTCAGCCAGTCTCTTAATAGTGGTTCGCTGTCCGGGTTCAGTCGGCACTGGGCGTTTTCGTAGGGCTCCTGAAAAGCGCTGCGTTTGTTGTCCAGGCGGATCTCGAAGATGTCGTGGTCGCGGGCGATTTGTTGCAGGAGTTGCCAGCGGCCCTGAGTGTCTTCGTTGAAGTCGTAGAGGGCCGGCAGGGTGCTTTTCTTGATGCGACGGGTGATGGCCCGCGCGCGTTCGCCGTCTTCACTTTTTTCAAGCTTGTCCAGAAACCAGCCCAGCCACTTGGCCAGCCAGGGCTCGTCCTTGAGCCAGATGGGCGTGGTCATTGCACGTCTTCCATAAAGTCCAGCGCGCCCTGCTGGCGAATCACTCTTCGATGCTGCTCCCACAGTTCGCTGATGCGTTCCTGGTTGAGCTGTTGTCTGTCTACCAGTACCCGGGTGTTGAGCTCGCCCACGGCGATGGGGCTGGGCACTTTGCTGAACACGAACTGGTTGCTGATCAGGTCCAGGAAGGGGCCGGCTTTGCTGGTGGGCATGATGAAGATCAGTTGCAGGCCCAGGGTGTTGGTGAGGTAGTTGATGACGCTCTTGGAGCGGCTTTCGTCCATGTGCATGAAGGCTTCGTCGACAATGACCATGCGCAGGTGGCTGTCGCCTTCGTTGAAGCGGAAGGCGCTGGTGATGGCGGCGGCGCGGATGATGTAGGCCGGGGTTTCCAGTTGCCCGCCGGAGCCGGTGCCGTACTGACTGAGGCTGATGGGCTGTTTGCCCTGCGGGTGTTTGAGGATGTCGTACTGGCGGTAGCGGCGGTAGTCGCTGATCCGTTCCAGTTCGCGCAGGGCCTGCTGTTCGTCGCCGTCCAGCAGCAGGTTGAGCAGGCGATCGCGTACCGCTTCGGCCTTGGCGGACAGGGGCGTGTCGAACAGGCTGGTGCCGTCGCCCAGGTTGGGAATGTCGATGACTTCCTTGAAGAAGTTCCAGTATTCCTTGTATTCCGGGATCCACTGCCAGTCGAATTCAAAGCGCTCGCGGTCGGCGCCGAACTGGTGGTGTTCCAGTTCGCTGTTCAAACTTTTGAGAATACGCTCGCCATCGTTGATGGCCTGGTGGATCTGGCTGCACAGGTCGCTGACGAAGGTGGTGTTGAAGGTGTCGCGCAGGCTGGTGAGTTTTTCCTGCTTTTCCAGCAGCACGTTGTTGCGCAGGCGGTTGTGCAGGTTGTCCAGTTGCTGGTGCAGGCTTTGGATGTGGCCGAAGAACGGAGCGCTGTTAAAGGTTTCAGGCGTGTCTGTCAGAACCTGATCGGCTGGCTGGGCTTGTTGATTGTACTGGTCCAGTGTTTTTTCCAGTGCAATGAAGGTTCTGTTGAGCTGCCCGGTGAGTGCCTCTTCCTCGGCAATAAAGTCGATGTCGCCGTGGGCGTTTTGCAGGCGTTCATCCATGGCGGCGATGCGCGGTTCCACATCGAGACCCGGCCAGTATTTTGTGCAGCCGTGCAGGTTGGCTTCGGCTTCGTCCTGCTTCTCCTGAAACTGTTCGCTCTGGTCGGCCAGGGTGGTGATGGTCTTGCTGCAGGCGCTGAGTTTTTCGCTGAGCTTGCCGTTGTCTTCGGTGAGCTGCTTCTGTTTGGCTTCCAGTTCCTGATGCAGGGTCTTGGCCTGTTGCTGCTTTTCTTCCAGCTCTTCGTGATCGCTCAGGTCCAGAGTTTCCAGGGCCTTTTCGGTTTCCTGTAGCTGGCGCTGGGCATCGAGCAATTGCGTCGCCGCGTTGACCCAGTGCAGGGGCTGGAAGGTTTTTACCTGGGTGTGCAGTTGGCGCACGGCCTGATAATCGTCGGCGGCGCGCTGGTAGTTTTCCTGCAGTTCCATGAGTGCGTTGCGCTGGGCGTGCAGGTTGCGTTCGCGGGCGGCTTCGCCGAATACCAGATCGCTGTCCGGCAGGTCGCAGCGGAACATGGCGTAACCGCCTGAGCCCAGGCCATCGGCGGTGATGCCGCGCCGGGTGCGGCGTAAGGCTTCGGCGTCTTCCACGCACACCACGCTGCCGTAGGAGGCTTTCAGGTAGTGCTCGGCGGTGCGGTGGCTGAAGCGCAGGGCGTGGAACAGGGAGTCGTCTGGCAACTGCACCCGTTCTGCATCGCGGCGGGCCTGTTCGCCCTGAATCACGCGGGCGCGGTTGCGTTGTTTGCCGCTGAGGCGGCGGACGATGCGGATGGCTTCGGCTTCATGGTTGGGTTCCACCAGAATGCCGAAGCGGGCGCCGCCGATGTAGCCTTCGATGGCCATCTGCCAGTCCGGGTCCTGCACCTCCACGTGATCGCACAGCACCCGCGGTTCTGCCTGCGGGCATTCCTGTTTGATGGCCTGAATGGCGATCTCCACATCCTGCGGGTAGTTCACCCGTTTGGATTCCAGGTTGCGGATCTGTTGTTCGATTTTCTTTTGTTGCTGGTCCAGGGTTTCCAGGGCCTGGCCGCGCTTGCTGACGATGCGGTCCAGTCGTTGCGCGACGGAAAGTGCTTCCTGGCCGGGTTTGTCTTCCCGTTCGCTGTGCAGTTGCTCGGCCAGTTGATTGTGCAGCTGCTGTTCGCTGCGCACCCGGGTGAGGCCGTCTTCCAGCGGGGACAAATCGATCCAGTCCCGGGCCAGCATCTGGTTCAGGTCCGGCAGGGCGTTGTTCTGTTCGGCGAGCAGCGCCTTGCTGGTGCTGCGCCAGTGTTTGCTGGCGAAGCTGGGCAGTTCCAGTTCGATGCTGTGGCGGGCCAGCAGGCCCTGGATGTTGCGCAGGGCTTCCAGGTTTTTGTTGCGCTGTTGATCCTGTTCCAGCAGCGGGCGGGCACCTTGCTGGAGTTGCTGGGTCAGGTCGGCCTGCTGTTTTTCCAGTTGCTGTTTGTCGCGCAGGGCGGGGATGCCGAGGATGCGTGCCTGCAGTTCCACCAGTTCCGCGTGAGCCTGGTCGAGGCGTTGCTGTACCTGCTCGGCTTCTTCGCGGTTGCCTTCCTGTTGCTGGCGCAGGCTGTTCTGTTCTTCTTTCTTTTCCAGATACTGTTTCTGGTTGCGCTGGAATTGTTGTGCGGCGGCGCCGTAGGCCTGGGTGGTGCGTTCCAGCCAGGTGTCCAGGTAGGTGTCGGTGTGGCTTTGCGCCTGGGCGAGCAGGTTTACGTTCTGCTGCAGTTGTTCGGCTTCTTCGGCCATGCCGTGGACGGTGCGCATGAGGTCGCGGATGCGGCGCAGGGTGTCGCCCATGTCGTGGGGTTCGAGCACTTCGCTGGCGACAAACTGATTGATGGATTCCACCGGTTTGTAGGCCATGAAGCGGGCGAAGGTGCGGGCGGCGTTTTTGGCTTCCTGTTGGGAGACCGCATCGCGTTTGCCGCGCAGGGCGCCGTACAGGCGCGCCAGGTACTGGCCCTTCTTGTCGTAGGTTTCCACGTTCTTTTTGCCGAACTGCTGGCGCAGCTGGTTGGCGATCTCGGTGATCGGCACGGTGGCTTTTTCGCCGCCGTATTCGCGTACGAAGTGGGACAGGTTGAGCATTTCGCCGGGGACGATCATCAGCAGCAGTTCCTGCTGCCGCGCCTGGCTGGTGTTGCCGGCTTTGTCCAGATGGGCGCGCACGCCGATGACGGCGGTGAAGGGTTCGGCGGTTTCGCCCTTGGTGGGGTGGAAGACCCCGGCGATGTAGCCGTCGCTGTCGTACGGGCGGGCGTAGGCGCCGTCGTCACAGCCGAGCACGTAGGAGGCCAGGGTGCGCACTTGTTTGCCGCCACGGCCGCGCTGGGTGGTTTCGTCCTGCCCCGGGTTGTAGTTGAACAGGTTGTCGTGGGCGGCGGTCATCAGGGTTTGCAGGGCGTCGGCGGCGGTGGTCTTGCCGGAGCCGTTGCCGCCGGAGAACAGGTTCACCGGGCCGTATTCCAGTTCGCCGGGGGGCAGGTTGCCCCAGTTGACGGTGATGGAGCGTTTTAAATACATGGGTGGACCTGTTGGCGATTTTTTGTGGGAGCGTGCTTGCACGCGAGTCGGGCGTTATTCGCTTGCAAGCAAGCTCCCACAGTCAGAATGAGTGTGGGGTGCGTTGTTGGGGTGTTTGGTTTTGTGTGGGAGCTGGCCAGTTGGCGATGGGGGGAGGAATCGCTTGCAGGCAAGCTCCCACAGGTGGCTCCTCCAAGGTTCGGAGAACTCGCACAGGTGGTCGTTTTTCTTGTAGGAGCGTCGCTGGCGGCGCGATTTTTGGCGTTGGAGATCGCGCCGCGAGCGACGCTCCTACGGGAGGTGTTGGGGTAAAGATCGCCTGCGGGCAGGCTCCTACGGGGGAGAGGAGTGGCGGTCATTCTTGCTCCTCCGTGTCGTCTTCGGCGTCGTCGTTGCTGGCTGGGCGTGCGCCTTCGCCGAGAAGCTGGGAGAGGACGGTGTCGGTGACCAGGCTGGTGATGTCCGGGCGGATGGTGAGCCAGGTTTCGTTGTCTTCCAGGCTGTTGTCGCCGTCGCTGCGTATCAGGCGCAGTTGGCGCATGCGGCGGAACAGGGCGTCGCGTTCGGTGCGGCCTTCCGGGAGCGGGCGGCCGAGCAGGTTCTTGCTGGCCAGGTTGATGGCTTCCAGGGGCAGGGTGGCCTGGCCGTGTTCGTCGATCTGGCCGTCGCGCAGGGATTTGTCGTATTCGGCGCGCAGCACCAGGATCAGGGCGACTTCCTGCTGGCTGAGGCGGTTGCGCAGGCCGCTGTTGAAGCCGTCGTCGCTGTCCGCTTCGCCGGGGATTTCGGCGCCGGGCGGGAACAGGCGCAGGGAGGTGAAGCGGCGCTCGTGGTGCAGGCGGATGTGCAGCATGCTCAGGTAGTCTTCCACCAGTTCGGGAATCTGCAGGTAGCGGTCGTAGAGTTCCGCTTCCTTTTTGCTTTCGCTGCGGCACAGCACGCCGTGATCCAGCAGGCGGATCATCAGTTCCGAGAATTGCGCCTGAGTGACGCCGCGGGCGTTGAGGGCTTCACTCAGGGCGTGTTGTAGCGGTGCTTGGCTCATCGTGCTCCAGTTCCAGCAGGAAACCATCACGTCGCACGAAGTAGTGTTCGTCGGTGATGGGGTCGGTGGGGGTAATGCGCAGGCGGAAGCCGTTGGCGGCGTGGTCGGCGCTGCCCAGTTCGATCACGTGGCTCAGGGCCAGCAGGTCGCGGGCGTTGTTGATGGGCAGGTCGCGGTTGTCGATGCGGCGGCTGGCGCCGAGGGCATCGCGCAGGTAATCGCGCAGGGCGCCGCCATTGATGTTGAAGGCCTTTTCCAGCAGCTGCTGGGTAGCCAGCTCGCGCAGGGTGTCGGCGTCCGGGTCGTCCAGTTCCACCATGCGGCTGTGTACCACCCGCTGGCTGCGCTGTTCGCGCAGGCGTACCTGGGCCGGGTCGATAAAGCCCAGGTGCAGGCTGGCAAGGGCATCGCCGGCTTGCTGCAGTCGTTGGTTGTAAGTGGCTTCATCCAGCTCGGACAGTTCCTTGCACAGGCCGACGATGTCGTTGTGCTTCTGGCTGTGCAGGTAGCTTAGCTGGCGGATGATGATGTCGGCGCGGCGGGTGAAGCCCTGCAGGGTGCGGCGCAGGGCCGGCAGCATGATTTCCGAGGCGTTGCGCATGCGCATCTCGATGCTGTCCAGCAGCTGGAACAGTACCGAGGCGTCCTGGCTGACGATCAGGTCCGGGGCCAGGCGGCGCAGTTCGTTTTCGGCATTGGCCTTCCAGGCTTTCGGTTTGCGCTTGATCTGTTCGATGGTGTTCTGAATGCGGTCGCGGTGCTTTTCCACGCTGTCCGCGGACATGCGGATGGCCACGTCGGGCTGGAAACGTTTTTCCATGAAGTCGAAGAACTGGTCGCTGGCTTGCTGGACCAGTTGTTGTGATTCCACCTCTTTCACCAGTTCACGTTTGCGTTCTTCCAGCTCGGCGATGATGTCGGTGAAGTCGGCGATGATGCGCTCGGAATGTTCGTGGGCGTCGAGCAGGTCGTAGACCTCGCCGCGATCCACGAAGGCGGCCAGGGCATTGAGGGTGTTACGGGTGTTGCGGTGGCGGGTGCGCACGCTGCGCCCGTCCACTTCCGCCAGGGTCTGGGTGAACAGGCGGCCGGTGCGGCTGAACGGGTAGGTGGACTGGAAGGAGGCTTCGTCCTTGTCCCGTTTCAGCCAGCCGTGTTCCACCAGCAGGTTGAGGATCCAGCCCGCCTGCTCGCGGTTGTTGCGAAAGCGGCCGCCGTCTTCGTCACCGTCCAGCAGCGGGGCCCGTTCCAGGGCTTCGCTGAACACATCCAGCACCTGATCGCGCTTGAGCGATTCGCCGTAATCCGCCTTGGCGCTGTACAGTCGCTCGTGCAGCAGGCGCAGGCATTCGACCACCTGTTCGCGGTACTTGCCGGTGAGGGGCTTGAAGAATTGGGCGCGCTCGTCGCTGAAAAACATGGCTCGCTTTCTGGTGTTGGGAGGCGTCAGGGTAATAGGCCATTTAATCAGGTTGGGCGGGGGGCTCCAAGGGGTTGTGGAGGCAGAGAGGCGGAATTCGTTCGGCAAGCTGAATCTCCTACAGAGGGGCATTGCGAGATAGTGCTTGAGTGGGAGGTGAGATGGTGGCGTGGCGGGGGAAAGCGTGGTTTGCTGGAGGTCTGTCTGATCCGTGACCAACAGCGAGGGACGCATGCCCGGTTCGACTTCCTCTTCTTCCTCTGCATTGACCCCTGAACAGCTTTACCGGCCGGTGTCTGAACAGGCGCTGGGCTTTACCGATACCCGTGATTTGCCCGATGTGCTGGACCCGATTGGCCAGGACCGGGCCATGCAGGCTCTGCGGGTGGCCACCGGGGTGCAGGCGCGGGGCTTCAATGCCTTTGTGATGGCGCCGGAGGGGGCGGCCCGGGACCGGGTGGTGCTGGAGTATCTGGAACACAAGGCGAGGGAATCGGCGGTGCCGCCGGACCTCTGTTATGTGTTCAATTTCGATCATCCTGAGCAGCCGCGTCTGCTGCACTTTACCGCCGGGGATGGCGTCAGTTTTAGCCGGGATATGGAGCAGCTGCAGGCGGAGTTGGCGGATGCCATTCCGGCGGCCTTCGAGAGTGATGAGTACAAGTCACGAGTGGAGGAGCTGGAGCAGGCGCACCAGCAGCGTCAGGATCTGGCTATTGAGGATTTGCAGCGCCAGGCGGAAGAGAAGGATGTGGTGCTTAACCGTACCGATACCGGGTTCACGCTGGCGCCGCGCCATGATGGCGAGGTGCTGGATCAGGAGACCTTTGATGCCCTGCCGGACAAGGAGCGCGAGCGGATTTCCGCGGAGATCGAGCGGCTTGAGCAATTCCTCAACGAGATGATCGAGCGGTTCCCGGTGTGGCGCAAGGAACTGCGTGACAAGCTCCGTGCCCTGAATGAGAAAACCGCCCTGCAGGTGGTGGAGCAGGTGCTGTGCGAACTCAGGGAGGCTTACCGAGAGCATGAGGGCGCTGCCGCGCATCTGGAGGCGATTCGTCAGGATCTGACCAGCAATGTGGAGGCCTTTATCGGGTCGGACCGGGAAGATTCGCTGGCGGAGCAGATACTGGCGCGTTACCAGGCCAACCTGCTGGTAGACAACAGCACGCTGGAGGGTGCGCCGGTGATTACCGAGGACTGGCCCAACGTGCAACGCCTGCTCGGGCGGGTGATGCACCATGTGCAGGACGGGGCGCTGGTGACCAACTTTACCCTGATCCGGGCCGGGGCCCTGCACCGGGCTAATGGCGGTTATCTGGTGCTGGATGCGCACAAGATCCTGATGCAGCCGTTTGCCTGGGATGCCCTCAAGCGCAGTCTGTTCTCACGCCGGATCACGGTGGAATCCCTGGAGCAGATGTACAGCATGGTGAGCACCATCACCCTGGAGCCGGAACCGGCGCCGCTGGACATCAAGGTGATTCTGGTGGGCGACCGGATTCTGTATTACCTGCTGGCGGCCTACGACCCGGAGTTCTCCCAGCTGTTCAAGGTGCAGGCGGATTTTTCCGATGACATGCCGCGCAGCGCGGAAAGCGAAAAACTCTATGCGCACTTGATAGCAACGTTGGGGCGGCGCTACGGTGCCCGGCCCATAACGTCTCAGGCGGTGGCTCGGTTGATTGAATTTGCCAGCCGCGCCTCCGAAGACAGTGAGCAGTTGAGCCTGCATCTTCACTCGCTGGAAAACCTGATCATGGAGGCGGACTTCTGGGCCGGGGAAGAACACGCCGATACGGTGCATCTTGCCCATGTGATGCATGCCATCGACCAGTCCCGCGAGCGGGCCAGCCGACTGCGTGAGCGCATGCAGGAGCAGACCCTGCGCGACATTATCCATATCGCCACGGACGGTACCGCAGTGGGGCAGGTGAATGGATTGACGGTGATCAGCCTGGGCGATTTTTCCTTTGGCCGTCCGACACGGATTTCGGCTACTGCCCGGCTGGGCGCCGGCCATGTGATCGATATCGAACGGGAGGTGAAACTGGGTGGGGCGGTGCACTCAAAAGCGGTGCTTATCCTGTCGTCCTTTATCGCGTCGCGTTATGCCGCCGAGGACAGGCTGGCGCTGTCGGCAAGTATTGCCTTCGAGCAATCCTACGGTGGTGTGGAAGGGGACAGTGCCTCGGTGGCGGAAACCTGTGTGCTGTTGTCCGCCATCAGTGGCTTGCCTCTGCGTCAGAATTTCGCGGTGACCGGTTCCATGAATCAGCAGGGTCAGGTGCAGGCGGTGGGCGGCATTAACGAAAAGATCGAAGGATTCTTCGAGCTGTGCAGTGCCCGTGGTCTGGCGGAGCTGCAGGGGGTGCTGATGCCGAAAAGCAATGTGGCACACCTGATGCTGGACAGCCAGGTGGTGGAAGCGGTGAGCGACGGGCGCTTTGAGGTCCACGCCATCGAGCATGTGGATGAAGCCATCGCGTTGCTGTTTGGCATGCCGGCGGGTGAGGCGGATGACGAAGGGAATTTTCCGGCCGGTTCGGTGAATCATGCGGTGCAGGAACGGCTGCGGCAGTTTGCGCGGCGCTTGCAGGACAAGTCTGCGAGCGAGAATGACGGGGAGGATGACGCGAAGTGATGTTGTGAAGTTGGCAGGAGCCCAGCTCGGCCGGGCGAACATCAGCGTTTAGAGTCACGAGAAACGGCTTTCAAAAGTCAGAAACACCAGCGGCGCGACCCCGTTTAGGCCAAACGGGTAGGCGCCCACCACACTTTCGTCTGCAGGCAGACTCCCACGGAAAACACGTCCTTGTTCCTACAGCATTTGCTGACGTTGGCTGACAGCTCCCGGCTGTCGGGCCGGATTAGGCTGTGCCTTCAGGGTTGATCCTGTTGATGCAATGGAGGTGCGTGATGCCCAGAGACCGGCACGGAAATTGGGAAGTGGAAGTGGCGTTGTTGTATGCGGAAGCCAGGGGCTGGCGGGTGGAGCCGACCCCCGGCCATGCGTTGGGGCGGCTGTGTGGTCCCTCAGAGAAAAGTGTCGACCGTGACGATGCCTTTGAGGTGATGAGTATCTGGAGCTCGCCCAAGAGTGCGCATCAGCATGCCAGGCAGATTCGCCGCGTAGTGGATCGGGGCAACACGGTGACCGCTCAGCAGGTAAAGCCCCATGCCGGAGTATGAATTCACTCTGCGTTATCTGTTGCTCAGCGGCCTGACGGCGGAGGCGCTGGAGCAGCGCCTGTATGAAGGTGGTTGCGCGGACGCCTTGCTGGGGCTGGGGCAGAAAGGCCGCCTGACCCTGGCCTTTACCCGTCCGGCCGACTCGGTGAAATCTGCCGTGATCAGTGCGCTGAAAGATGTGGCCGTCGCGTTGCCCGAAGGGCGGCTGGTGGAAGTGGGGCCGGACTGGGTATGCATGGCGGAGCTGGCGGCACTGCTCAAGTGTAGCCGGCAATCCCTGATTGAGCTGATCGGCCATCATGGTGACACCTTTCCGTTGCCGCTCCATGGCGGCAAGGCCGGCTTGTGGCATCTGGTGGATGTGTTGGCCTGGTTTGCCGAGCATCAGGGCATGGAGATCGATGCCGCCCTGCTGGAGGTGGCCACCTTCAACCGGGCTTTCAATGTGGCCCGGGAATGTCGGCAGATGAGTGAGGCTGAGCGGAAGCTGGCGGCGTGTCAGGGCGAAGGGAGATAGCGGTGCCGTGCGAGTCATCGCTTGCAGGCAAGCTCCCACAGGGGGAAAACCTGTGGCCCCTTTGGATTTGGGCTGCAAGCGATGGCTTTAGCCGTGAGGTTTGATGATCGCCATGCAAGCATGGGCTCCTACAATGACGTGGAGCCCTTGGCGGCTTATTCGATATTCTGGATCTGCTCTCTCATCTGTTCGATGAGCACCTTGAGTTCCACGGCGGCGGCGGTGGTTTCGCTGTCCACGGATTTGCTGGCCAGGGTGTTGGCTTCGCGGTTGAGTTCCTGCATGAGGAAGTCCAGGCGACGGCCGATGTGGCCACCTTTCTTGATGATGCGGCGCACTTCACTGACGTGGGTGACCAGCCGATCCAGTTCTTCGTCCACGTCCATCTTCTGGGCCTGCATGACCAGTTCCTGCTCCAGACGATCCGGATCCGGTGATTCCACCACATCCTGAATGCGCTTGCGCAGGCGCTCGCGCTGGGCTTCCTTGATGCGCGGGATGGCGGCCTTGACGATCTCCACCTGGGCCATGATGCCGTCCAGGCGATCGATGATCAGCTTGCCGAGCTGCTCGCCTTCGCGGGCACGGGTGTCGATGAGGGCCTTGAGGGCCTCATCGAGCAGGCTGAGGGCTTCTTTCTGCAGTAGCTCCACGTCCAGCTCCTGGCTGCTGAGTACGCCGGGGTAGCGGAGGATTTCCATGGGGTTCACCTGGCCGGAATGCTGCACCAGATCGCCGACCCGGCGGGACACATCCGAGAGTTTCTTCACCAGGGCTTCGTTGAGCTCCAGCTCCACATCGCTTTCGATCAGCTGGTAGCGCAGGGTGATTTCCACCTTGCCGCGGGCCAGGGTCTGGCGGCACTTTTCCCGGGCGCCGTTTTCCAGCGCGCGCAGGGTGTCCGGCAGGCGCGGGCTCACTTCCAGGTAGCGATGGTTCACGGATTTGATCTCCCAGGCCAGGCTGAAGCCTTCCAGGTGACGGTCGGCGCGGGCAAAGGCGGTCATGCTGCAGATCATGGATGAACCTCGTTGTTATGCTTGGAATGGGGCGCCCGGGTTTTCGCCGTAGGAGCCTGCCTGCAGGCGAAAGGCAGTTTCAGAAGCGAGTGACGAGTTTCGAGTTGCGAAAACCAGGCTTTCTGAGCACCGGGTGTTGCCTTTCGAAACTCGCTTCTCGTGACTCGTAACTGTTTTCGCCTGCAGGCAGGCTCCTACGGCGCACTCACCGTGGCGGTCTCTAGTCTAGTCGTAACGGGGGTGGGTGCAAGGCAGGCATTGTGGCCTGTGTTTGCTACAATGGCCCACCTTTCGTTTTTCACTGATTCAGGAGATCCCATGCGTCCTTCCGGTCGAGCCAATGATGAGCTGCGTGAACTGAGCTTTACCCGTGATTACACCGTTCATGCCGAGGGCAGCGTGCTGGTGGCGTTCGGGAATACCAAGGTGCTGTGTACTGCCTCTGTGGAAGACGGCGTGCCGCGCTTTCTCAAGGGCAAGGGGCAGGGCTGGCTGACCGCCGAATACGGCATGCTGCCGCGTTCTACCCATACCCGTTCCGGGCGGGAAGCCTCCCGTGGCAAGCAGGGCGGGCGGACTCTGGAGATCCAGCGTCTTATCGGCCGTTCCCTGCGTGCGGCGGTAGATCTGAGCAAATTGGGCGAACGTACCATTTATCTGGATTGTGATGTGCTTCAGGCAGATGGTGGTACCCGTACCGCGTCAATTTCGGGAGCCTGTGTGGCACTGGTAGATGCGTTTACCCATCTGCTGGAAACCAAGAAGATCAAGGATGACCCGCTCAATGGCCTGGTGGGTGCGGTATCTGTGGGCGTGTATAAAGACACCCCGGTGCTGGATCTGGACTACGCCGAGGATTCCAATGCGGGCACCGACATGAACGTGGTAATGACCCAGCAAGGCGGCTTTATCGAGATCCAGGGCTCCGCGGAGGGTGCGCCCTTTACCCGCGAGCAGTCCGATACCCTGCTTGGCCTGGCCGAGAAGGGCATCAACGAGATCATCAAGGCACAACAAGACGCGCTGGGTTGGTAAGTCATGAGCATGAAGAACTACAAGAAGCATTTTCTGCGTTTCGCCCAGGAGCGTGAGGCGCTGAAGTTTGGTGAGTTCACCCTCAAGTCCGGCCGCACCAGCCCGTACTTCTTCAACGCGGGCACCTTCAACACCGGTGAGGCGCTGGCCCGGCTGGGGCGCTATTACGCCGATGCCATCGTGGCATCGGGCATCCAGTTCGACATGTTGTTCGGCCCGGCCTACAAGGGTATTCCGCTGGTAGCGGCGGTGTCAGTGGCGCTGGCGGAACACCACGGTATGGATCTGCCCTGGGCCTTCAACCGCAAGGAAGCCAAGGACCACGGCGAAGGCGGCTGGCTGGTGGGCGCCCCCTTGCAGGGGCGGGCACTGGTGATTGATGATGTGATTACCGCAGGGACGGCCATCCGCGAGGTGGCGGCTCTGTTCGAGAAGACCGAGGCGACCATGGCGGGGGTCATGGTGGCACTGGATCGCCAGGAAAAGGGTAACGGGGAGCTTTCCGCGATTCAGGAGGTCGAAAAGACACTGGGGGTGCCGGTGGGCAGTATTGTCTGCATGGGCGATATTATCGACTGGCTGGAACAGCAACCGGATAGCGACACCCAGGTCGCGCAGATGCGTGCCTATCGGGAGCGCTACGGAGTGGAATAATAATGAAGAAGCTTGTCCTGGTGCTGGCACTGGCCGTGTCAGCCCCGCTGTGGGCCCGGTCAGGAAAACTGGCCAGTGAAGTGATGCCGCAAGGCGCCTATTTCCGTCACGTGACCCCGGATGGGGTGGTGCATCTCAATCGTACCCTGAGAATCGAGGCCATCCAGAATGGCTACCAGTTGCTGGATGCCCAGGGGCGGGTGCTGGAAGAGGTGGAAGGGGTTGAGCTGAATAATGAAGAGGCGCGCAAGCAGCGCATGGAAGATGCGCGCCAGGCCCGAGAGGACAAAGAGCTGTTGCGGCTTTATGCCGGGCCGGAAGATGCCGTGCGGGCCCGCGATCGCAAGATTGATGCGCTGGAGTTGAGCATCAGTTACGAAGAAAACAATCTGGCCCAGCTGCAGATGAAACTGGATGACGAGATTGCGGTGGCTGCGCGCAGTGAGCGTGCCGGCAAGAAGGTGCCCGCGGGGGTGCAGGAAGCCATCGATCGTCTCAAGCGCCAGATCGCCACTTCCGAGAAGAAGCTGGCTGACTTTGATCAGGAAATTGATGATGCCAACAAGGAGTATTCTCCGATCATCAAGCGCCTGACGGAGATCGAGCAAGGGAAGTAACGCTGCACGCACCACGCTCGCGGTGAAGGTGGGGTGTGCTGGAGAAGACAGGAGGCCGCGCCCAGGGGTTGGGTGCGGCTTTTTTGTGGCCGCTCCGCGGCTGCGATCTCCTTGTTGAAAATGTGTGTGCGCGCTTGTGCTCGTCAGGGTATGCCTGCAGGCAATGAGGCATTTCCAGTCGCACAATCGTCTGCAGGCAGACTCCCACAGGAGCCTCATCCGCCTCTGTGGGAGCGTGCTTGCACGCGAAGGGGTTTTGTCGGGATTAGGGGAAGCTTTGTTTGCAGGCAGGTTATTCGCTTCGCTCACCCTTCGGGCCGCACTCCTTGCGTTACTTCGCTACGCTACGTTCCCACATCAAGATCCCAAATCGGCTTCGGCCAGTCCTGAATGATTCGGGCGTTTCAGGAGTTTTGCAGCAGGTTTTTCATTCCGCGTGTTGCATGAAGCATGTTGCGTGACGCAGGCGCAGAGCGGCCACAAAAAAGCCGCGCCCTGAGGTTGGGACGCGGCTTCTGGGGTGCAGCCTGGCGATAAACCTGCCGTCGCGTTGTTGCGTGAAGCGTGCTGCGTGTAGCGTCTCTTCACCTGAACAGGGTGGGGACCAGCAGTTGCCATTGGGCGGGCCAGTCCTGGCTGGGCTTTTGTTTGAAGCCGGAGCGCACGAACTGGGCGATGCGACCTTCTACCACTGCCAGCAGCATATTGGCGGTGATGGTGGGGGTGGCAATGGTGCGCAAGCCTTCCTTGAGTTCGGCGTCGCGCAGTACCTGCTTCACCTGGTTTTCGACCCGGTCATAGAACTGCTGGATACGCTGGTGCAGGCGTTCGTTTTCACCGGTGAGGGCGTCGCCGGTGAGCAGCCGGGTGATGCCCGGGTTGCGCTCGGTGAAGGCCAGCATCAGGGTGAGGATCTGTTCCACCTGGGCGGTGGCATTGCCTTCTTCCGTGATGCGGTTGATGCGAGAGAAGATGGCATCTTCGATAAAGCTGATCAGCCCTTCGAACATTTTCGCCTTGCTGGGAAAATGCCGGTACAGCGCCGCCTCGGACACCCCTACTTCCCGAGCCAGGCCGGCGGTGGTGATGCGCCCGCCTGGGCCAGCCTCAAGCATGTGGGCGAGCGACTGCAGAATCTGCTCTTTGCGCGACGGTTTTTTTTCAGTCATGAAATGTCGTTCCCGTTTTAAGCTGCAAGCGACAAGCTTCAAGCTGCAACGCGAGTGTGGCTGTGAGGTATATCACATGCTGTGCCCGCGCCCAACGATCCCGGGCTTGTTACTGCGGTTTGTTGTTGCGTGTTGTAGCGGCTCTTTGCCTGTTTCGCGGCAATCCCCTTTGCCGCAGAAAAAGCTGCAAGCTACGAGCTTCAAGCTACAAGGCGCGGGCCCGATGTTTTTGTTGTTTCACCGCCCTGCCCGCGGCTGAACTATTAATCGCGGGCAGGGCGCCAATCAGACGTAAGGCCCTTATCCGCGTTGTAGCTTGAGGCTTGCAGCTTGTAGCTGCTTTTACTCACAGCTGAAAGCCAGTAGCTCCCAGCTGCTTTTTCAGTCTTTGCTGATCAGTGTACCGATACCCTTGTCGGTGAGAATCTCCAGCAGTACCGCATGGGAGACCCGGCCGTCGATGATGTGCGAGGTGTGCACGCCATTCTGTACCGCTTCCAGGGCGCAGCCGATCTTGGGCAGCATGCCGCCGTGGATGGTGCCGTCGTTGATCAGTTCATTGACGCGGTCCGCGGTGAGGCCGGTGAGGACCTTGCCTTGCTTGTCTTTCAGACCGGCCACGTTGGTCAGCAGGATCAGCTTTTCGGCACGCAGTACTTCGGCCACCTTGCCGGCCACCAGGTCCGCATTGATGTTGTAGCTGACGCCGTCGTCGTCCACGCCAATGGGAGCGATGACCGGGATGAAATCGCTGTCGGCAAACAGGTCGATGACCCGGGTGTCGATGCCCTGTACTTCGCCCACGTGGCCGATGTCGATGATCTCGGAGGTCTTCAGGGCCGGGTTGTCTTCGTCCTGGGCCTGGAGCAGCATCTTGCGTGCCTTGATCAGGCGCCCGTCCTTGCCGGTAAGGCCGATGGCCTGGCCGCCGTTGTGCTGGATCAGGTTGACGATGTCCTTGTTGACCAGGCCGCCGAGAACCATCTGTACCACATCCATGGTTTCACGGTCGGTGACGCGCATGCCCTGGATGAATTTGGATTCCTTGCCGAGACGCTCCAGCAGGCTGCCGATCTGCGGGCCGCCGCCGTGGACGATGACTGGATTGATGCCCACCTGCTTCATCATCACCACGTCACGGGCGAAGCTGTTCTTCAGCTCTTCATTCTCCATGGCGTTGCCGCCGTACTTGATGACGACGGTGGTGCCGGCAAAGCGCTGGATATAGGGCAGCGCCTCGATCAGAACGCGGGCAATGTCATGCGCGCTGGTGGTGTCCATTACTACTCCTCGACTGTGGCTTGTGCGCGGCCCGCGCACATTGGCGGAGATGGGCCCTCGCCCATTTCCGCCCTACGACTGGCGTGGATTATACGTCATGCGCAGCCTTGTTGCGTATGGGGGCTAGAACGGCACCTGAATGCTTTCGTCAACCGCCTTGAGCTGGTTGCGGAACAGGGTCTTCATCCGTTGTAGTGCTTCTTCGTCGCGGCCTTCGAAGCGGGCTACCAGCGAGGCGGTGGTGTTGGAGGCGCGTACCAGCCCCCAGCCATCCGGGTAATCCACCCGCAGGCCGTCGATGGTGGTGGGACGGCCGCCGGTGAATTGGTCGGCGCGAGCGATGAGTGCCTCTACCAGATCGAACTTGCGATCTTCATCCACGTCGATATACAGGGCAGGGGTGGTGATGCCGGTCTTCAGTTCACCGAATACCTGGCTGGCCGGGTCGTCCAGCAGGGCCAGGATCTCCAGCAGACGGGCGCCGGCGTAGATGCCGTCGTCGCAGCCGAACCAGCGATCGGCGAAGAAGATATGGCCGCTGATCTCGCCGGCCAGTGGTGCGCTCACTTCTTTCATTTTCGCCTTGATCAGCGAATGACCGGTCTTGTACATCAGCGGGCGGCCGCCACTCTTGCGAATCACCGCGGGCAGGGCGCGAGTACATTTCACGTCGAACAGGATGTCGGCGCCGGGAGAGCGGCTCAGAACATCGCGGGCGAACAGCATCATCAGCCGGTCCGGCCAGATGATTTCGCCGCGATTGGTCACCACGGCCACGCGATCGCCGTCACCGTCAAAGGCGAGACCCAGATCCAGCTTCTCGTTATCCACCAGCCGGATCAGGTCGGCCAGGTTGTCGGGATTGCCCGGGTCCGGTGCATGGTTGGGGAAGTTGCCGTCGATCTGGGTGTACAGGGCGGACACTTCGCAGCCCAGTTGGGTGAACAGCTTGGGGGCCAGGTCGCCGGCGGCACCGTTGCCGCAGTCGATACCGATTTTCAGTGGCCGCGCCAGCACGATGTCGTTGGCCACGTCGGTGAGGTAGCGGTCCGCGATATCCAGTTCCTGTTCGCTACCCTGGCCTTCGTTGAAATCGCTTTTGGCAATGCGAGCCTTGATCGCCTGGATGCGATCGCCGTATAGGGTCTCGCCATTGATGACGATCTTCAGACCGTTGTGGGTAGGCGGGTTGTGGCTGCCGGTGATCATGACGCCGCTTTGGGTTTCCAGTACTTCGGTGGCGTAGTAGAGCACCGGGCTGGGGACCAGGCCCAGGTTGATGACGTTGCGGCCAGATTCGATCAGGCCCTTGATCAGCGAGCGGGACAGTTCCGGGCTGGACAGGCGGCCATCACGGGCCACCAGCACGGTCTGCTGTCCGGCTTCGCTGGCCTCGGTGCCGATGGCGCGACCGAGAAGGTAGGCGCTCTGGGCGGTAAGCGTGACGCCGGCCACGCCGCGAATGTCGTAGGCGCGGAAGATTTCATCCGGCAGGCTTTCGCCCTTGCTGTTATCCACCAGCAGGATGCCGTCATCATCGTTGTGCTCGATTTCCACGGCCTCGCTGGCTTTGGCCTTGGTGGCAACCTGGGTGTTGCTGCTGCGCAGCTTGTCGGCGGTCTTTGACTGGGCATCGGTGACTGAGCGGAACAGGCCGAAGTGGAACTGGTTGCGGGCGGTGACGCCGGGTTGGCGAGCCAGTTCTTCGCTGTAGCGGATCAGTTCGGCTGCGTCCTGGCTTACTGCGCGAACCAGCAGGCGATTGACGACCAGGGTGACGGCCAGCAGGGCCAGCAACGACAGCCCCAGGGCGGCGCCGGCCAGCATGGTGAGGCCGCTGCTGGTGGGGGGAAGGGTAAACTCCACGGAAACCTTGCCGGCGCTGGCGGTGGCGGTTGCGCCACTGGCCTGTTGGGCGCTGGTGAAAATCACGGTACCGCCATGCTTGATAACGACCTGGGTGCCGGCCGGCACGCTGGCCTGGATCAGGGTGCTCAGGGAGGCCAGTGAGCGCTTCAGCAGCAGCACGCCGTTATCGTTTTTGGCCGCCCGGGCGATCACCAGTTCCGGCGGCTGGCCGGCGATCATTACCGGCGCGGGCTGATTGCCCAGGCGGATCTGCTTGATCAGCTCCTGGGCGGTGTAGCTGAGCTTGTCGATATCACTGTTGCGGCGGGGCAGCAGGGTCAGGGTGGCGTCGGACAGCCACAGGTGCGGGGTGGCGTTGAAGCTGGCCACGTCACCGCTGCTGAGGGCGCGCTCTACATCCGGGCGTTGGCTGAGCAGATCCAGTTGCTGGCGGGTGTCGCTGAGGTAGCCATTCACCTGCTGGGCCAGCGCGCCGGCCACCATGGTGGCCTGGCCTTGCTGCTGATCCTGCAGTTCGCTGCTGTTCAGCCAGGTATAGAGCGTGGCAATGCTGCCCGCCACGGCGATCATGCCGGTGAGCATCAATGGCAGCAATTGCTTCATGGCGCTGGCCGCGTGCTTGTCGGTGGCGCCGTTATTGTCCTTCTTCCCCATATCCCCCTCCGAAAGCCGTTGTACTTCTTTATCTGGCAGCGGCCTTATTGTCGGCCGCTATGCCCGAAGCCGCCGCTGCCGCGTTCGGTGCCGGTGAAATCTTCCACCTGTTCCAGCTGTACCTGCATCACCGGTACGATCACCAGCTGGGCAATGCGCTCACCCGGTTCGATAGTGAACGGTTGCTGGCCGCGATTCCAGCACGACACCATCAATTCGCCCTGGTAGTCGGAGTCAATCAGGCCCACCAGATTGCCGAGCACGATGCCATGTTTATGGCCCAGTCCTGAACGCGGCAGGATCATCCCGGCGTAGCCCGGGTCACTGATGTAGATGGCCATGCCGGTGGGCAGCAACTGGGTGTCGCCGGGCGCCAGTGTCAGCGGTTCCGTGACCATGGCACGCAGATCGAGCCCGGCGGAGCCATCGGTGGCGTAGTGGGGCAATGGAATGGTGTCCCCCAGACGGGGATCGAGAACGCGGTACTGCAGTTTCATTGTATTCCCTTCGGTCATGCATCACGCGGCACGCTTCACGCAACACGCGGCGTGGTGCATGAAGCGTGATGCGTGTTGCGTGGTCAGTCTTTATACCTTATCGCGATCAGTTCGATCAGCTGTTTGGCGATCTGGGTCTTGGAGGCCAGTGGCAGGACCTTGTGGCCGCCGGGCCAGATCACGGTGAGGGCGTTGTTGTCGCTGTTGAAGCCCACGTTGCTGCCGGACACGTCGTTGGTGGCGATCATGTCCAGCTTCTTGTTCACCAGTTTACCTTCCGCGTAGGCCATCACGTCCTGGGTTTCGGCGGCGAAGCCCACCGTGAACGGGCGCTTCTCGTGCTCGGCCACGGAGGCGACGATGTCCGGGTTTTTCACCAGGGTGAGGTGAATTTCCTCGGTGGATTTCTTGATCTTGTGGTCGGCGGTGACGGTGGGGCGGTAGTCCGCCACGGCGGCGGTGGCGATGAATACATCGCAGCCATCGGCCACCACATCCATGCAGGCTTCGAACATGTCCACGGCGCGGTTCACATCGATACGGGTGACGCGGTTGGGGGTGGGCAGGTTCACCGGTCCGGCGATCAGGGTCACGCGGGCGCCGGCTTCGGCGGCGGCTTCCGCCAGGGCAAAGCCCATTTTGCCGGAGCTCTTGTTGGTGATGTAGCGCACCGGGTCGATGGCCTCGCGGGTGGGGCCAGCGGTGATCACCACATGCTTGCCGGTGAGCAGTTCGTAATCGAACACATCGGCGGCCTGTTCGATGATCTCATGGGGTTCGAGCATGCGCCCGGCGCCCACGTCTCCGCAGGCCTGGCTGCCGGAGCCGGGTCCAAACACGTGCACGCCCTTTTCCTGCAGCATCAGCAGATTCTGTTGGGTGCTCTTGTCGGCCCACATCTGCTGGTTCATGGCTGGGGCGATGGCGATGGGGGCACCGGTGGCCAGGCACAGGGTGTTGAGTAGATCGTTGCCGTGGCCATGGGCCAGGCGGGCCATGAAGTTGGCGGAAGCGGGGGCAATCAGCACCAGGTCTGCCCAGCGGGCCAGCTCGATATGGCCCATGGCGGCTTCGGCGGCCGGGTCCAGCAGGGTGGTGTGCACCGGGTTACCGGACAGGGCCTGCATGGTCAGCGGGGTAATGAATTCACAGGCCCCCTGGGTCATGACCACCCGGACCTGAGCGCCGGCATCCTGCAATCGGCGAACCAGATCGGCCGCCTTGTAGGCAGCAATGCCGCCGGTGACCCCCAGCAGGATGCGTTTGTTGACCAGTCGTTGCATGCGAAAACCCTTCAATGGCTGACGGCAATCATGGCAAATGTCTTCTGCCGGCGCTGCCCCAGAACTGCTACTAATTTCAGGCGCATAGGGTAGCACTGTATGGGAGACGCTACACGCAACACGCAGCAGGCGGCACGCAGAACCCTCGTGGCGTTGTGGCTTGGGCGGAGAAATGGCGTTGTCGTGCGGTGAGATGCCGGTGGATGGAAAGACTTTTTACACGGAGGTTTTGAGAATGGGGCGACGTTATCAGGAGTTGAGAGTCTGGCAGGCGGCTATGGAGATGGCTGAGGCGGCGTATGCGCTGGTGGCTGGTTTTCCGGATTCGGAGCGGTTTGGGCTGGTGCAGCAGATGCAGCGCTCCGCCATGAGTGTGCCGTCGAACATTGCCGAAGGTTATGGGCGAGGTGGAGATGTGGAGTTTGGACGCTTCTTGAAGATTGCCAGAGGGTCATTGTTCGAACTGGAAACCCAGCTGATCGTCGCCGAACGGCTGGGTTATGGCTCCAGAAGTGTTCTGGAGCCCTTGATCGAAAAGGTCTTTGCGCTGCTCTCCGGCATGCTTCGCAAGCTCGAAGGCGCGTAGCGCCCTGGTCTTGGCGTGTTGCGTGCAGCGTGATGCCTGTTGCGGATCACTTGCAGGATGAGGCTTGAAAGCGTCGGGCATCAGGCCTCCGGCGTCTGGCGCGGAGCCTTAGCGACTAGCCGTTTGATTCTGCATCAAACGCTGATACTGCCCCGTAATCTCATCCATCTTGGCGAGGATGGAGTCGGTGGTGACGGAGATGACGGTGGGGACGTAGCGGCCGCTGTCTTCCAGTTTGAAGCCGGTGCGGGAGAAGTCCCACTGGTTGCGTACCCGTTGCAGTGCCTCGTGCAGGTCACGGGTGTTGCTGGGGTAGCTTTCCAGTTCGCTCAGGGAGTCATCAAACAGGGCGATGGCCTGTTCGTACTCCTCGTTGAGGCCGTCGGCGCGAACTTTCCAGGCGCGGGCCACGTAAATCTTGGCGATCTTCTGGGACAGCATGCGCTGCCGGCCGGACAGGTTGACCAGGCGGGCGCTGTCGATGCCGGAGTATTTCTCGATGGCCTTGACCACGTCGTCGCAGGCCTTGAGCAGGGTCAGGTTGTCTTTCATCAGGGTGCTGGTGCCGGTTTTGCTGGGCTCGCTGATGATGCGCAGTCGGTGGGGTAGCCACAGGGCTTCCACGGTATCGAGCTGGCGGGAAATGGTGTCGCTGGGGCTGTAGTCGCGCAGCTCCAGCAGCTGTTCCTCGAATAGGGCCACGGCCTCGTCCAGCTGGCGCTGGGCCTTGTCGGCCTGGATGCCGGCGCCGATGAGCAGGTAGTTCTTCATCATGCGCTGAGTGAGCATGCGCTGGCGGCCGGAAATGTTGACCGCCTCGGCGTCTTCCATGGCGAGGCTAGGCAAAGGGATCATCAGGCCGGTAATCAGGGTGGCAATCAAAAATAGTTGGCGTGTCATTTTTTTGTCCGGGTGTGGCTGTGGTGAGTGCGTTCGCTGAGCAGGGAGCAAGGAGCGGGCCAGCATGACTGGCCAATAAAAACAGTCAGTTACGAGTGGTGTCTGGGTAAGGGTGTTCCGATATGGCGCTTTTTTCATGCTCGCCGCTGGTGCGGTGATCCGTTAATGAACAAAAAAGGACTGGGATGTCATGGCGATTACAGACTGGCCGGTGGATGAACGACCACGGGAAAAGCTGCTCGCACGGGGCGCAGAAGCGCTTAGCGATGCAGAGCTGTTGGCGATCTTTCTGCGTACCGGTCAGCAAGGATTGACGGCGGTGGATCTGGCCCGGCAGCAGCTGGCCGAAGGTGGTGGTTTGCGCGCCATGCTGGATTGCAGCCCGGAGGCCATGGCGCGGCTGCCCGGCATGGGTAGTGCCCGGCGGGCCTTGTTGCTGGCGGCGCTAGAGCTGGGGCGCCGCTATCTGGCTGAACCGCTGCAGCGGGGATTGCCGCTGGATAATCCGGACAAGGCGGGCCAGCTGCTCACGGCTCGGCTGCGTGGATTGCCCTATGAGGTGTTTGCCTGCCTGTTTCTGGATAACAAGCACCGCCTGATTGCCTATGAGCAACTTTTCCAGGGCACCATTGATGCAGCGGCGGTCTATCCCCGCGAAGTGTTGCGGCGGGCCATGGACCACAACGCTGCCGCGGTGATCCTGGCCCATAACCATCCCTCCGGTGTCGCCGAGCCCAGCCCGTCGGACCACGCGATCACCCGGCGGCTGGTAGAGGCGCTGGGGTTGGTGGATATCCGGGTGCTGGATCACCTGGTAATTGGTGACGGTGGCTGGGTGTCGCTGGCAGCGCGGGGAGCGGTGTAGCCAGGTGTTTTGCGGCGGAGATCGGCCTTCGCCGATTTCCGCCCTACGAAAAGTTCTGCGGCCCGCAGGTTGGAGATTATTTGCCGTGTTCCCCCTTAAGAGCCAGCCTGCGGCTGTTCTGTGCTTCGCTGGTCGGCGAAGGCCGATCTCCGCCATGGAAGGTTATTCAGGAGGCAAGGATGCCGAATTATCGCAGGAACTATGTGCCTGGTGGGTGCTATTTCTTTACCGTCAATCTGCATGATCGAGGTCAAGATCTTCTGACCCGGTATTGGACCGATTTGCGGCAGGCAATCCGTATGGTGCGATCAGAGCGCCCTTTCCGGCTGGATGCGCTGGTGGTGCTGCCGGATCATTTGCATGCAGTCTGGAGCTTGCCGGAGGGTGAGGCGGATTTTTCGAGTCGCTGGCGGGCCATCAAGAGCCGTTTCAGCAAGTCTCTGGCCTTGGATGGGCCTGTCTGGCAGCGCCGTTTCTGGGAGCATACGTTGAAGGATGAGGCCAGTTATCGGAGTCATGTGGATTATGTGCATTTGAATCCGGTTAAGCATGGGCTGGTGACCAAGGCGAAGGATTGGCCGTATTCCACGTTCCATCGGCATGTGGAGAACGGGGTTTATTCGCTGGATTGGATGGGAGAGGTTGGCAAATAATGGTGGAGATGGCCTGCCGGCCATTTCCCCCCTACGGTGCTGTGCTGAATTTCTGCCCTGGGGGAGTTTGTTGTGTAGGGTGGAAATGGCCGGTAGGCCATCTCCACCATTTTGGGGTCGCCGCTAACCCCTTGAATGTTCGTGGGTGGGGGAAGGAATTCAAGATTGTGCTTGAATCTTGACCGCCACATTGGTATAAAACGCGCCTTTTCCGGGGCTCTACCGTCCCCCGCAAGAAGATTTACGGAGCAAGACAATGTCCAAAGTTTGCCAGGTGACCGGTAAGCGCCCTGTAACGGGCAACAATATTTCGCATTCGCACATCAAGACCAAGCGTCGTTTTGAGCCGAATCTGCACCACCACCGTTTCTGGGTTGAGTCCGAGAAGCGTTTTGTTCGCCTGCGCGTAAGCTCCAAGGGCATGCGCATTATCGACAAGAAGGGTATCGACAGCGTGCTGGCTGATATCCGTTCCCGCGGCGAACGCGTTTAAGACTGAATTAAGGAGCTAACCCATGGCTGGTCCGATTCGTGAAAAGATCCGTCTGGTGTCCTCTGCTGGCACTGGTCACTTCTACACCACGACCAAGAACAAGCGTCTCCATCCTGAAAAGATGGAAACCAAGAAGTACGATCCGGTTGTGCGCAAGCACGTTGCCTACAAGGAAGCCAAGATCAAGTAACGCTTGATCAGTTGCTGCCTGGCAATACGGACAGAAAAAACCCGGCTTGGCCGGGTTTTTTTGTGTCTGGTGAAAAGTGCGCCATAAAAGTGGTACACACGTACAAAAAATAACTTGAGTTCACGTTTTTTAGGTGTGAATGTGGTTCGTGAATTACTTGCATAACACTTTTGTCTGCGCCTGTCTCTGTGGTCATTATCACAAAAATGCATAGCCTACCGCCTGTCGTTGTTATAAGGCCGATGGGCTTCTGTTGCAGCGTATTAGTGGTACGAGGGTGTTAGCGTTTACGGTGTGGGAAAGTCAGGTAACAGAATGCATACGCAGCGTTTGTTGAGCCACTTTCCAAGGATGCCTAGCATATAAAAACGGCTTCATATGCGGATTTTGCTCTGCATACAAGGACGTCAATGGAGACTAACAATGAGTAGCATGTCCCGGATTTATTATTCCCTGTTGGCCCGCTTGTTTACCCGCATGCCGGGTCGTGCCCGTGGCCAACGCGGAGCCAGTGCACTGGAGTATATCGTGCTGGCGGCGGCCCTGATCATCATCATCGGGGTGCTGGCAACTAACACCACGGTGCAGGATACCCTGACAGGCGCCTTTGAAGGCCTGTTCGAGGATGCCGCCGCGGGCGGTGGCGGCTGAGAGCCGAGCAGGCTGGAAGTTTCCTCGTGAAAGGTCGTCACCTGCAATTCGGGGCTGTAGCGCTCGAATTCATCATGCTGTTTCCGTTCGTGGTTGCCATGTTGTATGGCGCAGCGGTGTACGGCCTTACCTTTTTTGCTCAATACCGGATGCAGAATGCGGTGGACACGGCCGTCGCCACGGCCCTGTATCTGGATCGTTCTGCCTTTGAGAGTGAGGCCCTGTCCGCCGCGGTGACCCAGCGCGCCAATACGGCCCTGGCTGGGTTGGTGGCGCAACTGCCGCAAAGCCTGCGCAATCTCAATACGGATTCCGCTTGCGCCCTGGAAACGGTGGGGGGCATCGAAATGCTCCGTTGTGAGCTGATTTACGCCAATTATGCTGCGAATCCCATTGCGCCAGCGCTGGATTTCGGCATGCTGGGGTCATTCCCTCCTTTGCCTGCGCAGCTGGATGTGGATGCCCGAGCCGCTTTCTAAGCGGTCGGAGCTGCGGAGAGCCGCGGCCACAAAACAAAACAGAACAGACACGGATGTTCCGGAGAGAACATGGGATCGAGACTGCTGTACATGCTGCCGGCTCTGGTGGTGGCATTGGTTGCCCTGATACTGGCGGTGGTGGGGTTGAGCCGTAACCCGGCCTCGTCTCTGGCGGTGGCGCCGGAGGAGAGGAGTCGTGCCGGCGAGGAGCAGCAGGCCCCGGCATTCCGCTATTGGGTAGTCACCGAAAGTCTGAATATCGGCGATGAGCTCACAGATGATTCCCTGGCGGTGGTCTCTTCGCCAGCCCCCATTGCCAATGTGCTGACTGCGGATAAAGACGTGGTCGGCAAGCCTTTGCGTCAGTTTGCCCGTCCGGGCGAGCTGCTTTCCCGCAATCATCTGGAACCCGGTGGCACTCTGCCTGGCACTTTGCCGTCGGGGTATCGTGCGTTGGCTGTGGCGGTGGACGATGTGGTCATGGCCGGCGGCCTGGTCACGCCGGGGGATCTGGTGGATGTGGTGGTGGCCTTTCGCAAGGGTGATGGCGAGCGGGACAACCCGGCAGCCATGGTGTTGCTCAGCAATGTGCAGGTGCTGGCGGTGAAGGGTGCGATGGCAGAGGCGCAGTCCGATCAGGGGCGCGAGCAGCAGCGCCGCAACAATACCGTGGTGTTGGCCGTGCCCGGCGACAAGATGGCGGCGGTGTTGCTGGCGGAAGAAGAAGGTGCCCTGCGGCTGGCAGTTGTCGCCAGTGAAGACAAGAGCAAGACGGTGGGTACTCAGGGCAAGCCGGTGTATTACCGCGACCTGTTCCCGGGCAAGGCGGCGCCAGTGCGCAGGGCCACGCCGGGACAAAGGGTGGAAGTTTACGAAGGATCGGATTCAAGGAGCACCTATGTACGTTAGGAGAATCGCTCTCATGGTGCTGGCGCTTGTCTGGTTGGCACCGGCCCAGGCAGAAGACTTGCCGGGCTCCATGCGGGTGGCACCCGGTGACCAGAAGGTACTCACGTTCCCGTCGCCGGTGGCCAAGGTGGCCACCTCGGATCCGGAGGTGGCGGCACTGACGGTGACGGGAGGCCAGGAGCTGTTGCTGACGGCCAAGGCTGAGGGGTCGGCGGTGCTGTCGATCTGGTTGCGTGGTGACAACAAGCCGCTGCGCAGCACCGTGGTGGTGGCGACTACCCTGGGTTCGTCATTGCCTTTCGGCACCCAGGTGCAGACTGATATCCGGGTGCTGGAAGTGAGCCGTGCCGAGCTGAATCAGCTGGGGATGAGTTACAGCAATGTCTGGGATGGCGGTAACACTGGCGCCGGGATCGCCACGCCGAGTACCGGGTTTCAGATGCCTGGCGGTATTCCTTCCCCGTTAGGTAATGAGGGCTTCAACCTGTTCCGGTTTGGCTCCAACTCGGTGCTGGCCATCAATGCCCTGGAGGCAGGTGGTTTTGCCTACACCCTGGCCGAGCCTTCCCTGACCAGCCTGTCCGGGCAGAGCGCCAGCTTCCTGTCCGGCGGCGAGTTTCCCATTCCCACCCGCAGCACCACCGATGGTGTACAGATCGAATTCAAGGAATTCGGTATCGGCCTGAGTCTGACGCCGACGGTGATCGATGAAAGCCAGATCATTCTCAAGGTGGCGCCGGAAGTATCGGAGCTGGACTTCTCGGCCGGGGTGGAAACCGGAGGGGTGGCGGTACCTGGTCTGCGCGTGCGCCGTGCAGAGACCACCGTGTCCCTGGCGCCGGGAGAGACATTCATTATCAGCGGCCTGGTAAGCCGCAATACGGTGAGCAACAGTGATCGTCTGCCGGGGATCGGCAACCTGCCGATTCTGGGGGCCTTCTTCCGCTCTTCCCGTATCGAGAAGAACGACAAGGAACTGGTGATGGTGGTGACGCCACATCTGGTGACCCCACAGAAGCCTTCCGAGATGCCGGCTACCCTGCCGGGAGCCGGTTACCACAACAGCAGCATGGGCTGGCTGGACATGGCTACTCAGGTGCGCCGCGGTTCCCAACCCATTCGCCACGGCCTGAGCTGGTGACCCCATGAGTGATCACGACATTGTCCTCTCCGTCGTCGACGACAGTGGCCTGGAAGCCTGGCTGGAACGGGTGGTGGAAGAACCGTTTCGGCTTGAGCAGGTCAGCCGCACGGATCTGACCCGGGTGCTGCGGTTGCTGGAGGCCACCACCGCCCACGTGGTGATGGTGGAAATCTCCGATGCGGATCTGGATCAGTCGCTGGCCATCATTACTGCGCTGACCAGTGCCCGCCCCTGGGTGACGGTGATCACGGTGTGTGCCCGTGCCAATCAGGAGCTGTTGTTGCAGTCAATGCGGGCTGGTGCCCGGGACTGTTTTGTGGCCGGTAGTGATGCCGGTGATGTGCGCGAACGGCTGCGCCGTCATCAGTTGATGCGGGTGGGGCATTACGATGACCGTATTCAGTCTGCCACCAATAATCTGGTGCTGGTGGCCTCGGCCAGTCCTACCGTGGATACCCGTTTCCTGACCCAGAACGTGGCGTTGGGAATCAATCAGCTGTTCCCCCATGAGCGTACCCTGGCCATCGATACCCAGCCTTCAGAGCGCGGTATTTTCTATCTGGATGTGCACAACGAGTACACCCTGGAAAACCTGCTGGCGAGCCCGGAAACCCTGGATGACACCCTGATCGGCACGGCCCTGGAAGAGTATCGTCCGGGACTGCGGTTGCTGGCCGGGGGTATCAATCGCGAGGACATGGAAGGGGATCGCAGCGCGGACCTGTTCATTGCCCTCAATCATCTGATGCAGATGTTCGATCGCATCATCATCAATGTGGGCACCATGCAGCGTCGCCACTGGGTGCGGGCGCTGGGGATCCACGCCCGGCATCTGTTGATTGGTATGCACCCGCTGGTGGATCAGGCCCATGCGGTACGCACCCTGGGCAACGAATGGCGCGCCCATCTGGGGCGCGACAGCAAGGTGAGCCTGGTGGTGGATGGTGCCGACAGCCGGGTGCCGCCCGCGGTGGATGAGCTGGCGGAAACCGCCGGTGCCGAGGTGATCGGACAATTACCGATGGACTGGCAGCATCGTCTGCTGGCCATGAATGCTGGTTTGCCGATTCAGGAGCAGAGCCCGCGCTGCCATTACAGCCGTGCGGCCCAGCGACTGGTGAATCAGCTGGAAATGCAGCCTGAAGGTACCCAGAACACAGAAAGCTGGTGGCAACGGATTCGCAGCCAGGGCTAGGGCCCGCAGCCCTGATACTGTACTAACCAGGAGTAGAAAGTGGCAGGACGCATTGACGCGGAATACCAACAGCTCAAGGACCGTGCCCATCGCTGGGTGGTCGAGCGGCTGGATGAGGAAGGCATTGAAGTCAGCAATGCCAACCGCGAACTGTTGTCTGAATTTATCCGTAATGCGGTCAACCAGCATATCGCCCTGAACCGGGTGCCACTGTCTACCCAGGATCTCAACCAGCTGGCCAAAGACACTCTCGACGAGGTGCTGGGTTTCGGCCCGCTGGAGCCGCTGCTGGCGGATCCGCGCATCAACGATATTCTGGTGAATGGGCCCGATAATGTCTTCATTGAGGTGGCCGGTGTATTGCAGAAGGCCCAGGTGCGCTTTATCAACGACGATCATGTGATCCGGGTGATCCGTCGCATGCTGGCACCGTTGGGCCGGCGACTGGATGAGGCCAGCCCGATGGTGGATGCCCGCCTGCCGGATGGTTCCCGGGTCAACGCCATCATCCCGCCACTGGCCCTGAACGGGCCAAGTATCAGTATTCGGAAATTTACCCGTAACCATCTCAGCGCTGATGAGATGATCCGCAGCGGCTCCCTTACCCAGGCTTGCCTGGATACGCTGATTACGGCGGTGGAGACCCGTCGCAATATCATCATCAGTGGTGGTACCGGCACCGGTAAAACCACCATGCTGAATCTGATCAGCCAGTACATTCCCCGTGAGGAGCGGATTCTCACCATCGAGGATTCCGCCGAGCTGGTGCTCAATCATCCCCATGTGGTGTCTCTGGAAACCCGCCCGGCCAATACCGAAGGCAAGGGCCAGGTGACGGCGCGGGAACTGGTGATCAACTCCCTGCGCATGCGCCCGGACCGGGTGATTCTTGGTGAAGTGCGTTCCAATGAAATCATCGAGCTGTTGCAGGCCATGAACACCGGCCATGAAGGCTCCATGAGCACCATCCACGCCAACAGCACAAAAGATGCCTTGGTGCGCATCGAAACCCTGCTGGCGGTGAGCGGTTATGAGGCCAGTGAGAAGGCCATTGGCAGGCTGATCGGCTCGGCCCTGGATGTGATTATTCAGCTGGAGCGACTGCCGGACGGTCGACGTCGGGTCAGTGAGGTGGTGGCACTGTCGCCCACCGATGATGAGCAATACAACCTGGATTACCTGTACCGGAGTGAGGCATGAGCGCCGTAGCGCTGCTCGGCATGGCCCAGACTCTGGGCATCATTGCGCTTGTGACAGTGCTGGTGCAGGTGTGGTGGTTCCGGCGCCGCGAAAAGGTGCTGCTGAATGATCGGGTACGTCAGCGCTTGCAGCTGCGTACGGATGTGGCCATTGAGCCAACCCAGTCACGGGTAGCCGGTAGTGCCCTTGAACGGGTGCTGCTGCGGGCAGACATTCGCCTGTCTCGTCCCCAGCTGGCCTTGCTGGGCATGCTGACGTTTATCCTGGTGGCATTGGTGCTGGCCAGCAGCGGTCTGATTCCCGCTGTGGTGGTGATGCTACTGATTCTGGCCAGTGCCTGGTTGTACTGGCGGTTCCGGTTTCAGCAGCAGCGTCGCACCATCTTCGAATCCTTGCCGGGGCTGATGGATTCCACCCTTCGTTATATGGATGCCGGCCGGTCGCTTGAAGCGTCCTTGCTGGAGTCCTTCAAGGATGCGCCTGGTGTCTTCACCCCGCTGACCTTTCGCCTGCGTAGCGCTATCGAGGCGGGCCGTGATTACACCGGTTTGTTTGATGATTTTTCCCGGCTCTACAAGGTACCGTCGTTGGTGATGGTGTCCATCGCCCTGCGTACCTCCAGTCGCTTCGGTTCATCGGTGCGGCCGGTACTGCAGCAGGTGGCGAGCTCGCTGCGCTCCCAGCAGGAACTGCGCCGGGAGTTCATGGCATCCACCGCAGAAACCCGCTTCACCGCCGGTGCCTTTACCCTGCTGCCGTTGGGGATGGCCGCCTACATGATGCTGATCAACGAGAAGTACGCTGAGGTGCTGCTGCAAACCGATACCGGGCACACCATGCTGATCATTGCCGGCATCCTGCAGGGCATGGGTGTCATCGTTATCTGGCGCATGGTGCAGGGGGTGGGCCGTGAATAATGTCTGGCTGATCCTGTCACTGATTCTGGCGGTGCTTTCCGTATGGTTGCTGTTCCGAGCCCGCCACTGGGAAATGCAGGCCCGCGTCAGTCAACGGCTCAATGATGCAGGCAATCGCAATGTTGACGGTGACGGCGGGCGTTTCTGGTTGTGGCGGATGTCTGCGGCGCTGACCGAATCTTCCATCGCCGCCAGCGACTATCAGGAAATTCGCCAGGCCATGGCAGGGATGGGCAAGAGCCGTGAGCAGTCCCAGGTGATCTACCTGCTTGCCTGCTGGATGTTGCCGGCGCTGGTGGCGCTGGTGGGCTTTCTGTTTTTTGGTGCCATTGGTGGCGTGTTGCTGTCGGTGGCCGGTTTTATCCTGCCGCGCCGAACTATCCGCAGCATGGGTGCCAATGCGGAGATGCGCCAGAATCTGGAGGCGGTGGAGTTGTGTCACATGACTCGCATGCTGATGGAGGCGGGGCTGTCGCTGGAGCGGGTGATGCGCATTATTGGGGTGCAGGGGCGGCCGTTGCTGCCGGTGCTGATCCCGCGCATCGATCGCTTCAATCGCTTGATGCAATCCGGCGCAGAACGCAGTCAGGCGCTGGACGAATTGGGTGAAAACAAGCGCATCCCGGTATTGCGTAGCTATGTGGTACTGATGAAGCAAAGCAGCTTGCTGGGTTCTGGTGTGTCTACCAGCCTGGACCAGATTATCGAAGAAGCGCAGAACGTGGAGCGCAACCGGATCCGCGAGGAAACCAACCGGATCGGCGCCAAGATGACAGTAGTGATGATGGCATTCATGCTACCGGCGCTATTTATTCTGATTGGCGGGCCGGCGGTGATTTCCATCGCTGATGCGCTGGCGCGTTAACCGCAAGGCACGGGAAAGGATGAGAGTGATGGCAATGCGAGGCTGGGTATGGATGGCGGTGGTGATGTTGGCGGGCTGTGCCAGTCAGCCAGTGGCCAGCGGCCCCGACGGAACCCTGGATACCAGTGATATTGCCTGTAATGAGGCAGTGCAGCCGGAGCAGCGGGTGGATCTGGAAATGATCGATACGCTAATGGCAAAGGGGCGTAACTACGCGGCGCTGGCACGGCTGGAAAGCCAGGCCATGGACGGCATTGATTACTGGCTGCGCTATGGCCAGTTGCTGGCTTCCACCGGCAAGCTGGATGGGGCAGAGCAGGTCTTCCGCGACATGGTAGCCCAGTGTGAGGACGGTCGTAGCCGTCATGGTCTGGGTATGGTGTTGCTCAAGCGCAATCAGGTGAGCGCGGCGCTGTCGCATCTGGAAACTGCACGCAGCCTGGCTCCCGCCTCACCCCAGGTACGCAATGATTATGGTTATGCCCTGCTGCTGGTAGGGCGTTATCAGGACGCTGCCTTCGAGTTGCGAACAGCGCTGGAGCTGGCCAATGGCCAGGGACCGGTTCGTCAGAATGTGGCCGTGGCCTATCTGCTGACAGATGACCAGGCGGGGCTGGAAGCGTTGAAATCGGATTATGGCTTCTCTGACGAAGAGCTGGAATATGCCCGGGCGCTGCAGCAGCAGTTTGCCAAGGTGGGGCAATAGGGAGCACAGCAATGAAAAGACAATGGTTAATAGTGGGGCTGGCTATGCCGGTGGTGGCGCTGGCGGCACCGCCGCAAGGGTCCTATGCGTTCGGGGTGTCCGGCCAGGTGGTCGAGAAGGCGCCGGCCACGGAAACCGAATGGTTACTGGAGCAGCAGCGCACGGAGCGCCATGGTGAAGAGAGTGAATTGTCAGCGCCCCTGTATGTAGACAGTCAGCGTCGTCTGGCCGATTCTTTCCGCACAGCCATTCCGGACACCTTCGGTGAGCAGACCCGGGACGACAACTGATTTGCGCCGCCAGCGCGGGGCGCTCACGGTTCTGACCCCACTGCTGTTGCTGGTGATCATTATCCTGTCCGTGATGGCGCTGGATGGGGCGAGACTCTACAGCCTGCGTGGAGAAATGCAGGCGCAGGTCAATGTGGCGGCCCAGGCCGGGGCGTCGGCCACCCAGAGTTGTGGCGGTCTGGCGCCTTCCAGCGCACTGATTCGCCAGCGCGCCCTGGCGGCCGCCCAGGCCCAGGGGTATGCCGGCGAGGACGAGGCGTTGACCGTCAGTACCGGCGTGATTGAAGTGCCCGGTGGAGACAATGTGCTGGCGTTCCGGCCGGTGAATTTCATTGAAGAAAGCAATGCGGTGCTGGTCTCCTACACCCGCAACGAACCGATCTCCCTGCTCCTTCCCGAATCCGTATTTGGCACCCTGGATATCACCGTCAACGCCGCCGCCCGCAAGGAAGTCACTGCTACCCTTAGCGCCGCCGGCAGTACCGCCAGTGTGGATGCCGGGATTGTCGGGGCCTTGCTGGGGGCCGTACTGGGTGACCCCGGCTATGTGCTCGATCCCACCGACCTGGACAGTCTGCGCAACACCACCGTGGAGCTGGGCGAGCTGCTCACCGAACTGGGTGTGGCGGATGTGGCGGAGCTCCTGACCCTTGATGGCCAGGAACTGGCCGCGGGGTTGCGCGATGTGGCGGGTGTGGCGTCGCCGCTGGGTCAGGTGCTGGACGACCTGTTGGCGGCCAATGGCATCAGCACCGTGCAGGTCAGCGAGGTGCTGGATGTTGTGGAGGGCACCCAGGTGCCTGTGGACAGCGAGTTTCCTCTCTACGACCTGGTAATCAGCCTGGTGCTGAATGTGGCTGAGACCCAGCAGGATGCAGCCGGTGGTTTTCTGGACGTGCCGCTGGATCTCAATCTGAATACCGGGCTGGCCAATGTGGTGGCCACCACAGACCTGCGTGTGGGCGAGCCGCCTCGCGTTGTGGTGGGGCCGGCCAGACAGGATGCGGATGGTAATTGGCGGACCCGCTTTTATGCCCCGGATGTGAGTCTGCGGTTGAACGCGGAGATCGATTTGCTTCCCCTGGGCCTGATCAACGTCGCCACCCTGTCTTTGCCCCTGGCGGTGAATGCCGGTGGGGCGGAAGGTGCATTTGTGGGGGCGCGTTGTGCCACGGGTACCCGAAATGATGTGGCGGTCATTCTGGATCTGGAGCGCAGCATTGCGCGGCTGGGGTCGGGGAGCATCGATCCTGATAATGGCGAGATCATCCCGCAGAGTGTGTCGCTATCCGTGCTGAGCAGCGCGTTGCTGCCGATTACGGTGCTGGAGGCGGATCTGACCGTAGCTGGTGAAGTGCCGGGAGTAACCGAAAACAATGTGGTGATCAGTGATGATTACCCGCTCTACTGTGACGCGGCGGACGGCTGCTACAGTGATGAATATACTGACACCGGGGACGGGGTTAGCGGGCTGGATCTGGATGTGGATCTGAGTAATGTCACCGTCGGGACTCTGCCGATCGGGGTGGCGCTGGTACCGCTTCAGAACACCCTGGAAAGTGTGCTGGGCGATGTGGTGGAAGGTCTCGCGGTCGCTCTCGTCAACCCTCTGCTGGAAGCGCTTGGTGTCGGTCTGGGAGGTGTGACGGTGACGTTGTCCAATGCGACCCAGGGTGGCAGTCAGGTGATTGAGAATGTGCCGGTAGTGATGGGTAACTGATTACGGTACGGGGTGGTTGCTCATCGTTTTTCTGTTTGAATGAAAGCAGAGGCCCTCTCTTTATAATACTGGCGAAGGCTGCAAACGGATTTATTGAATGGCGTTTGATCAGGAAGGGCGCGTGCGTGAAGGGGCAGGGATGTTTCTTGGCATGTTGCGCAAGGACGGAACGCTCTATGCCGCGATCTTGATTTACATCGCATTGGCAGGCCTGTCGGCTGCATATGTCGGTGTGCTGGATCGTTATTCGGTGCTGGTGTATCCGGCCACCACGTTGATGGTGGTGATGGTGATGGCGGCAAGCGGTCTGTTTGTCTTCTCTGCCTATGTCATCCTGATTGAAAAACCGGTGTCTGCTGTTTCAAGAATCATGGAGGGGGTCCGCCACCTTCTTGTCAGCGAAGGGTTCTTCCGCTCACTGCCGTTGCTGTTGGCATTCACCCTGTTTTTTTCCGCGGTGTCATCTTTCAAGGCGCTCATTCCTTCCTTTCAGCCCTTTGTCTGGGATGCCGACTTCATGGCGCTGGACAAGATGCTTCATGGTGGCAGGCAGCCCTGGGAGTGGCTCCAGCCAGCATTGGGCTATCCATGGATAACGGTGTTGATCAATGCGGTTTACAATCTGTGGTTCTTTGTCATGTTTCTGGTCTTGTTCTGGCAGATGCTGGACACTCACAATGAATCTCGACGGCGAAAATTCCTGCTGGCATTTGTCCTGATATGGGGAGTCAATGGCTCTTTGTTGGCGGTGCTGTTCTCCTCTGCCGGTCCTTGCTTTCTGGATCGGCTTTTTCCGGAGGAGGCCAATCCTTTCATGGAATTAATGGTCTATCTGAAGAATGTTAATCAGGTGATGCCGGTGTGGGCATTGCAAACACAGGAAGCGCTCTGGGTGCTTTACTCTCGAAACGAGATTGGTGCAGGGGCGGGCATTTCGGCCATGCCAAGCATGCATGTTTCTGTGGCCTGGCTGATTTTTTTACTGTTAAGAAAAGAGCGGGAATGGATGCGCTGGCTGGCGGGATTGTTTTTTCTGTTCATTCTGATCGGCTCCGTACACCTGGGCTGGCATTATGCTGTTGATGGCTATCTTGCGGTCCTGACTACCTCATTGGTCTGGATGATGGTCAAATGGACGGAAGGGGTGAGACTGGGCGTGCGTTGGCGCGGTGCGGCCTGACGGTGTCTGGCTCAGTCGGTGACCATGGGCGGTGTTGATGTGCAGGACATGACGGTGATCAATGAACGTGTGATAGAGGAGGGGCGGGTTTCGCCGTTTCTTTTCTCCTGTATCTTTGTTGGTATCGTGGCGGCATACATCTTGTCCGTTTATGGACTGACTTCTACATATGACCTCCCGTTTAACCCGTTTAATTCTTTTTATTCATTATCGCTCTCTTTGGGAACCGGCGTGTTCCTGTTTTATTTCCTCTGTTTTCGGATAGTCCGGGTGGTTTTCTCCAAGCCTGACGGTAATCTTTGGCTTGCTATCGCTAGCGATATAAAAGGTTATCTTACGGTAAGAAGAATCGCTGTCGCAGCACCGATTTTAATGATGATGCCTCTGTTTTTCTCGGCATTCACCATGATGAAAAACAGCATCCCGGTGCTGGTGCCTTTCTATCTGGATCCCTGGCTAGCCGAGGCTGACCGGGTTTTGCATTTTGGTATCGAACCGTGGCGCTGGCTTGATTCTGTATTGGGCTCTGCATTCATGGCCATGGCGATCAGCTTCTTTTACAAGATCTGGTTCATGATCAAGTACGGCATGGTGTGTTGGCAGGCCTTTCGCCTTGATGCCGGCCGTGAAAGGGAGCAATTCCTGCTGGCCTTGTTATTATGCTGGATTGTCATCGGCACCTTTATGGCGTTACTGCTTTCGTCCGCGGGGCCATGTTATTTCGGGCTGGTCTATCCGGATCTGGTGGATCCTTACGCTGAGCTGATGCATAAGTTGCAGGATGCCAACAAGGTATTTCCGGTGTTTGATCTGGTGGCCCAGGATTATCTATGGAAATCCTACGATGGCCACTATGCAGTCCCGTTTTCAGGTATTAGTGCCATGCCAAGCATGCACCTGAGCATGGCGACACTGTTTCTGCTCGGCGTCTGGCACATGGGTGCATTTTGGCGGTGGTTGTTTGGTGTTTACCTTGTTCTGATTCTGGCAGGTTCTGTTTATCTGGGTTGGCACTATGCGCTGGATGGCTATGTTGCGATCCTGGTGACCCTGGTGCTTTGGCAGATATCGGGTTTCATTACTCGCAAGCTGGCGATAGCCCCGACGCCATGCGCCCGTTCAAACGCTATGGAGTGACCGGATTACTGGTCAAGCTCGCTTAAACAGGGAATACACTGCAATAAAAAACGGCCGCATGAGCGGCCGTTTTTGATCGCAGGCTAACCCTTATGCTGCCGCGTGACGGTAGCGGGTGAGCTGGTCGGCGAAGTCCTGCAGGGCGGCGATGCCGGACTCGCGGGCATCGTGGTACCACTGCTCCAGGGCTTCCACCATTTCTGCCGAGTTGCGGCTGGTCTGGGACCAGATGTCCTGCAGGCGCAGACGGAACTGGTAGATGGCCTCCAGGGTTTCGTTGCTCTCGGTGAGGCTGGCCAGTCGTTCCTGCTGCTTGGGCTTGATCAGGGACAGGTCCTTGTGGAACAGGGCGCTGGCGCGGGCGTACAGGTCGCGGGTGGCTTCACAGGCGCGTTCTTTCTCCTGTTTGAATACCGGCGCGATCACGCTCTTGCGGTAGTTGGCCATCACCTGGAAACGGTGCTGCATGACGCCACGCAGGGCGTCCAGATCGATCCCTTTGGCGCTCTGGTCGATGACCGGCTTGGGCGCGACCTTCTTCACCTTGGCCAGACCGAGCATCTCGAACAGGCGGATCCAGGCCCAGCCGGCATCGAATTCGAAGCGGCGTACGGACAGTTTGGCCGAGTTCGGGTAGGTGTGGTGATTGTTGTGCAGCTCTTCACCGCCAATCAGGATACCCCACGGGGAAATGTTGCGGCTTGCGTCGGCGCATTCAAAGTTGCGGTAGCCCCAGTAGTGGCCAATGCCGTTGATCACGCCAGCAGCAAATACCGGGATCCACATCATCTGTACGGCCCAGATGGTGATGCCGTAGACGCCAAACAGCGCCAGGTCGATCACTGCCATGATGGCCACGCCGCCCATGGGGAAGCGGGAATAGACATTACGCTCCAGCCAGTCGTCCGGGCAGCCGGCGCCGTATTTTTTCAGGGTTTCCTGGTTCTCGGCTTCTTCGCGGTACAGTTCGGCACCTTCACGCAGTACCTTTTTGATGCCTTTCACCTGGGGGCTGTGCGGATCCTCTTCGGTTTCGCACTTGGCGTGGTGCTTGCGGTGGATGGCGGTCCACTCCAGGGTGTTCTGGCCGGTGCTCAGCCACAGCCAGAGGCGGAAGAAGTGCTTCAGGATCGGGCTCAGCTCCAGGGCCCGGTGGGCGGAATAGCGGTGCAGGTAGACCGTCACGCTGACGATGGTCGCGTGGGTCATTGCCAGGGTAATCAGCACCAGCGCGCCCAGACTCGGGGCCAGCAGGCCGTGTTCAATCAAATCAAGCATCGGGTTCATACACGTAGAATTCGGAATGTGTATTGTGCCCAGTCGCCGTGACGGTAAGAAGATGCCGGGCAGGTCAAATTCGGACTTTCGCCGGCTTTATCGACCGGACGGCGGCAGAGCCGGGATGAAGGGCGCTCGTCATCCGCTGATCGGGTCTCAGCTTCTTTCCAGTAGCAGGTGGCCAAGGGGGTCTACCCGGGCCTGCCACCCCGGCGCCAGCCAGGTGGTGCCCACGGCCTCGGCAATCAGGGCGGGGCCTTGCAGGCACTGGCCACTGCCCAGCTGTTCGCGTTGGTAAATGCTTACTTCTGTTGCGAGTCCCGGCATTAAGGTGGTCCGTAATGGCTGGCTGGATTGTGTGGGGAGTGCCGGAGTGGTCGGTGGATGCTGCTTCGCCTGACACTGCACGCGCAGGTTGACCTGCTGCACCGCGAGCCCCAGACGATGCCCGAAGCGCTGCTCGTGGGCCTGGTGGAAAGCCTGTTCTCGCAGGCTGGTGTCGTCTGTCCAGGGGATTTGAAGTACGGAGGACTGTCCCCGGTAGCACATATCCAGATAGACCTGATAGCCGATCTGTTCGGCGGCCACCCCCTCTGCCTGCAATTCCTGTGTGCCTTGCTGCTGCAGGGCGTGGATTTCAGCAAGGCAGTCGGCATCAGACAGCCCTTCCGGGAGTGCCTTGAGCAGTTCGCGTTTGCGCGGGGCATAGACCAGTCCCTCGGCGGATAACACGCCGGCCCGCTGCGGCACGATGGCCCGGCGCATCCCCAGATTGTCAGCCAGGGCGCAGACATGGAGTCCGCCGGCGCCGCCGAAACTCATCAGGGCGAAATCTTCCGGATCATGGCCTTTCTGGATGGAGATGACCCGCAGGGCTTGGGTCATGTGTTCGTTGGCCAGTGCCAGCACCCCTTCGGCGGCCGTCAGAGTGTCCATGCCGAGCTGCTTGCCCAGGCTTTCCATGGCCCGCTCGGCGGCTGCCACATCCAGCTTCAGAGAGCCGCCCAGGGCAAAATCCGGCTGCAGGCGGCCCAGCACCACGTTGGCATCGGTGACGGTGACCTGATGGCCGCCGCGGCCGTAACAGGCGGGGCCGGGGTCGGCGCCAGCAGATTGCGGCCCCACATGGAGCAGGCCCGCCTCGTCCACGTAGGCCAGTGAGCCGCCGCCAGCGCCAATGGTATGCATGTCCACCATGGGCACTGCCACCGGATAGGGGCCGATATGGCCTTGCTGGGTGAGGCGAATCTGGCCATCCAGCAGCGCCACATCGGTGGACGTGCCGCCCATATCGAAAGTCATCAATTGTGGCTGACCCAGTTGCTCACCCAGTCGCTGGGCGGCGGCAAGGCCCCCGGCGGGGCCGGACAGCAGCAGGTTGACGGCCAGTTCCCGGGCCTGATGGGCGGCAATGGTGCCGCCGTGGGACTGCATGATGGCCAGCGGTGCAGGCGTGGTGGCCTGCTCGAGACGCTGAAGGTAGGCGGCTACTCGTGGCGATAACCAGGCGTTCAGCCAGGTGGCCATGCCCCGTTCGTATTCTCCGCGGGTGGGGATAATGCTGTGCGAGGTACTGACGGAAATCCCGACTCGCTGAAGGGCATCGGCAATACGCTGTTCCTGTTGTCCGTTGAGGTAGGAAAACAGCAGGCAGATTGCGACGGAGTTCGGTGCGTGTGTCTGTACGCGGGCGACCAGGTCGTCGAGTGCGGTATCGTTCAGTGCCTGGATTTCCTGCCCGCTGGCATCCAGCCGGCAAGTAGCCCCTTCGCAGGGGAGTTCGGTCAGCACGCCGCTCTGCGGTGCCGGCGTCAGGTTGTACAGCTCGGCCCGATTCTGCCGGCCAATGCGCAGGATGTCCTCGATGCCACTGTTGGTGACGAACACGGTGCGAGCACCCTTGCCTTCCAGCGCCGCGTTGGTGGCCACGGTGGTGCCGTGGACAATGGCCAGTTCTCCGGCCGCCATGGCCGCATCCAGGCCCAGCTCGTGAATGCCCTGCAGAATGGCCTGCTCCGGCGCCGCCGGCGTGGAGAGCACCTTGTGAATGCGCGGTTCCCCGTCACCGAGAAGAACAAAATCGGTAAAAGTGCCGCCGGTATCGACGCCGAGCCAGAAAGAGAGAGGCATATCAGTGAACAGTTAACAGTGAATAGTGAACAGCGAAAACAGGGGGCAACGTCGGTGCCCGCTGGTGCTACCATACCGGAAGCGAGTGGATTTTAACTATTCACTGTTAACTATTAACTGTTCACTGCTTTTTCCCATGCCCGAATTACCCGAAGTTGAAACTACCCTGCGCGGGATTCGTCCCTTTGTTGAAGGCCAGACGCTGCGTGAGGTGGTGGTGCGTGAGCGGCGGTTGCGCTGGCCGGTCAGTGACGAGTTGCTGACCTTGCAGGATCAGCCGGTGCTGGGGTTGCGGCGGCGGGCCAAGTATTTGCTGATTGCGTTGCCTGGCGGTGAGCTGCTGATCCATCTGGGCATGTCCGGCACTCTGCGGGTGGTGGACGAGACGGTGCCGCTGCGCAAGCACGACCACGTGGATTTATGTCTGGGTAGTGGCAAGGTGCTGCGCTTCAATGATCCGCGCCGCTTCGGTACGGTGTTGTTTCAGCCGGGTGCTGAGCCGCACGATCTGCTGGCAAAGCTGGGGCCAGAGCCTCTCAGTGATGCCTTCAGCGGAGACTGGCTTTTTGAGCGCTCGCGGGGCCGCAAGGTGGCGGTGAAGAGCTTTATCATGGATAACGCCACGGTGGTGGGGGTGGGCAATATCTACGCCCAGGAGAGTCTGTTTCTGGCCGGGATCCACCCGTCCCGGGCGGCCGGGAAAATATCAAAGGCGCGTTATGAGCGTTTTGCCGAGGCCATCAAAACCGTGCTGGCCAAAGCGATCGAGGCGGGCGGGACAACCCTGAAGGACTTCACCAAAGCCGATGGCCAGCCCGGCTATTTTGCCCAGTCTCTGAATGTCTACGGGCGGGCCGGGGAACCCTGCCTCAAATGCAAGGCCTTGCTTAAGGCAGATCGTCACGGCCAGCGCAGTACCAGCTATTGCCCGCAGTGCCAGCGCTGATCAGGGAATGAACAACTTGCGTATTGCCGGGTTGCTTGCAAAGGTGTAGATTGTGATGCAATTGTCGGAATATTAACGACTTAGCTGAAACAATGTCAGCGATACTTTAACTATAAGAACTTCAAGAGGGACTGACCATGAAGCGAGCAAAGCGCCCGGTACTGGCATCTGTTCTCGCCTCCACTCTGATGCTGACCGCGATGGCGCCGATGACTGCCGCTGCGGGCTCTTCGGCTCAGGATCGTCCGGGGGAAATGGCGATGATCGCCGATTCGCTTATTGCGCGTCCGGTGCTGCTGGTATCCACGGTGGTGGGTGCGGGTTTGTGGCTGGTGACGTCGCCGTTCAGTCTGCTGGGGGGCAACATTGGTGAAGCCGGCCAGGTACTGGTGTTGAACCCGGGCAAGAGCACTTTTATTCGTTGCCTTGGATGTACCCCGGCCCAGCACGAAAGCCTGAAGGCCGAGAAGGCGACCCAGGAAAACAACGAAGAGGCGGTGGCGGCGGCGGAGTAACTCCCCCGGTCGACTTGTCTGTTCCATAAAAAGGGCCATCCTGCACGGCGGGATGGCCTTTTTTATGCCGCTCTGCGGCCGCATCAGGCTTCACGCAACATGCAAATCCGGGACGCTCCAAGGCTTCTGCATTTCTACGACGCGGCTGTAGGAACGTAGCGTAGCGGAGTAACGCACGGAGTGCGGCCCCGGAGGGGAGGGGCGCAGCGAATAACTTGCCTGCTCGCGATCCGAGTCTCGGCGAGGTAAAAGACAGTTTCGAGTTACGAGAAGCGGGTATCGAAAGGCAGGACCAGAAGCATGGAGAGCGGTTTGGGTTTCGAGTTTCGACGCTCGCCTCTGGAATCCTTACCTCGCTTGGGCTCGGATCGCTTGCAGGCAAGCTCCTACAGCGGGGTATAGAGAGGGTTTTACCGACGCAAAAAGGCCTGCCTGGTTTTCTGGGCGGGCCTTTTTGCGTCAGGCGTCAGGCGTCGCAGCCGCCGGATTTGTCCAGCTTGATGCAGCTGTGTTCGCTGCACAGGTCGCCAAACAGGGTCTCGCACAGCATTTTGACCTTGGCATCCAGAGCGGCGTCGTCGAACGGGTCGCTGACCACAGGCTGCCAGTTCATGGCATTGAGCTGCAGCTGGATATGTCGCATGAGCATGCGATAGGGATCGTTCAGCGCATACACATCGAGCACCCCTTCCGCATTGATCAGGGTGTGCATGCCCATGCTCATGGCCCACTGGCCGGAACTGAAGGTGAGAGGCGCCAGGCCGTGGTCTTCCAGTTCGCCTTTATTGATGGCATCGACCACTACGGATTCCACCATGCGTCCGATCGGCATGGTCGCTTCCATTAGCTGCTCGCGACGATGGGTGGAGGAGGCCAGCCAGACCACCTCTGTCATCACGTATTGCTCCAGGCGGAAGTGTTCCGGGTGATGCTGGGCAAACAGGGTGTAGGCCACGGCAAAACCGAGCATCTTGTCACGGGTGCTCAGTTCGGACTCCGCTACCCGGCGGAAGTATTCCTGACGGGTACCGGTGAGTTCGGTACAGACCGCGATGAGCAGGTCTTCCTTGGAGGCGAAGTGGTGATAGAGGGTGCCGGTGGCGAAGTTGCAGCTGCGGGCGATAGCTGCCATTTGAATTCCGAGAAGCCCTTCGTTACAGAGTTGCTGTCGGGTGGCTTCGACAAAGAGTTTTTCCCGCTCAGCGAGGGCCTGTTCCCGGCCGCTTCGTGTCTTGATCATGTGTGTTGTCTTCTATCCCTGATTCGTGTTGCTTGGCTGTCTCTGGGTAAGCAAGGATTCACTCAGAGTCCTGCAAGCCTGAGCGTTCTTTACACTTTTTACAATGTCTCGGCCGCGGTTTCCAGCACGCTGTTCAGATGCTGGAGGCCGTTCGGCGTACAGCACAGCCGTTTATCGTCGATTATCAGCAGCCCTTGCTCCCGTAATCGGTTCAGCAGGGGAAGCCATTTTGCCGGATTTTCCCCAGTGGTTCGTTCGAGGGTTTGTAACGAGATGCCATCTGTCAGGCGCAGGCCGTTCAACAGCACCTCAAAGCGCAGGTCACTGGTTTCAATGCTTTGCGGCTGGCGACGGGCACGATCTGGCGCTGCCAGGTAGTCCTCGGGCTTGCGGGTTTTCTGGTATCGGGTGACGGCCAGTTTCCCTTGCTCGTCGAGGGTGCTGATCTTGCTGTGGGCGCCGGCGCCAATGCCCAGATAGTCGCCGAACTGCCAGTAGTTCAGGTTATGCCGGCAGGCCTTGCCGGGCTGGGCAAAGGCGGAAATTTCGTAGCGCTGGAACCCCGCTCCTTCGAGCATGGCAAAACCGGCCAGCTCGGTGTCTGCCATGCTGTCGCTGTCAGGCTGGGTGGGGGGCGAGCGGTAGAACACCGTATTGGGCTCGATGGTGAGCTCATACCAGCTCAGATGAGTTGGCTTGAGGGCGATGGCCTGCTCCAGGTCTGCCAGCGCCTGTTGTCGGGTCTGCCCTGGCAGGGCGTGCATGATATCCAGGTTCAGGTTGTCGAACCCGGCGGCGCGGGCCTGGCCAGCGGCGGTAATTGCGGCCTGGGCATCATGAATACGCCCCAGTGCTTGCAGGTGGCCGTCATTGAAACTCTGTACGCCAATGGACAGCCGGTTGATCCCAGCTGCCCGAAAACCCTCAAAACGGGCTGCTTCCGTGGTGCCCGGGTTGGCTTCCAGGGTGATCTCGGCATCCGCAGCCAGCGGCAGCCGGGCGCGGATCCCGTCAAACAGCTGGCGGTAGAAGTCCGGTGACATCAGGCTGGGGGTGCCGCCGCCAATAAACACCGTCTCCACCGGGCGCTCACCGGTGAGGGCAAGATCCTGCTCCAGATCCAGCAACAACGCCGCCAGATACGCCTGCTCAGGCAACTCCCCACGCTCATGGGAATTGAAATCGCAGTACGGACATTTGCGCACGCACCAGGGGGTGTGGATGTAGAGGGAGAGGGGGGGCATGAGTATCAGTTAACAGTGAATAGTTAACAGTGAACAGCTAAATTCACCGGCTTGCGGTATGGTAGCAAACCGTCCAGGCGAAGTGTGTGTTTTGCCTTCGCTGTTCACTATTCACTGTTAACTGTTCATTGTCTTTTATGCATATCTGGGTTGATGCCGATGCCTGTCCACGGCCGGTGAAGGAAGTGTTGTTCAAGGCGGCGCAGCGGGTGCAGGTGCCGTGTACGCTGGTGGCCAACCAGCCGATTGCAGTGCCGCGTTCGGCGTTGATCCGTTCTATTCAGGTGGGGCAGGGCTTTGATGTGGCCGACAATGAAATCGTGCTGCGCTGTGAGCCGGGGGATCTGGTGGTCACCCAGGATATTCCGCTGGCGGCAGAAGTCGTGGCGAAGGGGTGCGAGGCTGTGACGCCGCGTGGGCACTGGCTGGATAAAGACACCGTGCGTGAGCGACTCAACATGCGCGATTTCATGGAAGAGATGCGTTCGGCGGGCATGGAAACCGGTGGCCCGAAAAGCTTTTCTGCACAGGACAAGGGTCGCTTTGCGAATGCGCTGGATCGGTGGTTGGCGAGGAAAGGCAGTTAACAGTTAATAGTGAACAGTTAACAGTGGCGCGATTGCGCGTCTTTTTTATTTCGATGAAGGTGCCCGCGACTTGAATTTGGGTGCCGCCTCGCGCGTCTAGGACAAAGGGAAGCCTGGCTCGTCACCGTTTCTGGAATCCTTACCTCGCCTACGCTCGGATCGCTTGCAGGCAGGCTCCTACATTGCTTGAAGTTGCGCTATCAGCTGATCCATCGCCTTGCCGCGATGGCTCATGGCGTTCTTTTCTTGCGGGGGGAGTTGGGCAGCGGTGCAGCCTTTTTCCGGCACGTAGAAGTGCGGGTCATAGCCGAAGCCCTGGTCGCCTTGCGGTTCCAGTACGATTTCCCCTTCCCAGGTTCCCTGGCAGATGATCGGGGTGGCGTCGTCTTCGTGTTCCATCAATACCAGTACGGCCACATAGCGGGCATCGCGGTTGACCTCTGGCATGTCGGAGAGCAGCTCTACCAGTAGCTTGTTGTTTTTCTCGTCGCTGGCGCCGACGCCGGCAAAGCGTGCGGAGAAAACGCCGGGTGCGCCGCGCAGGGCCGCCACCTGGATGCCGGAATCATCGGCAATAGCGGGCAGGCCGGTGTATTTGCAGGCGTTGCGGGCCTTGATGATGGCGTTTTCCACAAAGGTGGTGCCGGTCTCATCCGCTTCCGGCACCTCAAACTCGCTTTGCGCCACTACCTCAATATTCAGCGGCGCGAGTAGTTGCTGAAGTTCAGCGAGTTTCTTCTTGTTGCCGGAGGCGAGGACTAGCTTTTCCAATTTTCACTCCTTGGGTCGTTCGCAGCATGCATCACGCAACACGCTTCACGCTAAAAACAGGGCTCCGATCTTTGCCTGCGTTTGGGCGCGGAGACGACGCTACACTCTGGGCAGGGTACCTTCCGCGTTGTTGCATGATGCGTGGTGCGTGCAGCGGCTCTTTATGCCTTCACCCGGTAAATCGCGATTTCCCCGAACAGATTCGGCCACAGCTTGGCCAGGAAACCGCTGCGATGGTGGCGGTTGATCACCTGGCGTTCGAGGATCTGCACGTTGTGCTTGCGGCAGTGGGTCTCGAAATCCTGCACGGTACACAGGTGGATGTTGGGTGTGTTGTACCACTGGTAGGGAAGTGCCGACGACACCGGCATGCGCCCCTTGAATGCCAGGTAGCTGCGTACCCACCAGTGGCCGAAATTCGGGAAGGTGATGATCGCTTCACGACCTACCCGCACCATTTCGTTGAGAATCTGGTCGGGGCGGAGCACCGCCTGCAGGGCCTGGGTCATCACTACATAATCGAAACGGCCATCCTGAAAGTTGCCGAGTCCGCTGTCGAGATCCTGTTCCAGCACGTTGACGCCTTTTTCAAAACAGGCCGCCAGGTTGTCCTGGTTGATCTCCAGGCCATAGCCGCGGGTTTGCTTGTGCTCGCCCAGCCAGGCCAGCAGGGTGCCATCGCCACAGCCAAGGTCAAGCAGGGTGGCGCCTTGGGGAATCCAGTCGCTGATCAGTTGCAGGTCATCACGCATTGGTGTTCTCCACAGTGTTGACGCCGCTCTCCACTTCATTGGCGACCCGGTGCATATAGGCACCGAACAGCTTCACGTATTCCGGGATGTCCAGCAGGAAGGCGTCATGCCCCTTGGGGGTGTCGATTTCCGCATAGCTCACATCACGGCCGGCATGTACCAGGCCGTCAACAATTTCGCGGCTGCGTTCCGGTGCAAAGCGCCAGTCCGAGGTGAAGGACATGATCAGGAACTTGCAGCTGGGCTGGGCCAGGGCGGTTTCCAGGTTGTCTTCGAATTCCCGGGCCGGATCAAAGTAATCCAGCGCCTTGGTCATCAGCAGGTAGGTGTTGGCGTCGAAGTTGCGCGAAAACACCTCGCCCTGATGGCGCAGGTAGGACTCCACCTGGAATTCCACGTCGAAACCGTAATGAAAGCGCCCGGCACGTAAGTCGCGACCGAACTTCATGCGCATGGCGTCATCACTGAGGTAGGTGATGTGCCCGACCATGCGCGCCAGGATCAGCCCCTGGCGGGGGTAAGTGTCGTGCAGGTAGTAGCGTCCACCGTGAAAATTCGGATCGGTAAGGATCGACTGGCGGGCCACTTCGTTGAAGGCAATATTCTGTGCCGACAGTTTCGGTGCTGCCGCGATGACCACGGAATGGCTGAGTCGCTCCGGGTAATCAATGGACCATTGCAGCGCCTGCATGCCGCCCATGCTGCCGCCGATGACCGCGGCCCAGCGCTGGATTCCCAATACATCGGCCAGCCGTACCTGGCTGTTGACCCAGTCCTTGATGGTCATCATCGGGAAGTCCGGGCCCCAGGGCTGGCCGGTTTCCGGATTGATGGAGGAAGGGCCGGACGAGCCGTGGCAGCCGCCCAGATTATTCAGGCACACCACGAAGAAGCGATTGGTATCGATAACCTTGCCGGGGCCAATACAGGTATCCCACCAGCCGGGACGTTTGTCATCCTCGCTGTGATAACCCGCGGCATGATGGTGGCCGGACAGGGCGTGGCAGATCAGCACGGCGTTGGAGGCGTTGCTGTTAAGGGTGCCATAGGTTTCGTATACCAGATCGTAGGCAGGCAGCGTCCGCCCACACTCCAGTTCGAGAGGGGTGTCGAAATGATGGGTTTTCGGCTCAACCAGCCCGACGGAATCGGCAGGGATCTGTTGCGGCATGATGACTCGCTTGCGTCTGTTGCCGCAAAGTCTAAAGCCCGCCCGGTGGCCGTGCAATCGGCCACCGGCGAGAACGCAGTCTCAGGATCAGGTCAGCGGGCTGTAATTGGCTTCTTCATGATGCTGGCGCACGTCAATGTAGTCATCCAGAGCCTGATGAACCTGATTGCGCTGTACCTTGCGATCCACATCCACGATGACAAGATAGTTGCCGTTTTTAACCGACTGCACATAAGGCTCAAGGTGGTGATTGGGATGGGAAATGCCGCGCAGACCACCCACCCAGGCACCAAAGCAGGTGAAGAACAGGGCAGTAAGTGCCCAGATACCCAGGTGTGCATCGATGCCCCAGGGATCCGCGAAGGCCAGCGCGTAACCGGCGATCAGGCCAATCACAAACCCCCGTGTGGCGCCGCTGTAGCCGTCAGCCATCAGATCGGTATCCTCCCAGGGAGTGGTGCTGTTGATGCCCAGACGTTCCAGCTCGCCATTGTCCCGGGCCATCACATGAATGCGGTCACCGCCGAAGCCGGCCCCATCGAGACGGCCAATAGCGGTGCGTACCTGCTGAAGATTGGGGACGAGATAGTAGATTCTGTACATGCGCGATTCCCTCCTTCGTAATGAATGACTCTACGCTAGGCTTGGGAAAGTGAAGGATTGATCAAAAGGTGATCAGGAACAGGTGAAGAATGGCAAATCGTGAATTACTGGAGCGGTTGTATGCCCAAGTGGCCAATGATGAGGATGCTCGCACCTGCAAGGACATCAGCGAGGAAGCGTGTCGCGAGGTGCCGGGAAATTTCTTCCGCATCATTACCGCCAATGCACTGACCAAGATTGGCGATCTGTTGATCAACCCCAAGACGGTACTGGCGTGGTTGATCACCGCAGTGGGTGCGCCAGCCTGGCTGGCCGGATTTCTGGTGCCGATTCGTGAATCCGGCTCGCTGATCCCGCAGCTGATGATCGGGGCGCTGGTGCGTCGCTATCCGGTGCGCAAGGGGTTCTGGGTGCTGGGGTCGGCACTGCAGGGACTGGCGGTGCTGGGCATGGGGGTAGCGGTGTGGATGCTGGAGGGGATGCAGGCGGGCGTGGCCATCATCGCGCTGTTGATCCTGTTCAGTATCAGTCGGGGCTTCTGCTCCGTGGCCATGAAGGATGTGCAGGGCAAGTGTATCCCCAAGTCCCGTCGCGGAAGGCTTACAGGTCTTTCTGCCACCCTGTCAGGGGCGATCACGTTTGCGCTCTCGCTGGTGATTTTCCAGGGTGACGATGACCCCAGTCGGGGTTTTTATACGGCGCTGCTGGCAGGTGCCGGGGTGGCCTGGCTGGTGGCGGCCTGGGTCTTTCTGACCGTGGACGAATATCCGGGGGCCAGTGAAGGGGGGCACAATGCCTTCCGGGAAGCCATTGCCAGCCTGCGTCTGCTGAAGACCGACGCCCCTTTTCGTCGTTTTGTGCTGACCCGCGCGTTGTTGATGTCTTCGTCGCTGGCATCCCCCTTCCTGGTGTTGCTGGCCCAGGATCAATCCTCCCTGCCATTGTTGCTGGGCGGCTTCGTGCTGGCTTCCAGTCTGGCCAGTACCGTCAGTGCCACGGTCTGGGGCTACATGGCCGACACTTCCAGCCGCAATGTGATGATTCGTGGTGGCGGTATGGCGGCGTTCATCTGCATGCTGGCAGGCAGCTTTGCCCTGTGGGGGCCAGCGGTGTCATGGCTGCACTGGTTGTTTCCCATTGCCTACTTTGTGCTGGCCATTGCCCACGCCGGAATCCGTATTGGCCGCAAGACCTATCTGGTGGATATGGCCGGCGGGACCAAACGCACTGATTACACCTCGGTGAGCAATACCGTGATTGGCGTATTGTTGCTGGTGGTAGGGGCCTTCAGTGCGGCGGTGGCTACCCTTGGCAATGACTGGGCGCTGCTGGTGCTGGGTGTGATGGGGGCGGTAGGGGTGTTCAGTGCCTTGTCGCTGGATGATGTGTAGGGGCGAGCCTCAAGCTACAAGCTACAACGCGGGAACCGGTTTTGAGTTTAACGGCTGGCGTCGTGCTCCGCGCTGAGAGGCGAAAAGAAAAACCTCACATGGCCTTCGGCCTGAGTATGAGCTGCCTGTCATGTCTGTTCGTGCGCGCGGTGTCAGAGGCTACAGGTTGGTCGCAATATTTCCTCGGCGTGTAGCTTGAAGCTTGCGGCTTTCCAAATCCTTGATGTGAATCCGGGTGCCGAGGCGTGCAATCGGGGTATGATCATCTGCTTGTCATATTGGAACAGGGAAGGATAAAGAATGAAAAAAATCGTGATGGCCAGTGCATTACTTTTGTCGACTGGGCTGGTTCAGGCTGAGGAGGCTGAGGCGCGTCTGCTGCTGGGGGGCGCTCTCTCGATCGATAGCAGTAATTTTGCCGAGGAGCTGGATGATGATCTGGCCGCCTTCGGATTAGAGGCGGACGATGACAGTGGTTTGGCAATTGGCCTTGACCTCCACGCGGGCCTGAGTTTCATGGAGGCTTCCAGCATCCGGCTGGGCTATCGTAAATTTGGTCAGCAGTCGGCAGAAGTCACGCAACCGGGCTTCCTTGGCTCGGTGACAGCGGAGCTGGATGCGGATGGCCTTTATGCCGCCGCGGATTTGTTGTTCCCGGTAAATGACAGCTTTTATCTCGGCGGTACCATAGGCATGCAGGCCTGGGATATCGACCTGGATGTGGAAGGGTTCTCGGAAAGCGAGGATGGCAGTGACCTGTTTTACGGTCTGATCGGCAAGGTGCTGTTCAATGACAAGAGTGGTGCTGTGACCATGTCGGTTAACCGCTACAGCTTTGATCTGGATGGTTCAGACCTGGAATACACTCCGATTTCTGTGGGTGTTGAAATTTTCCTGTAGCCCTGCGAGCGGCAAGCCTCAAGCTACAACGCGGGATGATGTTGTTGCCAGCTGGGTAATGCGGTGCTCCGCGCTCAGCGCTGCATTGAGTCGCGGGCATGGCATACCAGGTTGCAGTGACCTTGCCCGCGCCTTTTAGCTTGAAGCTTGTCGCTTGCAGCTCAATGTTTCTCGAACAGCAAATCCCAGACGCCATGCCCCAGTCGTTCGCCGCGGCGTTCGAACTTGGTTTCCGGACGCCAGTCCGGGCGTGGGGAGAACTGGCCAGCGCCGGCCAGATTGGTAAAGCCTTCGGCTGCGTTCATCACTTCCATCATGTGCTCGGAATAATTTTCCCAGTCTGTGGCCATGTGTAACACGCCACCGGGTTTGAGCTTCTGGTGAACCCGTTGCACCCAGGCCGGTTGCACAATGCGGCGCTTGTGATGCTTTTTCTTGTGCCAGGGATCGGGGAAGTACAGCTGCACCCGGGCCAGACTATTGTCGGGGATGCACAGCTCCAGAATTTCCACTGCATCGTCGCAATAGCTGCGCAGGTTGGTCAGCGCCTGTTGCTCGATTTCCATCAGCAGGGCGCCGACGCCGGGGCGATGCACCTCAATGCCGATGAAATCTTTTTCCGGATCGGCCTTGGCCATGGCGGCCAGGGACTGGCCCATGCCGTAGCCGATTTCCAGTACCCGGTCCGCATCACGGCCAAACACGGTTTGTGGATCCAGCGGCCCCTGATCCCGCTCAAGGCCGAAAGTGGGCCAGAGTTTATCCAGGGCATTGCGCTGCCCGGTGGTCAGCCGGCCTTCCCGAAGCACAAAGCTGCGCACCTTGCGCATGACCTTGCCGGTTTCCGGGTCCTTGTCCTGTTTGATGAAATCGAGCATGGGAATTCAGCTACACGTTAAATGTGGAAAGGCGCATTGGCAGGCAGTGCGCTCCTGGTAGGTGGCGATTGTAGCAGAAAGCGGGGGAAAGACCTGTTCACGTGGTGTTCATGGGCAGTGCCCGATGCTTTGCATGGAAGAGCATTCTTCCCCAATACTTACCCCTGGCACTGACCCTCCCCCGGCAGTGCCATTTTTTTGGGCCGCTCTGCGGCTGCATCACGCTTCACGCAACAAGCAACACGCAAAAAACCAAGCCCTCCGTGAGCCGGATGTTTTGCGTGTTGCTTGCTGCGTGCTGCGTGCTGCGTCTCTTACCTGCTCAACCCATCCAGGGGTGAGGACGCGGAAGCGTAGGCCTTGCGGGGCATGCGGCCGGCGAGGAAGGATTCGCGGCCGGCTTCGATGGCTTTCTTCATGGCAGAGGCCATCAGTACCGGCTTCCGGGCGTGGGCCACGGCGGAGTTGAGCAGCACGCCGTCGCAACCCATTTCCATGGCGATGGCGGCATCAGAGGCGGTGCCTACACCGGCATCGACGATGATCGGGATGTTGGCTTCTTCCATGATCAGGCGAATATTGTGCGGGTTGAGGATACCCAGACCGGAGCCAATCAGTGAGCCCAGCGGCATTACGGCCACGCAGCCCATGTCTTCCAGTTCTTTTGCCACGATGGGGTCGTCGTTGGTGTAAACCATCACCTTGAAACCGTCATCGATGAGTTCTTTTGCGGCCTGAACGGTGTGGATGATATTTGGATACAGGGTCTTCTGATCACCCAGCACTTCCAGTTTTACCAGGTCGTGGCCATCCAGCAGCTCCCGGGCCAGCTTGCAGCAACGCACTGCTTCTTCGGCGGTATAGCAACCCGCGGTGTTGGGCAGGATGGTGTACTTGTCCGGGGTGATGTAATCGAGCAGGTTGGGCTCGTCGGCGTTCTGGCCAATATTGGTACGGCGAATGGCCACGGTGACGATCTCGGCGCCACTGGTTTCGATGGCGTCGCGGGTCTCGTCGAAATCCTTGTACTTGCCGGTGCCGATCAGCAGGCGGGAGGAATAAGTTTTTCCGGCGATGGTAAGCAGATCGGACATGGGGGCCTCAAAATATCGGTGAGTAATTGATAGACATGGCTCGGTGACGCGGCGCTCAGCCCCCGCCGATGGCGTGGACAATTTCCACCACATCGCCTTCGTTCAGGGTGAATTCGCCATGCTGGCTCTTGGGGATGATTTCCCGGTTCACTTCCACGGCCAGGCGTCGGCCGGTGAGTTCCAGCTGGGTAACCAGATCGGCAATGGTGGTGCCGGTCAGGGTGAGCGTATCGCCATTTACGGTGAGCTTCATGATTTCGATCAAGCGTGTTTGAAAAGGGACCAGGCCAGCATCAGCCAGCCGATGATCAGGGCAGTGCCGCCCAGCGGGGTAATGGCGCCAAGCCATTTCTGCCCGCTGAGCACCAGTACGTACAGGCTACCACTGAATACCACCATGCCGGCAAACATCACCCAGCCCGCGGTGACCATGCTGGAAGCGCCGAAGGTTTTGGCCAGCAGTCCGGTCAGCAGCAGTGCCAGGGCATGATAAAAATGGTATTCGCTGGCGGTGGACCAGGTGGCGAGCAGGGATTCGTCGACACGGGCTTTCAGGCCATGGGCACCAAAGGCGCCGAGGGTTACGGCCAGCGCGCCGTTGATGGCGCCGAGAACAAGCAGAATTTTCATTCAGGACTCCGCAGTGGCGGTCAGAACGGGTGCCGCCTCGGGCTGCACAGTGTACCGGAATTCTTTCGCCGGCGGGTATATTCGGGGGGGGGGGGTTGGGGAGTAGTTGAAAGTTTAAAGTTGAAAGTTCAAACGCGAGGATGTGCTGGTGACGAGTTCGGACGGTGTTGCTCCGCGGGCACGGCGTTTCAGGTGTGGCGGTTTGGCGAGAATGGCGGAGATTGGCTTACGCCAATTTCCGCCCTACGGTTTCATCATTGGCATCTGGCATCTGGCATCTGGCATCCGCAGAGCGGCCACAAAAAAGCCCCTCGAAGAGGGGCTTTGGCGTGTTACCTGTTGCGTGATGCGCGTCGCGTCTCTTATGCCGCCATGGCGTTACGCAGCTTCTTGATGGCGTTGTTTTCCAGCTGACGGATGCGCTCGGCGGAGACGCCGTATTCGTCGGCCAGTTCCTGCAGGGTGGACTTCTGGTCAGCCAGCCAGCGGCGTTCGAGGATGTCGCGGCTGCGGTCGTCCAGTGCCATCAGGGCGGAGCCCAGCTGGCGGGTTTCCCGGTCCTGCTGGTCCTGCTCGGCGATCAGGTCAGCGGGGTCGCTGTTGTCGCTGTGCAGGTACGCGGCCGGAGACACCACAGTGCTGTCTTCGTCATCATTGGTGGGACCGTCGAAGCTGGCGTCGTAGGCGCCGAGGCGGCCTTCCATTTCTTTTACCTGGGCCGCGGTCACACCCAGATCATCGGCCACGCGCTGGGCTTCTTCCAGGGTCAGGCGACCAAGACGCTTCTTCTGGCCACGCAGGTTGAAGAACAGCTTGCGTTGGGCCTTGGTGGTGGCCACTTTCACGATGCGCCAGTTCTTGATCACGTATTCGTGGATTTCTGCCTTGATCCAGTGAACCGCAAAGCTCACCAGGCGAACCCCTTTGGTGGGATCGAAACGTTTCACCGCTTTCATCAGGCCCACGTTACCTTCCTGGACCAGGTCGCCCAGTGGCAGGCCGTAGCCAGTGTAGCTGCGAGCGATGTGCACCACGAAACGCAGGTGAGCCAGCACCAGGTTGCGGGCGGCATCCAGATCCTGTTCGTAGTAGAGGGCCTCAGCCAGTTGGTGTTCTTCGTCTGCGCTGAGTACCGGCACGGCATTAACGGCTCGCATGTAGGCGTCCAGGTCATTACCCGGTACCGCCAGCGGAAGCGCCTGTGCTTGGAATGAAGGGTTGGTCATGCGCAATGTCTCCTCGTGAAGACGTCATTTAACTCTGTTTGAGCCCGATATTAGCACTCGTTTCTATAGAGTGCTAATCGACCAAAAAGTTCCCTGTGATCGGCTATTTCGATGGGTTCTGGAGGGCGAGAAATGAGAATAGCGGGTTTTGGTGAACAGGCTGTGAACCGGGGCGCAGAATCAGCTACAAGCTACAAGCTACAAGCTACAACGCGATTAGAGAGTGGAGGGCAGGGAAAGTTCCGGGCTTCGCGCTGGTATCCTTGTGGTGCGCGGGCAGGGTGCTGCCGATTGGCAGGGCCTGACCCGCGTCTCGCAGCTGACAGCTCATGGCTCGCAGCTGCTCTTAAAAGTTCGGTTCGATCTCGCCCAGATGCCGCCCTACCGCCAGCCAGGCGCCGAGCAGGCCGAGGATGCCGCTGAACAGGGGCATGATAATCAGGCTGGATGCGGCCATGGCGGTGAGTGAGTCCTCACTATTGTAGAGTGCAAGCAGCTCGCCGATGGGGCCGCCGAGCCACCACAGGGCGGTCTGGACCAGTACGACCGCGACCAGGCCACCGGCAAAGCCGTAGCAGAAGCCGGTGTAGAGGAAGGGGCGGCGCACGAAGCCGTCAGTGCCGCCGACGATCTTCACCACCACGATTTCATCCCGGCGGCTCTCGATGCCCAGGCGGATGGTGTTTACCACCACCAGCACCACGGCGGCGGCCAGGGCCAGGGTGAGGGCGGAGATCAGCCGCTCGCCGAGCTCAATCAGGGCATGCAGGCGACGCACCCATTCCACGTCCAGCTGGACCAGGTCGACTCCGTCTTGCTCGGCCAGGCGATTTTCCAGATCCCCCAGGGTCACCGGATCGGTGCTGTCCGGGAAGACTACGATTAGTGGCGGCAGAGGGTTGTCTGGCAGGGCCTGGAGCACATCACCGAACCCGGACAGGGCCTGGAATTCTTCCAGTGCCTGCTGGCGGGTGATGACTTTGGTGTCCTCGATATGGGCAATGCTTTTCCATTCCCGGGCCAGAGTGCGCTGGCGGTCTTCACTGATGTCCATGTCCAGAAACACGGACAGGTGGGCATTGCCGTCCCAGCTGCTGGTGATGGCGCGGGCGTTGTCCAGCAGTACCGCCAGCCCGGCGGGCAGGGACAGGGCGATGGCAATCACCAGGATGGTCATGGCGCTGCTGGCACGGCTGGCGTTGAGCCGCTGCAGGGCATCGCGGAAGGAGTCGCGGTGATGGGCGCGCCAGCTGCGGAAACGGTCTGCCAGGGAGGTGCTGGCGCTCTGGGCTCCCGCAACCCGCCGAACCTTCTCCGCTTTCTGGCGCTGGGGTTTGATCGGGGTGGCGCTTCTGTTGCCTTTATTGGCCGCCATGGAATTCTTCCCCCTCATCACCATCATGGATCAGTCGCCCTTCGCGCAGGGTCAGCAAGCGGTGGTTGTAGCGGGCGATCAGGCTCAGGTCGTGGGTGGCGATAAGAACCGCCACGCCGACCCGGGCGAAGTCCTGAAACAGGTCCATGATCTCTTCGGACAGGGCCGGATCCAGGTTGCCGGTGGGCTCATCCGCCAGTAACAGGGGAGGTTTGTTGACCACGGCGCGGGCAATGCCGACGCGCTGTTGTTCACCACCGGAGAGCATGATCGGGCTGAGATTTTCCTTCTCCAGCAGGCCGACCTTGTCGAGGGCGGCACGCACCCGCTTGCCGATGTCGGCGCGGGAATAGCCGGCAATGATCAGCGGCAGGGCCACGTTGTCGAATACGCTGCGGTCGAACAGCAGCTGGTGATTCTGGTGCACCATGCCGATCTTGCGGCGCAGCAGGGGGATGTGGCGATTGCCGAAGCCGTTCAGGTTCTGGTTATCCACCAGCACCTGCCCCTGGGAGGGGCGCTCGATCATCATGATCAGTTTCAACAGCGTCGACTTGCCCGCCCCGGAATGCCCGGTAAGGAAGGTGAGCTGCCCGGCGGGGAGCGTAAAACTCACCTTGCTGAGCGCATCTTTGCCATTCGGGTAGCGTTTGCTGACCCGGTCGAACTGAATCATTGTGTCTCGCTTGGGCTCGACCGCTGCACGCACCATGCAACAGGCAACACGCGGCGTGATGCGTGAGGCATGTTGCGTGAGGCGTTAACCAGTCACATCTTCAAACAGCGCCTGGACGAATTCTTCTGCATGGAAAGGTCGCAGGTCTTCCAGGCGTTCCCCTACGCCGATAAAACGAATCGGCAAACCAGTACGTTTGGCCAAGGCAAACAGGATACCGCCTTTGGCGGTGCCGTCGAGCTTGGTGAGTGCCAACCCGGTCACGCCGGCGGCATCGCGGAACTGTTCGGCCTGCTGGATGGCATTCTGGCCGGTGCCGGCATCCAGTACCAGCAGGACCTCATGGGGCGCATCCGGGATCAGCTTCTTCATTACCCGGGTGACTTTGGTCAGTTCGTCCATCAGGTTGCCGCGGGTGTGCAGGCGGCCGGCAGTGTCGGCGATCAGCACATCGGCATTGCGGGACTGGGCGGCCTGCACGGCGTCATAGACCACCGAGGCGGAGTCGGCACCGGTGTGCTGTGCCACCACGGGAATGTCGTTGCGCTCGCCCCACACCTGCAGCTGTTCCACCGCAGCGGCGCGGAAAGTGTCGCCGGCAGCCAGCATCACGTTCTTGCCTTCCGCCTTGAAGCGGCAGGCCAGCTTGCCGATGGTGGTGGTCTTGCCGACCCCGTTCACGCCCACCATCAGGATCACATAGGGCTTCTTGCCGGTGTCGATTTCCAGCGGCTGATCCACCGGTACCAGCAGTTTGCGCAGTTCATTCTGCAGGGATTCGTACAGGGCGTCGGCGTCCACCAGCTCTTCACGGCTGACCTGGTCGGTGAGGGCCTCGATGATGACATCGGTGGCTTCCACGCCCACATCCGCCACCAGCAGCTGAGTCTCGATTTCCTCGAAGATCTCGTCGTCAATCTCCTTGGCGCCCACCAGCAGGTCCGCCAGGCCCTTGCCCAGGCCTTTGCGGGTCTTACTCATGCCCTGCTTCATGCGGGCCCAGAAACCGCCGTCCTCGTCGCCATCCTGTACTTCTGAAACGGGCTGGGTTTCAGCTGGGGCAGGGGCGGGGGCTGGCTCGCTGGCGGGCTGCGGCGCTACGGCAGCGGGCGGCTGCTGTGCCGGGGCAGGCTCGGCAGGTGTCGCTGCCGCTTCGCTCTGCGGGTTTTCCGGGGTGGTCTCTTCTTCTACCCCCACAAACATGCGCTTCCAGAAACCGGTTTTTTTCGGTTCCTGGTTGCCATTCTCGTCGTCGCGGGAAACTTCGTCGTTCATGATCAGTCATATCCAGGCAAGAAGGGGTGACTTCCCCTCCCTTAACAATCAGGCTGCATGTGCGGAGCAAATAGTCGGTATGCTATGTCGACGATAAAAGGCGCCCGCCTGCAGAAACAGACACTCACTTCACGGAGTGCGCGGCTATCCTACCATTAAGGGCGTTGGGGAGCAGCTTTCACGGCGGCATTTCGCCATTGCGGATGACGATGGGATACAGAATGAAGAAATGGATACTGGGCCTGATGCTGGGCCTGTGGGCCGGTCTGGCCGGGGCCTCGCTGGCCACTCACAGTTTTACTCTGGATAACGGGCTCAAGGTGCTGGTGCGCGAAGATCATCGCGCGCCGGTGGTGACGGTGATGGTGTGGTTCAAGGCCGGCAGCATTGATGAAGCACCGTTTGAAACCGGGCTGGCCCATGTGCTGGAGCACATGATGTTCAAGGGCACGGAAAAGCTGGGGCCGGGCGACTTTTCCAAGCTGGTGGCGCGCTACGGCGGTAGCGACAACGCCTTTACCAGCTACGACTACACCGCCTACTTCCAGCAGTATGAAGTCTCTCGCCTGCCGTTGGCGCTGGAACTGGAAGCGGAGCGCCTGGCCAACCTGAAGATCGATGACGAAGAGTTCTTCCGTGAGTTGCAGGTGGTCATGGAAGAGCGCCGCATGCGCACCGATGACAACCCCAATGCCCTGGCCTGGGAGAAGTTTCAGGCGGTGGCGCGCCCGGGTACCGGCTATGCGCACCCGATTATCGGCTGGCGTTCGCTGCTGTCCCAGCTGCAACCGGACCAGGCACGCAGTTGGTTTCAGCGCTTCTATGTCCCGGGTAATGCCACCCTGGTGATTGCCGGTGATGTGACCCGCGATCAGGTGGAGCCTCTGGTTGAGCGCTTTTTCAGCGGTCTCCCTTCCGGAAGTACCCCGCCGCGGCCGAAGCAGACTATTAATCCGCCGGCAGGGGAGCGTCGTCTGAACCTGGCTCTGCCAGTGAAAGTGCCGACCCTGTTCATGACCTATAACGTGCCTTCCCTGGTCACGGCTGAAGACAAGCGCGACTTCTATGCCCTGACCATGCTGTCCGGGGTGCTGGATGGCGGCATGAGCGCCCGTATCGAGACTGATCTGGTGCGGGGCCAGAAACTGGTGGCCGGTGCTGGTGCTTCCTACTCGGGTATCCAGCGAGGCAACGGCACCTTTACGCTGCAGGCGGCGCCCAATCCCGGGGTCACTCTGGATCAGGTGGAAGCGGCCCTGCGCAGTGAAATCCACAAGCTGCAGACCACCCTGCCCACAAACGATGAAATGGCCCGGGTGCGTGCCGGCGTGCTGGCGGGGCAGGTGTACGAAAAGGATTCCGTGATGGGCCAGGCCATGGAGCTGGGTACGCTCAGTACGCTTGGGCTGGATCTGGATCTCTCGGCTACCTTTGCTGATGAGCTGGCCAAGGTGACGGCGGAAGATGTGCAACGGGTGGCGAAGCAATGGTTGGTGCCGGAGCGCCTTGCTGTCGGGCATGTGCAGCCGGAGCAGGGGGAAGGGAAATGAAAAAGCAGCTTCAAGCTTCAAGCTACAAGCTACAAGACGCGGGGAACGGTTCTGCGCTGCGTCACGATAAAGGGCGCCGCGCGGCAAGTGCTGGCGGCGCGGTGGTTGCGGTATTCGGTTGGCTGAGAGGTTTGCGCGCGTTGCAGCTTGTAGCTTGCAGCTTGCGGCTCCTGACAGTGGCTGCAGTGGTATTGCTGAGTGCCTGTGCTTCCCTGAATCCTTCTGCGGATTTTCCCACCACTGAGGCGCTGGTGGCGGCCAGTGAGCCGGGGGCGCCGGTGCTGGAGATTCAGTCCTGGCAGACTGCGGAAGGGGCGAAGGTGTTGTTCGTGCCCAGCGATGCGTTACCCATGCTGGATATCCGTCTGGTGATGGATGCGGGCAGTGCCCGGGATGGTGGCAATGACGGTCTCGCATCCCTGACCAGTGCCTTGCTGGGTGAAGGTGCCAAAGACCTGAACGTGGATGACATCGCCCGCGGGTTTGAAGATCGTGGTGCCGAGTTTTCCTCCAGCAGTTACCGGGATATGGGCATCATCAGCCTGCGTACCCTTTCAGATACAGAATTCCGCGAGCCGGTACTGGACCTGTTTGGCCAGGTGATCGGGACACCGACCTTCCCGCAGGAGGCCTTGGAGCGAATTCGTACCCAGATGATGCAGGGGCTGCGCATGGAGCAGCAGGTGCCCGGGCCGCAGGTGAGCAAGGCCTTCATGGCCACGCTGTACCCGGATCACCCCTATGGGTCCGCCAGCGACGGTACCCTGGAGAGCCTGCCGGCGATTCAGCGTGCCCAACTGCAAACGTTCTATGACACCTATTACGCCGCCGGCAACGCAGTGATTGCCATGGTGGGAGCGGTGGATCGCTCACAGGCGGAAACGATAGCGGCGCAGATCAGTGCGGCGCTGCCCGCCGGTGAGGCGGCGCCGAAACTGGAGCGTGCCACGCCGTTGGCCTCTCGCCAGCGTGAACACATCGAGTTCCCCTCCGCCCAGACCAGCATCCTGCTGGGGAATCAAAGTACCTGGCGGGGCAACCCGGACCATGTGGCCCTGTACGTGGGCAATATGGTGCTGGGCGGCGGCGGCTTCGCTTCCATACTCACCGATGAAGTACGCCAGAAGCGCGGCTATGTGTACGGCATTGGCAGCGGCTTCTCGGCCATGGCGGCGGGCGGGCCTTTCCAGGTGTCGTTCAAGACCGGGAACGAGAATGCCGATCAGGCCTTGAGCCTGACTCTGCAATTGATAGATGACTTCATCCAGCAGGGCCCCAGTGAATCCCAGCTGGAAGAAGCGCGCACCAGTATTCTCGGCAGCTTCGCCCTGGGCACCGCTGATAACAGCGACATCATCGGTCAACTGGGCGCCATCGGTTTCTATGACCTGCCGCTGGATTACCTGCAGCAGTTCAGTCAGCAGGTACGGGACGTCAGTGCCGACGACATCCGGGAGGCGTTCGCGCGGGCATTGAAGGCGGATGATCTGGCGATTGTCAGTATCGGCCCCAAAGCGCCGCAGATCGTGCCGGTGGATGAACCGGCCGAGAGCGATGTGGCAGCGGTGAGCGTCGAGGCAGGCCGTGGCGAAGAGTAAGGGCCGCGCCAGCGCGGGTAGCAAAGGGCAGGTGCGCATTATCGGTGGAGAGAAGCGCGGGCTGCGGTTGCAGTTCGTGGATCATGGTGGCGACCTGCGCCCTTCCTCTGATCGGCTGCGCGAAACCCTGTTCAACTGGCTGCAGTTCGAGTTGCCGGGGCTGAACGTGCTGGATCTGTTTGCCGGTTCCGGGGTGCTGGGTGCCGAGGCGCTCAGTCGCGGTGCCAGTAAAGCTGTTCTGATCGAGAAGCAGCGGGAGCGGGTGGCGGATCTGCAGCGCCAGCTGCAACCCATGTTTGCCGACCGGATCAGCATCCAGTGCCACGACGCCTTGCTCTGGCTTCACCAGCCGCCCACCCGTTTCGATCTGGTGTTTGTGGATCCGCCCTATGATCTGGGGCTGGCGGAACCGGCCTGTGGGGATCTTGAGGCGCGTGGCTGGCTAGCCGATGAGGCCTGGATTTATGTGGAGTCCCGCCGTCAGGGAACGGAGCCTGCGGTACCTGAAAACTGGTCTTTGCATCGCGAGAAGCAGGCCGGCGAGATCCATGCCCGGCTGTTCCGGCGCGGCTAACGACGGCAATTCATCCAGTCTGGGGGGCGGTTCAGCGTTTTTTGATTAATTTTCATCCAGAATGGAAATATTGTGACAGGTGTCACAATAATTCGGCAGGGCGCCGATGAACCTTCGGGACCTGAGTGCTCGGGGAGGGATGACCATGGATGAGGTTAAAAACGCCAGGATACCGCTTAATGGGGACCGTTTTCTCCGTGAGCTGCTGGGCTATCTTGCCGAGTCGATCCAGGATGTGGCGGGGCTGGAGCAGGCTGAAGGACTGGTTTCTATTGTCGGCCAGAAAATCGGTGACGAGATCAATGCCAGCTATCGATCAGCGCTGAATGTATCGGGCCTCGACAAGGATCAGGTGACGGCCGTGATGGTCGATCTCAAGCGCCGTATCGGCGGTGATTTCTACGTTATCGAGCAGGATGAGGAGCGCATTGTCCTTGGCAATTGGCGCTGTCCCTTTGGTCGTTACGTAGAGGGCAGGCCTGCCCTGTGCATGATGACCTCCAATGTTTTTGGCGTGATCGCCGCAGAAAATACCGGCTATGCCAGGGTAGAAATTACCGAGGCCATTGCCCATGGTGATTCCCAGTGCCGGGTGGTCGTCAGTCTGACACCGGAAGAAGGGGCCTCCGGGCGTGAATATTTCTCGGCGGATAGCTGAGCATGGTCACCCGGGAATGCCTCGCCATCCTCAATGCGATCTCCCTGCCGGTAGTGCTTATGGACGGCGAGGGGCGCATCAAGGTGGCCAATGCCCACGCCCTTGCCCTGTTGAAAGGAGAGCTACCAAAGTCTATCGCTTCGCTGGTGGCGACCGATCTGTCATCTTTCCTGAAAGCGGTGCGTCGCAATCGGCACTGTGCACATTTGACTACCCGGCTTGTTGAGCCTCTGGCGGACTATTATCCGGCCAGTTCCCGGGTTTGCCGTGATGATGAATGGCAGGACTGTTATCTGATTGAGCTGTTCCCCCGTGATCTGGCAGTGGGAGGAATGAGCCGCCTTTCCGAGACGCGCCGTCGTGAGGCCTCCCTGCAGCGTAATTATGTCCGCGCAAGAGAAACAGCCCGCGTCGCCTTGTCGCAAGCCAATCAGGATCCACTCACCGGCATTGCCAACCGCCGGGCATTCGATCATTGGCTTGAACAGCTGTGCCGGGAATCCAGGGACAATGCCTTCCCGTTTTCGTTACTGCTGATTGATCTGGATTTTTTCAAGCGAATCAACGACACCCACGGTCACGAAGCCGGCGACAAGGTGTTGTGCGCGGTTGCTTCCCTGCTGACAGCCTCGCTGGTCCGCAAAGGGGATCAGGTTGCCAGGATCGGTGGAGAGGAATTTGCCGTGTTACTGCCCAATACTGACCGACGGGGAGCCGAAGACGTGGCCTGGCGTCTGGTGATGGCCCTGAGAAGCGCCAACAAGCAGGCTCAGAGTGCTGGTGAGGTATCTGACTGGGTGCCTGTCACGCTGTCTATCGGGGCGGCCAGCTGGTTGCCGGGGCAGCCGTTGTCTTCTTCTGCGCTGATGCGTGAGGCCGATGAAGCGCTGTATCTTGCCAAGGGTCAGGGGCGCGATCAGGCGGTGTTGCTGAAAACGGCCGATTGAGCCAGGCAGAGTGAACGAAAATGGCACAACCTGCACTAGTGTGCCATTACTGGCTGTCACATATTGGGTGGACGACAGGAGAAGACCTATGACCGCCCAAGTCACGACGCATTCGCCGGCAAAGAAAAAAATCAATCAGAGCGATATTCAGCCGCGGCGGATGGATTTCACATTCGATCCTTCCATGCCCCGTTACTGGTTCGATAACGATCAGTTCAAATCGACGTTGCTGACTTCCTTGTCTTGTACCTTCCCGGAAGGGGAGCGTTTCTTTGTACGTTCGGTGCGTCACTTCCAGAAAAACATTCAGGACCCGTTGCTGCGTGAGCAGGTGAAAGGCTTTATCGGTCAGGAGGCGCATCATGGCAATGAGCACGATGCCTTTAATGATTTCATGGAATCCAAGGGCGTGCCGACCAAAAAGGTGGATGCCTTTGTGAAGGATGGACTCAAGTTCATGGCCAAGGTGATGTCGCCTGAGCGGCAACTGGCCAAGACCTGCGCACTGGAACATTTCACCGCCATGCTGGCAGAAATGATTCTGGAAAACCCGGAGTTCATTGAGGGCATGGATGAGCGCATGGTGCCGCTGTGGCTGTGGCATGCCATCGAAGAGAGCGAGCACAAGGCGGTGGCCTTTGATGTGTTTCAGGATCAGGTGGACAGCTACTGGGTGCGCAGTTCCGAGATGGCCTTTACCACCGTGGAGTTTCTCAGCTTTACGGTGTTTCACTACTGGCAGCTGCGCAACGAGATGGATGATCCCACCGACTGGAAATCGGTGCGCAATGGCTTTAACTGGCTGCTCGGAAAACCGGGCTGGTTACGCAAGCTGGGCAAGTCCTACATCGCTTATTACAAGCGTGACTTTCATCCCTCAAAACGTGACAGCGCCCACTTGCGCAGGCGTGCCCTGATTCGCCTGGCGGACATGATGGGACGGCCGGATCTGGTGGCGTGAATGTGCGCTGAAAACCACAGGTTTGCTGTCTGACGCCATGACCATGAATCCTTCACGCCTGCCATGTTAGGGTGAATGTAATCAAGGAGGTGGTCATGCGTTGGTTAACCGCTCTCAAGCAGCGATTCTTTCCCTCTCAGCAACCGGAAGAAGATATTTCATCCGGGCATGAGCACGTGGAGTATCACCCGGCCCATGAAGGAGAGACACCGGACGATCTGCATCGCGGCCGACACCGGATAAAAGAAACGTTTACCAATCATTGGGACCTGGATTACCTGCCCCGGGAAGAAGTGGAAGCGCTGCTGGAAAAGCAGAAAAAATCCGGTCGATAATCCTGAAAAGTTAATCCCTGCCACAGAGACCAAAGAGTGAAAAAGCCTGTTTTACTTTGCCGCAGTGAACGCTGTGGTCTCTGTGGATCAAATGCCTTTTATATTTGCGTGCCGCATGTTGCGTGAAGCGTGAAGCGTGATGCAGCCGCAGCGCGGCATTCATGAAGGGCGAATCACGCCCGCTTCGCTAAAGCGTTTGGAAACCCGCACCACGATATCGCTCTGGAATGCTTTCTCGTAATGCACATCCAGCACATAAGCCTTGGCTCGCAGGCGGATGGCGAGCTTGTAGCCGATCTCGATTTCTTCAATGGCGAACGTCACCGGTTTTTTCAGATAGGCAAAGCGGCTGGTGAAAATCACTTCCTCGATAATGGCGCGGGCCTGTTCCAGATCCGCATCCAGACCCACGTGAAAATCGGTCACCACCATCATGTCCAGCTCACCGGCATTGCCGGAAGCGACCACATCGGTAATGAAGCGGGAGTTGGGAATGGTGACCAGGTTGTCGTCCAGGGTTTGCAGGCGCACGGTGCGCAAGCCAATCGAAACAATCTCACCATAAACATTATCGAAGCTGACCCGGTCACCTACCCGAAAGGGGCGGTCGAACAACAGCAGCAGGCCGGCCACCAATGAGGCGGCGATATCCTTCAATGCAAAACCCAGTGCAACGGCGATGGAGCCGCCCGCCGCCAGCATGAATTCCTTGGGCGGCTGGAGCACTCCAACGATCAGGGCAATGGAGCCCACGGTATAGAGCACAAAGCCGATCAGGGTAGTGATTTGCAGGATCAGAAAACGCTTGGTGGGCAGTTTCTCTGTAACCTTCTGGCTGGCCTTGCTGATACCCCAGTTCAGGGCCCACAGGACAAAGCCGCCGATGAATAGCAGCACGATGGCGTAGATGTTGAACAGCTCAACCACTACCGCCAGGTCGTTGACGATATTTCCATCATTCATTGAGCAGGTTCTTCCTTGTCAGGTAACTGATCACCGGTTGGTACCAAAGGGGCACCAGCCGGTAGCGGCTATCTTCGGTTTTTTGCAGAAAACCAGTATCAAATCCCCCTTTCAGGGCATAGCGAACCACATTTTCCGGCAGGCAGGTGACGCCGCTGATTTCATGACTGCTCAACGTCCCGTGGGTGGCAATGGCGGCATACACGAACAGGGCGTTTTCACCCATGCTGTCGAGAATGCCGGCAGAGGGAGGAGTGGGCAGCCCGACCAGTACCTCCCGTCCCTGTACCTTGATTGATGTGAGCCAAAGTTTCAGGGCCACCAGCGGATTGCCGCGGCAGCCATCCCACAGCAGACTGAAATAACGTTGCTCTGCATTGCGTACGTTGCCGGCTTCCGGGCCCCGTGAAGACAGCAGGACCTCGTCATAGCGGACCTTGTAGCCACTGAGATGGTTGCGTGACAGGATCAGCGAACGAATATCTGACTGCGCCCAGCGTTTTACCTTGATCACATTGCGGAACTGGTAATCCCGACCAAAAACATTGCACAGGTAGGCCCAGCTCTGGTTGTTGATCAACAGTAGCCAGAACACATTGTCGAGTCGGGCGTTGACCAGACTCAGCACCTGGCGCCAGCCTTCCAGTCCGCCTTGTTGAGAGAGGAAAAAATTCTGCGCCTCATCCAGCACCACCAGGGTGGGCTTGCGGTCTTCGTCGCTTTTTACCAAGGCAGCGGCGCCATGTTCGCTCAGGTCTACCGACAGGGTGTCGCCGACCAGGGCAAGGATATCTGCAGGGGCGGTGGTGCGTGCGGGCACCTTGATGTCGATGACCTGCAGGCCTTCGGCATTGGTTTCCAGTGCGCTTTTCAGCTTGTTGATGCTGACACTCTTGCCGCTGCCTTTTTCTCCGGCCACCACCAGAGAGTTTTCGTCGGTCTTGTTCTCGTGCCAGCGCAGGATGCTTTTTTCCATGGCGGCGACCAGGCCGGTATCGATAAAGGGCAGCTTGCTGCCTTCAGGGACGTCCTGGGCAAACCAGCGCTCGTAATGGATCTCGACCGCCTCTTCATTATTCTGTGATCCCGCATCGTCTTCATCACTGGCGATGCGGGTTCTCAGCCGGAACCAGCGGGCCTTGAAGCTCATGTACCAGTCGAAGTCTGTGAGTACCCGGTCGAGGAAATCCACCAGGAAACTGACCAGGGCCACGGGCAGCAGCAAGGGCGCGAACAGGGTAAAGAGCTTCTCGCTCAGTAGTGCTTCTGCAAGTGGATCCAGTCGCGACGGTAAAATGGCTTGCAGGCATACCAGGTAGTCCTTGCTGCGCAGGGCGAGCAGGCGGCTCAGACCGACATACAGGCAGACAGCCAGTAGGCCTTGCATCAGATAGTAGAGCAGCGATGGGCCCAGACTTTCCCATACCACCAGCAAGGGCAGCCAGGGGATCATCAGCCAGCGGGCGATGTGATGCGAGTGGTCGAGCACCTGTTGTGTCTGGTCTGCGCTTAGATAGGCGCCGGCACTTTGCGCCACCCGGCCGACCAGCCATTCTCCCAGAAGTGAAAGCAGGCCGTAGATGACATACAGATTGGCGAGCGGCAGCAACCAGTAAAGCACCTTGGTGGTGGGCGAGTTCAGGTGCAGGCTGAGCTGATCCAGAATGGCCCACAGCAGGAACCAGGGCAGCATGGGAGCAAGGCCACTGAGCAGTCGGCTGGCGTTGCGAATCCAGCGCCTGTCACCGCTGGCGTTCACCACATGTTCATGTAGCCCCAATACCCACTGTCGTGTGCGGCGGGCCAGTTTTACCAGAATAACAAAACCGGCGATGCCCAGTACCAGCGCCAACACATTCTGCACCAGCGGCAAGTAGCCGCTGCCGCGCATAGGAGCATTCAGGTCGTAACGCACCAGCACCAGTGTATCCAGCGCCCGCTGGCCGATGCGGCGAACTTCTCTGGTCAACAAACCGGGAACGGCATCAAGGCCGCCTTGTTCTGAAATCTGCTCAGCCAGTTGTCGTCGTTCCCAAATATCACCGCGCAAGGTCCGAATTTGCCGCTGCAGGTCCAGTCTGGTCTTGATCAGGGTACGGTATTCCGGGATGGCGGCTTCGGGGGCCTCCAGTGGCGGCGCTGAATACCAGAGATGGTCCAGTTCGAACCGGGTGAGTTTTACCCTTTTCTCATCCAGCGTCGGGATAAGTGTCCAAACGCGCTTGAGGGCGTTTTGCAGAAGAATGGCTCCCTGAAGAACCGCCGGGTCGGGGTTCTCGGCAGCAATCAGCGTTTCGACCGTGTGGTGGAGTTCGGTTAGCTCCACCATGACCTGACGCTGCAGCAGGTTGCGGTCAGTGATGCGTTGACGCAGGGCATGGCCGGCCTGCTCAAGTTTGCCGAGCTGCCGCACCAGGGTGTCAAGATCGCTTTTCAGACTGGGGCAATCCGGCAGGGATTGTGCCCGCACTCCTGAGAGGGCGGGCAGTTTGATCAAGGGTAGATCGAGGGTGACGCCCAATAGTTCTTCTAGCGTGGCCCGGCTTGGTACCTGGCCATCAAGGATATCTTCGAGAGCCTGTTTGTCTGCCTGCAACTGCAGCTTTTCGTTCTTGAGGCTGGCGAGCAGCTGCTCTGCTTCTTCGCAGGCCGGAGTAGCGATGGCCAGCATCGGAAACAGCAGCAGAAGGAAAGCCATCACAACGCCGGGCAAGTGTTTTCGGTGCGATCCCATTCGCAAATCCTGTGTCCTTGTATTTCTGGAAGACCTTGAGTCCAGTTTGCCGGTTTGTCAGACGCTGGCGGGATTTCCCGTTGGGGCCGCGTGGCGCATTCGGTATGCCTGTCGGAAAAGGCAGCAACCAACAATGTGCAAAGGGTTGTTCAGGCGTTCCAATATTCTGGCCCGGAATCCGGGGCTGCTTCGCAACCATTGTAGGAAGGGGGGCGCTAGCCGTCACCTTCTCTATTCAAAACAGTTATAAGGATCATAGAGCAATACAACAGGAAGGGGAGGGGCAGGGTGCTATAGTCAGGAAAAGAGCATTGCAAAGGAGCACAAGCAATGAGCGATCTGACTGTCGGCGCATTGATGGGAAAGCACCCCACGGCGATTACCCTGGGTACGGAGCTCACTGAGGTGGTAGACAAGTTGCTGCAACACAAGGCTACCGGGCTGCCTGTCGTGGATGCCAATCACCGGGTGGTGGGTTTTGTGTCGGAGCAGGATTGCCTGCGCAAACTGCTGGTATCCAGTTACCACTGTGAAGGCTCACTGGTTGTGGATGAGTTCATGCATGCCTCGCCGCTGACCGTCGCCGAGACGGATTCGGTGGTGAATGTGGCGGAACTGATGGTCAACCAGAAGCCCAAGATCTACCCGGTGGTGGATGCCCAGAAACGGCTGGTGGGGTTGCTCAGCCGCCATCAGGTACTACGCGCCCTGAAAGACAGCCGTCGCGCCTGCGAGGCGTGAGTTTTAGGCCTGTTGCTGGACGACGGATGCCTGACGCCGGACGCGGCCTGGTTTTGTCTTTACCGTCAGGCGTCGAGCCTCTGGCATCCGGCGTCCATTCGGCCCCTGCGTACAATTTTCCTGATTGCCGTACCGGTAGTCTCCCGATGGAAAACAACAATTCGGGAGAACCCCCATGCGCGATTTGCAGACCTTTCTGGCCGACTACAGTGAGAGCCATCGCAATCCGGTTAATCAGTGGGTGCACATCATTTGTGTGCCTGCGATCTTTGTTTCAACCATTGGCCTGTTCTGGTTGATCCCGCTGGGCAGCTGGCTGGGACTCGAGGGTTCGGCCGCTTACTGGGTCAACGGTGGTACCTTGCTGGCGGCCATCTGTATGCCCTTTTATCTGCGCATGTCTGCTGGCATGACGGTACTGATGAGCGCCTGGCTGGCGCTGTCCCTGCTGGCCATTGTGGCGGTGGATCGCAGCGATCTGCCGCTGGGCTTGACCAGTGCGGCCGTTTGGCTGCTTGCCTGGGCGGTGCAGGTGTGGGGTCACAAGGTGGAAGGCAAGAAACCTTCCTTCGTGGATGATCTGGTGTTCCTGCTGGTGGGGCCCATGTTTGTCTCCATTGAGCTGGCCCACAAGCTGGGGCTGCGCAGAGGCGTTTCGGCCTGATCGGCACATTGTCCGCCCGGCGTTAGCCGGGCATGATGCCGGCATGACTGATTCTTCGCCGGCTATCGAAACCCGTTTACTGTCGCCCCTGTATATCTGGCCAGGTGGCTGGCTGGTGCTGTTGTCCGCCATGGATAACCGCCCCCATCAGCATGTGGCCGCGTCGCTGCTGGTTGCCCTTGAAGGCAGCCTGCAAGTCAGCCGTGATGGCGAGACGCTGACCCAGCCACTGGTGCGGGTGCCGCCGGAGATTCCCCAGTCCTTGCATAGTGATACCCCGCTGGCGGTGCTGCATCTGGACCCCGATGAACCTGCCTGGTGGGCCCTGCGCGAGGCTGATGAGGGAGCTGTCTTGCCGTTAGCCGAATTGCGGCAGCCATTGATGGCGCTGGCGGACGGTCAGGTGCATGTAGATATGGCCGCAGCCTTTATCCGCCAGTTGAGAGTCCCTCATCCGGCGCATATTCCCGACCCGCGCATCGTGGCGGCTTGCCAGGCGCTGCGTGAAGATAGCAGCCTTGATCTGGAATCCCTGGCGGTCACCGCCAACCTGTCTGCGTCCCGTTTTCGCCGTCTGTTCAGTGAACAGCTGGGCGTTACCTTCAAGCGTTTCGTGCTGCACCTGAAATGTCAGCGAGCCCTGACTCTGTGGCAGAGCGGCATGAGCCTGACCGAACTGGCCGTGGCGGCCGGATTTTACGATCAACCCCACCTGAACAGGACGCTTCGGACCATGTTCGATGCCCTGCCATCGCGCTATGCTCGGGGGCAATCGGTGCAGGTGGTGGATCTGTCTGCTCATACAAGAACAACTTTCACGGAGTGACCATGGAATACCAGGACATCAAGACCGAGCTGTCGGAAAACATCCTCACCATCACCCTTAACCGGCCCGAACGCCTGAATGCCTTTACCCTGCGCATGAAAGACGAAGTGGTGCATGCCCTGGAGGCAGCGGACAGCAACAATGAGGTGCGAGCCATTATTGTCACCGGGGCGGGCAAGGTGTTCTGTGCCGGCATGGAAATGGAACCTGAAGGCGGCGGTAACCTGTTCGGTTATGACGACGCGGAGGGCATGGATCCGCCGCTGGAGACCATCCGCGATTCCGGTGGCGAGTTGTCCATGGCGATCTACCATTGTCGCAAGCCGGTTATTGGTGCCATCAATGGCGCGGCGGTGGGGGTGGGTATCACCATGACTCTACCCATGGATATTCGTCTGGTGGCTGCGAACAGCAAGATCGGTTTCGTGTTCACCCAGCGAGGTATTACCCCGGAAGCCTGTTCCTCCTGGTTCCTGCCGCGAGTGGTGGGTCGTCAGAAGGCGTTGGAGTGGGTGCTCAGCGGCGATATCTTCATGTCCGAGGAAGGCGCAGAAGCCGGTCTGTTCCATAGTGTGCATGACAAGGGTGAAGTGCTGGATGTGGCCCGTTGCATGGCGAAAAAACTGATCGCCAAAAGCTCCCCGGTGGCGGTGGCCCTCGCGCGCCACATGCTGTGGCGCAATCCGGAATTTGATCACCCCATGCAGGCCCATATAGTGGAATCGAAAATGATCTACTGGTCCCATTCTTTCTGGGATGGCCGCGACGGCTTCACCGCTTTCCTTGAAAAACGCGCGCCGCGTTTTGAAACCGATCTGTCCGATGTGCCCAAACAATTTGATTTTTGGCCGCAACCTCCGCTTGAATAAGTAGCTTCATCAGGCCGCCATCAGGCGGCCTTTTTTATGGTTGGCAGGGAGAGAGTAATGAAGAAGGAAACGGTATCCATACATGGTGGATTTGAAGGTGATCCGCAAACCCATGCGGTGGCGGTGCCGATGTATCAGACCACCAGTTACTACTTTGATGATACCCAGCATGGCGCGGATCTGTTTGATCTGAAAGTTCCCGGCAATATCTACAGCCGGATCATGAACCCCACCAATGCGGTGCTCGAAGAACGGGTAGCCATGCTGGAGGGGGGTATCGGTGCCTTGGCCATGGCCTCGGGTATGGCGGCAATTACCGCGACAGTCCAGACCCTGGCCCGTGCCGGTGACAATATCGTGTCGGTGAGTCAGCTGTATGGCGGCACCTATAATCTGTTCGCGCATACGTTGCCAAACCAGGGCATTGAAGTGCGCATGGCCGATGGTCGAGATCCGGAAGCTATCGCTGCGGTTATCGATGACAAGACCAAAATGGTGTTCTGTGAATCCATCGGCAACCCGGCCGGCAATGTGGTGGATATGGCCGCGTTGGCGAAGGTGGCCCACGCTGCCGGGGTGCCGTTGGTGGTAGATAACACTGTTGCCACACCCGCGCTGTGTCGCCCGTTTGAACACGGTGCAGATATCGTGGTGCATTCGCTGACCAAGTACATGGGCGGGCATGGCACTACCATTGCCGGGATTATTGTGGATTCCGGCAAGTTCCCCTGGAAAGGCAATCCTCGCTTCCCGCAGTTCAATGAACCGGACCCCAGCTATCACGGTGTAGTGTATGTGGAAGCCATGGGCGAGGCGGCTTTCATTGGCCGTGCCAGGGTTGTGCCACTGCGTAACATGGGAGCCGCCCTGTCGCCGATGAATGCCTTCCTGATTCTGCAGGGCATCGAAACACTGAGCCTGCGTATGGAGCGCCATTGCGAAAATGCCATGACGGTGGCGGCGTTCCTGCGCGATCATGACAAGGTGAGCTGGGTGAACTTTGCCGGGTTGGATACGGACAAGGATTACGCCACCGCGCAAACCTACATGGATGGTGGTGTGCCGTCTTCCATTCTCAGTTTTGGTATTGACGGCGGGCGTGACGCCGGGGCGCGCTTCATTGATGCGCTGACCATGATCAAGCGGCTGGTCAATATTGGTGATGCCAAGTCACTGGCCTGCCATCCCGCTACGACCACGCACCGTCAGCTCAATGATGAGGAGCTGGAGAGCGCGGGAGTGAGTGCGGATCTGGTGAGATTGTCTGTCGGGATCGAACACATTGATGACATCCTTGCGGATATTACCCAGGCGCTCGACAAGGCCTGATCAGGTTTTTTCGCGGAACTGGGCCGGCGTCATGCCGGTCCAGCGTTTGAACGCCTTGGAAAAGGCGCTTTCATCAGAAAACCCCAGTGCCTCGGCAATGTTGCTGAGGCGCTCGCCATCCCGAAGTTGTGTTTCCGCCATGCCTTGCAGCAGGCCGTCACGGAGCAGCTTGAAGCTGCTGCCTTCCTCGCCCAGTTTTCTCACCAGATGTCGCCCGCTCATGGACAGGGCATCGGCTGCTTTTTCCTTGCCCCAGTGGGGGTGCTGGCGGAGCAGTTGGGTGACCTGGGCGCTGAGGGATTGTTCGCCAAGGGAGTCCAGTACCTGATCAGCCAGGGTACGCAGGTGCTGACACAGGGCCGGGTTGGCGTAGATCAATGGAAGATCCAGGGAGCTTGCGGGGATCACCAGACTGTTACGGTTGGCCAGAAAGCGCACCGGCACGTTGAGCAGGGTTTCGTAACGGCGGTTGTCGTCCAGGGCGGCATGGGCAAACTCCAGGCGCAGGGCTTTCAGTTTGCCGCCGGAAGACCAGCGGGACAGTTGCAGTAGTGAGGCGAGAGCCGCTTCCACCCGTTCCTGTTTGCGAACCTGATACTGGGGCTCATAGGAAACGATGCATTCTTCGCCCTGTATCTCATAACTGAAACGGCCGCCTTCACCGACGATGGGGTAGTAGTCGATCAGGCTTTCCATGGCGTCGGCCACGGTGTCGCAGCTCATCAACACCATGCCGGCGGTATCCAGATGTCCCACTTCCAATGCCAGTCCGAAACGCACTCCAACCAGGGCATCGTCCGCCTGACTGCAAAAGCTTTCCCAGATATCGCCCTGCAACTCCAGCCCCACCCGTTCCTGTTCTGCGAAGGCGTCTTGCAGTGCCTCCGGCAGGGAAAATCCCAGCTTGGCAGCGGCCTGGCTGATGGCCTGGGTGTAGCGCACCGTGACGGTGGGGGTGTGCGACATGGGCTGTCCTGTCTGAGTTAACGGGTCCCGAATTAACCGTAGGCTGGTCCTGAATTGGCCGTGAGGCTCTGGGGCTCTGACCGTAAAGTGAACATCATAACAAATTCTGAGTTGTGCTCAGCAAACAACAAACGCAGGTGACAACATGTACGCAGTGATAGGGGCCGGCCCCATGGGGCTTGCGACCGCCCGCAACCTGAAAAAATATGATATCCCGTTCATTGGATTCGATCTGCATTCCGATGTGGGTGGCCTGTGGGACATCGATAACCCCCACAGCACCATGTACGAATCCGCGCACCTGATTTCCTCCAAGGGCATGACGGAATTCAAGGAATTCCCCATGGCGGACAGCGTGGCGACCTACCCCCATCACAGCGAGATGAAGCGCTACTTCCAGGGTTATGCGCGCCAGTTCGGCCTTTACGAAAACTACGAATTTTCCACCCGGGTGGAGAGTGTGGAAAAGGATGGTGACGGCTGGCAGGTGACCACCAGCAAGGATGGCGAGCAGCAAACCCGCCGTTTCGAGGGCGTACTGATCGCCAACGGTACCCTGCACAAGCCCAATATGCCGAGCCTGCCGGGTGAGTTTGAAGGCGAGTTGATGCACTCCAGTGAATACCGCAGTGCCGACGTGTTTGCCGGTAAGCGGGTGCTGGTGGTGGGTTGTGGCAATTCCGCCTGCGATATCGCGGTGGACGCGGTGCATCGTGCGGCCAGCGTGGACATGTCCGTGCGTCGTGGTTACTACTTCCTGCCCAAGTTCATTGCCGGCAAGGCCACCGACAGCCTGGGAGGCAAATTTACCCTGCCACGTCTGGTCAAGCAGAAGGTGGATGGCGCCCTGATTCGCATGCTGATCGGCAAGCCCAGCGATTACGGCTTGCCGGATCCGGATTACAAGTTGTATGAATCCCACCCGGTGATCAATTCTCTGATCCTGCATCACCTGGGCCATGGTGACATTACCCCTCATGGTGATATCGCCGCCGTATCCGGTAATACCGTGACCTTTGCCGATGGGCAGTCACGGGTCTATGACCTGATCCTGATGGGCACCGGTTACAAGCTGGATTACCCCTTCATCGATGCTGCCGAACTCAACTGGCAGGGCCAGGATGCGCCGCAGCTGTACTTGAACGTGTTCCATCCCGAGCACCGCAACCTGTTCATCATGGGCATGGTGGAAGCGGCCGGGCTGGGCTGGGAAGGGCGTAACGAACAGGCGGAAATGGTGGCATTGTATCTGCGTGCCAAGTCCAAGGGGCTGCCGGAAGCGGCGGCCCTGGAGAAGAAAGCCAGTGCCGAGGCCGGCAATAATCTTGATGGTGGCCTGGCCTACCTGAAGCTGGCGCGGATGGCCTACTATGTCCACAAGGACACCTATCGCAAGGCCGTCGGTACACACATCAGCGATCTGCTGCAGGGGGTGTGACATGGAAGTGCACTTTGGCAGCAACAACCTGCTGATCCTCAACGTCATTCTCGCGTTCATGATGTTTGGCGTTTCCCTGTCGCTCACCGGTGACGACTTCCGCCGGGTGCTCAAGCGCCCGGATGCCCCCTTGGTGGGGCTGATTGCCCAGTTTGTGCTGCTGCCCGCAGCCACCTGTCTGACCACCTGGTATTTCAATGTGGATCCGCAACTGGCACTGGGCATGATCCTGGTGGCGTCCTGCCCGGGCGGTTCCTTCTCCAACATCATGACCTGGCTGGCCAAGGCCAATGTGGCGGTGTCGGTGAGCATGACCGCGGTGTCCAGCCTGGCGGCCATGTTCCTGACCCCGTTCAACTTTGCCCTGTACGGCTATATCAACCCGAATACCCGCAGCATCCTTACCGAGATTCAGCTCGACAGCATGGAAATCCTGATGCTGGTGGGGCTGGTGCTGGGTCTGCCTTTGGTGGTTGGCATGCTGGTGGGCAAGGCATTTCCCGCCTTTGCCCATGGCGCGCAGAAGCCCATGCGGGTGATCACGCTGTTGGTACTTTTCCTGTTTGTGGGGGTGGCCTTCGGCAACAATATGGATGTGTTCCTGGCCAACGCGGATCGCATCGTCGGCCTGGTAGTACTGCAGAATCTGCTGGCCCTCGGCCTCGGCTTCTTCGCCGCCGGCCTGACCGGTTTGCCGCGCAATGACCGGCGCGCCATCACAATGGAAGTGGGTATCCAGAATTCCGGCCTGGGGCTGGCGATCCTGTTCACCTTCTTTCCGGAGGCCAGTGAGATGATTTTGATCGCCGCCTTCTGGGGCGTCTGGCATCTGGTGACCGGACTGGCGCTGGCCTTCTGGTGGGGGCGCCAGCCCGGTGAGGCTGCTGAGGAGGAGGGTGCGCCATGCAAAGACGTATCCTGATAACCGGTGCCGGTGGCTACATCGGCAGCCTGCTGGCCCGTCGTCTGGCGGAGCAGCACTATGTGGTAGGGGTGGATATCCGTGAGGACAAGTCCGCCACGTTTCCCTTCCATGTGCTGGATGTGCGCGACCCATCCCTGGCCGGGCTGATTCGCGAGCATCGCATTGAGCAGGTGGTGCATTTGGCGGCGGTGCTGGAAGACTCCGGTGATCGTCAGCGTGATTACGATATTGATGTGAACGGCACCCGTAATGTGTTGGTGGCTTGCGTGGCCAACGGTGTGCACCAGCTGGTGGTGACCAGTTCCGGCGCGGCCTATGGCTACCATGCGGATAATCCGGAGTGGCTGGACGAGCAGGATCCGTTGCGCGGCAACCAGGAATTCGCCTACTCGGATCACAAGCGTCAGGTAGAAGAGCTGCTGGCGGCCTATCGCCAGTCACATCCCGAGCTCAAGCAGCTGGTGCTGCGTCCGGGTACAGTGCTGGGCAAGGGTACCCGTAACCTGATCACCAAACTGTTCGAGGGCAAGCGTTTGCTGGCGGTGGCCGGTTCGCCGTCGCCCTTCGTGTTTATCTGGGATCAGGACGTGCTCGAGATCATCGAAAAGGGTGTCAACGAAGAAGCCTCTGGCTGTTTCAATCTGGCCGGTGATGGCGCCCTGAGTATCCATGAGCTGGGCCGTATTCTCGGCAAGCCGGTGGTGGCTATTCCCGCTGGCGTGTTGCGCGCCGGTCTGTGGCTGGGCAACAAGTTGGGCCTTACCGGCTACACTCCGGCGCAGATCAATTTCCTGCGTTACCGCCCGGTGCTGAGCAATCAGCGACTGAAAAGTGAATTCGGTTATCAGCCGAAAAAGAGTTCCGAGGAAGTGTTCCGTTTCTATCTGGATGGAACTCCCGCGAGGCAGTCTTCATGAAAACGGTATTGATAACCGGTGCCGCTTCGGGACTCGGCTGGGCGCTGGCCCAGCAGGCCCATGCCAGTGGTTACCGGGTGATTCTCACGGACATGAACACTGTGCTGCTGGAAGCGAGAGCGAAACAGCTTGGCGATGCTGAGCGGGTGCTTTGCCGGGAGCTGGACGTCACTGACAGCGATGCCATCACCCTGCTCAAACAATGGCTGCAGTCGCAGCCGTTCGAGCTGGATCTGCTGATCAACAATGCCGGTATTACCCATCGCTCCCTGGCGGAAAAAACCGCCGTACCGGTGTTTCGCAAGGTCATGCAGGTGGACTGGCAGGCGCCGGTGGAACTGTCGGTGACGTTGCTTCCGCTGCTGCGCAAAAGCCGTGGCGGCATTATCAATATCGGATCCATGGCCGGCTGGATGCCGGTGTTGGGACGCGCCGGTTACTGCAGCGCCAAGAGTGCCATGGCGCAGTTCTTTGAGGTCATGCGCGGGGAGGTCTCGCGTTATGGCGTGCACATCCTGATGGTGTACCCCAGCTTTCTGGACACGCCCATCGAGACCAATGCGCTGGGCCACGACGGCAAGCCGGCTGGCCATGCGCGTTCCATGGTCGGCAAGATGCAAACCCCGGAATCGCTGGCGGAAAAGGTGTTTGTTGCCTACGACAAAAAACAGAAACGCCTGTTCCCGGATCGCTTCACCTGGTTTGCCAGCCTGCTGTGGCGGCTGGCCCCGGATCTCTACCAGCGCATGATGGTGCGCAAGTTCGCCACCGAGCTGGAGCAGTAACCTTGGATATTGCGGTTATGTGGCCCTGGCTGTTGTTGGGGCTGTTCATCTTTTTTGCCTTCACCACGGAGGCCATGACTGGCTTCGGCAGTATCGTCATCGCCCTGTCGATGGGCGCCCTGGTGCTGCCGATACCGGAAATCCTGCCAGTGCTGGTGCCGCTTAATATTGTCATGAGCAGCACCCTGAGCTGGCGTCACCGTCATCACATCCACTGGCCTACCCTGTGGAAGCTGATTCTGCCGTTGATGGTACTGGGCACCCTGGCGGGTTATGGCCTGCGGCCCTGGCTGGGCGATGATTATCTGCGCCAGGGCTTCGGGGTGCTGGTGCTGTGGTTCAGTAGCCGTGAATTGTGGCGCATGTTCAAGGGCATCGAGGTGCGCAGTCATGCCGCCTGGTGGTCGCGCTGCTGGATGTTCCTGGCCGGGATTACCCATGGCCTGTTTGCCTCGGGCGGCCCCTTGCTGGTGTATGCGCTCAGTGGCTTGCAGCTGGACAAGCAGCGCTTTCGCGCCACCCTGATTCTGGTCTGGCTGTCTCTCAACAGCCTGCTCACCGTAGTGTTTCTGCTGGACGGTTCTTTGCTGCCGGCGGCGCCGAAGATCGGCATGTTGGTGCCGGTGGTGATTGCCGCCATGCTGCTGGGGGAATGGCTGCATCATCGCATCAACGAAGAGCGGTTTCGTCAGGCGGTGTTTGTGGTGTTGTGGATCACCGGCCTGATCCTGATGCGGCCTTAGAGCTTCAAGCTTCAAGCTTCAAGCTGCAACGCGGGCAATGCCATACCTCTCGCTATGCCGCCGTGCCCGCGAATCAGGAAAAAGGGTGCGCGGGCACGGCGCCGGATTCATCTGATGCCTTGTTTCATGTTGCAGCTTGTAGCTTTTAGCTTGTAACTCGTCTCCCCGCCCTTTTCCTTCCCCCGTTCATCGTGCTATTGATTCCCTTCCTGATCTGTCTCCCGAGGAGCCTGCATGTCTTCAGTGGAAATTCGTCCGGTTACCGGTATTGCGGTAGAGCCATGGCTGGATGAACTGGCGCAGTTGCGCATCGAGGTGTTTCGGGACTTTCCCTACCTGTATGACGGTGATCTGGAATATGAGCGCCGTTATCTGGATCGGTATGCCCAGTCCGATCGCAGCGTCTTTGTGCTGGCCCTGGAGTTCAACAAGCTGGTGGGTGCTGCCACCGGCTTGCCCCTGCGGGAAGCGGATGATGCCTTTCAGGCACCGTTTCGGATGCTGGGGGCGGATCTGTCCACGGTGTTCTATTTTGGTGAGTCGGTGCTGAAGAAGGACTGGCGGGGGCAGGGCATCGGGCATCGTTTCTTTGATCTGCGCGAGCAGTACGCGGAGGATTTTGGTTTCCAGGACACCACCTTCTGTGCGGTGCAGCGGCCTGACGATCATCCGGCACGGCCGGCAGATTATCGCCCTCTGGATGCCTTCTGGCGCGGGCGGGGCTATTTCCCCCAGGACCAGCTGGTGGCCGATTTCGAGTGGACCGATCTGGGTGACAGCGAGCCTTCGCTCAAGCATATGCAGTTCTGGTTGCACAGCCTTTAGTCAGTTGCGCCTTGCGGATGCCGCAGTGGGCGCGGGCGCGGGCCTGATTGACCAAAAGTGTGTGCTATCCCCCATGTGGGGGATTGTCGGTTTTTTAAACTCCTCTACCATGCAGTCTCAGTGACTGGGATATGCAATGGCTTGCCCAGTTTCTGCTTTGGGAAAAGGGGAGAAAAAATGGAATTACATTACCGGTTATCGGTATTCGCTGAGCGGTTGGTCAGGCATATCCTGATCATCATACCCATGGCGTTGCTGGCGGCAGCCGTAGCCGTTGTGGTGGCCGGCTGAACCGACAGGATCATGATTCATCAAGCGCCCGCCCGGTTGAGCTTCAGCCTGGCGGGCGTTTTTGCATCAGCACCACCGGGTTGCCGGTGAGGTGCAGATCCCAGCCCTGTTTCCGGGCCAGCCACTGAAAGGTGGCAGGCTGCCAGAAGCACACGTGGGTAGGGTCGCGGCGGTAATGCCAGCGGGCGAAGGCGTCATCGTCGATCAGCCAGCGGGTCATGATGCCCAGCCAGCCGCCGGGCTTCACATGTTCGGAAAACCACTGCCATTCCTTCGCCGGCTGGTGCAGGTGCTCGATCACTTCTGTGCAGGTGACGAAGTCATATTGCGGTTCCAGCGCTGCCTTATCTGACGCATAGAGCGGATCCCAGGTGGCGCAATCAAACCCCTGCTCGCGCAGCATCATGGCCAGTGCCGGGCCCGGACCGCAGCCGAAATCCAGCCCCCGGGCGCCGGGGGGCAGCTCGCGCTTGAGCGGCTCGGCCAGTTGTGACAGGAATTTCCGGTAGCCGGGATCATCCGGCCGGTTGTCATGCAGATCGTACTGGCCTTTTTCCTGCTCGGCGCTGGGTAGCTTGTCCGGGTGTTCAAAGGTCAGCTGGCAGTTCGGGCAGCGAAAGTATTCACGTCCTTCTACGGTCGCAAATAGGGCTGCAGGTGTATGGCAGAGAGTGCAGTTCATCCGTGGGGTTCCAGCCACTGCTGTACCCGGGCGAAAGTGCGGTTTTCCTCGATCATGGTCATGTGGCCCATTTGCCAGAACAGTTCCCGGGTCAGCTGCGGTGCATCCGGGTAAAGGCGTCGGGCCAGGGCGCTGTCCACGGATACCAGCCAGTCGCCCTGGGGCTGGGGGTGATCCGGTTCACTGACACTGCCGGCAATGAACAGCTGTTTTACCGTGGGATCCAGCGGTACCTTGCTGCTCGGTTGGACTTCGTCGATTGGCCGGTGGCGCCACTGTTCCTCCAGCACATAGCCGAAGCGCAGATCGCGAATGCCGTCGGAGCGAAGGTTGCCCAGTCGCATCAGCGGCTTTGACCAGGGCGTGGTAGCGAGCAGGCGATTGGCGTTGTTGCCGATACGCTCCAACAGGGCACCCTGGTGGGGGGAGCCAAGGCAGGCAAGATGCGTCACCTTGTCCACCCAGCTGTCTTCCCGTTCACGGCCCTGATGCAGTGCGCTGCGAGCCACCAGGCCACCCATGGAATGCCCCACCAGAATTAGCCGTTTCGGCAGTACGGAGTGGGCCAGCAGGCCGGCGAGCTTGCGGCCGTTGTCGGAGATATGCAGGCCGGTGTTGTAACGCAGGTAACGTACCTCGGCATTGAGGTGACGGCGAGCCCATTGGCCGAAGCCATCGGCAGCAGGGGTGTTCCAGCAGGCATCATTCATGCACAGGCCGTGGATGAAGATCACCAGGGTATCGGTGTCAGCAGCCTGGGGCTTTTTCGGCAGCAGGGTCATGGGCAGCGCATAGCTGCTGTTCTGCTCCACCAGCAGTTGCCCGAAGATGCCGTTGACGATGCTTTGCAAGTCGAGACTGTCGCGAAGTTCCCGGTTCGGGTCTGCCAGCAAGTCGGCCATGCCAGCGGCGTTGCCTGCCTGGCGAAAGCCGTAGCGAATCAGGTTATAGATCATGGGTGCAGGGGTGTAATCGTGCCCGCGTACCCCGAACGGGTTGGCAACGGCGCCGTGAATATCCTGCACAACCTGAGTGATTTCATTGCCGAAGCGGGTAACCAGCTGTGCCAGGCCGCCCACCTGATGTCCGACTTTTTTCATTGCTTGTGTCCCCGGGTCTGTTCGCCTGCCAAACAGCCAGCGTGCTCATGTCCTGTCGCAACGTGATTCGTAAGGCTTCGTAAAATGCCGACATTCTGTGGGTCGGTCCATGGCCAGTGTGCCGCCACATCATTAGGGTGGTGGTCGTCTGTATCACTGAGCAAAGGAGTGAGTGTATGCGTATTTTCACTAAAGCGACATTGGCCGCCATTTTTTCCCTGTCTGCGCTGCTGGTAGCTTGTGACAGCAATGATGGCCCGGTAGAAAAAGCGGGCGAAAAAGTGGATGAGGCGGTTGAGAGCATGGATCCGCAGGGCCCCATGGAAGAAATGGGTGAAGACCTGGATAACGCCGCAGAAAGTGCAAAAGAATCCATGGAAAGCATGAAGGATGCGGCAGAGCAGTAACCGCGCTGCACGCAACACGCAACACGCATCAACGCGGTATAGGTTGGAGTTTGTTGCGATGAAAGAGGCCGCGCCCGGAATCGGGTGCGGCCTTTTTTTGGCCATGAGCTACGAGCGTTAAGTTGTCAGGCTCATTAATCCTTTGAATCCGGCTTTCCTTGCAGCTGGTTGCTCGCGGCTCATCGCTGATTCAGCGGCAGGTGGCGGCCAGTTTGTTCAGGGCGTCCTGTTCTGGCGGCGTGATCATCAATTCATAGCGTTGTTTCAGTGCTTGCCAGCGGCGGCCGTATTCGCACCAGTATCCCATGTTCTCGGGTAGCCATTGATCGGGGCTGCTGGCGCCCTTGCTGCGGTTGGCGCTGGCAGAGACCGCAATCAGGTTGTCAGGATCGTTGGCGAACTGCTGGCGGCGGGCTTCGTCCCAGCGGTCTCCGCCGTGGCCATGGGCGTGTCGCAGTGGCACCACATGATCAATATCCAGAGAGCGGGCGTTGGTAAAGGTGATATTCGTATAGGGGTCGTACCAACGGCCGCTGGTCACGGTGCAATGGCGGGCATTGCTGAACGTGACCGGTTGCTGACTTTGCTGGATAAGGATTTCAGCCCGGGTGTCCTGACAGTCGTGATCCGCATCAATCCAGTGTGGCCACTGATCACGGTCGTAGAGGGTGCTGAAGGCCCTGTCCGCCTCAAGGGCCTCCTGCTCCGCCTGGCGTTGTTTCTGATGGGTCTGTTTGCACTGGTCGCGATGGCAATGATATTGACCGGAATGGCGGTCAGTATGGCCGCCCTGCTTATCCAGTCCGCCGGGGTGGGCAACCAGAAATGCCGGTACGGCAACAAGAAAAAGGATCAGGGCTTTGCGCAAGGAATTACCCATAAAGCTAAGAATAAATGCGTAAGATATCAGCCATTAGGGGTATGAGCGATGACCTACGTAAAAATTATTGTGAACTGGTTCCTGCAATTTACCGCGACGAAACAAACCGCAACGCGGCACTACGAAAAAGCACATTTTCGGGCTGGGGGGATGGCGGGGGCGGCGTTAGGCTATTAGTGCTCCCCGGACTGGATTCGAAAAGGCCGAGGGTTCGATTGTGTGATCTACAGCAGTCTCAACCGAAGCACCAGGAGCTTTCCAATGACGTCCTCCCGCTCGCCGAGCAGTGACAGCCTCAACGGCCTTGCCCTCGAAGCCGTGGAGCATCGCCTGCAGGCCCTGTCTGAGTATCTGGCGGTGTACCGCGCCGGGCTCGCCTCCGGCGTGGGTGGCTGGCAGTGGCGTCAGGCTCGGGTGTTGCACAGTGATATTGCGCGTCTGCAGGCCTGGTGGTGGTATCTCAGTAGTCTGCAGCGGGGGGCGGGCTGGGTGCGCTGGCTGAACAAGTTGTCCCGGTTGTTGCTGCCGATGATTCCTCTCCGCAAGGACAAGCCCCGTCGTCGTCATGCCGCACGTACCATGCGCCGTCTGGGCAGCCACAGCCTTGTGCTGCGTGCATATGTCACTCTGGAAGAAGATCTGCAGGGCCGGCTGTTGACGTATCGTCTTACTGCGAGACAGTTCCCGGGGCGGATCAGTGAAGGCCAGATTGAGAAGTTGGAGGTGCGTCTTGGGCAGGCTGCCCTGTTGCGCCGAGATTGCCTTCCCGAGCCTCGCCATGTGGCCATCTGCTGCCAGTTGCTGCGGGCGGTGATGGTGCTGCGTCAGGGGCTGGGCTTGCCGTTGCCGGCCGCTCGGGTCGTGGAACCATGATTCAGCTGGACGCGATGGCACCGTCACTGGACAGCATGCCAAAGATTTTTTCCCTGTCGGATTTGAAGCAACGCTTGCCCGGTGAGGGTGACAGTGCACTGGATGTGACCCTGCGCTGGCTGGAAGCAGGGGTGATTCGGCAGGTGGCCCCGGAGCGACCGGTGTTTTATCGGGTGATTCTTGGGGAGCCGCTGAGTGAGGCGGAAGCCTTGCAGGCGCTGACCCGTACCTTTCCCTCGCTGGTGGTCGTGGGGGGGTCGGCGCTATGGCGCCAGGGTGTCAGCACCCAGCAGGACAGCAGGCTGGAGTGTGCGGTGGCGGAGCCGGTGACGGATTGCAATCTGAGCCATGTGGGCTTGCACCACCGGCCTGCCGGTTGGTGGTCAGTGATGCGTCAGGTGGGTGGTTTGTCTGCCGAGGGGTGTTATGGGGCCGCCATGCTCAGTCCGGAAATGGCCGTGGCAGATGCCGCAGCCTTCCGCGATGTGTGGATGCCGGATCGTGACGGCATTGACTGGCGTCGGTTGTCCACCGCGCGTCTGAGTACTTCTACCGAGGCGTTGTTGCCTCTTCGCCCGGTTCATTAATTGGCATATCGCTTGCGTCATTGACGCTGTTTTTCTGCTGCTATTAAATGAGAACCATTATCAGGATTGGGAAGGGAACTCTCGATGATGGGGATTGCCGCGTCGCTACTGACGCTGGTTTCGGCTGCACTTTTTTATCTTACCGACCGTGAACAGCGCTGGCTGGCCGCGCCGCTGGCGTCCTGGCAGCGGTTGGTCAGTATATTGCTGCTGCTCCTGGCTGCCGGCTTGTGGGTCGTTCTGCTTGGCATAGGGGTTGGCCTGATGGCTGCCCTGTGGCTGTTTATTCTGGCGCTGGTAGTGCAAACCCTGCTGGCAGCGCATCAGCGAGATACCTACCAGAAAAACGGAGGCCGCCCATGAGGTTGTGGCCTGCTGCGCTGCTGTCCCTGCCCCTCAGCGTGATGCTCAGCGGTCTGCTGGCCGCTGCTCTCCCGGTGCCCTGGGCTTCCTGGTTGGTTTTGATGCTGCTACTGGTAGTGACCCTGTGGATGTTGCTGGTGGCACTGGCCGCCCTGCCACAGCGTGGCTGGCCGGCGCTGGCGGGATTGTTGGCAGCTAACGGTGTGGCGCTGTTGTTGCTGCAGACCACGACGCTGTATGGCGGTGGCCCATGAAGGCGGATCGTTTGCGTCGTTTCATTGATCTGCATGCCTGGGCGGGTATGGTCAGCGGACTGCTGCTGTTCGTGGCCTTTTTTGCCGGCGCCATCAATGTTTTCCATCATGAGCTGCATCACTGGCAAGACCGGCCTGCTGAAAACGCGACGGTTCTGGATGCCGATACCTTCCTTGAGCGTTTGACGGAGCGTTTCCCGCAAGCGGCCGAGCGACTCTACTTTCAGCCCGGGAACGACCCTGCCGCCATGTGGAAGCAGGATGGAGAATGGCAGACCGCGAGGGTGTCTCATTTCGGGGGCGATGATGGCTACCTGTCCCGCCCCGGATCTGAGCTGGCCGACTTCATTAATGAGCTGCATTACCAGCTTGCGATTCCGGGTGGTGCCGGTCTGCTCAATATCGGCATGATCCTGATGGGGCTGGTGGCGGCGCTCTACGGCGTGGCCCTGTTCAGTGGACTGGTGATTCACTGGCCCAAACTGGGTCGCGAGCTGCTTGCCCTCAAGCACCAGGGCAACCTGCGCCGCTACTGGAAAAACCTGCACAACCTGATCGGGGTGGTGAGTTTGCCGTTTCATCTGATCATGGCGATCACCGGAGCCGCCATGGGGTTGTTTACGGTGGTGGCGTTGCTGTTGGGCGCGCTGGTGTTCGGTCCCCAGTTGCAAGAGGTAATCAGCAAGAAGACCGACGTGTGGCCGGCCATGACCACAAGTGGCGAGCCGGTGACCATGGCGCTGATGGCTGATTATCTGTCCGCCGCCGAGCATGAAGTGCCGGGACTGCAGGTGGCCTGGGTGGAAGTGCGGGGCTTTGGCGACAGTGACGGGTGGCTGGATGTGGCTGGCACTGTTCCTGGCTACCTTGGCCATCATGCCCATGTGGTGCTGGATCCGACCCTCAAGCCACTGCGGGTGATCAGTCCGGCGCAGCGGGACCTCAATAACGCCTCTCTGTCGGTGGTGTATGCGCTGCACTTTGGCGATTACGGCGGGCTGGCAGTGAAGCTGATGTATTTCCTGTTAGGCCTGCTGGGCTGCCTTCTGTTTGTCTCCGGCAATATTCTCTGGTGTGAGCGACGCAGTGATCGTGCCGGTCCTTCACGGGCGTCGGCGTTACTGTTGCGTCTCACGCTGGGTGTCTGTGTCGGTGTGGTCGCCGGGGTGGCGGTGAGCTTCTGGGTCAGCAAGCTGGGCCTGTATTCCCCCTGGGCGGATCAGGTGGTGTGGCTGGAGCGGCTGGTGTTCTGGCTGGTGCTGGTGCCATTGGCAGGCTGGAGTCTGCGGGCTTCGCCATTGCGTTTTTGCGGCCAGGGCCTGCGTGTTCTGCCGTGGCTGTATCTGCTGATTCCCGTGCTTTCTCTGGTGCTGGATGGGGCTCGCGCCTGGCGCGATCCGGACGTGCTGTTGATCAATGGGGTGATGCTGTCGCTGGCGGGGCTGCTGTGGCTGGTGCGCAAGCACTTCCGCAGGCGTGTCCGTCTCGCCGAGCCTCATCCGCTGTGGGTAGGTCGGGTTAGTGATGGACATCCGATCCACAAGGCGGATGCGGAGCTGGAAAGCTAGCAGCGAGTGGCGAGAAGCGAGTTTCGAAAGGCAAAGCCTTCGTTTTCGGGTTGTTTGGTCTTTCGCGTGTTGCTTGTTGCGTGATGCATGAAGCGGTCACAGAGCGGCATAAAAAAGCCGGGCATTGAGCCCGGCTTTTTTGTTTCCGCATTCCCGCAATCAGAAGCGGTAGGTTGCCTGCAGGGCAAGGCCGTGGGCGGTGTTTTCAAAGTCACCGCTGTAGTAATCCTGATTGATGCCGCCTTTCTCTTCATTAATGTAGGCATAGGCCGCGTCCAGAGTCAGGTCTTCGGACACGTTCCAGCCCGCACCAAGGGTGAGGATGTCGCGGTCGCTGACGGGAATGCGCACGGTGCGGTCGGCATCACGGGTGGGGCTGTTGTCGCGGGCATAGCCGGCGCGCAGTACCCAGTCCGGATTCAGCTGGTAGGCACCACCGATGGCAAAGGCCCAGGTGTTTTCCCAGTTCAGTTCTTCGGAGACTTCACCGAAGCTGGATGCGAACATGGGGTGTACGGCGCTGTTTTCGACAACCAGCTCTTCCAGGCGGCTCCAGCGGGTCCAGGTGGCGCCGGCATACAGGGTCACTTCGTCGGTGGCCTTGAAGCTGATGGAAGTGTCCACGGATTCGGGCATGGTGATGTCCACTTCCGCGTCGTATTTGCCATCCAGAGCCGGTGCGACCGGTGCTGGCGTGCCGGTGATGGTGGTGTCGCCTTCCAGGTTGTAGTCCACCTTGGAGTGGTAAGCGAGACCCCAGTCGAGGCGATCGGTGACCGCAACCATTACGCCCAGATTGTAGCCGTAGGCGATATCGTCGCCCTCGATCTCCACGTCCGCGTCTGGTTCGAGCGCGAGAGCAGGATTAATTGAGGCAAAGGCTGCCCCGGGCAGGGCGCTGGTCAGCTTGCCTTCGATATGGTTGATGGTCGGACCAAAGCCCACAGACACCTTGTCGTTGAAGGCGTAGCTGATGGTGGGCTGGATAGTCACCACCTGTACCAGGCTGTTGAGGCCATGGTAACGGCCCTGGAAGGTGTCCTCGTAATCACTTTCCACCCCATAGGGCACGTACAGGCCGATGCCAGCGTGCAGCTTGTCATTAATCGGGGTCACGTAGTAGCCGAACGGCACAGTGGAGAAGGGCACCATGTCGCCCTCGTTGGTGCCGCTCACCGGCAGGCCGGGGGCCAGTTGGCCCTGGGTGTTGCTGATGTCGGTGCTGGCATCAATAAAGGCCAGGCCGCCGGACACTTCGGCGCGCTTCAGGCGGCTCATGCCGGCCGGGTTGCCAAACAGAATGCTGGCATCGCTGGCGGTGGAGGCGCGACCGGCGTAGGCGGAGCCGGCGCTGCTGGCGCTTTGCTCGTTCAGTGACAGGCCATTGGCCATTACCTGGCTTGATGCGGCAGCAATAGAGGCCGCCAAAATCATCTTGTTTGAATACTTCATCATAGCTTTCCCGAGTTATGAGTTTTGCGCGCGCACGGTATCACCGTGGGGGCGGGGTTGGCCATGGGGTTGCGCGGCAAAAATGTGCCGTTTGTCGTCAATATTTAATTAAAATGGCGTAAACATGCTGTCTAATGCCATGAAGGTGCTTCACGTTTACATTGTATAATGTTGCCTTTGCTTAATAAATATACAAAGTAAACCAACTGTTTAGGGGCGGGAGGTCATGATCTGGAGGGGCGTAACCGGGGGATTACTGGCCGATCAGCTGCTGGCGGAAGGCCCGCGGGGTGAGGTCGAACCAGTCGCGGCAGGCGCGATTGAAGGCGGATTGTTCGGAGTAGCCGAGCAGCCCGGCGATCTGGCTGAGTTTGAGATTGGGCTCCATCAGGTACTCCCTGGCCAGCTTCATCCGCTCCGCATTGAGTAGCTGCTCATAGGTTGTCCCTTCCCTGGCCAGACGTCGCTGCAAGGTGCGTTTGTGCATGGACAGGTGTGAGGCAATGGTATCGCTGGAGCAGCGGCCGGTGGGAAGCAGGGTGTTGATCAGCCCGGTGATGTCCTCTGACAAGCTGCTGGCATTGGGTGTCTGTTGGGAGTCCAGATAGCGCTCTGCCAGTTGCCAGGTCTGGTGGTCGGCACTGGACAGTGGCATGGCATAGGTGGACATGGGCAGATAGAAACCAGTCCAGTCCTGTTCGAAAAAGGCCGGGCATTGAAACATGGAACGGTAGGCGGTCATCTCTGCGCTGCGCGGGTGCATGAAGTGAACGGAGATGGGTTGAAAGTCGTCCCCGCAAAGCAGCTTGATCACCTGCATGGCATTGGCCATGCCCAGTTCATAAGGCTGCACCCAGTAGCCCAGGCCCCTGTTATCAATACGGTAAAAGAACTGAATGGCGGGTTGTCCGTCCAGCATCACCATTTCGGTGTCCACGCTGAGCACCGGGGAGTGCAGATGCAGGTAGCGCCCGATGCTTTGAATGGCGTCGCCCACGGTCATGGAGCTGCGGGCAATCACCGAGATGGGACCGAGAATGTCCATGCCCTGGTAGTCTGCCAGGCTCATGCCGAACGCCGGATCACCGAGGCTGTCCGCGGTGTCTTCCAGTAGGGCGATGAAGTCCTTGAGCACCAGAAAGCTCTGGTCCTCGCGGTCATCCTGTGCGGGGATGTGATGTCTGGCGAGAAGTGGAAGCGGATCTGCACCCCTGCTCCGGACCTGTTCTTCATAGCCCCACAGATTGGTGGCCCGGATCAGGCTGGTCACGCGCTTGTCTCCGATGTCATTGCGGGTGCCTGTGTGCACAGCAATTCGGTGTATTTGTTCTTGAAAATATGTCGCGATATGTCAAAAAGATGTCCGCATTCGTCAATATTGTCAAGCCCGGGTTTTGGAATAGTGGATGGTGAGAGCGAGATTAATAACAAGGAAAATACGATGACTACTCAACACTACGACATCATCATCATTGGTGCCGGACTCTCCGGCATCGGCACCGCCTGCCATATCGCCCGTCAGTTTCCGGGTAAGTCCCTGGCCATTCTTGAGCGCCGCGAGCAAGTGGGTGGCACCTGGGACCTGTTTCGTTATCCCGGCATTCGTTCCGACTCTGACATGGCCAGCTTCGGCTTCAACTTCAAACCCTGGTATTCCGACAAGGTGCTGGCCAAGGGGGGCGATATTCGTGAATACGTGGCGGAGACCGCCAGGGAATTTGGCCTGTACGACAAGGTGAAATACGGGCTCAAACTGGAAAAGGCCAACTGGTCCAGCAGTGATCAACACTGGGAGATTCCCGCCCTGCATGAGGCCAGTGGTGAAACCCGCACCTATACCTGTGGTTTTATCGTCAACTGCGCCGGTTACTACAACTACGACCACGGCTATCGCCCGCATTTCGATGGCGAGGAAAGCTTCAAGGGGCAGATCGTTCATCCCCAGCAGTGGCCGCAAAATTTCGATTACAGCGGCAAGAAAGTGGTGGTGATTGGCAGTGGTGCCACCGCCATTACCGTGGTGCCGGCTATGGCGGAAAAGGCCGCCAAGGTCACCATGCTGCAGCGTTCTCCCAGTTACATCATGGCCATGCCGGATACCGACGTGATCTCCATTGCCATGAACAAGGTGTTGCCGAAAAAGTGGGTGTTCAACATGACCCGCAAGCGCAACATCCTGTTCCAGCGCGGCCTCTACCTGGCCTGCCAGCGCTGGCCGGAGAAGGCTCGCAAGCTGCTGATCTCACACATGAGCAAGCGCGCCCCGAATATCGACGTGAAACACTTCACGCCGTCCTACATGCCCTGGGACCAGCGTCTGTGTGCGGCCCCGGACGGTGACTTCTTTGATGCGCTGCGTTCCGGCAAGGCGGACATGGCCACCGACCATATCGATCACTTCGATGAAACCGGCATCGTGCTGAAGTCCGGCCAGCATCTGGAAGCCGATATCATTGTCACCGCCACCGGGCTGGATGTGCAGTTGATGGGCGGTATGCAGCTGGAGCTGGATCATCAGCCGGTGAATCTGACCCGGAAAATGACCTACAAGGGTTTGCTGATTCAGGATATTCCCAACTACGGCTGGATCTTTGGTTATACCAATGCGCCCTGGACCCTGAAGAGCGATATCGGCGGCCAGTATCTGTGTCGTCTGTTTGCGGAAATGGAAAAGCGCGGTTCTACTGTGGCCACACCAGTGGATCATCACAATAACCTGACCGAGGTGGGGATGCTGGATGGCTTTGCGCCGGGTTATATTAACCGCGCCAAGGATCGCATGCCTCGTCAGGGGCGCGGTGGTCCCTGGAAAGTGACCATGCACTACGGCCAGGACAAGAAACTGCTGACGGAAGATCCGGTGTACGATGGCATTCTTGAATTTGCTGGCCGTGAAGCGGCGCGTGCCAACAACGTAGAGCCAATCCGCGCCTCTGCCTGATGGTATTCTGATTGTTGGTGCCTGCCCGGGTAACACAGGATTCGGGAGAGCTATTCGTGGCGGGCACAGGGAGAAAAACGATGAGCGAAAATAACAAACCGCCAGTATTGCTGATTCATGGCATGTGGAGTGATGGTGATACCCTGCACGAAGTGCGTGATGCCTTTGTTGAGCAGGGCTATCGGGTGGATTCGGTGACGCTGCCGTTCCATCGTCCCCGTGCCGAGCATTCCACCGCCAGTCTTGCCAGTCTGGCGCGAGCCCGGCTGCAGGATTATGTGGAGTTCCTGGTCGAGCACGTAAAGAAAATGGAAAGCGCGCCTATTGTGGTGGGGCATTCCATGGGTGGATTGCTGGCCCAGCTCACCGCGGCGCGGGTGCCTTGCGATCGCCTGATCCTGTTGTCGTCAGCGGCGCCTGCAGGCATTAACGGACTCGGCTTATCGGTATTTCGGACCCTGGGCAGCAACCTGTTCCGCTTTCCGCTGTGGCGTAGCGCCACCCACCTGAAGCTGGCCAATGTGCAGTACGGTGTTGCCAACACCCAGAGTCCGGCGACCCAGCAGGAAGTATTCGACCTGTGCAGTTACGAATCCGGCATGGTGACCTTTCAGATGACCCTGGCCGCTTTCAGCAAAAAAACCTTTGCGAATGTGGAGCCGGGCAGCATTCGTTGCCCGATCCTGATCATTGGTGGCGTGGAAGATCGCATCACAACCATCGGCGTGCAGCGCAAGATCGCGAAACGGTATGGTGATCGTTGTCGTCTGGTCGAGATTCCGGGCTGTGATCACTGGACAGTGGGTGGCCGCTACTTTCGCGAGATTCGCTCTGTCATGTTCGACTGGCTGGCGCAGGATCTGCCCTGTGACAGCAATGAACCGGCCTTGATGGCCAGCTGAAAACGTGCGCTACAACAACCGCTTTGCGGTGCTGCACGTCATGGGCTACGTGGCGGTAGTGGCAGGGGAATCCCCTTCCTTGTTTCCCTAACTGCTGTACGTAGCCTCCGCCCCGCTCCGCAAATCGCGAGCGGGGCATTTTTTTGGCTGCTCTGCGGCCGCAGAGCGGCCAAAAATTTATTCCGGTTGTATATGGATTGTTTGTTATTGTCTGCGCGTGGTTTATCGCCTCGGGTTTAAGGGTATTCTGATTGTTTCAGGTTCTCCGCATGAGGGAACTCAGCGACCCGAACAGGAGGCGGCGGCCATGGATTCGGCCACATCAAACCAGCAGGCTATTGCCGCAGCGAAACGGCACATGGGCAGCATGGCCTGGCCCACTATTGTGTTGGCCCTGTTGGTGGTGTTGGCATTTGTGTGGACCCTGGCACTGTTCGCCAGTGGTTCGCTGCCCGCCTGGCTCGCCTGCGTGTTGGTGGCGCTGCTGACCTACATGTCCTATACGCCGCTGCATGAGGCGGTCCATGGCAATATTCATGGTCATCATGAAGGGCGCAAGTGGATCAACGATCTGTGCGGCTATCTGGTGGCGCCGATCATTGCGATCCCTTACGCCTCGCACCGCGTTGAGCACTTTACCCATCATCGTTATACCAATCAGCCGGACAAGGATCCGGACTTCATTGTCAGTGGCATGGAGAAAAGTCCGCTGGCGGTGATTACGGCCGGGCTGCGTTTTCAGTGGGTGCAGAATACCTTTTTTGTGACGCACAGCTGGCGGAGCGCTTCATGGCAACAGCGGTGGATTTACTGTGGGGAGTTGCTGGTGTCGGTTGGCTGGCGGCTGGTGTATCTGCTGATGGTAGATCAGCCCGGTACCCTGCTGGTGATACTACTGGGGTATTACGGTGGCGGGTTGTTTACTGCGTACTGGTTCGCCTATCGCCCCCACCACCCCTACCGGGTCAGCGAGCGCTATCGCAATACCAACAGCCTGATCATGCCGGTATGGATGAAGCCGCTGGAATGGGTCTGGCTGGGGCAGAATCTGCATTCCATCCATCACCTGTTTCCCCGCGTGCCATTCTATCGATACCATGCCCTGCATCGTGAGATCGAGCCGATCCTGCGATCCCGGGGAACGCCGATCATCGGCATCTTTTCCCGGCTGCCGACACCTTCTGCTGACAGGTAACAAGGCCGATTTGCCTTCAGCATGTTGCGTGTTGCGCCTGCTGCGCGGGCAACAAAAAAGGCCTCTCAACTGAGAGGCCTTTTTGATATGGCACGCCCGAGAGGATTCGAACCTCTGACCTTTGCCTCCGGAGGGCAACGCTCTATCCAGCTGAGCTACGGGCGCAAAACAGGTTGCACAGCGTTTGGGGCCGATCTGGCGCCCTGGCTGTGCAGGCTGGAACTTGGGGATCCAACGGCGGCGAATGATAGCCGGTTGTGGCGGTGGCGTCCATGGATGGGGCGCATCAGAAGGGCGTTTGACGATATTCTGCGCATCCGGTCGCAGCATGGAAATGGCCTGGCATGTGGCTGATCCCTGCCGTGGATTCGCGATTGCCGCCCGGTCCACAGGAGGGAGGTTGTCGCCCTGTTGGGCTCAAGCTGACCGCGAAGGGGGCCTGATTGTCCGGCACAATGCGGGTTGTGATGGAACTTGGCGGGGTTTTGGTGTCGAATGCAAGGAGCGGGCATTTTACAATCTTTTCCCGCTAACTCTTTGATGAATCGGTAGTCTTTGCAGCAGTCGCAGACTGCAAAGAGATGGAGAAGAGCGTGCGGATTGCTTATCTGGAAGATGATGTGGCCCAGGCCGAGCTGGTGACTCACTGGCTGAAAGAGGCGGGACATAACTGTATCCATCATTCCAGTGGGCGGGATTTCATGTCGATGTTGCGACGTGACACCTTCGACATTCTCCTGCTGGACTGGGAAGTGCCGGACATGAATGGCTATGCCGTACTCGAAGAGGTGCGGGCCAGTGGCAATCGCACTCCGGTGCTGTTTGCCACCCAGCGTGATGATGAATCTTCAATTGTCGGCGCTTTGTCGCTCGGCGCGGATGACTACATGGTAAAACCGACCAAGCAAGCGGAATTGCTGGCCCGGATCAACGCCCTTGGGCGCCGGGCAGGGGTAGCGGAAATGGATGAACAAACGGCGCTGACGGTGGGCCCATGGACAGTGGATCGTGCCCGCCGGCAGATTCTGCTGGAAGAAACACCGGTGAAACTGACCGACAAGGATTTCGAGCTGGCCAGCTATCTGTTCCAGAATGTGGGCAAGCTGATGAGTCGCGCCCACTTGCTGGAAAAAGTGTGGGGCATTATGACCCCCATCGAGTCGCGCACGGTAGATGTGCACATCAGCCGTATTCGTCGCAGTCTGCAGATTCGGCCCGAGCGTGGCTATCGCATCAAGACGGTTTATCAGCACGGATACCGGCTGGAGCCGATCGAAGAATAAAGCACCATATTATTCAGGAAGGGGTTGCATGAAGGGCTGGCTATGGATGGCGCTGTTGCTGGGACTGTTGTCGTCCACGGCGAGCGCACAGGAAGATTGGCAATATACCCTGCGGCCCGGTGATTCCCTGTGGAAGATTTGCGACCGCTTTGCCCAGCAGCCCCAGGCCTGTTGGCGCGAACTGGCCTCCTACAACGGCCTGGATAATCCTCACAGTCTCAGCCCCGGTGATGTACTGCGGGTGCCCATGGACTGGCTCAAGGAAAAGCCTATTTCTGCCACCGCCCGCGGCGTCAGCGGGGAAGTGCTGCTGTATCCGGCAGAGGGTGGTGAGCCGCTGATGGTCAGTGAAGGCGATCAGATTGCCTTTGGCGATGCTCTCGAAACCGGAATGGATGGTAGCGTGCGGGTGCACTTTGCCGATCAGTCCGTGGTGCTGCTCAAACCCTCCAGTCTGCTGGTGGTCAACCAGTACCGTCGCTTCCTTGGGCAGAAAGGGGAGCGCACCGAGCTGCGCCTGGAGCGCGGCAGTATCCGTAACTCGGTGACCCCTCTGGACCAGGATGAAGCCACCTTCGAGGTGTATACCCCGGGCGTAGTGGCGGCGGTGCGCGGTACCGAATATTACCTGTCCGTGGATGGTGCCGAGACGTCACGCAATGAGGTGCTGGAAGGCCAGGTGGATGTGACCGGCCGGGAGACCACCCGCGAAGTCCGCCAGGGGTTTGCCACCCTGGCGGCCATTGATGAACCTCCCATGGAACCGGTGGCATTGTTGCCGGCCCCGGCCATGGTGGTGACCACCAGTTATACCGGTGCCGAGGCGGTGTGGCCGGCCCAGGCTGATGCGCAGCAGTATGCGGTGGAGTGGTACCAGCAGGACGATGGGGTGCTGCTGGGCCAGCAATATTTGACCGAGACCCGCTGGCAGCAGGCGCTGCCGGTGGGGCAATACCGCCTGTTGGTGCGCGCCGTGGACAACCATGGCCTTCGCGGCGAGGAAGCTTGGCAGGAAATCACCATTGCCCCGGAGCCCGTCGAGCCGCCCGCGCCGCAGGCGCCGGAACCGCCCCCCGAGCCAGAACCGGAAGCGAAAAAGCCCTGGGACCTGTGGGTGTTCATCGGCGGTGTTGCCCTGATGTTGGCGCTATAACACATGGGGCGCCGCCTGACTGTGGATCAGCGTCGCTATCTGGCTGAGCACCTCTCGGTGCTGCTGCTGGTGGCGGCCTTGAGTGTGCTGCTCAGTGTCAGCGGCGCGCTGTCGTTCGTCGACCGTTACATCTATGACAACCTGATGCAGACCCTGCCGGACGAACCTGCCAGTGATGTGGTGATCGTCGGCATTGATGAATACAGCCTCCGTGAGATCGGGCGCTGGCCCTGGGACCGCAAGGTGCACGCGCAACTGATCGAGCGACTCACCGAGATGGGGGCCCGTGCGGTGCTCGTGGATCTGATTCTTTCCGAGCCTGATCGTAACAACCCTGCCTCCGACCAGGCCCTGGTGAATGCCATGGCCGCCAATGGTCATGTCTATCTGCCGGTGCATGTGGAGCAACTGCGAGCCGGTGGCCAGCTGATCGAGGTGCTGCCCTATGCGCCCTTTGCCCGGGCGGCTGCCGGATTGGGGCATGTGGATCTGGAGCTGGATACCGATGGGGTGGCCCGTTCGGTGTACATGCGCTCCGGCATTGGTCAGGCCTGGTGGCCGCACATTACCCAGACCCTGCTGGTGCACGAAGGAGATCTGGCAGAAAACCGTTTCCCCTCCGATCAGGGGGAAGAGTTCTCCGGGCTTGCCAACGTGCGCCGTTACCACCGTTATATTCCCTTTGTCAGCGGCCCCAACAGCTACCCGCAGGTGTCCGCCGTGGAGCTGCTGGAGAACCTGATCCCGGAGCAGTTGATCCGCGACCGTATTGTACTGGTGGGGGCCACAGCGGCGGGGCTGGGCGACATGCTGCCCACCCCGGTGGCCAGCAATGGTGAGCTCATGGCGGGCGTGGAAATCAATGCCAACCTGCTCGACGCGCTGCGCGATGACCGTCTGATTCGTGAACTGAATATGCCCAGCGTGCTGATCCTCAGTGCCCTGCTGGCGTTGCTGGCGCCCCTGCTGTTGCCCTATGTGCTGCCGCGCTGGAGCATCCCGCTGGTGGCCGCCATCATGCTGTCGTGCATGCTGGTGAGCATGGTGATGCTGATTACCCTGCGGCTGTGGATGCCGCCGGCCGCGGCAATGACTGCGGCCCTGATGGCTTACCCGTTGTGGACCTGGCGACGGCTTGAGTATTCCCTGTCCTATATGCGCAAGGCGCTGGAACGGCTGTCGGAATACAGTGAACTGAATCGCCGGCTCACCCGCTCGGCCTCGCTGGAACAGCTGGCCGTGATGTTGGACCGGGTATTGCCGGTGCGTGCATGGCAGCTAAGCGGGCCGGATTCCCGACTGGCTGGCGGTGAAGCCCTGTCTGCCCAGCAGTGGAAAGGCTCGCTGGCGAGACAGTATCGCTTCCGTCATGAAGGGCGCCGGTTCGAACTGCAGGTGGTCTGGCATCAGGGGCTGGATGCGGATACCTATGACTACTGGGTGAATGCCATGCTGGTGCGCATCCGCTCAGGGGTGCCCAGCGCAGGGCCGCGCTACGAGGTACTGGAAAATCACATCGAGCGGCTGCGTCGGGAAGAAGAGCGGCAGGAGGCCCTGACCCGCTTCTTCCAGGTCACCCTGGCGCAGATTCGCGAAGGGGTGGTGATCGCTGATGCCTGTGGCGGCATCGTCTTTGCCAACCCCCAGGCGGCCCTGTTGCTGGGGCTGGATGCCGGGCGTCTGAACAGCGGGGATTTCCCGGTCACCGACATCGGCCGGGAGCTGGAGTTGCGCGAACACAGCTGGGATGAGCTGTTGTGCCGCACCGTGGCGGAAGGACGCACGCAGCTGGAATGCCGCAACCGCCAGGGGGCGGATCTGTATCTGGACATGCTGCTGGTGCATGCCGGTGATAACCCCGGTCGAATGATGATCCTGTCCTTCAAGGATATTTCCGAGGTCAAATCCGCACTGCGTACCCGCTCGGAAATGCTCGACTTTCTTTCCCACGATCTGCGTTCGCCCATGGTGTCGGTGCTGGCCCTCACCGAGAAAATGCGTCAGGGCAGCAGCCAGGATGAGCTGCCGCAGTTTCTGGATAACGTGCAGCACTATGCCAGGAAGAACCTGAACATTGCCGAGCAGTTCCTGCAGCTGGCGCGGGTGGAAGCCGTGGACAGCGTGGAAATGAATGAGCAGGACATGCTCGATGTGGTGGAAAGCGCTATCGACCAGGTGCAGATTCAGGCCCAGCAGCGCGATATCGTGCTGCGCTTCGATTACAACCCGGATCAGGACGTCTGGGTGCAGGGCAACAACGAATTGCTGGAGCGGCTGGTGGTCAACCTGCTCACCAATGCCATCAAGTACAGCCATGAGGGCAGCTCAGTGGATGTGCGCCTGTATGCTGAAAACGGTCAGGTCTGCTGTGAGGTGCGGGATCGCGGGGTGGGTATTCCGCCGGAGTTCCAGGCGCGCCTGTTTCAGCGCTTCAGCCGGGCCAGCACCAGTGGTGGTGCCGGCGTGCGCGGGGCCGGCATGGGGCTGCGCTTCGTCAAGGTGGTCACCGAGCGACATGGCGGCGACATCCGGGTTCACAGCGTGGTCAACGAAGGTAGCCGCTTTACTCTGTGTTTACCCCGTATTGACATGGGATGATGTAAGTATTGCTGTACGCCGGATGCCTGAAGCCGGACGGAAAAACCTGAAATTCTGGATGGGAAAGGCGAGTTTCGGGCTGGCAGGGCCGGTTTTCCGGCATCTGGCTTCTGGTATCCAGTGTCAGGCCTGACCATCACCAAAGTCGAAACAAGATGCCATTTTGTCCCCACGGCCTGAGCGGGTATAATCGCGAACCGCACGCCCCCTGAGGCGATTCACAGAACAGTAGAGGTGTAATTGTGAAAAATATCCTGACAGCCAGCCTGGTACTGATTGCCGCCCTGTTTGCCGCCGGCAATGTGGCTGCCAAGAGCACCAAGGAAATCTCCCCCTACCCGCTGGGTGAGCGTTCCGTATTTAGCGACCGAGCCATCGAAGAGCGCATCAAGCCTGTCGGTTCTGTGTGTGTGGAAGGTGAAGAGTGTGGCACTGCTGCCCCCGCCGCTGAAGAAGTGGCCAGCGGCCCGCGTTCCGGTGATGCCGTCTACAACGCCTCCTGTGCTGCCTGTCACGCCACTGGCGCTGCTGGCGCACCGAAAACCGGTGATGCCGGTGCCTGGGCCCCGCGTATTGCCCAGGGCAACGCTACCCTGGTCAAGCACGCCATCGACGGCCTCAACGCCATGCCCCCGAAAGGCATGTGCATGACCTGCTCCGACGACGAGATCAAGGCTGCCGTCGAGTACATGGTTAGCGAAAGCAAGTAACCATGACCCGGATCCTGTCAGTCACGGCGGCCCTGCTACTGGCCGCCTGCTCTGACAGTGACTCCCCCAACAGCGCCCCGACTGCCTCCGCCGATACGGCGGAACCCCGCAGCGGGGCGTTGTTGTATCGTCAGTACTGCGTCAACTGCCACGGCAGCGGCGCAGCCGGCGCTCCCCAGGTGGGCAAGGACCACCGCCTCTACTGGTCCCACGAAGTGGAAGAAGAGGGCTTCGACACCCTCGTCCAGGAAGCCATCCATGGCATCAACGCCATGCCTCCCCGCGGCAATTGCTACGACTGCACTGATGAGGAAGTTCGTCAGGCGGTGTTGTATATGCTGCAACTCAGCGCGGCGAAGTAAAAACCAGCTGCAAGTTTCAAGCTGCAAGCTGCAAGGCGCGATCGGGTGCCGAGTTGGCGGTGGGGCCGTGCCCGCGATCTGACGTTTGGGGGCGGATTCCTCGAATAAAAAAGGTTCATCGCGGATTAGCGGGAAGATGCTGCTGCCGTGCCCTTCCCGTAGGCGTCGCTCGCGGCGCGACCCGGGCTCGGCGAGATTGGATGGGGCTTCGCCCTTCGCCATGCAAGCATAGCTCCCACTTGGCTAATCCACCCTCTGCAGCGGCGCGCTGTGGGTTTGCCTTTTGTAGGAGTTCCACTTGGGGGACGAAGGGGTTGCAGCTGTGCACTCTGTGGTAAATCTGCTTTTGATCTTTGCGTGCCGCATGTTGCGTGAAGCGTGTTGCAGCTGCGGAGCGGCCAAAAAAACCTCCCATTTTCACCCGCGCGCAAGTTGAATATGTAGGATATGGCTTACATATTTTTGTAAGTGATTGAGTTAGGTTGTGTTTTGGGAAAAGTAGATGCAAGAAATGTCCGAGTTAAAAATTCCCGTTCAACACGCAATTGCAAGAAAAGTCTGTTGAGAGTGGTTCCTGACTGTGGGCCAAGTCGCTGATTGGTAGACAATTTGATGTGATTCTGGGGCGAGGGTTGATCGGGGATATACAGCAAAGTGTTATATCGCATCTGCAATTGAATAAACTGTTATGCAGAAATGACATGAGTAGATTCTTGAGCGCTTCACTTCTAATTCAGATTGTTCTTATTTCATTATTCGTTATTTTGGGGTTGCAGTCAGATCAGGCAATGGATAAGTCTGGAGTTGGTGATTTAGAAGAATGGCGGCGTTTAAATAATCTCTCTGGAGCGGCACTCTATGGGGCTGTTATTTTGTGGTTGGCATCACTCTTATCATCGCTGTTAACTCGCACGTTTAGATCCAAAATAGCTCAATCAGCTATAGGTGTGCCGCCATTGCTCCTAGTCTTTGGTTGGTGTTTGTTATGGTTTGTCTAGTAATGCATAACAAGCGGCGCCAGGCAGACCAAACTTCCGCTCGTTCCTCGCTCCAATTTGCCCGCTGCGCCGGGCGTTAAGTGCATAAAGGAGTCATGGCTTGTTCGAATCAAATGAATTGAATGCAATTCTCAAGTCAGAGCTGGCTCGGGGAAACGAAATTGCCGAGGAATCAGCTTGGCCACCCAAATGCAAGAAAATAGTTATTCTAAAGCGTCGCTTTCATCACTCGTATGAAAATAGCGGCCTAGATTACCGAAAAATAAATGATCCGCACTATTGGTATGCGGAATACTCTACAAGCAATCAGGCAGAGTGTTTAGCATGCAAGTGAGCAAGCACTTAACAAGCAAAGGCAGCATCGCCCCTTCGGGGCTGGACCTCGCTACGCTCGGCCGCTGCTTTGGGCGTTAGGTTTTGGAGTAAATAGTGAACGTCGAAGAAGAATTATCTCAGTGGCTGGATATTAATATCCCCCTAAGGAGAGTAAACAAGTCTAGGGACGCACAGGCTGTTTTGCTGCACTATGGGTTTGGTGACATTGCTTGGCCCACTCTTGAGCAAATAGGTGAGCAGCTTTCGATCGGAACCAGAGAGCGAGTTCGGCAGGTTCTCAACTCTACTTTCAAGACCAAAGCATCGATCGAACATTTCCCAGTACTTCGAGTTGCGTTAGAAGAAATTAGTAAAGTTGATTTCGAATCTATACCTGAAGTTCGTAAAAGGCTCATAAGCTTGGGGGTTATTTCCCCGAGTACTCGAATTCGTGGACTGTTAAATCTAGGGAGTGACCTCAGGGCGATCGGAAACTACGAGTTAGTGGACCACGATCTGACAAAGCTTTCTCGTTCTGAAGCGGAGTTTGACGAAAAAACTTTTCTGGGCACGAAGTCAGCGATAGGAGATCTCAAGAAGACTTTCAAGAAAGCGAAGACTCTGCCAGGGCTTCTTGGGTTGGCTGCCAAGGCGTACCTCGAAGATGAAATTGGGCCAGAAGCGGCTGATCGAATATGGCGCTTTATGGAGCTTGGTGCCGAGGCGGAAGTTATTAAAGACGGTGATCAACAGTGGTATATCTTCGAGAACCGAGATAACACACTTATAAACAGCTGCGAGAAAGTAGCCTCAATTTCCTCTTCCAATAATGTTCAAGTTCTTGCTGAGACGCTCCGAAATTCTCTACGTCGGCGGACTAAGAAGTACGAGTACCCCAGCTCTGAAGTCATTCGAAAATGGATATATCAGTCAAAGTGGTTTGAGATTACCAATGGTGTTGCGGTTTTCCTTGTTTCGCCCCAGCCCTTAACAGAAATCGAACAGGCTGTCGTGCAGCATCTAGCAGGCAAAGGGCCGAGTATGTATCCGCCTCTGAAAGACCACTTACTCGGACTTGGATTTAGCAAGCCAAATATTGATAAGGCGGTCACTACGTCCCCTCTGGTATTCGTCGACAAAACGGATATTCGTAAGAAGTACACCTACACCCTCATTTCAGAGGTCGAATATGCGGACAAATCATCAGCTGATTTTGATGAAAGATATAGAGTTTTCAGCAATCGCTTGAAGAGGCTATTAACTACTGGCGGCCCCGAAGTCTCCAGAGAAGTCCGTGTAAGACGGGAGCAATCGATCCTTCGGGAATGGCTGTTCAATGGGAAGCTGAGCGAAAACTGTGCTATTTGTGGAAAAGAATATTCCGTTGCAGCATTGGTTACTGCTCATAAGAAAAAGCGCGCTGATTGCACTGATTCGGAGAAGACGGACCCAAGAATTGTCTTTCCTCTATGCTTATTTGGGTGCGACTTTCTATATGAGGCCGGGATGGTCAGGATATTTAACGGAAAGGTTGTCAGTTCCCGCAAAGATACAGAGCAAACAACTGATATTTTGGTGGCCAATGCTGTGGATGGGAATGCTGTAGATGAGCGTTGGCTTAAAGGTAAAGCCTCCTATTTTGGACAAACCTAACAAATTGCTGCACGCGGATAAATTACTCGCTGCGCTCCCAATTTACCGGTGAGCAAGGCGTTAGTGGCATTAAGGAATATGGAACAATATAGGGCCCCAGAGTCGGAGTTAGAGAAAGCTCGGAAAGAGCTATCTATCGATAAGAAAAAGCAACGGTTTTTAGTGGCATTGTTTGCGTTTTCGCTTTACGCGGCGGGAGCTTTAGCAAGCTACCTGCTGAATGGTGGTTTTTACAGCGTGGGAAGCAAGAATTTTTTGAATGTTTCAATGATATTGACGCTATTCTATGCATTCTCTGTGGGGGCTTTCCTGTCTATTTTTAGTCCCTTGAACTGGTTTTGGGGGCTGGCTGTTGTGTTTTGTCAGGTTTACGGTGTTGCGGTAAGTTTTGTGATCGTCTTGTACCTTTACCTCCGAAAAATAAAGGTAAGGACATAACAAACGACTGTGATCCTGCATGCCATTACTAATGGTGCCTTTATGTTCCTTCTAAACTTGTCCCTGGTATTTTCCGCATTTCTTTGCTCTCTGGTTGCCGGCTTTCTGTTTGCCTGGGCGGTGGTGATCATGCCCGGGATTCGTTCGCTGGATGACAAGGCGTTTATCCGCGCGTTTCAGGTGACGGATGGGGTGATTCAGGATGGCCATCCCCTGTTTCTGCTGGTCTGGCTGGGCTCTGCTGTTGCCATTATCGTATGCGGGTTGCTGGGGTTGTCTGTGCTGCAGGGCGTAGATCTTGTTCTGTTGTCGCTGGCGGTGGGTGGCTATCTGGCCGGGGTGCAGGGTTCCACCATTGCGGTTCATCTGCCGCTGAATAACACCTTGCAGCGTCTTGATCTGGAGGTCATGGGTGAGGAGGCTATTGCCGAGGCCAGAGCGGCTTTCGAGTCTCGCTGGAACCGATCCAATGTTATCCGCACGGCGATAGCCTGTGCGGTGTCACTGCTGTTGATCCTGTTGTTGTTCCGGCTTTGATTCTGCTGGCCCGGTGCCATTGCCGGGTTGGTGTGTGTAGGTCAGGCGGGTTTCACCAAGTACTTCGCAGGCCTGCAGGATGCGGGCTTCTACCAGAACGTCATCTCCCGGCTGCAGCTCAAGTTCCACATCCCCTGTGGTCTTGCTATCCCCGTTAATGAACAGCTTGCTGGACTCACTGTTGATCAGGGTGGTGCCGTTGCGGGTGCGGCTGGCTCGCAGCAGGTAGGTGAGCGTATTCCAGGTGCCCTGGCAGCTGACTTCCAGACGAAACTGGTGCCGGTTATCAATGGCACTGTGATGGATTGTCAGCTCACAGTCCTGTGCTGAGGCTTGGAGTGACAGGGCGAGCAGGCTGAAACCGATCAGGGGATTTTTCATGAAGCTTGGCAGCGGCTGGCGGGTGGCGACCAGTTTACCCCTGCCATGGATAAGGCCCAAGTGCTGGCGACGGTGGGGACAAGTCGTTAGGGTTGAAGATGAAGCTGATCAGCAAAGTGGCAGGATAAATGAATAACGGGAAGAGCGGACAATATCACCATAACCGGTCCTGGTTGCGATGGATGGCAGCGGCGCTGTTGCTGGTCTGCCAGTTGGCCATGGCGAAGGATGGACAGGCGGTGAGCCGGTTGCTGATCGACTCAGGTGTGGATGCGCAGATGCCGGTGTTCGGCCAGCTGGTGCAAGGCACACTGGCGCAGAATCCGGCACTGGAAGATGGAGAGCAGCGTGAGGTGCTGCAGCACATCGCCATGGAATCCTTCCGTGGCGATGTGATCTATCGTCATGTGGAGAGGGCGGTGGCTGAGGCCCTGCAGCCGGGCGATATGGAGACGCTGCAGCTCTGGTATGGCTCGCCGTTGGGGCAAAAAATTACTGAGATGGAATTGCAGTCGCAGCAAGCGGACAGCTTGCCGGCCATGAAGGCGGCCGCGGAGAGTCTGATGGCGGATCGTGAGCGAATCGCGGCGGCGGCCCGGCTGGATGATTTGACCGGCGCTTCGGCGCTGGCGGTGACGCTGCAGCAGCGTGCGCTGCTGGCGAATCATATGGCCGAATCCATTGCTGCGGATCCTGAGGTGCCGGTGGACACCGCCGCACTGGATGCGCAGTTACAACAGCATCGAGAGCCGATGCAGCAGCTCCTGCGTCAGCAGACGGTGTTGTCCCTTGCCTTCACCTATCGAGAGTTGCCGGTAGACCGGATTGCCAGTTATGAAAGTTTCCTTGCCACCTCTGCGGCGCAGCGTTATCAGCAGGGGGTGAAAGCGGGTTTGCTGGCGGGGGTGGATGCGGTGATGGAAAGTTGGGAAGCCGGGTTGCGGGAGTATTATTAGCTGTGAGCTACAAGCTACGCTTGATTGGAAAGGAAACTCGTAAAAGTTCCCGAGTTTTCCAGCATTTCTACGAAGCCGCTGTAGGAGCTTGCTTGCAAGCGATCCGAGCCTTGGCGAGGTATGGATTCCAGAAGCATATATCGAAGAAAAAAACAGCAACCGTTTTCCATGCTTCTGGTTTTGCCTTTCGATACTCGCTTCTCGAAACTCGAAACGGATTGCCTCGCTTGGGCTCGGATCGCTTGCAGGCAAGCTCCTACAGCAGTTTCATCCTTGGCATCAGGCATCAGGCATCAGGCATCAGGCATCAGGCATCAGGCATCAGGCATCAGGCATCAGGCGTCAGGCGTCGTCAGACCTCCATCACCCGCCGCGTTTCTTGCCTGCCTTTTCCAGCACCATGAGCGTGTCCACGTAGGTGACGAAGTGGTCCAGGTAGGCGGGGGAGAGTTCCTGCAAGGCGGTGATGGCGCGGGTGACCAGGCGGTGGGAATTGAGCGGGCCGGCATCGCTGGGGGTGTGGGTGAGGGCATCTTCGATACGGCGGCGCTTGCGTTGTTGCTGCTGGCCGGCGCGTACCCGGGTCAGGGCTTTCAGTTCGCGGGGGCCGTCACTGACGGGTTGTGGAACGGGCTGCTCTTCTTCCAGCAGGTTGCCTTCCTGTTCCTGCAGCAGTGCTCTTAGCGGATCACGGTTCTCGGGCTCAGGGGCATGGTTGCCGTTTTGCCGTAGCTGGGTGATCACGTCCGCCAACGGTGAAGACGGCTGGGCGGGTGCCAGCTGACGAAGCAGGGTCTTGAAGTTGTGCTGCTCATACAGCGGCGTCAGTTGTGGCTGTGTTTCCCTGTTCCACTGTTGCTCCACCGCCTGCTGGCTGCTGGCCATTTGCTGCTCCAGCTGGCCTACGGCTCCGGCAAGGCGGGCCAGGGTGCGCGGGCTGGTATGGCGCAGCTGCGCAAGCCGTTGTTGCTGGCGTTGCAGAAAGCAGAAGGCGGCAGGGGCGAACTGTTCGGCGCCCTCCGCTTGCAGGGATTTGATTCGTTCTGACAGCTCCGACAGGGACACGGCCTCAGCCATTGTCGCCCTCCGTGGTCGCCTCGGTATGGCGGCGCGGCACTGTGGTCAGTTCCACCCTCCGGTTCTTGGCGCGGGCGGCGCTGTCGTCGTTGGGGACCACCGGCTGATGTGGACCAAAGGCAGCGGCGAACACCTGGTCTTCCGGCATGCCCTGATCAATCAGGGTGCGGGTGACCGTGAGGGCGCGCTGGGCGGACAGGCCCCAGTTGTCTTCATAGCGGCTGTTGCCGCGCTGGATCGGCAGGTCGTCGGTGAAGCCGCTGACCATGAGCATTTCGTCATGTTGATCCAGATACAGCTGCAAGGGTTTGACCAGATCCTTGAGCAGGACTTCGCCTTCTTCCTGCAGTTGGTCGGAGTTGATCTGGAACAACACGCTGCCGCTGATGCCGATGCGGCCATCGCGGAAGGTGACCCGGCCGCTGGCCAGCGGATCGGCCAGCGCCTGTTCCAGGGCCATGCGGCGCTGTTCTTCAGCGAGGCGCTTTTCCTTTTCCTGTTCCAGCGACTGGCTCAGCTCCAGCTGGATGCCGATGACCCACACCAGCACCAGTACCAGAATGCCCACCAGGGCGGCCATCAGATCGGAAAAGATGGCCCAGACCGGCGAGGCCTGGGCATCGTCGTGGAGCTCTTCCATCAGCTGGCCTCGGCCGCAGACAGGTTGCCCAGGGCGTCGATCACGTCTTTCTGGGAGGTCATGCTCAGCTCGATGACTTCGCGGGCCTGCTCCACGTAGTAGGCCAATTGTTCATCGGCGCGGATGGCTGACTTGTCCAGTGCCGCTTCCACCTTTTGCAGGTTGTCCAGCAGCTTGTCGTTGCTGTCGCTGAACAGCTGCACGGCGGCGGCGAAGGCATCGCTGAGGCTGGCCACTTCGGCGGCGCTGCCGGTCACATCCCCGGCCACTTCATTGAGGCGTTCGCTCTGCTCGCTGACCTGCTGGGTGAAGGTGTCGCCGACCTGGCTGAGGGTCTCGCTGGCGCGGGTGATCAGGGTCTCGATGGCCTCGCGCTGGGCGGTAGCCGCGTCGCGCTGGTTGCTGAGCAGCTGATCCAGCTCTTCGGTGATGCGCTGGCGTTCTTCCAGTAGTTCGTTGTCGCGCTCGCTGCTGCGGGTCATTTCCTCGCGCAGGCGGGTGATCACTTCCGCCGCCGCTTTTGGCGTTTCCGAGGCGGTTTCGATCAGGCGCGTCATGGGTGCTTCCAGCGCGGTGCCGAGGCGGGTGAGGTGCTCGCTGACGGTGCCTTCCAGAGCGGCAAGGCGCTCGCTGGCGGCACCGGCGCGTTCCGCTTCGGCGTCACGCAGGGCGGCCAGTTCACCACGGATACCCGCTACCAGTTGATCCAGACCTTCGCGCTGACCATCCAGCAGGGTGGCGGTGCTGCTCTGGAACTGTTCATTGTTGCTGCTGAAGGTATCGCGGAGGGCCTGCAGCAGCTGTTCATTGCTTTGCTGTTGCTGGCTGCTGTGCTGCTGCCACTGTTCGCCTGCCTGCTGAATGGCCTGGCTGAATTCGCCGGTGGCGGCATTCAGGCGGCTTTGCTGCTGTTCGGCAAGGGCGGCCTGGGCGTCACGGGCTTCCTGCAGCTGACGGGCATGCTGGGCCTGTTGTTCGGCCAGCTGTTCCTGCCAGTGCTGCTGACCGTTGCGGCTGGCTTGCTCGAACTGCTCGGCCACCGCCTGCAGTTGCTCGCGGCTTTGCTCGGCGAGGCCTTGCTGGCTGTCACGCAATTGCTGCAACAGGGTGTCGCTGTTGCTCTTGAAGCGGTCGTGGTGTTCGGCCAGAGAGGTGCTGATGTCGCTGACCAGTCGGGCGCTGGTTTGCTGGTGGGTATCCAGCCCCTGCTGCCAGTGGTTGGCCGCGGCCTCGGTGGTGGCGCGGAATTCTTTGGTCAGTTCGCTGAGCTGCTTTTCGGTGAGCTCGGCAAGACGGGCGTGGGTGCCTTCGACTTGCTGGTTGAGCGTGGCCAGGGAGCTTTCCATCAACGGCTGGATGTTTTCCACCGCCAGGCGGCTGCTGTCGGCCAACGTGTCCTTGAGGGACTGGCTGACATCGCTGGCCAGCTGGCGGTACTGGGCATTCACCGCCTCGTGGAACTGCTGCTGGTTGCCGGTGAGGCTGTCGCGCAGTTCGGAGCCCAGGCCTTCCATACGGGTGGCCAGCGCCTGCAGCGCATCCACCAGGGCCGGGAAGGTTTCACTCTGCTGGTGCAGGGCCTGATAGGCCGCTTCACGCTGATGATCCAGCGAGAAGGCATGCAGGGTGGTGTCGCTGAGGGTGTCCAGCTTGCGCGAGATCAGCATGCGGTCGCGGCGACACAGGGTAGCGGTGAGGCCCAGCATGGCGGAGGCGGCGACACCGGCAATGGAGGTGCCGAAGGCCAGGCTCAGGCCGGCAATGGGGGCCGACAGGGCGCTGCGGATGGCAGTGAGTTCGCTGCTGCCATCCAGGGCAGTTGCGGCGCCCTGCAGGGTCACGATCATGCCGACAAAGGTGCCCAGCAGGCCGAGCATGACCAGCAGGCCGGTGAGGTAGGGGGTCAGTACCGGGCCGGGCAGGGCGGCCGGGTGGCCGTCGATGCGGCGCTGGACGCTGTGACGCAGTGGGACAGGCAGGCTCTGCAGCCAGTGGCGCAGGCTTTCGCGGCTGTCCGGCAGGTCGTCCAGGCGCTTGTCCAGTTCGGCGGTGTTGCGGCGGAAGCGCAGCAGCTCGGCGAAGCCCATGGCGTAGACCGCGGCGATGATGGCGGTCACGGTGAAGGCCACGGGCTGGCTGACAAAGGTGATGGCGATCCACAGGACAGCAATAGCGCCGATCAGGAAGGGCGCAGCAAATAGATAGCGTTTCATGGAGTGGGGCTTACCTCATTGGTGTCATGCGCGTCGGCGGGGGCGGCTTCGGTCGCCTCCCGGGCCGCCGCGAGCAGGCCTAGAACCGGTTCCTGTCGGGCATCCAGTTCAGCCAGTAACAGCATTTTCAGTTCCCGCCGGAATTGCGTGAGCCAGCCTTGCGGGCCCAGCCAGTCGGCGGGGGTATGGAAAGGGTCGCGCTGCTGCCAGAGCAGGCGATAGCGTTGTTCGAGTACGCCGGACAGGGCAGCAAACCCTTGGCGGGCATAGCTGGCCAGGCCGCTTTCGAACACGGCGTCCAGCTCGGCCAGGTGGGCCAGCGGGGCGCTGTGGCCGCTGAGCAGGCGCCGGCAGCGCAGGCGCAGGTTGCTCAGCCCGGCGATCATTTGTCGCTGATGGGCTTGGTAGAAGCGCTCGTAGGCGCTGAAGCTGGGGCGCTTTTCGGGGTCGGCATCGTCGCGCAGGGGCGGCAGGGCGATCACCGAAGCGGCCTTTTCGCCACTGAAGCTGCGGCCCAGGTAGTCCAGCAGGGCGCGGCGGGTCTTGAGCAGGTCATCCTGCAGCTGTTGCGGCATCTCATCGGAGGCGCTGAAGGGCCCCTTGGGGGTATGCCGGGTAGCGCCGTCCAGGGAAATGGCGTCAGACAGGTCAAACAGGCGGCCGAGACGCTCGGCAAAGTCGCCGTGGCTGGCACGGGCGGCCTTGCTGTCCAGGCTGCTCAACAGCTGCACCAGGCGGCTGCCGGGGAGACCGGATTGTGTGCGCGTTTGCGTCCTGTGCATGACTGCTGCGATCCATTGGTGTTCACGGTGCCGGGCGGGCATTCCGCCGGGCGAGCCGGACATTCTAATCGGGAAAAGGGTGTGATGATAATGCGTCTGTCGGTTGGGGGATATGGGGCGGATTTCTGGAATTGGGCGGCAGGGTCAGCCGTCAGGGGCCGTTTGCTGTAGGAGCATGCCTGCAAGCGATCCGAGGTTAATCAGGTTCGAGTTACGAGAAGCGAGTTTCGAAAGGCAAAACCGGAAACCTCGTCCCTGGCAGGTGTTTTCTGATTTTCGAAACTCGGTACTCGAAACTCGCTTCTGGAATCCTTACCTCGCCCAGGCTCGGATCGCGGTCGGACTACCGTTATTCGCTGCGCTCACCCCCTCGGGGCCGCACTATGTGCGTTACTCCACTGCGCTACGTTCCTACAGCGGGGTATAGCCAGTGCTGTATTGATGCAAAACGGCCCGTCCGGTTTTCCGGGCGGGCCTTTTTGCATCAGGCATCAGGCGTCCGGCGTGCTATATCTGACTATCGATGGGCAGCCAGGACAGCAGCCAGATCTTGAAGCGGGACCAGCTGGAGGTTTCCGGGTCATGGTGTTCCTTTAGCTGGCCCTGCGGGGTGTCGGCTGTCCAGATCAGATCGTCGTCTTCATTCAGCTGTACGGACCAGGCGGAGTCGCCGGCGACCCAGCGATCGAACAGGTCGCTGAGTTGCTGGTTGATGGCCGGGCTGTCGATGACCACGGCAATTTCGGTGTTCTGCAGGATGGAGCGGGCATCCAGGTTGACCGAGCCGACCACGGAAAGGTGGTCATCAATGACCATGGTCTTGGCATGCAGGCTGGCCAGGGATTTGCCCTTGAACCAGTGCATGCGCTTTTGCTGGCCGGCGGTGGAGCGCAGCTCCCACAGCTCCACGCCGTCATTGAGCAGATCCTTGCGGTAATCCATATAACCGCTGTGGACGATGGCCACATCCGTGGTGCTCAGGGAATTGGTCAGGATCTTGACCTCTACGCCGCGGTCTTCCAGCTGATCAAACAGGGCAACACCGTTGTCGCCGGGGACGAAATAGGCGGAGCTGATTTTCAGTTGCTCCTGACTGGACTCCAGAATCGTTTTGAGGTCGGCGCCAAGATAGAAGGAGGCGGGCAGGTCTGCGTGTTCCAGCGCTTTCTTCGGGGTATCTACCAGCAGGGAGGCCGGCCCCCAGTGCAGCGGGATGTCGCCTCCGACCAGGTCCTTGCCCAGGGTGCTGTCGCGCAGGGCATGGATGAATTCCGAATCCTGTTGAGTGGCGAGGAACTCGGCCAGAGTGGTACGCAGGCTGTCGAGATCCAGATCGGCCTCGTCAGGATCCAGCAGCAGCTGTACTGGCACGCTGGCGGGGTAGCCCCAGTATTCATCGAAGCTGCCGCTGGCCAGGGGCACAATCGGGCCGGCGGCAAGAATGTCGATGTCCTGGAAGTCCACATTGGTGCTGGAGAAATACACGTCGCCCAGATTGCGGCCGCCGGTAATGATGGCGACACCGTCGGCCACCATCAGCTTGTTGTGCATGCGGTGGTTGGTGCGGGTGAATTCCTTGAGGATCTGCCAGTTACGGCTGGCGCCGTTGCGCGAGGCGACGGGATTGAAAATGCGGATTTCGATGTTGGGATGCTGATCCAGTCTGGCCACCAGCGGGTTCTGGATCTGGGTGCCCATGTCATCTACCAGCACCCGCACGCGCACACCGCGATCGGCGGCATGAAGCAGGCGGCTGATGATAATGCGGCCGGTAACATCGTTGGTGAAAATGTAGTACTGCAGGTCGAGGCTGGTGGTGGCATTCTCGATCAGGGCCATGCGTGCCAGAAAGGCAGAAAGCCCATCATGCAGCAGATAGAAACCGGACTGGCCTTCATGTTGGCTCTGTTTTGCTTGCAGGCCTTTCACCAGCGGGGATTGCACCGCCACCAGGGTGTTGCTGGAGGTGCGCTGCTCCGGATCATAGGGCGGCGCGCTCTGGCAGCCGGTGGACAGCAGGGTCATCAGGAGCAGGGTGCTGAAGTGTTTTGGCAGTATGGTCATGGGCGCTATAGCATGGGGCAACGATACGGTTATCAAACCCCAGCAGGGGCCGGATTACAAACCCGTACAGGGAAGGGGAAGCAGGGATGAAAAAGATTGTCCCGGTCATGTTGGCGGGCCTGCTATGGAGCACCGCCCATGGTGGCTTTATGGAAGAGTATATGACCGACCCGGAAGACGGCATGCTGGATGCCAGCCGCTATCTTTCCCAGGTGCCGATGGGGTTTCTGCCGGTGCCCACGGTGATCACGGAGCCCGCTGTGGGTGCGGGACTGGGGATGGCTGGCATCTTCTTTCACGAAAGTGAAGAACAGAAGGCCATGCGGGTGCGTGGAGAAGCCCAGGCCATTATTCCCAACAACATCAGCATGGTGGTGCTGGCGGCCACGGAGAACGGCTCCAGGGGTGCCGGCTTTGGCCATGTGGGGTTCTGGCGCGATGACACGGTGCGCTATCGCGGCTTTGCGTTTTACCCGGATTTCAATCTGGATTTTTATTCCTTTGGTGGCATCGAACCGCGTAACCCGGTGGAGCTGAATCTGAAAGGGCCGGCGGTGGTCCAGTCCATCAAGTTTCGGCTGGGCGAGAGTCGCTGGATGGCGGGGCTGAAACAGAGTTACCGGTTGGTGGACCTGTCATTGCAGGAAACGGTGAATCTGCCCAATGCCCAAGTGGAAGCGGCAGTAAATCGTTTTCTGCAAGACAAGATAAACCGCGAGATCACCACCTCCGGGGCGGGTGTGCTGGCGGAATTCGATTCCCGCGACAATCCCATGGCGCCGCAAGCAGGGCTCTATTATTCCGGCGAATATCTCTGGTATGGCAGTGCCATCGGCAGTGATGTGGACTACGGACGCTACACGTTAAAGGGGCTGAATTACTGGAACGTGAATCGTCATTTCAATCTGGGGCTGCGCCTGCAGTTTGATGGTGTGGAGTCTTCTGACAGTGCCAGCCTGCCGCCCTATGTGTTGCCATTCGTGGATCTTCGCGGTATTGCCGCGGTGCGTTACCAGGGACGTGCAGTGGCCGTGGCCGAAGTGGAGGCGACCTGGAAAGTAACCCCGCGCTGGCGTATCAATGCCTTCAGCGGTGGTGGTCGCGCTGCCGATACCGTCAGTGACCTGTCTGAGGCCGAAGTGGCCAACAATGTGGGTGCCGGCTTCCGCTACCTGATCGCTCGCCGTTACGGCATGATCATGGGCATGGATGTAGCCCGTGGCCCGGAAGAAACGGCGGTGTATATCAAGGCGGGGTCGAGCTGGTAGGAGAGTTACGAGTTACGAGAAGCGAGTTGCGAAAATCGTAAAACCCGAAAAGAAGGATGGGTTTTGCCTTTCGATACTCGTCACTCGCAACTCGACACTGGTTATTCTTCGCCGTTCTTGTCCATGTTCTTGCTGGCTTCTTCAGCGTCTTCCAGGGCGGCGAACTGCTCCGAGATCAGGCTGCCGATATCGTTGTTGATGCGGCGGATGGTGTCGTAGACCATGCCGATGGTCTTGCGCTGCTTGTCTTTCAGGCTGGCGGCCTGTTCTTCAAACAGGCCCAGCTTTTCCAGGGCATCAAACGGCAAGCCGGCGATATGCTGGTGTACGTCTTCCACCGTGGTGGCGCCGTCTTCGATGGCTTCCTGAATCATGTCCTTGAGCAATTCGGCCCGTTGTACGACTTTTTTCATGGTTGACCTGCTGTTGTGCGTATTGTCGGTTGATGACTGCGAATGTAGCGGAAAGTCTGTTTGGCAACCATACGCGCAATTGTATGAAAAATTGTTGATCCATGACCGATTGTCAGACCGAGGCCGCCATTACTGGTGCCAGAGTTGACCTGGGTAAACAAATAGCGGCAACCTGAGCTTGGGTTCATCTCCGAACCGGATCGGAAAGTGGAGTGCGATGATGGAAGACGTCAAGACGATGATCACCGACATCAAGAGCAAACTTGATGAACTGGAAAACGAACTGCTGCAGCTGGAACAGAAGTCGCTGGGCGACAGCGGCGATGTGAATACCGAAGCAGAGCGCCACCGCCTGGCTCTGCAGGAAGTGCTGGCCGACATGCAGCAGCGCATTGATGAATACCATGAGCTGGCGGACCTTGACGGCACCCTCGCCGGTGACCGCTGGCAGCAGATGGATCAGGACCTCAAGGATCTCGGCAGCGATTTCTACGGCGCCAACTAGCTACAAGCTACAAGCTACAAGCTACAAGCTACAAGCTACAAGCTACAAGCTACAAGCTACAAGCTACAAGCTACAAGCTACAAGCTACAAGCTACAAGCTACAAGCTACGCTCGATTGGATTAAGAGCGGCCGAAAAGTTCCCAGGTTTTCGGCTTTTCTACGAAGCCGCTGTAGGAACGTAGCGTAGCGGAGTAACGTACGGAGTGCGGCCCGAAGGTTGAGCGAAGCGAATAACGCCACTTGAGGTGCGAACCGAGCGACAGCGAGGAGCTGAGATGCAGCTGACACCGTTCTTTGTTGGCACCTGTGGGAGCGAGCCTGCTCGCGATCCGAGCTCAAGCGAGGAAAAGATTCCAGAAACGCTTATGGGGCTGCGCCCCGGGCCCAGCTGCGCTTCACTTGTAACCCTCGGCGTGGGGCTTCGCTTGAAGCCCTCGTGCTTTTCCGTAAGCCGCCGGGCACTTGTCTCAAGAAACGGAGCGCTCCATGCCATCCTTCCACCTTCGCACCGAGCATCCCGACGACACCCCCGCCATTCATGCCCTCACTGCGGAAGCCTTCGCCAACCTTTCCCATAGCGATCAACGGGAACCCTTTATCGTGGATGCTCTCCGTGATGAAGGGGCGCTCTCGCTCTCGCTGGTGGCTGAACTGGAGGGTGAGTTGGTCGGACACATCGCCTTCTCCCCGGTGACGCTTTCCTGCGGTGCCAGCCACTGGTACGGCCTGGGGCCGGTATCGGTGTTGCCTGAATGGCAGGGGAAAGGCGTTGGCAGCCAGCTGGTGCTGGCGGGGCTGGATGCCCTGAAGAAACAGGGGGCCCATGGCTGCGTGCTACTGGGGGATCCAGCCTGGTATGAACGCTTCGGTTTTGTCGCCACACCGCTGCTACGTCTTGCCGGTGTTCCGGCGGAATATTTTCAGGCGTTACTCCTCAACGGCACCTGGCCAGATGCGGAAGTTCACTATCACCCGGCGTTTCAGGTTTAAGGGTCAAGCTTCAAGCTGCAAGCTACAACGCGAGAAAGTTTTGTCTGCCATTTGTGTCTTGGCCCGCGCCGAAACATTTGAGCGCGGGCACGTCATTTTCACATTTGCAGCCACAACACGCGTTGTAGCTTGTGGCTTGTAGCTGGAAACTCGTAGCTCGCAGCTGATTTTTACAGCAACGACCCCAACCCCAGCACCGCCACAAAGCCGATACTGTAGGCCACCAGCAGATAGCCAAAGTACTTCAGGTAGGAACCGAAAGTGAGCGCTTCCACCTTGCTCATGGCGATCACACCGGCGGCTGAGCCGATTACCAGCAAGGCGCCGCCGACACCCACCGAGTAGGTCAGTGACAGCCATTCCGGCAGGGTCATTTCGATGCCGGAGTTGAGCAGGGCGGCGGTCAGCGGCACGTTATCGAACAGGGCCGAGGCCATGCCCACCACAAAGTTCGCGGCTACTGGCGGCATCACTTCATACAGCGCCGGGAAGTAGGCCAGCATGCCCAGCTCCTTGAGCATCCCCACCAGTAGCAAGACGCCGAGGAAGAACAGCAGGGTGTCGAACTCGATCCTGCGGATGTAATCCAGGATCGGTTCGTCCTTGTTCATGAACTGCACCACCATGAACATCAGCGACAGGCCGAACAGGAAGCACAGCACCGGTGGAATGCCAAAGGCCACGTTGGCGGCGATGGTGCCGATGATGGTGGCAAAGAACAGCAGGGCGATGACCTTGTCTCCCCGCTCAATGGCGTGACTCTGTTTTTCGAGTTGAAGCTCGCCACTCAATCCCAGTGACAACATCCCCGCCAACACCGCCACTGCGGCGCCGGCAGGCAGGCTGAGTAGCAGCAGGTCCGGGATCTCCACCTTGCCGGCCAGGAAGATCATCAGGGTGGTGACATCGCCGGTGATCAGGGCAGTACCGCCGGCGTTCACCGAGAACACCACCAGCACCAGATAACGCAGCAGTTTTTTGGGCGGCAGGTTCAGGTTCATCAATACCGCAATACACACCAGGGTGGCGGTGATGTTGTCGGCGATGGAGGAAAACAGGAACGCGAACAGGCCGGTGAGCAGCATCAGCTTTCGTTCACTGATCTTCGATGGCAGCAAACGGTTGACCATGCTGTCGATAATGCCCTTGCCGGAGAGGTAGGCCACAAAGGTCATGGCGGCCATCAGGAACAGCCACAGGGTGGCAATATCCAGCAGGTTTTCATTCAGGCTTTCCATCAGCTCGGCATGACTGAGGTGTGCAGGCGGGGCAATGAAAAAAAGCAGCCAGGCAAAGGACCCGAAAAAGAGGGTGGTCTTGGCCTTGTCGATATGAACGATGTCTTCAATGACGATGGACACAAAGCCCAGCGCCACCAGGATCAGGAGCAAAGTGGTCATGAGGGGCGTCTCGCTAGTAGTAAAGGGCGGACAGGGGTAAAAGGCAGCGCGCGCTGCGCGGGGGCATTCTATGCCTCTCCAGAACGCGGTTCACGAAAAAAACGCCCTGTATACGGGCTTTCATGGGCAAAAATGACCATTTGACGCGGATTTTGATGCAAATTTGTGTCAACAGCCCTTTCAATTAATGAGAATAATTCGCATTATTGTGCCTTTGGGAAGTCCGGTCCTCCCTTGGCAGGAATCCGCTTCCGTTGCTGTCGCGTATCGATTGAGGAAAACCTATGTTGACCCGTGTTGCTGCCGGAGGGCTGCTGTTGTCCTCCCTGTGGATTGCCGGTTGTAGTGATGACACTCCGGCTGCGCCGTCGGCCCCCTATGATGAGGCTCAGGCGCGTCAGGTGGTAAATCACTACGGCGAGCTGGCGCTGGCGGCGTACAGCGATGCGTTGGCCGAGGCTCAGCAGCTGCAAGTGGCCATCGAGGCGCTGCTGGCCGCGCCTTCTAATGACACCCTGAGTGCTGCCCGTGAAGCCTGGCGTGCTGCCCGGGTCCCCTACATGCAGACAGAGGTGTTTCGTTTCGGTAACCGGGTGGTGGACGAGTGGGAAGGGCAGGTCAACGCCTGGCCGCTGGATGAAGGCCTGATCGACTATGTGGATGACAGCTATCAGGCGGTCATGGGTAACCCCGGTGCCCGCGCCAACATTATTGCCAGCGAGTCTCTGACTATTGGTGAGGAAGCTCGGGATCTCAGCAATCTTGATGGCGAGTTGCTGGCCAGCCTGAACGAGCTGGGTGGCTCGGAAGTGAACGTGGCCACTGGCTATCACGCCATCGAGTTTCTGCTCTGGGGTCAGGATCTCAATGGCACCGATGCCGGAGCCGGTGAACGTCCTGCCACGGATTTTGCCACCGATGCGTCGGCCACCGGTGGGCATAACGAGCGTCGGCGTGACTATCTGCGTGCCGTGACTGACCTGCTGATTCAGGACCTGGAATTCATGGTGGCCCAGTGGCAGCCGGATGCGGAAAACTATCGTGCCGAGCTGGAAGCGGATGCGGTGAAGAACGGCCTGCGCAAGATGCTGTTCGGTATGGGCAGCCTGTCCCTTGGCGAGCTGGCCGGTGAGCGCATGAAAGTGGCGCTGGCAGCGCATTCCCCGGAGGATGAGCACGATTGCTTCAGTGACAATACCCACTTCTCGCACTTCTATAACGGCAAGGGTATTCGCAATGTCTATCTGGGCGAGTATCGCAGGGTGAATGGCGAGACTCTCAGCGGGCCATCCCTGAGTGATCTGGTCGCCGCCAATGACGCGGCGGTGGACAGCCAGCTCAAGCAGGAGCTGGCCGCATCGGAAGCCGCCCTGCAGGGGCTGGTGGATAACGCTGCCAACGGCCTCCACTTTGATCAGCTGATTGCGCCGGGCAACGCCGCGGGAGCGGCGGTGATCAATGGCGCCATTGAGGCTTTGGTCGTGCAGACCGGGGGAATCGAAAAGGCCGCCCTGGTGCTGGATATCCAGGCCCTGAACCCGGATACCGCCGATCACCAGTTCTAGGGAGCCTCTGAAAACGATTCTCTTTAAGATCTGCTAAGATAACGCCGCCGCTCTCCGGGCGGCGTTTTGCTTTCTCTCGGCTGTGGATGCCGCGACCACGCGGCTCCGGTCACTACTCAAGGATGTCTGTCTTGCGTTACGCCATTTTGACCCTGTCCCTGGCCAGCCTGCTGGTCGCCTGTGATTCCGGCCCTGCGTTTACCGAGGCGGAGCCTGGAGAGCATTTGTCCGCCGGTGAAGGCACCGTAACCAAGACTGACCAGAATGCCTTTTCCCTGCCGCTGGCGAACCTGTCGCCCACCCGGCGATTGAACTTCAGTGTCGGCAACAGTTTCTTTCGCAATCCCTGGGTAATCGCGCCGGCTTCCACCGATGCCCGTGATGGTCTGGGCCCGCTGTTCAATACCAATGCCTGCCAGAATTGCCACATCAAGGATGGCCGCGGTCACCCGCCGGATCCGGAAGCCAAACAGGCGGTGTCCATGCTGGTCCGCCTGTCGGTGCCGGCGGGCGAGGGTGATGATTTGACCCGCAGCGGTCTGGTGGCCGAGCCAAACTATGGTGGCCAGTTCCAGGATGCGGCCATTCCCGGCATTGCCCCGGAAGGCCGGGTGCGGGTGGAGTATGCCCCGCTGGTCATGACCTTTGCCGACGGTCACGAAGTCGAGCTGCGCAAGCCGCGGCTGGCGTTCAGTAATCTGGCCTATGGCGACATGCACCCGGCGACCCTGTTCTCGGCACGGATTGCTCCGCCGGTGATCGGGCTGGGCTTTCTGGAAGCCATCAGTGATGCTGATCTGCTCGCCAATGAGGACCCGGAGGATGCCGATGGCGACGGCATCAGTGGTCGCGCCAACCGGGTCTGGGATCGTGCCAGCGGCACGCTCAAGGTGGGCCGTTTTGGCTGGAAGGCCGGGCAGCCCAGCCTGCGTCAGCAGAATGCCGAAGCCTTTGCCAATGACATGGGGCTGACCAGCCATCTGGTACCCACGGATTCCTGCGCCCCGAGCCAGAAAGCGTGTCTGGCGCTGCCCAACGGTGGCACCCCGGAAGTCAGCGATGAGATTCTCGACAACGTGACCTTCTACACCCGCAACCTGGCCGTGCCGGCCCGCCGTAATGTGGATGATCCGCAGGTGCTGGAGGGCAAAGGCTTGTTCCACCAGGCCAATTGCCAGGGTTGTCATGTACCCAGCTTTACCACCCCGGCGGACGCGCCGGAGCCGGAGCTGGCCAACCAGACCATCCGCCCTTACACCGATTTGCTGCTGCACGATGTGGGTCCGGGGTTGGCCGATGGTCGCCCGGAGTTCCTCGCCAATGGCCAGGAATGGCGCACCCCGCCACTGTGGGGGATCGGCCTCACCGAGGCAGTGAACGGGCATACCCAGTTTCTGCACGATGGCCGGGCGCGCAACCTGATGGAGGCCATTCTCTGGCACGGTGGCGAAGCGGCGGCCTCCCGTGACACGGTGCTGACCTTTGATGCCGGGCAACGCGACGCGTTGTTGGCCTTCCTGAATTCACTCTGATCCGGTGCCGGGCAAGGAGTATTGCGAATGCGTGTAATGGTAATGGCGTTGCTGACGGTGTTGCTGTCAGCCTGCAGCAATCCCCGCCAGGAAGTGACGGTGCAGCTGGCGAATCAGCTGCTGTTGCCGGCCCACGAGCAGTGGCATGGCAGCAATGGTGCCCTGCGGGTGTCTGCGGAGGGCTTCTGTGCCGATGAACTGGATCAGGCGGCGGTGGAGCAGGCGTTTTACCGTACCTTGCAGAGCTGGTCCTACCTGCAACCCCTGATGCTGGGCCCCTTGGCGGAAGGCAATCGCAGCTGGCAAGTGCAGTTCTGGCCGGACAAACGCAACCTGGTGGCCCATCAGGTGGAAGCGCTGCTCGACAGTCATTCGCCGCTGACCCGTGAGGCCCTTGAAGGTGCCAGCGTGGTGGTTCAGGGCCTGACTGCCTTCGAGTATGTGCTGTTCGATAAGGCGGTGGATCTGGCCGGCCAACGCCCACGCTATTGCCCGCTGCTGATTGGCATTGCCCGGCACCAGCAGGCGCTTTCTGCTGAGGTGCTTGCATTGTGGGAGGGGCCGGAAGGTATGGCGAGCCGGCTGGGTGATTTTCCCAACGACCGTTATGCCTCCGCCGATGAAGCGCTGGGCAGTATCCTGCGTACCCAGATCACCGCAGTGGATGTACTGAAGAAGAAGCTTGGCGTGCCCATGGGACGTCTTAACAAGGGGGTGGTTCAGCCGTGGCAGGCAGAAGCCTGGCGCAGCCGGCACTCCATCGGCAACCTGCAGTCCTCACTGTCCGGAGCCCGGGCCGTGTGGGAACGGGTGCGTTCGCTGGTGGGTGACGCCGGGCTGGTCACCCGCATCGATGCTGCCTATGAAAATACCGGGCAGAAACTGGCGGGCCTGCCGGCACCGCTGGTAGAGATGGTTCAGGACAAGGCCAGTTTGCCGCGACTGCAGGCCCTGTATGAAAGCCTGGATAACCTGGAGACCTTGCAGCAAGTGGAGCTGGCCCGGGATCTGGGAATCCAGATTGGTTTTAACGCCAATGATGGCGACTAACAGCAGTTACAAGTTACAAGTTACAAAGCGCGAGAGGTCGAGTTGCCAGATTCACCGCCGTGCCCGCGCACAAGGCTTTTGCGCGGAAGAAAGAACATGACGACATCTCAGGCCCGGGCCCGCGTTGTAACTTGAAGCTTGTAACTTGCAACTCATTCGCCCACTTAGTCGTGCTGCTTCTTTTGCCGTGCCCCTGTCGTTGAAGAAGCATACGTTCGAAAGTTGTTCTTGATGAGGAAACCATGACTCTGACACGACGACATCTTCTTGGCATGGGGGCGGCCCTCGGTGGTGTGGCGGCCCTGGGCGGTTGGGCGTTCTGGCAAGGGAAGGGGCAGTCGCCGTTGTTGTTGTCCGCCCGTAATGACGACGCCGGAAAACATTATTGCACGGGTTATTTTCTCGATGGGAAACGGGCGTTTGCCACGCCGGTGGCGGAGCGTTGTCATGATGTGGCTCGCCATCCTTTTCTGCCCCTGGCACTGTTTGTTGGCCGCCGACCTGCTCGTGAAAGTTACCTGATTGATTTACGCGATGGCGGTTTGCTACAGATCGTGCGGGGGCAGCCGCAACGGCATTTTTATGGCCATGCGGTTTTCCATGGCGCAGGGGAATGGCTCTATGCCACCGAAAACGATCTGAATGAGCCCGGTCGTGGTGTGCTGGGTCGTTACCGGCTTGATCAGGGTAACTTGCAGTTGGTGCATGAAGGTGAAGTGCCTACCCATGGCGTGGGGCCACACCAGTTGGCCTGGATGCCGGATGGTGAGTCCCTGGTGGTGGCCAACGGGGGGATTCGTACCGAAGGCAGCCGTGAGAAAACCAACCTCAACAGTATGTCGCCGAGTCTGGTGGTGATGGATCGCCACGGCGAGCTGCATAGCAAGGAAACTCTGCAGCATTCACAAAGCAGTATTCGCCACCTGGCTGTCGCCAGCGATGGCACGATCATCACCGGACAGCAGTATCAGGGAGAGGCCTGGGAGACAGTGCCGTTATTGGCGGTGAAGCGTCCAGAGCAGCCTTATCAGCCTTTCCCTGTAGGGGCTTCGCAATTGGCGATGATGGATCAGTACACGGCGAGCATAGCCATTCATGGCGAGCGCCGGCAGGTGGCGATGACGGCGCCGCGCGGCAACCGTTTTTTCGTTTGGGATCTGGATACGGCCGAGACTCTGGTGGATGTGCCCATGGAAGATTGTGCCGGGGTCGGTGTGGCGGGCGACGGGTTCGCCGTCACGTCCGGTCAGGGCCGCTGTCGCTACTTCAGCTATCAAGACGGCCAGGTCGCCAGCCACTGGCTGGACCTGCCGGGCGGCTGGTGGGATAACCATCTGCGGTTGGGGTAGGGGCGAGGTTCGAGTAACGAGTTTCGAGTTGCGAAAATCAAAGGCGTAAAAGAAAACACTTTGGCTTTCAGCTGGAGCGGGTTTTGCTCTTCGAAACTCGAAACTCGAAACTCGAAACTCGAAACTCGAAACGCGTTTTTACGTCCCGCAGAACGTAGCGCACACCACCTCATCCTCCTTCGGCGGCTGCACGTAGGGATCATCGCTGTCCCGTTCCGCATAGGGATCGGCCAGCGCGGAGAGCAGGGATTCGACCACGCTGAGGTCGCCATCTTCTGCTGCGCGTAGCGCTTTTTCTACTTGATGATTACGCGGAATCACGGCCGGGTTGCTGTTGCGCATCAGTTCCCAGGCGTGGTCGTACGCTTGCGGATCGCGATCCAGCCGGTTCAGCCAGCGGTTATGCCAGGCCGTAAAGGCGTCATTGTCATAAGGTTGCCCCTGCAGCGGCTTTCCTCCAATCAGGCTGCGGAAGGTGTTGGTGAAATCTGCCTTGTGCAGTTGCATCAGAGCCAGCAAGTCTTTTGCCAGTGTCTCATCCCCGGCGTCACTGCCAGTCAATCCCAGTTTGCTTCGCATCATGGCCAGCCAGCTGGCATCGTAGCGGGCACTGAATGCCTTGAGTCGTTCGGTGGCGATCTCTACTGCGCTGTCTACGTCGTCGTCCATGCGGGTAAGCAGGGTTTCCGCGAAGCGCCCCAGGTTCCATTGGGTGATGCCGGGCTGGTTGCCATAAGCATAGCGGCCTTGCTGGTCGATGGAACTGAAGACGGTATTTTCATCGTACTGATCCATGAAGGCGCAGGGGCCGTAATCAATGGTCTCTGCGCTGAGTGTCACGTTGTCGGTATTAAGCACGCCATGAATGAAGCCCACCCGCATCCAGTGAGTGACCAGTGCGATCTGCTTATCGATGACGGCATCCAGTAACGCCAGCGCGGGGTTGTCGCTGTCCTGTTTTTCCGGGTAGTGACGCTCAAGGGTGTAGCGGATAAGCGTATCCATTAACGCGCTGTCTTGTTGCGCGGCAGCGTACTGGAAGGTTCCCACTCGCAGGTGAGAGGCGGCGACACGGGTAAGCACTGCTCCGGGCAAGGGTTGTTCCCGGTAAACCGGTTCACCGCTTGAGACGACAGCCAGGCTGCGGGTGGTGGGAATGCCAAGCGCGTGCATGGCTTCGCTGATCACATATTCACGCAACATGGGGCCAAGGGCAGCGCGCCCGTCGCCCCCCCGTGAGAAAGGAGTGCGTCCGGCCCCTTTCAGCTGGATGTCCAGCCTGCGCCCGTCGGGTGCTATCTGCTCACCCAGCAGAATCGCACGTCCATCACCGAGCATGGTCAGGCGGCCGAACTGATGTCCCGCATAGGCCTGGGCCAGCGGCATGCTGCCGGGAAGCGGATGGTTGCCACTGAAACAGTCGGGGCGCTCTGCCAGAGGTTGCGCCTCCAGGCCTAATTCGTCGGCCAGAGCGGAGTTGAAAAGCACCATGGCCGGCGTCGTGACGGGCTGTGGATCACAGCGGGAGAACAGGGCTTCAGGCAGCCGGGAATAGCTATTGTCGAACTGGAAACCGAAAGACTGGCTCATGGACACTCCGCCACGATAACTGGAGTGTCACAGGGTAGCAGAGGTTATGGTTGTGGCGCAGGCGTACTGGTTAATCAGGAAGATAACCGCTTGCCGGTTACATGCCGCTGTCTTTCATGGCGGTGTCTGCCCCCTGGAACAGGCCCAGCACTTCTTCACCAACCAGAACAATGACGGCAACAGCGGCGATAGAAATCAGTGATGCAACGATGGCGTACTCGACCATGGTGGCACCACTTTCTTCCTGCAGGAATCGGGTAATCAAGGTTTTCATGTAAGCCTCCGGTTATTCCTTTAACCCTGGGTCAATTCCAGCATAGACCGCTTGAACCCATTTCACCAGTTTGGCTGTCGGCTGACCCAAAAGGGCGCCGCCGACAGGGGCGGCGGCACCGGGTTTATTCCTGCGGATTGACGCACTCGGCCCGGGATGCATCCTGCTGGCAGCGTACCTTGCGCAGCAGGCTCATCATGTCTTTGTTGTAAACGCCATCTTTGGTGAGGGCAATGCGGGCCTCGCGCATCATCTGGTCGTAACGCAGCGTGTCGGCCTCGGGGATGCGGATCCACCATTTGTCATCGATTTCGCTGCTGGAGTTGTCGATCAGCTTCATGGCGCGGTCAAACTGGCCAAACATGAACTGGCGGGATTGCTGACCGAAGCCGTCCGGGAAGCGGTCCTTGCGAATGATTACCTGGGCGCTCAGCTGACCGAGCACGTAATCCAGGATGCCGCCGCTGGGGGCCATGCCTTTGTAGAGTTCCAGAGCGGAATAACCCATTACCGGGGCAAAGCAGATATCCACGGAGCCATTGTTGAAGCGGGTAGAGAAGTTGGTGATATCTGACATGACCGGAGACATGCCCACCCGTGAGGCCATGTTGGCCTGGGCGCTGTCGTACTCCAGAACGGCGATGGATTTACCGGCCAGCTCTTCCACGGTGTCAATTTCCTTGTCCTTGAGGAACAGGAAGGCCGCGCCAAGGGGGAACACGCCGCCCACTTCATAGGGGCCAGACACCAGATGCTGGTCCACTTTGCCACTGGCCAGTACCGCGATCACGGTTTGCATGGCGTCGTAGTTGGGGATGGCGCCGATGGAATCCATGCTGCCGGTGTAGCTGTTGAACTGGCGACCGCGGATGCCGGTGAGAACAGCGGCATCACACTGGTTGGCCTTGAGATCTTCAGAGGCGATCTTTTCGTCAGTGTAGGGCTTGAGTTCCACATCCACCCCCCAGGCCAGGGCGGCGGTCTTGTAGTCTTTCATCATGTTGTAGGTGTCGCCACTGGCGCCGATGATGTCGAATACGCAGAAGGTACGCTCCACCGCCGCGAAAGCGGTACTGCTGAGCGTCAGCGCAGCGGCGGCACTCAATGCCTGAAACACTTTTTTTGTTTTGCTCATGAGACTCTCCCGTTAATTACGGTACAGATATCGAAGTCGCAGCCAGAGCTGCAAAAAATGATGAAATGCATTTTGTTGGGTAAACAGAAAGGGTGCTGTGGTGTCCTTGTTGTGGTTTGTCTAGCGAATTGTTTCCTGTGTATTTTTAGTGTTATTGCTGACGTCTCCTTCACGGGTGCGGGAGGCGAGACAATTTGTCATCTGGGCAGATCGGAGAAGTCTGATAGTGTGGTTATAAGGATATTCCTACAGGAGATATGGAATGGAGTTTGACCCCTTCCTGCTGGCGCGCCTGCAGTTTGCCGCCAACATCAGCTTTCACATTCTGTTTCCCACCATCACCATTGGTCTGTGCTGGGTATTGTTCTATTTTCGCCTGCGCTACACCCTGTCCGGCGACAAGGCCTGGGAATATGCCTATTTTTTCTGGGTGAAGATTTTTGCTCTCAGCTTTGCGCTGGGAGTGGTGTCCGGGATCACCATGAGTTTCCAGTTCGGTACCAACTGGCCGGGCTTCATGGAGCGGGCCGGGAATATCGCCGGGCCCCTGCTTGGCTATGAGGTGCTCACCGCCTTTTTCCTGGAGGCGTCTTTCCTTGGCATCATGCTGTTCGGCAAGGATCGGGTGTCCAATCGCATGCACATGATTGCCACGGCGCTGGTCGCAGTGGGTACCTCGTTCTCCGCGTTCTGGATTCTCAGCCTCAACTCCTGGATGCAGACCCCGGCGGGCTACCGCATCGAGGAGGGGGTGTTCTTCGTGGAGAGCTGGTGGGCGGTGATCTTCAATCCCTCCTTCCCCTACCGCTTTGCGCACATGCTCAATGCCTCGCTGCTCACCGCGGCCTTCCTGATCATGGGGGTCAGTGCGTGGCGGGCCCTGAAGCAGGTGGATGGCCCGGCAACCTGGAAAGTGATGCGCACCGGAGCGGTCATGGCCGCGGTGCTGGCGCCGCTGCAGGTATGGATTGGGGATATGCACGGCCTCAATACCCTTGAGCACCAGCCGGCCAAAATTGCTGCCATGGAAGGGATCTGGGAGACCGAGCGCAATGCGCCGCTGACCCTGTTCGGTTTTCCGGATGAAGAGGCTCGCACCACGCACATGGCCATCAAGGTACCGGGCATGGCCAGCCTGATCCTCACCCATGAGTGGGATGGCGAACTGAAGGGGCTGAATGAATTTGAAGGGGCGCACCCGCCGGTGGCGCCGGTGTTCTGGTCGTTTCGCATCATGGTGGGCGTCGGCATGCTGATGGTGCTGGTGGGATGGTGGGCCCTGTGGCGGCTGTTCCGTTCCCGGGAAGACAGCAGTGCCAACCACCCCTGGCTGTTGCGTGCCCTGTCGGTGATGACCTTTTCCGGCTGGGTGGCGGTGCTGGCGGGCTGGTACGTGACCGAGATCGGCCGTCAGCCGTGGATCGTGGATGGCTTGCTGAAAACCGCGGAGGTGGTGGCCGACCACAGTAGTGCGACGGTGGCCGGAACCCTGTTTGGTTACGTGCTGCTGTATGCGTTCCTGCTGGTGTCCTACATCGCTGCGCTTCGCTACCTGGCCACCAAGCCGGCCCGCTCGTTGTCCCTGCTGCCTCAACAGCAACTGATGAACGCAGAACGCCTGGAAGGAGACGCATGATGGATCTTGGATACTGGCTTCCGTTGTTCTTTGCCGGCGCCATGGGGCTGGCACTACTCATCTATGTGGTACTGGATGGCTACGATCTGGGCATCGGCATGCTGCTGCCGTTCGCCTCCGATCAGGAAAAGGATGTCATGGTGGCGGCCATCGGGCCGTTCTGGGATGCCAACGAAACCTGGATCGTACTGGGCGTGGGGATCCTGCTGATTGCCTTTCCCCAGGCCCACGGCATTGTTCTGACGTCGCTCTACCTGCCGGTGACCATCATGCTGATGGGGCTGATCCTGCGCGGGGTGTCGTTTGATTTCCGGGTCAAGGCCGGCGACCAGCACAAGGCCATGTGGAACCGCCTGTTTGCCATTGGTTCACTGGTGGCGTCGGTGTGCCAGGGCTGGATGCTGGGTGCCTACGTCACCGGCCTCACCGGGGACACCACCAGCACCCTGTTCGCGGTACTGATCGGTCTCGCCCTGCCGGCGCTCTACATCATGCTGGGCGCAGCCTGGTTACTGATCAAGACGGAAGGGGAGCTGTTCCACAAGGCGGCCCGTTGGGGGCGGTTGGCGGTCTGGCCCATGGGGGCTTTCCTGTTGCTGGTGTCCATTGCCACCCCGCTGGTGAGTGAAACCATCGCGGACAAGTGGTTCACCCTGCCCAATGCCATCGGCCTGATGCCGATACCCATTGCCACCGGTCTGGCATATGCCGGGTTGATCTGGATCTTCAACAGCCGCCAGATTCTCGACAATGGTTATGGCTGGCTGGCGTTTCTGGCGCTGATCGTGATCTGTGTGCTGGCGAGTATTGGTCTGGCTTACAGCCTGTTCCCGGATGTGGTGCTGGGTCGACTGTCGATCTGGGATGCCGCCTCGGCCACGGAATCTCTGCTGTTTACCTTCTGGGGAGCAGTGATCGCGTTGCCCATGATTCTGGCCTATACGGTGTTCATCTACCGGGTGTTCCGCGGCAAGGCCACCCATCTGAGCTACGAATGAGTCGGTGAGACACTGAAATATCCGACTACCGGTCGCCTGTCCGGTACGGACGCTGTCCGGGCAGGTCGAGACCCGCGCTGAAACTGCCATAATGGAGTTGTTAGTGTGAACCAGGTCTCGCCGGATAATGAAAAGAAAATCAGCAAGACTCATGGCGATTGTACGTTTGCTCGACTGGAGCGACAGGGACAAGTGTTTGTTGCTGTCGTTGCTGCTGTGGGGCTACATGAGCTTCATTTTTGCCTGGCACCTGTTCACCGTGAATTTCACGGCCTTTGCGGATGAGTTCCTGTCTGCGGAAGGCATCGACGTGATGAATCAGGTGATGCTGTTCAATCAGGCTGGCTGGATTGGACTGGTTATCTGGGGTGTCTTGCTGCGTCGATCTGATCGTCACTCCTCGTTTTATCCTGCTGTTTTCATGTCCTTCTTTGCGGTGGGCTACCTGTTGCTGGGCTGGACGTTCGGACTCTACAGTCCCATGACCGGCATGGTGCTGATGGGCTCGCCGCTGGTGGGCTTTATCCTGTTCGGCTTTCGCCGGGTGGCCTGGAATTTCGCCTTTGCGGTGCTGGTGGTGCTGGCGCTGGCCTGGCTGTCGGTGCAGGGCTACAGCGCCCATGCGATCTACTTCAGCAAGTACCCGATTTCCCAGGAATTACTCTCCTATTACTGGGTGGGCAGCACCGTGGCGTTCATGGTGCCCTTCATTGCTGCGGTGATCACCCTGGTGGCGCTGTTGCTGGGACGCTGGGCCTACCGCGAGGCGCAGGTGCGCGATCAGGCCCTGCGCGATCCGCTCACCCGTCTTTCCAATCGCCGTGAACTGTTCTGCCGCTTGAATCATGAAGTGGCGCGGGCCCGTCGCAGTGGCCGGCCCCTGAGTGTCTGTCTGCTGGATCTGGATTTCTTCAAGCGCATCAACGACACCTACGGTCATGGGGTGGGTGATGAGGTATTGGTGAAAGTGGCCTCGGTGCTAAAGGGTAACCTGCGCGAGACAGATGCCGTCGGCCGGATTGGCGGGGAAGAGTTTGTGCTGGTGTTGCCGGAAACCGAGCAGCTCGGCGCCCGCCGGGTGGTGGAGCGTTGCCGGACCAGTATCGAAGCCTCGCCGGTCATTCTGGCTGATGGTTCACCGCTGCCGGTATCGGCCAGTTTCGGGGTGGTGACCTGGGATCCGGATGAAGAAGCGGATGGCCACCAGTTGATCACCCGCGCCGATGAAATGCTTTACCGCGCCAAGGCCGGGGGCCGAAACCGGGTGGAGTATTGTTTCGGCAGTGTCGCGGCCATCGTTGGCTGAGTCGTCTGGCTTGCCGGCTAGTCCAGTCCGGCAAGCAGTTCGTTGATCGCCCGGGCGAACACCACCGGCGAATCCTCCTGAAGAAAATGCCCACCCACCAGCGTCTGGTGCGCTTGTCCCTGAGCGCCCGGAATACGCTCCTGCATGTAGCGGTCGCCTCCACGGGTAATCGGATCACCATTACTGAATGTGGTCAGAAACGGTTTGTCCCACTGCTCCAGCACTTGCCAGGCGGCGCGGTTGGCGTCGCTGGCGGGGTCGTCCGGCGTCACCGGCACCAGTTTCGGAAAGGCCCGGGCGCCCGCCTTGTATTTCCGGTTGGGGAAGGGGGCATCGTAGGCGCGGCGCTCATCCGGCCCCAGCTTGCGGAAGGTGCCGCTGTCGATGATCCGGGCAATGGGAAACAGTGGGCTGTAGATGGCGAAATTCTTCCACAGATGAAAGGCAGTGGGCACTTTCTGGTCACCGGTGGGCAGCATGCCATTGCCCACCACAATGGCCCGAAAGCGATCCGGATGCTCCGCGGCCAGTCGCAACCCCAGCAGAGATCCCCAGTCCTGGCACACCAGGGTGATGTCCTGCAGCTGCAAATGCGTCAACAAGGCAAGCAGCCAGTCCAGGTGGCTCTGGTAGCTGTAGGCATCCATATCGGTGGGCTTGTCGGACTTGCCGAAGCCGATCAGGTCCGGTGCGATGACCCGGTGTCCGGCGGCAGTACAGATCGGGATCATGTGGCGATACAGGTAAGACCAGGACGGCTCGCCGTGCAGCATCAGCACCGGTTTGGCGTCCATGGGCCCCTCATCCAGATAGTGCATCCGCAGGCCGCCCACATCGTGGTAATGAGGGGCGAAGGGGTAATCCAGCAGGCGTTCAAAGCGGCTGTCCGGGGTGCGCAGATAATCCATGGGGCCTCCTGATTCTGATGACTGCCTATTGATGCCACAGATGCGGCTGTCATGACAGGCCAGACGTCTGCCGGTTTGCTGATCAGTTGTCGCCATATTGCTTGAGGCGCGCTGGGCATTTCGCTACTGTGGCCGACCCTCCGTGTTTTGGTGGCGCCTTTTCTCGCCCCGGCTATTGGATACAAGACTATGTGGATCAAGAACCTGATTGTGTATCTGGGCGACGAGCCCTTTTCCTTCTCTGTGGCCGAATTGGACGAGATTCTCTCCAATAATCGCTGCCAGCCCTGTGGTAGCCAGACGCTTCGCTCAGAGGGCTTTGTGCCGCCTTTGAAGGGGCAGGACCCGATGGCCTACGCGGTGGACGGCTTCATCTACTGCACCTATCAGGAAACCTCGCGCCTGCTGCCGGGGCCGGTGATCAAGGAATTGCTGGACGAGAAGGTGGAGTACATCCAGGAAGAGGAAGGCCGCAAGGTGGGCCGCAAGGAGAAGGCCGAGCTGAAAGAGCAGATCACCTTCGAGCTGATGCCGCGGGCGTTTACCCGCTCCCGTCGTACCAACCTGCTGATCGATACCCAGCGCAAGCGGGTGTTGGTGGATGCCTCTTCCGCCACCCGAGCCGAAGAAGTGGTGGCCTGCCTGCGCAAGGCCATTGGCACCCTGCCAGTGGCTTACCCGGCCCCCAACTCGGCGCCCTACACCAGCTTCAGTAACTGGCTGCGCGACACCAAGCTGCTGCCGGAAGGGTTTACCCTGGGCGACCGCTGTGAACTGAAAGGCGTGAAGGATGAAGGGGCGGCGGTGAAATTTACCGCTGTGGATCTGGGCCAAGAAGAAATCCTCGCCCACCTGGAAACCGGCATGGTGGTGACCCGCATCAACCTGGCCTGGCAGGACAACCTGGAGCTGGACGTGAACGACAAGCTGGAGATCAAGCGCATCAAGGCGCTGGATCTGCTGCAGGAAAACATCGACAGCCTGGATGCGGATGACGCAGTGGCCGAACTGGAAGCCCGCATCAGCCTGCAGGGAAGTGTGCTACGTGAGGCACTGGATGTGTTGCTGGGGTATTTCGAGGTAAATCCGGCTTAACAGGCCGCGACATGCATCACGCATCACGCAACAACGCGAATCACTTTTCTTGTTTATTCTGGCTATCTACCCGCGCCCCGACTCAGGGCGCGGGCATGGCTCATTTTCCGGGACGACCCTTAACCGCGTTGTTGCGTGCAGCGTGATGCGTGTTGCGTTATTCAATCCTCTTCCTTGTGCCGCTTGATCGGTGACTTGTCGGTGCATTCCGGTTCGTGGAGGAAGGTTTCGGTCACGTCCAGGTACCCCAGATGGGCAAGGGTGCGGCGGCCGAGCAGGACCGGATAGATCATGTCCGAGCGGTCGTTGAGAGTGAATTGCTCTTCATAGATGGTGTCGCCCATGCACAGCTGCATCAGCACGACCGGGCGGCGGTCTTCACCTCCCGCGCCGCGAATCAGTACCCGGCGATAGCGGGGCTTTTCAAACGTCTTCGAGACTTTCTTGCCGGTGGCCTGATCTTTCACATTCACGGTGAAGCGCACCCACTTGTCGCCATCCTTTTCAAAAATCTCCACATCGGTGGCATGCAGGGAAGAGGTCAGGGCGCCACTGTCCAGTTTGGCTTTCAGCTTCACGCCCCAGGGCATCAGGGTGGTCCTCTCCACCCAGCCGAACACGTTCTTGCTCTCTTCGCTCTTGCGCGCCATGGCCTGGCTGGTGCTGCACAGCAGGAACAGGGAAATCAGGATAACCAGGGTTTTCTGCATAAGGTCCTCTTGATGGTGTTGATGCTGGTCCTTGTGACCGCCTGCCGGCGGGAGTGTTCGGTTGGGCCAATCGTCAGTAGCGCTATTTAACGGTTTTTTGCACAGGGTACCATCCCTGCTGTGATGAACGAATGCGGAGCAGGACCATGACCGAGAAGCTGTCACCCCCGGCCTTGCGGCTGTTGCTGGGCGAAAGCCGGGCCATGCTGGCCTATGGGCGCTATCTGGTAAAGGGCTTGGGGCACCGGCAGCTACCTGTCGGAAATGGCGAGCCGGTACTGGTGTTGCCGGGCTTCGGTGCCAGTGATGTGAGCACCCGGCCGTTACGGCGCAGTCTGGCCCGGCTGGGCTACAGCAGCTATGGCTGGGCCCAGGGCACCAATACCGGCATGAATCGTCAGCGCCGGGAGTTGCTGGTCACCCATCTTCAAGCCATCAAGGCCCGCCATGAAAGGCCGGTGGCGCTGGTGGGCTGGAGTCTCGGTGGAGTGTTTGCCCGTGAGTTGGCAAGGGCCTTCCCGGAGCAGGTGAGTCAGGTGTTTACCCTGGGCAGCCCGATCAATCACGATCCGGATGCCAACAACGTCAGTGCGCTGTTTCGCTGGCTCAACCCGCAGCACAACCCGGATCATGAGGCTTTTCGTGAGCGTATCGTGGCACCGCCGGTGCCCTGTACGGCCATCTATACCCGCGAAGATGGCATTGTGAGCTGGCGCTGCTGTCTGGAGAATGACGGCCCGACCACCGAAAATGTGGAAGTCAAAGGCACCCATGTGGGGCTGCCCTGGAACCCCCAGGTGCTGGCGGCCATCGCCGAGCGTCTGGCAAGAGGAGCATGAAGTGAGCGACGTCAAACCGGGCCGCTACCGCCATTACAAAGGCAACGATTATCAGGTCATCGGCCTGGCCACTCATTCAGAAACCGAAGAAACCCTGGTGGTCTACTACCCGCTCTACGGCGACCGGGCGCTCTGGGTCAGGCCGTTGAGCATGTTCGTCGAGACGGTGGAAAAGGAGGGGGAAGTCATTCCTCGTTTTGCCTGGGTGGCAGACGAATAGCCTGAAGCAGGAACGCCAGTCATCCGTCCCGCTCACCTCCTTGCGGCCGCGATGTCTGATGTTCCTCCGCTGCGCCCGTTGCTGGGGCAATGGTGTGAGATGAGTTGCGAGTGACGAGAAGCGAGTTTCGAAAAGCGAAAACCGCTAGTAGATGACAGTGGAGCAGGGTTTTCGAAACTCGCTTCTCGCAACTCGATACTTCCCTCCTTCAGCTGGGCTCATGTGGATGGTGAGGTGCGTTTAGCAAGCCTTCACCGGCGATACCCGCTACAATGCCCCCTCAACACCGGAGCCGAATCCCATGTCCACCTTTGCCGACCTCAATCTCCACGAGCGCCTGGTGCGCGCCTTGTCCGAAATGGATATCACTGAACCCACCCCGGTTCAGGCATCTGCCATTCCCGAGGCACTGGCGGGACATGATCTGCGGGTGATCGCCCGTACCGGTAGCGGCAAGACCGCGGCCTTCCTGCTGCCGTTGCTGAATGGCCTGCTGCAGCACTCCCGCCCGCGTACCGACACCCGCGCCCTGATTCTGCTGCCCACCCGGGAACTGGCCCAGCAGACACTCAAGCAGGTAGAAGCGCTGGCCCGTTATACCTTCATCAAGGCTGAACTGGTCACCGGTGGCGAAGACTTCAAGGTGCAGGCCGCCAACATGCGCCGCAATCCCGAAATCCTGATCGGCACGCCGGGGCGTCTTCTTGAGCATCTGGAAGCGGGCAACCTGCTGCTGGGCGATCTGGAAGTACTGGTTCTGGATGAGTCCGATCGCATGCTGGACATGGGCTTCAGTGACGACGTACTGCGATTGGCGGCGCTGTGTCCGGAGGAGCGGCAGACCCTGTTGTTTTCGGCCACCCGTGGCGGCAATGCCATGGACCGTGTCGCACAGAACGTGCTGCGTGAGCCAAAGTTTCTGTTGCTCGATACCGTGCGTGATCTCAACGAATCCATTCGTCAGCAGATCATCACCGTGGATGATGTGGCCCACAAGGAACGGCTGGTGCAGTGGTTGCTGGCCCACGAGACCTATGACAAGGCAGTGATCTTTACCAACACCCGTGAGCAGGCGGATCGTCTCGGTGGCGTATTGCGTACGCCAAGCTTGAAGGTGTTCGTGCTCCACGGCGAGAAAGACCAGAAGGATCGCAAGCTGGCCATGGATCGCCTCAAGGATGGCGGTGTGCGCGTGCTGGTGGCCACTGATGTGGCGGCGCGCGGTATTCATGTGGATGGCCTCGATCTGGTGATCAACTTCGACATGCCGCGCAGCGGCGATGAGTACGTTCACCGTATCGGTCGTACTGGCCGGGTCGGGGGCGAAGGCACTGCGATCTCGTTGATTCCTGCCCACGAATGGAATCTGATGGCGAGTATCCAGCGTTACCTTCGGCAGAATTTCGAGTTCCGCATTGTCGAAGAGCTGAAAGGCAAGTTTCTCGGCCCGAAGAAACTGAAAGCCAACGGCAAGGCCGCGGGCAGCAAGAAGAAAAAGCTGAAGAAAAAAACCGATGCCAAGAAAGGCGGCAAGAAGCCGCTGAAGAAAAAGGTATCGCCCAAGAAAGCCGGCGGCCCCCGTAGCAGCCGCCCCGCCGCCCCGGACACCCAGGGCGGCTTCGCCACCGTCAAGAAGCGCAAGACCCCCGGCCCGATTGATTAAGGCAGTTAACAGTTAACAGTGAATAGTGAACAGCTCGCGAACCATTTTCTTGTGTCTTTAACGTAGGAGGCCGCGCCCAAAGCTTGGGCGCGGCCTCTTACGTTGAAACACCAATAACGCGCTATCGCGCCGCTATTAACTATTCACTGTTAACTATTAACTGCTCTCAATCATCCCATCAATTTGTCCACAATCTTCAGCGGGAAGTTGCGCATGGCAAAGCCCATGGGGCGCCAGGGCCAGGCCGGTACCGCGGCGTGCATCACTTCCTTTTCGATGTTTTTTACCAGTTCCTTGCAGCCGGTTTCGGTATCCACAATGAAGGGGGTGTTCTTGAGCTTTTCATTGATCTCGGAACGGATGAAGCCGGGGAACAGGGTGGTGACCTTGATGGGGGTGCCGGCCAGTTCCATTTGCAGGCCTTCGGCCAGCATGGCGATGCCGGCCTTGGTGGCGGCATAGGTGGTCAGGTTCTTCTTCATGCCGCGCATGGCGCTCATGGATGAAATTACCACCAGGTGCCCGCTGTTCTGCGCCCGGAAAATTTCCATGGCCGCTTCCATCTGTGCCAGTGCCGCCACGAAGTTCACTTCCGCTGTCTGGCGGTTGGCATAGAAGTAGCCTGTACCGATGGGTTGGCCCTTGCCCATGCCGGCATTCACCAGCACCCGGTCGATGCTGCCCAGCTCGGTGCGGAACGCATCGAATACCGCAAACACCTGATCATAATCCGCCACGTCCAGCGGCTTGATCAGGACGGTAATGTCGGTATGTTTTTCTTCCAGCTCCGCTTTCAGTTTCTCCAGCCGGTCCATGCGCCGTGCGCACAAGGCCAGGTTGCGCCCCCTGGCCGCAAATATCCGCGCCATGCCTTCGCCAAGCCCGGAGCTGGCACCAGTGATCAGGATGTTCTTGCGGACGGGCATGGTTATTTCTCCAGAAGTTCAGATGGGTGCGGGGTGTCGCATTGAAATGCGAACCAAAGGCAGAGCTACAAGCTACAAGCTGCAACGCGACGAATGAAGGGTGAAGCTGCCATTCTGTACCCGCGATTTTGGCTTGCGGCGCGGGCTGAAGGATTTCAAATTATTCCGTCCTTTAGCGCGTTGCAGCTTGAAGCTTGTAGCTTGCCGCTTATCTATACGTCACCTGCTCCGTCGGCAGATGCAAATGTTCGTTGACTGACACTAACCGCAATGCCCCGGCGTTCACAACCAGCCGCGTCACGCTGGCGTTGATCAGGGTGCGATTCCAGGTCAGCAGGGCGTCGTCTTCCAGGTTCATCAGGTGCTGGATGATCACACTGATGGCGCCGCCAGAGGTGAACACCAGGGCGCTGTCTCCTTTGCTGAGACTATTGCCCAGACTGTAGGTGCTGGCCAGTACCCGTTCGCGGAACTGGGGCCAGCTTTCCGAGTAGTCGTCCTCGCCCTTTTGCCAGCGGCGTACCGCTTGCTCAAAGCGGTTCTGGAATACCTTGCGCGGCTGCTCCTGTTGCATCAGCCATTTGGTCACCGCGGTATGGTCTGCGGCGAGAGGCCAGTCCAGCGCCAGGATTTCCTTGTGGTTGTATTCGTTGAAGCCGGTATCGGTGCGCCATTGTGCCGGCAGACCCAGTTCGGTGAGGGTGGCCTCGGCGGTTTCGGTGTGCCGGCGCATGGTGCCGCACAGGGCCAAAGGGACACCGAGATCCTGGTTCTGCATGGCCCGGCCCAGCAGCCGGCTTTGCTCCCAGCCATTGTCGGAAAGCTTGTCATAGTCCGGTTTGCCAAAACTGGCTTGGCCATGGCGGATCAGGTAAATCACCGGCATCAGCGCGATTCCGCTTTCTTCAGTTGGCGTTCCATGCGGTTGGCGCTGTCACGCATTACGCGGCGGAAAAGTGCAGGGACAAAACGTTTGATGAACCAGGCTCGTCGCGCGCTCTTGTGGGGAATCAGCAGGAACTGGTTGCGTGCAACCGCCTGTTTGATCATGTCGGCAATCTGCCCGGCGGTCAGCTCATCGCTGGACAACAGCTTGTCCACCATTTCGATCATGCCCGGTTCGGGAGAGCGCACCGATTCGTGCAGGTTGGTGCGGAAAAAGCCGGGGCATACCACGGTGCAGTGGATATTGTGGATGGATAGCTCGTTGCGCAGGGTTTCCGACAGGGAGATCACTCCGGCCTTGGTCACGTTATAGCTGGCCATGGCGGGTGCGTTGACCAGACCGGCGAGGGAGGCAATGTTGACGATATGGCCATGGCCCTGCCGCTTCATCATTGGCACGAACACCTTGCAGCCGCGCACCGGACCTTTCACGTTGATGTCGAAAATCCAGTCCCAGTCGGCCATGTCGCCCCGGTCGATGCGGGCCGCCGCCGCCACGCCGGCATTGTTGACCAGCACATCCAGGCCGCCCCAGTTTTGCTCCAGCCATTCCCGGGCCTGGTTGAAACTGGCCGGGTCGCGCACATCCAGATACTGGAATTCCACCGTGCCGGGCAGAGCTGACAGGGCCTGCACCGTTTCCCGGCCGCGTTCTTCATTCACGTCACCAATAAACACCCGGGCGCCGTCTCTGGCCCAGGCCTCAGCCATGGCGCGCCCCAGCCCGGAGGCACCACCGGTGATCAAGATACGTTGCGAGTTCTGGCCCATGATTTGTCCTGTGTTTGCGGGGTTTCGGCCGCAGGCCGGGCGTCCAGCGTCAGGCATCCGGCGTCATGCAGCTATCCATTGACCGATGCTAGTAAGCAGGTTTCAATAAATCCAATGAATTAACGACATGGAAATTGATAAATTTCATGCATGTTTCGCGTTTTGATCTGAACCTCTTCGTGGTCTTTGATGCCATCTATACCGAGGGGTCCCTGACCCGGGCGGCCAAGGTGCTGAACCTGACCCAGCCTGCGGTCAGTCATGCCCTGGGGCGCCTGCGTGACCGTCTCGATGACCCCCTGTTCGTGCGTCAGGGCAGCCGGATGGTGCCTACGGCACGGGCACGGGCCATGATCAGCCCTGTGCGTCATTCACTGGGTGGGTTCCAGCGTTGCCTGAGTGATGAGGGGGGCTTTGATGCAACGGAAGCCGAACGGACCTTCGTGCTGGGCCTGCGTGACGGTCTGGAGGGTTGCCTGCTTCCGCCCTTGATGGCGCAGGTGATGAGCGAGGCGCCGGGTATCAAGTTGCAATCCCTGACTATCCGCCGGCGGCAGATGGCCACGGAGCTGGCCAGCGGCAGGCTGGATCTGGCCTGCGATGTGATGCTGGCCATGCCGGAAACCATCGAGCATGTGCCGGTGCTGTCCGGCCCCATGGTGGTGATGATGCGCGAGGGGCATCCGCTGGCGCAGGGCATGGACCTGCCAGCCTACCTTGCTGCACAGCATGTGCTGGTGTCTTCCCGCCGTGAGGGGCCGGGTCTGGAAGATTTCGGCCTGGCACGGCTGGGCTACCGGCGTCATATCCGTATGCGTTGTCAGCATTACCAGGCGGCCATCAGTACCGTCCAGCAAACCGACCTGCTGCTGTCCCTGCCGGCCACGCTGGCGGGACGCTTGTCCCGTGAAGGCATGACGGTCCGTTCGTTGCCTGCCGAGCTTAGCGATCTGGAAATGCACCTGTACTGGCATCGAGACCAGAGCGGCGACCCGGCTCATGGGTGGCTGCGGGAGAAGGTGTTGGGGTTGCTGAAAAAACAGCAGTTAATAGTTAACAGTGAATAGTGAACAGCGGCGCGATAGCGCGTTGTTGTTACTTCCAGGAAGGAGGCCGCGACCGTGTTTTTGGCGCGGCCTTTTTGCGTTTAAAAGACAAGGAAAAAGCAAAACAAATACTTGACAGGTTATGCCGGTCGGGCAGCCTTCACTGTTCACTGTTCACTGTTCACTGTTCACTGTTCACTGTTCACTGTTCACTGTTCACTGTTCACTGTTCACTGTTCACTGTTCACTGTTCACTGTTCACTGTTCACTGTTTTATTTGCGCTGTGCGCTGCGAGGAGAGAGGTATGGGTCAGCAAGTAGAGTTTTTGTTTGATGTGGGAAGCCCGGCGGCTTATCTAGCCTGGAGCCAGTTGCCGGCATTGTGTCAGAGAAACGACGCTGATTTGCTCCTTACTCCGATGTTGCTGGGCGGGGTATTCAAGGCTGCCGGTAACAATCCGCCTGCGGCGGTGCCCGCCAAAGGGCAGTACATGCTTCGCGATCTTGGCCGGTTCGCTCAGCGCTATCAGGTACCACTGAACTTCAATCCCCATTTCCCGGTCAACACCCTGCTGCCCATGCGCATTCTCGCCGCGGCTCAAGGACATGATCAGGAGAAGACTCTGGTGCAGGCCCTGTTCGATGCCATGTGGCGCTCGCCCTGTAAGTTGTCCGAATCCGAGGTGGTCGCCGAAGTGCTGTCCAGTGCCGGGCTGGAGGCTGATTTCTGGCTGGCTCAGGCGGCCGATGAGGATGTGAAGGCCCGCCTTAAGGAAAATACCGAGCACGCGGTGAGGCGTGGCGTGTTCGGTGCGCCGACCCTGTTTGTGGGCAATGAAATGTTCTTCGGTCAGGATCGGCTGGATTTTGTCGAGGAGGCCCTGCAGGGCTCATAGCCACTGATGACCTGACCGGAATGGCGGTGTGGCGTGCAAAAGCGTCATTGAGAAGATCGCGGTCAGGTCGTAGCCTGCAAGCCATATTTCCCGTGGTAATCAGTCAGAAAGATTGAGGAGGCCCAGGTGGCAGAAGCATATATCGTATCCGCGGTACGTACCGCAGGTGGCAAGAAGAACGGTCGTTTGAGCAAGACTCACCCGGCAGACATGGGCGGCAAGGTTATTGACGCCCTGATCGAGCGCACCGGTGTACCGGCCGAGAAAGTGGATGACGTGATCTACGGCTGTGTGAGCCAGATCGGTCCGCAGACCTTCAACGTGGCGCGTACCTCCATCCTCAGCTCCTGCCTGCCGGAATCCGTACCGGGCGTGACCATTGATCGTCAGTGTGGTTCTTCCCAGCAAGCCATCCACTTTGCTGCCCAGGCGGTAATGAGCGGTACCCAGGACGTGATCATCGCCGGTGGTGTGGAATCCATGAGCCAGGTGCCGATCGGTTCCCCGGCCGTGGCCGTGAAGGAAATGGGCACCCCGTTCGATGGTCAGGTGATCAGCGAGCGTTACCCCGGCGAGAACTTCAGCCAGTTCAATGGCGCTGAGCGCATGTGCGAAAAGTACGGCGTGACCAAGCCCGAGCTGGACCAGTTCGCCTACGATTCCCACAAGCGTGGTGCTGCTGCCACTGAAGCCGGTCGCTTCAAGGAAGAAATCGTTCCGATCACCGTGACCCTGGAAGATGGTTCCCAGGAAGAGCACGTGGTGGACGAAGGTATCCGTTGGGAAGCTGACCTGGACGCCATCAAGTCCCTGAACCCGCTGGTAGAAGGCGGTTACATCAGTGCGGCTAACGCCAGCCAGATCACTGACGGTGCTTCTGCCCTGATGATCGTCAGCGAGAAGGCCCTTAAAGAATACGGCCTGACTCCGCTGGCCCGTATCCACTCCATGGCAGTAGTGGGTTCCGATCCGACCATGGTACTGGAAGGCCCGATTCCGGCCACCGAGAAAGTGCTGGCCCAGGCCGGCATGACCATCGGCGACATCGACCTGTATGAAGTGAACGAAGCGTTCGGCTCCGTACCGCTGGCGTGGATGAAGGCTATCGGTGCTGACTACGAGAAGCTGAACGTGAATGGTGGCGCCCAAGCGCTGGGTCACCCGCTGGGTGGCACTGGTACCAAGCTGATGGGTACTCTGATCTACGAACTGAAGCGTCGTGGTGGCAAGTACGGCCTGCTGGCGATCTGTGAAGGTCTCGGTACTGCCAACGCTACTATCGTTGAAGTGCTGTAAGACCAGTTGAAAGTTTAAACGCGGCTTCCGCGCCGCGACTTCAGCTTGATAAAAAGCCGCCCCGGGAAACCGGGGCGGCTTTTTTGTGGCCGCTCTGCGGCTGCATCACGCAACATGCAACACGCGGCACGCAGAAATCGGGTCTTCCATGGTGGGGCGAGTTGCGAGTTTCGAAAATCAAAAGCGTTAAACAAAAACCTTTGGCTTTCGGTTTGCGTGGGTTTTTCTCTTCGAAACTCGAAACTCGAAACTCGAAACTCGAAACTCGAAACTCGAAACTCGTTACGCCAGTCGCTCCACCAGCCATACCCCTGCCAGCACCATGATCGACAGTGATCCGGCCGGCACGAAGATCCGTTGATAGAAATGGGTCTGCCGCATCAGATAGGCAATCGGAACAAAGACCATGACGATGGCCACCTGCCCCAGTTCCACGCCGATGTTGAAGCCCAGCAAGGGTAGGAATATACCGCTGCTGGTCAGGCCAAGATCGGCCAGTACTGAGGCGAAACCCAGCCCGTGGATCAGACCGAACACGAAGGCCATTACCCAGCGTCTCGGGAAGAAGCGGGGCAGCAGATTGGCCACCGCACCGATGGCCACGGTAGCCGCAATGGCGGATTCCACCAGCCAGGATGGCAGCGAGATGATGCCCAGTGTGGCCAGGGCCAGTGTCAGGGAATGGGTCAGGGTGAACGCGGTGACGATGGACAGGGTCTGGCCCAGTGCCATGGTCATGCTTGGGGCGGGTTGCCAGCCACCGGTACGCCAGACCAGCACGGCGGGGAACAGCAGGGTGAGCAGGAACAGGATGTGGTCATAACCGATCAGGATATGGTGGATGCCTTGTCCAATAAATCCCTGGAACGATTGCCAGACACTGTCCTGACTGAGTTGCTGTTGTCGTTGTCCATCGCTGAAGGTGGCGGTCAGAACATCATCGTTATGACGTAGTTTGAGCAGGCCGTGGTGCTCCGGATCCTGAGCAAACAGAAACTGGTAATCCACCTCAAGAAACTGTGGTGCTATCGGGCAGTTGCCGCGAAGATGCAGGGCGGCATAACGGCCATCCACATGGTCACTGACCTGGAGTCCAGTGAGGCTTAGTGGGCAATCGGCAGTTTGCCTGTCTGTCATGGCATTAACCGTGAGTGTGGACAGTATCTGACTGGCAATGGCGGGTTGCTGGCCCAACAGCTCGCCCCACATGATCAGACCATCCCGATTGGTATCCAGTGGCAATATCAGGTTCAGGTCGCGCAGGGCGATGTCCCATTGCCCGGTGATGACGGTGCTGTCGTCGCGGCTTTCCAGTTGCAGGTAGCTGTCGCTGGGTTTGTGCGCCAGAGCCAGTTCTGATACCACCAGCAACAGGCAGACAATCAGTCGTTTCATGGCTGGTTTTCCTGTAGCTGTTGCAGGGTGGCATCGTGAATCTCGTGGCGTTGGATGAAATCCGTGGCCAGTTGCAGACTTTCCGGGTCGCTGTTGGTGCGGGCACTGGCAAGCAGCAAACGCAGATCCGGCAGCTCGCGCTGTTGATCCCAGTTGGCCCGGGCGTTAGCCAGGGCTGCCAGATATTGCCCGGTGACTTCCAGCTGGAAGCGAGCCTGTTCCCGCAGATGGATGTCGCGTCCGGATTGTCGTGCCGCTGCAATTCGCTTCTGATATGCCTGTTGCCACTGACTGGCGTCGGGATGTCCACTGCGCTGGCCGGCGATACTGAGACGCAGCAGGGCATTTTCTCTTTCCTGCCAGTGCTGTAGCCGGGTAATCACTTTGTCGTTGTGACCCTGTTTCAGCCACACATCACTTTGCAGGTAGGTCAGATAGGGATCGTCAGGTGCGACCAGCCTGGCCATGTCTATATGGCGTTGGGCCTGGTTCGGGAGACCTTTCTGGATCGCCATTTCCGCCAGCAGGGTATATAGCCAGCGCTGTTCATTGCCGGGGGCGGCGAGGCCTTGCTCTGCCAGCCTGTTCAGGGTCTGCCATGCCTGTGGCAGTTTGCCGGTGACGGCCTGGATGCTGCCCTGGCATATCACCACGGTAACGGGAGAAAGGCTGCCTGCACCGCGGCGGCAGGCATGGGTCGCGTCATCAAAACGTCCCTGAACCCGTTCCAGATTGGCCAGCATCAGCCAGCCCTGACCCTGTTCGGGGCGTTTTGACAGTAGTGATTGCAGTCTGGCTCTGGCATTGTCGAATTGATGTTGGCGCAGTTCTATTTCCGCCATCAACAGGACTGTTGGAGGGGAGGAGGAGTCAGACCAGGGGGAAAGAGTAGCCAGCGCATAGCCAAGAAATCGGGCGTCTTCTTGCTGGCGGGCATAATCAACATAGGTGCGTGCCTTGCGTATTGCATCGGCTTCATTGTCGGCACGATCGGGCTGTCCCAATGCCTGCTCGGCGGGAGTCAGTTCGGCAAGGACTTGATCGTCGCTGGCCGGCGTGTAGGGCGCCGCCCCGGCCAGTCCGGCAAGCAGACTGAACAGGGCAACAAAAAAACGTGTCACCATCCTGTTGCGATGGTGACACGTCCCCCGATCAGTTGGCCTGGTTCGGTGTATCCAGGACACTGTCATAGGCCTCCGGGTTATTGCTGTCTCGGTCGATCAGGCGCAGCCGGTTGATGTTGACCGGTTCGCGATCGTCTCGCGTATTGGCCAGCTGTACCTTCACAAAGGCGGTGTAATCGATAGCTGGCTGGATCTGCACCGGGCGGCGGTCGTTGTCACCGCCGCACGCGGACAAGGCCAGCACGGATATCGATATTGCGGAAAGCGTGATGAATCGCATGGTGTCCTCCTTACATGGGCATGGCGGCGACGTTATCGGCGCCGGGCAGCGGCGTGTTCAGGTAGGGGAAGACGGTCAGGTAAGCATCTGGATCAGGAAGAGCGCCGTCATTGACGATGGCCCCGCCATTCACCTGGCTATTCTGGTTACCGCAGTTACCGATCTCCCCACCTTCCGCCATGCCATTTACGTCACCGCCGCAGAGGAAGCCTTCTGCCGCTGTCAACGCAATATCCACCACATCATCGATGGGGCGACGCCCATTCGGGAAGCCGGCAAAGTCGCCCCCGGCCACGCCAAGATCGACTTGAGAACCTGCCGCGGTGGCTGCAATAGCGGTGTTCAGGCGCAGAATTTCACTGGCGGTCACCGTGGGCAATTGGGTCACGCCGGGTACACCGGTAAGGAACACGGTGACGAGGTCATTACGCGGGGTTTCCGGTGCAGGCACGCCGAAGAGAATTTCTACCAGAGCCGGCAGCGTCGGGTTGGTGACATAGGTGGCGAACTGACCGTCGTCCTTCGGCTCACTGGCATTAAAACGGTCCTTGTCCTGCAGCCCGATCACGACTTCGTTTACCAGCGGGTTGCCGAGGCGGGATACCTGGGTAAAGGCGCCGCCTTTCACCGCAGGGCCTTTAGCATTGTCGCTGGAGGTGGTAGCCGTACCTTTGGGGGAAGGGTTGATTACCGTCGCCTGGCGAATGCTGGCGGTGGTCCAGCCACCGATCACGCTGTTGTCGCCAGTCAGACATGAGGCTGGGACTTCCAGGGCGAGACTGGTGATGTTCTTGTCGCCAATGGTGTTGCTGCGGGAATCACGGGCTCCCAGCGGGTTCAGGGAAACCAGGTCAAAAACCTCACCCAGGTTCACCACAAAACCTTCCTGACGTTGGCCAACGAAGACTTTGCCCGGCATGGGGCAGTCAGGAATGGTGACATCATGAATAAAGGTTTCGGCATAGGTTTCGTAGTCGCCGATGGATTTGGTGCCGATGTTATCCAGGGGTTTGTCGAACGAGGTGCTGCCGCTGTTGGCGTCTGTCAGGTTCTGTACCGTGCCTGTTCTACGATCGCCTGTAATCATTTTTACGGTGTAACTTTCAAGCACGTTCTGTGCGGCGTTATTGGCTGCCGATATGGCGCCGATGTTGATCAATGGAACCGGCACGTCCACGCCGCCAACGGGAACGGTCAGGTTTTTGCGTTCGGTGTTGAACTGGAACTGGAAAGTAATGTCTTCCTGGGCGTTCCCGGTGTTGTCGATGTGAATCTCGTAGATGGCATCGTCATCCAGAGAGAAGTAATTCGGGCCACCGTAGGCATCCTGCAGCGGCAGGTAGTTGGCGATGAGCGTCACATAACCGGTGCGGTCAGCTTCATAGCTGTTAAACATGTAGAAGTCGGTGCCGTCGACTTTGGGCATGCCGGTAATGAAGGGGGCTTCACGGTGGCTTGACGCCAGGGTGCCGGCGCTGGCCAGCATGGCTGCCAGGGTGCAGGTGGCAGGTAGAAGTAATGAGCGGCGTTGCATGACAAATCTCCCTTATTTGATTGTCGTTAAGGAGCCTCTGAATAACTCCTTGCGTACTCAGCGTGACCTGAAGCGTGCAGCTGTTGGGTCTTGTCTCGATGGTCAGGGTGGTTCCCTTTCCGAGAGACAAGACCCGGCAGATGGGCGCTTCAGGCCGCGCCCTCCGGGTCTTCCAGGCTGGTTCGCACTCGTTGTTGTGCTTTTTTGATGGATCGACATACACCTTCAAAATCGCGCCTAGATTGCGAACCAGCCTGAAAGACTGAGCATGCAAGGAGTTATTCGGAGGCTCCTTCAGGGAGTTACGCGCCGGTCTCGAGAACGGATGCAAAAAATAATTTGTTTTTTTATGCATCCAGATCAGGGTTATTCACGTACCACTAACATGCGCAATGTCATGACTGAGGCTCTACTCACGTTCAGGTTCAGGTTATGGATTGCGATAATGAACGACTGGTAACGTTGCTGGCGAAATCCGCTCAGGGGGATCGTCAATCGTTCGCCTGTCTGTATCAGCAAACCAGTGCAGCGGTATATGGCATGTGCGTGCATCTGCTGCGCAACACTGACGAGGCACAGGACGTGTTGCAGGAAACCTATATTCAGGTGTGGCATCACGCGGGTGAATACCATGCGGATCGCGGCACGCCAATCACGTGGATGATGTCCATTGGGCGTTATCGTTGTCTTGATGCGTTGCGCAAGCGTCGTCACCACGTGGATTTCGAAAAGGTAGAAACCACCCAGCAGAGTGACGCGCCGGGGCCCATGGAGATGGCGGATGCCCACTCCGAGCGGCAGCGGCTGAGTGATTGCCTTAAGGATCTGGATGAGCGTTATCGCTCCACGATCGAGATGGCCTACTACCGTGGCTTTACGCATCAGGAGCTGGCGTTAGCCATGGGGCAGCCATTGGGTACCACCAAAAGTGCGGTGCGTCGCGGTCTGTCGGTGCTGAGACGGTGTCTCGGTTCATGAAACCGGATCACTTCGAGCGCAATCAGGCGCTGGCTTCCGAATATGTGGTGGGGACACTGCAGGGTGCCGCGCGCAAGCGTTTTGAGCACTGGATGATGGAGTCGCCGCGACTGCGTCGCCAGGTGTGGTATTGGGAGCGCCGTCTTGAACCGTTCAACAATAGTCTTCCCAAAACCGAGCCCCCTGCGCAGCTATGGGACCAGATAGAGCAGCGCCTGTTTTCTGAACCTGCGCCGCTTGCTGACAAGCGTGGCGTGGGATTCTGGCGCTGGAGTGCGTTACTGGCCATGGCCAGCCTGTTGATCATGCTGGTGTGGACGCCGCTCCCCGAGCAGGGCCGGCAGGGTCTGGTTGCGGTGGTGCAGTCAGAGCAGGCCCAGCCCTTGTGGGTCATGAACGCATCGGCTGGTGATCAGCATCTGACGCTGAAAGCCCTGCCGCCGGTCAGCGCTGAAGCCGGGCAGGATTATGAGCTCTGGTTATTGCCGGAATCCGGTGTGCCGGTGTCGTTGACTGTTCTGCCCACTGAGGGCGCTGAATTGCGGATTACGCTCAGCAATGAGCAGGTGCGTGAATTGCTGAAGAGCCGTTCATTGGCAATCAGTCTTGAACCGAAAGGTGGCTCGCCCACCGGGCAACCCACCGGGCCGGTGGTGTACCAGACGCAACTGGTCGATATGTGATTTTACGTTGGAATCTTGGCTTTTGTGACGAGTTTTGAGTTTCGAGTTGCGAAAATCAAAAGCTAAAAAACTCTTTAGCTTTCAGCCGAATCCGGTTTTGCTTTTCGAAACTCGAAACTCGAAACTCGAAACTCGAAACTCGAAACTCGAAACTCGAAACTCGAAACTCGAAACTCGAAACTCGAAACTCGAAACTCGAAAAGACTAGTCCTGCTAGTCCAACTCCGCCTCTGCCGTTTCCAGCGCTTCCATGGCTTCCAGAAGTTCACCTTCCAGTTCATCATGCTGCTTCTTCAGCCGGGCCTGGTCGCCGAGCAGGCCATTCATTTCGTTCTTGCGGCTGGCGTCGGTGTAGAGGGATTCATCGCCCAACGCTGTCTCGGTTTTTTCCAGCTGAGCTTCGCAGTCGGCAAGCTGCTTTTCCAGTTTTTCCACCTGCTTTTTCAGCGGACGAAGCTGCTCGCGTTTTTGCGCAGCCAGTTGGCGACGGGCCTTGGCGTCGAGACCGTCATCCGCTTTTTCTTCCCGTGCCGGTTTGCCGTCCTTTCGGTTCTGTTGCAGCCAGCGCGCGTAATCATCCAGATCACCATCGAAGCGCGATACCGCCCCATTGGCCACCAGCCAGAACTCATCCACGGTGGTTTCCAGCAGATGCCGGTCGTGGGAGACCATGACCACGGCACCTTCAAAGGCCTGCAACGCCATGGTCAGCGCTTCACGCATGTCCAGGTCCAGGTGGTTGGCGGGCTCATCGAGTACCAGCAGGGCGGGCTTCTGTTGCACGATCATGGCCAGGGCCAGGCGCGCCTTTTCGCCACCGGAGAAGCGGCCAATGGGAGCGAACACATCATCGCCATGAAAACCGAAGCGGCCGAGTTCGCTGCGCAGTTGTGATTCGCTCCACTTCGGATAGAAGCGGGACAGCATCTGGTAGGCAGTGTCGTTATGATCGAGACGATCCACCTGTTGTTGGTGGAAATAGCCCACCACCAGATCGTTGTCTTTTTCAAAGCGGCCAGCCAGGGGCGGCAGCTCGCCTACCAGGGTGCGCACCAGGGTGGATTTACCCGCACCGTTGGGGCCCAGCAGCCCCAGGCGGGATTCCGGTCGCAGGCTAAGGCTCACATTGCTGAGGATGGCAACGTCGCCGTTGTCATTCTGGTAACCGCACTGCACCCCGTCCAGGTTCTCCATGGGGTTGGGTAGTTTTTCCGGGGTGTGAAAATCGAAGCTGAAGCCGGAATCCACGTGGGCCGGAGCAATCAACTCGAGCTTTTCCAGCGCCTTCACTCGACTCTGGGCCTGCTTGGCCTTGCTGGCCTTGGCCTTGAAGCGAGCGATGAACTTTTGCAGATGCGCCACCTGGGCCTGCTGCTTGTCATGCATCTTCTGCTGCAGGGCCAGCTGCTCGGCACGTTGCCGTTCGAAGTCGGAATAACCGCCGCTATAGTGGTGCAGCTGCTGGCGTTCAATATGCAGAATCTGGTTGATGGTGGCATCCAGGAAGGCGCGGTCGTGGGAAATCACCAGCAGGGCGCCGGGTTGCTGCACCAGGTAACCCTGCAACCAGAGGATGGCATCCAGATCCAGATGGTTGGTGGGTTCATCAAGCAGCAGCAGGTCCGCGTCGCTCATCAGCACCTGGGCCAGGTTGAGACGCATGCGCCAGCCACCGGAAAAGCTGGACACCGGTTGTTGTTGCTGGGTTTCACTGAAGCCCAGGCCAGCCAGCAGGGTGGCGGCACGGGCTGGCTGTTGCCAGGCGTGCAGGGCTTCCAGTTCGCCGTGGGCCACGGCGATGGCGTGATTGTCACCGGCTTGCTCGGCACTGCTCAGCTTGTGCTGGGCGGCACGCAGGGCCTTGTGGCCATCCAGTACATACTCCACCGCCGCCTGCTCCAGCGCCGGCACTTCCTGGGCCATCATCGCCAGTCGCCAGTCCGCGGGGCGGTTCAGATTGCCGCCATCGCTCTCCAGTTCCCCCATGATAAGCTTGAACAGCGAGCTCTTGCCGGTGCCGTTGCGGCCTACCAGGCCAACGCGCCAGCCCTTGTGCAGGACAAAGCTGGCGTCTTCCAGTAGCAGGTCAGGGCCGCGGCGCAGATTGATATGTTCCAGAGAGAGCATGATTCGGAGCCAGTTGGAGTCACAGGAAACCGGCGCAGTGTAAGCCAGCCGCCGTATTGGGGGAACCGTGGACGATACCGTGAAGCAGGATCTGTGGCGCTATGCGCTATTGCGATGGCAGGAAAAGCCCTTTGAGCAGGCCTGTCTGAGATTGCAGGACGACTTTCAGGTGCCGGTCTCGCTGCTGCTCTGCGGCCTGTGGCTGGCAGAGTGTGGCAAGCAGCCGGATACGCTGGTGGGGCGGCGCATGGCGGAGGTGGCGGAGCAGTTTGAGACTGACTACCTGAGGCCATTACGAGCGGTGCGGCGCAAGGCTGGTGAGGATACCCGCCTGCCGGAATTCAAGCGCCAGTTGCAGCAGGTTGAACTGGAAGGGGAGCGCTGGCTGCTGACCACCTTGCCGACCCTGTGCGACAACCTGCTGCCGGCGGGCGTGCGGGTCGACCCCATGGCGTGGATGCTGGTGGTGGTGCCGGAGCTGGCCCAGTGTGAAGGGCTGCAAAAGGCTCTTGGCGAGTTAGTGGCACTGTAGGAGTGCCTCTTGAGGTGCGAACAAATCCGTTTCGAGTTGCGAGTAACGAGTTTCGAAAACCCAAAACCTCTGGTGTTGCAGGGTTTTGAGGTTTGCCTTTCGCAACTCGAAACTCGTTACTCGCTAGCCCTCGGTTCGCACCTCAAGAGGTACTCCTACAGTATCTCCCTCATGCCGTTTTTGAATTTTGAACGCCCCCCTGCCATTCTTCCTTTCCACGTTTCGCCCGGACAGCCCCATGACCACCGATCTCGATTTCGACCGTGACCACCTCTGGCATCCCTATACCTCCACCTCTGCACCGTTACCGACCTTTCCGGTGGCCAGTGCCAAGGGCGTGCGGCTGACGCTGGAAGATGGTCGTGAGCTGGTGGATGGCATGTCGTCCTGGTGGGCGGCGGTGCACGGCTATAACCATCCGGTGCTGAATCAGGCGGCCAAGGATCAGATCGATCGCATGGCCCACGTCATGTTTGGCGGCCTGACCCATGAGCCGGCGGTGGAGTTGGGCAAGAAGCTGGTGGCGCTCACGCCTGAACCATTACAGAAGGTGTTCCTGGCCGACAGCGGTTCGGTGTCCGTGGAAGTGGCCATCAAGATGGCGCTGCAGTTCTGGCTGAGCCAGGGCTACCAGGGCAAGGACAAGCTGCTGGCCCTTCGCAACGGTTACCACGGCGATACCTTCGGGGCCATGGCGGCCTGTGATCCGGTCAATGGCATGCACTCGCTGTTCAGTGGCGTGCTGGCGCAGCATCATTTCGCAGCGGCCCCGCAAAGTCCGTTCGACGGTCCCCTGGATCCGGCGGATGTGCAGGCGGTACGTGAAAAGCTGGAGCAGCATGGTGATGAAATCGCCGCGGTGATTCTGGAGCCAGTGGTGCAGGGCGCCGGTGGCATGCGCATCTACAGCCCCGCGTATCTGAAAGCGGTACGTGAACTGTGCGATGAGTACAACGTGCTGTTGATCTTCGATGAAATTGCCACCGGTTTCGGCCGCACTGGCAAGCTGTTTGCCCTGGAGCATGCCGATGTCTGCCCCGATATCCTTTGTCTGGGCAAGGCTATCACCGGCGGCTATATGACCCTGGCCGCGGCGCTCTGTACCGATCGCGTGGCGGCGGGTATCTGCGACGGCGAAGCCGGGGTGCTGATGCACGGCCCTACCTTTATGGGCAACCCGCTGGCCTGTGCGGTGGCCAATGCCTGCATTCAGTTGCTGCTGGACTCCGGCTGGGAGGGCCGGGTGGCCGCCATTGAGAAACAGTTACAGGAAGAGTTGCTGCCACTGAAGCAGTTCGACAGTGTGGCCGACACCCGCGTGCTGGGCGCCATCGGGGTGATGGAAATGAAGCAGCCGGTGGCCATGGAAGCGGTGCAGAAAGGGTTTGTAGAGCAGGGCGTGTGGATCCGCCCGTTCGGCAAGCTGGTCTACATCATGCCGCCCTTCGTGATCGAACCCGAAGACCTGAGCAAGCTCACCGCCGCGATGAAGGATCTGGCGGAGCGGAGCTGACAGCTACAAGCTACAAGCTACAAGCTACAAGCTACAAGCTACAAGCTACAAGCTACGCTTGATTGGAAAGGCGAACCCCAAATAGTTCCCGGGTTTTCAGCCTTTCTACGAAGCCGCTGTAGGAACGTAGCGCAGCGCAGTAACGCACGGAGTGCGGTCACGAAGGGGGGAGCGTAGCGAATAACGAGCCTGCTCGCGATCCGAGCCCGGGCGAGGTAAGGATTCCAGAAACGATTTTGCCTTTCGACACTCGCTACTCGAACCTCGACACTCATCTCCTGCCAAGTCTTGTATCGCTTGCAGGCAAGTACCCACAAAAGGCCGCAACGCGGCCTTCGCGTGTTGCCTGTTGCGTGAAGCGTGCGGCGTCACCTGTTGCGTCTCTTACCTGAATCCCGGCATGGTCTGGATCAGATGCCGCTGTACTTCCAGCCATTCCCCGATCAAACGCCAGTGCTGTTTGTCATCCATATGCCGTGACACGGCAGCATCCATGATGCCTTCACCATGGCTCATAGCCTGCACATAGGATTGGGTGTCGCGGAGGGTCACCAGATAGGGAATCTTCAGGCTGGCCAGGAACTGGCGCAGGGCTTCATACATCCGGGTGCGGGTGCGCACCCGGTTGGCGATCACCGCCAGCCGGCGCGGGCGGCGCCGATAGCTGGGGGTCAGCATCACGTTCTGCAGGAAGCGGGTGGTGGCGCGAATGTCGATGGGGCTGGGCAGCACCGGGACCAGCACGATCTGCGACAGCCGCATCAGATGATCTAGCTGGTGGGCATCCAGACCGGCGGGGGAGTCAATGATGACTACATCGCCGCACTGATCCAGCCGCTGCTGCAACCGACCCAGCGACAAGGGTTCACCGGCAGGCCAGGCAAGGCTGTGGATATAGTCCGTTTTTCGTAGCTTCAACCACTGCGAAGAGGACTGCTGAGGGTCGAGATCCATCAGCGTAACGTGGCGTCCCAGGGCTTCGTAATAGCAGGCCAGGTTGGTAGAGACAGTGGTCTTGCCACACCCGCCCTTGCTGTTGGCAACAAGAATAACGGTCCGTCTGGCCGGGGAAGTGGCCGATTGGGAGCGGTATGCGCGATTTGTCGTTCCGTTCTGTGCGCTATTCATGCCGTGGGTTGCCAAATATTTCGTATGATTCTACCCCTCGTGGTAAGGGATGCACTCTCAGTCATGAAAAAGGGTGATCCCGCTCACACGCACCACAGTACCCCATTTGATATCAAAGTGGTGTAAATTGTGGGGCGATTTGCCACTACAGGGGAACCTTCACGGGGTGACCTGTCTTACTAGGGGGTAAAAAGCGTCATGCGTTACTTTCTGATTCTGCTGGTGCTGATCGCCGCTGTGGCGGTGGCGCTGTTTACTGTGCCGCTGGAAAATGGCAAACCGATGCTGGACTGGCAGCATGTGCAGGAAAACTGGCAGGAGCCGGAGAAGCTGTTTGACGATGGCGTGGAAGGTTTGGTCAAGAAATCGGAACAAACCACACTCTATCGCTGGCGTGACCCGCAGGGAAACTGGCAGTATGGCCAGATTCCGCCCCCGGGGGTAGACGCAGAAGAGATGTCCATTCAGGCCCGTTAATGATGATCCGGCCGGTTTGGCGTAATGAACACACAATAAGATGAGTCCATTTGGAGGCAGAATGAAGAAGTTGGGAATCGTGCTGGCAGGTACCGTACTGCTGGCAGCCTGTGGCCAGGAAAAAGCCGAGCTGAAGACTGACGATCAGAAAGGCTCCTACGCACTGGGTTTTGTCAGTGCCGAGCAGATGCAGCAGCTGGGTGTCCTGGACAAGGAAGCTTTCATCGCTGGTCTCAAGGACGGCCTGCAGGAAAATCCTGAAGGTGAGATGAACGAAGAAGAGATGCAGGCTGCCCTGCAGGCATTCCAGCAGCGCGTGATGGAAGCGCAGCAGGAAAAAATGAAGGAAGCCATGGAGCAGCAGCAGAAGGACATGGAAGAAGCGGGTGCCAAGAACAAGGAAGCCGGCGCCGCTTTCCTGGAAGAGAACGCCAAGCGTGACGGCGTGACCGTGACCGACAGCGGCCTGCAGTACGAAGTGCTGGCCTCCGGTGAAGCCGGTGCCAAATCTCCGACTCTGGATGACACTGTAGAAGTGCACTACCACGGCACCCTGCCTGACGGCACCGTATTCGACAGCTCTGTAGAGCGTGATCAGCCGGCTACTTTCGGTCTCAAGCAGATCATCAAGGGCTGGCAGGAAGTGCTGCCGATGATGAAGGAAGGCGACAAGTGGAAAGTGGTTGTTCCCTCCGAGCTGGGTTACGGCGAGCAGGGCGCAGGCCCGGGCAGCGACATCGGCCCGAACCAGGTGCTGATCTTCGAAATCGAGCTGCTGGATGTGAAAGGCGACGAGTAATCTAGCCGTTTCACCCACAAAAAAAGGGCGCCTTCAGGGCGCCCTTTTTTTGTGGGTGAAACGGCCGCAACAGGCAACACGCTTCACGCAACATGCCAAAGGCAAAATCGGGAGAACCATCCTGTGGGAGTGTGCCTGCACGCGAATCCTGTCGGTGACTTCAAGCCCTTCGCGTGCAAGCACGCTCCCACAGTATTTCCCGGCGTGGGTGTGCCCCTGGCGTGTTGCGGCCGCATAGCGGCAAAAAAAACCGGCCATGGAGGCCGGTTTAAACGAGGAAAATCAGCACAAGATTCAGTCGTGCCAGCCATCTATCTTGCCGGAGCAGACCCAGTCCTTGGAGGCCTTGGTCACGCCGGTCCAGTTATAGCTGTAGCGGCCATTGGCCTTGTAGGTGCTCCAGCCCTTGGTGTTGCCCGGGGCGATACCAGAGGCACCACAGTCATCCGAGCCGGAGTTGCGCTCGTTGCAGAAGCGCGCGTAGATGCGGTGGTTGCACACATTCTTGTAGGTAACGATGAACTTGCCTTCCGTGTAGGTGCTCCACTTCGAATCTGCCACCACCATGCAGGGGCCCCCTGTAGGGGTGCGGCCATCCCAGCAGGTGTCGCTATCCACCGAAGATGAGTAATCCGCCACCGCCAGCTGTGACGACAGCACGATGGCCATTCCCAGTACCTTTTTCATTGCTTGCTCCCTTTGCTTTTCGTTCCCGATGAAATCAGGTTAGCGAAAGCGCGGGGTGAGCGCGTCCCCCATATGGGGTATGTCGAATGCGTGAGCTGGCCTCAGCTGTCGCGCTGGGCCTCAAAGGCACGCAGGAACATATCCACCGCCCGTTCCACGTGGGGTTGGGCTTCGCTGCTGGTCATGGGTTCGCGGATACCGATGCGGGTGCGCATGTGTTCGCGACCCTGCAGCAAGGCAAAAAAGCTCTCTGCGGCATGACGCGGGTTGGGGGTATCCAGCAGATTGGCGTCGTTGGCATTGCGAATCAGGCTTTCCATGGCGCTGAGGGTGCGCTGTGGTCCCGCCTCGAAAAACAGCCGTGACATCTCGGTGTCCTGGGTGGCCATGGTGCACATGAGGCGCTCCAGGGCGATGACTTCCGGGCTGTGGATCAGTTCGATAAAGGCAAGGCCGATACGGGTCAGACTCGCCCGGATGGGCAAGGTCTCATCCAGTTCAAAGAACGGTTCCGGCAGGGTGTTGTGACATTTTGCCTCCACGGCCGCCGAGAATAACGTTTCCTTGTCGCTGAAGTGGCTATAAACGGTGAGCTTGGAGACACCCGCTGCCTTGGCGACGGCATCCATGCTGGTGCCGCTGAACCCGCCACTGAGAAACAGGCATTTGGCCGCGTCGAGAATGGCGGCCCGCTTGGCGGGATCCTTGGGGCGGCCTCGATTGGCCGCAGGGCCAGGTGTGCTCATATTTTCAATACTGGACGGTTCAGTTTAGTAAACTTACTATACTGGTCAGTATAGCATACCGGCAAGCAGCCGGAGACGAAGGGGAGAGCCATGTTGCGTTACACGGTAATTCCGGCCCTGGTGGCCGGCCTGATTGGCTTGCAGGGGTGTTCTGACCCCGAAGACGGACAGCATGAAACGCCGCGCCCGGCGCTGGTGACCCAGCCGCTGTCGGCGGGGGCCAGTCAGGACGTGTTCCCCGGCGAGGTGCGTGCCCGTTTCGAGCCGGAGCTGGGTTTCCGGATTGGCGGCAAGATTTCCGAGCGTCTGGTGGATGTTGGCGACCGGGTCAGTGAGGGTGCCACCCTGGCACATCTGGATACCGACGATGTACGCCTGCAACTGGATGCGGCCCGTGCCCAGTTTGCCTCTGCCCAGGCGGATCACAAGCTGGCCAAGAGCGAGCTGGATCGTTATCGCGAACTGCAGGAGCGTCAGGTGATCAGCCGCTCCCAGTTTGATGCGGTGGAAAGCCGTTTCGACGCCAGCGAAGCCCTGCTGCGTCAGGCCCGTGCCAATCTCAATGTGGCCCGCAATCAGGCCGAATATGCTGCGTTGAAAGCCCCCCGCGATGGCGTGGTGGCCCAGCGTCTGGCGGAAGCTGGTCAGGTGGTGTCTCCCGGTCAGCCGGTATTTGTGTTGGCTGTGGATGGTGATCGCGAAGTACGTATCGATTTGCCCGAGCAGGATGTGGGCCGGTTCAAGATCGGCATGCAGGTGGGCATTGAGCTATGGTCCCGTCCCGGTCAGGTGTTTGTTGGCAAGATCCGCGAGTTGTCCCCGGCGGCGGATCCCCGTTCCCGTACCTTTGAGGCACGGGTGGCCTTTGATAACGATCCGGTAGGCGCCGAGCTGGGACAGTCCGCCCGGGTTTTCGCCAGTGGCGGCGATAGCCAGGCGCTGAGCATCCCCCTGTCGGCGCTCACTGCGGAGCAGGAAGACACCTATGTCTGGGTAGTTGATCCGGCAACACACACCCTGAAAAAGACCGCCGTGGAAGTGGGCCCCTATCAGGAGCAGGTCGTTCCGGTGTTGTCTGGTCTGCATGCCAGTGACTGGGTGGTGGCGGCAGGTACCCACCTGGTACGCGAAGGGCAGAAAGTCATTCCGGTGGATCGGCAGAACCGTCAGGTTGAGCTGACCGCAGCGGACGTGGCTGGCCAGACTGACAAGCCCGCTGCGCAACCGGAATAAGGAGCGCCCCATGTCATTCAATCTGTCTGAATGGGCGCTGCGAAACCGTGCCCTGGTGCTTTACGCCATGCTGTTGCTGGCGGCCATCGGTGCGGTGTCCTATGCCAACCTGTCCCAGAGTGAGGATCCGCCGTTCACCTTCAAGGTGATGACCATCAATACCTTCTGGCCCGGTGCCAGTGCCGAAGAAGTCTCCCGGCAGATCACCGAGCGTATCGAAAAGAAATTGATGGAAACCGGTGACTTCCAGCGCATCCAGTCCTACTCGCGCCCCGGCCAGTCGGTGGTCATGTTTATGGCCCGGGATGAAATGCGCTCGGTGGAAATTGGTGATCTCTGGTATCAGGTGCGCAAGAAAGTGGGCGATATTCGCCACACTCTGCCCCGGGATGCCCAGGGGCCGTTCTTCAACGATGAATTTGGCACCACCTTCGGCAACATCTATGCGTTGTCCGGTGAAGGTTTCGACTACGCCATCATGAAGGACTACGCCGACCGCCTGCAGCTGGCGCTGCAGCGAGTGCAGGATGTGGGCAAGGTGGAGTTGATTGGTCTGCAGGACGAGAAGATCTGGATCGAAATTTCCAACACCAAGCTGGCCTCTCTTGGTGTGCCGTTGATCACCGTGCAGGAGGCGCTGGCGTCCCAGAATGCGGTAGCCGATGCGGGCTTCTTCGAAACCCCCACCGACCGGGTACGTATTCGCGTGTCCGGTGAATTCACCAGCGTGGAAGATATCCGCAACTTCCCCATTCAGGTGGAGAATCGCACCCTGCGTCTGCAGGACATCGCGGAAGTGTTCCGTGGCTTCAGTGATCCGGCCCAGCCGCGCATGCGCTTCATGGGCGACAATGCCATCGGCATCGCGGTGGCCATGAAAGACGGTGGCGACATCCTCAAGCTCGGTGAAAACCTGGACAAGGCCTTCGCCGAATTGCAGAAAAGCCTGCCTCTGGGCATGGAGCTGCGCAAGGTATCCGACCAGCCTGCCGCGGTGGAAGCCGGGGTGGGGGAATTTGTTCAGGTGCTTATCGAAGCCTTGATCATCGTGTTGCTGGTGAGCTTCTTCTCACTGGGCTGGCGCACCGGCATGGTGGTGGCGTTGTCCATTCCGCTGGTGCTGGCGATGACCTTTGCCGGCATGAAGTATTTCGATATCGGCCTGCACAAGATTTCCCTGGGCGCGCTGGTATTGGCGCTGGGCCTGATGGTGGACGATGCCATCATCGCGGTGGAAATGATGGCCATCAAGATGGAGCAGGGGCTGAGTCGTATCAAGGCGGCAGGGTTTGCCTGGACCAGTACCGCGTTCCCCATGCTCACCGGCACCCTGATCACAGCGGCAGGCTTCTTGCCCATTGCCACGGCCGAATCCAGCACCGGGGAATACACTCGCTCCATCTTCCAGGTGGTGACCATTTCCCTGTTGGCTTCCTGGATTGCCGCGGTAGTGTTCGTGCCCTACCTGGGCGACAAGCTGTTGCCGAATCTGACCAAACACAAATCCAACGGTGATTTGCACGACCCTTACCAGAAGCCGTTCTATCGCAAGTTCCGGGTCTGGGTGGAATGGTGCGTGCGCTACCGCAAGACCGTGATTGCCATGACGGTGGGGCTGTTCGTTTTCTCCATCTTCCTGTTCAAGTATGTGCCGCAGCAGTTCTTCCCGGCGTCCAACCGTCTGGAACTGATGGTGGACCTCAAGCTGGAAGAGGGGGCGTCACTGAATGCCACCCAGGAGCTGGCGCTGCGGCTGGAAAGCCGACTGGCGGATAACGAACTGATCGAAAATTACGTGGGCTACATGGGTAGCGGATCACCGCGGTTTTACCTGTCGCTGGACCAGAAGTTGCCGGCGGCCTCCCAGGCTCAGTTCGTGATTCTGTCCCGCAATGTGGAAGAGCGTGAAGAGATCCGGCGCTGGCTGATTGGTGTGCTGGCGGAAGAATTCCCCACCGTCCGTAGCCGTGTATCCCGCCTGGAAAATGGCCCGCCAGTGGGTTATCCGCTGCAGTTTCGGGTATCCGGTGAACACATACCGGAAGTCCGTGCACTGGCCAGACAGGTGGCGGAAAAAGTTCGCGCCAATCCACATACCCTCAATGTCCATCTGGACTGGGAAGAGCCCAGCAAGGTGGTGCGGTTGAATGTGGACCAGGATCGTGCCCGTACCCTGGGCATTACCACCCAGGATCTGTCCATTGCCCTGCAGGCCTCGTTGTCCGGTGTGGCGGTGAGTCAGTACCGGGAAGACAACGAACTGATCAACGTGGAAGTGCGCGGCGATCGCCAGGAACGACATGCGCTGGGATTGCTGGGTAACCTTGCCGTACAGACCGCCAATGGCCGCGTGCCGCTGAACCAGATTGCCACCCTGGAATACGGTTTCGAGGAAGGCATCATCTGGCACCGTGATCGTCTGCCCACGGTGACGGTGCGTGCGGATATCGTTGACGATGAATTGCCAGCCACCCTGGTCAACCAGATCATGCCGACGCTGGCAGACGTAAAAGAGGCCTTGCCGCCGGGTTACTTGCTGGAAGTGGGTGGCACGGTGGAAGAGTCTGCGCGCGGCCAGCAATCCGTGAATGCCGGCATGCCGTTGTTCGTGCTGGTGGTGCTCACCCTGTTGATGCTACAGCTGCGCAGCATGCCGTTGTCACTGATGGTATTTGTGACCGCGCCACTGGGGCTGATCGGGGTGACCTTCTTCCTGTTGTTGCTGCAGAAGCCGTTTGGCTTTGTGGCCATGCTCGGCACCATCGCCCTCGCCGGCATGATCATGCGTAATGCGGTGATTCTGGTGGATCAGATTGGCCAGGATATGGAGCAGGGGCTGACGGCATGGGATGCGATTATCGAATCCACCGTGCGCCGTTTCCGGCCCATCGTGCTCACCGCACTGACGGCGGTGCTGGCCATGATTCCGCTGTCACGCAGCGTGTTCTTCGGCCCCATGGCGGTGGCCATCATGGGTGGCCTGATTGTCGCCACCGGCCTGACCCTGTTGTTCCTGCCGGCACTGTACGCCGCCTGGTTCCGGGTCAAGGAAGAGCATGCCGAACAGCTTTAACCAACGCTGAGTCTGCCGGTAAAACCGGCTTACCCCTTGCCCTGGCACTTTGCCGGGGCTTTTTTTGGGGGCCGCTCTGCGGCTGCATCACGCTTCACGCAACATGCAACACGCGAAAGCTGCCGTAGATACCGTCTCTCTCCATACCCTGCAAGCCTTCTCTAGGCGACTTGCGGGGTATATTCCTTCTGGTGTTTGATTACCCCGTAGGCAATCTGCACCAGCTTTCTCATGGCAGCCACTACG
>NZ_JALKBH010000006.1 GCF_023016115.1 Alcanivorax sp. S6407
GCCTAAAAAGCTCAGCATAATAACCGAAAGGGACAAGTTAAGGGCTAGGAGGAAGTTAATACCCCGCTGGAGGCCAGGAGCCACGGGGGCTGTAGAGGATTATGTCTTTTTAAGACGGAAAATCCCCAGGACCCCAACAAGGCAAGGCTGGCGTTTGATCTCACCGGTGACTGGATTTATCGGCAGGGCGGGCCGGGTAGCGCCGAAATGAGCTTCGGTAATCTGGAGTTCAGTAACCGCTTTACCACCGGAGCAGCCAACAATCACGCTGCCGGGACAGGGACCTTTGCCATCGACAACCTCGGTATCAAGGTTGCCTCTGCCTTCACCGAATCGATTCTGCAGTTCGACTTGATGTACAACGATTCCGCCACGGACTTTGATACCAGTGGCCGTACCGCCATGATGCATGCGGGCTGGATTGGTGGGCTTACTGACGCCCTGGTAAGGGTGTCACCCGGGGGCGTTGGCATCGATGCCCTTACGCCGCGAACCCAGGGGTTGAACGTTCTCACTCAATGGGGCTTCGACAGTGATTTCATTCTTAACCTGGGCCATGCCGGGGGCAATGACACCCAGCTGCAGTTCCGGGACTGGCGCATGCTGGGGAATACTGTCGGGCCAATGTTGAAAATGGAACTGGCACTGGATGTATTGCAGGACGGTGCCGGCACCGGCGGCTTGTGTTTTGGCGTGACCGGGCTGGTCTGTGGGGCCGGGGAGTATTTTGATACCCGGGCAGATCTGGACCAGTCCGCTTTTGCCATTCTGGTGCGCGACAGCTATCTGCATGCCTATAGCGAAAGTATTGCTGTCGATAGCCTGGTGAATGTGGATACGGCGACAGCCTATGACTGGAGTGTGATACTCACCATGGGCCTACTTGAGTCTGACATTCTGGTTTATCCCGGTGGTCCTTTTGCCGAGCCGGAAGGCTTCCGTCTGGATGCAGCGGTGATGGTCCAGTCACCGGGTTACTGGGCAGCCGCCAACAGCAGCAATGCCGCCACAAGAGAAGCAGCAGCTTCCGGCTGGGCAACCAATTCGCATTTCCTGTTCGCGGATATCGGTGCCGACGTGGGTATCGGCCTGATGAACGTGGATGTGCTCTGGAACGCTGACGATTTTTATTTCCTTCTAGGGCAAACCGATCCCACTTTTCCTGGCCTGCCATCCGGGATGATGCTGGGAACCAATGCCCTTTCCCGCTATCAGGTCCGCGGTTTGTTGGGGGCCGGCAGTCCGTCTGATCTGGGCAGTAATGTGGCGAAGATCGCGTTGTGGGATCTGAACCTGTCTGCCAATCAATTCCGTTTTGTGCTTTACCCGACCACGGCGGGAGGATCGGAAGCTCTTGGCTTTGATGCCTTCATGAATCTGGATGGCTCGTCCTATCTCACCCTGGCAGAGGTTTCCAGCCCGCAGTCAGCGTTCCAGTTGTATAACGTGACTGGCAGTCTGGGCTGGGGGAACGGCAGCATTACGATCCGATCCGAGAATGAAACCGCGGATAATCTGCCAAGCCTGACGATCAAGAATGAACTCTACATTGGACAGAATGCCGACTTTGGCCAGACCGGTGTCGATCATCTTGACCCATTGATCGGCAGCCTCGGTTTTGGTGATCAGAACTACGGTCAGATCGCCATGCCGGGCGGGGTCTGGCATAGCGAAATTGTGGCCAAGATTCCCCAGTAATGACGCGTGGTGCTGGCTGCTAGAACGCGATCCCCACGCCCAGCCCCGCTTCGTTATCCACACTCCCGGTGTCCAGCGCACCACGACCATAAACATCCAGCTGGATGTTGGGGGTGGCCATCCAGGTGATACCGCCGCCAGCGCGGTTGTTATCGTCACCGTTGTCCTGATTACGGGTAAAGCCGGCATCCAGAAAGACGGCCCATTCATCACTCAGCCGGGCGTGCCAGGAAGGCACCACGGTGGTGCTGGATTCGGTGCCATCATCCTCGAAGCGAACACTGAGCTGAAGTTGATGGCGGTCATCCAGCCACCAGCCACCGCTGAGTGCGGCAAAGCTGCCATCTTCATCATCGCTGAAACCGTCGCTGGAGGTATCCATCAGCATGCCGCCGAGCAGGGCGGCGCGAAATATCTCACCGCGGTAGATAGCGAACTTGGCTCCCAGGGAACTATCTCCAAGACCATCCAGATCGCCATTGTCCTTCTCGGAATCAAATTTCTGATAGCGGTAGGTGTTGATCCCCAGCTGGATTTCCATCCGGCTGACCACCTGCATGCGTAACAGGGTATTGAAATTCAGTGTGCTGATTTCCGGGCTGTAACGTTGATCAAGGGTGGCGTCCGGAAGACCTTGCTCAAGCACCACGCGGTGTTGTTGCAGGGTGTCGGGGTTGAGGCCAAGGCCGGGACGCTCAAAAGGGGGGGCTGCCAGGACCATACCTGGCAGACAAAACAGGCTGAATAGCCAGCGCATGCGACTTCGCTCCATGAAGACGCCCGAATGGGCTGCATTAACTGAAGTGCGCACCCTACCAGCCTGTGCCGGGGGGGAACATTAACCGTAGGGATGAGAGTTGAACCCGGTTCTTGTGGTGGCAGGACCAGGGGCTTTGTCAGTAGGAGATGACTGATAGAAAGGGGGGCAGGAATGGAAAAGGTGTGACCGAATGGTCACAGGAAATGCAGCAATAATGCGACATTGAGGCCGGTTGGCGGCAGCTTGCAGGGGGGAATTGTTTTGTTACATTTGCCACTTTGGTATAGGTGACCATGGGTTACTAATGTGGCAGTCTTGCCGCGGTCCTGTGTCGATGGGAAGGTGCCTTGCCGGCCCCGGCGGACCTGCGAATAAAAAGATTTCTGAATGTCGGGCGGTTGTTCGGTCGCCCGTTTGGACAGTGTTCTGGAGAGTACAATGAGTGATCTGACCATTCAGCGGACGGCGTCTGCGGTTGAGCCTGGCCTGCTGATTCACCGCATTCTCGAAGCCGGTGTGCGCAACAATCCCCATCAGACCATCACCTATGGTGACCGCACTTTCAGCTACCGTGAATTTGAAGAGCGGGTAAATCGTCTCGCCGGCGCCCTCGCTGCCCAGGGTGTGAAGCCCGGTGATACCGTGGCGGTGATGGACTGGGATACCAACCGGTATCTGGAAGCCTTCTTCGCCATTCCCATGATGGGGGCGGTGCTGCACACAGTGAATGTGCGCCTAAGCCCGGAACAGATTCTCTACACCATCAACCACGCCAGGGATGATGTGATCCTGGTGAACAGCGAATTTCTGCCGGTACTGGAAGAGCTGAAAGACCGCATCGAACCGGTAAAAAGCTACATCCTGATGGACGACGACGGGGTGACTGGCAGCGACAGCCTGCCGCTGGCGGGGGAGTATGAAGACCTGCTGGCCAAGGCGCCGGCCCGCTACGATTTCCCGGAGCTGGACGAGAACACCCGCGCCACCACCTTCTACACTACCGGGACAACTGGTCTGCCCAAGGGCGTGTTCTTCTCCCATCGCCAGCTGGTGCTGCATACCTACGCTGCACGCTCAACCCTGTCCGGTGTAGGACACGGTCGTCTCAATGAAGACGATGTGTACATGCCTATTACTCCCATGTTCCATGTCCATGCCTGGGGGATTCCGTTCCTGGCCACCCTGATCGGGGTGAAGCAGGTTTATCCGGGTCGCTACGAGCCGGCCTCCCTGCTCAAGCTGCTGGTCACCGAGAAGGTCACCTTTTCTCACTGTGTACCCACCATCATCCAGATGCTGCTGCAGGCGGAAGCCGCCAAGAGCATTGATCTGTCTGGCTGGAAAGTGGTGATTGGCGGCTCCGCATTGCCTCAGTCGCTGGCAAGAGCCGCGCTGGAACGGGGTATCGACATCTACACGGGCTATGGCATGAGCGAAACCTGCCCGCTGCTGACCCTGTCCCAGTTGACGCCGGAACTGGAAAAGGCAGATCTGGATACTCAGGCGGATTACCGCACCCGCACCGGGCGCCCGGTTTCCATGGTGCAGCTGCGTATCGTCGATGCGGAAATGAATGATGTGCCCCACGATGGCGAAAGCCAGGGGGAAGTGGTGGTGCGCGCGCCGTGGCTGACCCAGGGCTATCTCAATGATGCCGAGAAATCCGAAGAGCTATGGGCTGGCGGCTGGCTGCACACCGGTGATGTGGCGGTGATGAGCGAGGATGGCTGGTTGAAGATCGTTGATCGCATCAAGGATGTGATCAAGACCGGTGGCGAGTGGGTGTCCTCCATCGACCTGGAAGGCCTGGTGTTGCAGCACCCGGGCGTGGCTGAGTGTGCCGTGGTGGGCGTGCCCGACAGCAAGTGGGGCGAGCGTCCGGTGGCACTGGCGGTGAAGGGGGGGGAAGCCGACGAAGATGGCATCAAGGCCCTGATCGCTGACTACGCCGAGAAAGGTGTCATCAGCCGCTACGGTATCCCGGATCGGGTGATCTTTGTCGATGCGCTGCCGCGCACCTCCGTGGGCAAGCTCGACAAGAAGAAGATGCGCGCCGAGATGGTGTAAGAGACGCTGCACGCATCACGCTTCAGGCAACACGCAAAAGCCGCGCCGGAGAAATTCGGCGCGGCTTTTTGCTTTTTCATTGTGGGAGCTTGCCTGCAAGCGATAGCAGACCAGAGTCAAAAGCCGTTTCACCACAGAGGGCACAGAGATCGCAGAGAAAAGACGGTCTTTACTCAGTGAACCCTGTGCCTTGTGTTGTAAATATCGCTTTTGAAGGGGTTGGGTATCATGCCTGCTGTTGCGTAAAAATGAACTATCTTCACAATTCGCTGTTACTAACGCTATCTGTACGCAATCCTTGCATAATTGGCATCTAGACTACGCAGCTGATCATCATTGAGACGGAGAATTCCATGGGGCGGGTGATAACGGGGGCGGTGGTGCTTCTGGTAATGGCAGCAGCAGCCTGGTGGCTGTTGGCTCCTCAGGAGGTCCAGCGCGGTCAGCGCCCCCCCACAGCGGTGAACCTGGCACCCAGCATTGAACGTGATCTGGTGGATCAGGTGGAAGCGGTGGGCACGTCCCGTGCCGCTCAGGCAGTGGTCTTGCTGGCTGAAGTGCCGGGCCGCGTTGCCGAGATTCACTTCCAGCAGGGCCAGCAGGTCAAACGTGACCAGTTGCTGGTGTCTCTGGATGATCGCAATGCCCGCGCCGAACTGGCTCGCAGCGAAGCGGAATACCAGCGCGCCCGGGACGATTACCGTCGCGGTCAGCAGTTGGTCGAAAGGCGCGCCATTTCCGAATCCGAGGTAGATACCTTCCGTACTTCGCTGGAGTCCGCACGGGCCAACCGCGATGCCGCGCGGGCCAATCTCAATGACCACAGCATCCGTGCTCCCTTCGCCGGGGTAGTGGGATTGCGCCAGGTGGATGGTGGTGCCTATCTGCAAACCGGGGATGCCATTACTACCCTGGATAACCTGGGCCATATCGAAGTGGATTTTCAGGTGCCTGAGCGCTACCTGGCCCGGCTTTCAGTCGGCTTACCCGTGCAGGCCAGCAATGACGCTTTTCCCGATACCGTTTTTGAAGGCGCCATCAGTCATCTGGATTCGCGGGTGAATAGCGCCAGCCGTAGCCTGACCGCCCGGGCAAGACTGAATAATCCCGGCGATCGTATGTTGCCCGGCCAGTTTCTTCGCATTGCCGTCCAGCTGGATCGCCGTCCGGCGCTGCTGGTGCCTGAGCAGTCCATTATTACCCAGGGCGCGCAAAGCTATGTGTTCACCGTGGACAAGGAACAGAAGGCAGTCCGCCATCCCGTGACTCTGGGGGGGCGCCGTGATGGCTGGGTGGAAATTACCAGCGGGTTGAGTGGCCAGCCGGATGTCATCGTCAATGGACACAGCCGTCTGGGTAGTGGTCAGCCGGTCAACGTGATCGATAATCCCGAGGCCTTGCTCCCGGGGCAGCGTGCACTGCTGAAACCGCAGGATAATGACGTCGCGGATGCGGGAGCCGCGGCATGATTCTGTCGGATGTATCCATCAAGCGGCCGGTGTTTGCCACGGTGATCAGCCTGCTGATCGTGGTATTCGGCATCAGTGCCCTGATGAAACTGCCGATCCGTGAATACCCGGATATCGATCCTCCGGAAGTGTCCGTGCGGGTGGATTACTCTGGCGCCGCTCCCGAGGTCGTCGATACCCAGATCGTACAGGTGATTGAAGGCGCCATCGCCGGTGTGGAAGGGGTACGCAAGATCGAGTCACGTAGCCGGCTTGGTTCTGCACGTACCACCGCAGAGTTCGACCTGGATCGCGATGTGGATATCGCCGCCAATGATGTTCGCGATGCCGTCTCACGGGTGCTTAATCGTCTGCCTGAAGAAGCCGACACGCCGGTGATCGCCAAATCTGATTCCGACGCCCGCCCAATCATGTGGGTCACGCTCACCAGTACCACCCTGGCTCCCCAGGAACTCACCGACTTTGCCGAGCGCTCCCTGGTGGACCGCTTTGCGGTTCTCGATGGCGTGTCCGAGGTGATTATCGGGGGCGACCGTCGCTACGCCATGCGGGTCTGGCTGGATCGTCAGAAGATGGCCGCCAATCAGGTAACCGTTACGGATATCGAGCAAGCCCTGCGCAGCAACAATGTGGAATTGCCTGCCGGCAGGCTGGAATCCCGGGCCAGGGCGTTTACCGTTCGTGCGGATAACCGGCTCAACACCGTAGAGGCCTTCGAAAAACTGGTGGTCCGTCGCAGCGGGGATTACCTGATGCGGCTGGGCGATGTTTCACGTGTCGATCTGGGCGTGGAAAGCGATGATGGCGTGATCCGCGCCAACGGCCAGACGGCCATCGGCCTTGGCGTGGTGCGCCAGTCCAAGGCCAATACTGTGGCGGTCTCGGATCAGGTGCGTGCTGAAATCGAAAAGGTCCGTGACAGCCTGCCTGCGGATATCAGCCTGGATGTGAACCACGATGAGTCCCTGTTTATCCGTGCCTCGATCCGTGAGGTGCTGATCACCCTGGGGATATCCGTGGCGCTGGTGATCGCGGTGATCTTTGTTTTCCTGGGTAATCTGCGCGCCACACTGATTCCCGCGGTAACGATTCCGGTCTCCGTGGTCGGGGCCTTTATCGGCTTTGGCGTCATGGACTTTTCCATCAATGTGCTCACCTTGCTGGCACTGATTCTTGCCATTGGCCTGGTGGTGGATGATGCCATCGTCATGCTGGAAAACATCCAGCGCCGCATCGACGAAGGGGAAAGCCGATTGGTGGCCGCTTATCTCGGGGCGCGGCAGGTGGCCTTTGCGGTGGTGGCCACCACCCTCACCCTGGTGGCCGTGTTTGTGCCTATTTCCTTCATGGGGGGGGACGTAGGGCGTTTGTTTGGCGAGTTCGGTTTCACCCTGGCCTCAGCGGTGATCATCTCCAGTCTGGTGGCGCTGAGTCTGGCTCCCATGCTTTGTTCCCGCTGGCTGCACCGTCACAGTGTCAAGGAGCAGGAAGGGCAAGGAGGGGTTGTCGAGCGCGCCCTGCAGCAACTGAACCGCTGGTATGCCAGCGGGTTACAGGCGGCCTTGCGTACCCCCTGGCCACTGATCGCCGGTTGCGTGCTGTTGTGCGGGTTTGCCGTGTTGCTCTTCCGGCAGCTGCCCCAGGAACTGGCGCCCACCGAAGACCGCGGAGTGTTCATCATCCCGGCGTCGGCTCCACAGGGCTCCACATCCGAATATGCCCAGCATCACACCCGTGAAGTAGAAAAGATCCTGCTGCCACTGGTAGAAAATGGCGAGGCGGAACGGGTGCTGGCGATCATCGGGTTTCGTGGTGTCGCCGAGCGTGCCTTTACCATCGTCAGGTTGAAAGACTGGGGTGAGCGAGAGCGCACCCAGCAGGAAATAGTCAACAGTATTCGCGGCCCCATTTCGCAGGTCACTGGTTTGCGTGCCTTCCCGGTGAACCCGCCGGGGCTGGGGCAAAGCGCGTTCAACCAGTCACTGGAAGTGGTGGTGGCCGGGCCGGATTACGAACTGGTTCAGGCCTGGAGCGAAACACTGATGCAGGCCATGGGGGACAATCCCAATCTGACCAGCATCGATACGGACTTCGAACAGACCCAGCCACAGCTGGATGTGAAACTGAATCGCGACCGGGCAGCAGATCTCGGCATCACCGCCACCGATGTGGGCCAGACCTTGCAGGCCATGTTTGCCACCCTCACGGCGTCTACCTTTGTGGATCGAGGCCGTGAGTACGATGTCATGCTGGAAGCCGAGGAGGGCAGCAGCGATAGTCCCGAGGACGTGTTGCCAATCTATCTGCGTAGCAGCAGTGGTCAGCTGGTGCCGTTCTCCAGTGTGGTAGAACTGACCACTAGCGGAGATTCACCGGAACTGCGCCGCGTGGATCGGCTGCCCGCCATTACCCTGTCTGCCAACATGGTGGAAGGCTATGACCTGGCGTCGGCCATGCGCGATGTGGAGCAGGCGGCGCGGGACAACCTGCCACTGGAAGCCCGGATTGGCTACAAGGGCATGGCGGAAGAACTGCAGGAATCCTCCTCGGCGATCATGATCACCTTTGCCCTGGCCCTGGTGATCGTGTTCCTGGTATTGGCGGCCCAGTTCGAAAGCTGGATTCATCCGCTGATCATCATGCTCACCGTGCCACTGGCCCTGGCCGGGGCGGTGGTGGCCATGAGCGTCACTGGCGACAGCCTCAACATCTATAGCCAGATTGGCATGATCATGTTGCTGGGGTTGATGGCCAAGAACGGTATTCTTATCGTGGAGTTCGCCAACCAGCTGCGCGATCAGGGCCGCAGTGTCAGAGAAGCGATCTACGAAGGCGCCATCGTGCGTTTCCGGCCGGTACTGATGACCGGGGTGTCCACCATTTTCGGTGCCATCCCGCTGGTACTGGCCACCGGCGCCGGCGCGGAAAGCCGCTTCACCATCGGCGTGGTGATCCTCGGCGGCCTGCTGTTCGCCACCGTGCTGACCCTGTTCGTGATCCCGGTGCTGTATCAGTGGCTGGCGCCCTATGCGTCGCCGGCGGATGCGGTGAAGCAGCAACTGGACAAGGAACTGCCAGCAGCGGATGGTAAGGACGGCGCTTGAGTCGCGATTGACCTGAATAAATGGAGAGGCAGGAGTGGCAAGCTACAAGCTTCAAGCTGCAACACGAGGTGATGTTGTTGCCATACGCAACGTCATCTCCTCCGCGCTCCAATCGGCTTGGTCGCGGGCAGTGCCATGGAGGCAACCACAATGTATGTCCGCTCCTTGTAGCTTGCAGCTTGAGGCTTGTAGCTGATTCATGACTGATTTCGAACTGATCCGCAGCAAACGCCGCAGCCTGGAATTGCGTGTCCTCGAAGATGGCACGGTGCAGGTGCGTGCGCCGCAGCGGGCGCCGCTGCGCATGGTGCGGGACTTTGTGGACAGTCGTCGTCAGTGGATTGCGGATCAGCAGCAGCGCCAGGCCACTCGGCCCCGGCAGCGCTGGCAGGACGGGGAGGTGTTGGCCTGGCGTGGTGAGTCACTGCAGATGGATGTCTGTGAAGGTCGAACCCGGGTAGTCGTCAGCGGGCCCTATCTGTCAGTGCGCGTGGCGGAGCCCGATAATGAACTGACAGTGCGAACCGCGGTGGAAGGCTGGATGCGGCGCCAGGCAAAGCCGGTGTTTGAAGACAGCATCGCGCGGCAGTTTGACTGGTTCGAAACCGCAGGCTTTGCCCGCCCCACGCTGCGTATCAAGAAGATGCGCACCCGCTGGGGATCCCTCTCTGCCCGCGGCTACATCAACCTGAATATTGCCTTGCTGCATTACCCGCCAGCGGCGCTGGACTATGTGGTGATGCACGAATTGTGTCACCTCAAGCACATGGATCACGGCCCAGGTTTCCATGCCCTCATGGACGCGCGGATGCCAGACTGGCGCCAGCGCAAGGCGGTGCTGGAGCAGCCGCTGTTCCAGCCGTGAGAGGATAACACCCGCTGTAGGAGCGGCGCTCCTACGCTGAGGGCGACCATTGTTTATGGTGGTTGATTAGCTGCTACAGCCAGATGGCATTCCAGTAGGGATAAAGCCGAACGCTTGTCGTAATCCCGGCTCGAAGCGGGTTGGCAACGATATAGCGAGCTATCTGTGTACAATCTTCCTCTTCACGAAGAGCATGGTCGTGGAATCCACGTTGCCAGATGGATTGGCCCATGGCTCTTGCGGTCTGGCTTTTGAGCATTCCGACGGTCTGCGACAGTGAATACTTTCCCGAAAGGGCGAGCAGCCAGTGAAAATGGTCAGGCATGACTACAAAACACAGGGTTTCGCCCGCGCCCATTTTTTCCATAGCGATGAAGTTTCGGCATAACCGTCTCGCCGCCTCGGTTTCCTCAAACCACGGAGTCCTGTTACGAGTAACGGCAGTCACCAGGTATTGTTGGTGCTGAATCGAGACCCGGCCTCGCCGGAGCCTGTGTCCATCATGTAAGGTATGCATGGATTCAAGGATGCTTGACGAGTCTGATTCAGGAGAAGCACCTAACACTGAAATAGACGTAGGCGATAACCCCGGGCTTTTGTAGGTTGTCGCCCCGCCGTAGGAGCGTCGCTTGCGGCGCGATAACCCATGCATAGTTCAAGACTGATTTACCACAGAGTTCACCGAGGATATGAGCTCTGTGCGAGCTGTGCTCGAAAAAGCTTTTGATCCAGGTCTGGAATCGCGCCGCAAGCGACGCTCCTACGGCGAGGGCGTGGGGAAACAGGAGGGAGGGGGCTGCGAGCGAGCAGTGGCCAGGCACAAAAAAACCCGCCGAAGCGGGTTTTTTTGTTGTGCCGAAGTAGTGCTTATTCAGCAACTACGTTGGCAGCCTGAGGACCTTTCGGGCCCTGCTGGATCTCGAAGGAAACCTTCTGACCCTCGGCCAGGGTTTTGAAGCCTGAGCCAGTGATTGCACTGAAATGAACGAATACGTCCGCACCACCATCGTCCTGGGAGATGAAACCAAAACCCTTGGACTCGTTGAACCACTTCACAGTACCAGTAGCCATGTGAATCTATACCTCAAAATCTATTACTTAGGGTGTTGCTTGCAAACCATGATGGGGGTGTTCGGAGACAACTTCAGCTTCACGCAGGGAAGGCAACTACCAACACAAACTCCGGCCATAATTCGCAGCCACCTCTGACTCTACTCCCCTTTTTTGATCAGCACCACCCCTTTTTAGAGCCTGTTTTCAGGCGCTTAAAGCGGGCTTGTCATGAAACGGACAGACATGTCGTGGTGCTCTTCGGGAGCCAGTGTCAGCACATCATCCAGCACCCGGGCGGTTTCGATGCACAGCATCCGTTGCCATGCATCATTGGCAAACTGACTCAGTCGCTGACTCTTTTCAATCCAGGGATTCCAGATCACCGCAGAGTGACTTCCGCTGGTTGTCAGGCTGATTCGCCGTTGCCAGCCGGGATCATCAATGTGCAGCGTGTTGCCCAGTTGCAGGTAAAGCCGGTCGGTTTCATCACGGAAGGTAAGCGGGCCGCTTTGTCGATGGCTGTGCCAGTCATCCATGGCGTCCACATAGGGTTTCTGATCCAGCCCTTGCAGGGTCACATGGCGGCTGTCACTGACGGCAAAATAACTGTGCAGTGCCTGGGAAATCGTCACCGCATGATCGCCCCGGTTTTCATTCTTCAGGGTCAGTGTCAGCGTATTATCCAGGCGGATCTTCAGGGTGGCTTGTACCGCAGGGCAACTGTCGGGAAGGTGGGCCGGATCGGGCTGCAATACCAGCTCAACCACTTCGTTGTCCTGTTGCTGGTCGGTAACTATCCAGGGGATGGTGCGCACCATGCCATGGGCGGGAGGATCGCTGAGGTCATACTGCTGTTGCAGCACCTCAGGGTTGAAGGCCAGCCCGCCAAACCAGGGCCAACACACAGGCACCCCGCCGCGTATCCCGGTACCGGTCTCATAAGCGGCCTGATCACTGAGCCAGAGAATCGGCGGCTCGTCATCCAGCCGATATTCCAGTACCTGGGCACCCTGTTCGGCGACCACCAGCGTCTGGCCACGATGCCGTATCTGCCAACAAGCCAGTTCGCCACGGGTGATTTGTGTCAGTTCGGTCGGCATGGTTCATCCTTGATCAGCGCAGTGCGAGTTGCGAGTGACGAGTTTCGAAAGTCAAAACACCCAGTAGTGACACTGACTGAAGGTTTTCGTAACTCGAAACTCGTTACTCGCTTCTTGATAGCATGACGTGTTCAGCGTCTTACTTGATCCCCGCCGCAATCTCCAGCTCACGGATGGACTGCTCCAGGTAATCCAGCAACCGCTGCATGGACGGCAGGGTCCGGCGGCAGGCGATCAGACCGAATTCCAGCTGGTCCACATAGCTGGTCAGGGTGATGTTGAGGGCGATGCGATCCAGTGCAATGGAGACCGGATACATGCCTTTCAGTTCTGCGCCGTTCCAGTACAGCGGTTCTTTGGGACCCGGCACGTTGGAGATCACCACATTGAAGGCCCGCCACTTCGGTGCCAGCCCGGTGAGCAGATTCAGGCCGGTGGGCGCCATGGTCAGGGCGGTAAAGTTGAGGATCTCTTCCGGGCTCATCTGCGAGAAGCGCTGCTTGGCTTCTTCGATGGAATCGTGCACTACCCGGATGCGATTACCCGGATCACAGATATGGGTGCCCAGGTTGGCCAGGATCATGCCGATCTGGTTGCCCTCTGCACTGTCATCCTGACGCAGGCTCATGGGTACCATGGCAATCAGCGGTTCGTCCGGCAGGGCATGCTGGCTGATCAGGTATTCACGCAGGGCATGGCCGCACATGGCCAGCACCACCGTGTTCACCGTGCAGCCGAACGCCTTGGCGATCACCTTGAGGCGCGGCAGGCTGAAGCTCTGCGCGGCGAAGCGGCGTGAGCCGGTGATGCTTTCATTGAGGATGGTGTCCGGGGCCTGGAAGATGGAAACGTAATTCTCGTCTTTCTTGGCTTTCTGGCTGACCTTGTAAATCTCCCGTGCCAGCCCCGGTACCGTGGCCGCCTGTTTACTCAGGCCGGCACCGAGTCGTGCCAGGCTGGAGGCCACATCAACAGGATGGGTAGGCAGGGAGCGGTTCCGTTTCTTGGGCTGGTAGGCCCACACGGGAGGCAGGTTGCGTTCTTCCGGGTCGGCAGACAGGGCGCGCATGCCCAGTCGCATGGCCGAAATGCCGTCCACCACGGAATGGTGAATCTTGGTGTACAGGGCAAACTGCCGGCCGCGAATACCTTCAATCAGGTGGGCTTCCCACAGCGGCCGTTCGCGGTCCATCAGGTTGGAATGCTCGGCAGAGACCAGGGAAAGCAGTTCGCGGATCCTGCCCGGTTTGGGTAGCGCCTCATGACGCAGATGGTGGTCGATGTCGAATTGCTTGTCTTCGGTCCAGTAGTACTGGCCAAGGCGGCGGGTCAGCTTCTGGTTGAAGGGGGCCACCGGACTGCTGTACTCGCGCATCTGTTCAGCCAGTTCGCTGACATACTTGGGGCCGGCCCCTTCCGGAAAGTGAAACAGTTGCAGGCCGCCAACATGCATGGGTTGCTGGCGTTTTTCCAGCCACAAGAACAACTGATCCACCGGACTTAGCGCTTTCATAACATCCTGTTCCTTATCACTTGTCGTTATTCCATCTACACAAGGTCAATCCTGTCCAAGAGTGAAATGCACTCTCCATGCCAACGTAACGAATCCCTGTGCAGAGAAGATCATAGTAGCAAAGGGGTTGGAGGGTCACTGTGTGTGTGCTGTAAAAATCCTGGCGCTCCAGTGAATGATTGGGGCTGTCTCAGTGAGCAGTGTCATTGAAGAAAATTCAGTCCCCTGCTGCCTTCTCCCGGACAACGATAATCACATTTTTGTCTCTTGCACCGGGGGCCGCTTTCACCAACACTCGGGGATGACTGATGGGTCATTCCAGGGCGAGAGGGAGAGCGGCTTGGGCTGGCGTTATGCATCATGCGCCCTGTATTCGGGGGGACCGGGAAGGTTCCGCGCCTGGGGCGCAGTTACATTCATCCCATGAATACTGAAAATAGACCATATTGATTATGTTTATGGGATGGCCGGGTCTAGAATGCGCAGCATCGAAGGCCGGCATGTCATGGCATGAACAGGGTTGCCCCTCTCCGGTATCGATTAACCAATTCTTTTATCAGAGGTTCACCATGTCATACACCAAAGACATCGAAGCACTGGGCTCCGTGATTGGCGCCAACAGCACCTGGAAAGATATCAATCCGGAATCTGCTGTTCGCATGCGTCTGCAAAACCGTTTCAACACGCATCTGGATATCGCCAAGTTCAACGCCAAGACCATGCGTGAAGACATGGCTGCCTATGATGCCGACAACAGCCTGTACACCCAGTCCCTGGGTTGCTGGCACGGTTTCATCGGTCAGCAGAAGCTGATCTCCATCAAGAAGCACTTCGGCACCACCAAGCGTCGTTACCTGTACCTGTCCGGCTGGATGGTTGCTGCCCTGCGCTCCCAGTTCGGTCCGCTGCCTGATCAGTCCATGCACGAGAAGACCACCGTTGCTGACCTGATCCGTGAGCTGTACACCTTCCTGAAGCAGGCTGACGCCTGGGAACTGAACCACCTGTACCGCGCTCTGGACGATGCCAAAGAAGCTGGCGACGCTGCCAAGCAAGCTGAAATCATCGACAAGATCGACAACTACGAAACTCACGTTGTTCCGATCATCGCTGACATCGACGCTGGTTTCGGTAACCCGGAAGCCACCTACCTGATGGCCAAGCAAATGATCGAAGCGGGTGCTTGCTGTATCCAGATCGAGAACCAGGTTTCCGACGAGAAGCAGTGTGGCCACCAGGACGGTAAAGTAACCGTTCCTCACGCCGACTTCCTGGCCAAGATCAATGCTGTACGTTACGCGTTCCTCGAGCTGGGCGTTGACGACGGCGTGATCGTTGCCCGTACCGACTCCGAAGGTGCTGGCCTGACCAAGCAGATCGCTGTGTCCACCGAAGAAGGTGACCTGGCTGACCAGTACAACTCCTTCCTGGAAGGCGAAGAAGTTACCGATCCGTCCACCGTTCAGCACGGTGACGTTCTGGTCAAGACTGCTGGCAAGCTGATCAAGCCGACCAAACTGGCTTCCGGCCTGTTCCAGTTCCGTCGCGATTCCAACATCGACCGTGTTGTTCTGGACTGTGTTACCAGCCTGCAGAACGGCGCTGACCTGCTGTGGATCGAAACCCCGACTCCGAACATCGAGCACATCAAAGGCATGGTTGATCGCATCCGCGAACAAGAGCCGACTGCCAAGCTGGTGTACAACAACAGCCCGTCCTTCAACTGGACCCTGAACTTCCGTCAGCAGGTATTCGATGCGTGGGAGAAAGAAGGTAAAGACGTATCCGGTTACGACCGTGCCCGTCTGATGAGCGCTGACTTCGATGATTCCGAGCTGGCTGCTGAAGCTGACAAGTGGTGTCAGAACTTCCAGCGTGATGCTGCTCGTGAAGCCGGTGTATTCCACCACCTGATCACTCTGCCGACCTACCACACCGCTGCACTGTCCACCGACCAGCTGGTAGAAGGCTACTTCGGCGAAGAAGGCATGCTGGCCTACGCCAAAGGTGTTCAGCGTCAGGAGATCCGTCGCGGTATCGCTACCGTGAAGCACCAGGACATGGCCGGTTCCAACATCGGTGATGACCACAAAGAGTACTTCTCTGGTGAAGCTGCTCTGAAAGCTGGTGGTAAGCACAACACCATGGGTCAGTTCGAGAACAACTAAGTTTCTCGATCTAACCTTCGGTTAGTGTGAAAAACGGCTCCCGCAAGGGGGCCGTTTTTTTTGGCCGCTCTGCGGCCGCAGCACGCTTCATGCAACACGCAACACGCAAAGATCAAAAGTGGATTTACCACAGAGGCCACAGAGTTCACTGAGCGCGAATTGCGGAGTGCTGCTGCTCTTGCTGTAGGAGCCCCACTGGAGGGGCGAAAAAAACCCAGGATCAAAACCCCCTTCGTTCCGCAAGCTGCAGCCATGGCAGTAATCTCACTCAGGGCGGAGTAAAGCGCTGGAGCAGCCGATTCCCGCTAATCCGCGATGAACCTTTTTTGGCCGCTTCGCGGCCGCCAGACGCTTGACGCTAAGAGCTGAAACCAACCCCTCTTTCACCACAGAGGGCACAGAGTTCACAGAGAAGAACCGTCTTTCTTCAGTGATCCCTGTGTCCTCTGTGGTAAATCTGCCTTGAACGACGCTGGGCAATAGTGTTCCTGACCTGACGAGCACAAGAGCGACGCTCCTGCAGGGGGCCTCCGTAGCAGCCGATTCCAGCGAACCCGCGAAGAACCTTTTGGGGCCGCTCTGTGGCTGCTGCACGCTAGTAACAAGCTTCAAGCTTCAAGCTTCAAGCCTCAAGCTGCAACACGGGCTATGCGTTCATAACCTGACAGGCCGTGACCGCGAACCACACAAACATTCCAGCGCGGGGCTGGGCTTGGAGGGATAGCACTGAATCGATTCGCGTTGCAGCTTGTAGCTTGTCACTTTATAAGCAATAAAATGCCTATTGGCGATCTGCTCTGTCTCACACAGAATAGGAGAACGGGTTCACGGAAGAGCCGGAGGGAAAGACGACATGGTGATGGAAACCATCGAGCGGCCACAAAGGGAAGAGACTGGCGGGCTGGAAAAAGCACTGCGCTGGCTATTGATACTGATGCTGGGGGCGGTGTTTGTTACCCGTTTTCTTCCCGGCATGGTGCAATTCGTCTCCACCCTGCCAGAGACCCTGGAGCGTAGCGTCCTGATCCAGCAGGGCTTTGCCATCCTGCTGCTGGTCAACGCCCTGCTGTTGCTGGCGGAACGTACCTGGGCCTTCCTGCTGCTGTATGTCACCCTGTTGCTGGCCACCCTGATCATGGGGGTGTCACTGGTGCCCTGGGTAGTCGGTCTGATGCGCGAGGATCTGGCCACGGAAACCGTGATCGCCGCCAATATCGTCATGCTGTTGCTGGCGGCCTGGTGTCACTGGCTGCAAAAGAACCGCTGCGTCAGCGATCGCAGCTGACCTTTCCCGTTTGCGCTTCTGTGCCATTCCTGCTTCCCTTGGGAGCAAAAAACAGGGATGGAAAACAGCGTGCATCAATTTGAGTTGATCTTCAGGGGGGAACTGCAGGAAGGCGCAGACCAACAGGACTGCATTGAACAACTGGCCACCAGGCTGAAAACCGACCCAGACACCATTCGCCGCCGCTTCTTCCAGCACTGCCCGGTGACGGTGTTGAAAACCGACAATGAAGCCAAGGCCAAACGGGTTCAGCAAGCCTTTCTGGCAGCCGGTGCCATTACCCATTTCAAGGACGAGGAATCGACAGCCAGCGTGATTGCCGATCCCGCTGACCCATCTCCTTCCGAGCCGCTCTCCACGGCAGCGGAGGTATCCCCCGCTACGACTCGCAGGCCATGGCGTCTGGCGGTTGCCGTGCTGGTATTGGCTGGCGCCGCGGCCGGGCTGGCGGCCTGGTACACAGGCCCCCTGTGGCGCAGTTACTCGCAACCACAGCTGGCACAGCTGGAAGCGGCACTGGCCAGTGAAGACATGCTGCTGCTGGCGCAACTTGATGTTCAACAAATTGTGGATATCGAAGCGCGTTTCATGACCCTGGCCGATCCTGATGCCTTGCCCGGCAACGACCAGGACCTGATCAGCGATCTTGCCCGCGAGGGAATTCAGCCCCGGGAACAACTGAAAAATGTGGTGTTTGCCGGTTATCCGGGTAGCGAAGGACTGGAATTTTCTGCCGTGCTGGTGGGGCAATTTGACCCGGCTGCGGTGAAAGCGCTGGTGGAGCGCCGCTATCAACTGGATGCCGCACAGAGTAGTGCGCAGCGGCTGGTTTTCTCTTACACCAACGAACAGACCTGTGAACGTTCCGGGCCACTGGTTCTGCTGATTGAACCTGAGCGGATACTGATTGGCTCAGAGGAAAGACTCGCAGCACTGATACAGCGCCTGGAACAATCCGCTCCTGCGGAAATCGAGTTGACGGCCTGGCAAGCCTATCGTGACGGCAAGCTGGCCAGCGCAACGGTCTTTGCCCCTGCGGAACTGACACAGTCCACCCGGGGCTTTACCGGGATGATGCTGCGCGGTGCCAGCGAAGGCTTTGGTACCGTCACCGGGGCTTTTGTTGGCGCAACGGCAACGGCCTTGCCGCCGGGGGTGCGTCTGCAAGCCTCGGTGAGTGGCAGTGATGGGGAGGCACTGGATAACCGGGCGGCAATCATGCGTGACGAGCTGGAAAAGCTCACCGCCAGCCTGGCCGGCCAGCAACCGGAAACGGAACGCCTGTTGAGGCGACTCACGGTGACTCGCAATGGAGACCAGCTGGGTGCATCACTGGCGCTGGATGGCAATGTGGCAGAAGAATTGGGGTCACTGGTTCAGGCAGTGATGGGGCAGATGTTCTCCATCAATTCTTCAGTGGCGGGGCAGGAAAATACGCCCCGCGAAGAACGGCTGATGGAGAATCCCGCCATCTTCCAGCCCAGCTTTGACCCTTCCGCACTGCCGGCCTTTGGGGACATCCCGGATGAAAACTTCCATGCCGCCTGGACCGCGGGGCCGGTGGCCTTGAGGGTCAAGGAAATCGGCATCGATCCCAGGCAGGAAGGGCGCCGTTATCTGCTCTTCAGTGCCCAGGGGCGTGGGTTGTCCAATGTGGGAAAAGAGCAGGGCGGCAGCCTCGTCATTGACGGTGTCTTTGACGACCAGGGAAATTCACTCATGCCCATGCCGAGCTGTGGCCAGAATCGCAATCAGGATCCCGCGTCCCTGTCCCAGACCATGGATGGCAGCTACTTTACCGACGGTGAATTCCAGCATTACCGCAAGCATGAAGCAGACAAGCGCGTGCTGCTGTCTCCCGGTGTCTCCATTACTGATGTGACCAGGGTGACCGGCAAGGTGACCGTTCAGGTCGCCACCCGGACTGAAACACTGACGCTGCCGGCCCCCGCCAACGGCGCCAGCATCGAAAAAGCGGGCGCGCGGATTTCATTCGGTAACAGCGAGGGGCAAAGCCTGTCTTATACGACCAGTGGCGACGTGGCGCGGATTCTTTCCGTGCGCGCGCTTAACGGCAACGGCAAACCCCTGGACAGCATGAGCCATTCCTCATTTGGGCCCATAATGGGAACGGGCAAGGCGCACCAGTATGAGTACCACGGCACGCCGGCCAGAATTGAAGTGGTGATTGCCACCGAGCTGCAGCCGCAGACCTATCCCTTTGCACTGGATTCCGTGCAGCCATTTCAGGACAGCCGCTTTGCCCAGGGACAAAGAACGCTTCCCGTCGTCACGGACAGTAATAGGGTAGACGCGGCACTGAAGCAGAGTTTGCCTGACGAGGCGAAAAGCTATGAGAACTTTGGCAATCCACCCAAAGCAGTGGTGACAGCCGGACCGGTTCAGCTGGCCATCACCAACCTGCAGGCTGGAGGGTTCCAGGGCATTTATTCACAGTGGGATATCCGCACCAACCGGCTTGCCGAGCTGGATGGCAATCGGGCGGCCGGGGAGATTCGCCTGCAGCGTATTGTTGATGAAGAAGGCACGATCCACACTGTCGAGGCACGTGGCTGGTTTGGACTGGAACAGCAGGGGATGTGGTTTAACGGGGAATTCCGTCCTTCCTATCCCTACCTGAACGGTTCCGCCGGGCCGTCATATCGCGATTATGAGGGCGGCAAACCGGTACGGCTGGAAGGTGAAGTGGTATTGCAGATCCCGGAAACCCTCAGTGTCATCAACGCGCCACTGGTGTTGGGAGAAGCGATCCAGCATGGGCCACTCTCTCTACAGGCGCAGGCATTGTCGGAAAACTCACTGCAGTTGAATGTAGCAAGCGGTGTTGGCCGTCTTGCGGCTATCGAAGTGTTTGATGCCAGTGGCAAACCTGTTGGCGGTAGCGCGCAGCGCTGGGGCGATGAAGAAGAAAATGTGCGGATGAACGTCAGCCTCTCCGGCGCACCCGCATCCCTGAGCCTGCATGTGGTCGATGATGTTAGAGAAGAGCGTTACCCGTGGACGGTCTCTCTGGATGAATAAGATCCCGAGCTCAAATCAGGTTCATCGCTGAATTGCGGAAAAAGCGGGCTTACCGCGATAGGTGCAGCCGCCGCAGCGCGGCCCAAAACATTATTGCGTAGCGACAGGGGGTGTCATCGTCAGGGTGACACCCTCTTCGGTTTGTAACCCCCCATGCCCATTCACTAACAACTTCTGCCCCGGTTTGAATTTCAGGGCGGCGTCGCGACTGAGCAGGGGCAGTGGCCGCGTCAGTGCCAGGGTAACTTCACCAACAAACAGATCCGCATCCAGGCTCACTGAATCCAGCTCCTCTGATGCGTTGAGCAGGGCAATAGCACCACGCAAAGAGCAATCTTCGCTGAGTCGGGTACAGCCACGAATATCCTCATCGGACAGGGTATCCACTTCCAGTAGCAGCACGGCCTGTTTTTCAAACGCGCCCATATCGGCAATGCCTCCGGCAAAGCGAGGATCACCATTGCCTCTCTGGTCCCACACCAGAGGTTCACCGTCAGCATCTACAGACAGGCGGTTGTCAGCCTGGTTGATCACCGGGCTGTTGCCCTGCAGGGGCAAAGAGCGGGTGGGGCCGTTGTAATAGCCCAGCGGCCCCAGTCGTGGATCTTCATTGAATGCCGGCTTTCCGCAGCCACGGGAGGTGATGATCAGGTTGGCATGGCTGTCAGGTGTGCTGTTGTGCTGGCAATAGGCATCGGCACCGGGCAGGTTAAGGGCGATGATGTTGTTGCCCAGCTGTACCGGACCTTCCCGATACAGGCCGGAACCTTCCTCGGCCGCATTGGCAGTAATGGTGTTGTGGGTGAGGGTCAGCTGCCCTCGCGAGGAATAAATAGCACCGCCGTAGCGTGCCTGGTTATCCATCAGGGTGCTGTTGATGACGGTGACGGTTCCGCCCTTCTGAAACAGGGCGCCGCCCTTGTTGGCCTGGCTGCCAGAGATCAACACACTATCCAGCACCAGGTTCCCCTCGCTGTAAATGGCGCCGCCGAGATCGGCTCTTCCGCCCGTCAGAGAGAGATAGCGAAGGGTGACCTGCGCCCCGCGCTCGGCACGCATAATGCCGAAACGGCCATTGCCATCCAGGGTGATGCCACTGGGTTGCCAGAGGCGCTCAGGAATATAGCCATCGATAACAAGGTCATCGGTGATGTCGGGAAGCGGCCGGGTCAGGGACAGAGTGTAGGGTGCCTGAAACAGATCGCTGACAAAGCGGATGCTGTCTTCACCGGGCTGCTGGTTGGCCTGCTGGATGGCATGGCGCAACGAGCCAGGTCCCTTGTCCCCGGGATGGGTGACAATGAATTCCGTGGCCATGGCCGTGTGGCTGCCGAGCAGAAACAATAATCCCCAGAACGATGATTTTGCTGACATGGGAGCATCCTTACCCCTTTTTCATTCCTTTTTACCATAGACGCCACGGGATGCCAGCCAGAAAGGGCAAGATCGGTCCGCCGGCCGACCCGCTGCGGCTGCCATTTTGTGGGAGATTGCTTGCAAACGAAGCTTTTCTCAACCTCAACCAGAACCGCTTCGCGCGCAAGCCCGCTCTCACTGTTCCGCGCCCCGGGTTTTGCCTTTCGCATTGCATGCTGCCTGATGCATGTCGCAGCCGCAGAGCAGCCAAAAAAAACCGCGCCATGCGGCGCGGTTTTTTTAACCTCCTTGTTATCAGCAATCACCGGCCTCGTAGTTGGCGGCATCGCGGGAGCCATTGGGATCTGCCGGGGGGATGATGGCGCCGTCAGCATCCTCAATGCTCACGTCATCGCCGGAGTTGTTGTACTCGTCCAGCAGGCCCTGCAGCTTGTTGATGGTCTTGCGATTGTTGCCGCTGAGCGCATCCACCATGGCATCAATCAGGGACAGGCCACTGTCGGGATCGATGGGCACTGTGGCGCCATTGCTCAGGCCATCGTTGAGAATGGCCGCCATCAGTTGCCAGGAAGAGTGCAGTTTGGTGCGGCAGATCTGGGTACGGCGATCACCGTCAGACTGTTTGCCCATGCTGGACCAGAAGATGCCGAACACATCCTCACAGTTTTGCAGGGTCTTCCAGCCCAGGTTGATCGGGAAGCCAACATGGTCACGGGCCACGTGACAGGTGTATCCCATCTCCACCGGACTCGGGTAGCTGCGGTCACCGTCACTGCCGTGGGACTTCCAGAAGCCCAGGGTGCGGGTGGCATCACCGCCTTGTGCGATATCACAGGTGTCCCCGGCGCTTTGCACCAGTACATTCTGCAGGCCGGTAATTGCTGGCAGTGTGGCGCGCAGGTCCACGGTTTTCTGCAACGGAGAGGTGCCGGCGATAATGCCGTATTCGATACGCAGACAGCCGTCGGAAGCATCATTGTCATAGACACAGCCTTCGCTGGTACCGAACAGCACGGCGGGAGCATTGGGGTCCCGTGTTTCATGGGTAATGCCCACCAGCAGATCCACATCGCCGGTATTGGTGATCTCAATACGGAAGTTGGCAGAGGTGCCCGGTTCCACCGGTTCATTCAGACAGGTCTTGGTCACCTGGATGGCAGGTGCCACCACGTCGACACTGTGATTGTCGTTATCCGATGCAGTGTTGCCGAAGGCATCGCTGGCTTGAACCGTTACGGTATTCACCAGCGGATCCGGATCTCCCGCCAGGGTGGTGCGGGTCAGCTGAATCTGACAGCTGCTGCCAATGTTCAGGGTTGCCGGAGCTACCGGGCAGTCGCTGCTGGTAATGGCAGAGTGGGTGCCATCGGCAAGATCACCGATCAGGCTGTCGTTGATGCTGTCCAGGGTCAGGTTGGAATCCGAACCGCCACCGTTGGCAATGGTGATGGTGTAATTCACATCGTCACCGGTCTTGGTGTGGCTGTCACCGGTCTTGGTGACCGAGATGGTGCTGACACGACGCTTGACGCGCACGGTTACCATATCGTTGTCACTCACCACGTTGACGAATCCGGCTGGACTGCAGCTCACTGAAGCCGTGTTGACGATGCTGCCGGGATCATTGAGGGCGCCGGAATTGGCAGTAATGGTCTGGGTGGCACCCGGAGTGACCATGATGTCGATGGTGTTCGCGTCGCCATCTCCGTCAGTATCATTGGGATCAATAGCGAGAGTGTTGTCGGTCACGGTGCACGACAGCGTTGGCGTATTGTTGCTGCTGGTATTTTTCACCAGAATTTTGTACGTCACGGAATCGCCTTGAAGAATCTGTGCGGGGCCGTCATTGAAGCCGCCGTTGCCATCACTGACTTGCTTGTCCAGATCTACCGACGGGCTGAACAGATCTACATCGTGGCTGCTCTTGTCAGAAGCGGTATCGGTGCCGAACAGGTAGGTCGCGGTAACGGTGTTTTGCAAAGGGCTGCTGACATCCGGAACGGTGTAGTCATATTCAATGGTGCAGATCTCGCCGGCATCCAGTGAATCACCACAGTTCTCGAATTTCATCACCGCAGCATTGCTGCCGTCAGTGAGATCACCCACCAGGCTGTCATCAATGCTCTGCTTGGAAATGGGCAGGGCACCATCATTTTCGATTTCCACCTTGTAGCTGACCGTGTCACCGACTTTGGACAGATCCGGGCCGGTCTTGCGCACATCCAGGCTGCACAGGTCAAAGGCGTTGATCACCATGTCTTCCAGCTCTGCGGTTTCAGACTGGGACTGGCGGGTCTCGGCAATGTAGGCACCAATACAGGGAATCTCACCGTCATAGAGAGCACTGAGATTCAGGCCGCCCTCGAAATAGGTAATCGCCGGGAAGGTTGGGCTGTTGCCGTCCACACCCTTGGTGACATAAGGCCAGGGGGCCAGTGTCGGGGTTGAGTTGGTAACGCCACAGGCCACATCATTGGCGGCGCTGTCATCACAGTCAGAGCTCTCGATCGCCAGGGTCAGCTCGCCCTGGGAGGGCGCAACCGGCTGGTTCAGCTGATTGTTGGGTCCCCAGGTATAAACATCGTATCGGCCAATACGGCCGCCATTGGTGATGTCTGCCTGAACCAGAATATCGCCCTGTTTGTGGCCATGACTGAAGTCACCACCGTCCACAGGGCTGACCGGATTCTGCAGGAACCAGAACCCGATGGCAGCGTCGCCATTGGGGGCATAGGCATCAAGACCGAAGAACAGGAAGTAGTCATCCTTGCCGTCTTCATTCACATCTACGCCGGGCGCTCGTTCCAGGGAGATAAACACATGGCCAATGTCATTCTTGTCATTGGCACTGCCCAGTTTCCATCCCCAGTCCCGTTTGCCGCCGAGAATGTCATTGGAATCCTTGGCACCGGCAAAAATATCATCGTTGGCGTCATTTACCTTGTCGATGTGGAAAGCCGACACGATATGGGTGGAGGCGGCGATGCCGGCGCAGGCGCCGATGCGGTCAGGGTCGATGAAATCGCAGTAGATAAGGTTGGCGTCACCACCCGGCACACCGACCTCATCAATGGCATTGTGATCGAGTTCGAAAACGCCTGTGTCATGAGAGGCCTTTGATAGTCCAGGCAAAGCAAGACAGATCAGAAAGGCCAGCAAGATCTTGCCGGATACCGTTATCGGGCTTGGCAAGGGAGCCCGGTGATTGGATGGTTGCGGGTTCATGATGCTCTCCATGGATTCATTGTCATATCCTTTTGATCAGGGCTTTCCTGGCCCTGCTTCCCCGTGCATTTCTCTTTATGAATCGAAAAATGCATCTGTATGCATTGAAAAAACCTTTCCATTTTTCATCGCACATTTATCAATCAAAGAGTAAATCCAGCCCCGACGGTTTTCATGATCGGTAAAAAGAATGAGATAGAAATTCGTACGGCGCCGATTCCTGAATCTGCAACAGACCAATGGAGCATGCGCACTCAAGGGGTTCTAAAGAGGAGGTTTTCTTTCTGTCACAAAGTGATTTTCAAAAGCAGTAATGCCGTGTCCCAAAAACAGGAATTTTTCGAGGGACAAAAAATTACATTTTTTCGCGTGAAGATGCGTCAAGGCAAAACGGCAGTAAAAGAAACCGATATAAAAAGAGAGATCGATTTTTTCAAAAAACTCATGGGGTTGAAGGCGCTGAATAAGAAACGACATCAGCAGGGTGCGATAAGTATTTGAGTAAACGGCCGGGGGTATGGGTGTGGGATTTGGCTTGCAAACGAAGCCTTTCCCTATCTTGCCTGTTGCGTGAAAAATGCTGCTCCAGCGCTTTACTCCGCCCTCAGTGAACTCTGTGCCCTCTGTGGTAAATCCGCTTTTGATCTTTGCGTGCCGCGTGGTGCGTGAAGCGTGTTGCAGCCGCAGAGCGGCCAAAAAAAAGGGCGATCCGAAGATCGCCCCTTTTCCTGTTGCCGTTGGCGGCAGGCTTACTCGTAATCGAACGAGAAGTCTTCGGCCTTGAGCTTCATGATGCTGCGGGTCGGCTTCAGGGCCGCTTCCGCGTGACCCTTGGCGCTGGGCAGCATGCGCTCGAAGTAGAACTCGGCGGTGGCCAGCTTGGCCTTGTAGAATTCCGCCGGCTCGTTGCCGCCGTTCTCCAGCTTGTCCTTGGCCACGCCTGCCTGCAGTGCCCAGAAGTACGCCATCATGGCGTAACCGCTGTACATCAGGAAGTCGTAGCTGGCAGTGGAAACGATATCGCGGTCCTTGGCTGCCACCAGCATGATGCGGGTAGTCAGGTAGTTCCACTCGGCGGCAATCTTCAGCAGCTTCCAGGCGAACGGACGCAGCTTGGGATCACGCAGGTTCTTGGTGCCGAAATCCACCAGGTTCTTGGTGAAGTCACGGACACATTTGCCCTTGGTGGTCAGCAGTACCTTACGGCCCAGCAGGTCGAGGGCCTGGATGCCGGTGGTGCCTTCGTACAGGGTGGAGATACGCGCATCACGCACGATCTGCTCCATGCCGTGTTCCTTGATGTAGCCGTGGCCACCGAATACCTGCATGCCATCGTTGGCCACTTCCAGACCTTTCTCGGTGAGGAAGCCTTTCAGGATCGGAGTGAAGAAGCCCAGCTCGCTGTCCCAGTGCTCGTACTTCTTCATGTCGTTTTCCAGAATGCCGGAAATCATGTTGTCGGCGTACTGGGCAGAGAAGTACAGCATGGCACGACCGCCTTCGGCGATGGCCTTCTGCTTGAGCAGCATGCGGCGCACGTCACCGTGGTGGATCAGGCTGTCGGCGATGGCATCGGGTTCTTTCTTGCCGGACAGGGCACGCATGGACTTACGCTCTTTGGCGTAAGGCAGTGCACCCTGGTAAGACAATTCGGCGTGGGCGATACCCTGCATGGCGGTACCCAGACGGGCAGTGTTCATGAAGGTGAACATGCACTCCAGGCCCTTGTTTTCCGGGCCAATCAGGAAGCCGGTGGCTTCATCGAAGTTCATCACACACGTAGCGGATGCCTTGATGCCCATTTTCTTTTCCAGGGAACCCACATTCACACCGTTGTCTTCGCCGATCTTGCCCGGCAGGTACTTCGGTACGATGAACAGGGAGATACCCTTGGTGCCCTTCGGCGCATCCGGCAGGCGAGCCAGCACGATGTGGACAATGTTTTCCACCATGTCGTGATCGCCGGAAGAGATGAAGATCTTGGTGCCGGAAATCTTGTAGGAACCATCCTTCTGCGGCTCGGCCTTGGTCTTCACCTGACCCAGGTCAGTACCACACTGGGGTTCGGTCAGACACATGGTGCCGCCCCAGGTACCTTCGGTCAGCGGTACCAGGTAATCCTGCTTCTGCTCTTCAGAGCCGTGCAGCTGGATGGTGTTCATGGCACCCAGGGACAGACCCGGGTACATGGAGAACGACCAGTTGGCGGTGGCCATCATTTCCTGTTTGATCAGACCCAGAGACATGGGCAGGCCCTGACCGCCGTATTCCACCGGGTGGCTCAGACCCTGCCAGCCGCCAGCCTGAAACTCGGCATAGGCTTCCTTGAAGCCTTTCGGAGTGGTGACCACACCGTCTTCCAGCTTACAGCCTTCTTCGTCACCGCTTTGGTACAGCGGGCCAATGGTGTTTTCACACAGCTTGGCCATCTCACCGATGATCGCTTCCACCATATCCGGGGTCGCGTCTTCACCGTTGGGCAAGGTCTTGTAGTGACCTTCGAAATCGAACACTTCGTTCATCAAAAAGCGCATGTCGCGCACGGGAGCCTTGTAGTTCGGCATCTCAATTCCCTCGTCTAATCAGTCAGGCTGTCCATAGTCGGCCGCAGGATAAACCCGAACAGGACAGCGAATCACGGGGCGCATTGTTGGGCAAAGCTAACTTAAAGACATTGACTGCCAAGGCGGGATGGTGCTGGCGTTACGGTGAATGGGCGTTCACGGGGGGTTGAAGAGCGAGCTGCTAGCGGCGAGCAAAACCGAACATAGCGACGAAGCCGCTGTAGGAACGTAGCGCAGCGAATAACCACTCGGGGTGAGATCGGAGCCGCTGTAGGAGCTTGCCTGCAAGCGATCCGAGCCTGGGCGAGGTAAAAGGGTCGAGTCACGAGTTTCGAAAACCTAAAACCTGTAGCAAGGCATCAGGTTTGGGGTTTTGCCTTTCGAAACTCGGTACTCGAAACTCGCTTCTGGAATCCTTACCTCGCCAAGGCTCGGATCGCGGTCGAACGACCGCTCCTACAGCGGCTCCGATCGCACCTCGAGCCAAGTCCCACAGCAGCTCCGTAGAAAGGGTTTTCCTCAAAGCTCGTAGCTAGAAGCTCGGAGCTATTTCTTCCCCTTCCAGCTATACATGGAAGTGGATACCCCGATGCGGTAGGCCACTTCGTCCCAGATCTTGCGGGGCAGGGCGGCCTTGAGCAGTTCGGTGGATTTGGCAATCGGCGGCTCGATCACGAAGCTGTCTTTCTTGAGCATGCCCTTGATGATGCTCTTCACCACTTTCTCAGGCGTCAGCATGGGGGTCAGCAGGGGCGTCTTCACGCCGTCGAACATGCCGGTGGAAATATAGCTGGGGCAGACGGTGGTTACGTCCACGTTCTTGATCTTGCGCACATCCAGTTCCAGACGGATGGATTCGGAGAAACCCACCACCGCCCATTTGCTGGCCGCATAGGTGCTGCCGTAGGGCAGGCCCACAAAGGCAGAGGCACTGGCGATGTTGACCAGGTAACCCTGTTTGGCTTGGATCAGATCGTTGAGGAAGGCATGGGTCATCGCCATCAGCCCTTCGCTATTGATACGGAAGGTGTTCAGATGCTGCTCCAGCTCCACCTGCTCGAACTCGCCCCCGAACACCACCCCGGCATTGTTGATCAGCGCCGTGATCGGGCCCACTTCCTCATGCAGCTTGTCGCGGAATTTGGCGATGGAGGCCAGTTTGCTCACATCCAGCACATAGGCATGGGCCTTGCCACCGGCTGCCTTGATCCGCTCCGCCACCTCACGGGCAGCGGCAATCCGGCGAGCCGTGACGATCACCTCGGCCCCCAGTTTGGCAAACTCTTCCGCCATCAAGGCGCCAATACCGGCACCGGCGCCGGTGATCAGAATGCGGTGATTATCAAAACGGGCCATGGCAATTCCTTAGCTACAAGCTTCAAGCTACAAGCTGCAACGCGAGGGCAGTCTGTAGGGTGTTGGGACGTTGTCGTCGCGATTCACCTCCGGGCGCGGGCACGGAGGTACTGAATAAAGGAGTGTTTACCGCGCCTTGCAGCTTGAAGCTTGTCGCTTGCAGCTGCTTTACCCCGGCAGTTTCAGGCCAGCCATCACCACCAGCCCGTCTTCCACCGATCTGGCCCGCAGTCGCAGGCCGCTGATGCGTACCGTATCACCGACCACCGCCTGTTTCCCCACCTGTTTGGTAAACAGCTCGGTCACCGTGAGGCCCTGCCATAGCGGCGGTGGTGCCTCCACGCCGTAGATGGCCACCAGTTGTGCCACCGGAGTCTTGCCGATCACGGTGAAGTCGCCGTAGTAGCGTTTCTCATCCGGACTCATGTGGTGACACAGATCGGACAGGGCGGGTTTGTGAGAGAGCGGGGCCAGCCAGCTGATCAGGTCTCCCGCCTCGATCACCGGCTCTTCCGTGGGGCTGTGGACCTTGTGATCACGGTACAGCATCAACGGGGTGCGCTCGTCATCAGACAATTCATTCAGGGGCTTGCCCACCGCCCGGGCGCCTTCCTCTACCTGAAACTGCAGCAGGAAACGGTCCCGCGGCGCGGCCAGGGCTACAGTCTGGCGGGCCTCGGTGGAAGGGGGAATCGATACCTTCATGCGCCGCGCCATGAAGCGCAGGCTGGCCCCCTGGCCAATCAGGGAGATCAGCACCACCACCAGGGTGATGTCGAACAGCAGGTAGGTCTGCTCCACCCCGGCCAGCAGCGGGAACACCGCCAGCACGATGGGTACCGCGCCGCGCAACCCGGTCCAGGCAATGAACATTTCTTCCCGGGCCTTGAAGCGGAACGGCAACAGGCTCATCCACACCGCCATGGGGCGTGCCAGCAGCATCAGGAATGCCGCCACCGCCAGGGCCCACAGCAGGTGGTCGGTCAGCCGTGACGGCGTCACCAGCAACCCGAGAATCAGGAACATGCCGGACTGGGCCAGCCAGGCCATGGAATCCATGGACTTGAGCACGTTGTCACCGGTGCCGCCGCGACGGTTGCCCGCCACCAGCCCGGTCAGGTAAATGGCCAGAAAGCCGGAACCGCCCACCAGGTTGGTGATGGCAAACACCATGGCGCCGCCACTGCACAGCAGCAGCGCATGCAGGCCCTCATTGCTGCGCACCCGCAGTAGCAGTTCGCTGATCACCACCCCCAGCAACAACCCCAGCAGGGCCCCCAGGCCGAACTGCTTGAGCAGGGTAATGGCCATGCCCAATCCCCACTGGGCATCCGGGTCCACCAGCATGCCCACCAGCATCAGGGTAATAAAGATGGCCATGGGGTCGTTAAGGCCGGACTCGATCTCCAGGGTGCTGGCCACCCGCTCGTTGAGTTTCACCCCGGCACCCTTGATCACACTGAATACCGCCGCCGCATCGGTGGAGCCGATAATGCCGCCCAGCAACAGCCCCAGACGCCAGTCGATGCCCATCAACCAGGTAGCAAAGGCACCCACCAGGCCGGCGGAAATCGCCACCCCCAGGGTGGCCAGGCTCAGCGCCGGCCACAGCCCCAGTTTGAAAGTGCTTAATTGGGTGCGCAGCCCGCCATCCAGCAGGATCACCGCCAACGCGATGTTGCCAATCACATAGGCGGTGGAAAAATCATTGAATTCAATCCCGCCCAGCCCGTCTTCACCGGCCAGCATCCCCACCACCAGAAAGATCAGCAGCGACGGCACCCCAAAGCGGGCACTGAACGAGCCCAGCAGCAGGCCGGTAAACATCAGCCCGGTGCCGACAAGGAGAAAAAGGTTGAGAGAATCCAAGGGGTTTTCCGGTTAAGTGAGATCAACGTTCTATAGTAGAATAGCTTACACGCAACAAGAGATGCGCTACACGTTTGCCGTAGGAGCGTCGCTTGCGGCGCGATTCCAAACCAGGATCAAAAGCATTTCCACCACAGAGCGCACAGGGTTCACAGAGAAAAACCATCTTTCCTCAGTGATCTCTGTGGGCTCTGTGGTAAAGCAGTCTTTAACGACGTGGGTTATCGCGCCGCGAGCGACGCTCCTACGGCGTGGTTTGGTGGCATGGTTTGAGACGCGTGATGCTTGCAGCGTGGAGCGTTCTCCCTATACTATCGCGCCCCTTTGATCATATTTTGAGCAGCAGGCAAGCCTGCGAGGTTGTTGTCAGATGGATTATTCCCAGCGTTTTGGCGTGATCGTGATCGGTGGCGGTCATGCCGGTACCGAAGCCGCCCTGGCGTCTGCGCGCATGGGCGTGTCCACCCTGTTGCTCACCCATAACATCGAAACCCTCGGCCAGATGAGCTGCAACCCGGCCATCGGCGGGATCGGCAAGAGCCATCTGGTGCGTGAGATCGACGCTCTCGGCGGCGCCATGGCCCGCGCCACCGACAAAGGCGGCATCCAGTTTCGTGTGCTCAATGCCCGCAAGGGCCCGGCGGTGCGGGCTACCCGCGCCCAGGCGGATCGCATCCGCTACAAGGCGGCGATTCGCGAGACGCTGGAAAACCAGCCCAACCTGACCATCTTCCAGCAGCCCGTTGACGACCTGATCGTGGACAATGGCCGCTGTGTCGGCGCCGTTACCAACATGGGCCTGCGTTTTCATGCCGATGCGGTGGTGCTGTGTACCGGCACCTTCCTGGGTGGCGTCATCCATATTGGTCTGGATAACCATCAGGGTGGCCGTGCCGGCGATCAGCCCTCCAATGCCCTGGCCCGCCGCCTGCGTGAGCTGCCGTTCCGGGTGGACCGCCTCAAGACCGGCACCCCGCCGCGCATCGATGGCAAGACCGTGGACTTTTCGGTGATGGAAGAGCAGTGGGGCGATACCCCGCTGCCGGTGATGAGCTATCTGGGCAAGGTGGAGGAACACCCGCGCCAGATCTGCTGCTATATCACCCATACCAATGCCCAGACCCACGACATCATCCGCAGTGGCTTTGATCGCAGCCCCATGTTCACCGGCGTGATCGAAGGCACCGGCCCGCGCTACTGTCCGTCCATTGAAGACAAGGTGAACCGTTATCCGGACAAGGATACCCACCAGATCTTCGTGGAGCCGGAAGGGCTGGACACCCACGAGCTGTACCCCAACGGTATCTCTACCAGCCTGCCGTTCGATGTGCAGCTGCAGGCGGTGCGTTCCATCCGTGGCTTCGAGAACGCCCACATTACTCGCCCCGGCTATGCCATCGAGTATGACTTCTTCAATCCCCAGGATCTGAAGCACAGCCTGGAGACCAAGCACATGCCCGGTCTGTTCTTCGCCGGCCAGATCAATGGCACCACCGGTTATGAAGAAGCCGGTGCCCAGGGGTTGCTGGCGGGCCTGAACGCGGCCCGTCTGAGTATGGAGCAGGAGGCCTGGACCCCCCGTCGTGACGAGGCCTACATCGGCGTGCTGGTGGATGACCTGATCACCATGGGCACCCAGGAGCCCTACCGCATGTTCACCAGTCGTGCCGAATACCGGCTGTTGCTGCGTGAAGACAATGCCGACCTGCGTCTTACCGAAAAGGGCCGCGAACTGGGGCTGGTGGACGACGAGCGCTGGGCCGCCTTCAACGCCAAGCGCGAAGGCATGGTGCAGGAAGAGCAGCGCCTGAAGAGCACCTGGGTGCGCCCGCAGACCCCGCAGGCCGAGGCAGTGAACCAGTTGATCGAGAATCCGCTGACCCGCGAATACAACCTGCTGGACCTGCTCAAGCGCCCGGAACTGGATTACGCCAGCCTGGCCGAGGCGGTGGCACTGGAAGATCGCCCGGCTGCGGACGTGGTCGAGCAGATGGAAATTCTTGCCAAGTATGCCGGCTATATTGATCGCCAGACCGATGAGATCGAAAAGCTGCGCGCCGCGGAAACCACCGCGCTGCCGGCGGATTTCGACTATGAGCAGGTGAAAGGCCTGTCCAACGAGGTGAAGCAGAAGCTTGGCACCGTGCGCCCGGAAACCCTGGGTCAGGCCGGCCGTATTCCCGGGGTGACCCCGGCGGCGATCTCGCTGCTGATGATTTACCTGAAAAAACACCACCACCAGAAAAAGGCCGCCCAACAAGCATGAGCCTGCCTGCACAACTGGCTGACACCCTCTCCCGGGGCATTGATGCCCTGGGTCTGTCCCTCAGCGATGACCAGCAGCGCTTGCTGCTCAACTATGTCGAACTGCTGGTGAAATGGAACCAGGCCTATAACCTGACTGCCATCCGTGACCCCCATGAAATGGTCACCCGACATCTGCTCGATTCCCTGGCGGTACTGCCGTTCGTGGAACAGGGCGATACCCTGGATGTGGGCACCGGTGCCGGCATCCCCGGCATCATTCTGGCCGTCTCCCGCCCGCAACAGTCCTTTACCCTGCTGGATTCCAACGGCAAGAAGACCCGTTTTGTGCGTCAGGCACGGCGAGAGCTGGGTCTGGATAACGTGGAGGTTGTACACGGTCGCGTGGAACAGTACCGTAAAGCACCATCACAAATTATTTGCCGGGCCTTTGCCTCCTTGTCGGACATGCTGGCGCTGATGACGCCCATAATGACCGACAATACCCGTCTGCTGGCCATGAAAGCGGCCAGCACGGAAGAGGAACTGGCCACCCTGCCCGCACAGTGGCAGGGGCATCACCACACCCTGACGGTTCCCGGGCTGGACGAGCCGCGTACCCTGGTGGTGGTGAACAAGGCCTGATGTCTGTGTCTGGCATCGTCGAATGGATTGTGGGAGCTTGCCTGCAAGCGATTTCGTCGAGCATCGAGCCTCTGGCGTCAGGCGTACAATCAAGGAGAACAGCGTGACCACCGTATTTGCCGTAGCGAACCAGAAAGGCGGCGTGGGGAAGACAACCAGCAGTGTCAATCTGGCTGCGTCACTGGCCGCCACCCGCAAGCGGGTACTGCTGGTAGACATTGACCCCCAGGGCAATGCGACCACCGGCTCCGGGGTGGACAAGTTCGACACCGACTACACCATCTATGATGTGCTCTGCGACGAGGTGCCCACCGAACAGGCCATCGTGCAGACCCCGGAAGACAGCGGCTTCGACCTGATCACCGCCAATGGCGACCTGACCGCCGCGGAAGTGCAGCTGCTGGAAATGAAATCCCGGGAGTTTCGTCTGCGCAATGCGCTGGCGCGGATCCGCGACAACTACGATTACATTCTCATCGACTGCCCGCCGTCCCTGAACATGCTCACCGTCAATGCGCTGACCGCGGCGGATTCAGTGATTGTGCCGATCCAGTGCGAGTACTACGCCCTGGAAGGTCTCACCGCGTTGATGAACACCATCGAAAAGATCCGCACGGTGCTCAACCCCAAGCTGCACATCGGCGGCCTGCTGCGCACCATGTACGATCCGCGCAACAGCCTGTCCAACGATGTGTCCAACCAGCTGATCAGTCACTTTGGCGACAAGGTCTACCGCACCATCATTCCACGCAACGTGCGGCTGGCGGAAGCGCCCAGCCACGGTGCCCCGGTGATCACCTACGATCCCAAGTCCCGTGGCGCGGTAAGCTACCTGGCCCTGGCCGGCGAAATCCTGCGCCGCGAACAGGCGCTCAAGAACCCGCCGGCAGCGGCATCGTAATTGCAGGCGGTTGGAATTGTTTTTGCGCGTCAGGCATCCAGCGTCTGGCGTCTGGCGTAATTTAAGGAATCACCATGGCGGCAAAGCGTAAGCGCGGTCTCAGCAAGGGCCTGGATGCCCTGCTCAGCAGCAACGAGTCCTACCAGCAGCGGCACCAGGAAGAGGTCAGCGTTCAGCAGACTGAAGCGCAACCGGATCCGGTGTCACAACCGCCCCGCGACGGCGAGCTGCGCCACCTGCCGGTGGAATACATGGAGCGTGGCCGCTACCAGCCGCGCCGGGACATGTCCCCGGATGCTCTCGAAGAGCTGGCAGAGTCCATCCGCGCCCAGGGCGTGATGCAGCCCATCGTGGTGCGCCCGCTGGGTGAAAAGCGCTACGAGATCATTGCGGGTGAGCGCCGCTGGCGTGCCGCGCAGATGGCGGAGCTGGAAACCATCCCGGCAGTGGTCCGCGAGGTCCCCGACGAAGCCGCCATCGCCATGGCCCTGATCGAAAACATCCAGCGGGAAAACCTCAATCCCATGGAAGAGGCCATTGCCCTTGGCCGGCTGAAAGAAGAATTCGGCCTCACCCACCAGCAGGTCGCCGATGCAGTGGGTAAATCCCGCGCCATGGTCACCAACCTGTTGCGCCTGATGGGTCTGGAACCCGATGTGAAGAAGCTGCTCGAGCACGGCGATCTGGAAATGGGCCACGCCCGCGCCCTGCTGGCCCTGGAAGGCAACAAGCAGATCGAAGCCGCGCGCACCGTGGTCGCCAAGGGTCTGTCGGTGCGTCAAACCGAAGAGCTGGTACGGGACTTCGAAAAAGCCAAGCCGGCCAAACCGGCCCCGGCCAAGGAAGATCCCAACGTCAAGGCACTGGTCAACGACCTGTCCGAGCGCCTCGGCGCCCCGGTGCAGCTGCAATCCGGCCAGGGCGGCAAGGGCAAGCTGGTGATCAGCTACAACAACCTGGATGAACTGGACGGCATCCTGGCGCATATCAAGTAGAACGCCGGATGCTGGATGCCTGACGCCAGACGCCAGACGCTAAACCAAACCCCTGCTCAAGGCACCTGTGGGAGCTTGCCTGCAAGCGATTTACCGCCATTCGCGTGCAAGCACGCTCCCACAGTAAGTCGCCTACAAGGCCCGGCACCTGAAGCCTGAAAAGGATTGCGCAAGAGTAAACAAATAAATTCTCACGGGCCTGAATGGTGTTCCGTGCGGGCCTGGCAACACCCTGAAGCAAATTGGCCTACCACCATGGTCTAACTTTGACTAACAATCCACGCTCTATGGTTGCGACTTGCGTGCCAACTCCATATACTTCGCCGCGCTAACGATCAGGGGTGCCCAAGACCTTGCGCCTGGTGCGGCATCAACATGCATCAGCCCAGAGGCTTCACGGTGACCACCAGCAACGAATTCCAGCCCCACAGAACATTGTTCTGGGGGTTAATGCGCGCTCAACTAGCCGCCATTGTGGTGTTCGCCTTGCTGGTCACAGCAGTTGCCGGCACCTTGGCCGGCCTGATAGCCGCCTGGGGTGGGACTATCAGCCTGATCGCTTACGCCTGGGGCGGCTACCAGATATGGATGCACCCCAAAAACCATATGCCAAAGCGTATGGCCACCGCGGCAGTACGGGCGGAAATGGGCAAGATCGCAATCATGTTATTGCTGTTCTGGCTGACCTTTTCCAAAGTCCCCGAAACCCGGGAAATGAAGATTGCAATGGTTCTGCTGTTAGGCTTCCTGATCGCCCAGGTCGTGGGCTGGATTCAGGTGGCGCGCCTCGACGGACGCACAGCAGGGCAAGACGGGCAAAACGACTGAGACTGTAGGTATCAATATGGCTGGTAGCTCTCCAGGCGAGTACATCAAGCACCATTTGGGTAATCTGACCTATGGCGAACTGCCTGAAGGCTATGTCCGTGAATGTAGCGGTCGTGATACGCAGACTCTGACCGAGTCCACCTGGACTTTTGCCTGTAACGGCACCGAAGCCAAAGACATGGGCTTCATGGCTTTCCACGTGGATTCCCTGGCCTGGTCCGGCGGCCTCGGCATCATCATGTGCCTGCTGTTCTGGATGGGTGCCCGCAAGGCCACCGCCGGCGTTCCTTCCGGTTTCATGAACTTCATCGAAACCATCATCGAATTCATCGACACCCAGGTTCGTGATTCTTTCCACGGCAAGAGCAAGCTGGTGGCACCGCTGTCACTGGTGATCTTCTGCTGGGTATTCCTGATGAACCTGATGGATCTGGTCCCGGTCGACTTTATTCCGGGCACCTTTAGCTGGGTCATGACGTCTTTCTTCGGCTGGACCGCCCAGGAAGCCTACTTCAAGATCGTGCCCAGCACTGACCCGAACATCACCCTGTCCATGTCCTTCTCTGTGATGCTGCTGGTGATCTTCTTCACCATCAAGGCAAAAGGCGTGGGCGGTTTTGTCGGTACCCTGGCTCTGCATCCGTTCGAGTCCAGCAACCCGATCGTGAAAACCATTCTGATCCCGGTAAACCTGCTGCTGGAGACCATCGGTCTGCTGGCCAAGCCGGTTTCCCTGGGTCTGCGACTGTTCGGCAACATGTACGCCGGTGAGTTCGTGTTTATTCTGCTGGCCGCCATGATGGGCACCTGGCAGTTTATCGGTGCCTGGCCGTGGGCGGTGTTCCATATTCTGGTTATCACCCTGCAGGCATTTATCTTCATGGTACTCACTATCGTGTACCTGAGCATGGCGGTCGAAGACCACTAAGATTTTTTAAACCGGTTTTTAATTAAACCAACCAAGCACTTAACGGGAGTGTAAAGATGGAAGGCATTCAATTTCTTGCTGCTGCTATCGTAGCTGGCCTGGCGGCCATCGGCGCAGGTCTGGGTTTCGGCATGATGGGTGGCCGTTTTCTGGAATCTGTAGCTCGTCAGCCTGAACTGGCTCCGATGCTGCAAACCCGCATGTTCATCATCGCTGGTCTGCTGGATGCTGTGCCGATTATCTGTATCGCTATCGCGTTCCTGCTGATCTTCCAGTAATCGATCGCGTTTGATCCGGTAAATTACCTAACGCGATTGAGGTGATGGCATGAACATCAACATGACGATCATCGGCCAGGCTATCTGGTTCGCACTGTTCGTATTCTTCTGCATGAAGTTCGTCTGGCCGCCCATTTCCCGGGCCCTGGAAGAGCGCAAGCAGAAAATTGCCGAGGGCCTGAGTGCCGCAGATCGTGCCGAGCGCGATCTGGAGCTGGCTCAGGAAAAGGCGACCGCCAATCTCAAAGAAGCTAAAGAGAAGGCGGCCGAAATCATTGATCAGGCCAACCGCCGGGCTAATCAGATTGTGGATGAGGCAAAAGAAGCCGCGCGCACCGAAGGTGAGCGTCTGGTAGCCAAAGCCCAGTCTGAGATTGACCAAGAAGTTAATCAGGCTCGCGAGCAGCTGCGTAAAGAAGTTGCCGTACTGGCGTTGTCTGGTGCCGAGAAGGTACTGGGCGGCGAAGTAAACCAGGACGCGCACAAGCAGATGCTTGAGCAGCTGGCGGCTGAACTCTGAGACTACGGGTAACCCATGGCTGAACTGACCACCATCGCACGCCCCTACGCCAAGGCCGCCTTTGTTTTTGCAAAAGAACAGGGCGCCCTGGAGAAGTGGGAAAAGATGCTGGGCCTGGCAGCAGCAGTGGCAGGTGATGCCAGCATGCGTGCTTACCTTGACCAGCCGGAACTGGATGACACCGCCAAGGTGGCTGCTTTTGCAGACGTCTGCGGTGAAGAACTCGACGAGAGCGGGCGCAACTTCGTTGCGCAGCTGGCGCAGAACAAGCGTCTGCCGCTGTTGCCGATCATCCTGCAACTGTTCCATGAGCTTCTTGCTGCGGAACAGCAGTTCACCGATGTGGAGCTGATCTCCGCATTCGAGATGGACGATGCTGTTACCGACAAGCTGGTAGCCGCTTTGAAAAAACGCCTTGGCACCGACGTGAATGTCACCACGTCTGTGGACCAGTCCCTGATTGGAGGCGTGCTGGTGCGAGCCGGCGATACCGTAATTGATGGCAGTGTGCGTGGCAGACTGAACCGTCTGGCAGAGCAACTGAACTCTTGAGTTTGAGGGATTAGAGATGCAGCAACTCAACCCGTCCGAAATCAGCGAGATTATCAAGTCGCGCATCGCGAAACTTGATACCTCCACCGAAGCACGTAACGAAGGTACTGTAGTATCCGTATCTGACGGTATTGTGCGTATTCACGGTCTTGCCGATGTAATGTTCGGTGAGATGATCGAGTTTGAGGGCGGCATCTACGGCATGGCCCTTAACCTCGAGCAGGATTCCGTTGGCGCCGTGGTACTGGGCGACTACCTGAGCCTGGCCGAAGGTCAGAAGGTACGTTGTACTGGCCGCATCCTGGAAGTTCCGGTTGGTCCGGAGCTGCTGGGTCGCGTCGTTGACTCCCTGGGTAACCCGATCGATGGCAAAGGCCCGATCAATGCTTCCGCTACCGACGCGGTAGAAAAGGTTGCTCCTGGCGTTATCTGGCGTAAGGAAGTTAACGAGCCGGTTCAGACTGGCTACAAGGCGATCGACTCCATGGTGCCGATCGGTCGTGGTCAGCGTGAGCTGATCATTGGTGACCGTCAGATCGGTAAGACCGCAGTAGCTGTCGATTCCATCATTGCCCAGAAGGGCACTGGCGTTAAGTGTATCTACGTTGCGGTTGGCCAGAAGCAGTCCACCATCGCCAACGTGGTACGCAAGCTGGAAGAGCACGGTGCAATGGATCACACCATCATCGTTGCCGCTTCCGCTTCCGATCCGGCTTCCATGCAGTTCCTGGCACCCTTCGCCGGTTGTGCCATGGGCGAATACTTCCGCGACCGCGGTGAAGATGCCCTGATCGTATATGATGACCTGACCAAGCAAGCCTGGGCGTATCGTCAGATCTCCCTGCTGCTGCGTCGTCCGCCGGGCCGTGAAGCTTATCCTGGTGACGTGTTCTACCTGCACTCCCGTCTGCTGGAGCGCGCCGCCAAGGTCAGCGAAGAATACGTAGAGAAGTTCACCAACGGTGAAGTGAAAGGCAAGACCGGTTCTCTGACCGCCCTGCCGATCATCGAAACCCAGGGTGGTGACGTATCTGCATTCGTACCGACCAACGTGATCTCCATCACCGATGGTCAGATCTTCCTGGAAACCGACCTGTTCAACTCCGGCGTACGTCCGGCCATGAACGCCGGTGTGTCTGTATCCCGTGTAGGTGGTGCAGCCCAGACCAAGATCGTTAAGAAGCTCGGCGGTGGTATCCGTCTGGCACTGGCTCAGTACCGTGAACTGGCGGCCTTCGCCCAGTTCGCTTCCGACCTCGACGATTCCACTCGTGAGCAGCTGGAACATGGTCAGGCCGTTACCGAGCTGATGAAGCAGAAGCAGTACAGCCCGCTGAGCGTTGCTGAGATGGGTGTTGTTCTGTACGCCGCTAACGAAGGTTACCTGAAAGGTATCGAAATCGAGAAAATCGGTTCCTTCGAAACGGCCATGCTGGACTACATGAACAGCGAAAAGAAAGCGTTGATGGACAAGATCAACGAGAAGGGTGACTACAACGGCGACATCGAGGGTGAGATCAAGGAATCTCTCGATCAGTTCAAAGCCACCCAGACCTGGTAATTCGCTGATAAAAGGTACTTCCTATGGCCAGCGGTAAAGAGATCAAAGGCAAGATTGCCAGCGTCCAGAGCACGAAAAAGATTACCCGTGCAATGGAAATGGTGGCAGCTTCCAAGATGCGTAAGGCACAAGAGCGTATGGCGGCTTCCAAGCCGTACGCCAGCCGCATGCGTCAGGTGGTTGCCCATCTGGCCAATGCTGATCTGGAATACCGGCACAGCTACCTGCAAGAGCGGGAAGTAAAGAACGTTGGCTACATCGTAGTGACCTCTGACCGGGGTCTCTGCGGTGGTCTCAACGTGAACCTGCTGAAGAACGTCGTCAAAAGCGCGAAAGAGTGGGAAGACAAAGGCGCCAAAGCCCAGTACTGCGTAGTGGGTACCAAAGGTGTGTCTTTCTTCAAGAGCGTAGGCGGCTCGGTGGAAGCGACCGTGAACGGTCTGGGTGATACTCCTCACCTGAACGATCTGATCGGTTCCATCAAGGTAATGCTGGATGCCTATGACAATGGTGCTATCGACCGTCTGTACATCGTGTACAACGAATTCGTGAACACCATGACCCAGGCGCCGACCAACATTCAGCTTCTGCCGCTTGAAGCGGGCGAAGACGAAGAGTTGAAGCGCCACTGGGACTACATTTACGAGCCCGCTCCGAAAGAGCTGCTGGACGAACTGCTGGTGCGGTTCATCGAGTCCCAGGTCTATCAGGGTGTGGTTGAAAACAATGCCTGTGAGCAGGCAGCGCGTATGATCGCGATGAAAGCGGCCAGCGATAATGCCGGTGACATCATTCGTGATCTGCAGTTGGTGTACAACAAGGCACGCCAGGCTGCAATTACGCAGGAAATCTCCGAAATCGTTGGTGGTGCTGCTGCGGTCTGATTTGTCAGCAGACAAATGTGTAAGACGCGGCAAAAACGCAAGTTAAGAGGATGCAAGCATGAGTAGCGGTCGTATTGTTCAGATCATCGGTGCTGTAATCGACGTGGAATTTTCACGCGAAGACGTACCGAAGGTATATGACGCCCTCACCGTGGACGGTACTGAAACCACGCTGGAAGTTCAGCAGCAGCTGGGCGACGGCGTAGTCCGTACCATCGCCATGGGCTCCACCGAAGGTCTGAAGCGTGGTATCTCCGTGACCGACACTGGTGAGCCGATTCAGGTACCGGTAGGCACCAAGACCCTGGGCCGTATCATGGACGTGCTGGGTCGCCCGATCGACGAAGCCGGTCCTATCGGTGAAGAAGAGCGCATGTCTATTCACCGTGCGGCTCCTACTTACGCTGAGCAGGCAGCTACCAACGAACTGCTGGAAACCGGCATCAAGGTAATCGACCTGGTTTGCCCCTTCGCGAAAGGCGGTAAGGTTGGTCTGTTCGGTGGTGCGGGTGTAGGTAAAACCGTAAACATGATGGAGCTGATCCGGAACATCGCGATCGAGCACTCCGGTTTCTCCGTGTTTGCGGGTGTGGGTGAGCGTACTCGTGAGGGTAACGACTTCTACCACGAAATGAAGGATTCCAACGTACTGGATAAGGTATCGCTGGTTTACGGTCAGATGAACGAGCCGCCTGGTAACCGTCTGCGTGTAGCGCTGACCGGTCTGACCATGGCCGAGAAGTTCCGTGACGAAGGTCGTGACGTACTGTTCTTCGTTGATAACATCTACCGTTACACCCTGGCCGGTACCGAAGTATCCGCTCTGCTGGGTCGTATGCCTTCTGCGGTAGGTTACCAGCCGACTCTGGCGGAAGAGATGGGCGTTCTGCAGGAACGTATTACCTCCACCAAGGTAGGTTCCATCACCTCCGTACAGGCCGTATACGTACCTGCGGATGACTTGACTGACCCGTCTCCGGCTACCACCTTTGCTCACCTGGATTCCACTGTATCCCTGAGCCGTGACATCGCCTCCAAGGGTATCTACCCGGCGATCGACCCGCTGGATTCCACCTCTCGTCAGCTGGATCCGCTGGTAATCGGTCAGGAACACTACGACATCGCTCGTGGCGTTCAGATGGTGCTGCAGCGCTTCAAGGAGCTGAAGGACATCATCGCGATTCTGGGTATGGACGAACTGTCTGAAGAAGACAAGCAGGTCGTATCCCGCGCGCGTAAGATCGAGCGTTTCCTGTCCCAGCCGTTCTTCGTGGCAGAAGTATTTACCGGTTCCCCGGGCAAGTACGTATCCCTGAAGGACACTCTGGCAGGTTTCCGCGGTATTCTGGACGGCGACTACGACCACATTCCGGAGCAGGACTTCTACATGAAGGGTTCTATCGACGAAGTGGTAGAAGCCTACAACAAGCGTAGCAAGTAACCTCCACCGGGAGACAAGCAAATGGCGATGACCGTGCATTGCGACATTGTAAGTGCAGAACGCCAGCTGTTCTCCGGCCTGGTAGAGATCGTGGTAGCTTCCGGTGTGGAAGGTGACCTCGGTATCATGCCAGGCCACGCCCCGCTGCTGACCCGGCTGAAGCCGGGCCCGGTACGGGTGAAGAAGCAGAATGGTGAAGAAGAAGTGTTCTACGTATCCGGCGGCTTCCTGGAAGTGCAGCCGAAGCTGGTCACCGTACTGGCCGATACCGCAGAACGCGCAGAAAACATGGACGCTGCTGAAGCTGAGCGTGCCAAGACCCGAGCCAAAGAAGCGCTGGAAGGGAAGAACTCCGAAATGGATTACTCCCGTGCCGCCGCTACCCTGGCAGAGGCCGTGGCCCAGCTGCGTGCCATCGAACAGTTGAAGAAAAAGGGCCGGTAAGGGCAACTTTTGCAAATCTTCAACACAGGAAGGGTAGCCGAGTGCTACCCTTTTTTGTTTCTGTTGTGGAATAACTTCGATAGCGGGGCCGAAAACGGACCAGGAACGGACCGGGTCACGCAGAACAACGATAAGGACAGGGTATGAGCTTAGCCGTCGTCATTCTTGCTGCAGGTAAAGGTACACGCATGAAGAGTGCCTTGCCGAAAGTCCTCCACGAAGTGGCCGGCAAGGCCATGGTCCAGCATGTGGTTGACGCCGCAGGCAGCCTCGATGCCGATAACACCGTGGTGGTTTATGGCCACGGTGGTGATCAGGTGCAGGCTACGGTCACCGGCAACAACCTGCAATGGGCCGAGCAGGCCGAACAGCTGGGTACCGGTCACGCCGTGGCCCAGGCCATGCCGGCGGTGAAAGAGGACATCGTGCTGGTACTGTACGGTGATGTGCCGCTGATTCGCCCGGAAACCCTGCGCGACTTCGTCGAATGCGTAGACGACAAGACCCTGGCCCTGATGACCCTGACCCTGGACGATCCCAGCGGCTATGGCCGTATCGTCCGTGATGGCCAGAACAACGTGCAGCGCATCGTCGAGCAGAAAGATGCCAGCGAACACGAACTGGCCATCCCGGAGATCAACACCGGCATCCTCGCCTGTACCCGTGCCTTCCTGGACGATTGCCTGCCCAAGCTGTCCAGCAACAATGCCCAGGGCGAGTATTACCTTACCGACGTGATCGCCATGGCGGTGCAGTCCGGTCTCAACGTGGAAACCCTGCAGCCCCAGTACGCCTGGGAAGTGGATGGCGTGAATGACCGCGTCCAGCTGTCCCGCCTGGAGCGTATCTACCAGCTGGCGCAATCGGAGTCCCTGATGCGCGACGGCGTCACACTGCGTGATCCGGCCCGTCTGGATATCCGTGGCAGTGTGCAGATTGCCAGCGACGTGATCATCGATGTGAACGTGGTGCTGGAAGGCGACGTGACCATCGAAGAAGGCGTCACCATCGGCCCCAACTGCATCATCCGTGATGCCAACATCGGCGCCGGCACCGTGATCGAAGCCAACAGCCTGATCGACGGCGCTGTGGTCGGCGACAGCTGCACCATCGGCCCCTATGCGCGCCTGCGCCCGGGCACCGAACTGGCCGACAAGGCCAAGATCGGCAACTTTGTGGAAACCAAGAAGTCCTATGTGGGTGAAGGATCCAAGGTGAACCACCTGACCTACATCGGCGACAGCCAGATCGGCAAGGGCGTTAACGTGGGCGCGGGCACCATTACCTGCAACTACGATGGCGTGAACAAGTTCCAGACGATCCTGAAAGATGGTGCCTTTATCGGCTCCAACTCTTCGCTGGTAGCCCCGGTCACCATCGGCGAGAATGCCACTGTGGGCGCCGGCAGTACCGTCACCAAGGACGTGGACGACAACGGCCTCGCCGTGGCCCGTGGCCAGCAGCGCAACGTGGCCAACTGGAAGCGCCCCAGCAAGAAAAGTTGACAGTTGATAGTGGACAGTTGACAGCGAAATCGTCGCTGGTCGCTGTTTCGTAGGGCGGAAATGGGCGTGAGCCCATCTCCGCCGTAACAGCACTATCCAGCAAAAGAGTTAGGGAAAAAACACATGTGTGGAATCGTCGGCGCTATCGCCCAGCGTAACGTAGGCAACATCCTGATCACCGGCCTCAAGCGCCTCGAATACCGTGGCTACGACAGCGCCGGTGTGGCCCTGCTCAACGACAAGGGCATCACCCGGGTGCGTCGTCAGGGCAAGGTGGCCGGGCTGGAAGACGCCGTCCATGAAGTCAGCGCGGCCGGTTTCACCGGCGTCGCCCACACCCGCTGGGCCACCCATGGCAAGCCCTCCGAAGCCAATGCTCACCCGCACATGTCCGGCAGCGATCTGGCGCTGGTCCACAACGGCATCATCGAAAACTTTCAGGAACTGAAAGACGAACTGCAGGCCCAGGGCTACGAATTCAGCTCCCAGACCGACACCGAAGTGATTGTGCACCTGCTGCACCAGATCCTGGAAACCGGTGTGGATCTGTTCGGTGCTGTTCAGCAAGTGGTGAAAAAACTGGAAGGGGCCTACGCCCTCGGTGTGATCCACAAATCCGAACCCGACAAGCTCATTGCCGTGCGCTCCGGCAGCCCGCTGGTCATCGGTCTCGGCATTGATGAAAACTACATCGCCTCTGACCAGCTGGCCCTGTTGCCGGTGACCAACCGCTTTATCTTCCTGGAAGAAGGTGACCAGGCAGAGATCACCATCGAGGGTGTGCGCATCGTCGATGTGGAGGGCGACTCCGTGGCCCGTGAAGCCCACGAATTCGATGGCACCCACGAAGATGCCGAGAAAGGCGAATACCGCCACTACATGCAGAAGGAAATCTTCGAGCAGCCAGCGGCGATTCAGAAAACCCTGGAAGATCGCATCGATTCCCCGGCCACCATCATCAACGCCTTTGGTGAAAAGGCCCCGGCCATTTTCGATCAGGTCAAAACCGTGCAGATCGTGGCCTGTGGTACCAGCTACCACGCCGGCATGGTGGCCCGTTACTGGCTGGAAGACATCGCTGGCATTCCCTGTCAGGTAGAAGTGGCCAGCGAGTTCCGTTACCGCAAGCATGTGGTACCGGAAGGCACCCTGTTCGTCACCATCTCCCAGAGCGGAGAAACCGCCGATACCCTGGCCGCCCTGCGTGACACCCAGTCCCCGAACTATGTGGGTCGTCTGGCCATCTGTAACGTGGACAGTTCTTCCCTGGTGCGCGAATCCGAGCTGGTGTTCCTGACCAAGGCCGGCCCGGAAATCGGTGTGGCCTCCACCAAGGCGTTCACCACCCAGCTGGCCGGCCTGCTGATGATGGTGCTGGCCCTGGGTCGCCAGAAAGGCCTGGCCGACAGCGAGATCGAAAAGGTGCTGGCCGAAATGCGCCAGCTGCCCAACCTGATCGAACAGGCGGCCTCCCTCGACAAGCCCATCGAAAAGCTTTCCGAGCACTTCGTGGAAAAACACCACGCCCTGTTCCTGGGCCGTGGCGTGCAATTCCCGGTGGCCCTGGAGGGCGCGCTCAAGCTCAAGGAAATTTCCTACATCCACGCCGAAGCCTACGCCGCTGGCGAGCTCAAGCACGGCCCGCTGGCACTGGTGGACAGCGACATGCCGGTAGTGTCCGTGGCACCCAACGACGAACTGCTGGAAAAACTGAAATCCAACCTGCAGGAAGTGCGTGCCCGTGGTGGTGAGCTGTACGTCTTTGCCGACCGCAATGCCCAAGTAAAAGAAGGCGAAGGCATCCACGTGCTGAACATGCCCGCGGTACCGGAAACCATCGCGCCCATCGTCTACACCGTGCCGCTGCAACTGCTCAGCTACCACGTGGCCGTGCTGCGCGGCACCGACGTGGATCAGCCACGGAATCTGGCCAAGTCGGTGACGGTGGAATAAGGCAGTTAACAGTTAATAGTGAACAGTTAACAGCGAAAGCCCGGCAATGCCGGGCTTTTTGTTGCACAACACCTGGCCGAACACAACTGTAGGAGTCCCGCTTGAGGTACGAACCGTTCGCAGCACGGAATCACCCGCAGGGTGAGCGGAACAAATAATCCCTCTCGAGAAGATACCTGGGCCACTGTAGGAGCGGTCGTCCGACCGCGATAGCCGTGGCACGGCTAACCCTTCGCGGTGGAACCACCGCTCCCACACAAAACCTTGCCACCCGACGTATCCGGGTTTCGACTTTGACAGCTCACAGCTCATCACGACCCGCTCCGTAGGAGCCTGCCTGCAGGCGATCCTTTAAAAAGCCCTCACCCGCAACTTGTATACCACCTTGTATGGCACGCTTGATGCATAAACTTGGTGCATATCAAACCGTCAGGCAGAAGGGGTCAGGCCGTGACCGCACAAGAGCCGGTGCCAACCGAACAGACGCACCGGGAGCAACCAACATCGCCAAGCCATGGCCGTGGCTGGCAGGCCCGGCTGCACATGCAGCTGGAGCGCTCCATGACGGGGCAAGGTGCCAAGACGGTCATGACCGGCCTGCACCATTATGGCCCGCTGCGTGTCCAGCGCCCTTTCTACCCGGAAGGGGGCACGGCGCACATCTACCTGCTGCATCCCCCCGGTGGGGTGGTCGGTGGCGATGGCCTGGATATCGCCATCATCGCCCGGCGTCAGGCCCATGGCCTGTTCACCACCCCCGGTGCCACCAAGTTCTACCTCAGCGCAGGCGACACCGCCCGGGTCCGGCAGGCCCTCACCGTGGAAGCCGGCGGCACCCTGGAGTGGTTCCCCCAGGAAAACATCTTCTTCCCCGGTGCCCGGGTGCACATGGAAACCAGCATCCATCTAAGCGGCGATGCCCGCTTCATGGGCTGGGAAATTTCCTGCCTGGGGCGGCCGGTGAACAGCGAGATCTTCGAGCAGGGCAGCATCGATGCGCGCTTTCGCCTCAGCCGCGATGGCAAGCCGGTCTTGATCGAGCGCCTCAAGGTAGATCAGCCGCGCCACCTGAATGCCTCATCCGGGCTGCGCAACTTCCCCATGCAGGCTTTATTTGTCGCCACCGGCTGCAACGAGATCCTGCTGGAGCAGGCCCGCGAATTGATCGAAGGCAAAGCCGGTGACATGCCCTGTGGCCTCACCCTGATCGACGACATCCTGGTCATGCGCGTGCTCGGCACCCGCTGCGAAAAGATCCAAGCATTGATGATTCCGGTCTGGCAGCAGCTGCGCCAGGCCCTCCTGAACAAACTGGCGGGCATCCCGCGGATCTGGAATACCTGAAACGGTAAAAGAGAAAGAGACGCCAAACCATGGAACTGACACCCAGAGAAAAAGACAAGCTGCTGATCTTCACCGCCGCCCTGCTGGCCGAGCGGCGCATGGCCCGTGGCCTGAAACTGAATTACCCCGAGTCCGTGGCCTTTATCACCGCCGCCATCATGGAAGGGGCCCGCGACGGCAAGACCGTGGCGGAACTCATGGGCGAAGGCCGCACCCTGCTCAAGCGTGATGACGTGATGGAGGGGGTGCCGGAAATGATTCACGAAGTGCAGGTGGAAGCCACCTTCCCGGACGGCACCAAGCTGGTCACCGTTCACGACCCGATTGTGTAAAGGAGTGCACCCATGATCCCCGGCGAAATGAAAGTGCAGGACGGCGACATCGAGATCAATCCCGGCCGTGAAACCGTCACCGTGGAAGTCGCCAACACCGGCGACCGTCCCATCCAGGTGGGCTCCCATTACCACTTCTATGAAGTGAATAACGCCCTGCAATTCGATCGCGAAAAAACCAAAGGCTTCCGGCTCAACATCCCCGCCGGCACCGCGGTACGCATCGAACCCGGCCAGAGCCGCACCGTGGAACTGGTGGCCTACGCCGGCGAACGAAAAGTCTACGGCTTCCAGGGCAAGGTCATGGGCCAGCTGTAATCACAAGGCCACTAATTGGGATGGTTTTTTGTGGGAGCTTGCTTGAAAGCGAAGGGAGTTGAATTCGCTTGCGCATACCCTAAAGGGCACAGAGAGCTCCCACAGTGAAACCAGATTGATGATCAGAATGGCTGCAGGGTTTGTACCCATTTGGCCCGGAAACAAAAAACAGGAGAACCACAGTGGCAACAATGTCCAGACAGGCCTACGCCGACATGTTCGGGCCCACCACCGGTGACCGGGTACGCCTCGCCGACACCGACCTGTGGATCCAGGTAGAAAAAGACTTCACCGTCTACGGCGACGAAGTGAAATTCGGCGGCGGCAAGGTCATCCGCGATGGCATGGGCCAGTCCCAGCATCCCCACGCCAGGGTCATGGATCTGGTCATCACCAATGCCCTGATCCTCGACTACTGGGGTATCGTCAAAGCCGACATCGGCATCAAGGCCGGGCGCATCGCCGCCATCGGCAAGGCCGGTAACCCGGACGTGCAGCCCGATGTGGATATCATCGTCGGCCCCGGCACCGATGTGATCGCCGGGGAAGGCAGCATCATCACCGCCGGCGGCATCGACTCGCACATTCACTTTATCTGCCCGCAGCAGATTGATGAAGCGCTGGCCTCCGGCGTCACCACCATGATCGGTGGCGGCACCGGGCCCACCACCGGCACCAACGCCACCACGGTCACCCCCGGCCCCTGGAACATGGCGCGCATGCTGGAAGCGGCGGATTCGTTCCCCATGAACCTGGGCTTCCTCGGCAAGGGCAACGCCAGCCTGCCGGAATCCCTAACCGAACAGATCGCTGCCGGTGGCATCGGCCTCAAGCTGCACGAAGACTGGGGCACCACCCCGGCGGCGATCGACAACTGTCTCACCGTGGCCGAACAGACCGACACCCAGGTGGCGATCCATACCGACACCCTGAACGAGTCCGGCTTTGTGGAAGACACCATCGCCGCGTTCAAGGATCGCACCATCCACACCTATCACACCGAGGGGGCGGGCGGTGGCCACGCACCGGACATCATCCGTGCGGCGGGGCTGGCCAATGTATTGCCATCCTCCACCAACCCCACCCGGCCCTACACCGTGAACACCGCCGATGAGCATCTCGACATGCTCATGGTCTGTCACCACCTGGACCCGAGCATCCCCGAAGACGTGGCCTTCGCCGAATCGCGCATCCGCCGCGAAACCATCGCCGCCGAAGATATCCTCCACGATCTCGGTGCCTTCTCCATGATCGCCTCGGATTCCCAGGCCATGGGTCGCGTCGGTGAAGTGGTCATGCGCACCTGGCAAACCGCCCACAAGATGAAAGTGCAACGCGGCAGCCTCAAGGAAGATCCGTCCGAGCATGACAACTTCCGCGCCAAGCGTTACGTGGCCAAGTACACCATCAACCCGGCCCTCGCCCACGGCATGGCCCACGAAATCGGCTCGGTAGAAGTAGGCAAGCTGGCGGATCTGGTGCTGTGGAGCCCGGCCTTCTTCGGCGTCAAACCGAACCTGATCATCAAGGGCGGCATGATCGCCATGGCCAAGATGGGCGACCCCAACGCCTCCATCCCCACGCCACAGCCGGTGCATTACCGCCCCATGTTCGGCGCCTACGGCAAGGCCCGCCAGGCCACCACCATGACGTTCATCTCCCAGGCGGCCATGGATGCCGGCATCCCCGAGCAACTGAAACTGGCCAACCGTATCGGCGTGGTGAAAGGCTGCCGTACCGTGCAGAAGAAAGACATGCTGCTCAACGACTGGCAACCCAACCTGGAAGTGGACCCGCAAACCTATCAAGTACGTGCCGATGGTCAGCTACTCACCTGCGACCCGGCAGACGTGCTGCCCATGGCCCAGCGCTACTTCCTTTTTTAACAGGGCACTTTAGACCGACATTGAGAACACCATGATCGAACTGACAAAAAAACTGAACGAGACCGCCCTGGAAGGCCTGGATAACAGCACGCTGAAAATCCTCAGCCTGCCCATCGATGCGCGCATCAAGAGCCGCCAGAAAGCCCTGCTGGAAAGCGGCGAACCGGTGGGCCTGTTTCTCGAGCGCGGCACCCTGCTGCGTGGCGGTGATGTGCTGACCAACGCCGACGGCATCCTTGTAAAAGTCATCGCCGCCGATGAAACCGTCTCCACCATCCAGTGCGACGACGCCCTGATGCTCGCCAAGGTGGCCTACCACCTGGGCAACCGCCACGTGCCCCTGCAGATCGAAACCGGCTTCGTGCGCTACCAGCACGACCACGTGCTCGACGACATGGTGCGCCAGCTCCCCGGTGCCGACACCAGCGTCACCGTCAACGTGGAGCAGGCCCCGTTCGAACCGGAGGCTGGCGCCTACCAGCAGGGTGGGGGGCATCACGGTCATTCGCACGGGCACTCACACGGACATGGCCATGGCCACTCGCATGACCACGAGCATAGCCACGACCACTCACACGAACACAGTCATTGAGATAACGCGATGCCCCGGGGCATCGTCACGAAAGGAGCACACCATGAAACACCTCACTCGCAAGGCCAGCACCGCGGCCCTCACCCTGGCCACCGTCGCCGTGCCAGCCACCGCTCTGGCTCACACCGGTGATCACGTGCACGGTGGACTGATGGCGGGCCTTACCCACCCCGTCACCGGCCTGGATCACCTGGTGGCCCTGGTGCTATTCGGCGCCTTGCTGGCCGGCACCACCCTCAAGGAAAAACAACTGGGCTTTGTCGCCGCTGGCATCAGTCTGGCCGCCGGCTTCGCTGGTGGCGTGGCCCTCGGCGGTCACGTGGCCATGGAAGCCGTGATCACCGGTTCCGCCCTGCTGTTCGCCGCCGCCCTGGCGTTCCCGGCCAGCGTGCGCGGCAAGGCCGCCTGCGCGATAGCCTTGCTGCTGGGCGCCCACGGCTGGGCCCACGGCGTGGAAATGACCGGTAGCCTGGTCGGCTTTGGCGCGGGCTTTATGGCCAGCTCGGTACTGCTGATGCTGGCAGGCCTGCCGCTGGGCCAACAGATCCAGAAAATCGCCCCGGCCCTGCGTGCAATCCTGGCCGCTGGCGCAGCCCTTGGCCTGATGCTGCTGGCGGGCTAAACGATGAGCCGCACATCATGAGCAACAGCGCCTTCTTCCGCCTGCAGCAACTGATCAGCCCGTCGCTGCCCATCGGTGCCTTCACTTATTCGCAAGGCATGGAATGGGCGGTGGAGTGCGGCTGGATCAAGGATGCGGACGACGTCTACGTGTGGCTCGATGGCCTGCTGGAAAGCAGCGTGGGTGCCCTGGAGCTGCCGGTATTGGCACGGCTCTACCACGCCAGCCAGCAGCAGGATGTCGTTGCCTTCAGCCACTGGGCGGATACCCTGCTGGCCTGGCGGGAAACCAGCGAACTGCGCGCAGAAGAATGCCAGCGCGGCCAGGCCCTCACCATGGTGCTGGACAAACTGCCGGACGCCGCCGGCTGGCCCGAGCTGCAACAGTCCGAATGGCGTGATGCCCTGGCCCAGACGCAACTGGCCGGCTTCGCCCTGGCTTGCGCCCGCTGGCAGGTGGATCTGGAACAGGCACTCAACGGCTACCTGTGGAGCTGGCTGGAAAACATGGTCATCGTCGCGGTGAAACTCATCCCCCTGGGCCAGAGCGATGGCCAGCGGGTGCTCTACCGCTTCAGCGACCAACTGGCGGCCATCACAAAACAGGCCATGGCCCTGGCCGACGAAGACATCGCCTCCTCGTCCCCCGCCATGGCTATCGCCAGCAGCCTCCACGAAACCCAATACTGCCGCCTGTTCCGGTCATGACACTGACACCCAAACCGGCAAGAAACACTGTGGGAGCTTGCCTGCAAGCGATACCCACCTACCCATGTAGGAGCGCCGTTCAGGGCGCGAACCCCTGCAACACAGGGCAAGAACAACGGAGACAACCATGACAACCGAATACAAATCCCCCCTGCGCGTCGGCATCGGTGGCCCAGTCGGCTCCGGCAAAACCGCCCTGCTGGAAAAACTCTGCAAAGCCATGCGCGACGACTACCACATCGCCGTGGTCACCAACGACATCTACACCAAGGAAGACCAGCGCATCCTCACCGAAGCCGAAGCCCTGGAGCCGGAACGCATCGTCGGCGTGGAAACCGGCGGCTGCCCCCACACCGCCATCCGCGAAGATGCCTCCATGAACCTGGCGGCAGTAGAAAACCTCGCCCGCAAATTCGGCAACCTGGACGTGGTGTTCGTGGAAAGCGGCGGCGACAACCTCAGCGCCACCTTCTCACCGGAGCTGGCGGACCTGACCATCTACGTGATCGACGTGGCCTCCGGCGAGAAGATCCCGCGCAAGGGCGGGCCCGGTATCACCAAGTCGGACCTGTTAGTGATCAACAAGATCGATCTGGCCGATCTGGTGGGGGCGGATCTGGGCATCATGGAATCGGATACCAACCGCATGCGCGGGGCGAAGCCCTGGGCGTTTTCTAACCTGCGTAATGATGTGGAGGGGTTGGAGAAGATTATTGGGTTTATTGTGGAGGAGGGGATGTTGAGGAGTCATTCGGAGAAGGCGGTGGCGGGGTGACGGTTAATCGTTAACTTTTAATAGTGGATTGTTGAGAGAGCCTGGCGTAGCCGGGCTTTTTTGTGGGTGGGTGATTGATAGCGATAACCTTGCCGTAGGAGCATTGCTGGCGGCGTGATCAAGAATCCCTGGTTGTTTCGTGACCTAAAACAAAGCCTTCCTGTTAGTGATTCACATTGAGGGCTGTCTTATTGATTTGGGAGAAACAGACGTCTACATATTGAATAAAGCGGCCTGGTCGGGATTTGTAACCTGCTGACTTTTCTGGTTTTATCATGCGATATGCAAATTTGATATTTGCGATATAAAGTCGGCGCGTTCATTGGATGTTCGAGTCGGCTTCCTAATACCTGTAAGCCATACGATCAAAATAAACCACTGTCATAGAGGGCAGAATGTTAAAAGATAGCGGAAGAGAGAGGATTTCCGACAAAAAAATCGACGCCCCAGTAAGCGATTATAAATTCATTAACAAGTTGTTCGAACGATTAGTTGCACTGAAAGTGGAATTCAAGAATGTTGATTTTCGCTATTGTATTTTTGATGCTGCTTACTTAAGAAAATGTAGTTTTGAGGAATGCGATTTTACGGGTTGCAGGTTCATAAACTGTAATCTTTCCGGCTGTAGTTTCAATGGATGCAAGTTTGACTATGCATCATTTGATAAGTCTCAGATAGATAATGATATTCTTGATGTTGGCTGCCCTGGCCCAGAGAATCTAAAGCTTAAATTTGCCCGGTCATTGCGGATGAATTATCAGCAAATTGGAGATGCAAAGTCAGCCAATAAAGCCATTAGCATTGAACTGCAAGCAACAGAAGATCACCTTCATAAAGCTTGGAAGTCAAAAGAGTCGTATTATCGGAGAAAGTATAAGGGTCTTGATAGATTAAAAGTATTCGGTGAATGGCTTGAATTTAAGCTGCTGGATTTAATATGGGGGAATGGCGAGTCTAGCTGGAAGTTGTTTCGCGCAGTTTTAGTGGTTTTGCTAGTTATTACAGGTGTTCATGTCATAGGTTTTGGCAATCCAGGCGTGGTTGAGTCATACGCTGAGGCCTTGTGGGTGTCGCCGCAAATATTCCTTGGGGTCGTAAATCCGGCAGCATATCCAGAATCCTATGTAACAGTGATCTTCCTAATTAGACTAATTATGTTCGGCTTTTTTATGTCTATTATCATTAAGCGTTTTAATAGGCGGTAAAAATGCATATATATGCTTTTGGATCTGTTTGTCGAGGTGAAGTCGATATTTCATCCGACATTGACATGCTTGCCGTTGTTAGCGGTTATGATTCTAGATTCAATCCATGCGACTATTCAATTTACTCATACGAGAGGATTCATGATCTTTGGAAGCAAGGAAACCCATTTGCCTGGCATCTTTTTCTAGAATCTAAATTAATATATTCAGAAGATGATATCGATCACCTTAAAAGTATTGGTGAGCCAGGCGCCTACAGGGCAGGTATTTCAGATTGTGAAAAATTTCTCGAAATATTTTTATCTGCCAAGTGTTCGATAGAGGATTCAGATCTTACAGAAATATTTGACCTGTCATCCGTGTTTTTGGCGGTCAGAAATTTTGCAACATGTTACTCATTGCACAGCAAGATAAGCCCTGATTTTTCTCGGAACTCAGCTCGTAATTTGGGGGCTGAAAGTATCCCCATTGGAGAACCTGAATATGCATTGTTCGAAAGAGCTAGGGTGCTTTGTACCCGAGGCCTAGGGGAAATTCTAAGCCGAGCAGAGATAGATAGAGCAAAAGATACTTTGGTCGAAATTGACTCTTGGATGATAGGAATACTAAAAAATATGAAGAATGGTGTTTATGAGCGAGTTTAATAACAGAATTATCGCACAGAGAGACGCACTGAAAATTATCAATGGGTCTCGACTTTTCCTCGAGCCTTTAATGAGCTTGACTGAGAAAGCTATTGAGCGATGGTCTAAAAGCAATCAACTTGATGCACACGACCCGATTATTACATTGCTCAAGTCATTGTCTGGGACATTGTTTTTTCTAGCCAATAAGAGTCAAGAGCAAGTCACTGAAGATTACAAAGTATTATCTGATAAGGTAAGTAAGCAATTAAATGGTCTAGAGCTGGAAGTTGCTAACAAAGCTTTGCAGCGGACAAGCCACTGAATACGGCGTTAAATTTCACCAACTTCCATCACTTGAGGTAGGTTTTGGATTTCAAAAAAGAAAGGGTTAATTGTCATAACAAATACCCTGAATTGGTTCAGTTTAAGGCTGAGCGAAAATTTAGGGAAAAATTAGATGGGGCTAATGGAAGTATACCGTTTGAGCCTATGCAAATTGGCTATGGCGATGATTCTGTATATCAAAAATGCGTAGGGCATTTAATTGACGGTTTAGAGTTCCTGCCTTACAGACCCGATTATATGTTTGATCATTCCTTCAAGGTTATTGATGAAGCTGCAGGGTATTTCTTCTCAGGGAAGGGTATCAAGGGAATTGTTCAAGGTCTTCCTGCGAAACTTTTAAATCATTCGAGAGCTGATTGGGAGGGCATTGTTGATCTACTTGGCAAAAACATCCCACTAATGACATGTCGGTTTTTAGTTAAGAGAATTTGTGAGGCACACTTTTTAACGGATGGAAACAGTAAGCAGTTAAAAGATCGTGCTATTAGTTGTTTAGGGGCTCAGTTTTATGATGAGTTTATAAAACGATTTGCACTGGATGATAGTGGTCAGGCAACAGGCAGAATTTCATCTGAACGAATAAACAAGGCGGCCAGTTTTGTAAAGCTTTATTTGTCTGGAAAGAAGGGGTCCAAGAAAAGCAAATCCTCATATAAATGCTTGGATATAACAAAAGAAGTCAACGTGCCTACGCACAATAAAAGAATGGAATTCTTGCTTTCGCTATTGCTTTTTAACATGAGAAATGAGCGAGCGCATGGTGCGGTGCTTAGTCCATTTAGAACAAGCAAATCCTCTATTGAGAGGTATCAGAGCTATTATTTTGCGATGCTTTGTAGTTATATATTTTGCTTGGGGGCGCTAGATCTTAGAGGGTTTGGAAATATGCTAGCTAGTAGCATATTGATATGCACAGAGAATAACATAAAACTTCAAGCAAGCTTCTTTAAGGGCTGCGACCGAACAAATCGAGGACACGCATGAACTGGGGAATGTCTTACGGTGTTTGTGGTTGTTCTCTGATGTCAGTAATCGGGGACACGCATGAATTAGGGGATACCTTACAAGGTTCGTGGCTTGTCTCTGATGTTGGTTGGGTTGAGTATTCAGTAGTGTTGGGTGATGGATACGCAAGCAAGTAATCGTAGATCAGGGTCGGGTCTTTCATCTTGAGCCTGGATGCACGGAGCAAGACCTGACCCCAATGTGTGCATGTTGGATCTTCTAAGTGCACCCTGATCCCTCAATGGCGATTGTTGCGATTTTGGCGTCATTAACGGAGTACCCGCGGTCAGTTAGACCTGTAAAGCCTAATTCATCAATTCTGAGAAACGTCAGATAACCGTAAAGGTAATCGATAATTGCTTCCAGTCTACCCCAAGGTATAGACGCCTCATGGAAAGAGTCATTTGTAGAGAAGTCTCTATCTACATGGAAATGCGACTTGTCTCTTACAAGCTTAATCTTTTCGGATATTTCGTGAATGTCACTTACGTCAAAGGGGTTGGAAGCTTGATATCTATTAAAGCTACTCTCATCGACACGTAGGATATAAAAAATAGACGCAGCTTGGGATCGGTTTTCTAGCGATTTTGCCATTACGGCGACGTAGGTATACCAGACAGAATCAGTGACTGTTCTCACGAAGACAGTTTTTGAATCTTTAACTTCTTCCATTCCCCTTAATGTAGATCTAAGCATCCTGCACTCGTGTAATAGTGCATGATTTTTCAATACCGCCCAAGTGAATCTCGATGATCGTCGCATTGATAAACCTGAAATTAATGAAGTAATCGGGTATTTGGATTGTAGTCTATCAGAGTCTAATCTTGGACGCGCCGGAGCGTGGTAATCGGGGACACCCATGAATTGGGGGATGTCTTACGGTGTTTGTGGTTGTTATCTGAAGGGGTAATCGGGGACACGCATGAATTGGGGAATGACTTACGGGGTTTGTGGTTGTTCTCTGATGTAGTTGGGTTGGGAGTAATCGGGGACACCCACAAATTGGCAGATTTCCTACAAGCCTTTGGGTAATCGGCGGAGTAATCGGTGGGTAATCTGGGACACGCATGAATTGGGGGATGGGGGGATGTCTTACTTCTTCAAGATACTAGGTCCCGCATCGTGCGCTTGGATGCACGGTTCAGGACCTGATCCTCGTTGCGCGTAAATTTTAGACGCAATCCGGGACACGCATGACGCAATCCGGGACACGCATGAATTGGGAAATGTCTTACAGGCTTTGTGGTTGTTCTCTGATGTAGTTGGGTTTGAGCAGTCAGTAGTGTTGGGTTGATGAATAAGCAAGGAGGCTTGTCATGACCCGAGCGCGTTATAGCCAGGTATCGTTGGATTCCACCTTGAAGCGTAATCACTAACCGAGGACACGCATGAATTGGGGGATATCTTGCGAAAGTTGACAGGTCTGGTTTCTTTCACGCTGATGCTTCTTTCTGGATGCGCGACAAAGTCTGTTTATTTCAAAAATGAAGTTGAGAAGAGCGTAAACAGCGAGCGATATAAGGTAATGGCTTCAGGGCTCTATGCTGCTACAAAACAGAATTTTCTATGGTTCGGTGATGCTGGAACAAGCGATTCAGAGTTTGGTGGAATTTTTTTACTCTGGCTCCCATTCAATATTGTAGATGTTCCAATAAGCCTTGTTTCCGATTCTTTCGCGCTAGCTATCCCGAAAACATGGATAAATCAAAACCGGAAAGAGTCTGATGGGGGATGGGGCCCATATATCACCTATGTAAACCCGAACTATGAACCACGCTTCGAGTCATTGACGGAGTTTAAGGAATTTATCAGCTCTGTTAATGACACAACTGGGAAAGGAGGGGTAGGAGGTGCAGCGGAGCTTTTGTTGCATGGCTTTGAGTGTGTTGATTGCAGCGATCATTCAGAAGCCAAATTTATACGTAACGTAAGCCATGGAAGCTGTTCACAGGAGCAAGCTGTTTATGTGAGTAAGCAGTATTATTCGGGTTTTGAATATGATATCTCGATGAATGAAGCTTGTCAGGATGGGTAGTAATGAATTGGAGATTCCGAACCGGGAACCGGGGTCAGGTCTTGCATCGTGCGCTTGGATGCACGGTTTAAGACCTGACCCCCAATGTTTGCGTCATCGATAAATTTATTGTTTGAAAATTAGGGTTGTTATGAAAAAGATTCTTCTTGTTCCATTTTTTCTGTCAGGTTGCACTTACTTCAATGTGAATGCCATTGATGAAAATACTTATCTTATATCTGGGCATGCCAGTGTTCTTAAGAGTGAAGAAACAGTAAGAAAGAACATCGACGACAAGGCCGCCAAAGTATGTGATGGCGAGGGCTTTGAATATGTAGATGACGGAGAGGGCCAGGTGAATAAAAACTACTCTCTGAACCCTGCCGCGACCTCGAGAACCGTATCGGTAAAGGTTAGGTGTACCGAAGCTTGATCCTGAGACGTATTAATCGGGGACACACATTAATTATGTTGCTATGTGCGTTAGTCGAACTATAACGGCAGTAATCGGGGACACGCATGAATTGGGGGATGTCTTACGGGGTTTGTGGTTGTTCTCTGATGTAGGTTGGTTTGAGTAGTCAGTAGTGTTGGGTGATGGATAAGCAAGGAGGCTTGTCATGACCCGAGCGCGTTATAGCCAGGTGTCGCTGGATTCCACGTCTTACTATCACTGTATCTGCCGCTGTGTGCGGCGGGCCTTTCTGTGTGGCCAGGATCACTATTCTGGTCAGGATTATGAACACCGTCGCCAGTGGGTGGTGGATCGTCTTGCTGTGTTGAGTGGGGTGTTTGCCATTGATCTTTGTGCCTATGCGGTGATGTCCAATCACTACCATGTTGTTCTGCGTATTAACCAGAAGAAAGCCTTGAGCTGGTCTGATCAGGAAGTGGCAGAGCGGTGGATGCAGTTATTCAGCGGGCCATTGATCGTCACGCGTTGGCTCAAGGGAGAGACGGTGTCCGCGGAAACGCTTAAGGCATTGGAGATCGTGCAAACCTGGCGTGAGCGCCTGTATGACCTTGGCTGGTTCATGAAGTGTCTGAATGAGTATCTGGCCCGTAAGGCCAATGAGGAAGATTGTTGTAAGGGCCGGTTCTGGGAAAGCCGCTACAAATGCCAGGCCTTGCTGGATGAGAAGGCGGTGCTGCAGTGTATGGCCTATGTGGATCTCAACCCGGTGCGCGCGGCTATGGCAGAAACGCCTGAGGAGTCCGATTACACTTCGATTCAGCAACGCTCAGAAGCCGTTATGTCAGAGTCTGAAGACAACCTAAAGCCCAGACTTCTGCCGATGGTCGCTGCAAATACAGCGGAAGCAGAGGATGACGATACGGTATGCCGATTTCGATTAATGGATTATCTGGAGCTTGTGGATAGTACTGGCCGAGCGGTCCGAGACGACAAACGCGGCGCCATTTCGGCGTGTGCAGCGAGGGTGCTGGATCGGTTGGGAATTGATGAAGGGGCATGGCTCGCGCATATGAAGCCTCGACAGCAGCGGCAACCAGTGGCACTGGGTTCGTTGAAGCAGTTGCAGCAGTATGCGCAGCTCACGGGTCGAAAATGGATCTCTGGGCAACGCCTCGTAGGGTGGTAGCTGGTAAAGGGATCAGGGGTAAAGGATCGAGCAGCCGTGTACACGTCTGAACTGCGGGTAATTGAGCAACGCGGCTTCCAGATTGAAAATCCCTAATTTAGGGGATGCGCTTGTCTGATCAATCCTTCAGGATCGTGGATGTATAGTGGCTATTTCTGAAAAGGTTCATGCTTGGGCGCCCGGGGGCTCAGGCCGGGAGTGATATGTCTTTTAAATCCAGCTTTCTGTTTTCTGCCTTATTGTTGGCTAGCTTCACGGCGCATGCGGGTCCCCCATCCAGTGATTGCGGAATGCCTGACATTAAAGAAGCAGGCTTCTACTGTCTGACCGGTCATTGCGATGAAAGCCCCGCGAAAAACGACTATGCCACCCGACATCGCAACGCGGTAATGCGTTATTTCGGTGTGGAGAAGCGGATGAAGCGCGACCGGTCGCGCGCACTTGCAGAGCTGGAGCAGCTTGGCCATGAAGGTTATCCCCAGTCTGCCTGGTTTGTGGCCGAGCGTTACTATCACGGCCTCAGTGGTTCGTTGATGGATCCCAACAGGCCGCGCTGCCCACAAAACCCGGACCAGGATAGAGACAAGGGTTATCAGTGGTATGAGATTGCTGCCCGGAACGGCCACACGACAGCGCTGCAGATCACGCTTAATTACTACCGCGATCAAGGAGTATGGGAAAGAGCCGAAGACCTGCTCAAGGTGGTGGAGGGCAACGAAGAACAGGAAAAACTGCTGGCACAGTATTATTCACAAAGTGCCAAGCAAACCGGTAGCAGTGAAGAGCTATTGAAGGCCGCTTACTACGTACTGTTAGTTGGCGACAGAAATAAATCGGAATACCACCAGAAGCCTGGATTAATGGGCACCTCCGGTAATAATTTTACCGAGCGCACCTCTGTCTATTATTTGGAAGCGTTTGCCGATTCAAAGGAATTGATTGCTTATCTAAAAGACCGGGCACATGATGGCAGTAGCACCGCAGGCTGGGTGCTTTATCATCTGTATAAGGACAGCAATGACTCCAAGGCCAACCAATACCTGCGGCTCTCTGCCGAAAATGGTTTTACCGGCGCGATAAAGGAATTGGCTGGGGACAGTACCGACCAGCAACGGCATTACAATATCATGCTGGCCGAATACGATATCCAGGCGAAAGTCTCTGTTGGTATCAACCTGACACACGCTCGCTATGGTTACCCACACGACCCGAAGCTCGGCCTGACCATGCTGGAAGATTCGGTGCGCAATTTTGTTGCCACAGACAACTACGATGCCGTGAACAGTCAAGAAAACGCCCTACGCGCAGCCAAATTTTTGGGGATTTTTATGAGCTGTATGGATGCTCGCAGCCAGAAGGCTCTGGGTGATCTGTGTGACCGGGTAAAAGGCTATGCCTACCTTTCCCTCAATGGGGACAGCTCTTCCAAACGACGTATGGAAATGCTCCAGCCGGATATGAGTGCCGCAGAGCTACAGCAAGCCAAAGTCATGGCTGCGACCTATCAGAAAAAGTTTGATGCCAATTTTAAAGCCGCGGAACATCAGGAGCGTGCCAATCGACTCAAATCCCTGGATGAACTCACCGAAAAGCTCGCCAAGGAAGCCGAGGCATTGCGGCAGAGAGCGAGCTAAGGCTGTAATCGGATGTAATCGGGGACACGCATGAACTGGATGGGCATGGAGCAGGTTTTAAATGGTGTGTTCAGCAGGTCGATGTGTTCAGCCAGAACGTCACCGACTCGCACAGTCTTTCCAGCCGAATCGGCTTGACCAGCACATCACTCATGCCGGCAGTGATACAGCGGGTGCGGTCGCCGTCGAAGGCGTTGCCGGTGATGGCCAGGATTGGCACCCGTTTACCCGATGGCATGGCGCGGATTTCCCGTGTGGCAGTCAGGCCATCCACGTTGGGCATTTGCAGATCCATGAGCACGATGTCGAAGGGTTGCAGTGCGAATTGTTCAATGGCTTTGCGGCCGTCATCCACTAGGGTCACGTCAAGGCCGGCCTGACCGAGAATCTTGCGCAGGATCATCTGGATTTGCACGGTGTCTTCGGCAACCAGTACCCGCTTGCCTTCATGGGCAGCACGAAGATTCTTGAGCGCTTCCTCGCGTTTGGCTGCTTTGTTGGTCACGCCCGTGTTGTTATCCAGCGGCAGGCAGGCGGTAAACCAGAAGGTGCTGCCTTTACCTGGTTCACTCTGCGCACCGGCTTCCCCGCCCATGAGTTGTGCCAGGGATTTGTTGATGGCCAGACCAAGGCCAGCACTGGAATGCCCCAAGCTGGCAATATTATTCGCCTGTTCAAAAGGTGAGAAGAGCCGCTTCAAATCGTCAGCAGGGATACCGATGCCGGTGTCGGAGACTTCGAAGCGCAGCATGATGCGTTTGTCGTCCTGTTGTTCCACCCGGGTGCGAATATGAATTTCTCCGCTCTGGGTGAACTTCACCGCATTACCGGCATAGTTGAGCAAGATCTGTCGCAGGCGGCCGGCATCCCCCATGATATTGTCAGGCAGGGGGTCGGATTCGGCGTGGATGGTCAGGCCTTTTTCCTTTGCCTGACGTTCAACAAGCCGTATCACTTCAGACAGAATTTCTTCAACGTCAACTCGCTCATGTTCCAACTCCAGCTTGTCAGCTTCAATCTTGGAAAGGTCGATCAAATCTGCAATGACACTGAACAGGTGCTCGCTGGCGATATGCTGGGTATCGAGCAGGCTTTCCTGTTCGCTGGTGAGTGGGTCGGTGCGAAGTAATTGTTCGACGCTGAGGATGGTCTGTAACGGTGTTCTCAGTTCGTGGCTCATCTTGCCGAGAAACGCGCTCTTGGCCACATTGGCCGCCTCCGCCTCTTCCTTGGCGGCGGACAGTTCGGCAGTGCGTGCCTGTACCTGGGATTCCAGCTCGCTGTAATAGGCGGCGACCTGTCGTTCCGACTGCTTGCGCCGGTAGGCATAGTAGGCCAGCAGCAGCATGGGGCCCACACAAAGTAGTATCGCTACGGCGAATCCCGACCAGATAGCAATAACGGTATTATGGTTGGCGTCCCAGCCACCGACAGGCTCGGCAGCAAGTTGCCATTCCCCGTGGGGTAACGTCACCGGCAGGGTGACGGACTTTTCGTTGAACAGTGTCGGGTCGCCGAAAAACACCTCTCCTGCACTGCCAGTGCCATCCCGGCCCCGTAATGCCACATTGATCGGCAGTTCCTTGTCGATGAGGCCACTGCCTTCAAAGAGGCGGTCCGCGTCGATCACCACTGACAGCAGCCCCCAAAACCGGGAACCATCTGAGAACACCGGTATGCGTGCTACCAGGCCCCGACCTCCCTGGACAAGGTCCAGGGGGCCGGCAAGCACCAGTTCCTCATTGTCTCTGGCGCGAACGGCGGCTTTTCGTTGTGCATCGGACTCGAGATAGTTGAGCCCGATGGCTTTTTCGTTGCCTTCCACCGGGTACACATAACGGATGACCATGTCAGGGGCTGCGCCGATATTGCGCAGCAGGGAGCGGCCATGGAAAAGGGGGCGGGCGGCTCTCTCGAATTCGGCCTGGGTGAGATCGGGGTTGGAGGAAATGACAGAGACCAGCCCATAGGTGAGCTGGACGGTTTCATTGAGCAGGCCTTCCAGGCGTGCCTGTACGATGGACAGGCGCTCCTGCACATGGGTTTCTGCGTTCACCTGTTGCGTCAGCAAGGCCTGCCTTTCGACAAAATAGGCAGCTGCTGCCAACGCCATTGCGGTAATGGTGGCGCTGAACAGGAACCACTGAACGCCCTGAAATCTGCTCTGCAATCTCAAGAGTCCCTTCCCTCTGGTGAGATAGACAAAAATCCTTTTATTCTGCTGCTCTGCGTATTGCTTCAGTGTCCCCTTACCATGAGAGCTAATGGGAGAGTGTTGGTCCTGCTGTTATCACACAGTCCCGAACACGACAGCTTCCCGTCTCCGACATGGTTTATGTGCATCTTTCAGCGGAAGAACGTGTGTTACACAGCCCGGTAAGAAATTGTTTTTATAATAAATTCAGTAGGTTGAGAATCTGGTGCTGGTACAGGGCCTGCATTTATATTGGCCCATCTCGGCTGAGATGCAAAGGGGCAAGGCGAGAGGGTGCCAGGCCAGTGTACGGGGGCTTCTTCCCTAACCACGAGGCGATTGATCGCTGCAATGTTCTAGCTTGCAGTGCTGTTTCGGTCACGCCCAACGTGACGAAGCAAAATCAGCGCAAAGATCAGGTTGGGTAGGGGCAGCAGGATGGGTAGCGCCAGTGACATGGCCGTGGTGTCACCACTGGCGGCGACCTCTCCGGAGTTATGGGCCGCACTGCCCACCAGAAACAGCAGACAATCCCACAGGAAGTGATAAACGATAGCCGGACAGATGGAGCCGGTGCGTAGCAGAATCGCCATGAACACAATGCCGCTCATGGTGGCGGCCACGGCTTGCATCAGGGCAGGTACCAGTTCGCCGGTGATAAACACATTGAGAATATGCACCGCTCCAAAAAGCACTGACGTGATCAGGATGGCGGGCCATATAGCCATGGCCTTGTCGAAAGCACGGAACAGCACCCCGCGAAACATCACTTCTTCCGAGATGCCCACCAGCAAGGTGTTCAAGGCAACAAACACCACCACACTGAGTGGTGGCAGGCCAAATATGGCAATCACGCCGGCAAAAAAGAGTAGATACAGTGATGGAAACCACATGACCCGGAGCAGGGAGTGGGGGCGACGGAAATTCAGGTCATGCCAGCGGAAGATCACAATGGCCGCGAACAGTAATGCAACCGCCGCCACAAAGTGCCAGCCGATGCCGCGGCTCACCAGTTCATCCAGTGATGACTCTCCACCCACAAGGAATCTGGCGCCCAGCATGGTGATGGCAATCCAGACCAGATAAATCCCCAGGCTGATGCCGATACGGCGTTTGGTGGGTGTCACCTGTGCTCCTTGTGGATGTTCGGCGAGATGCCCTTATCAAACATAACGTACCGCGCCGCCATCCACCCGGATGTTTTGCCCATTGATAAATCCCGCTCGCGGGCTGGCGAGAAACACCACCAGATCAGCCACTTCTTCGCGGGTTGCCAGGCGGCCGGTGGGATTGGGGAAATCATGCTCCACGATCTTGTCCTGCAGCCTTTCCCAATCCATGGGCCAGCCCTTCTTCTGTGCCCGCACTTGATAAGCGCGCTCGATTTCCGGGGTGTGGATCAGGCCGGGGGAGATCGTGTTGACGGTAATACCGGTATGGCTCAGTTCCTTGGCCAGACTCACCGAGGCATTGGAGAGTGCGCCCTTGGCGGCATAGTAGTGCGGCATGATGGCGTTGGGCTGATGGTCGCCCATGGTGCTGAGATTGATGACCCGTCCCCAGCCCGCCTGTTTCATGTGCGGGGTGCAATGCTGAATCAGGCGCACGGCACTGAACAGGTTCACGTTGCTGGCTTCGATCCATTGCTCGATGGAGAGCGAATCCCACTTGCCCATCAGTGCTGAGCCGTAGTTGTTGACCAGGATATCCACCTGCAGGCCGTGCCCAGCCAGTTGATCCATCACCTGCTGCGCGCCCTCATCGGTGAGGATGTCGCCCACCACCGGCACGATGTTCATCACGGCATCCGCAACGTCTGCCATGGCCTCATCCGCCTGTTGCTGGGTGAACGCATGCAGGGCCACGGTGGCGCCTTCCACTGCCAGAGTGGTGGCGATGATATTGCCGGTGCCGCGGTGGGCGCCGCTGACGAGGGCAGTTTTGCCGTTGAGTTGTAGATCCATCAGGGCTCTCTTGTCATGTTGTCAGCCATCAAGGGATGAAACAGGAACCAGAGAGCAGGGGCAAGAGTGGAATCAGTGGTGGCAAAGGCTGTGAAGCATCACGCGTAAACGTGATGCTTCACGGTGGTCTGCGGCAAGCCTTCCATGGCCAGCTCTTCAAGAATGCCGTCCAGGGTTTTGGAGATCATGGCGGCGTTCTGGATCATGGCGATCTTGGGGTACACATTACGGCGACCGGCCTGCACCAGTTTCTCTTCTTCGCCCTCGTTGAATTCAAACAGGGTGTGTCGCCATTTGAAGTCTTTCTTCTGCAGCAGGATGTTGATGTCTCCCAGGTAACTCTGGTCCAGCATTTCCTTGATATAGGCGACTTGCGCACCTGCCAGTTGACCGACGCGGCCCCAGCGTTCCAGCATCTTTTCTGCAAAGCTGAGAACTTCGCTGGTCATGTTCAGGCCGGAAGCGGAAAGCGCATTCTTGAAGCCCTTGCGCTGACGACTTTTCACATCATCGATGAACGGCACCACCACCGGATTGATCAGGCTGACGATGAAATGGTTCACGCCATAAAGCCGGGCCAGGCGACGAGCTGGAAGATCGCCGGACACGGAGCCATCCACCCAGCGACGGCTGGCCAGGTAGGGGCGGGGCTTGCCATCGTAGCCTTTGGCGTAGAGTCGTTCTGCGGGAATCATGCCGGGGATGCTGCAGGAAGCAGAGATGGCTGAACGCACATACACGTTGGGTGAGGTGATGGCATTCATCAGTCGTGAATTCTGATGCTTTTCCGCCGGGGAAATGGACACGTTGATATAACGCCCGGTCTTTTCGTAGGCCTCCTGGAAGGTCAGGTCCATGGGGACGATTTCATCCAGGGCCTGTTCCTTGTGCAGCTTGGCTTCCTTCTCGGTGATGCGACCAAGCAGGGAATCCAGCAAGGAGTTTTCCGCATACTGCTCGTAGCGTTTGCTGGAAAAATAATTGTTATTTTTCAGTTCGTCGTTGGTGTAAATACCGAGCTGACCGGAGACCACGGCACCGGCACTGGCACCGGATAACACGTTGGGTACCAGGTCATGGTTGACCAGTTCCTGCACTACGCCGTGATGAAAATAAATCAGCCCGGCGCCGCCGGACAGCAGCAGGGCAGAGCGGCCGTAGCAGTGGCTGGCACGACGGAAGAAATCGAGTTTTTCCAGATAGCTGATTTCGGATTCGGGTACTTCGCTGATGCGCAGCAGGGACTGGCAGATCACCGAGACGTAATCATCAATCAGATGCTTGGTGCCGCACTTGGCGCGGTTGTAAAGAATCGGCTTGCCCATGCCGCCCATGTTGCCGTGCACGCCTTCGTTGAGTGCGTAGAGCAGTTCCCGGTTGGCGCCTTCGTCGAGATATTTTTTCAGCTTGTCGCGGCGGGTCTGAATTTCCACATAGTCGTAGAGATTGGTGCGATTGGTCTCGCGCCAGATATCCGCCTGGGACAGGGCATCGTGTTGCCGGGCCAGTTCGAACCAGTCGCTGTAACTGGTGGCCTCGCTCATGGCGTGGTCCAGACTTTTCAGGTTCATGTTCATTGGCACTGCTTGATTCATGCCCCACTCCTCGAGAATTCCTGCGCAACGGGCACAGTGTGATGGACGGGCCGGGAAAGAAATGTCCGTGTCGTTTGCGTATCCGGGATGCTGTCCGCAGCAGAACCCTCGGGTTCACACTGTCAGCAGGTTAAATTTAATCAGGCCGGGCGGGGCGCTGCCAGCCAGTTTCGCTCAGCCTGTCGCCTAAAATGTTGCCTTTGGGCCCTTTTAACCCCAGGAATTAAACGTCCTGCCGCCAGCTGTTTACTTATATTGCACCGCCGTACATGAAGGCATAGAAAGAAAGCACGGATAACAACAATACAGGGGTGACCCCATGACCGCCGATGTTCGCTCTTTACGTGCTTCCCGGGACCAGACCGTCAGTCACCATGGTGGCTTCGAGGCTCTGGAGGATGAGCTTGAGTACACAGTGCCTTTGCGGGCCATTAAAGGGAGTATCCCCGAGGCGGTGAGTGGCACCTTCTTCCGCATCGGCCCGGGCCGAAACAAGATTGGTGGCAAGGAGTTCGGCCACTGGTTTGATGGTGACGGCATGCTTCACTCGGTGTCGTTCAACGATGATGGCGTGGCCTACCGTAACCGCTACGTGCGCACCCCAAAGTATCTGGCTGAGACCAGGGCCGACAAGATCGTGATGCGCAGCTTCGGCCACAATGCCCCGGGCGGCATCCGCAAGAACATCGGCCGGCTGCCGGCCAACTGTGCCAATACCAATCTGGTCTATCACGCCGGCAAGTTGCTGGCGTTGTGGGAAGGTGGCCGGCCCTGGCGGCTGGATCCGGCGACTCTCGAGACTCTTGGTGAATATGATTACGAGGGCAAGCTGGGCCGCTTCAATGCGTTCAGCGCCCACGGCAAGGTGAACCCGCGCACCGGGGTCTACTACAACTTCGGCATTCGTCCTTCGTTCAGTCCCAGAGGAGCGCTGACCGGAAAAGGGGCGATTGATCTCTACCGGATAGCGCCCAGTGGCGAGCTGGTAGAGAAGGGCGCTTTCGAGGTGGATTTCCTCAGCTTCTGCCACGATTTTGCGCTCACCGAGCACTACATGATCTTTTTCCAGTCCCCTATCGCCATGAAGTCACCGGTGCCGTGGCTGGCGGGGCTGATTCCGTTTGATCAGGCCATTGCCTGGCGGCCGGAACTGGGCATGAAAATCTATGTGGTGCGTACGGTGGATTTCAAAGTGGAGAAAGTCTTTACCGTGGACGATCCCTTTGTGGCGATTCACTTTTCCAACGCCTGGGAAACCGGTGACGGCAAGATCGAAATCGACCTGACCCGGTTTGAAGACTTCTCCGTGAATGAGCTGCTGCGCGATGTGTTCCACAGCAAGGGGGATACCTTCTCCGGGACTTTCTGGCGTTATACGCTGGATATGCACGGCGGTGAAATGGAGGCCAGGCAATACGGGCAAGCCCTGTGCGGGGAATTTCCCCAGTGGGATCACCGCTGTACCACCCAGCCAACGTCACGCATGTATGCCGCCTGCATGATGTCCGGCGAGTCCACGTTCTTTGATGGCATAGAGCGCATTGATCTGCACAGCGGTGACGTGATCAGCCACGATCTGGGGCCGGGACGGTACACCTCCGAAGCCATGCATGTGGCGCCACAGGATGGCGATGAGAATCAGGAAGGCTGGCTGGTGAGCATGGTCTATGACGCGCGCACGCACCTGAGCGAAGTGGTGATCTTCGACGCCCGCACGTTGGAGGAAGTGGCGGTGGTGCCGCTGCAGAACCATGTGCCGTTCGGGTTCCACTGTGGCTATAGCCCGACGTCTTTTGCCGGTTAAGCCAGAAGAATGACTGTAGGAGCTCTCTGTGCTCGTCAGGGTATGCCTGCAAGCGATCCGAGCCCAGGCGAGGTAAAAATAAGCGAGTGACGAGTACCGAGTTTCGAAAAGCAAAACTCCAACCCTGGGCCTGGTCGTCGGTTTTAGATTTTCGAAACTCGTCACTCTTACTCTTCATTAACCCAATGCATAGCTCCCCATGCAGGGCAATCAATGTCATCCCGGCCACCAGCTGGCTACACTGTGGCTTCGTTTCTGAACACTGGAGTCCGCCGTGCCCGTCCCCTTTACTGCCATCCTGATCGCCAACCGTGGCGAGATTGCCATTCGTATTGCCAATGCCTGTGCGGATCTGGGTATTCGTTCTGTGGGGGTGTATGCGCAGGATGATCAGGCGTCGCTGCATACCTGCCAGGTGGATGAGGCGGTGGCGCTGCCAGGGCGGGGTGTGCCGGCCTATCTGGATGGCGGGCAGCTGATTGCCATCGCCAGAGAGCAGGGCTGTGAGGCGATTCATCCCGGTTATGGTTTTCTCGCCGAGAACGCGGACTTTGCCGATCAGTGTGAGGCGGCGGGCCTGACACTGATCGGACCGGGAGCGGAGACCCTGCGGCTGTTTGGCGACAAGGCGGCAGCCCGGGCGCTGGCCGCCCGTTGCAAGGTGCCGCTGGTGCAGGGCACCGATCAGGCGGTGACGCTGGAGCAGGCGCGGGACTTTATGGGCTCGCTGAATGGCAGTGGCGTGATGATCAAGGCCCTCAGTGGTGGCGGCGGTCGGGGTATGCGAGCGGTCACTGACATGGCTGATCTGGAAGCCGCGTATGCTCGCTGTCAGTCGGAAGCGAAGGCGGCTTTTGGTGATGACGCCGTCTATGTGGAGCAATTGGTGACGGCAGCCCGGCATATCGAAGTGCAGGTGCTGGGTGATGGCAGCGGCGCGGTGAGTCATCTGTGGGAGCGGGACTGTACCCTGCAGCGCCGTCACCAGAAGCTGGTGGAATTTGCCCCGGCGCCGGGTCTGGAGCCGGCCCTGCGCGATCGCATCATCCACAGTGCCCTGACCCTGGCTGCAGAGGTGAAGTATCTCGGCATCGGTACCTTCGAGTTTCTGGTGGAGCCGGAGCAGGACCGCTTCTACTTTATGGAAGCCAACCCGCGGGTGCAGGTGGAGCATACCGTCACCGAACAGGTCACCGGGGTGGATCTGGTGCAGAGTCAGATCCGTCTGGCAGCGGGCGCCAATCTGGTGGCGCTGAAACTGGATACGCCGCCCGTCTGTAAGGGCATGGCGGTGCAGCTGCGCCTGAATCTGGAAACCCTCAAGGCGGATGGCAGCACCTCCCCTGCCGCGGGCTCGCTTACCGCCTATGAGCCTGCCAGCGGACCGGGCATTCGCGTGGATGGTTACGGCTACGCCGGTTATGCCGTGAGTCCCGCCTACGATTCGTTGCTGGCCAAGCTGATTGTCTCGGGCGCGGATTACCCCGCCGTGTTGCAACGCGCCCGCCGAGCCTTGAAGCAAACGCGCATTGCAGGCGTGAACAGTAACCTGCCATTACTGCAGGCGTTGCTGGCCAGTGACGATGTGCAGGCCAATGCGGTAACCACCCGCTATGTGGAAACCCATCTCGAGCAGTTGCTGGCGGCCCTGCCGGAAGGCGACCTGACCGATCTGCCTGTGGCGGCGTCTGCATCGGTGGAGAGTGTGGCCACGCCGGCCGGCTGCGAGGCACTGGTCAGCCCTACCACCGGGGTGCTGGTGTCGTTGCTGGTGAACGACGGCGCGACGGTACAGGTGGGCCAGGTGGTGGCGGTACTGGAAGCCATGAAGATGGAATTCGAAGTGCGCGCCACGGTGGCCGGTAGGGTGCATGGCCTGGCCGCCCAGGAAGGCGATGCCCTCAACGAATCGACGCCGCTGTTGTTTGTGGAACCGGGGGAGGTGGCGGGCGATGCCATTGCCACGGAAGAGAGCGTGGATCTGGATCATATCCGCAAGGATCTGGCCGAGGTGCTGGACCGGCACAATGCCATCAGTGACGAAGGTCGTCCGAAGGCGGTGGAGAAGCGCCACAGCAAAGGCAAGCGTACCGCGCGGGAAAACATGGACGACCTGCTGGATGACAACAGCTTCCAGGAATACGGCGCCATGGCACTGGCCGCCCAGCGTCGTCGCCGCAGTGCCAGCGAGCTGCAGGAGATGAGTCCGGCGGATGGCCTGATTGGTGGCACCGGCACGGTGAACGCGGACCAGTTTGGCGAATCCGCCGCGCGGGTCTTGGCCATGAGCTATGACTACACCGTGTTCGCCGGCACCCAGGGAATGATGAACCACAAGAAGACCGACCGGCTGCTGCAATTGGCCGGGCAGTGGAAGATGCCGCTGGTGCTGTTTGCCGAAGGCGGCGGTGGTCGCCCCGGTGATACCGACTTTGTCGGGGTGGGCGGGCTGGACTGCCCCACCTTTGCGGCCATGGCAAAACTGTCCGGCGAGGTGCCGCTGGTGGGTATTGGATCCGGTCGTTGTTTTGCCGGCAATGCCGCCTTGCTGGGTTGCTGCGATGTGATCATTGCCACCAAAGATTCCACCATCGGCATGGCCGGCCCGGCCATGATCGAAGGCGGTGGCCTGGGCCGTTATACCCCGGAGCAGGTGGGCCCGGTGGATGTGCACACCGCCACCGGCGTGGTGGATATCGTGGTGGAAGATGAGGCCGACGCGGTGGCCGTGGCGAAACAGTACCTGTCCTATTTCCAGGGCATGGTGAGTGACTGGCAGGCGGCGGACCAGCGCGAACTGCGCCACCGGATTCCTGAAAAGCGCACCCGCGTCTATGACATCCGCCAGGTGATCGAGACCTTGGCGGATACCGGCTCGGTGCTGGAGCTGCGCCGCGGTTTTGCGCCGGGCATGATCACGGCGCTGATTCGTATCGAAGGCAAACCGTTCGGTTTGATCGCCAATGATCCCACTTACCTGGGCGGTGCCATCGATGCCGTCGGCGGCGACAAGGCCGCGCGTTTCATGCAGCTGTGCGAAGCCTTCGGCCTGCCGATGGTGTCACTGTGCGATACCCCCGGATTCATGGTCGGCCCGGAAGCGGAAAAGCAGGGTACGGTACGTCATGTGTCACGCATGTTTGTTGTCGCGGCAAGTCTTACCATTCCGTTCCTCACCATCGTGCTGCGCAAGGGTTATGGACTGGGTGCCCAGGCCATGGCGGCAGGCAGTTTCCACTCGCCGCTGTTCATTGCCTCATGGCCCAGTGGTGAGTTTGGTGCCATGGGACTGGAAGGCGCCGTGCGGCTTGGCTTCGCCAAGGAGCTGGCGGCCCAACCGACCCCGGAGCGGCAGGAGCGGCTGTTCAACAAGCTGGTGTCCAAGGCGTATCAACAGGGCAAGGCCCTGAACATGGCCAGCTTCCTGGAAATCGATGCAGTGATCGATCCGCTGGAAAGCCGGCAGTGGATTCTGCGCGGGTTGAATGCGTCGGGGTTCAAGCCCGGCACGCACGGCGGGCGACCGTTTGTGGATACGTTCTAGAATCAGAAGCGAGTGACGAGTTTCGAGTTGCGAAAACCTGATCGGAGTGCTTTGAAGGTTTTGCCTTTCGAAACTCGCTTCTCGCGACTCGAAACTTTCATTCGCCAGCAGGCTGGTTATTCGCTGCGCTCACCCCTTCGGGGCCGCACTGCGTGCGTTACTCCGCTGCGCTACGTTCCTACGATGGGCGTTGGGTCGTTGGGGGGGGGTGGGAGCGTTAATCCCTTGCCGGGTCGTAGCGTAACCGGTCGATGACCAGGCGGAACGCGGAGCTGATATTGCGGCGGCCGGAGTAGCACAGGGCGTAGCCTTCGAAGGGCGGGCACCAGTCGGCGAGTACCCGGCGCAGGGTGCCGCGGTCGATGTCGTCTATCACTTCCGGTTCGGTGACGAAGGCAATGCCATGGCCGGCCCGGGCCGCTTCCACGGCGATATCGCTTTCGCTGAAAATAAAGGGCCCGTTCACTTTCTTGACGATCTCTTCGCCGTCCTTTTCGAACTCCCAGTCATAGGCGGGTGTATGCGACTGAAAGCGCAGCGCCAGACAGGCATGATCATCCAGATCGTCAGGATGTTCAGGGACGCCGTGGGTTTTGAAGTACTCCGGTGATGCCACTGCCGCCAGACGAATGGGCGGGCCGATACTGACGGCGATCATGTCGGGGCCGGCAAACTCCTTGAGCCGCACGCCGGCATCAAATCCTTCTTCTGCCAGATCAGTAATACGGCTTTCCAGATTCAGCTCGATCTGGATCTCCGGGTAGTCGCGGATCAGTTCCGACAGCCGCGGCCACAGCACGGTACGCAGGGCGGGTTTGCTGGTGGACAGCCGCACCAGTCCCCGTGGCACATCGCCCAGCAAGCGCAGTTCCTCGATACGTGACTGGATCATGCCCAGGCCGGGGCGCAGGGCAGCCAGCAGTTTCTCCCCGGCATCGGTGGTAGAGACCCGCCGTGAGGTGCGGTTGAGCAGCTTGATGCCCACGTTGGCCTCCAGCCGGCGCACCGCATGGCTGACCGCCGACTGGGACAGGTCCAGTTGCGCCGCCGCACGGGTAAAGCTCTTGTGTTCGGCCACGGCCATGAACAGGGTCATGTCATTCAGTTCTTCGCGCATCGGCGCCTCCATCCTTATCCGCCTGACGGCCCACCCATGGCTTTATCAATCAAAAAAATCGGGTGATATCGGCTTTTTTCTATCTTACATCAACTTTGACGTCCGTATTGATGCACAGGATTCATGATTGCGATGAGCGAACGGCGGTTGTTGGGGGCCGGCCCGAGGCCTATCTTGGATACACGGCAAACGCCATCGGCAACAGGGTCGGTGGCCTGCCCGGGAGGAAAGCGATGCGTGCTCAGTGGTTCAACCGGATGTGTTTCATCGGCTTGCTGCTGGTCGCCGTGCAAGGCCTTGCCGAAGCACCTCAACAGCAGAAGGGACAGCCCATGCACTTTCTCAGCATCACATTCGATACCGGTGTGCTGACCGCGGAACTGGATGACAGCGCGGCCAGCCGCGACTTTCTGGCCCTGCTGCCGCTGACCCTGGAGCTGGATGATCATGCGGCCACGGAAAAAGTGGCGGACCTGCCGGCCAGGCTATCCACCGCAGAGGCGCCGGCCGGTTTCGATCCTTCCGTGGGCGATATCACCTACTACGCCCCCTGGGGCAACCTGGCGATCTTCTACAAGGACTTCGGCTATGCCCGTGGACTGGTGCCCCTCGGTCGTATCACCGGCGGGCTGGAGCTGTTGAATTTCCACGGCAAGAAGACCGTCACCATTGAACAGGTGTCCAGCCGCTGAGGCGGCCTGGCGCAAGTACTCGGCACCATAAGGAGCATGTGATGAAAGCAGCAGGTCTGAAAACAGGAATGATCACCGTCATGTTGATGGCGGCGGGGGCGGTATCGGCCGAGCCGGCGCAACAACAGATTCGACACGCCGGTTCCCAGGCGTCCGTTGCCGGGCCGGAAAAACTGTTCAGTGGTGCGGCCCGTATCGACCCGCTGTTTCCCGGTACCGACCAGATCAATGCCTCCGGTGCCTATGTGACCTTCGAGCCTGGTGCCCGCTCCGCCTGGCATACCCATCCCAAAGGTCAGCACATCATCGTCACCCACGGTGTCGGGCTGACTCAGGAGTGGGGAAAACCCATTGAGCAGATCAAACCGGGTGATGTGGTGTGGTGCCCGCCGGGCGTCAAACATTGGCACGGTGCGGCCCCCAACACCGCCATGACCCATCTGGTGGTCACCGGCCAGGATGAGGAAGGCAACAACGTGACCTGGATGGAAAAGGTCAGTGACGAGCAGTACAGCCAATAGGGTGATGCCATGAACAGCAAAACGCTTTCCACCTTGCTAATGATGGTGGGACTGCTTCTGGCCCCACTGTGGGGACACGCCGAGACCACGGAGACATTGAACATGGACGAGCAGCAAACACTGGATCAACGACAGCAGGCCCTTGTCCCGGTGGCAGCCTTTGCCGCCGCCGGTGATCTGGATGCCTTGAAAGGCGCCCTCAATCAGGCGCTGGATGCCGGCATGACCGTGAACGATGGCAAGGAAGTGCTGGTGCAGCTGTATGCCTACGCCGGCTTCCCGCGCAGCCTCAATGCCTTGGGTTCCTTCATGGGGGTGCTGGCGGAACGGCGTGAACAGGGTATTGAAGATGCCGAGGGAGACACCCCGCAGGCGCCGATCCCCACAGGCGATGCCCTGCTGAAACAGGGCACGGCCAACCAGACCAAACTGGCCGGTGGGCCGGTGAAAGGGCCGCTGTTCGAGTTTGCGCCGGCGGCGGATGAATACCTGAAAACCCATTTGTTCGGCGACATCTTTGCCCGCGACAACCTCAGCTGGCAGGACCGGGAAATCGCCACCATTGCCATGCTGTCTGCCATTCCCGGCGCCGAGCCGCAGCTGCAGGCGCATATGGGCATCGGCATGAATGCGGGGCTGACCCCGAGCCAGTTACAGCAACTGGTGGAGGCGCTGAAACAGCAGGTGGGTAGCGAACAGGGTGAGCGTGCGGCCACTGCGCTGTCCGCCATCCTCAATGATTGAACAGAACAGATTGGACAAGACCGGAGAGACACTGTGAACGAACAACGCGAGATGCAAGACAATGACGTGCCGGATGCCGGCCGCCGTAACCTTCTGAAAATGACTGGAGCAGGAATCGCCGCCATGAGCATCGGAGCCATCAGTGCCAACGCCTCTGCCGACACTTCTTTGTCGCTGAGCAAGGAGTGGGACAAGACGTTTCCGAAAAGCGACAAGGTAGATCACCGCAAGATCACCTTCACCAATCGTTACGGCATCACCCTGGCCGGCGATCTCTATCTGCCGAAAGGCATCAGTGGCAAGCAGGCGGCACTGGCCGTCAGCGGTCCGTTCGGGGCAGTGAAGGAACAGGCGTCCGGCCTGTATGCCCAGACCCTGGCCGAGCGCGGCTTTATTACCCTGGCATTTGATCCGTCCTTTACGGGTGAAAGTGGTGGCGAGCCACGCCATGTGGCGTCCCCGGATATCAATACCGAAGACTTCAGCGCGGCGGTGGATGCGCTGGGTCTGCTGGACAATGTGGATCGCAACCGCATCGGCATCCTCGGCGTGTGCGGCTGGGGTGGCATGGCGCTGAATGCAGCCGCGGTGGACAAGCGCATCAAGGCGGTAGCCACCAGCACCATGTACGACATGAGCCGGGTGATGGCCAAGGGCTATAACGACAGCATGAGTAAGGAAGACCGCGCCGCCGCGCTGGAGCAGCTGAGCCAGCAGCGTTGGGTGGATGCGGAAAACGGCAAGCCGGCCGTCGGTCCGGTATCGCTGGAACTGCAGGGCGGTGAGCCGCAGTTTGTGGTGGAGTATGCCGGTTACTACAAATCCAAAGAGCGCGGCTTCCATCCGCGCGCGATCAACTCCAATGCGTCATTCACGGTGACCAATCCGCTGTCGTTCATGAACATGCCGTTGCTGACGTATATCGATGAAATTTCGCCACGGCCGACGCTGCTGATTCACGGTGAAAAAGCACACTCCCGCTACTTCAGTGAAACGGCCTATGAGGCGGCAGCCGAGCCGAAGGAGCTGGTGATTGTTGAAGGCGCCAATCATGTGGACCTGTATGACCAGCTGGACAAGATTCCCTTCGACAAGCTGACAGATTTTTTCAAAAAGAATCTGGCCTGAAAGCTGTCATCAAGCAGTCAATTTTTTAAATTTTAGAAAAGAAACACCCAAGGGCGTTTCTGTTAACAGGAGACAATCATGATCAAAGATAATGTTGTCATCATCACTGGCGCGTCCGCCGGTATCGGTGAAGCCACCGCCAAGCTGCTGGCCAGCAAGGGTGCCAAGGTGGTACTGGGTGCCCGTCGTGAAGACCACCTGAAACGGATCACCGATGACATTACCGCAGCCGGTGGTCAGGCGGTGTATCAGGTGCTGGACGTCACCGTGCAGGACGATAACGATCGCATCGTGCAGCTGGCCAAGGACACCTTCGGTGGCGTGGATTCCATTTTTCTCAACGCGGGCCTGATGCCCAGCTCGCCGCTGTCTGCCATGAAGACGGATGAATGGCATCGTATGGTGGATGTGAATATCAAGGGTGTGCTCAACGGTGTGGCGGCGGTGTTGCCCACCTTTGTGGAACAGAAATCCGGCCACGTGCTGGCGGTGTCCTCGGTGGCGGGTTTGAAGGCCTACCCCGGTGGCGCGGTGTATGGCGGCACCAAGTGGTTTGTCCGTGACTTCATGGAAGTACTGCGCATGGAATCCGCACTGGAAGGCACCAACATTCGTACCGCCACCCTGTACCCGGCCGCCATCAATACTGAACTGCTTACCACCATGACAGACAAGGCATCCCGTGAGCAGATGGAAGGCCTGTATGACACCTATGGCATTGCGCCGGAGCGCATCGCTGACGTGGTGGCCTTCGCCATGGATCTGCCCGACGATACTACGGTGAATGAATTCACCGTAGGTCCGGCCAATCAGCCCTGGTAAGTCGGCAGTTTAATGGTTTGTAGGAGCTTGCCTGCAAGCGAAAACAGTTACGAGTTGCGAGAAGCGAGTTTCGAAAGGCAAAACCTTCAAAGCACTCCGATCAGGTTTTCGCTACTCGAAACTCGCTTCTCAGTGACTCGCGTTCAGGCATGCCCTGACGAGCACGGGCGCATCCACCGTGTCGTCATCTACCCGTTGATTTTTTCAAACAAGGAGCGTCGCCATGATTCATCAAAAGAACGGTTCACTACCTTCCGTACAAGGGCCCGCGGACTGGTTCACCGGGCGCGTGCGTATCGATCCGATTCATATGCAGGCGCAGGAGCCGTCACGATTGACGGCGGCGCTGGTCACGTTTGAGCCGGGATCGCGCACTAACTGGCATACCCATCCGCTTGGTCAGCTGTTGATCGTGACGGCGGGAAAAGGCTGGACCCAGTGTGAGCACGGCGAGCGCGTGGAAGTGAATGCCGGTGACAGTATCTGGTGCCCGCCGGGACACAAGCACTGGCATGGCGCTACCAGTGACACCGCCATGAGCCATATCGCCGTGACAGAGATGTTCAATGGCAGCAACGTGGACTGGCTGGAGCCGGTCACCGACGCGCAGTATCTGGGCGAATGAGGTGGATAGTTACGAGAAGCGAGTTTCGAGTAGCGAAAACCTGATCGGAGTGCTTTGAAGGTTTTGCCTTTCGAAACTCGCTTCTCGCAACTCGTAACTTTTTCCTGATCGCCTGCAGGCTGGTTATTCGCTGCGCTCACCCCTTCGGGGCCGCACTGCGTGCGTTACTCCGCTGCGCTACGTTCCAACGGTGCGTTGGGGCCCTGCTATCGCCATGGTGAGGAAATCCCTACACTGGGCTGATCACTGATTGATCAGGACCCAGCATGACTCCATCCGCTCCGACGCCCCGTGCCTGGCCGCTACTTCCCTTGCTGTTTTTTCTCGCCGTGTTCCTCGGCAGTGGCCTGTACTACACCTCCACGGGTACCGAGTTCGCCTTTTACCAGATCAAGGCGCCGGTGGTGGCCATGGCGGCGATTGTGCTGGCCATGATTCTGGCGCGGCTGGCCGGGCAGCATCTCAATAGCAGCGTGGAGCGGCTGCTTGCCGGTATTGGCCATTCCAACATCATCCTCATGTGTCTGGTGTTCCTGCTCGCGGGCGCTTTCGCCAGTGTCAGCGACAGTATTGGCAGTGTGGAGGCCACGGTGCAGCTGGGGCTGCGCATTATTCCCGCCGAATGGGTGCTGCCGGCACTGTTCCTGATTTCAGCGTTTATCGCCACGGCCATGGGCACCTCCATGGGTACCATCGCGGCGACCGCACCGATTGCGGTGGGCTTTGCAGCCGCCACCGGTCTGTCCCTGCCCATGGCGCTGGGTGCAGTGGTGGGCGGGGCCATGTTCGGTGACAACCTGTCGATGATTCCCGACACCACCATCGCCGCCACCCGCAGTCAGGGGGTATCCCTGAAAGACAAGTTCCGGGTGAATATCTGGATTGCCCTGCCGGCAGCGTTGCTGACCCTGGTGGTACTGGTGATGGCCGGTGGCAGTGAACATGCGGTGGAGCACAAGCCGTTCGAGTTTGTTCGCGTGGTCCCTTACCTGCTGGTGTTCGGGCTGGCCCTGAGTGGCCTGAATGTATTGGCGGTGTTGATCATCGGCATTCTTGTGGCCGGTATTACCGGCATGGTGGTTCAACCGGAGTATGGGCTGGCGGAAATCAACGGGGCGGTCTGGAAAGGTTATGAAGGCATGTTTGAAATCATGCTGCTGTCCATGCTGATCGGTGGCTTGTCGCAACTGATGACGGATCAGGGCGGCACAGCCTGGGTAATCGAACGCATCCATGGCCTGACACGGCTGCTGAAGTTGCCACTGCAGAAAGCCGGCGAAGTGGGTATTGCCCTGCTGGTGGTGTTTGCCAATGTGTTTGTGGCCAACAACACGGTGGCCATTGTGCTCACCGGCGAGATGGCCCGTGACATTGCCGATGATCATGGTGTCGACTTGCGCCGCTCAGCCAGTGTGCTGGATATCTTTTCCTGTGTGGTACAGGGGCTGATTCCTTATGGTGCCCAGGTGCTGCTGGCCTGCTCCATTGCCTCAATTTCGCCGCTGGCATTGATTGGCAGCATTCACTACTGCTGGTTACTGGCCCTGGCGGGTATCGTTGCCATTCTTTTCAATCGGCCCAGGTTACGGGCGCCTGCCTGATGCCATTCGCACAGCTTGAGCCGGGCCGCGGTTTGCTGCATGGTGAGGCGTTGAAGTGTGCAAAGGTGAACGGTTAGTGATGCCTGAAATTCTGGAGGGGTTGTGGAATCCCTGACTGCCCCCCTTTCTTCCCTGTCCCTGGTTGCGGACAGTGATCAGGCCTTTACCTTGCGTGTCACTCTGGCGCGCCTCGCCACCCGTACCCTGGATGTGCAGTATTACATCTGGGATGACGACACCACTGGCAAATTGCTGATCTACCGGGTGCTGGAAGCGGCGCGGCGAGGAGTGAAGGTGCGCATGCTGCTGGACCATGCCAACCAGCTCGGCCGCGATGTGAAATGGGCGGCGCTGGATGCCCACCCCAATATCGAAGTGCGCTTGTTCAATCCCTTCCATGGCCGCTTCAAGCATTTTCACCAGTGGTTGTACCATGCACCGCTGCTCAATCATCGCATGCACAACAAGGCCTGGATTGCCGATGGCGAACGTTGCCTGGTGGGTGGCCGCAATATTTCCGACCACTACTTCGGGGTAAACCCGGCCAGCAACTTCCGCGATCTGGACTGGTTTGCCAGCGGGCCCATCGTGGCGGATACACGGGATGCCTTTGAAAACTACTGGCACAGTGACCTGGCGATGCCGCTGAAAACCCTGCGCCGTTATCGTCCCCGACGAGCTGAACAAATCTGGCAGTGGTTGTCGCGGTGGCGAAGCTCGCTGAAAAACTACCCCTACCTGTTTCCCCGGCACGAAGCATTCTTTCGCGATTATCTGGCAAAACAGGAAGCCCTGTGTGAAAAAGCGCCGGCGGTACTGTTGTTCGATAGCCCGGAAAAAGCCTCCGGCGCGAAACAGTCGATGATGGGGGAGCAGCTGGCTCGTCTGCTGGATCGCGAGGATCACCATGAGCTGCTGCTGGAGGCGAGCTACTTTATTCCCGGTGATGATTTTGTCTCCGCACTGGCACGTCTCAAACAGCGGGGAGGCCGTGCCGCGGTGCTCACTAACAGCCTGGCGACCAATGACATTATTCCTGCCCACGCCGGTTATGCCCCCTACCGGCAAGCCCTGATTGAGAGCGGAGTGGAATTGCATGAGCTTCAGCCTCATGCCCATGCCATGAGACGGCAGATCCGCTTGTTTCGCGGCCGCTCACTGGCCAGTCTGCATACCAAGGCCATGGTACTGGACCGACGGGAAATTTTTATTGGTTCGTTTAATATGGATCCTCGCTCCCTGCATCTGAATACGGAGATGGGGTACTACGTGGTGTCGGAGACGCTCGGCAAACAGGTGGCAGAATTTATTGAAGAAGGACTATCGCCAATCAATAGTTATCGACTGGAAATGGATGGCAATCGATTACGTTGGGGCGGTGTGGATGAAGCGGGAACACCGGTGCTGTTAAGTCACGAACCTCGTGCCAGTCTTGCCCGAAGGGTGTTGGCGGCGATTCTGTCACGACTGCCTATCGCGCGATTTTTTTAAGAGGATTCGCTACAAGCTACAAGCTACAAGCTACAAGCTACAAGCTACAAGCTACAAGCTACAAGCTACGCTTGGTTGGATTAGGGAAGGACGGAAAGTTCCCGAGATTCTACGAAGCCGCTGTAGGAACCGGAGTGCAACGGAGGTAACAGCCGAAGGCTGGCCCGAAGGGTGAGCGCAGCGAATAACTTGCCTGCTCGCGATCCGAGCCTAAGCGAGGTAAGAATCCCAGAGGCGTTTTCATTCTTTTTTAGAAGATCACCAGTTATTCGTTTCGCTCAACGGTATCGCCCGAAGGCCGATCAGGTAATTGAACCAGAGGATATGATGAGTAACCCATTCTGTTTTCGTTTCCGCGTTCGCTACAACGAGTGCGATGCCCAGAAAGTGGTTTTCAATGCCCGCTATGGTGATTACGTGGATATTGCCATGACAGAATTTTTTCGTGCATTGGGCTGTGACTACAGCAGTATTCTGGCGCAGGGACTGGATAACCAGGTGGTGAAGCTGAGCACGGAATGGCAATCGTCTGCGCGTTTTGATGATGTGCTTGAGGTATTCGTATCAGCCGAGCATATCGGCAATACCTCCTTCGCCCTGAAGGCAGATATTCGCCATGCGGATGAAGCGAGAGCGATCGCAACCTCGCAAGCTGTCTACGTGATGATGACCACGGAACCGTTCGAAAAAACCCCGGTACCGGACTGGCTTCGCGAGAAGCTGCAGGCCGGCGCCCCGGGGCAGATTATTGATCAGAGTGGGCGATAGAAACCGCTGCAAGGCACAAGCTACAAGGTGCGGTCAGGTTTTTTGCGTTTTTAAATTCCGCACCCGCGTCCAGCCATTAAGCGCGGGTGAAGCATAAAAGCAACAACCCATCATCCGTCGCGCTGTAGCTTGAGGCTTGCAGCTTGCGATTTTCAAACTCAGTCGGCGGTTACTTCCAGCACCACCTTGCCCTTGGCCGTCCGAGAGGTCAGCGCCGCCAGGGCCTGCTCATATTCCTCGAACTTGAACACCTGGCTGATGCGCGGCTTGATCTTGCCCTGGCCGAACAGCTGTAACAGTTCCATGATGTTCTGGATGTTGGCCTGCGGTTCCTGCTGGGTGAAGGCGCCCCAGAATACGCCGACGATGGAGCAACCTTTGAGCAGCGCCAGGTTGGCGGGGATTTTCGGGATGTCGCCGGCAGCGAAACCGACGATCAGCAGTCGGCCGTTCCAGGCCATGTTACGTAGCGCCGCTTCGGTAAACTTGTCTCCCACTGGATCGTAGATCACGTCCACGCCTTTCGGGTAACGCTGCTTGAGGGCGTCCTTGAGGTCTTCTTCGGCATAGTTGATCAGATCGTCGGCACCGGCTTCTTTGGCCACGGCCAGCTTGTCGGCACTGCTGGCGGCGGCAATCACGGTGGCGCCCATGGCCTTACCCAGTTCCACAGCAGCGAGGCCCACGCCGCCACTGGCGCCCAGCACCAGCAGGGTTTCTCCGGGCTGGATATTGGCGCGCTGCTTGAGGGCGTGGTAGCTGGTGCCGTAGACCATGGAGAAGGCGGCGGCAGTGTGATCGTCCATGCCGTCAGGCACCGGGATCAGATTGCTTTCCGGGGCCAGAATTTCTTCTGCAAAGGCGCCATAGCCGGTCAGGCCCATGACGCGCTGACCAGGTTGGTAGCGGGTCACGCCTTCACCAACGGCGATCACTTCACCGGCCATTTCCCCACCCGGTGAAAACGGCAGCTCCGGTTTGATCTGGTACTTGCCCTCGATGATCAGGGTGTCCGGAAAATTCAGCCCCGCGGCTTTCACCTTGATCTTCACCTGGCCCTTGCCCGGTTCGGGGGAAGCAATGTCTTCAATTACCAGCTTGTCCGCCGGTCCCAGTTCCTTGCACAAAATCGCACGCATGCGTCGCTCTCCCGGAAATCGTTTTTATAGAAAGGGAACGCTAACGCTGATGGAGGGAATAGACAAATGCAGGGGATGGATGGGGGAGGATGAAGGGGAATAATAGCTACGAGCTACGAGCTACGAGCTACGAGCTACGAGCTACGAGCTATGAGGGGCAAGCTACAAGCCTCAAGCTGCAACGCGGATCAGGTCGGCAGGTTTTGAGTGGCCGTGCCCGCGTTCCCTGGTAATGGCGCGGGCACTGAGGCGCAGAACAGGAAAACCGGTCTCGCGCCTTGTAGCTTGTGGCTTGCAGCTGCTTTTCAGCCGTTCTTCTCGATATGCGCCAGTACGTTGGCGAGGCGGTCGACGAGGATCTTGTTGATGCTCTTTTCCAGTACCCGGCCCAGTTCGTCGCTAACCACGGCATCGGCCAGGGGGCGGATGCGAGTGATGAAGTCGGCCAGCTTGGGTACGTCTTCGCCTTCCGGGAGGGCGTCGTCACCGTACTTTTCGTCTACCAGGTGATGGATGATCATGCCGATGAAGCGCTCGGCCAGTTTATCCACTTCCTCGCGGACCAGGGTCACGTGGGTGAGCACCGCATCCAGCGGCACGCCCGCTTCGCTGAGTTCCTTGCCGGCGTTGTAGACGCGCGGGTAGGGGATACGCAGGCGCATGCCTTCGGGGATGATGTAGCCCAGCTTCACCGCCTTGGTCATCACTTCCGGGGTGATGTCTTCACCGAAGTCGTCGAGCAGGTTCTGGTAATCCAGGTAGGAAGGCACCACCGGGTTTTGCCAGGTGGTAACCGCCACTTCCAGACCAAGAATGTCGTTGAGTTCGCGGCCCTGTTCCCAGGCGCTGAGCAGGTCGCGGATATTATTGAGGGTGTAGCCTCGTTCCAGCAGGGCGCCGATGATTTTCAGGCGCGCCAGATGCACGTCGGTATAGATGCCAGTGCGGCCGCGTTTTTCCGGGGACGGCAGAATGCCGCGATCCTGGTAGGCGCGCACGTTACGCACTGTCGAGCCGCCCTCGCGAGCCAGCTCGTCAATGGTGTATTCCTTGTGTTTGCCGGCTTCTGCCGGGGCGTCCTCTGCGTCAGTCTGGGTGTATTTCTTCAGGCTGCGCAGGATGGCTGCGGGGTTACGGTCACTGGTTGTCATGGCTGCGATGATAGCCCGGTTTTTGCACAGGCGCTAGAACGGAGCACGCACCATGCAACACGCATCACGCAACAACGCGGGACAGTCTTGAGTGGGGTGTCTGGGTGTTGGCCGCGCACATGGGGGTGGGTGGAGGGCTGCTCATCAGGGGCTCGCGCTGTAGGAGCTTGCCTGCAAGCGATCCGAGCCTAAGCGAGGTAAGAGTGTCGAGTTACGAGAAGCGAGTTTCGAAAGGCAAAACCTCAACCCCCGCATCTGGCTGCTGTTTTTTGATTTTCGAAACTCGTGACTCGTCACTCGCTTCTGGAATCCTTACCTCGCCAGGGCTCGGATCGCCTGCAGGCAGGCTCCTACAGCCGCGTTGTTGGAAACGCCCTGCGTAGGGCGGAAATCGGCGTGAGCCGATCTCCGCCGGTGTCCCGCCTACGGGTGCTTCGTCGAGGCGTAGCTGCCGGTGCCCGGTTGGCTGCTATCCGTCGCGGACTGCCGGTCGGTATTGACCTCGGCGCGTTTGAGCGATGCGCTGGCGGGGGCGCCTTCGATGTGCTGGATGAATTCGCGTACCCAGCCAGCGGTGGTGTCCGGATGCTGCAGCAGGGGGCCCCAGTGGCCGGTATCCAGCTCCCGTCGCCACAGGCGATCGGTCCACCTGGGCAGATCTTCGAGCATGTTCGGGCGCACGTAGTTGTCTTGCTGCGCCACCAGCAGCTGAACTGGCACCTTGGTAAAGCGCTCACGGGGCATCATCAGGCGCGGCAGCATGTTGGCACGATACAGCTCGATGCCATGCACGCCGTCTTTCAGCTGGCTGGGGCTGGCTTCGGTATGGAGATTCTCGGTGCGCTCGAGCACCCTGGGCCAGGCTTTGGCGAGACCCGCTTTCCACAGGGTCGGGGCCAGCAATGGCAGTTGGAAGGCCATGATGTACCAGGAGTGGGCCAGCTGGTTGAGTACCGCGACCGGGTTCTGTTTCAGATTGCCCTTCATCCACTGGCCTACGTGATCCAGGCAGGGGCCGGACAGGGTAGTGTAAGAGGCAATGCGTTCTTCGGCCCCGGGATCGGTGACTGATTCCCAGGTCTGGATAGAGCCCCAGTCGTGGGCCACAAGATGGACCTTTTCGCCGGGACAGGTGGCGTCCAGCACGGCGTGCAGGTCGTTACGCAGTTCGCGCAGCTTGTAGGCGGCGCGCCCTTTGGGGACCGAAGACTGGCCGGCACCGCGCACATCATAGGCCACCACCTTGAAGTCCTGGCTGAGCCGCTCGGCAACCTTTTCCCAGACATGGTTGGCATCGGGATAGCCATGAATCAGTACCACGCTGGGGCTCTTGTCTTCGCTCCAGGTTCGTACTGTCAGCTCCACGCCGTTGCGGGTTACCTTGCTGTCACGCCATTGCACCATGCCGGGCCTCGTTGTTCTTTTACTGTGTAAGGTTTGTGCTGTTGATACCCAGCGCGTCGGCGGGCTCATTGAGCCAGCGAGCGCCGAGGTCATCGACAATCAGGAAGGCGCTGCCTGCCATGCCATGGCCGGCCTCGCTGAGGCTGTATTGCCATTGCCACAGGCCCTGGATCAGCGCGCCTTCACCAATGCGGTTGCCTTCTGGCAGGTTGCCGGTGATCGGTGCCAGACGATAGTGCTGGCGGATGGCCGGGAACTGCTCGGCGACCTGCTGCGGCGTTTCCCCCCGGGCCAGCGCCTCTGGCAATGCCTGACGCCAGGCGTCCACCTGCTGTTGCAGGGGGGCCAGCTGGGTATGCCCTTCGGGACCGCACAGGGCGGCCTTGGCGGCATAGCCATTCAGCACCGCATCGCACTGCAGTATATAGCTCATGCCGGGGCGATAACGGCGCCTTCCGGGTCTGTTCAGGCCAAAGCGACGGCGGGCCGGACGGCCGGAAAAGCGCACCCGCGGCGGCCGGGCGGGATCGAACAGCTGATGGGCACGCAGCCAGTCACGAATCAGCAACTGGCAATCGGTTTCAGTCATGCCGGGCTGCAGAGCGGCGGCGATGATCTGCAAGCATTTCTCGGCGAGGCCTTTTGCCTCAAGGTACGGCGCCAGCGCCTGCTGGTCCGGGGTCCAGAATGCGGTCATATCGCCTCCGGGTTGTTATTTGAGTTGCCTGATCATTACATCGGTCAATGTAACAGTCAATGGCTTCTACGCATCACGCACCACGCAACAACAGGAGGGCATGCCCAGCCAGCCTGCAAGGCCTTAACTTCGCGCTGTTGTTGTGGGTTTGCATCCACGGTTGAGGCACGGCTCCGGGGTTCTCAAGTTGGCACCAAGTGGGGAGTCGTGTTGTTGCGTGGTGCGTGCAGCGTGATGCGGGCCGCGGAGCGGCCAAAAAAAGGGCCGGCACAAAGTGCCGGCCCAGGAATCACCGTAGAAAAGGGAGAGCTAGGTGATGTTAAAAACGCTTAGGCAGCATCCCGCAGGATGTCGCCGAGCAGCTTTTCGAAGTTCTCCAGCTGCTCGCGGTTGTCGTGGTCCCAGGGGTGGAAGCCGGGCTTGAACCAGTCGAGCCAGGGTTTGGTGATGTTCAGGAAGATGCCCTTGCGGCCCCAGGTGTGTTTGGCTACCGCTGCCCAGCCTTTCAGGTCGAACAGACCGCCCTTGATGCGGACGTTGTGCACGTAGAAGGGGATCATCAGGGCAAAGAAGATGCCGGTGGCTGCCACCAGGGTGCTGGTGCGCAGGGCATAGGCGCCCACATTGCTGTCATCGCCGATCACGGTGGTGTAGACGTCAAACGCCACCGCCTTGTGCTCGGTTTCTTCCAGCGCATGCCAGTTCCAGATGGCCTTGTAGCCTTCGTCGGAGCCTTCCATGATTTCCGGCAGGTCCAGCAGGCCGCCGCCGAGGATGGCGGTCAGGTGCTCCAGAGCCACAGTGGCTGCCAGCTGGAAGGCGTCCGGGGTATAGTCCTGTACGGCCTGGAGCAGCTTGCCCACCGCCGCTTCCTGGGCGTGCAGGGGAATGCCGGCGTCAGCGACGAAACCGTTGTACTCGTCGTGCTCGCGGCCATGCATGGCTTCCTGGCCGATAAAGGCGGTAACGGCCTTTTGCAGGTCGGGATCCGTGATCTGATCACGGTATTTGCGTACGCTGTCGATAAAGAAGCGTTCACCCACCGGGAAAAACAGGCTCATGGTATTCAGGAACTGGCTGACGTTGAGGCCGTCCTTGTGCCAGGTGAGGGCCTTGGCCGGGTTCAGGTTGAACTTGAGATTACGACGAATAGGCAAAATGGATACGTTCATAGTTGCGTACCTCCCTAACTGTTACATCATTGAATGATACAATGGCTAATATCTGCATCAAGGACTTTTTCTTTCAGGACTGACACAAATGACGACAACCCCCCGCGACACAGCAAACCGCCTGCTTGATGGTCTGGTGGCGTATCTGCTGGACCGGCTGGCACCAGCGCAGCTGGATGGCTTTATTGAGGCCGAGCTGGACTTCCTGTTGGAGAAGGCGGCGGAGTACCCGCTGAATGCCTGGGTGACCCCACAGCAGATCCATCAGACTGCCCGCAAGTACGCCATCGAGATGGATATCAGTGGCGCCATCCCGGAACTGGTGGGCGACATGGTGGAAGAGTTCTATCAGCAGGCGGTGGACAGTGAACGGCTGATCGCCGATGTGGTGGATGAAGACGTGATCATGGCCCTGCTGGACAAGGTGCTGGAGATCCCCCTGTCCCGTCAGAGCATGGCCTGGCTGGGCCGTAACCCGGTGTTGCTGGCGCTGCTGGCCGGTGGTGCCCAGATGGGTATCAAGACCCTGCTGCATCAGGGCATGCCGGCGGCCCTGCGCGACCAGCTGGCCAAGCGGCTGCCCAGCCGTTGGGTAAACAGTGTCGATACGCGCATGCAGGAATGGCTGCTGCGCCGCACCGAGCAATTGCTCAGTGACCCCTGGCTGTACCGCGACGAGAATCTGGACGAGCTGCGTGAGCTGGTACTGGTGGGCTGGCAGGACTTTGCCCAGCGGCCGGTGGGCGATCTGCGCGAGCTGCTGAGCAGCGAGGATATTCAGGAGCTGTTCGTGATTGGCTTCGAGTACTGGCGCGACCTGCGCCACACCGATGCCTTCAACGGCCTGCTGGAAACCGGTGTGCTGGCCTTCTTCGACAAGTATGGCGACACCGGTCTGGTGGATCTGCTGGAAGAGCTTGGCGTGACCCGCGCCATGATGCTCGACGACGCCCGCCGCTTCGCCCCGCCAATCCTCGAAAAACTGCGCAACGAAGGGCTGCTGGAAGAGTGGCTTCGCAGGCACCTTTCGGGGTTTTTTGAGGCGGAGGGGACGTTGGAACTGCTTAATTAATAATTAATAGTGAATAATTAATAACGGCGCGAACGCGCGTTGTTTGTAATTGAAAAGCAAGAGGCCGCGTCCAGACTATGGGCGCGGCCTCTTGCATTCCAGGGCCTGCATGGGCGCCCCGCGAGTTATTAACTATTAATTATTAACTATCAATTGCCTGTCTATACGCCTGCGTATGCAACAACTCCACCAGCTCTTCTTCCGGCACCGGCTTGCTGATCAGGAAGCCCTGGATGGTGTCGCAGGCCATGTCGCGGAGGATGGACAGGTGCTCTTCGGTTTCCACGCCTTCGGCGACGACGTTCATCTGCAGGCTGTGGGCCATGTCGATGATGGCGCGGGTGATGGCGGCATCGTCGGGGCTCTTGTCCAGGTCCATGATGAAGGAGCGGTCGATCTTCAGGGTGTCTACCGGGAAACGCTTCAGGTAGCTCAGTGAGGAATAGCCGGTGCCGAAGTCATCCAGTGCCAGCTCAATGCCCCGCTTGCGCAGCTGCTGGAGCATTTCGATGTTCTGCTCCATGTCTTCCATGATCAGGCTTTCGGTGAGTTCCAGCTCCAGCAGCTGCGGTGGCAGCTCGGTGCTGGATAGTACCCGGTCGACGATCTCGGCCACGTTGCCCTTGCGGAACTGGTGGGCAGACAGGTTCACGGACACGGTAATGTCACCCAGGCCCTGCTTGAACCACTTGTGGGCATGGCGACAGGAGCGTTCCAGAACCAGCTCACCGATGGCGGAGATCAGGCCGGTTTCTTCGGCCAGCGGAATGAACTCGGACGGCGGGATCAGGCCCATGGTGGGGTGCTGCCAGCGTACCAGGGCTTCCACCGAGGTGATGCGGTTGTTGGCCAGCTCCATCTTGGGCTGGTAGTAGACCACGAATTCGTTCTTGAAGATGGCCTTGCGCAGGCTGGTTTCCAGCGCCAGTTGCTCCACCGAGGCCACGCGCATGTTGCCGCGGTAGAACTGGAAGTTGTTGCCGCCGCTGCGCTTGGCCTGATACACCGCCATGTCGGACTGGTTGATCATGCTCTGCGCTTCCTTGGCGCTGTCCGGGAACACGCTGATGCCGATACTGGCGCCCAGCAGCAGTTCATGGCCGTCGATATGGAACGGCTTCTTCATGGCGTTGATTAGTTTCTGGCACAGCTGGCTGATGGCCGCTTCACTGCTGTATTTCTCTACCAGCAGGGTGAATTCGTCCCCGCCGACCCGGGCAAGGTGCTCTTCTTCGCCGGCAAACTGGCTGAGGCGCTCGGCGGCGAGCTTGAGCAGGCGGTCACCGATTTCATGGCCAAGGGATTCGTTGATCGGCTTGAAGCGGTCCAGATCGATCATCAGCAGCGCCACCTTCTCCCGGTTCAGGCGAGCCAGGGTCAGTGACTTGTGCAGGTGCTCACGGAACTGGGAACGGTTGGCCAGGCCGGTGAGACGATCGTAGTTGGACAGGAACTGCAGCTGCTGCTCGGTTTCCTTGCGGGTGGTCAGATCCGAGATCATGCCCACGTAGCGGATTACCCGACGTTGCTCATCGCGCACCGCACTGACCTGCAGCCATTCAGGGAAGGATTCGCCGTTGCGACGGGTCTCGTTGATCTCCCCTTCCCAGAAACCGGCTTCTTTCAGGGCGTTGGTGATTTCCACATAGGTGTCACGGTTGGCCTGGGTGCTCTGGTGATCCAGCACCTGCTTGCCCAGGACCATGGATTCGCTGTAACCGGTGATCTGTTCGAAACGGGCGTTGACGGCCAGGAAGCGGAACTTGTGGTCGAGAATGAAGATGCCTTCCGGGGCATTTTCGAACACGGTGGCGGCCAGTCGCTGCTGTTCCTGGGCCTGGCGGTCTTCAGTGATATCGCGGCGGGTACCGATCATGCGGGTGGCGCGGCCTTTCTCCGACCAGCGCACCACACGGCCATCATCCTCGATCCAGCGCCAGTCGCCGTCGGCATGACGCAGACGGTAGACCGCATGGTAGCGATCGCTCTCGCCCTTGAAGTGGGAGACCATGGCGCGGCGTACCCGGGTCAGATCATCCGGATGCACCAGGGTTTCCAGATCGCCAAAGAAGTTTTTGAAGTAGGCGCTGTCATAGCCGAGCAGGCGGTCGAAATTGGTGTGGTAGTTGCGGCCGGTATCCAGCATCCAGTCCCACAGGCCGATATTGCTGGCTTCCAGAGCCAGCTCCAGCCGTTCGCCAGTGGCGCCCAGGGCCTTGTTGGATTCTTCCAGGGCCTGGGTGCGCTCGGCCACCATGGTTTCCAGCCGCTCATTGGTTTCCTGCAGGCGCTGACGGGCTTCCTTTCGCTCGTAGATTTCCTGGGCCAGCTTCTCGTTCAGGGATTCGGCATCGCTGCGCGCCCGGTTCAGGTAATCGATCAGGGAACGGTTGCTGGCCTGCAGCATCATGGCCTGGTGGCCGGTGTTGTGGATGCGGCGGGCAGCTAGCAGGAAAAACAGGCCCAGCACCATCATCATTACCAGCAGCGACAGCTCGCTTTCGGCCTGGGTCTGTGACAGGCGCACCATGATCGGCGCCAGCAGCATGAGCAGGTACAGGAACACGGTGGGGAAGTGGCTGCTGTAGGCGGCCAGCGCCAGCGTGCCCAAGCCCAGGCCAATGCTGGCACACAGCAGCTGCATGGAGAGCATGTCCGGGCGGAACAGCAGTTCCACGGGATTGAACAGGTAACCGGCCATGCCGATCAGCAGCGGTGTCGTCAGGGCCAGCGCGGACAGGGCAGTTCGGCAGCTGGCATTGATTTCATCGTGGAGCAGCTTTTGTCGGGCCATGAAAAGTAGCGGTATACGAACCAGCTGAACCAGCGTGAACAGGGCGGCCCAGCCAATCAGCATGCTCTGCGAGGCGGGGCTGTCCCAGTAGAAATAGGTCATTACCGCAGCGCTGGCGGTTTCCAGAACAAAAAGCACAAGAATGCCGCTGAACAGTAGCTGGCACTGCTCAGTCAGGATGCCCTTGAAGGGGGCGGAGGCGCGGTTATTCGGAGACTGCAAAGACACCTTGATTATTATCCTCTGGCCTTTTGGCCGAGTGTTTTTGTTTCTCAGTGTACCCACAGGGGCCAGCAAGGGGAACAGCCATTATCTGCCAGTATGTAGCAACTATGTCACCCGGCGGCTGAATAACACGCTAGCGGCGTCTCCCTTGGCCAGTTTCTGCTAAACTCCCGCGCCATGGATGACGTGACTTCCCTTATTGATGGTTTGAATCCGGCCCAGCGCGATGCGGTGGCGGCCGATGATCGCCATTTGCTGGTGTTGGCCGGGGCCGGCTCCGGCAAGACCCGGGTGCTGGTGCACCGCATTGCCTGGCAGATCGCCACCGAGCAGGCCTCGCCGTTTGGCATTCTGGCGGTGACCTTCACCAACAAGGCGGCCGCCGAGATGCGCGGCCGTATCGAGCAGCTGCTGGATATGTCTGCCGAGGGCATGTGGGTGGGTACCTTCCACAGCATCGCCCACCGTCTGCTGCGCTCCCACTGGCAGGAAGCCGGGCTGCCCCAGGGCTTTGAGATCATCGATGCCGATGACCAGCAGCGGCTGGTGAAACGGGTGATCAAGGAGCTGGGGCTGGATGAACAGCGCTGGCCGGCCCGTCAGGCCACCTGGTTTATCAACAGCCAGAAGGATGAAGGGCTGCGCGCCAGACATATGGACGCCAATGGCGACCTGTTTGTGCAGACCATGCAGAAGATCTATTACGGCTACGAAGAAGCCTGCGAGCGCGGCGGGCTGGTGGACTTCAACGAGATGCTGCTGCGGGTGCTGGAGCTGTTCCGCGACAATGACAGCCTGCGTGGCCACTATCAGCGTCGCTTCCGCCATATTCTGGTGGACGAGTTCCAGGACACCAACAGCATTCAGTATGCCTGGCTGCGGTTGCTGGCGGATGAGAACAATGCGGTGACCATCGTTGGTGATGACGACCAGTCCATTTATGGCTGGCGTGGCGCGAAGATCGAGAACATCCACAAGTTTAGCCGCGACTTCCCGGATACCCGCACCATTCGTCTGGAGCAGAACTACCGCTCCACCGGTACTATCCTCAAGGCCGCCAATGCGGTGATCGACAACAACAGCGATCGTCTCGGCAAGGAGCTGTGGACCGAGGGCGGTGATGGCGACCCGATTCGCCTGTATGCCGGCTTCAATGAGGTGGATGAGGCCCGCTTTATTGCCGGGCGGGTGGACAAGCTGTTCCAGGAAGGGACCGCGCGCCGGGAAATGGCAGTTCTGTACCGCTCCAATGCCCAGTCCCGGGTGCTGGAAGAAGCTTTCCTGCAAGCCGGGATCCCCTACCGCATCTATGGCGGTCAGCGCTTCTTTGAGCGTCTTGAGATCAAGAATGCCCTTGCCTATCTGCGCCTGATCAGTAACCGCCATGCGGATGCCGCCTTTGAGCGGGCCGTGAATACCCCCACCCGGGGGATCGGTAACAAGACCCTGGAAACCCTGCGCGAGGTGGCTCAGTCCCGCGGTTGCTCCCTGTGGGATGCGGGCCAGGCCATTGTCAGTGAGCAGTTGCTTACCGCTCGGGCCATCAACGCGCTGGCGGTGTTCCTCAATCTGGTGGAACAGCTGAGCCAGCAATGTGATGGCCTGAATCTGGGTGAAACCGCCGAGCACGTCATTGAGGCCAGTGGCCTGGTGGCCTTCCATGGCAAGGAAAAGGGCGAGAAGGGCCAGCAGCGGCAGGAAAACTTGCGCGAACTGGTGTCTGCTACCCGCGAGTTTGGCGAGGAAGACGAGGATTCCGAAATGGACTCGCTCACCGCCTTCCTGGATCATGCGGCGCTGGAATCCGGCGAAGGTCAGGCGGATGCCCATGAGGATGCGGTGCAGATGATGACCCTGCACTCCGCCAAGGGGCTGGAATTTCCGGTGGTGTTTATCTGTGGCATGGAAGAGGGGCTGTTCCCCCACCAGCGCTCCAGCGAGGACCCCAATGGTCTGGCCGAAGAGCGCCGTCTTTGTTACGTGGGCCTGACTCGCGCCATGCGCGAGCTGTACCTCACCCACGCGGAAAGCCGTCGCCTCTATGGCAATGAAAACTACAACCCGCCCAGCCGCTTCCTGCGCGAGATCCCTGCGGACGCCATGGAAGAGATCCGTGCCCGGGCCGGGTTTAGCCGCCCCATGGGCGGGGGCAGCAAGCCGATCCGGGAAACCGAATCCAACGGCATCGTGCTGGGCGCCCGGGTGCTGCATCCCAAGTTCGGGGAGGGCACCGTGCTGCATTTCGAGGGCCAGGGCCCCAATGCGCGGCTGCAGATCAATTTTGATGACGCGGGCACCAAATGGCTGGTCAGCCAGTACGCGCGCCTGGAAGTGATATAGGGCCTTCGGCCCGCCTGAGGCCGGACGCTGGATGCCGGACGGCAAAAGCGCGGCGTAGGTTGGAAATGGGTGTGAGCCCATCTCCGACATGGCATTGCCGGTGGCGTTGATGGCGGAGATTGCCTTCGGCAATTTCCGCCCTACAAAACCTGAAGCGCTTGGAGAGACTGCCGGATGCGGGACGCTGCCTGTAGATAGCGTCAGGCATCCGGCGTCCAGCGTCAGGCGACAACAGATAACCCGAAAGCGGCAGAGCACTGCCGCCCTTCATCGGAGGAAGAAAAATTGGACCGTCGTAAATTCGTTTCTGCCCTGGGATTGGGGCTGGGTGGCATGGCGTTGGCAGGGTGTGAGCAGAAGGACTGCCCGCCGGCAGACGGGCAGACTGCTGCCGGTGAGCCGGACAAAAAGAAGCCCCAGCCGCAAACCTACGAATGGAAGATGGTTACCACCTGGCCGAAGAACTATCCCGGCCTGGGAGCGGGCGCCAATCGCTTCGCCAAGCGGGTGGAAGAAATGTCTGCGGGGCGGATCAAGATCAAGGTATATGGGGCCAAGGAACTGGTGCCAGCCTTTGAGGTGTTCGATGCGGTGCGCCAGGGTAGCGCGGAAATGGGCCATGGTGCCGCCTATTACTGGAAGGGCAAGCACCCGGCTACGCCGTTCTTCACCGCGGTACCGTTTGGTCTGACTGCCCAGGAAATGAATGGCTGGCTGCACCATGGCGGTGGTCAGGAGCTGTGGGATGAGCTGTATGCCCAGTTCAACCTGAAGCCGTTTGCCTGCGGCAATACCGGTACCCAGATGGCCGGCTGGTTCAACAAGGAAATCAACAGCATCGAGGACATGAAAGGCCTCAAGATGCGGATGCCTGGCCTGGCTGGCGAGGTGATTGCCAAGGTGGGGGCGACCCCGGTGCAGCTGCCCGGCGCGGAAGTGTTCACCTCCCTGCAGACAGGTGCTATCGATGCCGCCGACTGGGTGGGGCCGTACAACGACCTGACCTTTGGCCTGCACCGGGTGGCCGAGTACTACTACTATCCGGGCTGGCAGGAGCCGGGCCCGACCCTGGAACTGACCATCAACAAGCAGGTGTGGGACAGCCTGCCGGCGGACCTGCAGGCGATCATCCGCTACGCGGCCCAGTCAGAAAACCAGGACATGCTCGACGAGTACACCGCCCGCAACAATGCGGCGCTCAACGAGCTGGTCAACAAGCACGGCACCAAGCTGCGCCGCTTGCCGGACGATGTGCTGAAAGCGCTGAAAGAGGCCAGTGATGAAGTGGTCGAGGCGCTGGTGGCGGACAACAAGGACGCCCGCAAGGTGTACGACTCCTACCGCAAGTTCCGCGATGAGTCGCTGCAAACCATGGCCATCGCCGAGCAGCCATACCTGAACATCCGCAGCGAGCTGGAAGGCTGATAGCTACAAGCTACAAGCTACAAGCTACAAGCTACAAGCTACAAGCTACAAGCTACAAGCTACAAGCTACAAGCTACAAGCTACAAGCTACAAGCTACGCTTGATTGGATGGGAAAACCGAAAAAAGTTCCCGGGGTTCTGCATTTCTACGAAGCTGCTGTAGGAGCGTAGCGTAGCGAAGTAACGCACGCAGTGCGGCCCGCAGGGTGAGCGGAGCGAATAACGAGCCTGCAAGCGATCCGAGCCCAAGCGAGGTAAGGATTCCAGAAACGCTGTTTAAAGCGCCTAATCAACCCCGGGGCGATCAGATCCCCCGGGACTCGGCAACTCCCTGAAGAAGAATCTCCCTTCGGTCGCCTCGCTGCGCTCGGTTCGCACCTCAAGAGATGCTCCTACAGCAACCCTCAGCGTTTGCGTAAGAAAAGAACGCCAATGCCATCAGCACGGCATCTTCCCGTTAGAGTGAGTCGAGGAACGGAAGGATCTGGCGGCGTAGAGCAAAAAACCTGTCTGAGCGGAGCGAGTCTTTTTTGCGTCCGCCAGATCCTGAGTACCGGAGTGTGCCTGCGGAGCAGGCCGAACGGAGTCGGGGCGCGGGGGAGTCCAGAGGGGTGTCGCGTTACACCCCTTTGGGCCTGTCCGGCGAGGACAAACACCTTTATCGGTGCGATGAAACTGCAGGCCAGCATTAGCCAGCCAGGCAAGTGCCACAATCACCGCAGGTTCGCACCTCAAGTGGTGCTACTACAGCTTTGGCTGACGTCGGTAGAATTGGCGGCTTCTCTCGTGTCGTGTAGGGCCGCATTTTTCTGTTTTCCCACCCACAAAAAAACGCGGGCAGGACCGGTGCCGTGTGGCTCCAGGTCCTGCCCGCGTTGCAGCTTGTAGCTTGAGGCTTGAAACTAGTCCTGCGGCACCACCCGGGTGCGCCCGGTGTCATCGATGGCCACGAAAGTGAAGTGCCCCTCGGTTACCTTGGACAGGGTGCCGGTGTCTTCACGAATCCACACTTCCACCAGAATCTGCATGGAGCTGCGGCCGATGTCCTGCAGCTGGGTGTAGCAGCTCACTACCGCACCGATGGGTACCGGACGCAGGAAGGCCATGGAATCAATGGCCACTGTGGCCACGCGGCCGCGGGCTTTCTTGCGCGCGGTCACGGCGCCGGCCAGATCCATCTGGGAAACCAGCCAGCCGCCAAAGATATCTCCATGCCAATTGGAGTCCTGGGGCATGGCGATGGTCTGGATGGCCAGTTCGCCAATCGGTTGCGGGGAGTCGTCAGTGTGCGTCGTCATCTCTTGTTATCCGTAATGGTCAGGCTGACGTCAGCCGTACAGTTGTTCAGGTAGCCAGGTTGCCAGTGCCGGGAACATAGCCAGAATGGCCAGCATTAGCAGTTGTATCACGATAAACGGCACCACACCCTGATAAATCTGGGCGGTTTGTATCTGTGCCGGTGCCACGCCGCGTAAATAGAACAGGGCAAACCCGAAGGGTGGGGTCAGAAACGAGGTTTGCAAGTTCAGGGCGAGCATTACCCCCAACCATACCGGGTCGAGCCCCATGGCCAGCAACACTGGTCCGACAATCGGCACTACCACGAAGGTGATCTCGATAAAGTCGAGAATAAAGCCGAGCAGGAAAATCAGCAGCATCACCAGCAGGGTAGCGCCAATCACGCCGCCGGGCATGGATTCGAACAGGCCATGGACCGCCTCTTCACCGCCAAAACCCCGAAAAACCAGGGAAAACAGGCTGGCGCCGATAAGGATCATGAACACCATGGCGGTGACCCGGCTGGTGCTGCGCACCACTTCACCGAGAATCGTCAGGTTCAGATGGCGGTTGAAGGCGGCCAGCAGCAGGGCGCCGAAGGCCCCGACCCCGGCGGCCTCCGTGGGGGTGGCGGTGCCGGTGAGGATGGAGCCCAGTACGGCACCAATCAGCAGAAGAGGCGGAAGCAGGCCGCGCAGAAGGTCGGTCCAGCTGTTTGCCGTGTCTTCATCGCGGGCCATGGCCGGCGCCAGATGGGACTTCCACAGGCTGATCGCCAGCACATACAACAGATACAGCCCCACCAGGATCAGCCCGGGAATCAGGGCGCCGACAAACAGATCGCCCACCGACACCGTGTCCAGTGACCACAGGCCCTGCTTGAGCTGGGCTTCCTGATAGGCATTGGAGAGCACATCACCCAGCAGCACCAGGGCAATGGAGGGCGGGATGATCTGGCCCAGGGTGCCGGTGGCGCAGATCAGGCCGGTGGACAGCTGTGGCTGGTAACCCTGGCGCAGCATGGTGGGCAGGGACAGCAGCCCCATGGTCACCACGGTGGCGCCGACGATACCGGTGCTGGCGGCCAGCAGGGCGCCTACCAGAATAATGGCCAGCCCCATTCCCCCCGGCAGGGGGCCAAACAGGCGGCCCATGCTGGACAGCAGATTTTCCGCCACCCGGGACTTTTCCAGCATCACCCCCATGAACACGAACAGGGGGACCGCCATCAGGGTGGTGTTTTCGATGATGCCGAACAGGCGGTTGGGCACGAAGGTCAGGTCCGCGGGGCTGAATACCCCGGCTACCATGCCGCCAGCGGCAAACAGCAGGGCGGTGCCGCCCAGGGCAAAGGCCACCGGGTAACCGCTGAGCAATACCAGGCACACGGCCACGAACATGATCAGGGGGATCCATTCCATCACAGTCCGTCCTCCGGATGCTGCTCAGGGGCGGGCAGGGTGGCTCCCATCAGGGTAAGGCTGTGGCGCATCAGTTCGGCCAGCCCCTGAATGGTCAGCAAGGCGGGCAGTATCAGTAGCAGTGACTTGAGCAGATACACGAAAGGCAGGCCGCCATTGGCGGAGGCTTCCTGTTCTTTCCAGCTACTTAATACATAGTCCAGTGACAGCCAGAACAGGGCGCCACACACCGGCAATAACAGGAACAGGGTGCCAAGCAGATTTACCCAGGCACGCTGGCGGGGCGAGAAGCGCTGGTACAGCACATCCACGCGTACGTGCTCATCTTCGGCCAGGGTATAGGCGATGGCGAGCATAAACAGGGCGCCATGCAGGTAGGTCAGGGATTCCTGCAGGGCAATGTTGCCGATGCCGAACCCGTAGCGCAGAGTCACCACCAGCATCATGCCCAGCACCAGCAGCAGTGCCAGCCAGGCCGTGGAGCGGCCCAGTGCGAGGGTGAAGCCGGTCAGCCGTTGCTGCCAGCGCAGAAGAGGTTGTTTCATGACACCTTGTTATTGTTGGTTCGCTCCCCCGGAGCGTGTGGGCCGCATTATACGGGCGCTGCAGGCCTATTTCAGCCCATTCCTGAGGGTCTGGGGCGGTTTTGGCCTGTTCTCCGGGGCGTTAGGCGGACCATAAGCGAAAAAAGTTGAATTGCGACAACCCTGTAATGTGGCTGTCACAATGCCTCTCTAGGATGCGTCGTGCTGAAACAAGAACTGGCTTGCAACAGTTGTTGATAGAACCGGGGTGGAACAAAACAACATCATCACCGGTGCCATGCGTAACCTGGAGGCTTATTGTGAACTTCAAGATCAAAGCAACCCTTGCTGGCGCAGCTGCCGCCCTGGCCTTTGCCAGCGCTCCGGCCACTGCCGACACCCGTGATTACATCTCTATCGTTGGCTCTTCCACGGTATACCCGTTCGCAACCACCGTTGCCGAGCGTTTTGGTCGTGGTTCCAACAACCCGACTCCGAAAATCGAATCCACCGGTTCCGGTGGCGGCATGAAGCTGTTCTGCGCCGGCGTGGGCACCCAGCACCCGGACATCACCAACGCTTCCCGTCGCATGAAGAAGTCCGAGTTCGTCCAGTGTCAGGAAAATGGCGTGAAGGACATCACCGAAGTCGTGATCGGTTATGACGGCATCGTGTTCGCCAACTCTGCCAAGGGCAAGCACATGGATGTTACCCTGCGTGACCTGTTCCTGGCCCTGGCCAAGGAAGTTCCGGATCCGAAGGGCGGCGAGAAGCTGGTAGCCAACCCCTACAAGACCTGGAAAGAAGTGAACCCGGCCCTGCCGAACACCAAGATCGAGGTTCTCGGTCCGCCGCCCACTTCCGGTACCCGTGATGCCTTCAACGAGCTGGCCATCGAAGGCGGTTGTAAGACTTTCTCCTGGCTGAAAGACATGAAGAAGCAGGACAAGTCCAAGTACAAGGCGATCTGCCGCAGCATCCGTGAAGACGGTGCCTATGTTGAAGCCGGTGAGAACGACAACCTGATCGTTCAGAAGCTGGAAAAGAACCCGGAAGCCTTCGGCGTGTTCGGTTTCTCCTTCCTGGATCAGAACCGTGGCAAGGTGCAGGGCGCCAACGTAGGTGGTGTTGCCCCGACCTTTGACAGCATCGCTGCTGGCGACTACCCGGTATCCCGTTCCCTGTACTTCTACGTGAAGAAAGCCCACGTGGGTGTGGTACCGGGCATCAAGGGCTACGTGAAAGAATTCTCCAGCGAGAAAGCCTGGGGCCCGGAAGGTTACCTGGCCGAGAAAGGCATGATTCCGCTGGGCGACGATCTGCGCAAGGACATGATGAAGCAGGCTCGCAGCCTGAAATCCATGACCGGCGAAGAAGATCTGCACTAAGCGCTGATCTGGAAGAAGAAAAAGCAAGGATGCTTTGGGGGCCTCTGATCAACCCCTTGCATGCTCAGGCCTCAAGGCTGGTTCGCCCCCTCGGCAAAGGTAAAGAGGGCGCAATTTCGAAGGTGTGTGTCCACCCATCAAGGAATTGCAACAACGAGTGCGGATCAGCCTTGAGGCCCCGGAGGGCGCGGCCAGAAACGCACATCTGCTGCGCCTTGCCTCTAGGAAAGGGAGCCACCCTGACCGTCGAGGCAAGACACAACAGCTGCACGTTTCTGGCCACGCTGAGTATGCAAGGGGTTGGTCAGAGGCCCCCTAGCCCGGTGGCGATTTCGCCCCCGGGCTTTTTAACCAACAATTGAATTTATGACATTTTTTTTGCAGTAAGCGACGCAGTAACATCGCCCCGCTTACTGGAGAAAAAACCAAACGGAGAACACCATGCAAACCGGTAATCTGCTGTTGCTGCTGGTGGTAATGATCGCCGGGGCCTATTACATGGGTCACCGGCGTTCGTTTGCCCTGGCCCGGCCACTGGGCGGCATCCGCCACCTGCATTCATTGCCGTTCTACTACGCCATGCGCACCGCTATCTGGTGTGCGATTCCGGCGCTGGTCGTGCTGGGTGCGTGGCTGATCTTCGATGACACCCTGATCCGTGTCACGGTGATGGACAGTCTGCCCGCGGACAGTCAGCCAGTGGATGCCTCGTCTGCCAATCTGTTGCTTAACCAGATTGGCAACGTGGCCAGCGGTGCCATTGCTGCCAGCGAAGTGTCCCCCGCGGTGGCCGCTGCGGCCGAGAAACTCAACAGTCTGCGCTCGCTGAATCGCATGGCGCTGGCGGTCGTGGTGATCGTGGTGGCGATGCTGGGTGCCGCCTGGGGCTGGCTGAAGATTTCCCCGCAGATGCGCGCGCGCCAGCAGGTAGAAAAAGTCCTGCAGACCCTGTTCATGCTCAGCGCCACTATCGCCATTCTCACCACGGTGGGGATTCTGATGTCGGTGATGTTCGAGTCCGTGCGTTTCTTCGGCAAGGTGCCGGCCACGGATTTCCTGTTTGGCCTGCAATGGAGTCCGCAAACGGCACTGCGTGCAGACCAGGTGGCATCCGAGGGAGCCTTCGGCGCCATTCCGTTGTTCATGGGCACTCTGCTGATTTCTGCCATCGCCCTGTTGGTGGCGGTACCGGTGGGGCTGATGTCCGCCATCTACCTGGCCGAGTATGCGCCGCCCAAGGTGCGCTCCTTTGCCAAGCCGGCGCTGGAAGTGCTGGCCGGTGTGCCTACCGTGGTGTACGGCTTCTTCGCCGCGCTGACGGTGGCACCGGTGATTCGCCAGCTGGGTGAGTCCATCGGCCTGGATGTGGCGTCCGAGTCTGCCCTGGCCGCTGGCCTGGTGATGGGGGTGATGATCATTCCGTTTGTATCTTCGCTGGCAGATGACGTGATCACCGCGGTGCCGCAGGCGCTGCGTGATGCGTCTCTTGGTCTGGGGGCCACGCGCTCCGAAACCATCAAGAAAGTCATTTTCCCTGCCGCACTGCCGGGCATCATGGGCGGTATCCTGCTGGCGGCTTCCCGGGCCATCGGTGAGACCATGATCGTGGTAATGGCCGCCGGCCTTGCCGCCAACCTGACGGTGAATCCGCTGGAAGCGGTGACTACGGTAACCGTGCAGATCGTGACTCTGCTCACCGGTGACCAGGAATTCGATAGTGCCAAGACCCTGGCGGCGTTTGCGCTGGGCCTGATGCTGTTCATTACTACCCTGCTGCTTAACGTGGTTGCGCTTCACATCGTGAAGAAGTACCGCGAGCAATACGACTAGGGCCTGGAGGAGAGCGAGATGAGTAAAACTACCGAACAGGTTCGCAAGTCACTGGCCAAGCGCTACCGCGCCGAGAAGATGTTCAAGGCTTACGGTATGGCCGCCATCGGATTCGGTCTGCTGGCGCTGGTGCTGCTGTTCACCGACATCATCGGCAAGGGTCACAGTGCCTTCTTCGAAACCTACGTGCAGATGGATGTGACCTTCGACGAATACACCCTGGACATCATGGATGTAAACGACGATGAAGAACTGAACTTTGCCAACTACGATGGCTTGATCCGCGATGCCCTGCGGGAAAAGTTTCCCGGTGTCGACGGGCGTCAGGAAAAGCGTGAGTTGTACGGTCTGGTCAGTACCGGCGCTGGTTATGAGCTGCGTGACATGCTGAGAGCGGATCGCAAGCTGCTGGGTCAGACCCGCACCCTGTGGCTGCTGGCGGACGATGATGTGGATGTCTATGTGAAATCCAGCAGTGATGATCGTCTCGAATCGCGCCTCAGCGAAAACCAGAAAACCTGGATCCAGACCTTCGAAGCGGAAGACAAGCTGGAACTGCAGTGGAACAAGTCCCTGTTTACCCACGGTGATTCCCGTGAGCCGGAGCTGGCGGGCATCTGGGGCGCGGTGATGGGCTCACTGTTCACCATGATCGTAACGCTGCTGTTGAGCTTCCCGATCGGTGTGGCCGCGGCAATCTATCTGGAAGAGTTTGCACCGAAGAATCGCTTCACTGATTTCATCGAAGTGAACATCAACAACCTGGCGGCGGTGCCTTCCATCATCTTCGGTCTGCTTGGTCTGGCGGTCATCATCGGCCTGTTCGGCATGCCCCGTTCGGTACCGCTGGTGGGCGGTATCGTTCTTACTCTGATGACATTGCCGACCATCATCATTTCCAGCCGCGCGGCCATCAAGGCGGTGCCGCCGAGTATTCGTCAGGCGGCCATGGGGCTGGGTGCGTCCAACATGCAGGTGGTGCTGCACCATGTACTGCCGCTGGCCCTGCCGGGCATGCTCACTGGTGCGATCATCGGTATGGCCCAGGCACTGGGTGAGACCGCACCGCTGCTGATGATTGGCATGGTGGCCTTTATCGTGGATGTGCCCGGCGGGCCGCTGGATCCTTCCACGGTGTTGCCGGTACAGATTTACCTGTGGGCGGACAGCCCGGAGCAGTCGTTCGTGGCGCTGACCTCAGCGGCCATCATGGTGCTGCTCACTTTCCTGATCGCCATGAATACACTGGCGGTGTTCCTGCGCAAGCGTCTTGAGCGGCGCTGGTAACAATGAGTGCTAAAGGGGCTCTAAACATGGATACTGCAGAAAAGTTTGACGACAAGACGCCGCGCAGCGATACGCCGGCAAGCCAGAGTGAAGGTGAACAGGCAATGGAAAACTCAACCCGCTACCCGGAACAGACCATTGGTAGTCCCTATGTGGACAATGCCAAGATGAGCATGCGCGACGTGGATGTGTTCTACGGCGACAAGCAGGCCATCCATGGGGTCAGCCTGGATATCGGCAAGAATGAAGTGGTGGCTCTGATCGGTCCATCCGGTTGTGGTAAATCCACCTTCCTGCGTTGCCTCAACCGCATGAATGACACCATCGATATCTGTCAGGTGAAAGGCAGCCTGCACCTGGAAGACCAGGACCTCTACGATCCCAAGCTGGATGTGGTAGAGCTGCGTGCCCGGGTAGGCATGGTGTTCCAGAAGCCCAACCCGTTCCCCAAGTCCATCTACGACAACGTGGCCTATGGCCCGCGTATTCACGGTCTGGCCAACAAGAAATATGACCTGGACGAAATCGTGGAAACCAGCCTGCAGAAGGCTGGCCTGTGGAATGAAGTAAAGGATCGTCTGCATTCGCCGGGTACCGGTCTGTCCGGTGGTCAGCAGCAGCGTCTGTGTATTGCCCGCACCATCGCGGTCAGCCCGGAAGTGGTGCTGATGGATGAGCCCTGCTCTGCACTGGATCCCATCGCCACCGCCAAGATCGAGGAACTGATTGCCGAGCTGAGTGAGTCCTACACCATTGCTATCGTGACTCACTCCATGCAGCAGGCAGCCCGTGTCTCCAACCGTACTGCCTACTTCCATCTGGGGCGTCTGGTGGAAATGAATGACACTGAGACCGTGTTCACCAAACCCGAGCACGATCTGACAGAAGCTTATATCACCGGCCGCTTCGGTTAAGGACAAGGAGACAATTCATGGATCGTATGCATTTTGGTGAGCACAGCTCATCCCAGTTCAACGAAGCGCTGGAATCCATCCGTAACAACCTGATGGAAATGGGTGGCCTGGTAGAGAAGCAGGTGGTAGATGCCCTGCAGGCTTTGCTGCAGGCGGATTCGGCACTGGCGGAAAAGGTGCTGGAAACTGAAGACAAGGTCGACAAGCTGGAAATGCTGATCGACGAGGAGTGCACCAAGGTGCTGGCTCTGCGTCAGCCGGCAGCTTCCGATCTGCGACTGATCATCGCGGTGACCAAGGCGGTTTCCGATTTGGAGCGCATTGGTGACGAGTCCGCCAAGATTGCCCGCATGGGTCTGCAGCTGGCCGAAGAGGGTGAGTCGCCGCGCGGTTACGTGGAGGTCCGTCATATCGGTAACCACGTTCGCAACATGCTGCGCGATACTCTGGATGCCTTTGCCCGCTTCGATGCCAAGAAGGCACTGGAAGTGGCCGCGGAAGACAAAGAGGTGGATCTGGAATACCGCAGCGCCATGCGTTCGCTGGTAACCTTCATGATGGAAGACCCGCGGGCGATTTCCCGGGTACTCAACATCATCTGGTCCCTGCGCGCCCTGGAGCGCATCGGTGACCACGCCCGCAATATCGGCGAGCAGGTGATCTACCTGGTGGAAGGCAAGGACGTGCGCCACATCAGCGTGGACGAGATCGAAGCGAAGCTGAAGAAGTAGACGCTGCACGCAACATGCTTCACGCAGCACGCAAAAACCCGGCCCGACAAAGGCCGGGTTTTTTGTTTGGGGCGCCGCAGCTGCTGTAGGAGCGTCGCTTGAGACGCGAACCGAGCCTTGGCGAGGGAAATTCTCGAGTAACGGGTTTCGAGTTGCGAAAAGCAAAAACCAGTTTTGATCTTCGAAACTCGAAACTCGAAACTCGAAACTCGAAACTCGCTTCTCGTAACTCGAAACGCTTTCTGTCACAAAACCTTCCCGCGCCATGGCTTGTTGCTGGAGGCTTACAGCTGTAATATCCGTATTTCCGAATATACGAATTCAGGACATCATGCTGACCCCGACTCAACTGTGCAAATGCCTTGGCGATGACACCCGCCTGAGCCTGATTTCCCTGCTTCACGGCCAGGGGGAGGTATGTGTCTGTGATCTGGTGGAGAGCCTGCAGGCGCCTCAGTCCACCATCTCAAGACATCTGGCCCAGCTGCGTCAGTGCGGCCTGGTGGTCGCCCGTCGGCAGGGCACCTGGATGCATTACCGTATCAGCCCCGACCTGCCTGGCTGGGCGAAGAAGACCCTGACCCAGCTGGTGCCAGCGGCTCGCGAAGCGCTGGCACTGAATGAATCTGCTGCTTCCTGCTGTGAGAACTGACATGCAATTGCAACCGCTGACCATCCTGGTGCTGTGCACCGGTAATTCCTGCCGCTCCATTATCGGTGAAGCGCTGATCAATCATCTGGGAGTGGGTCGCTTTCGTGGCCTGAGTGCCGGCAGTCATCCCACCGGGCAGGTCAACCCGGGTGCGCTGGCCGTGCTGGCCCGGCACGGTATCGTGCCTGAGAATCCAGGCTCCAAATCCATGGATGATCTGGAAGGGGAAGAGATCGATCTGATCATTACCGTCTGCGACAGCGCGGCAGGGGAGGCCTGCCCGGTGTGGCTGGGTGATACCCCGAAACTGCACTGGGGTCTGCCGGACCCAGCCCATGCCACTGGAACGGACGACGAAATCGCCGCCGCATTCGAGGCGACCTATCAGCAGCTGGAGGGGCGTCTGCGGGCGTTGTTTGCCACCTCGCTGGATGAGTTGAATCAGAAAGGGCTGGTGAAGTGTGGTGAAGAAATCCACCAACGGATGGGTGATCTCTGATGGGTCTGTTTGAGCGTTACCTGAGTGTCTGGGTCGGGTTGGCCATTGCTGCTGGCGTTGGCCTTGGCTTGTGGATGCCCGATCTTTTTCATGCGGTAGCCGCTTTCGAGTACGCCCACGTGAATCTGGCGGTGGCGGTGTTTATCTGGGTCATGGTCTACCCGATGATGATCCAGATCGATTTCCATGCCATCAAACAGGTTGGCCAGAATCCCCGCGGATTGCTGCTGACTCTGGTGATCAACTGGCTGATCAAACCGTTCACCATGGCGGCACTGGGCTGGTTGTTCTTCAAGGTGTTTTTTGCCGGTTGGGTGGAACCGGAAACCGCCACTGAATATATCGCCGGGATGATCCTGCTGGGCGTGGCCCCTTGTACTGCCATGGTATTCGTGTGGAGTCAGCTTACCAAAGGGGATGCCAACTACACTCTGGTGCAGGTGTCCGTTAACGACATCATCATGGTGTTCGCGTTTGCGCCGATTGCTGCCTTGTTGCTCGGCGTCAGCGACATCACGGTGCCCTGGGATACCCTGGTGTTGTCGGTGGTGTTGTATGTGGTGCTGCCGTTGATCGCCGGCTTTATCACTCGCCAGTTGTTGGGCAGTGAAGAGCGGGTGGCTGGCTTCGTTCATCATCTCAAGCCGGTCAGTGTGATGGGATTGCTGGCCACCGTGGTGCTGCTGTTTGGCTTTCAGGCAGAAACCATTATCGCCAAGCCCATGGCGATTGTATTGATCGCCATTCCGCTGATGATTCAAACCTACGGTATTTTTGCTATCGCCTACTGGGCGGCCAGACAGCTTCGTCTGAAGCACAATGTGGCCGGCCCCGCCTGCCTGATTGGTACCAGCAACTTCTTTGAACTGGCGGTGGCGGTGGCCATTAGCCTGTTTGGACTCAATTCCGGTGCGGCGCTGGCCACAGTGGTGGGGGTGCTGGTGGAGGTGCCGGTGATGTTGTCTTTGGTGGCTATTGTTAATCGTACGCCGCAGTGGTTCGAACAAAGCAGTTAACAGCGAATAGTTAACAGTTAACAGCGAAAACCAGAACGGCGGAGATGGGCTGATGCCCATTTCGGCCCTACGGTGTCGTAGGGTGGAAATTGTCTCGGCAATCTCCACCATTGTGTGTAGAGAATTGAAAATACAATGAGTGATATTCCTAACCTTGATCAGAACTGTTTCCGGGTTCCGACGCCGGATGAGGTGTTTCGTGACAAGCAGTCCAGTCACAAGCCGCGCATCCTGTTGTTGTATGGATCGCTGCGGACCCGTTCCTTCAGTCGTTTGGTGGTGATGGAGGCGGCGCGATTGTTGGAGGCCATGGGGGCAGAGGCAAAGATCTTTCACGCTGATGGTTTGCCGCTGCCGGACAGTGAAGATGCCAGTCATCCCAAGGTGCAGGAATTGCGTGATCTGGTGACCTGGAGTGAAGGGATGGTGTGGTGTTCTCCTGAACGCCACGGTGCCATGACCGGCATCATGAAAGCCCAGATCGACTGGATTCCTTTGTCACTGGGTGCGGTGCGGCCCACCCAGGGTAAGACCCTTGCGGTGATGCAGGTTTGCGGCGGATCCCAATCATTCAATGCGGTGAATCAGCTGCGGGTGCTGGGGCGGTGGATGCGCATGGTGACCATCCCCAACCAGTCTTCCGTTGCCAAGGCATTTCTGGAATTCGATGACAACGATCGCATGAAGCCTTCCGGTTTTTATGACCGTATCGTGGATGTCATGGAAGAGTTGGTGAAATTCACCTACCTCACCCGTGATCGCAGTGACTATCTGGTTGACCGTTACTCCGAGCGCAAGGAGAGTGCAGAAGCGCTGATGAAACGGGTCAACCAGAGAGACATGTGACGGCGGTTACTGCCTGACCGAGAAACCTTCGCTGGGAAAGTGGTTGGCAACCTCGCCAACCGTGGCATCATCGCGAACGATGATCCGTTCCTGTGCGTTGCTGGCCACCAGAGTGCCTGAGACGGGTTCGCGTCCGTAGTCGGTCGGAGCAATACTGACGGACTGCCCGATCAGTTCGGCATCGTTGTCACTTTCCGGAACAGCGCGGGGGGTGTGGCTGCGGGCAATCTCCAGCGCCTGCTCCGGGCTTATCTCTGTTCGGTTGCCCTGACCAAAAGCCTGCAGTCGATCCAGCCATGCATTCACCTTCGGGTAGCCTTTGACGACACGCTGCTCTGCCAGGTCGCGCTGGAACCAGAGGCTGTGGTAAGCGGAAAAATCCCCGGCGTTGGGGGTGTCACCGAAAAGGAAAGGCTGGTTGGCCAGCATGCTTTCCAGGCGGTCCAGATGCGCGCGTACCATACGCTTCATTTGCCCGGGGCTATTGGCTTTTACTTTGGCCTTGCTGCCCATGCGCACACGGTCCCACAGCAACTTGCCAAGCTCAACCGCGCCGGATTCTTTCAGCACCTTGCGAAGCAGTGTCAGGTTGCCTGCCGTAATGATGCAGGCCAGGAAGATATCCAGATCCACTTCGCGGATAAATTCCTGTACCTCTTCCGGGCAATTCTCCATGGCCAGTTCAGGTTTGTTACTGAGGCGGGCAATCTCGCGACCGATTGCGCGGGTGTCGCAAAAGATATCGGCACCGATCTGGGCAACCGGAATCTTGCGGTAACCTCCCGCCAGTGGTGCCAGCAGCGGGCGGGGTGGCATTTCCCTGACTTCCACAGACTGCCAGCTGAGACCCGCATAGCCGAGCATGGCACGGACTTTCTCGGAGAAGGGGGAAAAAAGGTAATGATGAAGGATCAGTTCTGACATGGGGTTGGCACGCTCGCGACAATCAGTTGAGCGTGCATCTTCGATAACCACGGCCGAATTGACAAGGCAGCAGACCCTGCATGGCCGGCGTCAGGGTCAAGGGGCAGGATTAGTTGCCCAGATGCTGCTCAAGCCATTGAACAAATTGTGCTTTCGGTAACGCTCCCGATAAACGTACGACTTCCTTGCCATTTTTCACAATCATCAACGTAGGAATCGACCGGATCTGAAAGCGCCCTGCGGTTTGCGGGCAGGCCTCGGTATCCACCTTGATGAACCTGGCGCGGGTGGAGAAGTCGGCGGCGGTGGCCTGAAAGGTCGGCGAAAATTGCTGACAGGGGCCGCACCAGCTGGCCCAGAAGTCCAACACCAAAGGCAGGCCGTTGCGGTCTACAAGCCGCTGGAACGAGGCGTCGCTGGCGGCCAGCGGCTGGCCATTCAACAGCAGGGTTTTGCACTTGCCGCAAACCGGGCGGCTGTCCAGCCGCTCTTCAGGTACGCGATTGATGGCCCCGCAGGAGGGGCAGGTCAGCTCAATGGCCATGGTCAGGCTCCAGTAGAAACTGATGGAGTGATGGAGGCACTAGCCCTGTTTTTCAAGGTGCTGATCCGCATCCAGCAATGGCAGACAGGATCGCATGTTTTCGCTGTTGAAATCCGAAGGGAAGCATATCTCATCGCTGCTCTTCTCCAGCATCATCCCGCCTTCCGGTGACCACGGGTTTGGCAGAGACGGATCGTGGTGACGGAACCAGCTCAACAGCTGCATTTGCGCGTCGAGATGGGAAAGCCGGTTCAGGTATTCGGTATAATGGGGAAGCGAGCTTTCCAGAAGCTGGTTGCCGGCAGGATTGCGGATGGCTTGCGACAGGGATGGTGCGGGAAGCTGATAAACATCGTTGGCGATGACAAAAGGCGGGTTTTCCGACAGGTCGGCATAGTGCTGATAGAAAAGGAAAGCCCGGTTGGTGGTGATGTTCTCTCTCAGTCCGATAATGTAGTAAAGATTTTCCAGCCAGTGTTCGCCAAAGAATTCATTACTCCGCCAATCCTGCTGAAGGACACTGGTGGAAAAGCGGAACTCGTAGGCCAGCGCGGAGCGGAAACTTTTTTCCGCTGTGGAAAGGCGATACTGGCTCAGAGAAACAGGCTGACCCTGCTGCATTAAAAGCGCAGCCAACTGTATTTTTTCTGACAGTATCCTGGTAACGATCACCTTGCTGAGAATGCTGTGACGCTGGGCGAGAAGATGGCGCAGGCGTTCGATTTCGGACGCCAGCCCCTGGCCGTCTTTGTTCATTGCCCATTGCAGGGATTGCAACCTGGCCAGTGCAATTAGTCGGCGATAGTGTGGAAATGGCGTGTCGATTCCGGAGGGAGTTTTGTCCCTGAATTCTTCAAAATCAAGAAAGCTTTTATATCGTGCCAAATAAGGCGAAAAGCGGGACAGCAATTCGTTAGCCTGGGCGTGATATTGCTGCTGATTTAGCAGGCAGGCAGCGGTGTAGTGCTCGCATAGCAGATCTTGCTGAAGGAGCTCTTCGAGCAAGTCAGCGTTAGAAGGGGGGAATGACGCAGGCCGATCAAGTTTCTGCTGGGCAGTGTCAGGGTCAAAGGGGGGATCTATCCCAATCAGATCAACTAGATGTTGGTAGGCGGCATTCTCTTGATCATCAGTTTCCAGCCAGAGCTGTGCTGCGGGATCCAGAGGCTCATCACTTATCCACCAGCCAGCCAGGAAAACAAGAGCAGTGAAAGTGATCAGGATAATGGCGTTTTTCATGTTTCCCCCGAAACGTGATGTCGCCGCCGGTTACTTCCCTGCCGGATACCAGCGGTCCAGCCCAATCTCGATATTGTTGTCAGTGGTGCCAAACCAGGTCTGGCCATCCTGAATCATGGCCTGCAGCTGCATGGTCCGGTTCACACATCCCTCCAGCGCCACTTCGCTGTCGTGATCAATATGTATGACGGACAGATTATCAAAACGCTGCACCTTGTTTTTGATACCGTCCCACCAGACCTGGGGCGCACGGGGGCCATAGCAGTATACCGTCACCTTTTCTGCCATGCCGCAGGCCTTGCGCAGGCGCTTCTCGTCCGGCATGCCCAACTCGATCCAGTGCGCCACGGTGCCGTTGGGATTGTGCTGCCACAGATCCGGTTCCTCCGGATTGGAAATGCCCTTGGAAAAGGCCAGATCCTCGTGGGCATTGAGGGCAAAAGCCAGCAAGCGAAGCATCATGCGCGATTCGGTCTCGGAGGGATGCAGCGCCACGGTCAGGTTGTGGGTGGCGTAGTAATCCCGATCCATATCGGAGATGGTCAGCTCGGCTTTGAAAATGGTGGCGGTGAGGGCCATAACAGGACTCGCAACAGGCAGCACGCAACACGCATGCACGCAAAAAATTAGCCAGATTGTAGCAGGCTTTGTGCGTGTAGCGTGGTGCCTGATGCGTGAAGCGGTATTAAACCAATGCCCAAACCCCAAAGCCCACAAACAGCAGGGCGCTGATGCGGTGGGCCCAGGTTTCCAGCTTTTCGCTGGCGAACTGGTGGCCGAGCCAGATCACCGGCAGGTTGGCGGCGATCATGCCCAGGGTGGAGCCGCTCAGTACCGGCCAGAACTGGTCCTTGAACTGCACTGCTAGGGCAATGGTGGCCAGCTGGGTCTTGTCGCCGATCTCGGCGATGAAAAACAGCACCAGGGCGGTCAGGAAGGGGCCGTATTTGGGCTCGTTGCTGATCTCTTCGTCGCCATCGGGAATCAGCATCCACAGGCCCAGGGCGATAAAGCTGATGCCCAGAATCCAGCGCATCCAGTCCATGGGTACGGCATCGGCCAGCCAGTCACCGAACCACACTGACACGCCATGATTGAGCAGGGTGGCAATCACCACGCCGGCCAGGATAGGCCAGGGCTTGCGGAATTTGAGAATCAGGGCCAGGGACAACAGTTGGGTCTTGTCACCGATTTCGCCCAGGGCGACCAGCAAGAAGGAACTGAGGGTGGCTTCCATATTGATTTCCAGAGGGGCGGGATTACTTCGACACAGAGACACTACCTGCCAATCCCGCCCCAGCGGAATGCAAGTCGTGTCTCAGGTCTCGTCAATCCGGGCAACCCATAGAGGGCAGAGCGGATGTGGACGCCATGCGCATGAGGCGCAACTATGTTGACGGCCACCTTGAGGCTTGTCAGAAAGCGGGTCGAGCGACTACTCCCCCAAGACGGATGAAACCATAGCGGAAATCTGCGGTTCAGGCCAGTACAATGGGGAAGAGCAGCTACAAGCCACGAGCTACAAGCTACAAGGCGCGGTCACGGCCTACCGATTTCAGAGGTCGTGCCCGCGTTCCTTCGCGGCGCTCGGAGGCGGCGTCATTAGAGGCAGATTTACCACAGAGGGCACAGAGCACACAGAGGTATAATCTCCTGTTCCTCAGTGATCTCTGTGCCCTCTGTGGTGATAATGCTTTTGATCCCGGGTTTGAATCGCGCGGCCAGCAACGCTCCTGCGTGAGGTGAATAGAGAGATATGCCATGAGCGATGACCGTCTGATTGATATCGAAACCAAGCTGGCCTATCAGGAAGATCTGATCGAGGCCCTCAACAAGGTGGTTGCCGATCAGCAGCAGAAGATTGATGAACTGGAAAAGGCCTGCCGCAAGATGGTGGATCGTCTGGTGGATCTCTCCGAGGCCTTTGAATCCGCCCAGATCGAAGACGCCCCACCGCCGCATTACTGACAGCTCACAGCTACAAGCTACAAGCTACAAGCTACAAGCTACAAGCTACGCTCGATTCGATAGCAAACCCTGGATAAGTTCCCGAGCTTCTGCATTTCTACGAAGTCGCTGTAGGAGCACCACTTGAGGTGCGAACCGAGCGACAGCGAGGAACTGAGATGCAGTTGGCACGGGGCCTTGTTATAACCCGTAGGAGCTTGCCTGCAAGCGATCCGAGCCCAAGCGAGGTAAGGATTCCAGAAACGCCAGAAAAATGACCTCCCTTCGGTCGCCTCGCTGCGTTCGGTTCGTCCCCTGGAAGGGAGCTCCTACAGTAGGTGCATGCACTTCCGGAATGTTTTCTAGGGAGTGGTTTGGCTCGCGGATGGATCCTGATGCAGGGTCAGCGCCGGCGCTGCTGCGTCGTCTTCTGGCAGACGGGCTTCCAGCCAGCTGATGATGTCGCCCCAGATCTCTTCCCGGCGCCGGTCATGCAGGGTGGCATGGGTGATCTTTTCATACACCTTCAGGGTTTTGTCTTCGCTGCCGATATGTTCAAGGGTGTATTCGCTGGATTTGACCGGTACCAGTACATCCCGGGTACCTTGCTGTATCAGTACCGGCACCGTGACCAGACTCAGTCCGTCTTCTATCCGGCTGGTAGCATTCTGCAGTCCGGTAAAGTAACTGAAGGGCAGTGCCTTGTGGGTGGCGAAAGGGTCGTTGTGAAAGGCTTGCTGGTATTCCTCTTCCTTCAACAACAGGCCGATGCCGATGTGTTCCATGAGCTTGCCGTGATACAGGGCTGGCATGTTGGGGAACACCTTGCCTGGTTGTGACAGTGTCCATAGCCCCATATTCGAGAGCCAGTGCGGTGAGCTGACCGGACCGAAGCTGAGTCCCGGGCGGACTGCGGGTGCATTAAGGATCAGGCCATCCACTTCCACCGTATCTTCTATCTGCGAAAGCAGGGCAATGGCCCCGCCCATGGATTCGCCCTGCAGATAAAGCGGCAAGTCCGGATAGCGGGCTTCTACCTCCTGATAGGCACTGCGCAAGTCCAGCAGATACTCGTCATAGTTACCGATGACGCCGTTGCGGCCGAAGCCCTGGGACTGACCCCAGCCGCGCAGGTCGATGCCGAACACGGCAAAGCCCCGGGAAGAAAAAAAAGTGGCCATGGGCGAATAGAATCCGGAGTGGGCAATAGTGCCGTGCAATAACAGCACCACGCCACGGGGTTCATTCGGGCCCTCGGGAAGCCACCATTGGCCAAACAGGGAGAGCTGATCTGCGCTTTCCAGCACCACCGGGGTAGCGCCTTCTGCGGCAACATACTGGTCGGGAGGCGGGTTCTGCGCTGGGTTGAGCGAGAACATGGCACAGCCCTGCAGGACCATCATGGCCAGCAGGATCAGTGAACAACGCAGTAATGGAGAAACCGTTTTCATTGTTGTTATCCGTTACGGGTAAAAAGCTCAGGGAATTTTCAGAATCACATCGCTATGCCAGGTGCCGGCCGGAATGGCCATGCGCCCGAAATCTTCTGAACCGAAGCCGAGGGTGCCGACTAAAGGGGCGCCGGGTGTGCCGCCAAAATGGGCGGACGTACCGATATCCAGGTCGTTGCTGATGGCCAGTTGCGGCAAGCCATCACTGGTATTCTGTCCGGACACCATGGAAAGACTGCCGTTGCGCCATGCCACCCGCCCGGAAATATCCTTTACGTAAAACTGGGATTGCGGGCTGGAGATCTCGCCTACGGTGATATAGCTGTTATCCAGATCCAGAAGGCCGTTAAAGCCGATCGGCGCGGCACCGGTACTGCTATCCACAGGCAGCGGATTGAGTACAAACAGGAACTGGCTGGTGTTCAGGTTCACATCAATCAGCGACACCTTGGTCAGGGCGTCATAGCTGAGGTTGTCCATATAGCCGCCGCCGAAAATGGAGCGGAAGTGATACTGGGCTTTGTTGTCCGTTTGTAGCCACAGGCCACCGGGCAAATCCGGATAGCGGGTATCACCATCGGTGACGCGGATGAACAGGTCTCGTGCCTGGTAAATGATGTCGCCATTGATAAAGCCGACACCGGCGTTGGCCGCGCTATCTACCATCATGAAATGGGTGTTGGTCTGCCAGCCATTGCCGGAGGTGGCGCGCACGGCGGCACTGCTGCTGTTGGCCCGTCGCCAGGCATCCGGGGATTGGGCGATCAGGTTGATGTCAGCACGGATGCCGGTGTCGGTGGTGGCAACGGTGGTGCCATCTGCGCGGCCATAGGGGTAAAGAAAAATATCCGCATCCAGCTTGCCGAAAGTGAAGGCCGCACCCCAGTCCACCGGCGTGACGGTGCCGCCGGCCAGCGGATCCTCCACCTCGACCAGAGTGTTGTAGGCCAGCAGGCGGCCATCACGCATGAGCACGCCAAATGCCGCTTCATTCGCGCCGGGCAGGGTGTTGCCGTACCACTCGCCGCCGGCTGCAGTGCAGGCGGTCTGATCTACCACCCCTGAGGTAGCGCTGCCGGCACAGAGTCCCGCTGGCCCCACGCCGCCCTGAAATACATCAAAGATGATGGGTAGCCTGAACATGGGGCCCGGGGCGGCCCCCAGTCGCTGCCAGTTGCTGAAGCGGGCAATGGTGCCATTGCCGCCAGCCTCGCCCAGCGAGAGGGAAAAGTCGCTGTCAAAATCCCATTCGGTATAGAGGCTGATGCCCTGGGAGCGTTGGCCGCTCTGGCTGCCATCAAAGTCCTGGTAGCTGTCGGCGCCATTCATGTAGATACCGTAGCCAAATCCACCGGCTTGCAGTCGCCAGACCGGATTGACCAGTCCGCCCTGCCAGCCAAAACGCAGCAGGTTATTACGCCCGGTCTGATCAAAGTCTGCGGGGTTGGCCTTGAACGCCAGGTCGAAGCCGATATCCACATCGGCAAACGGCGCACTGACCAGCAACCCCTGCGCATCGATGCCAACCCGTCCTGTGGAGAGCGCCTGCCCGCCGGCTGCACCATTGGTGAAGCGCGCGGCTAACAACAGGTTGGCGAGACTGAGCTCGGCACTGCCGGCTGCTCCCTGGCGATAAATCAGATCCCCGTTGGCAGACATATCCAGGGTGGCGTAATCGCCTCCCGCATTGAAAAAGCCACCACGATTGATAAGAGAAAACTGCCCTGAGGAAATCAGTGCCAGCGAGCCCAGTGATCGTGCTGAGGCATTGTCTGCTGCGGTGTTGAACGTCAGCCCGCCGATCTCGAATTTCTGCGGCGACCAGTTCCCGGTAACGGCGAGCATGGGATTGCCGCTGTCATCACTGCCCACATCCAGATCCCATTGCTGGTTGAGCGCACCGCCGACACCTTCCAGCGAGACATCCTGTAACTGGGTGCAGGCATGCTGGTTGGCTATGCCACCGCTGCAGGAGCCATCATTGAGGCCGTTGTCGTCGGTCACCCATTGGAGGCTGGCCGCGCTGATGCCGGTGTCGCTGTTCAACCCGACGGAGACCCCGTCTGCGCCGGTGACAGTGGACAGCGCATCATCAGTCATGGCTTGCAGCGCCAGTGAGGTGGCAGGCAGACAAGTGATGACCAACATGGGGGCGAGATGTCGTTTCATGGTCATGCCCTCAACAGAACACCGCACTGCCGTAGCAGTTGGACACCCGGGGCAGATCAATCTTGGGATTATCAATCAACAGCCGCCCTTCCGGGCCGAGCAGGCTGATGACGGTGCCAAGATCTACGCGGCCCACATCAATGCGATCCGGTGGATTGATGTTGAGAATCTTGGCGCCGGGGGCATTCAACCACCAGCCGGTGTTGGCGGTGGGTGCATAGCCGCTGGAGCAGCGTCCGTTGGAAGGAATCTGACCATAGCTCGGGTTGCAGGCATCAAAGGCAATGTTATTGGGCGGTGGCGCCTTGCTGTAATTGGGCCAGGCCACTTTTTCCCGTTGCAGCGACAGGAAAAAGTTTTCCGTGTTGGGGGTCAGCAGGTAGTGCACCTGACGCATGTCGATTTTCAGCTGGCCATAGCCCTCGTTGACGATGGCGCTGGCCAGGGGATTGACGATGCCCCAGCACACGGCGTCCCACCAGGCACAGTTCAGATCAATATCATCCACGGTGAGTTTCGCGGCGGCCACGTGCAGTGTCTGTAAGCGGGTGCCGCCGGCATCGACAAAGAATGGCATGGAGTTGGGGCCGCAGCCGTACTGGGCCGGGTTCATGCGGCCAAAGCAGGTATCCAGATCGGCGTTGTAGAGTCCGGCCATGTTGGCACGGGCGCGAATGGCGGCGGACAGTTCCAGTGACAGAAAACCGGACACGCTGTTGATGCCGGAGTGGCAGTTGACCACGCCCTGGCCGGTAGTGGCGGAAGGGTTACAGGTGCCGCCATGCTCCTGGTTGACCAGATAGGTCTCCAGGCCCGGGCCGACGAATCCCTCGGAGGGTTTGCTGGCGCCGGTGTAGTCGCGACCAATGCCTAGCGCTCCATTGATGCGCTGGCCGCCGACCTTGAGACCGACCACTTCACGGAGGGTGGCGCTGTTGTCGTTCTTGACCGCCAGCTCCACGTAGGGACGAATCAGTTCAAAGGCACTTTCCGGGCCATCCAGTGCAGGAAAGTCGCCGTCGTTGTTGATGCCCATGAAGCTCAGGTAATCGATGTCGATATCGCAGGCGGCAGAGCTGGAGAGCAGATCATTTACGCCACCGCAGCCGAGCTGGAACTTGGCCATGTTGGCATTCAGGTTCAGCTTTACGTCCAGCCCCATGCGATAAAAATCAAAGTTGGCGGAGCCATCACCGGGGGCATTGGCAAGCGCGTTGGGAGCAATATGATCCGACAGGAACAGGCTGCCATCCTGGGCCAGGACATCGGAGAGCGCTTCATCTTCCATGGGAACCAGGCGCGCGTGGGCATGACTGCCAAGCAGCACGCCAGTCAGCAACAGCCAGGTGGCAAGCGGCGATTTTTTCCTAGAAGCCAAACACATAAGCCTCACCTTCGAATCGCATGTTGGCAGGGGCATTGAGTGCCTGACTATCGCTGGCCCGGAAACCGAGCACACTGCCGGTGGCGGCATCGCGCATATAGCCGGGAATGTTGTTGACGGTGTCGTCGTATTCGAGCGCCACCCGGCCAATGTTGGTAAACAGGTTCAGGTCGTTGTAAATGCCCACGTCCTTGTGGAAGGGGTAACGGGTGCGCAGTGACAAAAGCCCGGTGGGGTTGCAGCCGGCGATCAGACAATCGCCTTCCACGGACAGAAAGCGACTGGCGTCGTAGTGGCTGGTGTTGCTGGCAGGGAGGGTGGCGTTGTCGATGCGCAGGTCATTGATCTGCAGCTCGCCGTAATAATCCTTCAACATCAGCCAGATGCCATCACGGGCGGACAACTCGAAGCCCATGCGGCAGGGATTCAGCCCGCCACTGGTGCAGCCGATCGGATTGCCTGAGGCATCCACGTTGTTGCGCAGCATCAGGGTCAGTTGCATGCCTTGCCCGGCTTGCCCGGCGATATGCGCCATTTCCTGATCATCCAGCGGCTGCAGGCTGTCGGCGTGGGCACTGATGGCCAGGCATAACAATGCAGGAAGTAATGTCTTCATCAGCACACCCCCGGCCGGCAGCTTTCCATGTGGAACTGGTTGATCAACAGTCCTTCGATGCGGGCGGAACCCAGGTTGACCCGGTCAGTAGTGTAGTAACGGTTACTGTTGCCGGGGCCGCTGCTGATCGGTCCTTCGCCAACCCCGAAACAGACCCCGGGATTATTGGGGTCGCAGTTGTAGTTCTGGGTCTGCTGCATGCTGGATGTCTCGCCTCGCTTGTCGATGCGGATCGGGCGTTTGGCGAAGGCGTTAAAGGTGCTGCCGCTGCGGGCCTGGAAGATGATGCCGTCGTTGCTGGCATTGATGGTTTCACGGGTGCCCTGGGCGGCCCAGCCGGCCATGGCCGGATACCAGTCTCCATAGCGAACAAAGCCGTGGGAGAGGCGGTAGTTCTGGCAGGCCGTGTCGCCGCCAGCGCAGGGGGTTTGCCAGTCGCGGGTGGCAGTGCGGGCAGTTTCAAAGCCGCGGATATCACCACTGTCGAGACCGTAGAAACGGTTGTAGACCGTGGGGTTATTGGGGATGGGTGTCAGTTGCAGATAAAAATCCCCGCTGGTGCCCACCGGCCCCAGCACCAGAGACTGGTAATACAGTTGCCCAAAGGGCAGGAAGGCTTCCACATTACGGAAGATCAACCCCTCGTTAGCTTCGAATACCGGGGCCTGGCCGATGATGTCAGTGGCGCCGCTGTTGGCTTGAGCAACACTGAAGCGGAAATCACCACGAAGATAGCTGTGGTACATCATGCCGAAGGTTTCGTTGCCCGGTTCGGTATGTTGAAACAGGCGAAACACACTGCCGGCAGCATTGCCGCGGATAATGGTCTGGCTTTTCAGCAGCCCGCCGCCGCTGGTGTTGTTGATACCTTGCCCGGCGGTGAGCAGCTGGGTGGCGCTGTTGCGGGTGGCGCCGGCTTCGATTTCGCCCCAGAACGACAGGGTGTAATCCGGCTGGCTGGTGGGTGCCAGGAATTCGTAGATGGTCTTGTCCGGGCTGGAGGCATCCTGGTTTACCAGGCTGCCATCCCAGGCCATGCCGCGGGGAGACCAGGCGCGCATCACATAGGGGTTATCAAAGGGGGAAAACCACTGAATCTGCCCGCCCCGTGGACAGGACAGGGACGAGGCGTCACAGAGGGATTCATTCCAGTGGCTGCCGCCAGCCCCGGCACCGGAAATGTTGATGCCATACCAGCGCAGGTCGCCGCGCCGCCAGCAACTCTGATTGCCACTGGTGTTACCAGTTGACGTACAAGCGCCAGCCGGGCTGATGCCCACCTGTTCAAAGTAGCTGGTAGGTGCCATCAGATAACGAAAGTTATCCAGTGCCACGGCAATGCCGGCCCCGTGAGCGGCAGACATTTCGCTTTCATCCAGCGGCTGCAGGCGAGCATGGCCGGCACAGGCCAGCACCAGCAGGCCGATTGTTATTGTTGTTTTCATGATTATCCCCGTCTGATGGGCTATCGATCAGACTGAGGGACTATTGTCGGCAGGGGGTGGGAAAGGGCGCAGAGGTAAATCTTGCCAGCGGGCTGACAAATGACGTCGCGGGTTGAGTTGAAAGTGTAAAGTTTAAAGTTGAAACGCGGACCGGGGCGGCGGATTTTGCCAGGCTGTGCCCGCGCTTACCGGTAATGGCGCGGGCACATAGGTGGGCAACATGAAAACCTTGCGCGCGCCTTTTCAACTTTGAACTTTACACTTTCAACTCAATGATGCGGCGGTGTCGTGCAGGGTGAGGGCGGCGCCCCGGATGTCAGTCGTGCTGGAGTTGATCCCGATATTGCGAAGGGCTCATGCCGGTCCAGTGCCGAAATCGGCGTTGGAAGGAACGGGCATCGGCAAACCCCAGTCGACTGGCGATATCCTGCATGGTGAGTGGCTGCTCACGAAGGAACTCCCGGGCCAGCTGGGCACGCAAGCCATCCAGCAGTTGCTGCCAGGTCAACCCGGCATCGGCCAACCTCCGATCCAGGGTGCGAACCGAAATGCCCAAGCGGTCGGCGACGATTTCTCGCCGGGGGGAGCTGCCCGCCATGAGGGTGCGCACCTGGAGTTTGATCTGCTGGATAATGCACTGGTTGGCCTGCTGCTGGGCAAGCTGTTTCCTGGCCAGCGCTTCGGCTACCTGCATGGCGTCATTGCTATAGGCGTTCAAGGGGATATCCAGTAGTGAACGTTCTGCCACGATACGAATTTCCGGGGCCCGGTAGCGTATCGGACAGCCCAGCAACGTCTCCAGGTAGGCCTGGCTGGCTTCGGAGGCGGGGGAATGCTGGAAATGAATTTCAACGGCTTTCAGGTCTTGTCGCCCGGAGATGAAGGTGGCGAGCTTGAACAGCAGCACGGCCATGCTTTCAACGAGGTGGCGGCGAATCACCGGATTGGAATAGGCCATCAGTCCCTGAAAGGCCACATGCTCACCGGGTTCGTCGAGAAGCTGGATGGCGCCGGCGTTACCGCCCACCAGAGCCTGATATTTCAGTGCCGCTTCAATCGCCTGATGGGCACTCCCGGCCATGGTGGCGATGGTGGGTAATACGCCGTAGAGCGAGGGCATGACCTGCTCCCCCACATGGATGCCGAACATGTCATCGCCGCTTTGCAGAATCAGCTCGAGCATGAAGCGTTCGAAATCGCCGGCGGCAGTGTGGTGCATGGGCTGCAGGGAAATGTCCGGCGACATGCCGCAGCGCTGAAGGATTTCGGCGGCAGGCAAACCCAGTCGTTGTGCCCCGTAGTAATACTGTGACACCCCAATGCCAGTGATGTAGTAGTCAGGTTGCATGCCATTCCATCCCGTGGCCGGGTTGATCCCGTAATTATTCTGATTATCTGAAACAGGCCCGGTCAGCAGGTTATTGTTCAGCGCCGGGTGCCGCGACGGTAACGACAGATTGGGTCAACAGGGGGGCAAATATCGCCGCCCGGGCCGTGTTCATACGGCGCTACAGCGCCTCGCGGTACCGGGATGGAGAAAGTCCGGTCCATTGCTGGAAGCGGCGCTGGAAGGAGCGGGTATCGGAAAAGCCCAGCCGCTGACTGATATCCGCCACCGTCATGTCGGTGATCTTCAGGTAATCCTGAGCCAGTTGCTGGCGGGTCTCGTCCAGCAGTTCCTGCCAGGACAGCCCCTGTTCCGCCATACGCCGGTCCAGGGTGCGCAGGCTGATGCCGAGGCGATCGGCGACAGTCTTGCGGCGGGGCAGGCCACTGAGCATCAGATCCCGTGCCAGCCAGCGCAGTTGACTGGCCAGGTCCTGTTGTTTCTCCACTTCTTCCAGTTGCTGGCGTGCTGCCGCTTCCGCCTGCACCAGCCGCTGATCATTAAACACATTGATGGGCAGGTTCAGGGTGTTGGCATCCAGCTCCACCAGGTTGCTGGCGGCGCCGAACGTGACCGGGCACAGGAAGATGCTTTCCAGAATCGCTTTTTCCTCATCATTGACCGGTGCGTGCTCCAGCTGCACCCGGCAGGCGGTCAGGTTGGGTTGCCCGGTGATAAAGCGAACCATGGAGGTGGCCAGCAGCATCAGGTTGGTCATCAGGTGGCGGCGCAGCACCGGCTGCTGGGTGACCATGGAAGCGGTGAGCACCATGTTGCCGTTGTCGCGGTTTTCCAGATGAAAGCCGCCGGAGTTGCCGCCGATCAGGGCCTGATATTTGGTGGTGAAGGTAAGAGCTTCACGCAGGCTGGCGGCACTGAACGCCAGGGTGGTCATGGTGTTGAAAATGGCCGGCATCATCTGCTGGCCAATATGCAGCCCCAGCAGTTCATCCTGACTGCTGAGCAGCAATTCCTGCAGGAAGGCTTCCGCCTGCCAGGTGGCCACCCGCGCCATGGGCTGCAGTGAGGTAGCCGGATCCAGTCCGCAACGTTGCAGAATCTCGGCAGCGGGCAGGCCAAGGCGTTCAGCGCCGTAATAGAGCTGAGCCAGGCCAATCCCGGAGATGAAGTGATCGCTGTCGGTGGCAGGGCTGTCAGAAATAATGGAATCCGGATTCATGCCATCATTCTGCAACAAAACACGCCGCCGGGAATAGAGATCGAATGCCATTCGACGGAAATCGGTCCCTTTCGAAGCGAGAAGCTCGCAGCTTCAGGAGGCTTGGCGCAGGTGAAGGGTAGAGTCAAAGGCGGTTTTTACCACAGAGATCACGGAGATCACTGAGGGGGAGCGGTTGGCTGGTGGTGGTGTGTTGGTTCCGGGATGGGTGTGCCTGGCTGGCACCCGGTTCGTCCCTCGAGAGGAACTCCTTGTATCTCTCCACGAGTGTTGATTAGCTACCAACACTCACGGGTCGGGCTAAAGCCTGTGGAACTCCTGAGGACATAGATCCTGCGCTGTAGATCTGGCTCCGACCCACATTCTCTT
>NZ_JALKBH010000007.1 GCF_023016115.1 Alcanivorax sp. S6407
CAGAAGTAGTTAGTCTAACCTTCGGGAGGACGATTACCACGGTGTGGTTCATGACTGGGGTGAAGTCGTAACAAGGTAGCCGTAGGGGAACCTGCGGCTGGATCACCTCCTTAACGACAAAGATATCTGTCCTGTTCAGGGCCCACACGTTTGCTTGTCTGGTAATTAAAGGGTGTAGACGCTTTTTGTATAGGTCTGTAGCTCAGTTGGTTAGAGCGCACCCCTGATAAGGGTGAGGTCGGCAGTTCAAATCTGCCCAGACCTACCATTTTCAGCATGAAAAATGGGGCCTTAGCTCAGCTGGGAGAGCGCCTGCCTTGCACGCAGGAGGTCAGCGGTTCGATCCCGCTAGGCTCCACCAATGTTGACTAGGTAGAAGCGTTAAAGAAGTCAGAATCAAGCATTACTTTGCTTGCTTCTGACTTTTTGGGTCAGACGTCGCAATCTTTATGGTTCGACAAGCTCTTTAAAAATTTGGGAAATGAGAAGTCCAAGTATTCATTGAGAATGCAAGCGTTAGAGACTTTCTGACACTTGTGTCTTTATGGTGAATCGTTATCACGATGAATGACCTGGGCGGTGATGGAGGATTTGTCGAAAGGCGAATCGGAAGTGACTGTTTTGGGTTATATAGTCAAGTGATTAAGCGTACACGGTGGATGCCTTGGCAGCCAGAGGCGATGAAGGACGTTGTAGCCTGCGATAAGCTCCGGTTAGGTGGCAAACAACTGTTTGACCCGGAGATTTCCGAATGGGGAAACCCACCTGTCATAAGGCAGGTATCACATACTGAATACATAGGTATGTGAAGCGAACGAGGGGAACTGAAACATCTAAGTACCCTTAGGAACAGAAATCAATTGAGATTCCGTCAGTAGCGGCGAGCGAACGCGGATTAGCCCTTAAGCTTGTGAATGATTAGGAGAACGGTCTGGGAAGGCCGGCCATAGTGGGTGATAGCCCCGTATCCGAAAGTCTGATCAAGTGAAATCGAGTAGGTCGGAGCACGTGAAACTTTGACTGAATGTGGGGGGACCATCCTCCAAGGCTAAATACTCCTGGCTGACCGATAGTGAACCAGTACCGTGAGGGAAAGGCGAAAAGAACCCCGGAGAGGGGAGTGAAATAGAACCTGAAACCGTGTACGTACAAGCAGTCGGAGCCCTCTTGTAGGGTGACGGCGTACCTTTTGTATAATGGGTCAGCGACTTAATTTCAGTAGCGAGGTTAACCGTTTAGGGGAGCCGTAGGGAAACCGAGTCTTAATAGGGCGTTTAGTTGCTGGGATTAGACCCGAAACCGGGCGATCTATCCATGGGCAGGTTGAAGGTGCGGTAACACGCACTGGAGGACCGAACCGACTACCGTTGAAAAGTTAGCGGATGACCTGTGGATCGGAGTGAAAGGCTAATCAAGCTCGGAGATAGCTGGTTCTCCCCGAAAGCTATTTAGGTAGCGCCTCGGACGAATACCACTGGGGGTAGAGCACTGTTTCGGCTAGGGGGTCATCCCGACTTACCAAACCGATGCAAACTCCGAATACCAGTGAGTACTATCCGGGAGACACACGGCGGGTGCTAACGTCCGTCGTGGAGAGGGAAACAACCCAGACCGCCAGCTAAGGTCCCCAAATTCCAGTTAAGTGGGAAACGATGTGGGAAGGCTCAGACAGCTAGGAGGTTGGCTTAGAAGCAGCCACCCTTTAAAGAAAGCGTAATAGCTCACTAGTCGAGTCGGCCTGCGCGGAAGATGTAACGGGGCTAAAACTGGATACCGAAGCTGCGGCAGTGACTTTGTCACTGGGTAGGGGAGCGTTGTGTAAGCCTGTGAAGGTGTGTTGAGAAGCATGCTGGAGGTATCACAAGTGCGAATGCTGACGTGAGTAACGATAATGGGGGTGAAAAACCTCCACGCCGAAAGACCAAGGTTTCCTGCGCAACGCTAATCGGCGCAGGGTGAGTCGGCCCCTAAGGCGAGGCAGAAATGCGTAGCTGATGGGAAACAGGTTAATATTCCTGTACTTCTTATAACTGCGATGGAGAGACGGAGAAGGCTATGCCTACCGGGCGTTGGTTGTCCCGGGGAAAGGTTGTAGGCTGAGGTGTTAGGCAAATCCGGCACCTTAAGGCTGAGAACCGAGACCACTGATCCTTTGTGATCGGGAAGTGGTTGATGCCATGCTTCCAGGAAAATCTTCTAAGCTTCAGGTTATAAGGAACCGTACCCCAAACCGACACAGGTGGTTGGGATGAGTATTCTAAGGCGCTTGAGAGAACTCGGGTGAAGGAACTAGGCAAAATTGTACCGTAACTTCGGGAGAAGGTACGCCGCTGACGGTGATGGGATTTACTCCCTAAGCTATTGGCGGTCGCAGTGAAAAGGCCCCTGCAACTGTTTATTAAAAACACAGCACTCTGCAAACGCGTAAGCGGACGTATAGGGTGTGACGCCTGCCCGGTGCCGGAAGGTTAATTGATGGGGTTAGCTTCGGCGAAGCTCTTGATCGAAGCCCCGGTAAACGGCGGCCGTAACTATAACGGTCCTAAGGTAGCGAAATTCCTTGTCGGGTAAGTTCCGACCTGCACGAATGGCGTAATGATGGGGGCGCTGTCTCCACCCGAGACTCAGTGAAATCGAAATCGCAGTGAAGATGCTGTGTACCCGCGGCTAGACGGAAAGACCCCGTGAACCTTTACTACAGCTTCACAGTGGACTTTGAGCCTGCTTGTGTAGGATAGCTGGGAGACTTTGAAGCAGTGACGCCAGTCATTGTGGAGTCGTCCTTGAAATACCAGCCTGGCATGTTTGAGGTTCTAACCCAGGCCCGTTATCCGGGTCGGGGACATTGTGTGGTGGGTAGTTTGACTGGGGCGGTCTCCTCCCAAAGAGTAACGGAGGAGCACAAAGGTACCCTCAGCACGGTCGGACATCGTGCAACGAGCGTAAAGGTAGAAGGGTGCTTGACTGCGAGACCTACAAGTCGAGCAGGTGCGAAAGCAGGTCTTAGTGATCCGGTGGTTCTGTATGGAAGGGCCATCGCTCAACGGATAAAAGGTACTCCGGGGATAACAGGCTGATACCGCCCAAGAGTTCATATCGACGGCGGTGTTTGGCACCTCGATGTCGGCTCATCTCATCCTGGGGCTGAAGCCGGTCCCAAGGGTATGGCTGTTCGCCATTTAAAGAGGTACGCGAGCTGGGTTTAGAACGTCGTGAGACAGTTCGGTCCCTATCTGCCGTGGGCGTTGGAGATTTGAGAGGAGCTGCTCCTAGTACGAGAGGACCGGAGTGGACGAACCTCTGGTGTTCCGGTTGTCACGCCAGTGGCATTGCCGGGTAGCTAAGTTCGGACGGGATAACCGCTGAAAGCATCTAAGCGGGAAGCCTCCCTCAAGATGAGATCTCCCTGGGAACTTGATTCCCCTGAAGGGCCGTTGAAGACCACAACGTTGATAGGCTGGGTGTGGAAGCGTTGTAAGGCGTGAAGCTAACCAGTACTAATTGCCCGTGAGGCTTGACTATATAACACCAAAGCAGTCCCGCGACTCCATCGAGTCAGGACAGCGTAAAGACAGTGTGTCAGAAGTCAGCTTGCTAACAGTGAATAGCAAACTTCTCGTTCCCAATTTGGCTTTGCCGGTCAGTCGAGTAGTCGACCGGTAAGGCAACCTAATTTAGCGATGCCCTTGTGGATAGCTAAACCAGTTTGCCTGACGACAATAGAGTGTTGGAACCACCTGATCCCATGCCGAACTCAGAAGTGAAACGACACATCGCCGATGGTAGTGTGGGGCTTCCCCATGTGAGAGTAGGTCATCGTCAGGCTCTTAAACCAAACAAAAGACCCCCGCCACGAAAGTGACGGGGGTTTTTTGTTTGGTTTAGGATCACGAGGAATTACTTTCCCTACCTCGCAGCGCTTGCGCTGCCATGTGACACCCGATGCACCGAAGGTGCCAGGGTGAGGCGCCGCAGGCGTCCCGAAGGGATAACAAGCATGCTTGTTACCTAAGTAGGTCATGACACGCCAGACGCATCACGCATCACGCCAGACGCCCAAACCCCAAACCCCAAAGCCCAAAGCCCAAAGCCAAACAACACCCCAACCCGTAGGAGCCTGCCTGCAGGCGATCCCTCCCATAAAAAAACCAAACTCATCGCGTGCAGGCACGCTCCCACAGCAGCGGCAAAGGACGCTTCAGCTATCCCGTCCATCGCCATGCAGGCATGAGCTCCTGCGACGCGCCTTCTTCTTGCGCCAGTGCTAACCGTGCCTGCGAAAGGCAAAAGATCGCCAGCAGGCTGGCTCCTACGGCGGTCGCTTCCGACCAGCCCGGGGAAAAAGTGGAAACCATAACGGGGCCCAGCCGTATCCTCTGTCACCGCGCAGGGGCACGGCGGTATGGATGCTGGGGTCAGCCCAGTAACGGACTGCCTTCAGGTAGGTAGAGGGACAGGCCCTCATGAATAACCTTGATGGCAAATCGGGTGTCCTCAATCGGCTCGCCATCCAGATTAAAGTGCATGGGGGAGGGGGTTTCGACAAGCAGCTCCCTGACCCGACTGCGAATGAACAGCCCCGGTTGATCCGGGTCCTGTCTGGCTTCGCTGTCAAACAGTTCGCGAACGCCGGCAAGCAGATCCATGTCGGCGGGCAGAATAGCTACATCAAGCAGACCATCATTAATCAGGGCATCGGGGCAGAGCTGCTGTCCCCCTCCGGCCTGACGGCCATTGCCCAGCCCGACGGCCAGAAATTCCCCTTGCCAATCGAAGTCATCGCCCTTGAAGTGGCCCTGGGCTGCCTGGATTTCGGTGAACTTGCTCAGCCCGGTGAGAAAGTAGGCGGCGCCACCGAGCAGCTTTTTCAGCTCTTCCGAGGTTTGGGTGGTCACCTCGGTACCGAAACCGCCGGTGGCCATATTCAGAAAATACTGGTCATTGATACTGATCGCATCGCACGGAGCTGGCGCGTTGTCGAGCAATGCCAGCGCCGCGTCCATGTCATCAGGAATGCCAGCGGCAGTGGCCAAATCGTTGGCGGTTCCCAGGGGGAGGATGGCCAGTGACAGGTCGTCCCTGTCGCTGGCCATCATGGCGTTGACGATGTCTCTAACCGACCCGTCGCCACCTGCGGCAATGAAGTCCCGGGCACCGGCAGCGAGACCCTCTCTGACCAGGCGTTCTGCATCGCCAGCTTCCCAGGTCACGCGAACCTGAATATCCAGACCACTGTCACGCCGGGCCATGATGGCCTGGCGTAACGCTTCATGGCTTGCCTGTTTGCCGTGCAGGATCAACCAGTAGCATTTACTCACTGGCTACGCTGTCCTCTACTGGCTCAGAAATGATTTCCGGCAGATCCGCACTGGCGGTCTTTTCCGCAGTCACAGAAATGTTTCTCTCAGCTGGGAACACCAATGTCTGATCTGTTTCCGGATCGTCATCAAGGGCCTGACAGGTGAAGGCAACGGTGTAATCACCAGCCGGTACAAAGCCGATCTCATACTGGTAGCTATCCGTTTCACCGTTATAGACCACATTGGCAGTGGTCAGGGGGTTGCTGGTGTCGGCCGGCTGTCCCAGTTCGTCCAGAAAGATGTCGCCAGTGTCGGCATCGAAGTTGTTGTAGAGGTACACCGCGTTGCCTTCCAGGCTGTCACTCTCCAGATCCGTGGTGCAGCTGGCGTCATTGATCAGACTATCGGCAACCGTACCACTGATGGCGCCTACTTCACTGTTGTCCACCATGCGGATGGCGGGGCGGAGCAGGTAATAGCCCTTGTTATTCTCGGGCTTGGTGATGGCCCGGCGCAGATCCACATCCAGCGTGAAGTTCACCTCACCATTGACCGGCACCACGAACCCGCTGACCAGTTGAACATGGCGGACTTTCTCGGAGCCGTTCTGCTGTCCGGGTACATAGAGGTCGTATTCCCCACCCAGGTCATCGACTACATAGGTGTTATCGGCGCCGCCCAGCACATGCAGACGCACCCAGTTGTAGCGGCCGGCAGGCACCGTGGTTCTGGGCAGAATCACGGTGGAGGCAGTGCCCTGCAGGTCAAGCAGGTTGTCGATCACCAATGGTTCGTCAAGCTCATGATATTGCGCTTTGCCTTCTGCTGGCTTGAACGAGACAGCATGGACCGTCAGCTGAACCTTCTGCAGGTCATCAGCAGGGGCATCGGTCATGGAGAAACTAACGTCACCGGTCTGTGCGGGAGCAACTGCGTCGCTGTCTGAACTACCGCCACAGGCGCTGAGCAGGGCCGTTGCGGCGGCAAGGGCTATGTAGTTTTTCATCACGGGTCTCCTTGGGTGATCAAAGTGGAATATCGTCACCCTACAAGGGTTGGTGTGCGGTTTCGGCGATCTGATCCATGACTTTACAACGATTAACAAGTGAGGAATGTGCAAGGACGGTAACAGTCTTGGCTATCGCGAAGGGCTATGGCTGGCATTGATTAATAGTATTTACTGATTGCTGGATTGTGAGTGAGAATCGTTATCAACAAATGGAGGGCGGGCACAATGGCCAAGACAATGAGCTTTGCAGCGGTACATTTTTCAGTGGCGTTCACTGTGGTCTGGATGATGACAGGGGACTGGCGTATCGGTGGTTTGACGGCGCTGGTTGAACCCTGTGTGAACACCGTGGCCTACCACTTGCATGAGAAGGTGTGGCGGCGGCGTCATATCGGGCAATCCTTGAACAAAACGGTCATGTGCAAGGATAAACTCAGTGTTTACTCGATATAACCCGTTGGTTAAGCTAGCGCGAAGTATACATTTTCAGGGGTGGGTGTCAGGTGCAAAATCGTGCCAGTGATATAGATGCGATTCGCCAGGTAGTGAATCAGGTGCTAGAAGTGCATGCCCGTGAGGAAGGGGCGCAGCGCTCCCAGGCTCGGGCGGAAATCTTGATTCATTCAATGCAGGTATTTGCGCAGCGGGGGCTGCAGCGAACCACCGTTCAGCATCTGCTGGATGCCTCTGATGTGTCCCGCCGTACCTTCTACAAGTACTTCCGCAACAAGATGGACGTACTGGAAAGTATTTATCGCATCTTTGTGGACAACATGCTGATTCACTTTCACAAGGAAGTGAAACAGGCCGGTTCCGCCAACGACATTATCCGTAACACCACCAAGGTGTACTTCGAATACCATGTCAGCATGGGGCCGATCATCAAGTTGATGATGGAAGAGGCGCGTTCGTCCTCGTCTGCGCTGGCGCCTCACCGCATGCGCGCCCAGGGCATTGCCGCGGAGGTGCTGACAGCACAGATCAGCCGCTTCACAGGGCGAGACTATGATCCGCTGGTATTCCGCACCATGCTGTGGATGCTGGAAAATTATTCCCTGTACATCTTTGATGACGGCGGTTTTTCCCAGGAGCGTCTGGAGCAGTGCCAGCGCGTGGCTATCGGCATCGCCGAATCACTGGTGCTGGGCAAGGTGACGCCCGGTATGCTCGAGCGTCACGTCGCCTCCTGAATCCGGATTACTCCGGCTTGATAAACTTGAGTGTCATGCGGTCGCTTTCGCCGATCGCTTCATAGCGCTCCCGGTCCTGGTCACCCAGCCGTAATGTGGGAGGCAAACTCCATACGCCGGCGGGGTGATTGGCCTGATCCTTTGGATTGGCATTGATCTCGGATCGCTCAACCAGTCTGAAGCCCGCCTTTTCCGCCTGTTCGATCACATAACCTTCGCTCATATACCCGGTTTCGATCTGACGTGACAGTGGCCGCACTTCCGGTGCCCGGTGTTCTACCACTCCCAGAATGCCGCCAGGTTTGAGAGCGGCAAAGAAGCTGGCGAAAACCGCTTCGGCTTTACCCGCCTTGGCCCAGTTATGCACATTACGGAAGGTCAGAACGCGATCAACGGTGCCGGCTGGCGCAATGATGGTGTGGCTCGGTGGGTAAAGGGCAGTAATGCGGACGTGGTCGTAGACATCAGGGTGCTGGGCGAGCTTTTCCTTGAAGCGGGTCAGGGCGCGGCGATAGAAGGGAATGTCGCTGTCTTCCGGAAACTGGGCCGCGTAGAGCTTTCCGTTGTCATACAGGTAAGGTGCCAGAATGCTGGTGTACCAGCCCCCTGCCCCAGGCCAGACCTCCACCACTGTCATATCCGGCTGTACCTCGAAGAACTGCAAGGTGGCATCCGGGTGACGGTAAGGGTCGCGGCTTTTTTCTGCCGCGCTGCGATGCGGTGCATCCAGTATCGTTTCCAGGGTATCGGCGAACAGGGGGGGAGCTGCCAGCAAGAGCGCAGCAAAGGCAAAAACAATACGCATGATCTCGTCCTATCTGAGGCCGCGGATCAGTACCTTCATGTAATCGGCGGCTTGTTCTTCCAGACTGCCTGAGCTGGTCAGGGCCCAGGTGTAAGTGGTACCGATGACCAGATTGACCATCATCAGGATGGTATCGCGGGTGGGCAGGGCAACGAAATAGCCATCCTTGCGTAGTTCGTTGAAGAAGGCATCGGCCACCGGCAGGTTCTGTTCGATCAAGGCCAGATACTGGCGCTGGATATCGCCCATGAAGTCCCCGGCTTCCTGAATCAATACCCGACTGAATGCCTGGTTCTGTTCCAAATAGCGGGCCACCCGGCGGCACAGGTCTTCCAGTCGTTGCAGGGGCGGTTCCACGCTCATTAGCGAGGACAGCATGATGTCGCGGATATCGTTGAGATTTTCTTCAACGATGGTGAGCAGCAGTGCTTCCTTGGAGGCAAAGAACTTGTAGATAGTGGCCTTGCCCACGGCCGCCTGTTCCGCAATGGTTTTCACCTCTGCGGTACGGAAGCCTTCGCGGGCGAAGACCTCCTGGGCGGCAACGAGTATGCGGGCGCGGCGCGGGTCATCCATGACGCAGTAGTCCCTGTGGTGATTACAGATACTTGATCTTTTCCAGCTGCTCTTCCAGCTTGGCCAGCTGGGAGCGGTAGTCGTCAAGCTTGGCCTTTTCCTTGTCGACCACCGCCTGCGGTGCCTTGTCGGCAAAGTTCGGGTTCTTCAGCTTGCCTTCGGCGCGACCCACTTCCTTGCGCAGTTTGTCGATTTCCTTGCCGAGGCGCTCGATCTCCGCTTCCTTGTCGATCAGACCAGCCATGGGCACAAGAATCTCCATGTCACCGACCAGCGCGGTGGCGGAAGCCGGGGCGGAATCTTCCGGAGTCAGCCAGGTGATGGATTCCAGTTTGGCCAGTTTGCTCAGGAAGGTGCGGTTGGCGTCGAGCAGAGCCTTGTCGCTGTCCTTGCCATTGTGGAGGTAGAGCGGCAGGGCCTTGCCCAGCGGGATGCCCATCTCGCCGCGGATGTTGCGCACCGCGGTGATCACGCTCTTGATCCAGGCGATGCCGGTTTCGGCATCGTTGTCGATCAGCTCCTTCTGCGGGGCCGGGAAGGGCTGCAGCATGATGGTGTCGCCATCCTTGCCAGCCAGTGGTGCGATCTTCTGCCAGATCTCTTCACTGATGAAAGGCATGAAGGGGTGCGCCATCCGCAGGATGGCTTCCAGCACCCGTACCAGGGTGCGACGGGTGCCGCGCTTCTGGGCTTCGGAATAGTCGTCGCTGTAAAGCACTGGCTTGGACAGTTCCAGATACCAGTCGCAGTATTCATTCCAGATGAACTCGTAAGCCGCGTGGCTGGCCACGTCGAAGCGGAAGCTGTCGAGCGCTTCGCTCACTTCCTGTTCGGCACGCTGAAGGGCCGAAGTGATCCAGCGGTCTGCGATGGACAGTTCCACTTCGCCCTCAAGGCCACAGTCCTGAGCTTCGGTGTTCATCATCACGTAGCGGGCGGCGTTCCAGATCTTGTTGCAGAAGTTCCGGTAGCCCTCGATGCGGCCCATATCCCACTTGATGTCGCGGCCGGTGGAGGCCAACGACAGGAAGGTGAAACGCAGGGCATCGGTACCGTAGGCATTGATGCCGTCGGGGAAGTCCTTGTGGGTGCGCTTGGTGATCTGCTTTTCTTTCTGCGGCTGCATCAGCCCCTTGGTGCGCTTCTCCACCAGCTCGTCCAGCTTGATGCCGTCGATCATGTCCAGCGGGTCGAGCACGTTGCCCTTGGACTTGGACATCTTCTGGCCGTCGTTGTCACGCACCAGGCCGTGCACATACACCTTCTTGAACGGCACTTCGCCGGTGAACTTCAGCGTCATCATGATCATCCGGGCGACCCAGAAGAAAATGATATCGAAGCCGGTGACCAGCACATCGGTGGGGTGGAAGGTGCGCAGCATTTCCTCATCATCGGGCCAGCCCAGGGTGGAGAAGGTCCACAGGGCCGAGCTGAACCAGGTGTCCAGTACGTCGTCGTCCTGGCTCAGGGGAATGTCGCCCAGATTGTTGTCGGCACGGACTTCTTCTTCCGTGCGGCCCACATAGACATTGCCGTCGGCATCGTACCAGGCCGGGATGCGGTGACCCCACCACAGCTGGCGGGAAATACACCAGTCCTGCAGGTCACGCATCCAGGCGAAATACATGTTTTCGTAGTTTTTCGGTACGAACTGGATGTCGCCGTTTTCCACCGCAGCGATGGCCGGCTTGGCCAGCTCTTCCACGGCCACGAACCACTGGTCGGTCAGGTAGGGCTCGATAATGACGCCAGAGCGGTCACCACGGGGTACCTGCAAGGTGTGATCGGCCACTTTTTCCAGCAGGCCAAGGGCGTCCAGATCGTCGACCACCTTCTTGCGCGCGTCGACCCGGTCCAGGCCGCGATAGGCCTCCGGTACTTCGTCGTTCAGTGCTGCATCGATGGTCAGGATATTGATCATCGGCAGGTCGTGGCGTTTGCCCACTTCGTAGTCGTTGAAGTCGTGGGCCGGGGTGATCTTCACGCAGCCGGAACCGAAGTCCGGGTCCACGTAATCGTCGGCAATGATGGGAATGTCGCGGTCGGCCAGCGGCAGGCGAATGGTCTTGCCGATCATATCCTTGTAGCGCGGATCTTCCGGGTGCACGGCCACGGCAGTATCACCGAGCATGGTTTCCGGGCGGGTGGTGGCGACCACCAGGTGGCCGGAGCCATCAGACAGCGGATAGCGGAAGTGCCACATGTGGCCCTGCTCTTCCACGTTTTCCACTTCCAGATCGGAAATGGCGGTGTGCAGTTTCGGGTCCCAGTTGACCAGGCGCTTGCCGCGGTAGATCAGGCCTTCCTTGTGCAGGCGCACGAACACTTCGCGCACCGCATTGGACAAGCCCTCGTCCATGGTGAAACGTTCCCGGGTCCAGTCCACGCTGGCGCCCATGCGACGCAGCTGACGGGTGATGGTGCCGCCTGACTCGCCTTTCCATTCCCAGACCTTGTCGAGGAACTTCTCGCGGCCAAGCTCGTGGCGGTTGGTGCCTTCTCCGGCCAGCTTGCGCTCTACTACCATCTGGGTAGCGATACCGGCGTGATCGGTGCCCACCTGCCACAGGGTGTTGCGGCCCTGCATGCGGCGATAGCGCACCAGGGTGTCCATGATGGTGTCCTGGAAGGCATGCCCCATGTGCAGGCTGCCGGTCACATTGGGCGGCGGGATCATGATGCAGAAGGAATCGCCCTGGCCGGAGGGTTTGAAGTGTCCCGCCTTTTCCCAGGTTTCGTACCAGGATTGCTCAATGCGATCGGGTTGGTAAGTCTTGTCCATGATCAGCGCCTGTTGCCTGAAGGGGTTGCCTGCAAAAAATGAGGGCGAATTATAACGAAGCCGGGCGGCGACGTCGCGCCCTGAAGGCATGGTGTTGCCGGGGTTATGGCTGGTTTTTGCGGCGCAGGGCGTCACGCAGGCGCAGGCGCAGGGCTTTTTCCAGCTTGGGCAGGGCTTCTTGCACCAGACTGTCGACGATCTGGTCGATATCGGCGTTGTTCAGAGCAGATGGCGTTCGCGACGGCGCCGGTTGTGCAGGTGCCGTGGGGGCAGGTCGATCCAGAAACGGGTTGGCCCGCTCGCTGGCCAGCTTGCGGATCTGCTCGCTGTCCATGGATGCGGGTCGCGATGGCGGGGCGGACGACTCCATATCATCAAGCAGGGACTGGATGTCACCCAGTTCCTTCAGCAATGCCTGCTTGCGTGATTCGCGATCGTCGTTCATGCCTGTGGTCCTGAAAGGGCGAAATGAAATCAGCCCAGTTCGTGAGTGGTGACCGGAAAGCCGCGCTCACGGTAAAACCGAAAGCGTTGCCGCCCGGTCTGTCTCTCATTCTCCTCCCCGCTGATCATTTCCGCCACCCTCTGGAAGCGGGAGGCGAAATCCGGCACCTGGTCGGTCAGGTTGATCAGCACATCATGATGTTCACCGGGATCTGGGCCATGGCCCAGAATGACGGGGGCATGCCCTTCATCATGGATGGCATGGGGCAGGAATCCTGTCTTGGGAGAGTGCCAGAATTGCTGGTCCAGCTGGCGTGCATGGGCCTCATTCTGGCAATGCACATACACCAGCCGGCCCTGTTTCAGGGCCTTGTCGGCAATGCGCCAGGCAAGCGCCTGACGGACACCGTCACCGGCCTTGTTGCTGAGGTAGAAGGTTACTTCGGTCATATTGAAAGCTGGACGCTTGACGCCGGACGCCTGACGCAGGGGGAGCGTCAGGCCTCTGGCATCTGGCCTCAGGCGTTATCCATCAAATAGCGGGTCAGCATGGGGACGGGGCGGCCGGTGGCACCTTTGCTCATGCCGCCACTGATCCAGGCGGTGCCAGCGATGTCCAGATGGGCCCATTTCACGTCCTTGGCAAACCGGGACAGGAAGCAGGCGGCGGTGATAGAACCGGCTTTCGGGCCGCCGATGTTCTGCATGTCGGCAAAGGGGCTGTCCAGTTGGCTCTGGTATTCATCCCACAGCGGCATGGGCCAGCCGCGGTCACCGGTAGACTGGCCGGCGTTCAGCAGGGCCTGGCTGAGATCGTCATCGTTGGCGTAGACCGCCTGGGCATGGGCGCCCAGGGCGACCACACAGGCTCCGGTGAGGGTGGCGATATCGATCACCGTATGCGGCTTGTGTTTCTGCTGCACATAAGTGAGTGCATCACACAGCACCAGACGGCCTTCGGCGTCGGTGTTGAGAATTTCCACGGTCTGGCCGGACAGGGTCTTGACGATATCGCCGGGGCGCGAGGCGCGTCCATCGGGCATGTTTTCGGCGGCAGCTACCACGGCCACCAGATGAATCGGCAGGTCCAGTTCGCAGACGGTTTTCACTGTGCCGAACACGCTGGCGGCGCCGCCCATGTCGTACTTCATTTCGTCCATACCGGCACCGGGCTTCAGGGAGATGCCGCCGGTGTCGAAGGTGATGCCTTTGCCGACCAGCGCCACGGGGCCCTGTTTAGTGGGCTTGGCGCCTTTGTATTCCATGACAATGATCTGCCCCTGGCGCTCGGAGCCCTTGGCCACGGCGATAAAGGCGCCCATGCCCATTTTCTCGGCCTGGGCCTGACTGACCACTTTCACGGTGAGCTTGTCATAGGCCTTGGCCAGATCACGGGCCACGCCACTGAGATATTCCGGGTAGCAGTCGTTGGGGGGCAGGTTGCCCAGGTCCCGGGCCAGGTTGACGCCTTCGGCCACGCCTTTACCTGTCTTGTGAGCCTTGGTCAGAGACGCGTCTTTTTCTGCATGCCAGAAGGTCCACTTGCTCAGCTTGCCGGCCGGGGCCGGTTTGCTGCGGTACTGATCGAAGCGGTAGCCACCTTCTTCAACCAGGCGTGCGCCTTCGCGTACCTGCCACTCCAGGGACTGGGGCTGGCTCTCTTCCAGCAGCCATACGGCATGTTTCACCGGCGCATTGAGAATGGTTTTGACGGCATTGCGCAGCAGGGTCTGCCATTGCTGGTCACTGGGCTGGCTGTCACCGCTGCCCACCAGCAGGATGCGGTCGGCATTGATGCCGGCAGGGTTGTGTAGCCAGACCATCTGGCCGCTGCTGCCATTGAAGTCGCCAGCCTTGATCAGCGCGGTCAGCTGGGTGCCGGTTTCTTCCGGGAGGGCGGCGGGTAGATCGCTTTTCTTGCCCATGGTGACGATCAGGGCATCGGCTTTAATCTTGTCCAGGGGCCGGTGAGTTGCTGCGAAATCCATGTGGTCTCCAATATTTGATGCGACTGCCAACAACGGGAAATAGTGGGGCCTCGACGCAGGAAACGCAATCCGGGCCGGGAACCATTATCACCTTTGACTGCCTGTCAGTTACACTAGGCGCAATTCTCCGCGGATGCCGGTGCGGCACTTCAGCCGTTTGCGGCTTTTTGAGGCGGAGGGTGTCGATGCCGCAGGCCATGCCTGCCATTACCGGTGTTGATGCCTTATTAGCAGACAGGGACGAGTGGGCCACCCCTTGATTCTTCATCGTTACATCAATCGACAGCTGTTCATGACCACCATCATGGTCACCTTTATTCTGGTGATGGTGCTGGTCAGTGGTCGTTTCATCAAATATCTGGCCGAGGCGGCCGCCGGGGAAATCGCAGCGGATGCCCTGTTTCTGGTGATGGCCTTCCGGATGCCGGAATTCCTGCAAATGATCGTGCCGCTCAGCCTCTACATCGGTGTGCTGCTGGTGCTGGGCCGCATGTACATGGACAACGAGATGGTGGTGTTGCAGGCCGGAGGTCAGGGCAGCGGCCGGATCGTCAGGTCTTTGATCGTTCCGGTGCTGATGGCCACGGCGCTGGTGGCTGCCTTTGCGTTGTTCGTGACCCCCCGTGGTGATGCGGAAGTCGCGCGCATTTTCGAGGAACAGAAAGACCGTTCCGTGCTGGAGTTGCTGACCCCTGGGCGATTTCATGTGAAAGGGTATCGCAATAGCCAGCGTGCCACCTACGCAGAACACCTCAATCGCGAAAAGGGGGTGCTGGAAAATGTCTTTGTGGCGGATGCCAAGTTTGAGGGGCAGGACGAGGCCAGCCGGCTGCTCACTGTCTGGGCAAGAAATGGCAAGCTGATCGTGGATGATGGCGTCAGCTATCTGTTGCTCACAGAAGGCTTCCAGTACCAGGGGCGCCCGGGTGAGAGAGGTTATCGGGAAATCGGTTTCAAGGAAGCCCGTGTGCGTATCGGCTCGGAAAAGACTGACAGCCGTCCGCCCAAGGCGCGCGGCATGTCCACCGAGGAACTGATCGACGTCCGTGACACCAATCGGGATGCCATGGCAGAGCTACAATGGCGTATCTCGTTGATTCTGACGGTCCCGTTGATGGCGCTGGCGGCGATTCCGTTGTCCAGGGTCAACCCTCGCCAGGGACGTTTTTACCGCCTGATTCCAGCAGTGCTGGGCTATATGTTGTATGTGGGCATGTTGCTGGTGTGCCGCAGTGCCATTGAAGACCATGAAGGGGCTCTGCCCTGGTATCTCAATATGGCCTGGATTCACCTGCTGGTGGCGGTGGTGGTGTTCCTGCTGTACTTCGGCGGGCGAATTTTCCGCCGGAGGACAGTGGCATGAGGCTGCTCAAGCGATATTTCTGGCGCGCGGTGCTGATTCCGACCCTGGCCATCCTGGCCATCATTGTCGGGCTCGACTGCCTGTTCGGTTTTATTTATGAGCTCGAATTCCTGCGCGGGGATTATCAGGCGCTGCAGGCTCTGCAATATATCCTCACCACCTCTCCGCGGCGGATCCACGAATACCTGCCCATGGCCATTTTGCTGGGGACCCTGATCGGTCTGGGGTTGCTGGCCAATAGCGGAGAGCTGTCGGTCATTCGTGCCGCCGGGGTATCGACATTGCGGGTCAGCTGGTTGGTGCTGCGGCCGGTATTGATGCTGATCGTGCTGTCTGTTCCTCTCGGCGAGTACCTGGCCCCCTATACCGAACAGGTAGCCCAGAGTAATCGCTCCCTGGCAGAAGGGGGGGGCGAGGTGGTGCGCTCCAAATATGGGCATTGGCACCGCCAGGGCGACGAGTTCCTGTACTTCAATGCGGTTCAGCCCAACGGGGTACTTTACGGTCTGACCCGTTACCGGTTTACCGATGAGCACAAGCTGGTGGAAACGCAATTTGTCGAGCGGGCTATTTACCAGGGCGACTATTGGTCTCTTGAAGGGGTAAGTGGTACCCGGTTGCTGGAAGACCATACCGAAACCTATCAGCAGGACAGCGGCAAGTGGATCACCGGACTGACTCCCCAGTTGCTAAGTATTGTGGTGGTCAAGCCCGACAACCTGGCCATGGCCAAGCTGCTGGAATACACCCGCTATCTCAAGCAGCAGGGGCTGGAAACGGCAGATTACATGCTCAGTTTCTGGCAGCGCTTGCTGATGCCGCTGGCGACCATCGGCATGGTGTTGATCGCTATCTCGTTTGTCTTCGGGCCGTTGCGGGAGGTCACCATGGGGCTGCGGCTGACCGCAGGTATCGTGGCGGGGCTGATCTTCCACTACGGTCAACAATTCTTCGGCCAGTTGTCGCTGGTGTTCCATGCTGACCCGATGATGGCTGCGGCCTTGCCTCCTTCATTGTGCCTGATCCTGGGCATCTGGCTGCTGCAGAGGGTGCGATAGGATGATCTGGCGGGGGCAGGGACGCACTCACAAGGGACGCCGGGCAGCCAACGAGGATGCGTTGGTCTGTCGGGATGGTGAAGGCCTGTGGGCGGTCATTGATGGCATGGGAGGCCATGAAGCCGGCGATCTGGCTGCCAATATGGTGCGCGAAAGCCTGGAAACCCTGTCCCTTGGTGGCGGTATCACACACCGGCTGGTGGCAGTGGAAACCGCGCTGCAAACGGCCAACCATGCGATCCGTCATCATGCCGCTATCAACATGCGCAGCAAGCCCATGGGAGCCACGGTGGTGGTGTTGCTGGTGTATCGTGGTGAGGCGGCGGTGATGTGGGCGGGGGATTCGCGCCTGTATCGCTATGATGGTGAAGCGCTGGCCATGCTGACCCGGGATCACACCCCGGTGCAGGCACTGGTGGATGCCGGTCAGCTCGACGAGCAACAAGCCATGAGCCACCCTCGCGCCAACGTGATTTATCAGGCGGTGGGTATTGGTGAAAAGCTGAAGCTGGACCAGATTCGTTTCGAGCCGCAGGCGAGAGAGCGCTTTCTGCTGACCAGCGACGGTATCCATTCGGTGCTGGCCGTGACGGATCTGGCCGCGCTGATGCGCCATCGAGTGTCGGAATCCGGTGTCCTCAAGGCGGCACTGGATCGTGGCAGCAAGGATAATGTCACTGCGGTGCTGGTTGCAGCTGACACGGAAGAATAGCTGGAAAAGACCGCGCGGGCTGGTATACTCGCGCCCCACTGCCAGAGTGGTGGAATTGGTAGACACGACGGATTCAAAATCCGTTGCCTTCACGGGCGTGCCGGTTCAAGTCCGGCCTCTGGTACCAAATGGCAGTGCGGTAGCATCCGAGGAGTTCCTCGATAAGCTATAAAAACAGTAGGTTATCTGAGGTTCTCTTCCGCTACCGTCCGATAGAGTTTGTTGACATCTGGCCCCTCCTGGGGCCAACTTTGGGGCCAACATCCAAGCCCAAAGACGGCGAAAGCCATGGAAACCAACAAACTCAGCGACGTCAAAATCCGCGCAGCAAAGCCCCAAGACAAGCTCTACAGCATCTCCGATGGTGAGGGGATGTTCCTGGAGGTTTCTCCCACTGGAGGCAAATGGTGGCGCTTCAAGTATCGCTTCAATGGTAAGCAGAAGCGGCTCTCTCTAGGCACCTATCCCAGCACAAGTCTCAAGGTCGCCCGCGATAAGCGGCAGCAAGCCCGAGAGCTGCTCGCCTCCGGAGTTGACCCCGCTCAGCAGCGTAAATCCGAAAAGTTGGCCACAGAAACTGCCCTGCGCAATACCTTTGCCGGGGTGGCGGAAGAGTGGGCGCAGAACAAGGTCCAGAGCGAGAAGTGGACGCCGACAACGGAGAAGAAGCGGCGCATCTGGCTGGATAACGGTCTTATGCCATATCTGGGCAGTCGGCCAATATCGGAAATCACCACTGCAGAGTTGTGGGGCGTTCTCCAGCACACCCAAAAGACCAGTGGCTATACCGCTAACCGGCTCAGGGGCATGGCCTCCGAGATCTTCAATTTCGCCATGGCCACTGGCCGTGCGGACAACAACCCCGCCTTGCCCCTGCAGGGGCAAATCGCCGTCAAAAAAGAAAAGCACCGTCTGGCGATCCTGGAGCCGGATGAGGTGGGCAAGATGCTTCGTGCCATTGATGGCTGTCAGGCGGCAGCCACTACTAAGGCCGCAGCCCGGTTGGCTCCGCTGGTGTTCGTCCGGCCTGGCGAATTGCGCCATGCTGAATGGTCAGAAATTGACTTGAAGAAGGCTCTCTGGAGCATTCCGGCAGAGAAGATGAAGATGCGGGAGCCCCATGTGGTTCCTCTGTGTCGACAGGCCGTCGCCATCCTCAAGGAAATTCAACCTCTCACAGGTAATTCGGGCTATGTCTTCGAAGGCACCAAGCCAGGTGAGCCGATCAGCGATAACACCCTGAACAAGCTCCTTAAGACGCTCGGGTATAAAGGCAAGATGACCCAGCACGGTTGGCGGGCTATCGCCCGAACATTGCTTGATGAAGTACTGGATGTTCGAGTGGATTGGATTGAGCATCAGTTGGCGCACTCTGTCAGGGATGCTAATGGAAGGGCCTACAATAGAACATCTCATCTGGAAGGTCGTACCCTGATGATGCAGCAGTGGGCGGATTACTTGGACGGTTTGAAAAAGGAAAATCATCGGGTGTAGGTTCCGGGGGTGGTCAGCAATAACTTCCGGCAAACATCAGAGCGAAGAAATAGGTTAGGTAGAGGGGTTTATGGGGCGTTTGTTTGTTGGCTTTGATGAAGTTGTTAAGGGTGGCGATGAGATTGAGGGCAAGGTTCTTGATCTGGCTTTCAATGGATATGTGGGGGCTTATGTAAAGGTCGCCGCCCCCTACTCTGTCATTAAGGAATATGTCGGGCAAAAGATTACCGTTGAGGATCAGTATCATCTATTTGAACCCGTTAGGCAGCGCGGGATTAAGGCTTTTAAGCTGGACCCCGAAACGATAAGGGAAATCATTAGGTTTGGGGAAGCGGGTTGTCAGTTTTTTAAGTCTGGAATCGGTTTTGATGATAACGATGCTTTGGTTGAGTACAAAACAATAACAAGAAACTATGTTCCTGGAATAAAAGAAAAATTTTATGGAACAAATATGTCGCCGCTAGATTATAAAAAAATAAAAGAGGGGGGTGTGTATGTTGATAATGGTAGTGAGGCTGGTACGGGGTGTGATTTTGAATATATTTACAAGAAAGAACTTCCCCGGAGAGATGTTTCAGGGTTGATGTTTGGCTGTAATCTAAATGATCCAGTTCTAAAGGGGTTGAATTCTTACTCTGGGCGAATTTTTAAAGCTATGTTGTCCAGTGTGATGATTTACAGTGTTGGATTTTTGAGTAGGTTTGATCCTCGATTCGATCTTTGCTGGCTGCAGTGGATTTTGGTTAATAGGAGAATGTTTTATATACCTTTTCATTTTCTGGTCGAAAATAGATCTTGGCCCCCCAAAAAAGAATTGGCTTCATGGCATAGTCATGAGGTTTTGCCAGATCCTGAAGGAGGCGGTGTTTTCCTTCGTCCAAGGGCTAGGAATGAGTATGTTCTTTGTAGCTTTAATGGGCAGATGGAGGAAATAGAAGATGGAGCCAGGAATTGTTTTGTTCCTCGACCTATTAACATCTCAATTAAATCAAGCGATATACAGTTTTTAACAACTGACAGTGATCTGATTATTAAAGTACTTTCCGGGGAGGTAGAGTTAATCCGTGAGAATAGAGGTGAGGGAAAGGAGGAGAGTAATGAAAAGGGGGTAGATGATCTTGATAAAGTGGAAGGTTTTGAGAGATGCCGAAGCATTGCTGTTGAGTGGATATGCGATCTGGCAAAAGTCGAGGAGGCTGAGCTGTCGAACGCGGAAAAGCTTATTGATTATGTAGCAATTGCAGTTTGTACATGGGAGAAACCGCTTGAAAGCGGGAAAGCGGATAAAGATTATTGCCGCCAACTTATGCATGCATTGCCGACAGCGTATCCTTCTTATTCCGAGAATCTTGTGAGATTGGTCGCCCAGAGTCGAAGCCCGAAAAGGAAACCTGTCGGAAAAGCCCGGGATTTGGTGGTAAGGAGTAAGGATGTAGATATTTTGAAGAAGACCTCATTGCCGATCCTGATTGAGGCATGGAAGCAGTTTGTGTTTGTCCGCGACAAAACGGCCAAGAAAGAAAAGAAGCAAGAGTGGAAAAAGGTTTTGAATGTCTTCCTTGAGCGTCATCAGATCAAAACGGACTATCACACCGCTGTGGCAGATGTGTTGCTGAGCGATCAGGACGAGGAGGATTTGTTTATTTAAACTTAATAAAACCAATAAAAACATGTGGTTGCATGATCTTGTCCGCGAATACCGGGCCTGATATTTCTTATTTCCGATAACCGATCTGATCTTTTCTACATTTCGTTCTCCTGTTAACTACGAAGGAGTCCGAAATGGGCCGTTCTGTTCAAAAAAGCAACACTCATGTGGCTCGCAATGGTGCGCTAAGCAGTCTCTCCACGCTTCAGTATCAGGTTATCCGCTTGCCGGAGGTGCAGCGGATAACTGGCCTCTCGAAGTCCACCATCTATGCCAAAATGGATCCCTGTTCGCCTTATCACGACCCTGATTGGCCGAAGAAAGTGAATCTCGGCCCCAGATCCGTGGGCTGGTATCGACATGAAGTCATCGAATGGGTTGAGTCCCGGTCAACTTCTGCGGCATGGGGGGCTTGATCATGGCATATCCGATGACGGGCAAAATCAATCCTGCAGCATTCTGCCAATCCAAGCCTCTCTTGGGAGAAGCTGTGCGGCAGGCCCACCAAAATTTCCTGGCACCCTACCGACTGTGTTTGATGGGAGGGCTGGCGGCGCTGTCGTCAGCCGCCCAGTCCTTGGCTGATGTGGTCATGCCATATGGTGCAAAAGTGCCAATTAGCCTTTCTTTGGTGGGGATTGCGCTTTCTGGTGAGCGCAAATCGGCAGTCGAGCGGAGATTTATGAAGGAAATCAAGGCGCTCGATGACAACATTGAAGCAGAGCACGGTCGTAACTTGGCGGATTACCGCCTCAAAATGATGGAGTGGAAGAGCCGGAAGAAACAACTCGAAAAGCAACTGTGTAAATCTGGTGGAGGTGACCATGAATTGACCAGCATCCGAGAGGAGCTGCTTGAGTTGTTGGCTGCTGAGCCAGCGAAGCCCCAGCGAGCGAAGTTGGTCTACGAAGACATCTCCCCCATGGCAATGTTGAATGCATTGAATGAAACAGGGGTTGGCACCTTGGTTTCAAGCGAAGGTGCCATCATCGTAGATGGCAAGTCATTTGATGCGGTACCGCATTTGAACTCCCTCTGGAGTGGAGACAAGGTTTCTGTCGCGCGCGTTGGCAAGCCCGCGCTGAATATCAGTGATGCCCGGCTTACCGTGTCGATTATGCTCCAGCCAGAAATCTTTAAGCCTCATACTGACAAAAAGGGGGAAAAGGTTCGTGGTTCGGGGCACTGGGCTCGATATCTGGTTTTCAACCCTGTATCCACTCAAGGGGACCGGTTATCCATGTACCAGGCCAATTCCTGGGAGCACCTGGAAGCGTTTGATCGACGGATACGAGAAATCCTCAGTAAGGCGCGCATGGCGCGAGTTGTCGGCGATGTTGAACGTGAGGAAATTCGGTTTGCGGAGGAGGCTGCTGCGGAGTGGTACAAGTTGGCTGACCGTATTGAAATCGCAATCCGCTCAGGAGGTGAATTCGAGAAAGCTTCCGATCATGCGTCCAAGCTGGGTGAAAATGTCGCCCGGGTGGCTGCACTGCTTCACTACTTTGAGGGGGATGGTGACGTTATTTCTGTGGAAACGCTCAATGTTGCAGCGGACATCTGTGCGGAGTGCTCGCACGATTTCCTGCAGCTGTTCGTTCCTCCACCGGAAGAGGTCAGAGATGCTGTAGAGCTGGATAAGCTCATAAACCGGATGCGTGATGATGGTCTGCGATTCATCCGGAGGACTTACCTTCACAAACGCTGTCCCAATGCTCAACGAACCGGAGGGCGCTTCTTCCGAGCTTTGGATGTTCTGCTGCGCGAAGGAGTCATTCGCTCCTACGTGGACATGAGCAACGCGCAATGTCTGGATCTTTGCCCGCTGCTCCCTCTGCCCTGGGGAGTGCAAAACGGGCATCACTGATCAATTTTACCTGCGATTCCTGCGACACGAAGCGGGAATCGCAGTTTTTTTGATGCGGAAAGTCGTGTTTTTCTCCTCTTTACTCGCAGCGCTGCCTATTTATTTGGACGGTGTCGGATTCCGTGCTTGCAGCTCCAATTTCATTGTTGCGTCAGGCTTTCGAGAGGGGTGAAGGCTCGTGTCTTTACCGGTAATAGATATTTGATATCGTTAATGGGTTTTTGATAGGCGATATTAAATCCAATCAATATCACTTTAACTCACGAGTATAAATTTACAGCCAAGCATTTCCTATGGTGAAACCAAAATAGGAAATGCTTAATGTCACGTCATCAAGACTATCCAAACCTGAAGTTCGTCCATGGAGATGAGTGGAGAGGTCTTCCTCTAGGGAAGCAAGCTCCGTATGGAGAGCGCTACCTTGAAGTCAATTTGAATGTTATGAGGAGCGCCATAGAGAGACACAGGCGTAGCTTTGTGGTGCTGTTTGTTCTCCGCCTTCCCTACGGATACGCCATGCCAGCTAATGGTTTGATCAGCCGGTTTATGAAGTCCCTAAAGCGGCAGGTTGAGGCGGATCTGAATGCTCGATCAAGACAATCAGGGAGGCCTATCCAAAGCGACATTACCTGTCTGTGGGCGAGGGAAAAGAGTGGTTCAGAGAACTGTCACTTCCACGTCGCAATCTTCCTTAATCGGGATGCATACAACTCAGTCGGTAACTATGAACTACGGGAATGCCTTGATGACCATGCTTTTTACGCTCCTGGGCGGCCACGTGCCGCGTCCCTTCATCATCGCTTAACCCGGGCTTGGTCAACAGCGTTGGGGATTACCGAAGTGCAAGGAGTTGGCTTGGTTGAGCATCCGCGAAACGCTGAATTCCACTTGGATGCCTACAGCGTCGATTTCCCTGGTGATTTTTTGTCATTGTTCAAGCGGTTGAGCTACATGGCAAAAATCCGAACAAAGGACTTTGGTGGGGGTGCGGATTGTTATGGTTCTAGCAGAGTGGCAGGGAATTCCCCGTATTTTCCTGAGTACACCCCTATTTGAGGAGCATTGTGTCCTTTGTCGCATATGCAACATTGATAATTTACCAAATATGAACTAAGTTCGTCTCTTGCTTGCATTATGTGATAGCCCGTGTCGGGGGACTGGGCATGCCAAGGAAAGGCAAACTTCATTTTAGTTGGTTCTGGGGCTCGCGCGCCTGCGAGCCGCTTATCCTTGCTTGTGTATCCACCTCTCTGATGCGTCGCTGACCTAATAAGAATCATATAGGAGACGCTGATGGCTTTTTCCAGCCTTCGATGGATGTTTGGTCTGTTGCTTGTGTTATCCCTTGCTGCCTGTGGGGGCAGTGACGGGAAGGACGGGGTAAGAGGGAGTAACGGGCAGGATGCCAAGCCTGTTCTTGTCAAAACCACCCAGGAGCCTGCAGGGCTGAATTGCCCATCCGGCGGCTCGAGAATCGATTCTGGTATTGATGCCAATTTGAATGGGGTGCTTGATCCCGCTGAATTCCAGACAGTCTCCTATGTGTGTAATGGCGAAGATGGTGCCGATGGTCAAGACGGTACTAACGGTCAGGATGGGGCCGATGGGCAGGACGGATCTGACGGGCTCCTGGCTCTTGTCCAGACAACAGCCATTAGCTCAGGTGCGGAATGCCCTAGTGGTGGTGTTCGAATTGATGCGGGGATTGATATCAATGAGAGCGGGTCACTTGATGCTGCAGAAATTCAACAAACTTCCTTCGTCTGTAATGGTTCAGATGGTGCCGATGGTACTGATGGACAGGACGGCCAAGACGGGGCCGATGGTCTGTCGGCTCTAATCCGAACTGAGCTACAAAGCCCTGGAGCTATATGCCCTGCGGGTGGCATCCGTGTCCATTCTGGAGTTGATGCTAACCGTAATGGGCAGCTTGATGCGGGTGAGGAGACTCAAACCAGCTATTTGTGTAATGGCGAGGCTGGTCAGGATGGGGGCGATGGACTCAATGCGCTTCTGGCGTCCACCCAGATTCCTTCCGGCATCCAGTGTGTATCGGGTGGGTATCGCATTGATACCGGGCTAGATGCCGATGGGAATGGCCTCCTGGATCTGACTGAAGTGACTTCCAGTTTCTATGTTTGTAATGGTTCTGACGGCGCAGACGGCCAGGACGGCATGGATGGACTGCAGTCCCTTATCAACATCTCTACAGAGGCGCCTGGAGCAAACTGTGCCGAAGGGGGCAAGCTGATCCAGAGCGGGGTCGACCTGAATGCAAACGGTCTTCTTGAATCAGGGGAGGTGGAACAATCAGCCTTTCTTTGTAACGGTGAAGACGGGGTAGATGGTCTGAATGGCTCTGATGGTCAAGACGGCACCAACGGTCAGGATGGGGCAGATGGTCAAGATGGACTGAACTCACTTGTCTCCTATACCAATGAACCGGCAGGGGCTAACTGCGCAGCAGGTGGAGTCGCAGTAAATACTGGGCTTGATACCGACGCTGATAATGTTCTTGATGCGGTAGAGATCCAGTCTACGACTTATGTTTGTCATGGAGCAGGTGGTCAAGATGAGCAATCTTTCATTCTTCAATATAGCGCTCAGTCCGGTGGCTCATTGGTCGGTACTACGACCCAGGAGGTGCTCGTTGGCGGCAGTGGTGACTCAGTAACGGCCGTGCCGAATAGTGGCTACTACTTTACTACCTGGAGTGACGGAAACACATCTGTCAGCCGTGTAGATAGTAATATTCAATCTGATCTTGATGTTGTGGCAGGCTTTTCTCCTTACCAATACACCCTAACTTATACTTCAGACAGTAACGGTTCTATATCTGGGGTGGTTGGCCAAGTGGTATTCCATGGAGTCGACGGCTCGCCAGTTGAGGCTGTACCAGATATCGGTTACCAGTTTACGCAGTGGAGTGATGGGAGTGTTTCGAACCCACGTATTGATCTGGCAGTCGAAGGGGATATTGCTGTTAATGCTTCATTTGAAGTGGCGCAGTATACCCTGGAATACCAAGCAGGGCAGGGCGGGGAAATCACAGGTAATGCAAATCAAACTGTAATTCACGGCAGTGACGGTGTGGTGGTGGCCGCTGTCCCTGATGCTGGTTATCGCTTCGTGCAGTGGAGTGATGGAGTGATCACGGCTAACCGTACAGATTTAGCGATCACTGATGATTTGTCTGTAATAGCTGAGTTTGTTGAGGAATTGGCGGCACCCGATGGAATTCAGACAAGCTCAATTGGCGGGGATCTCGTTCTCGATTGGGACGCGGTGCCAAACGCTGATAGCTACAATGTTTATTATGCAGTGGAGCCAGGTGTTACCCCTGATAACTATTTAAGCCTTACCGGTGGTGGGGCGGTGTTGTCGGTGTCTAACCCGGTTGTACTAAACGAGCTGGATGGCGGTCAACGTTACTACTTCGTCATTACCACAAATATTGATGGCGAAGAGAGCACTCATACTCAAGAAGTTTCTAGTCTGTTACCGAACACTCCATGGCTTAAAAAAATGCATCAAGGTGACTTGCATATTGATCCTGTATCCATGACCTCGGTGGAGGTTAGCTGGGATGAAAGCATCGGTGAGAGTTATAACCTATATGTCTCAGGCGACCCTGCGGCAGATATTAGTCAATATTCGAGTTATGGAGTCGAGCTAAGACTTTCTGTTGCCTCTCCTGTCATTATTAATGGTCTGGAAGTTAATGAGCCGGTCTACTTTGCGCTAGAAAGAAATGGTCACGTTGGAGACTGGACTCAGTTTCGACAAAGGACCTGGGGAGTAGGTGGGCCGATAAATAAGGTCAATGATCAAGTGCTTGATTCGGATGGAGTCAGGTACGTAGGCGGTCAGTTTTATGCTGCTGGGATGAATACCGGTTCGGCAGCAGCTTTTGCTGTTAATGATGTGCAGGATAGGCCCCATGTGTTGGCAATGCCGGAGGTCTCCGGAACGGTATATGCAGCGGTAAGTGATGGAAAGGGTGGCTGGTACTTTGGAGGGGACTTCACAAAAGTTGCTGGAATGAGCCGGCTCAGATTGGCGCATATCGATGCTAGTGGTCAGTTAAGCTCATGGAATCCCGGTGCGGATGGTCCTGTATACGCGTTGAGTAAAGTTCAAGGGATGATTGTGGCAGGTGGGGACTTCCTGGCTGCTGGAAATGGAAGTGCAACAATTGCTAGGGGGCGTTTTGCCGCTTTTGATGAAGACGGCCTTCTTCTGTCATGGAATCCATTGTTTGACGGGCCTGTTCTGGCACTCGAACAAGCCTCTGATAGCCTTTATGTGGGCGGGTATTTCTCATCTGTTGCAGGCGTTTGGGGAGCAAGCCCTTACGGTGGCCTTGTCAGACTAAGCTTATCCACAAAACAGGTGTTGACGACTGATGCGGGTGATCTTGAGTGTGTTGCCTCTCTGTTGGCTTCTGCTGACGGAACTGTATATGTCGGTGGTGGGCGCAGTGGTAGTGGCTTTCGATGTATAGCCGGGCCTGGCTATTTATTTGCGCTTGATGGGGATACAGGAATATCCAACACTGAATGGAACCCATATATAAATGGCGCAATTTCTACGATGGGGCTTAAGGACGACACTCTGTATGTTGGTGGTAATTTTGGCTTGGCAAGGAGCGGTTATGTCGGCGCGACAGCTCCTAGTACAAAAACCAGGTCTAAAGTCGCGGCCTTTTCAACAAACTCTGTCGGTACGTTAACTGCATGGGCCCCTTCGGTTTCGGGGAGCGTGCAATCGTTATTTATTCATGGGGATACTGTGTTTACCAGTGCCAAAGGCCCATATGACGAAGAGACGTTATCATTCTATTCAAATGATGTTGGCTTTCCGTTGGTCCCCGGTGATCCTACAGGTCAAGGTTTTAGAGTAGGAAGTGGTGCTTATGTAATGAGGACTGATGGAGGGTCGGCATTTGTTGGAGGTGCTTTCAGCGTTGCGGGCGGGCCATTGCGGCGTAATCTGGCTGCTTTCGACAGTGAGGGGTTTTTAACGAGCTGGAATCCAGGAACGGATGGTCCTGTAAATACGTTAGCTATTAGCAATGAAATCATTTATGCAGGTGGTAGGTTTTTCGCAGCGGGAGATGGAATTGCTAGTACGGCACGAGGTGACTTGGCCGCCTTTAATAAGAATGGCGATCTTATGAGTTGGGATCCATTCGTTTGTTCGGGTGCAAGTGGCACGAACTGCAACTCCAGTCATCAGGTTTATGATATCGAAATAGGTGGAGGTGTTGTTTATGTCGCTGGGCTGTTTCAGTACGCTGGTGACAATGGCGTGATTGAAAATCGCTCGAATTTGGCTGCTTTTGACGTGAGCGGGGGGCTAATGCCTTTCTCTTCAGGGGTAATTGGATACACACGCTCACTTAAACTGGATGTGTCCAGTCTGTATGTTGGCGGGAACTTTGATGAGGCATTTGACGAAGAGGGGGCTTCTTCTAGGACTGATCTAGCCGAATTTTCTCTCTCCGGCGAATTGTTGCCTTGGAAGCCAACCGTTGATGGAGGTGTAGTTGATATTGACGTCTTTGAGGGGAATGTGTACGTCGCAGGTAGCTTCGACTATGCAAGCGGAGATAATGGTACAGCAGCCCGAAAGGGGGTGGCGTCATTTACTCCTGGTGGCGATGTTACGGTGTGGGATGCTGGGTTAGATGGGAATGTCGCCACTTTACTTGTAAGTGATGAGCAGCTGTATCTGTCTGGTTGGTTTAACTCTGCAAATGGCCAAGCTCGCAGGGGGTTGGCCGCATTTTCTTCCACGGGGTCATTGACCGGTTGGCAGCCAGGTACTGGAGGTGTGGTTAATAGTCTTGCTTCGCGGGGTAATGAAATTTTTGTGGGTGGGCTCTTTTCATCTGCCTTTGATGATAGTAGAGATTCCCTGCGTTCAGGAATTGCGGCGTTTGATTCTTCTGGAACATTGCTGGATAAATAGATAGGTTGAGTCGGTCCGGCAGGGTCGGATCATGTGTAGTAAAGCCCGGCTTCCTATCGGAAGCCGGGTTATGTGCGGTTTGCCTAAGCGTTAAAAAGTCGTGATCTCTCGACTAAGGGGGTTACGTGTTAGCTTTGGCTCTCCTCTTTCTCCCTAATCATGCCTTTTAACTCCGGACGCTGATGTAGCATTTCCATGATGAGCTCGAAATCGGCATCCCTGTGGGCGCTCTCGCTAGATTCAAGTGATATCCAGCCTGTGGTTGCCTCTGGCAGCTGTACATCGATATTAAAGCCAAGCTCCTGGGCTTTCTTGTAAAGCGCCGTTCTTAGTGAATTCCTGTTATGGTTATCACCATGTTGAAGAAAAAAAGTATCCCCGGCTGGTAAGTAGCCATCTATTGCATTGCGCAGCGCCCAGTTCAAAAGGTCTTCTTGGTCCCCATGAGCAGAGTAACCTTTAATTTCCTCAATACTTGCTCGAATGTCAGCCACGGCAACGCTGCGATCGATATTTGACCACTCGATGATGTTTTCGCTCATTCTCCTGTTGGGGATTGACAAGCTCTTGATAGAGAGCAGCTTTCCGCAGACGGTCTTCGAGCCACAGTACCCTGTTACTGCCACGGTCGTGGTGTCTTTTGTTAAAAGATTGGAAAGCCAAGATGAGGCTTTTCCAGCGTCGCCATTTCCTGACCCTGTGATGATGACAGTTGGGCGGTTGGATGATGCTACTTCATCTGGTGATGGAGGGTTGTTGGCCACAATAGGCTTCCAGTTTTCTGCTATTTTATTTCCACCTTCCAATCCAGCCCAATCTGGATCATCTTGATGAAGGCTAATGGATAACATTGCCTTGATCGCCTGCTGCAGGTGCTCTGGATCGTTGTTGGTCAGTCCAAGAAGCTTAAAGATCTGCTTTCCTAGCCACAGCGGTCTGGTTTTCTTCAGGTTGCTTTCCGTTTTTGACCAGAAAGGGGCCGTTCTATCTATGATTTCCTTACCAAGTGGAAAGTCATAGTAAAAATCAATGCGTTCATATTGGTCAGGTTCTTCAGCGGCGATGGCATGCAGATCGAAAAGGATGTCCTGGCTTCGGCCTAACGCAAATGCTGGGATGATTAGCGTTCCCTGATTGCTCATGGTTCTGTCAACAAGCGACTTCAGGTGGGCTCTTCGAGTGCCGGGATCTTTTTCCGTGGAGGTACGGTTGGTGGAACCATAGGTAGATTCCATAACCGCATAATTATGCTTTCCAGGATTCATAAAGTGGCGAATGGTTGGTAATGCTTCATGCTCTTCGCTCTGAGGGCCAATATCTCCTGAAAAAACGATGCTTCGTTGCTCTGGTGACCTTGGTGGGCCCCAGAAAATGCCAACAGACACTGCGCCAAGGATGTGGCCGGTTCTCAGGAACTGGATAAAAAGGTCATTATCAACAGGATGGTAGCTTCCCAGGATTGGCTCTTTTTTGAAATGACACCATTTAATGCCGTCGATATTTTTCTGGTTGAATAGGTCGGGATTCAAGTGTATCGAGTTTCTGTATTGAGTATCTGCTATAGCTGCGGTTTCTTCGGTGCAGTATACCTTTCCATTAAAACCCGAATCGTAGAGCGAAGGTATAAGGCCGCTATGATCCATATGGGCATGAGTGAGAACAATGAATTTAATCTCAGAAGGCTCAAATGGCCATGTCTGATGATTCCATTCATCAGCGGTGACCTCCCCCTGCTGCATTCCGCAATCGATTAAGAAACTCCACCCCTTTTTTTGATCTCGCATCCATGTGCACGACCCAGTTACTTTGCCCAAAGGGCCGATGAAATTGACTTCCATAGTTATTCTCTTGCTGTAAGGTTTGGATACAAATGCCGCTGATTCTTTTGTTTAGAATCGATTTAATCTCGAATTAAATGTGAGAATTCTTCGAGAGTTGGCATAGCTGAATTGTCCGGTATTCCTGCTTTGTTAATCGACTTGCTCCACGATAATGCGGTTATTACAGATTCTTGCCATACCTCAGGAAATGGAGCTTTAGTCTCTGTAACTGGATCAACCCTTAAGATGTCTATCCTTCTTTCTGGTAAAGAGTGATCTCCAGGGGATAGTCTGAATGAAACCCTGTTATCAGAAGGAATCTTTCTTGCCGCTAAGGGAGGTAAGTGATGGCTAAACCACGTGGCAAACTGGCGTACAGGCCAAAGCCCCTCCAACAGCAGCGTTTCCGTTTCTACTTGTTGGGTCTCATCACTGAGAACGACAAGGAATTGAGCTCTATTGCCCCTGTGTTCCCCCAGGAAGATATATTCCGGGTAGTATTTATTGAGAGTCCGGCTTAGGTTTTGGTTTATGTAAATTGATATCCATTTTTGCAGAGGCTGCCAGGTAAGACCGACATCTGTCTGAAGTCGCAGTTCTCGAAAAGTGAAAGTCAGTATTCTGCCGTCATTTTCCTCTGGGTCTGGTTCTTCTTCTCTTAAGGGGATTCTCAGCGTGCAGTTCACACCCTCAATGGAGTATGTCGGTAGCGACTTAGTCGGGAAATCCGAGTATTCGCCGGGGATTCTTCCCCCGATACGAAATGGGCGCTCTTGATTAATCTGCTGATCAAGAAATGCCAGTAGTTCAGTCTCACTATTGAATAGCTGACTCCGTGCTTGTTGCGAAGGGCTTCCGGATTCAATGAGTTCGCAATAAAACGGAGAAGGGAGAAAGTCGGACTCGTCGTTACCAGTGAGATAATTGAAGGATACGCCGAAAGCCTTGGCTAGTTTCTCTGCTGTTTGCTTGCTGGTGCTGCCCGTATTTTCTATACACGAGATAGCTCTACGAGAGACTCCAATTTCCAGGGCCAGTGATAGCTGAGTATGTTTCTGATTAACTCTGAGCTTCTTGATGATGGTTTTGTCTACATCGATGTTCTTCGCCACGCCGATTTCCTCTTGGGTAGTGATTGCAAGCAGCCTATACCCAAATAACATCGCATTTAAGGCATTTCGTGTGATGCTATGCCCTTAAAACATCACATCTTCCCTCGAGGATGGGCAGGATTAAGTCTGTGGCGTCTGTGTTTGCTGGTCTGGAGCTGCGTGCGGGCCACTCATTAGGAAGCCCAATCCACCTATGTGGATCAGGCCGTTCGATGCTTCAGAGAGTTGTGGATTAACCCGCAGACTGTTTTCCTGCCAGCTTATTGCTGAGTGCGGAAGTGGGTTGGTTGCGGGAGTCTCTGGTTTGAGCTGAGCCCTCGCCTGAAAACTCCTCCACCACCTGCAGACCCTCATCTTCCGCATACTCGAACTGCGCATTCATCAGGCCCGCCTGAGCGACCTTATCCAGCTCTGCCTGGCTGATTCCCAGAGTCTCACGCCCCTTCGCTTCTTCCTTGGCATGGGTGACAGCCTCCTTCATGTCTTGATCCGCTCTCAGGGTCAAATCCACGTAGTAGATTGGTGCCCGGTGGCTCTGGGTGGTGCTCTTGCCCCGTAACTTGAGTTCCAGGGGCAGGGTCGCTAGGTTGCCGCCACTGATGGCATGGAAGTAACGCAGGCGAGCGGCGAGGGTGCGGATGCTGTTGTAGCCAGTAGTTCGGAACACAAAGCAGCCCAGCTCATCATCGTCACCGATCTGGACGTACAGCCGACCATAGGGCTTACACAGCCCATGGCTGCCGTAGTCGCACAGATCCGGTGAGGGGCAGGGCAGTGATTCCAGTCCATTCTCTGTATGCCGTCGGCATGTCTCCCCATTGCCCGCACACAGGGGCCTGCCGCTCTTGCGTTCGAAGAAGGTGTATTCGGCCCGTAGGTTCAGATCCGGGTCATTGAAGGGCAGGGTAATGGGAATGCTGCGCAGCTTGCTGCCCTGGGTTTCCTTACGCAAGCCTTCATCAAGCGGGTGAGGCAGCCAGCCCTCCTTGGTCTGGATCTGGGTGGTGATGGTGAATTGGTCGTCTTTCTCCGGCAGACGCTTGCCGTTCTTCTCCACTACACGGCCAATACTGATGCGGCCGATCACGGGTGGGGTAATCGCGAGTCCTTTAATCATGGGATTCTCCTGAGTGCAGACATAGACACGCAGCCGGGCCAAGCCCGGCTGTTATGCCGCTTTGAGTTGGGTTAGGGGTTGGGGCGCACCAGGAACCGGCGACTGCCCGCCCTGTGCTTGGGGTAGTGCTTGAGCAGATCAGGCTGATCTTGCAGCAGAGCTTTGCTGTCCAGGCTGGTGGAGTCCTTGCTGCGCTTCCAGGTCACGGAGCCCTCGGTGAAGGTGGCCTTGCTGGCCAGCCCCATGGTCTGCTGGATGCGTTGCTTGAGGGTGGACTCTCGCTCGTTCAACCGGCCCAGGGTGTCCCGCAGATCCAGCAGCTCATTGAAGTCGCCTTCCATGGCCGGGTTATCCGTGAGATCCACGGTTTCCCCTTTATCCTGGGGGTAGAGGGCTTGCAGGGCGTTCCCGGCAGAGTCGGAGCCATCCGGGTCCGGTGGGGTGTCCGCTTCCACCAACTGCCAGAATTCCCGCTCCAGCTCGTACAGGTGAGCAATCAGTGCCTCATCCCGCGCGATCCGATGGATCTGCAACTCTTGCCCGCAGATCAGCACGGCCACATCGGCAGCCTGCTTGCCGGTAACCGCCAGCTGATGCTGCACCTGACACTGGATGTACTCGGGAACCCCGTCCGTCCACAGCTTGGCCCCGTACTGTCCTGTGGTCTTACATTCGAGTATCTGAACATCGTCATTACCGACGACGGCGTAATCCAGGTTCGCGAGCATCCAGGGCTTGTCGTCATCCGGGTGCTGCAGCACGGCATTCACGCGCCGTACCTTGTTGCCGGTGATCTTGGCGTAAGCCTCGGCTACCTTCGGCTCCAGCAGCGTGCCCCAGTACAGGGGGGACTGAATGTCATCGGGATCAGGGGCGGGTAACAGACCATCCCGCCCGGTCTTGATCATCCACAGTTCCAGTGGGGACTGGTACGGGCTGATACCTACCGCTGCAGCGGCATCACTGGCACCGATGCCTTGCTTGCGGATCTTCAGCCAGTCTTCGCGGTTCATGCGTTTGGTCGACACCAGGCGCAGGGCAGGGCGCTGGCCGGGTGCGGTGCTTTTCGGTTGTGCCATGAGAATGCTCCAGACAAAGAAAAGCCCCGGCACAGAGGCCGGGGCTAGGGGTAAGGAATGAAAGGTGAATGTGAGTGGTGCCTAAATGACATCATGCGGCTCGACCTGAAGAGGAAGGGCCTTCCTCGCCAATCTCGAAGAAGTCATTCACCAGCGCCTCGATGTAACGCTCCGCCTCTTTATTGCTGGGCAGGTGGCCGTGAGTCAGTAATTGTTCACCGAGCCACTCGCCCAACTCGCTGACCACTTCGTACTCGAAGATGCCAGGGCGACCACGGGGTTCGAACCAGATGTGAGAGACGGTCTGCCAGAGTGGGTCCAGGTACTCACAGGTGGCGATGATCAGCTCGATACAGCCACTGTCCCAGGTCTCCAGGATGCGGCGAGCCCGACCCGGACCGGGATGGCACATCAGGCCTTCATGCAGGAACGCGCCCCACACCGCTGACAATTCAGCAGGCATAGGGCGACAGTCCCATACCGCCAACAGGCGGTAGAGCCATTTCAGATTCATGGGGTTCTCCAGTTGTCTTTTAAAAGGAAGAAGAGAGAGGGGAGAGGTAAGCGGTCAGGCTGGATCAGGCGACTAGCAGGGAGGTTTGCTCCAGAGCACGCTGCTTGATCTGGGCGCCCTTACCGAACCAGGCTGAGTCCAGCCGGTTGTCCGTGCTGCGAGCGCGGCGTTCATGGTCCACGAACTCGGTGACCGCATTGAGTAGGCCGTAGGCCGTATTCTTGGCGGACGCCAGCTCCGACCCGCGACCGGCACCGTCGTACAAGGCCATGGCTTTCTTCATGGCCTGTTCGTTGGCCTTCACCGGCATGCCGGGTGGCTGATAGCTGGTATCCGTGAAGATGGTCTGCATGACCTTCTCGGCGGTCTTGCGGGTGATGCGCCGTTCGCTCAAGGCTTTCAGGCGATACATGAAGTCATCCCAGGCAGAGACCGAAATCCCTAGCTGCTGCTTCACCGCTTGCGGATCGAAGGTGGTGCTATGACGTACCTTCACCGCATGGGTGTTGCCATTCAGCGCGACGGCGAGGGTGTTATTGCACACCACCCGGATACTGGTGAACTGCGCCGTAGTGGCCAAGGTGCCGTCACAGGCCGTGGCCAGTAGCACGTAGCCGTTGGTCTGGTCATTGCCTGCCAAGGAGCCGGTCTGCCCGGTACGTGCCAGCGCCCACAGCTTGCGGCCACCTTTCAGGACGCCAGCGGTCTCCAGCTCAAAGCCGGACTGCTCGGTGAGATCCCGGTAGAACTCCAGCACCTCTCGGGGCTGAACCACCTTGAAGCGGTTGCTCACTACCGACAGGGGCTCCTGATTGTCAGAGCGGAACAGTACCTTCTGATCCGGGAAAGATGATATCTGCCCGAGAGCGCCAGCCTCGCTACTGATAAAGCGAACCGGGGTCTCACGGATCTCCCAATCCATGCCGGCTTCGCGCATCCAGACTTCCAGTGGTTGTTGGGTGGCCAGCTGGTTACCCAGCCCGTGCCAGGGTGTACGGCCCACATAGGCCATGTTTTCGACAAGATGTGCCATGGTCAATCTCCTGTAATAAGACGGTATGCCCAATAGGGCAGGGTTAGAGCCAGCCGCGCTCGGCCAGGCTGACGTAGCCAGAACGGGACACCACAAAGTGGTCCAGCACCCGCACATCGATCAGTGCGAGGGCATCGGTGAGGCGTTTGGTGATCTGCCGGTCCGCATTAGAGGGCTCGCTACAACCCGAGGGATGGTTGTGGGCGAAGATGATGGCTGCGGCATTGCAATCCAGCGCACGCTGCACCACCACACGGGGGTAAACCGCAGAGCTATCAATGGTGCCGTTGAACAAGGTCTCGAAACGGAGCACCTTATGTTTGTTGTTAAGGAAGATGGCGGAGAAGACCTCGTTCTTCTCCTGGGCCAGAGCCAGCTGCAGGAACTGGGCGACATCAGTAGGCGCGGTCAGCGCTTCCAGGTCGGTGAGCTCATCCAGCAGGATGGTGGCAGCAGTGCTGACAATCTCCTCCGGCTTCACGTAGCCCTGTACGTGGTACAAGCCCTGCTCGTTCTTTACGAAAGTGGGAATATCCATTCAGGCCTCCAAAGCGGCATAAAGAAGCCCGCACAAGGCGGGCTTCAAAAATGAGTAGATAAGGGATAAGAGAAGGGGTTACTCGGAATCCAGGCGAAAGCTGTGCTTGCAATCCAGGCATTCCAGGTTGTCGAGATAGGTATCGTCGAGCCGGGAGCCCAATGCAGCTCCTGCTTCACCGCCGGCGACTCCACCGGCCAGGCCACCAAGCACAGCACCGGCGATGCCGCCAATCGCAGATCCAGCAGGCCCAAACGCCATGCCGACGGTAGCCCCTACGCGAGCTCCGCTAGTCGCCATGGCAACGCCGCTGGCGGCACCAGCAACCGTGCCGACAGAGCCGCCTACTTTGCGACCAATCTGCAAGGCGACGACTCGGATGGAGCGACAGGACGGACATTGAATGATCATGAAACCTCCATGAGATAGGGTTCAGGAAGGCCATTCCTTCCTGGCTTCATGGAGGTGATATGTGTTTGAAAATATTTTGAATGTCCTATGGCTGCGGAGAAAAATTATTTCATTAAAAATCAAGCAGTTATTGGTTTTCTTGTGGGGCGGTTGTTTTTTGATCAGTTGGTAATTGATGCTGCAGGAACCTAGAATTCTAAGCAGCGTATTCAGCCCCCTCTAGATGTGCTAGCGGGTATGCAGATGAGGGGGGATGTGCTTCCGTTATATTCATTTCAGGCCTTCTCTCATTGCCTATCCGAATATAACTTCAATGACTAGTGGTTTTACTTTTGGGATGTGGCTTGGTATGGCGAACTTGGCTTGTATTGACCTGTTTTGTGGTGCAGGAGGGTTGACGCATGGATTCGTTCAAGAAGGGCTTCACGTTACAGCTGGAATAGATCTGGATCCGGCATGTCAGTACCCCTATGAGGCTAATAACCAAGCAAAGTTTTTAGAGCGAGACGTTAGCAAGTTAGCGTCCTCCGAACTAATGGACCTTTTTGGTGGTGCGAAACTAAAGATCCTCGCTGGCTGCGCACCATGCCAGCCGTTTTCGACCTATGCACAGCGCTATGAGTCGGATGGAAAAAATGGCCGCTGGGGATTGTTGTACCACTTTGCGCGACTGGTGAAAGAGACCCATCCTGATGTTATTACCATGGAAAATGTTCCCACCGTTGTGAAACATCAAGTTTTCCATGATTTCGTAGATGAGTTGAAGCGTTCCAATTACAACGTTTGGTATGACGTTGTAGATAGCACTCATTATGGCGTTCCTCAAACACGGAGGAGGATGGTCTTGCTAGCTTCAAAGCATGGCTCCATCAAGATGATTGACGCAACCCACAAAAAACCAAAAACCGTAAGCCAAGCAATTAAGAAGTTGAGGCCCCTTTCAGCGGGGGAGGCGGCTCCTAGAGATAAGCTGCATGTTGCAGCTACGCTGTCCGAGAAGAATTTGCTCCGGATCAAGGCTTCGAAACCGGGAGGAACTTGGAGAGATTGGCCTAGCGAACTGGTTGCCGAATGCCATAAATCAGAAAGTGGCCGAACCTATCCTGGCGTCTATGGACGAATGGAGTGGGATAAGCCTGCTCCTACGATGACCACGCAGTGCTATGGCTTTGGAAATGGAAGGTTTGGACACCCTGAACAAGATCGAGCAATAACATTACGTGAAGCTGCCATCATACAAAGCTTTCCTCGTAACTATGAGTTCATCCCTAAGGGGGAGAAGGTGAGTTTCAAGGTCTTGGGAAGACTGATTGGGAATGCTGTGCCTGTTGACTTGGGGCGAGCTATTGCACGAAGCATCAAAGGTCATTTGGTGGAAGTCGGCTTGGCCTAATAACTAGCCAATAAAGAGAAAAGAAAGGATATCGATGCAGACTAAGGACGGAGAGGTTGTAGTGGGCCCTGTTATCCCTGAGCCTGGACAGCTCGTTGAAGTCAGAAGAAGGCAGTGGATAGTTTCAGATGTCTCTGCGTCATCACTTGCAGAAGCCCATGAGGTTAGGGACTCGGCAGGGGGCTACACGGTCAACAAGAAAACTGTATCTGATAAAGGGGCTTCAGGTAATGGGCGATTTCTTGTCTCTTTAAGCTCGATAGATGAGGATGGGCTAGGAGAGTCCCTTGAGGTTATCTGGGATATTGAGCCTGGCGTGCAGGTTATTGAGCGTGCAGGCCTGCCGTCCATCACGGGCCAGGACGACTCAGATACGCTGGAGGCATTCCTTGACGCTGTGCGGTGGGGGGCTGCTACCAATGCCGATAAGGGGTTTTTGCAGGCTCCATTCAGGAGCGGTGTAAGCATTGAAGACTTTCAGCTTGACCCCTTAGTGCGTGCGATTGATATGGCTCGCGTTAACCTGCTTATCGCTGATGATGTTGGTCTAGGAAAGACCATTGAGGCGGGGCTGGTCATTCAAGAGATGCTCCTTCGGCATCGAGCTCGTACCGTTTTGATTGTCTGTCCCGCATCTCTGCAAGAGAAGTGGCGGATGGAGATGCTGGAGAAGTTCGGTCTTGAGTTCCGCATCGTTGATAGCGCGTATATCAAACAGCTGCGTCGAGAGCGCGGTATCCACGCAAATCCGTGGACCTCACATCCGCGCTTGATCGCGTCTATGGATTGGATCAAGAGTGGTGAAGGGCTTCGTGCGATGCGCGATATTCTACCTGCTCGTACCAGCTATCCCCGCAAATTCGACATGCTTGTCGTCGATGAAGCACACAACATCGCTCCCGCAGCCGGTGCGCACTACGCGCTAGAGAGTCAGCGGACGCGCTTCATTCGCTCCATTAGTCCACATTTTCAGCATCGATTGTTTCTAACTGCTACGCCACATAATGGCTACACGGAATCCTTCACCTCTCTGCTGGAGCTGCTGGACGACCAGCGTTTCGCCAGAAACATTCTGCCCGATGAGAAGCAGTTGAGTCAGGTGATGATACGTCGCCTCAAGAGCGACCTGGTCGATGCGGAAGGCAAGCCGCTCTATCCGCAGCGCAGGCTACAAGCATTGCTCGCCTCGTACTCCGCACAAGAGCGCGAAATTCACCAAAAACTGAATGACTACTGCGTAAGCCGGGAACGGAGCGCAGAAAAAGCAGGTAATGCTTTCGGAACGTCGTTCGTCAACCGGCTCCTCAAGAAACGGCTCTTTTCCTCTCCCGCCGCCTTCGCATCCACCCTCGAGAAGCATATTGCGAGTTTGGCCAATGGCCATCAGCGCAAAGACAAGGACGCAATGGCGGAGCGCATCTTACGCAAGGCCATCCTGCGAGCCGATGAAGACTACGCCAACGACCAAGAAGTCGAAAACGCCCAATCCGAGGCTGTCGAAGAGGCTTCACGCCGTGCGCAACCGCTGACAGCAGACCAGCAGCAGATGCTGAACGAACTGAGATCGTGGGCGCAAACGGCCAAGAACCAGGTGGATGCTAAAGCCAAAGCAGTCCTCGACTGGCTCACTGCTAACCTCAAGACTGACGGGGAGTGGAATGATCGTCGGGTGATCTTGTTTACCGAATATCGCACCACTCACCAGTGGATGCACCAGATCCTGGCTAGTCACGATTTCGGGGGCGATCGTCTGGCCATCCTTCACGGCGGCATGGCGCAGGACGAGCGAGAGAAAGTCAAAGCTGCCTTCCAGGCCTCGCCCAAAGATTCGGCGGTACGCATTCTGCTGGCCACCGATGCCGCATCCGAAGGTATCGATTTGCAGAACCACTGTAACTGTCTCATTCATTTGGAGATCCCTTACAACCCCAACGTGATGGAACAGCGCAACGGTCGTATTGATCGACACGGGCAGCGCCAGAAGGAAGTGTTGATATGGCATCCTGTCGATGGCGGTGAACAGGGAAAGGAATCGATTGGCGGTCACGGCGACGATATCATCAGAGCGCTGCGAAAGCTTGAATCCATGCGAGAAGATATGGGTAGCGTCAATCCGGTCATCGCGCCACAGATGTCAGGGCTCATCGAAGGCTCCCTGAAAGACCTTGATACACGTATTGCTGAGGCAAAAATTGCAAAGGCAAGACGTTTCGTGCGAGCCGAGAGGGAACTTAAAGATCGGGTTGCCAAGCTGCATGAACGACTCCTCGCCACTCAGCAGGATTTTCATCTCACGCCTGAGCACATCCTCATGGCGGTTAAGGTTGGCCTAAATTTAGCGGGTCGCCCACCGCTAGAGCCCTTAGACTTGGCGGGAGCTCCGTCGGGAACGGTATTTAAGATGCCTGCACTATCTGGCTCATGGGCTAGATGCCTTGAGGGGCTGCGTCACCCTCACACATTGCAGGTCAGGCCCATCACATTCGATCACGCTGTCGCTACCGGGCGTGACGATGTGGTGTTGGTTCACCTCAATCATCGGTTGGTAAAAATGTGCCTGCGCTTACTGCGCGCCGAAGTGTGGGCACAGGAGGATGTGAAAAAGCTGCATCGAGTCACTGTGCGCTCTGTGCCTGACGAACTAATTGATGGTCCGGCCGTGGTCGTCATCTCGCGGCTGGTTGTCACTGGTGGTAACCATCACCGCCTCCACGAAGAGCTGACGGCAGCAGGTGGCTATCTGGGGGATAAAACGTTCCGGCGTGAAGACGGGGTCACCAAAATCCAGCAATGGTTGGATCAAGCCAAACCAATAACAGCTTCAGACTCGCTATTCGACGCCATACGCATGCGTTTCGATCGCGCAGAGAGTTCGATTTTGCAGTCTGTCGATGCTCGGTCGAAAGATCGGCTCAAGTACCTGGCAAATACCCTGCAATCGCGTAAGCAGCAGGAAGTGGCTGACATTGAAGCCGTGCTTGATGAGCTGGAAAAGGCCATCCGTGCTGAATTGGATAAAGATGTTCAGCCAGAACAGTTCACTCTTTTTACCGAGGATGAGCGAACACAGCTCAGGCGTGATACCGCCGCACTGGAGGCTCGTCTTGACCGCATACCAGACGAACGCCAGCAGGAGGCCGAGGCCATTGATATCCGATATGCGAAACTGAGCGACCGGACTTTCCCGGTTGCTGTGATCTTCCTGCTACCAGAGTCTGCAGTGAATGGAGATGCCGCATGAGTAAGCTCAGTTTGCATGATGAGTGGCTGTCACTAATTGAGATCTCTGGCCCATTTCTTGCTGTGCCTGTTCTGAAGGAGGCATTTCCACAAGGACTAGAGGAGCTTGATGGCGTAAAACGGAAGCGCTTGCGCCAGGCTTATGAGGAGTGGCGCGAAGCGCTGGAGTTGGAGGACGCGCAGTTCCCCGACTTGCATGCAGCATGGATCGACGAAGTGCTGTCGCGCGTTCTCGAGCTTGATGATGACGGAAAAGGCGATGTCCTCAAACGTGCCGATTGGTGCACCGCTAACCTTGAGGCTAGCTTGCCTGAGCAAGGCTTGACGCTATCGCCGGACCTGGCGGTTATTGATGAGCAGAGTTCTAACAAGCCACTGCTGCTGATCCAAACCTATTCGCAAGATATTGATCTTGATGTCACTCTGAAACAAGACGGCTGGGCCGCCTCCCCCGCTGAACGTATGGTGCAAATGTGCCGTTTGCTTGGGTGCCGCCTCGGACTCGTGACCAACGGGGAGCGCTGGATGCTGGTGGATGCGCCCGTGGGGGCCGTCAGCACCTTTGCTAGTTGGTATGCTCGCATTTGGAGTCAGGAGCCCATTACCCTACAGGCCTTCGTGCACCTGCTCGGTATTCGTCGTTTCTTTGTCGACGAATCCGAACAGCTGCCCGCATTGTTGGATCGCTCCCTGAAATTCCAGGACGAAGTCACCGACGCCCTTGGCGAGCAGGTGCGCCGTGCCGTCGAGGTGTTGATTCAATCCCTCGACAAAGCTGATCAGGATCGCAACAGAGAGCTCTTGCACGACGTTAAAGAACCCGAGCTGTATGAGGCCGCGTTGACGGTGATGATGCGCTTGGTGTTCCTGCTCTCCGCCGAAGAGCGTGGCCTGCTGTTGATGGGCGACGAACGCTATGAAGCCTACTACGCACTCTCAACCTTGCGTCTGCAGTTGCGTAAAGAATCCGATGAGGTTCTTGAGCGTCGTTGGGATGCCTGGTCTCGGCTGCTGGCAATCTTCCGCGCCGTGTACGGTGGAATTGAACACGAAAACATGCGTCTCCCAGCGTTGGGCGGATCACTGTTCAATCCGGATAGATTCCCATTCCTCGAAGGTCGGGCCAAGGGGGCGAACTGGCGTACTGATGCAGCCACACCGCTGCCTATCGACAACCGTACCGTGCTGCTGTTGCTGGAAGCGATTCAACAATTCCAGGGCCGCACGCTGTCTTACCGTGCGTTAGATGTCGAACAAATCGGCTACGTGTACGAGGGGCTGCTAGAGCGGACCGTCAAGCGTACTGATGAAGTCACGCTGGAACTGGATGCTACTAAGAGCGCCAAGTCACCATGGATAAAACTGGCCGAACTGGATTCGGCTCACTTGGATGGCGCTGCCCGATTAGCCGAGTTGCTGGAAGAACGTTCCGGCAGCTCTGCTAGCCGGGTGCGCAATGATCTAGCCAAACCCGTCGATGACGCTCTGGCTGATCGGCTGCTGACAGCTTGCCAGGGCGACACCGAGCTACGTGACCGCGTCAAGCCCTATGCCCATTTGCTGCGGACTGACCCTTGGGGCTATCCGCTTGTATATCCAGCTGGCGCTTTTATTGTTACCGCTGGTTCCGACCGGCGGGAAACCGGCACGCACTACACCCCGAAATCTATGACTGAGCAGATCGTGGCTGAGACTCTCACTCCGGTGGCCTATGTTGGTCCTGCTGAGGGTGTGCCGCGTGATCATTGGAGGCTGAGGTCACCCAAAGAGCTTCTTGACCTAAAAATCTGCGACCCGGCTATGGGGTCCGGTGCTTTTCTGGTGCAAGTTTGCCGCTGGTTGTCTGATCGGCTAGTCGAGTCTTGGGCACAGGTAGAGGTGGCTGGAAAAACCGTAAGTGTGGATGGAGAGGTTCTGGAATCAGGAGCTGTCGGTGAATTGCTACCCCGCGACAGCGAAGCGCGCGCGGTGATAGCACGCCAACTTATTGCGGAGCGGTGCCTCTATGGTGTCGACGTGAATCCACTGGCTGTTGAGCTAGCCAAACTATCAATCTGGTTAGTGACGTTGGCAAAGGGGCGGCCCTTCGCTTTTCTTGATCACAACTTGCGTGCCGGCGACAGCCTGTTGGGCATCCACCGACTGGATCAGTTAACAGAGCTCTCAATGAGTCCGTCCGGTAAAGGCCAGCAGCGTTTATTTGGTCAAAATATTAAACAGGCAGTTAAAGAAGTAATTCAACTTCGCAAACAGCTCAGAGCAATGCCTATCCGTGACATTCATGATGTAGAGGCGATGGCTGCGCTGGATATGGGAGCACGTGAAAAACTTACAGCGTCAGAATTAATTGCTAATGCATTTTTGGGTGAGGTGATAACGTCTGGCGGTAGGGAAAATGTTGCCGAAAGAATCGCAATATCATTGTCAGATAAGGCGGGCCAATTGTTTGCTGGGGAAAAAGGTGTATTTACTGCTTTGCAGAAGCTCAGTAATGAAGCTTTGATGTCTGATCTGCCAACGGACAGAGAGCCAAGAAGCCCAATGCATTGGCCCTTGGAGTTTCCCGAGGTTTTCATTAGTGGTCGAGGGGGATTTGATGCAATAGTGGGCAATCCTCCCTTTTTGGGCGGGCAAAAGATAACGGGGGTTATGGGGGGGCGCTATCGAGATTATTTGGTTGAGTGTATCGCTCAGGGTAGGCGTGGTTCAGCCGATTTGGTTGCGTACTTTTTTATCAGATCAAATCAATTGTTATCACCAAATGGTTATTTCGGATTGATTGCAGTCAATACCATATCGGAAGGTAATACACGTGAAGTCGGCCTTGATTCAGTGCTTGAGGCTGGATCGACAGTTTTTAGGGCCAGACCTAATCTTGTCTGGCCTGGTTCGGCAAATGTGGTTACGAGTAGTGTGTACATTGCAAAAGAAAATTGGCAGGGCACCAAATATCTATCCTCACAGGCTGTTCCTCAAATAAGCTCATCACTGACTCAGAGGGAGAATTGGCGCCCCGTGAAGTTGGCCGGAAGTAAAGGTCTTGTTTTTCAGGGTGTTATTATTCTGGGTGATGGTTTTTTAGTCGACGAAGATACATGCGCTGACTGGAGATTGAAAGGCGATGGGTCGTGTAATGTTATTTTTGATTACCTTATTGGGAAAGAAGTTAATCAGTCGCCAGTCCATCAACCAGGTAGAAAGGTTATCAACTTTTTCGATTGGGATGAGGTGGGCGCAGAAAATCTACAATCTGCATATGAGCACGTTAAAAAATACGTGAAACCGGTGCGCCAGAGGCTCAAAGACGACAGTAATGAATACGCACTTCGAAGCCCCTTGCCTCAGCGCTGGTGGCAGTACGCAGAAAAAAGACCTGCTTTGTTCCATGCTTTAGGTCGAGGCGATTCTTTCATGAAGCATCCGAAAGGTTGGGATAAAAGCCAAATACCTTTAGAGCGAGTCATTGTGTTCGCAACGGGTGCAACAAAGTACCCCTGTTTTACCCTGGTTCCAAACTCATACGTTTATGCCCATTCGCTCTGTGTCGTGGCTAGCGATAGCTTCTCATTGTTTGCCTGTTTGTCATCCGATATTCATGCGGTTTGGGCATGGGAATATGGCTCTCGAATGAAGCAAGATTTGCGCTACACGCACGGCGATGTGTTTGAAACATTTCCTTTTCCTGATGGGGTGTTGGATGGAGATAATGAAGCACTTGGAGGCCTGGGTGAACGATATTTTCATGAGCGCTCTGCTTACATGGTCGAAAACGACAAGGGTATGACAAAATTTTACAACGATTTCCATAACCCTGCTGTCGTTACCGCTGAAATAAAGAGCCTCAGAAAATTGCAGGCTGAATTAAATAATGAAGTTTTGCGCGCATATGGGTTTGATGACATTGATCTTTCTCACGGTTTTCATGGCGTGGCGTACTTGCCGGAGGGGAAAAATACACGATTCACGATAAGTGAAAAGGCAAGAGAGGGGTTGTTGTATCGGTTGGCGATGCTAAACAAAGCAAGGCATGAGGCTGCGTGCAAAAATGCTGAATCGAAAAGGGATGTCAAATCAGTCAGAAAGAATATATCCCAAAATGCAGGCGTGCAGGGTGGATTGTTTGGTTAAATGGGCCTGAAAGGCCTCTCTACTAATGGTTGGTTGGGATGAGATTTGTTTTTTCTTTGGTTTTGTCTCCCTTCAGTAAATTGATTATAAGTAGGTTTCTGGCAGCCCTGATCAGTACAATTGCGCATACATGAAGGTCTAAAATGAACAATAATGAACAAATGACGCTCATTGATGATTTTTCTGCTGAGCAGAAAGAGCAGGCCGAAGAGCAGATTTCTCTTCGTCAAAAGGAAACAGACTTTGATATCAGAGAGTACCCTGTTGAAGTCATTGTCAAGAAATTTGTAGATAAGATTGAGGGTGATAAGGCGGAAATTTTTGTTCCCGATTACCAGCGTGAATTGGTGTGGAGCGATGCCCAACAATCTCGGTTCATTGAGTCGATTTTGCTCAATCTTCCAATTCCTTATCTTTACGTGGCAGACATAACCTCTGGGGAAGATGCTGGTCGACTCGAAATTGTCGATGGCTCTCAGAGAATAAGAACCCTGGTTAGATTCATGGGTAATGAGCTTAAACTTGACCGGCTGGAAATATTAGACAAATTAAATGGTTTTTGCTTCAAGGATCTGCCTTTGCCAAGACAGCTTCGGTTTGGGAGAAAGACCTTGCGCATGATAGAGCTGATAGAGGTTGACGAAGAGGCAAGGCGTCAACTTTTTGATCGGCTAAATAGCGGTGGGTCGAAGCTTGAAGATATGGAAAAGCGAATGGGGTCTCGAGATGGTGACTTCTTGGTGTTTGTTCGTTCTTTATCCGACAATGGTGAGTTTAAAGAGCTGTGCCCCATCAGTGGTGCTCGTGTCAAACGTCGTGAGTACTCAGAGCTTGTTCTCCGATTTTTCGCCTACCGTGATCAATATGAGAATTTTGACCGCCGAGTAGATGAGTTTCTAGATAACTATCTTGATGACAAGAATGAAAATGGCTTTGACAGGCCTGCTTATGAAAGCGGGTTTATGGAGATGCTTGCATTCGTCCGTCAGAATTTTCCGTATCATTTCCGGAAGAACGCAAATAATTCATCTGTCCCTCGCATTAGGTTTGAGGCAATCGCCGTTGGCGTTGCGCTTGCACTCAATGAAAATCCGCATATTGAACCTGCTAACATGGAATGGCTAGATAGCGATATGTTCCGCTACTTGACTCGATCCGATGCCAGTAACTCTCGCCCTAGGGTCATTAATCGAATTCATTTTGTCAGGGATAGCTTGCTTGGGCGAGATGTTGAATGGGCTAACGGAGTTGAGCCAGCTGTATGACGACTTTGATACCTGTGATGATTGGTGCAGAGGAAACATACAACTCTCGCTGTCGTGAGATTGAGCGTTTCTTTGAAATGCTCCAATTCATGAGAGATAACCGGGATTCAAGGTTGTGTAGTAGTCCAACGGTGGAAGAAGATTTAAGCATCTATGTTGTTGGTCGAGATCTTGAGAAAACACTACGAGCTTCCGCTTACTTGATGTTATACAACCTGGTGGAGGCAACAATGACAAATGCGATTGATGCCATACATCTGCACATTGCGGGCGAGCAGGTTGGGTTTGATGAGCTCAAAGAAGATCTTAGACGTATTGCCATTAAAGGATTGCGGAAAGCGGTATCGTCATCTACACCATCTGAACTGCTTGATGTTGGGGTGCCAATATCTAGCGCGCTGATATGGCTTGGCTTTGACAAAAAAGACCTTTTTTCCGGCAATCTGGATGGTCGCCTGATCAAAGACACAGCCAAAGAATATGGATTTGAGCTTGTCAATCATGACAAAACTGCATCTCGAGATGGTGCCAGGCTCCTAAATGTCAAGACAAAGAGAAATGAATTGGCACATGGGGGAATTTCATTTGAGGATTGCGGGCAAGACACTTCAGTAGATGAACTTGTTGCGATTTTCGACGAAATCAAAGTATTCATTAAGGCTGTACTGGATGGAGTGTCGGATTATTTGTCGAGCAAAGGTTATTTGCATGTTGATAATGCGAGCTCTGCAGCGGAAGAAAATTTATCGGTGGAGTGATGACGGTATTGAAGAAGAATAAAACCCCTAACGCATGGATTGCTGTAGATCATGGGAGTTCTTCCGAGCACTTTTATGCAATGTATACGCTTCAGCTGGAAGGAAATCGCTCGCTTTATCAATCCATTGTCGATGATGATTGGATTTTGATTCTGAATGCTTCTGCTCAAATAATGCGAGTCGGGAGGGTTCTTCGCCTTCGCTCTGACCTAGAGAGAACTACGATCTACTTCGACCGAATGTTAATGGTCAATGCGCCGGTTTCTATCGGTCTTACGTCACTCACGCCTCCTTCCTCAGCTAGCGTTGGTCGTATTCAGTGGACGGATTTTCTGGAGGCACTCCCCAAGGCATTGCACAAGACCATTGCCGATGTGCCCATCATTGAGGATCAGGCTTATATTCGTGAGCTACTGCAGTTGGCCACTATGGATGACCTTCTCGGTCCTGCCGGTGGTCCCCAAGAGCGTATTGTTGATATGGGGGTACGGGACCGCTACCTAGTTGGCAAACTGGCCCCGCGGCAGGCGGCCCAAGGTGGCATTGAAGGGCTGGAAGGGCCGCTGGCAAATGAGGATGCAGAAGAGCCCATTGATGAGAAGGTTCCAGGTCATCACGAGCCTGGTGCGGAATTTGGAACGGCTACCGGGCGTGTGGAGGCAGAATCGGATGCCGCCGACGAGATAGATGCAGCGAGCAACCAGTCATTGGTGCCCAGCAGCCTCGGCATGACCTTTTGCGTGGATGGCGATGTCGACCTGATTGAGGTCGAAGCGCGCTGGGGGCGCTACGAGCGCGTACCCAATAATGAGCATGAGCTGCTTAAGCCTAACGGTCAGAAGGCCAAGGTTTGGCAGCGTATTCCTTGTGGCGGCAAGATTAAGTTGGCGCTTACCGAAGGTGCAATTACACATCAAGCACCCGACAACGAATTTCCAGAAGTGCGCGTGCAGGGCTCCATTCGGGCAAAGAATGTTAATGGTGACCGGCTGGTTACCTTATTCCTCGTTAACGCACAGGAGGAGCCTGATGCAAACCGAGACACTGCATGGGTTTTCCAGCCTGAATTGATCGCTCGTTCGGATGAGAATGCAGCCAAACGAGCGATCTTTCGACGCAGGCCGGTACTTGATGCAGACGGGGCAGACCCCGAGCGCGAGGCGCTGGAGATGGTCTACCGCGATCGAGTCGAGTTTGCTGTTGGGCATGGCGTTGCGGTCCACGCTGAAACTGCAGACGATGTGACGCTGGCCACCGAAGTTCGTACCACGGTGATGCCTCATTACGAAGTGCAGGTCACAGAGACGCCAGGCCTTGATGACTCCGACCGCAAGGCAATGCGGGAAATGGTCAGCAGTGGATTGCTAGATATGCAGAGGCTCGCGACTCTAGAGATTGAGCCGCTGGTAGATGCCTTGAGTATGCTAACCACAGATTACTCCGCTTGGATTGGTGAGCAGCGCGACCGTGTCGGCTCGGAGGTGACCGGTTACGACGATCAATCGCAGCTTGCAATGGATCGCTGCGAAGAAATCCTTGAGCGCCTACAGCAGGGCATTAACACGCTGAAGAGTAATGAGAAGGCCCTGGATGCCTTTCGCTTTGCCAATCGTGCGATGGCTACACAACGTGTGCGCAGCCAATACGCGCTAGCTATGCGCCGGGGCGAGGATGTCACTCTTGATAAATTTGACGTGTTGAAGAACCGCAGTTGGCGCCCGTTCCAGTTGGCGTTTCTGTTGCTTTCAATTCCGTCACTGGCAGATCCGAGTCACCCCGATCGAGTTCAGGCTGTTGAGGCTTATGCCGACCTCTTGTGGTTTCCGACGGGTGGCGGTAAGACCGAGGCTTATTTGGGGGTGGCGGCCTTCACGATGGCTATCCGGCGTATGCAGGGTAATGTCGGTGGCTACGACAGCTCACGCGGTTTGGCTGTGATTATGCGTTATACCCTGCGTCTGCTGACACTCCAGCAGTTTCAGCGTGCCACGGCACTGATCTGTGCGATGGAAGTACTAAGACGTGAGGCCCTTGAAAAGGGCGATAAGTCGCTAGGTGAAGAGCCTTTCACTATTGGTCTCTGGGTTGGAAACAAGGTTACCCCTGGCACGACTGAAGATAGCCACCGTGCGATTGAGGATGTGCGTAACCCTGGAAAATACAACGCAGGTGCTGCCTCACCGGCGCAGCTAACTAGTTGTCCATGGTGCGGCTCTGAAGTGGCACCCGGCCGCGATGTAGAGGTCGACAGGGTGGCGGGCCGTACCTTCGTCTACTGCGGCGATAAGAAAGGCCGCTGCGACTTTTCGAAAGGCAAGTCCAGCAAGCAGTCTCACCCAGGGATTCCTGTGCTGGTCGTGGACGAGGAGATATACCATCGCCCGCCCACCATGATGATTGCCACGGTGGATAAGTTTGCCATGATGGCTTGGCGTGGTCAGGTGCGTACACTCTTTGGTCGAGTGGGCCAGGAATGTGAGCGACATGGCCTGCTTTGGCAAGGTGCTGATTGCAATGGCAATCACCAAGCCGGGAAGGGGTTCCCTTCCTCCAAAGTGAAGAGTATCGGCCCGATTCGTCCGCCTGACTTGATCATTCAGGACGAGTTCCATCTGATCAGTGGCCCCCTCGGTACCATGGTGGGCTTGTATGAAAGTGCTGTGGATGAACTGTGTGGCTGGTCGCTTGATGGCAAGACGGTTAAACCTAAGATCATCGCCTCGACGGCAACGGTGCGCAAAGCCAAGGAACAAGTTAACAACGTCTTCATGCGTCGTGTTTCTGTGTTTCCGCCGCATGGCCTGGATGTGGAAGACAACTTCTTTTCAGTACAACGGCCGATCAAGGAGAGGCCAGGGCGGCGTTACCTCGGTGTATGCTCGCCTGGTAGTTCTCGCCCGGCGATGTTGATCCGCGTTTACACCGCATTCCTGACAGCAGCTCAAGAACTCTTCGACCGTTTTGGCGAGCCTGCTGACCCGTACATGACGATGGTTGGCTACTTCAATTCCCTTCGTGAACTGGGCGGGATGAAGCGTTTGGCGGAGGATGACGTGCAGACACGTTCCTATCGCGTTCAGATGAGCATGGTGGAGCGGCCCGCATTGGCTCAGCGCAGTATCAGCAACATTTGTGAGCTGACCTCTCGGGTATCAAGTCAGGATATTCCAAAATACCTCGATAACTTGGAAGTAAAGTTTAAATCCGAGTTCGATTCTGCTTCCGGGAAGTATGTGACCCGCTGGCAGGATGGGGACACACGAGCCATTGATGTGGTGCTGGCCACAAACATGCTTTCAGTTGGGGTCGATGTTAACCGACTTGGTGTGATGGCTGTAAACGGGCAGCCCAAGGGGACGGCTGAATATATTCAGGCTACAAGTCGTGTTGGGCGTTCATTCCCTGGTTTGGTTTGTACGGTGCTGACTTGGGCGCGGCCGCGTGATCTCTCACATTACGAGACCTTTGAGCACTACCATGCCACGTTCTATAAGCACGTTGAGGCGCAATCAGTAACGCCATTTTCCCCCCGTGCGATGGATCGAGGACTGACAGGTTCCCTGTTGAGCCTCATGCGTCTGGAAAACGACGTATTTAGTCCGAACGAAGGTGCTGGCCAGCTCAGCATGTCTAATCAGGCTGAGATTGTCGATGCCATTAAGGTGTTGTCCGCTCGTGCAGGCAACGTAGCCGAAGATAACGCGCGAAAGCAGTTGGCCGAAACCGAGCTAAAAGAGCGTGCCGACGAATGGGCAAAAGAAGCAAGCAGAGGTGGTCGTATCCTGGCCTATGAGAAACGAGGTCCTGAGAAGGATAAGACGGTTGCATTGATTAAATCGCCTGGACTCCAGGCTTGGGATAATTGGACAGTACCAATGTCGATGCGAGAGGTTGAGCCCGGAGTGCGCCTGATCATGAACACGAGCCATATTGCGGACGGCCACGACTGGAAGCCTCGTCCTGTAGAGCCGGATGAGGACTGAGTATGATCATCAACGATAAAACGCCTGTCGGTGAAGTGCGTCCCAGCCAATTGCTTTGGACTTATGGCCCAGGAGCATTGATTGACCTGCCAAGTCTGTCCGTAGTGACACTGGGCATTGATAAGTGGGAAAAAGACCGCTGCCAGCCGATTCAAGAGGCGCGGCTGCTAGCTGCCGTTCGCAAGGTGCTTGGTTCACAGGTGGAGAACCTGAGAATGCCGCCGTTTCAGAAGAGCGACCTTGTCGATGTCTGGTCTGCGGAGGCCAGTATTGGTGTTCCCGTCCGACCATTTCCACGCTGGATGCGCTGCGTGAAGTGCGGTCTGTTGTCGCCTTTTGATGCAGGTTTGTTCGATATCAAGGAGAACCGCTTCAGGCCGGAGCGAACCCGCTTCGTTCATAAAGGCTGTCGTGGTTCTCAAGGTGACCAGAAAGCTAAGGACGCAGATGCTGTCCCCGCCCGTTTTTTGCTGGCCTGTCGTGACGGGCATCTTGATGATTTCCCTTGGCACTACTTTGTTCATGGTGGCAATAGCACGTGCAAGGGCTCACTGCGCTTCTTCGAGAGCGGCGCGTCGCTTCAGACAGAAAATTTGTGGGTCAAGTGTGATACCTGTGGGCTATCTCGCAGTATGGCTCACGCCTTTGGCAAGGCGGGAAAAGAGAATCTACCTGGATGTCGTGGGCGGCATCCACATCTTGATCACTTCGATAACGAGTGTGGTGAAGAGGCGCGTGCCGTTCTGTTGGGTGCCACAAATAGCTGGTTCCCCATCACGCTTTCTGCGCTCGCGATACCTCAGACCAAGGATCCTCTTGGTCAGCTGGTCCAGGATGGTTGGGAGTTTTTTGAAGACCTTGATTCCGAAGCGGAGGTGTCCGTAACGGTTAAAACGCTGAAGAAGACCGGGGCGCTGCCGGGAATCGACAAATATGCTGCGGCCGCAATCTGGGCGGCTATTGAGGCGCACCGTAAGGGCGACGGAGAGGATGTCGTAGGTGAAGCCGACATCAAGGGGCCTGAGTGGGATGTGTTGACGGAGGAGAACCCTCCCTCTGACTATCCTCACTTCATGAGCAAAAAGGCAGGAATTCCGCCAAATCTCGTAGGCTATATCAGCCGAGTTCTGCTTCTTGAGCGCTTGCGTGAGGTAAATGCGCTGCTGGGATTTACACGGGTCGAGGCACCTGAAGAGTCAGGAGACCCCGATGAGCGCCCGCAGATGGCCAGCCTGTCACGAGCAATGCCCGATTGGGTCCCGGCAAACCAGGTTCACGGCGAAGGTATTTTTATTCAGTTTGATGAGGATGCCCTCACCAAATGGGAGTCTTTGGATGCCGTAAAGAAAGTCGACAAGATGCTCCGTGGTGGTCATCGGGGGTGGCGAAATTCGCGTCATCTAGACCCGAGTGAGGGCTACCCTGGCATTCGCTATGCGATGTTGCACACGCTATCTCACCTATTGATTCGTGAGCTCGCATTGGAGTGTGGATACAATGCTGCGAGCATTCGTGAGCGCATCTATGCTGACACCTCCAGCGATAGTTCACAGGCAGGTATTCTGATCTATACAGCAGCTGCCGATTCAGACGGAACGCTGGGTGGGTTGGTCGATCTTGGTAAGCCAGAAAACCTTGGCCGATTGCTGGAGCAAGCATTAAATCGAGCAAAGGTCTGTTCTTCCGATCCACTTTGTTCTGAGCATGACCCAGAGAGGGACCGTTCGCTGCATGTCGCTGCCTGCCATGCGTGCAGTTTGGTGGCTGAGACCTCTTGTGAGAGGGGTAATCGCTACTTGGATAGATCACTTCTGATCTCCACGCTTGAGCGCTCTGACGCTGATTTTTTCAAGGGCTTCTGAGATGGAAGAGCTTCTGGATGCCATAGCAGCCTTGGTCGCTCTAGTCTCGCCCGAAAAGGTGCGGGCCGTTGCCGGCCGTGTTCGACAAGCAGAGGCCAGTAAAGCTACAGCGGCATTGTCGAGCGTACTTGGAACCCCCTTAGCTAGAACTGTGGTCGACAAGCTTGCTGCTGCCTGGCAAAACACCGAGATTGCTTCAGGTGAGCTGGCGTCAATGCTCATTGCTGCTAGTTATGTCTATAACAAAGCCGCTTCAGAGCAATCCACTGAACTCGTGTGGACCGGCCCGACGACGCCCTTTGTGTCGGCACGTCGAACAGAGCAGGCACTTCTTCAGGTCATCAATTCATCTGAACAGAGCCTTTTCATTACCAGCTTTGTGGCCTATGACGTCTCAAGCGTCGTCACCGCACTGAACTCCGCCAATGATCGTGGGGTGAGAATAATGATGTTACTGGAATCCTCGCAAGAACATGGCGGCAGTATCAACATAGATGTAATAGGCAAAATGCGAGCCTTAGTGCCGGGTGCGAGTCTTTATGCTTGGTGCGATAAGTCTGGCGATTTTGTGGATGGTCGGGTGCATGCCAAAGTCGCTGTCGCTGACAATGCCTCTTGCTTCATCACGAGCGCTAATCTCACAGGCTACGCGATGGAGAAGAATATGGAGGCTGGTGTTCTTATCTCTGGGGGGCGTATACCCAGGCTGATGTCCGAGCATTTAAATTCTTTGTTGGACTTGAAAATTGTCTCAGCAGTGTAAATCACTAATAAAGCAGGTGGTGGTGGGAGCCAGGGCTGGCATTGGATTAGAAGTGTAGGGGGCTTGAGAGTGGCCCAAGTAGGTAGTTCGCGGGTTGTTTCTACTTGGGCTTTTCTCATTGACAGGTAGCGGCCCTTGATCAGTGGAATGAGTATGGCTACTTAATGTAGTACGGGCCTGTCCCTAGTGTTGTCACTCCGGTGATATCCGGGTCGTTAATGTATGCTTCAACCACGTCTTGTTGGGCTGTTGAGCTAATACAGGCGCCTGTGCTCGGGTTTTTGTAGGAGTAAATCTGTACGTTCTGTCGAATGCTTTGCCGTCGAGGTATGTATAGCAGTTGCTTGTCAGGCTGGTAGCTATCATAAAAAATGGTGCCTAAGTTTAATGCGGCCGAATTAATTGCTGGGTCAAAAACAAGATGGGTTCCAGTGCAGTCAGGGCTCTCAAAGTAGGTTCCAATACTCTGCCAGGAAAGAGATCCATAAAAGTCCACTTTGAATAGATAGCCGGTAGATGTTAATCCCATCCCTTCGTGACTTGAATTAAAAAGGCTCAAGGTATCTGTAAATATTTGAACAAGCCGCCCGATGGCTTGGTCTGATGAATCATAAATTTGAATGGCAGATGATTGATTTAGTAGACTAATTGCGTCGGAATTATCGGCAATGTCTGCGCTAAGAGCTGAAATGTCGCTTTCCAGGCTGTCAATGTTTGCTGCGTTGGCGCTGCTGTCAGCTTGAATCTGAATTATGTCTTGGCTGTTTGACTGGACCTCCACCGAAAGGTCTTCAATCAAACTGCGCGCCTGATCGTCCTTGGATCCTTGAACTATGGTGTCGCCATCATCGCCACCACAGGCGGCCAGCAATAGGAACGCTGGTGTTAGTAATGCTCGCATGTCTCCCCCCCCTCTCCCTAGTTATAAATAACGAAAAGTATAGAGTAATCAGTAGGTTGCAAATTTTAGTGGTTTTGGGCTACGCGGCCTCTTTGAATAATGTCAAATGTGATAATGATTATGCAATGGCCAAAGCAGTGGAGATTGTATGGTGCTTCTGAATTTGCAGATGTGCGACAGTTGTTGTCGCTAATTAGGCTTGCTATGGGGCAACAGATGCATCTGCCACTGGGGATATCTAAGGAGGGAGGGAGCTATGGAGACGATTACCCTTGAGAACTCAAAATACGAGTTTGTGAAAGTGGGCCGCTTTGTGAAAAGCAAAGCGCCGCTCAAGGTGAGGTTTGAGGGGAGGGACGATGAGGTGACCATGGAGCTGGAGCTGTGTCACGAAGATATTAAGAAGGTCGGAGAGTGCGTATATCTGGTGACGGTTGACGGTGTTCCTGTGTATGTCGGTGAGTATTCACGTACTCTCGAGTCTCGGTGGCTAAGGAGCGGTAATTATATTTGGCATAACAAAGACCTGCTGATTGTTGAAGAGGTTGATTCAGGGAAGAGGGTGGATTTCTACTTGGCGAAAAATGTTTACGTGATGATCAATGAGAGGGAGGTCAATATATCGAAGTCCATTGAGCATGACATTCTTCAGGTTGAGAATCTTCCCTGGAATAAAAGAAATGCCAAGGTTGATGTGAGTGGTGTCAGACGAGTGTCTGACTTTGATTTTCTTATTGGGGCTTGATTTGGGGGTGTTTGTGGTTGCTGGTGTTGATGAGCTTAAAGGTCAGATTGATATAGCGTTAGAGAAAGTTAAGAAAGCGAAAATATTAAATAGAGATCGAGGGTTCAATTTTTTTAGAGCTACGGGCGCTGCAAGTTATGAAATCAGGCATGCGGCTTTTTTTGCCTGGCTATTTGATCCTCGACAGCATGATATGGCGACAAACTTTGTCCTTCACTTTATTGATGAGGTATGCCGCGTTACTGATAGTGATTCTCTTTTTCGCAAGGTGAGGGGGTTGAGGAGAGATGCTGCATCTAAAAAACTCAGTGTTTCTCCAATATTCGAGGGTGTGGAGTCCTTGACGGAGTTATGCATCGATAAAAAGAGAAGGATTGATTTTGCTTGTGATGTAAGCCGTGATGGAGAGCGGGATGCAAGGATAGTTATTGAATTCAAGCTAAAAGGCGTGGTTCAAAATGACTTAAATAAATATTACGAGGCGGTCAGCGCCAGTAAGGACGGGAATGGCAAGGATGTTTATTGCTTTTTAATTGATTTCTCAGGGAAGGATATTGCTTTAGACGATCCAAATTTTATTGTCGTTGATACGGATGCATTAATACGGGCAGTTTCAAGTCATTATGATTTTCTGGATTCTCTTGTGGGTGAAAAGTATCGCGATATCGCGCAGGCAGTAAAGCAATATCGCGAAATCCTGAGGGATCATGTTGGGTCTGTCGATTTGGCCATAAAAGATACTAAGAGTAGGGCGCTGCTTTGGGAGATTTGGCCGCCGGAAATGGATCGTTCTAAATCGACCATGCAATTAGATCTGCACCTGGGAAAAAGAGCGGAAAAGGTTCTTGTTGGTGAAGCTGCAGAGGATGCCTATTCCCATACCTGGTGGCAGTTGTTGGCTACTGATGATTTGTATCAACACCTAAACAGAAACAGTGGCTTCTCTTGTTCTTTGAAAAATGGGTATACCATTGATGTCTGGTTTGGTGATGTCCGGGCGCGGATATCAATTGTCATGGGTAAGTGGTTGTCTTTAATCGGAGATGAAAAGAAAGCCATCAAGGACAAGGTTTATATTCGTATTTATGTTGAAGGCGCTCAGTTCAGCTATTGGAGTGATGAGATTGATGGCCATTATGATGCCTTTTCTGATGTTACGCTAAAATATAGATCTGGTGGCTTCGAAATTTTTCATGAAAATAAGCGTGGTAAGGCGAGAAAGGATGGTCCAGTCACTGTCTTTTTAATTGAAGTCGAGGTGGATGAACTAAAAAAACGCGCAGTTATGGGGAAAAGACCCAAAAGTATTGGCGATGCCTATGAAGTTGTCGAAAGCCAGCTGCTTAAGCTTGGCAAGATTTAACAATTAATGAAGGTTATTGTCACGGGAACGAGATGTAGAAAGGATCGGTAATGACCGTTAGCGCTACAATTAGTAATAAAACCTACCGTGTGATTGCTCTACTTCAAGCTTTGCCTAGACATCCACAAAAGGTCACCAGCAACGAGATTCAGCAGCGGCTGAGCAGCGAAGGGCATGATGTCTCGCGTCGTTCCATTGAGCGCTACCTCAAGGAGTTGTCCGAGTCTCAGGCTTTTGGCGCTTTAGTTCAATGTGATGACTCTGCCACTCCTTACGGTTGGTCTATCGCTCAAAAGCAAAGTCTGTCCATTCCCGGTATGGACGCGCAGATGGCTGCTACTTGGGATTTGGTGTCCCGGTACCTGACTCCTCTGATGGCTAAAGATGTTTTGGCAAAGCTTGATCCTGTCTTTAGTGAGGCTAGGCGGTGGTTTGAGCGTCACAGACCCTTGGGTAAGCGTTATTGGTCAGACAAGGTGGCGTATGTCCCCCGAGGGTTTCATTTGGAGCCAGCTGTTGTGTCCAGAGGTATTGCGGATCAGGTCTATGATGCGTTGTACCGGAATCGGCAAATGGATATTTGGTACAAGGACAAGGGAGAGTCGCATCGAGTTCACCCATTTGCTCTGGTGGACAGAGGGGCTGTCCGCTATCTGGTGGTCCGGTTCTGGAATTACAAAGACTTCAGGCACCTGGCTTTGCATAGGTTGCGCAAAGTGAATGTACTTGATGAGGAGGTGGAGAGGGCTTCAGATTTCGACCTGGAGAGCTATCTGAAAGAAGGGAACATGAATCTTCCCTACGGCGATAGCGTCGATCTTGTTATCCGTCTCTATGGTCGTGCCGCTGATCATCTGTATGAAACGCCCATTAATGATTCGCAAACGCTGATTGAAGTTGCTCCTGACACAACAGAGCTTCGTGTGAACGTTAATAACACGGAAGAATTGAAGTGGTGGATATTGGGGTTTGGCGCCAATGTGGAGGTCATCCAGCCATTAAAGTTAAGGGCTGAGATCCGCCAGGAACTTCAGCTAGCGGCAACGAGATACCGCTAGCACCTCCAAGCTATTATCTACCCTCTTCGGGCGGGGAGAGGCTATGCTGCTCGCCAACTCTCTCCCCGCTGCCCTTGATTGAGTGCGACAAAAAATGACGCCCTCTTGGCTAATAATACCGATGTTGGCAATCGGAGAGTCAGGAGAACGGGGATGCATTTCAAGTTGGATGACGTTGCTGCCACTGTAGCTGGCAATGTGGATAACAGTGTACTGATTCGTCACTGGACGGCGCGGATTATGGCTTTTTCTTCGGCGTGGAAGGCCGGATGGTGCCGTACGAATAAGCGTTTCGACGATGACGACATTCTGGATGTACTTGGTTTTCTCCCTTCCCGTGAAGGTCGTTTGCGTCGTCCGCCGCAGGCGTTAGGCGCGATCATTAGTCAGGATCGAATTGAGGATCTCCTCTCAAGTGATGATCTTTATCGAAACGTCGAGAAGCTGGGTGAGCGCTTATCTTTAACGGAGGCGGAACGCCGCTTGCTTGTCTTTGTCTGCTATAAAAGTGCTAGCGAAATCCTCAACACTGCTTGTTGCTTGGTCAAAGATTTGTCCTGGCGTAAGTTCGTCAGCATCTTGGCTAAGGTGGTCGATGTCCCTGAAAATGAGGCTCAAGCCGCATTGCGGCCTGGCAGCGTACTACGGGCGACCCAGCTGTTAACGGTGAGTTTGGCATCTGGGTATCGAGGTGTGGACCTCGCAGGCATGCTGGATATTGAGGATGAGTTGCAGGAAAACCTGCATGTGCCAGACGCCTCAGATGAGCACCTTGTTAGCCTGTTCTACAGAAAGGCAGATAAACCCAGCCTTGGGCTTCAGGACTATGTTGAGATCAAGAGCGAAGTAGAGATGATCTCCCGCCTGCTGATGCGTTCGGTGCAGGAGGGCTTGAAAGGCGTCAATGTGCTCTTTTATGGGCCTCCTGGTACCGGGAAAAGCGAGCTAGCCAAAGTGATTGGCCATTCGCTCGGGATGAGCATGGCGTTTGTGCCAGAAGAAGACCGGGACGGCGATGCCCTGACTGTGAAGGGACGAATGGGGCGTTATAACGGTTGCCAGAGGGCGATTGCCCATGACCCCCGCACCTTGGTGGTGTTTGATGAGGCAGAAGATTGTCTTTGTGATAATCCGTTCTCTTTCATGATGTTTTCTCGCCGACAGACGGAAAAATCCAGCATGACTCGCCTGCTGGAGACTAATCCCCGCCCTACGATTTGGATCTCTAACCGTGTGGACATGGACCCGGCCTTTCTCCGTCGCTTCACACATGTACTCCATCTTGATAATCCTGGGCCTTCCCAGCGTGAGCGTCTTGTGCGGGAGGCGATGGCCGAAGAGCTGGTTTCCGAGCGATTTCTGGCTGAGGCCATCAAGCTGGAGTCATTGTCTCCGGCGATTCTGCATAGCAGCCTGCGCTTTGCTCGGCTGGTGGCTGAGGAGAAGCAGAATACGGAGAGTCTGGTGACGCATAACCTAAATGCTCGTTTCGAGGCTATGGGTGTGACTGAGCGGTTGAAGGTTGAGCAGTTTAAGGGGTTGCCATGGAGAGAGGAGTGTTTGCAGGCGTCTGAGGATGTCGCGGGCCTGCTGGAGCAGATCAACCCTGATGCTTCTGTTCGATTTTGCCTGCACGGGGCTCCAGGGACAGGCAAGACGGCTTGGGGTCGGCAGCTTGCTGAGCATATCCAGCGTCCGCTGATTGTGCGGCAGGCGTCAGATTTACTGGATATGTACGTCGGGGGAACAGAAAAGCGGATCGCCCGTGCTTTTGGGTTGGCAGAACGAGAGGGTGCAGTGTTGCTGATTGATGAAGCTGACAGCTTCATCGGGAACCGCCAGGGCGCTGAGAAGAACTGGGAGGTTTCACAGGTTAATCAGTTCCTGGCTTCTCTTGAGCAATTCAATGGCATTTTTGTGGCCACCACTAACCTGTTGGATAGAGTGGATGAGGCGGCCATGCGGCGCTTTGATTTCGTGGTTCGCTTTGACTTTCTTGATCAGGACGGCGTCCGTCTCCTGCTAAAGGACCTGGCTGGTGCCTATGGCATCAAGCTACCGAACGAGAGTGTTCTGCTGACAATGCTTAATGGCATGGAAATGCTAACCCCTGGTGACTTTGCTGCTATCTACCGTCGCATTCGAGTGCTTAGAAATCCCCCTGACGTTGCCGCAGTGGTGGATATGTTGCGTGACTGCCAGCGATACAAAAAACAACCATCACAGCCGATTGGCTTTATGGCGTCGCTGCATTGATGCAGCGGCGTTATGCCCGGTACTTGTTGAGTCTACGGTGATGGAGCATTCATGTTAGAGGTAGCTTATACCCAGCACAGCGGGGGGCCCTCTCATCTGCAGCAGGACGCCATGTGGAATGGGCAAACGATTCTACAGGCTCGTAACGCTCGTGTTGCTGCCCACATAGAGGGCGGGTCCGTATCGCTCGCAGTCGCAGATGGTGTTGCGGCCAGTATCCGCCCTGCGAGGGCTAGTCGCTTTGTCGTAGAGGCCCTGTCACGGCTTGATAGCCGTGACAGGCTCACCGGTAGGCAAATTCGTGAAATCCAGGCCCAGCTGGCGGATAAATATGCCGGCGGTGAGAGTCATGGTTCGTCTACCACTCTTGTCGCGGCCAGGGTTGCGCAGAACCACTGTGAGATCGTCAATGTGGGCGATAGCCGTGCTTATGTTTTCAACGCTGAAGGTGACTGTCGCCAAATCAGTGAGGATCACACCATTCTGAATGCGCTGATTTCCAGTGGAGAGATTATTCCCGAGGAGGGTGTCGAGTATTCCGATATGTACCAAGGGTTGGCGCATTGCTTGACTGCCGATACGGAAGAGTATGGTTTTGCCCTGCATTTTCAGGAATCAGCACTGACTAAAGGCTCTGGCCTGCTCCTCTGCAGCGATGGCTTGCATGATGCCATCGGCGACAAGGGGATCCGTGAGCTGTACCAGGTGGGCCGGCCCGCTATGGATCAGGTGGAGCGGTGGCGGAAAGCAGTGATTGAAGTCGGTGTGCCGGACAACCTTTCGATCCTGTTTGCCCGTCGACTGGCCTGACGTGACTTTACTCTATCGCGCTCAATTTCCCGCTTTTGCGACAGAAAATGTCGGCCTTATGGCTGAAGATCGTCGCTTTAGTGCTAAGGAATTGAAATATGTCTGTTTACGATGATGATCTACCTCTAAGGGTGGTGAAGTTTTCTGACATTGAGCGCTATCACGAGATGGAGCGGGGCGCTTGGTGGATGCATGCCTCGATGGTTCATCCAGTACAACGGTTTTACAAATATGACTGGTGGATATTCTGGGAGGGTGCGCCTGTTGATGGAGATGCGTTGATTTTCAGAGAGCAGTACCGATTGAGCACTTCAGAAGCCGACGCTTTGTATGTGCGGCTGATAAAGGAGAAGACGGTCTTTTTCATCTACAACAGAAAGAGGCCAAGGCTGGACCCGCATAACCCCTTCGACGCTAGTTCAGAAAGATGGAAAGGTGCGATGTGGGCAAAGCCACTGGCTGAGGATCCTGATCCAGCTGTTAAAGAGGGGCCTTGGGTTGGTCATAAATAGGCGTTGCATGCTTGCGGGATAAGCGGGGGAGTCTAATGTTAATGAGGCATGAGAATGAGGGGCATTGGTTTTGGAAATCGGAATTATGTGAGCGATTGCGGGCGATAGAGTGTCGTAAGTCATCAAATCTGCTGTCACTTCTGTTCTCTGCGCACGATGAGGTGCGGCTGCATACACCAATGATTGGGTGGTTGCTGGATCCGAAGGGTGATCATGGTCTGGGTATAGAGCCCTTAACGCGCTTCCTGAAAAGATTGGGTGGGCCTATCCCGGATGCCTGCGCTAACCCGTCAGTTAGCGTGTGGAGGGAGAGGTATTTTCCTGGATATGGCCGGGTTGATCTGATTATTGAGTATCCAGGGCATGCCATTGTTATCGAAAACAAGCTGTATGCGGCTGACCAGGAAGCCCAGCTTTCGCGGTATCAGCTGGTCCTGGATGAGCTGATCTGCCCAGAATCTGGAGGTTTGTATTACCTCACCATTGATGGCTCTGAGCCGTCGGATGTGTCCTGTGCGGCTCCAGAGGGCCTGCAAGGCGATCACCGTGCGCCTGACTATCACTGCATCAGTTATCGCTCAGACATACTGGGCTGGCTGGTTGAGCTGATCTCAGAGGTTTCGGAGGTGAACTCTAGAGTCCGAGTCAGCCTGGAACAATATCTTGAAATTGTAATGGAGGTGACCGGGATGCACTCTCGGAGGGATGCCATGGAAGAGCTTGATCAAACCGGGCTTATGGAGCACATACAACAAAACCCGGAGGACACTGCAGTTCTGGCGAGGCTGACTCGTTCTGTCCACTTTCTACATGCTAAATTGCTAGAGGGCCTTGTAAACGCCGTTCAAGAGGGGCTGAAGTCTGAGTTGTCCCTTGAGCCGGTGGAGAATGTCGCGAGAAAGGACAGGCTGGACTGGGGTGTCTATGAGGCCTGGGCTAGAGGCAAAACGGCCAAAGGGACTCTTTTGTTCAGAGTTCAGGGCATCTCCGAGCCTGCCTTGAGGAATGTGCATCTGGTGATTGGGCTGGATGCTGCGGACATGTTCTGGGTTGGTTTGGGCCACTTTGTTGACGGTGAGCACCAGGACAATGTTGTTTCTGGTGACCGCTTTGGGGTTGTTCCAGGCCATAACAGTAATCAGTGGTGGTTGAGCTGGGTGACGATCAATGAATTGGATCCTGCCGCTTTTGACGGTGATCGAGGGGTGGGCCGCTTGGCGGTTGAAGATAATCTGAACGAACTGGTAGAGCGTGTGGTAGGAATTTGTCGGCAGTATCTCGCGGTCTTGGTTTCGGGGGATTGATCACATTAGCCTTTGTGATGGGTGTCACGAAACGGGGTGTCACCCGATGGCTTATCTTCTCTCATCGCACAATCAGGCGTAGCCCAAAAGCAGGGTGCTCCTGGAAAAGCGTTTCCCAGCCATTAAACAACCAGGGTGACGCAGGGGGCGCGAGAGTATTGCGAGATACCACCACCACATAATCGTCCACGATGCGCTCATAGCCGCTGGGTAGTTCGATGCTGAAAATACCCAATGCCGGGATAATGGTCGTCTCCTTTGAGGTGAGAGGCCGGTTAAGGCGCACCGCCGTTACTTCCGCATCGGCACTGATATAAAACAGACTGAAAAAGCGGGCAGACTGAGGAAATCCCGTTAAACGAAACCGGAATTCCTGCTCGTGGTAGAGGGCATGGGCCAGGTTTCGCCCTTGTTCATCCACAATAGTCAGCGATGAATCGCCGGCGGTAGAGGGCGGTAGGCTAAACAGCTCTCGCCACTCTTCTTTGCGAAGCCGGATCACCTGCGGTCCCAGCGCCAGTCGCCAACCGCGACTATCGCGATACACTCGTGGCGTTAGCGTCACCGGGTTGGGGCCGGGCAGGGCGCTAATCGCTTGTAACACGGGCGTCTTTGCCAGTGAGGTATCCTGATCAATGTCCCAGCCGCGCTGCCAGTATTCACGCGCAAGGGTGCTGCGCAAGCGCTCTGTCAGCGGGCGGTTGTCATAGCGCACCAACACCTCATGGCGCACATGATCCTGGCAAACGAGTTGGTAATCATCGAAGACAAAGTCACTGATGCTGGTAATGTGATGGTTGAAAGTCTGTTTTGATACCCCGTCCTGTTTGCTGCTCACCACACTGGCTTCCGAGCGAATCGCCATTTCCAGTTGGTTGGCAATATCGCCAAGCGCAATGGTCAGGGCTTGCTTCTGGGAATCGGCACGGGCCAGCGCCAGGTACACATCGTCTTCTTCCTGCTGCTGGTCCAGCACGGTTTGGCATTGGCTGGGCATATCAGCAGGTTGGGGAGGAGCCACAGGCGCTGGAGCAGAAGAGCAGGCAGCCACCAAAGTAGCTGCAAACAGAATCGCAATTGATGACTTCATCGAATACCGCTTATACGTTATCGAGCATGCTGCGGATTCGTGCCACCAGAGAATCAGCCTCAGACTCGCAGGCCTTTACCCCAGATTTTCCAGACTGCGCCTCCGATTCACAGCTCATTATCTGCCCAAGCGTCCGCGATGCTTCATCATGGAAGCGGATAATCTGATCCAGCCCGTTCTGGGAGTCGCCATGGTACGACACAATATCCGCTTTCAGGCTTTGGCTCTCACGCTCCAGTTCGCAGGTGCGACCATGCACATCCACAGAACTGACATTCAGATTACGGATACCCTCAGCCAGTGACTCCGCGCTGCTGGCGGCCTGCTGTGCACTGGCAAGCAACTGCTGCAGCTCGCTTGCCGCACTTTGCTGGGCCTGCTGGATCTGCGCCAGCATCTGCTGGGCGTCTGCCAGCGCCTGTTGTGCCTCATCCCGGGCCTGCTGGATATCTGCCAGCTGTGCTAGCGCCTGGCTTCTGGCCTGTTCTGCTGTACTGGCCGCATTGCTGGCATCTGCAGACGCGCTCTGCGCCTGGGTGGATGCTTGTTCTGCTGAAGTTGACGCGGTTTGAGCAACCCCAGCCGCTGATTCGGCGCTACTGGATGCTGAGTGGGCCGAGTTAGAGGCGGATTGCGCGCTGCTCGCTGCTGAATCGGCGGTGCTGGAAGCCGACGCCGCGCTGCTGGCTGCGCTGGCGGCCTGCTGGGCCTCACTTTGAGCGGCATTAGCCGCTGAAGCCGCTTGCTGCGCCTCCGTTTCAGCCTGACCGGAAGCCGCCTGCGCCTGTTGCGCCTCCTGTTCTGCTCTATTGGATGCGGAGGCTGCCTGCTGAGCTTCCTCCTCCGCTTTTTGCGAAGCCTGTTCCGCTTCGGCCATTTCTTTCTCGGCCTGATCGCTGGCTTTTTCCGCCTCGCTCAGGGCTCGTTCTGCCTCATTCTGGGCTTGCTGTGTTGCATCACGGGATTGCTCAGATTCGGTCTGTGCCTGCGCTGCCGCAGTGCGCGCCTCCTGGGCTTCATCGGCGGCTTGCTCGGCAAGGCTGGCCTCGCTCTCTGCCGTTTGTGCTGAACTAGTCGCACTGCCAGCCTGTGTCTGCGCCTCACTGGCAGAGGAGCTCGCTTGCCCGGCCTGCTGGCTGGCCTCACCGGCAGACGTCGTTGCCTGGCCAGCCTGGTTTGCAGCCTCTCCCGCAGATGTGCTGGCTTGCCCAGCCTGCTGATCCGCCACATTCGCAGAGGTCTGCGCATCGCCTGCCTGTTGCTGCGCTTCACCAGCAGAAGCCGTCGCCTGGCCCGCCTGCTGGTCGGCCTGCATTGCCGCGCCAGAAGCCTGGCTGGCGCTGCTCTGGCTATCACCCGCAGCGTCCGTAGCGTTGGCTGCGCTGGCCGTGGCCTGCTGGGAGGACGTCATCGCATCGCCCATGGCATCATCGGCCTGGGCAGAAGAGCGCGCCGCATCCTGGCGCTCATCCTCAGCGCGGGATGCCGCTCTGGCGGCATCCGCCGCCGCCTGGCTGGCTGCGCTGGCAAATTGCGTGGAATCCTGAGAAGAGGTCGCCGCTTGCTGTGAAGAATAACGGGAATCATCCGCCGACTGGCTTGCCTGACCCATCGCTGCCGTCGCCGCCTGGGCCTGCTGCTGGGCAATATCCAGCGCTTCCTGACTGTTCTGCGCCTGCTGCTGTGCCGTAGAGGCTTCCTGCTGGGCGCGAAGTTTGTCCGCATCCGCCTCTTCAGCCGCTTGGCGGGCCTTTTCCGCATCGGCGCGGGCTGCCGCCAGGGCCTGTTCCAGATCAGAGCGCGAAGTGTCGTGTTCCTTGATTCCCATGATCATTCCCCATGATTAATGCCGGCATTCTCAGTAACCGGATATCGCTTCAGACGGACCCACCTAAAAACTGCCTCAGCAGAAAGTGGTCATTCTCGAATAAACCACCGAATAAACTATCGAGTAAACAGTGCGGCCCATTGCCAGTCAGTATATACCGGCATCAACAGGAGGTTGTCGGGTGCCTCTCCAGCGGTATCTCAGGGCGATATTGTGTAATACCGCGTTCATTCCCCCGTGGCTACCCCCAAATGGGGTAGAGCGAGCCCCAGCAATCCGTCAGGCAGTCGCGTTTTCCCCATCCGCTCACTATTTGCCATAATCCCCTGCGGCAACCTAGGCAAATGGCCGTCACAACAAGAAATGTCTTCGCTGCAGAAAATTTTATGCTGGCTTGCGCATACCCAGTGGGAGCCAGCCTGCCAGCGATCAGGCCGAAGGCCTGTCGTATTGCAGGTCACGCCAGCGCCCCGGCTAGCGGGGCAACAAAACCGTAGGGTGGAAATGGGCGTCAGCCCATCTCCACCAATAGCAGCAACAGCACAACAACACTACAACAGCAGCACAAGATATAAACGCACACATTGGGAAGGGAACCTTGGACAAGCAAACTGCACTAAACGCCTTGGGATTGACCGACAACGCCAGTGAAGCTGAAATCAGCCAGGCCATTGCGGCCAAAAAGCAGAGTATTGCCGAAAAGCAGGCCAGCGCCCCCACCGAGGCCTTAAAAGCCAAATTCGCCACCGTGGCCAAAAAGCTGGCTGAAATAGAAGCCGCGCTGGCAGCCGGTGGGGATTCTGCTGGCCAGGATAAAACTTCTTCGCCTGCAAGCAGCCTCCCACAAGAACCTAGCCAGCGGCTAGGTCAGCAGCAGCCCAGCCAGCCCAACCAACAACCGAGCGCCAGAGCCCCCCTTTCCCAAACCAAACTCGCCGACCTCCCCGGCATGGCCCCGCAAGATGCCGCCCAGGTAGAACTGCAACCCGGCCAGATCCTCGCCAACCGTTACGAAATCAAGGAACTGATCGGCCAGGGCGGCATGGGGGCGGTGTACCGCGCCCATGACAAAAACACCGACCGGGAAATCGCCCTAAAGCTGCTGCTACCCAGCCTGCTGAAAAACGACAGCGCCCGCGAACGCTTCCTCTCGGAAGCCAAAATCAGCCAGCAACTCAGCCATCCCAATATCGTCAACGTGTTCGACGTGCAGAGCGAAGGGGATCTATTCTTCCTCACCATGGAGCTGCTGGAAGGGCAGGATCTGCGCCAGTGGCTGGAAAACCTCAACGCCGTTAACCAGCCCACCCCGGTAGACGAGGTCAAACGCATCGCCAGCGAACTTTGCGATGCCCTCAGCTACGCCCACGAATTCACCGTGCACCGTGACATCAAGCCGGAAAACATCTGGCTGGATGAAAAAGGCCGGGTAAAACTCATGGACTTCGGCATTGCCCGTGTGCAGAGCGCCAGCCAGCGCACCCAAACCGGGGCCGCCATGGGCACCGCCTACTACATGGCCCCCGAGCAGCTACAAGGCCGCGAACTCGACGCCCGCGCCGACATCTATGCCGTGGGCGTGATGCTCTACGAAATGCTCACCGGGCAAATCCCTGCCGGGCGCTTTGAATCCGCCATTACCCTGCGCAAGGAAATCGGCAAGGGCCTCAACAACACCATCGACAAGGCGCTGGCCGTCAACCCGGACCAGCGCTTTGCCAATGCCGGGGAAATGAAGGCAGCACTGCTCAGTGGCAAGGCCGGTAAGGCCCCGAAAATGCCCAAAGCCCCCAGCAACCCGCACCTTTCCACCGGCCCCAATAAACTGGCCATTGCCGCCATGGTGTTGCTGCTGGTGGGGGGCATAGGCGTGGCCGCCCAGCAAGGCTGGCTGGATGCCTTGAAGCCGTTGGATAAAGACCTCATCGCCCAGCAAAAAGCCGATGGCACCAAACTGCTCGGGCAGATCAAAAGCCTGCAACGCAGGCTCGACGATAGCCTGCGCGATCTGGACAGAGACGTGAGCGAGGCCAAACGCGAAGGCAGCAAGCGCTACACCACCCTGCAAACCTGGCAAGACAACGCCGAAGACTACATCACCCGCTCCAGCACACTCACAGATCTGCTCGGTGAACTGGCGGTAGGCGAAGGCTATTTACGCGAAGACGCCACCGCGAACAAAGCCGTAACCACCCTCAGCGAGGTAAAAGCAGGCTACGAAGGCCTGCTCGGCTGCTTCGATGCCCTGGAAGGCTATGAAACCCAAACCGCCGAGCTAAATAAAGTGCGCCAGCAATGGCAAGGCTACGGCATCGGCGGCAACCTGGCCGCTGAGGTCACCGCCACCGAAACGGCCATGGGCGACGCCAAAGCAGCCGGGCGGCCGTGCGACACCGTGCAAAGCACCCGCAGTGCGATTCGCGGTTATCAGGCTTTACTCCAACAAGCCGCTCCGGTGATTGCCGCCGCGGCAAGCGCCAACAACGCCAAAGCGGATTGGCAAGCGTATAGCAAGAAATACGGTTTTACCGGCGCTGCGCCCAAGGCAGAACAAGCGCAACAGCAATACAGCGCCGCCCAGCAACAAAGCCGAGGTGGTGAATTGGCGGCCAGCTTACTGCTGTACCAGAGCGCTACGGCAAGCTGGCAGGCAGCGAAACAGACGCCTGAGCTGGTGGCGTTGGTGAAAGAGAAGGAGGAGGCAGCAGCAGCAGCGAAAGCGAAGGCCGCTACTGTGGAAAAAGCTTTCCGCGCGGGTAAAACGGTCAACTTCTCCGGCGTCAGCATGAAATTTAAGGGCATCCCCGGCGGCAGTTTCCGCATGGGCTCGAATGATGGAGACGACGAAGAAAAGCCGGTACACAGCGTGAGGGTGTCGTCGTTTTATATGCAGGAGCATGAGGTCACGTGGAACCAGTACCAGCCGTGTATTGATGCGGGAGTGTGCGCCAGTGAGAACGATTCTGGACATGGTAAGGGCAACCGCCCGGTAATCAATGTGGCCTGGATCGAAGCACAGACTTATATCAGATGGTTGAACAAGGAGACGGGTCAGCGTTTCCGTTTGCCGAGTGAGGCGGAATGGGAATATGCGGCGCGGGCGGGCTCTACTGGCAAGTATAGCTGGGGCAATAGTATTAGTTGTTCTCAGGCGAGTTATGGCCGCAGTAGAGACCGAGAGTGTAGTAACAATGGTGTGGGTTTTGCATTGGTCAAGAGTTTTTCACCAAACCGCTTTGGCTTGTACGATATGCATGGCAATGTGGAGGAGTGGGTGCAAGACTGTTGGCATGATAGTTATAACGGCGCGCCGAGTGATGGCAGTGCGTGGACGAGCGGGGGCGATTGCGGGCTGCGTGTGGCGCGTAGCGGTCGCTATGATGGCAAACCAGCTGACGTGCGTTCGGCTGTCCGTGACGCTTATTACGCCGGCTTGAACGGGAGCTATCGAATGGGCTTCCGCTTGGCTCAGGACCGCTGAGGTTCCCTCAGCGTAGCGGGGCTTGAGAGTCTTTCCCCGTGCCCAAACGATAAATAAGAATAGTTCACTCAGGGTGAAATATGGATAGTCGGTGGCCTGATTTATTTGAAACGATGCTGAGTCGTTTTATCCAGGACTTTCTTGGTGTGATTGCCGTTGCGTCTTCATTGATTTTTTGCTTTTGGATAGTCAGCAAGTTGTGGCCTAACCTGGTGGGCACTCTGTTTGAGAATCTGTTGGGTCGATTGAACGAGGTGGAAATCTGCTTTCGCGATGGGCGTGGCATTCTACGGTTCCGGCCAGGCGAGGAGCAGGCTGATCAGAAGGTAGGGGATGCTGATGCCGAAGATGTGATCATTTCTGCTCCCCCGCAAGCGGCTGAAGGCGATGTCCTGGGCTTGAGGGTCAGGTCTTTCCCCGTGCCTATCTGGCCAGGCGGTAGGTGCCTGGTTATTTCGCCAGAAACAATGCCGGCGATACCTGAAAACGCTTGGCTAGGGCGTTGATGTGCTCCAGCGTAAGTTTGCGTTTGTGGTTGAGTATCATCGAGACGAGGCTTTTCCCGCCAATTTCTTCGCGCAGGTCACCAGCTTTCAGTTGGTGCTGATCCATCAAGGTCCGCAACACAGCGACGCCATCGGGTAGTGAGGCAATGCGGGTATTGAACTCACTGAAGGCCTCGGCCCGATCTTCCCAGTGTTCGATGGCGACAGAGAGAATGTCGATCAGCGGTTGGCTGGCATCGTAGTCTTCGATGAGCTGATCCATCAGCGCCAAGGCGTGCTGGTAGTCTTGCTGGTTGTCGATATGAGCAAGAAAGGGTGCTTCCTCGAAGAGTGCCGCTGCCTTGGCTTTTACCGCTGTCAGGCTAGTCATTTTGAGGCCTCCTTTGCGTAGCGTTTGCACAGCTTGTCATATTCAGCATGGGGAACGATATGCCTCACATACAAGCGATTGTCGCGAAACTCGATAAAGGCGATCAACCGAAGGTTGTTGCCGCCGATGTCCAGTACCCAGCCTTTATCCTTGTGTTTGAAGTTGTCCAGAGAGGGGGCAACACGTCTCAGTTCATCAGGGGTGGCGAACGTGCCGTCCCTCAAGACTTTATAAAGCGCATCAATGGCATTGGCATCATTAGGGTATAGCCTGGCGGCGTCATTGAAGGGCTTTCTGGATATGACGCGCATGGGGTGCGCTCATGTTCACTTTTTGTGAACATGAGGAGATTGCGGGCCCTTCCCCTTTTTTCGTAGGAGCGTTCGCTGGCGGCGCGATTCCAACCCCCGGATCAAACGCTGCCTCACCACAGAGGCCCCATTCGCCTGCAAGCAGCCTCCCACAGAAACCCGGAGCTAAGTGAACAGCATTGGGGTATACATCAATAGATTCATTACCTTACCTCTGTGCCTCAGGTTTGCCATAATCGGCTGATGCAAATCGGGGAAATGGCCGTCAGAGTGAATATTGCGGAGACGCCCGCCAGGGCAGGGCATAAAGACCTAAAACAAGGGCTTAACAATGACGGCAGAGAGCACACATTCGGCGGCACGCCAGAACGGGGGCAATAACATGAAAAACCAGCAACTCCAGTTACTGGCGCAGAATGCCCAGAACATTTGCGAGCAATTGGAGCGGGGGCAGGCGGAAACGCCGCTGTCCGACGCCATCGGGGGGCTGATCAATAACATGCAGCAGCCACAGCTTACCGTGGCGTTGCTGGGCCTCACCCCGGATAGCATCGAGCGGGTGTTCAGCTGGCTCTATGGCGATGCGTTCAAGGGCTTCAGCGTGACCAGCAAACAATTGCCCGGCTTTATGGAGGTGACCTTTAGCGAGGGCTACGCCTTCGGCCTGCGCAAAAAGCACAAACAGCAGTTCGACCAGCAGGAGGCCTTTGTGCAGGCCCTGCAAATCGAGCTGGGTGCCACCCGCGCCTCCGTGGCCAACCCTTTTGCCTTGCAGGCCCCCAGTTCCCGCGGCCTCAAAGACCTGCGCCTGCTGATTCCCGATACCACCGCCAGCCTGCTCGACTCCCCGGCATTGCTCAATGCCATTATTGCCGAAACCAGCGTCGCCCTGGTGGCCGCACCGCTGCGTTACACCTTCAGCCGTGAAGACCACGACGCCGTGGACGCGCTACTCAGCAACATGCAGTGCTTTATGCCGCTGCTCACCGTGGATGAACTCCACGAAGAGGCAGGCCTGCCCGACGTAGGCTGGTGGGAACAACACAAAACCCCGCCACAAACCCTGGCCCCGACCCTCATCACTACCCACGTGCAGGCCAGGCTACCGGGAATGTTTACCGATCCGGCCAGCCCGGACCGTAAAGCGCTGCTGGAACGGTTCCAGGCCCGCAAACTGGCTGCCAAGCTGGATGCCATCTTTGAACGCTACCAGCAGGAAGCGGGGGTACTGGAACAACGCAAGGCCCGCTTTGCCAATGCGGCGAATAACGCGGACAGTGAAACCCTGGATCGTGCTGCGCTGGATAAGATCCGCCAAAGCCTGGACGATGGCATCATCACCCTGCGTAAGGAACTCGACAGCCAGACCCAGCAACTTGCCTTGCAGCAATCGCCAATGGTCACCGCCGTTAATCAAGCCATCGAGCAACTGCAATTTGAAAACCTGAGCACCGAGCTATCGCACTCCGTCATCAAATTGCGCCTGGATGAACAGACCCTACAAAACCTGCGCAGCATCCTGCTCACCGAAGCCAGAACCGCCGTTAGTGGTTTTCACCAGCAACTGGATAAACAGCTGCAATCGCTGCGCACCAGCCTCAATCAGCAGCTCGAAGCCCTGGCTATCCCCGGCTTGCCGCAGTTCCAGCTCGCCAATGCCCAAACCCTCAATACTGCACTGGATCAGCGCCTGGAAGTCACCCTCAACTATCGCGGTGAAATGCCCAAGCGCACCGTCATGACCCGCCTGGGTGAAAGCCGCAAACTGATCATGGGGCTTTCTATGGCCACCATGGTGATCGGTGGCGTCGCCAAAGCCGGGTGGGGCATTGATCTTCGCCAGAGCGTCATGCTGTTTGCGCCCATTATTCTGATTGGCGGTTTTATCTATACCTTTATCCAGTGGCCCAAAGAAGATGCCGAAAAGCTGGAAAAAGAACTGGACCGCGTCCGCGACAGCCTCAAAAACGAATCGCGCCGAGTGGTGAGCGATGTGCAGCGCTTTATCGCCCAGCAGCTGTTCGACCTGCTCGAAACCCAAAAGCGCGAATTTCAAAAAGGCCTGCAACATACCCTGCAAAAACACCAGGACAGCCAGCGCGACAAGGCCAGTGAAGAGAAGCAGAAGCAACAGCAGGCCACCCAGCAGATCGACCAGGAGCTACAGCAATGGCAAGGCACCCAGCGGCAGCTGGAACGCCTGCGCGCTGATGTTCAGGGGCTGCTGAGAGCGATGACGGCATAGCCCACCCTGTGGGAGCCTGCCTGCCAGTGATCAGACGGAAGGCCTGTTGTATGCAGGTCGCGCGACTTGGCTCGTTCCCACAGAGCAACAAGATGTAGGGTGGAAATGGGCGTCAGCCCATCTCCACCAGTAGCCGCAACGCAACAACAACAGCTCATGATGTAAACGCACACATTGGGAAGGGAACCTTGGACAAACAAACCGCACTGCAGGCCCTGGGGCTGGCCGATAACGCCAGTGAAACCGACATCGTTCAGGCCATCGCCGCCAAAAAACAGAGCATTGCTGAAAAACAGGCCAGCGCTCCCACCGAAGCCCTGAAAACCAAGTTCGCCACCATGGCCAAAAAGCTGGATGAGATTGAAGCGGTGGTGACAACCGGGGGCACCCTAACCCGAGGGAACCAGCCTGTTGGCGATTCTCCGAGCCAGGATAAAACCCCTTTCCCACAGCAGCCCAGCCAGCAGCAAAGTGCTAAAGCCCCCCTTTCCCAAACCAAGCTCGCCGACCTCCCCGGCATGGCTCCGCAAGATGCTGTCCAGGTGGAATTACAGTCGGGCCATATCCTTGCCAACCGTTACGAAATCAAGGAACTCATCGGTCAGGGTGGTATGGGGGCGGTCTACCGCGCCTTCGACAAAAACCGCGATGAAGACATCGCCATCAAGCTGCTACTCCCCAGCCTCACCAAAAACGAACGCGCCCTGGAACGCTTCCTCAACGAAGCCCGCATCAGCTCAAAACTCAGCCACCCCAACATCGTCAACGTGTTCGATGTGCAGAGCGAAGGGGATCTATTCTTCCTCACCATGGAGCTGCTGGAAGGGCAAGACCTGCGCCAAATCATGGACAACCAGAAAACCGCAGGCCGCCCCTTTGATGTAGAAGACGTAAAAGAATACATCGCCGGCATCACCGAAGGCCTGGCCTACGCTCACCAGCACACCGTGCACCGGGATATCAAACCCGAGAACATCTGGGTTACTGAAGATCAACAAGTCAAACTGATGGATTTCGGCATCGCCCAGCTGCAATCCTCCAGCCAGCGCACCCAAACCGGCGCCGCCATGGGCACCGCCTATTACATGGCCCCGGAGCAGCTCAAAGGCGTGAAGGATATTGATGGCCGTGCCGATCAATATGCCCTCGGCGTACTGGCCTATGAAATGCTCACCGAAGACGTGCCTGCCGGTGTCATTGAGCCGGTGAATGCCTTAAGAAAAGACATCCCCAAAGGCATGGCTGCCGCCATCATGCAAGCCATGAATGCACGGCCCGAAAATCGTTTTCCTGATATCAATGCATTTAATGCAGCGATTCAATCGGGCAAGGCCCCGAAAATACCCAAAGCCCCCAAAGTGGCCAATCCGCACCTTTCTACCGGCCCCAACAAACTGGCTATTGCTGCCATGGTATTACTGCTGGTGGTGGGCATCGGCGTCGCCGCCCAGCAAGGCTGGCTGGATGCCCTGAAGCCTTTGGATAAAGAGCTGATCGCCCAGCAAAAAGCGGATGCCGCCAAACTGCAAGGCGAAATCAAAACCCTCAAGCGCCGCTTTGATAATGCGGTGCGTGATTTGGATCGCGACATCAGCGACGCCGAGCGCGATAAAAACAGCAAGGAAGAACAGCGCCTGCAAGCCTGGATGGATCTGGCTAAACGCTATCTGGTGGATTCCGCCCGCTATGGCGAGCTGGAAGGGCTGGAAAGCCAGGCCGATTTGCACCTGCGTGATGAGAAGCAGAGTGCTCAGGCTGTTGCTGTGCTGGAGCAGGCCCGTGATGGCTACCAGGCATTGATCGATGACTTCTATGCCGGGGAAAACGTCTCCGATCTATCACCAAAAGTCGGAGCCTTACGTAAACAGTGGCAAGGCAAACAAGGCAGCAAGGTATGGCCGGTATCTGAAAAGGTAGAAGCCCAGTACCAGCAAGCCCGCGCCAATGAAGCGGATGGCCTGTTGCGCGATGCCGAGCCCAAACTCACNAAACTCGCCGATAGCAAAAAGCTCACCCAGGTGACAGAAATCGAAGCTCTGAAAAAGGAAGAGCAACAGCACCGTGATGCGTTGAAGGCGGCAGCTGAGTTGGTGGCAGTAACAGGGGCAATGGAAGGGCTGCAAGGGCAGATTACTACCTATAAGGAGCTGACCCGCTCTGTGGCCAACCTGGCCCAAGCAGAAAAAAACGCCCTCAGCGCCAAGGCCAGTTATGAGAAGCAGCGTAAAGGCTACTCGCTGGATGACAATGCCTCGGCGAATAAGGCCGATGAACAGCTCACTGCCGCGCAGGCGGCATTGAAGAACAAGCAGTGGGTGGCGGCGGGTAAAGGCTTTGCCGATGCCAAGGCGGGGTATGACAGTGCGCTTAGTACTGAAAGTAAAGTGATTGCGAGTATTCATCAGGCGCGGGCGACGGAAGAAGCTGCGAGATCAATAACTGACTCGATGATCAAGATTCCTGGCGGTAGTTTCATAATGGGTTCAGATTCAGGCATGGAAGCGCCGATTCACAGTGTAAGCATATCGTCGTTTTATATGCAGGAGCATGAGGTAACGTGGAACCAGTATCAGCCGTGTATAGATGCGGGAGTGTGCCCGGATAACCGCGGGGATGGTGGAGACAATGGTTGGGGCAAAGGGAACCGCCCGGCGATCAATGTAAGTTGGAACGATATTCAGAAATATATTGGTTGGCTGAACAAGAAATCGGGGCAGGATTTTCGCTTACCAAGTGAGGCGGAATGGGAATATGCGGCGCGCGCGGGGAGTACGGGAAAATTTAGTTGGGGCGACAGCACGGACTGCTCCCATGCGAATTTTACTGACTGCAATTATCATAAAACAATGCCTGTTAAATCCTATTCGCCAAATGGCTTTGGGTTATACGATATGCACGGCAATGTGTCGGAATGGGTGCAGGATTGTTGGAATGACAGTTACGATGGAGCGCCAAGTGATGGTAAGGCGTGGGTTGTCGGGAGCTGTGGCGGACGCATTCATCGTGGTGGCGCATGGAATTACAGTTGGATCTATATGCGTTTAGCATCTCGTGGTGGCGGTCTCGTTTCTCTCCGCTTAAGCTCGACTGGCTTTCGGTTAGCCAAAGACCGCTAGTTACTGGGCTTGAGTAATGGGCTTGAGGGGCAGGTCTTTCCCCGCGCCTAAAGCGTCAACGTATTACGAAATGTGCAGAGTTGGCTGACGTTCTTTCTTCAAGGCATTTTGGATTGTTCTCCAGACAAGGGTGTTGGAGAACAAGATGGCCAGACCATTGCGCCTGGAGTTTGCTGGGGTGCTTTATCATATTACGGCTCGCGGAAATCGCCGGGATCTGATCTATGAAGACGATGGCGACAGACTTTCCTTTCTTGAGTAATTATCCCGTATTTGTGTGGTATATCGTTGGCAGTGCCATGCGTATTGCCTGATGGGTAATCATTACCATCTTCTTGTGGAAACGTCAGAGGGGAATATTGGGCAGAGTATGCGCCAGCTGAATGGCTGCTACTCGCAATATTTCAACCGCCGCCATGGTCGTTGCCGCCATGTGTTTCAAGGCCGCTATAAAGCCATTTTGGTGGAAAAGCAGGCGTATCTTCTGGAGTTGGTCATGTATATCGTGCTCAATCCTGTCAGGGCAAGAATGGTGCATGTCGCGCATGAGTGGCCGTGGAGTAGTTATCGAGGAACCATCGGAAAACGGGTATTGCCGGAGGGTGTGAGCGTAGACTGGATTCTGGCCACGTTTGGGGAAATGCGAGGCGTGGTGGTCAAACGGTTTGAACAGTTTGTCTGTGAAGGCGCAAATCAGCCTGCGCTCCATGTGAATCGCTCAAGAATCAGGTATACCTCGGCAGCGATGTTTTTGTAGAACAGATGGTTGCAAGGTTGGATGAGCAGGATCAACTTTCAGAGGTGCCTGCCCTTCAGCGTCGCCAGGTTGCCCGGCCATTGGAAGAGTATTCTGCATTATCGCCGAAACCGGAATGAGGCTATCAGGGCAGCCCATGCCAGTGGAGGATACGGCATGAAAGAGATTGGTGATTTCTTTGGCGTGCACTACTCAAAAGTGAGCAAGATAGTACGAGGGGCTCGGGGAAAGACCTGACTCTCAAGCCTCTCCTCTGCGCGGCTTCAAGGCGCTACTTCAGCAACGGCTGTCACTGGATAAAACCACTCGGCTTCCATGTCCCGGTATGCCGGTTGGCGCATGCCGAGGGTGGCCCCCATGTAGGTGGGGTCGGCCTCTACCCATTTGCCCGCTTTTTTAACCGCTGCGCTGAGGTGAGTCGGGAAGCGTAGGGCGGCAATTTCAGTATGTAGAAAATGGTGGCTGAGGGCGGCGAGCGCGTACACCCGGTCTTCGCAATCATTAAATGGGAAATACAGCGATTCGCTCAGTGTCATGGGTTTTTCCATGCCGAATTGCTGCTGGTCGATCTGGTAGGGCCAGCCCTGAATCTCGGCCAACAGGGCGGGGAATTCATCGGGTTGGGCATCGCCGTAGTGTTTGGCCAGTTGCTTGCCCAGGTAAGGGGGCAGTGGATCGTTCAGGTAATCGTCCACCGTCAGTAGCGGTTGCTGAATCAGGTAAGCAGTGAAGTCTTCGTCGAGTTCTACTTCCAGGCTGCCTTTACTGATGCGTTGAAGGTTTTCCAGCGCGGGCAAGAAGCTGCGGCTCAAGCTGGCATGGGTGGGCTGGGTGGCATCAAGATGCGGTTGGGTTTGCAGGTGGGTGGCTCCCTGGGTGCGGCGATAGGTGTCGGCATTGACCACATAGAGTTTGTCATTGCGCACCTTGAAGAAAGGCTGTTCATACCACTCCTGTTTGCTGTTGGCGAGCAGCAACAGTCGCCCCTGACGCTCCCCTAGCCGGACATCCAGTTGCTGTGTTTGCGCGAGTATCCAGCTGCACGCCAGTCTGCTGTTGGCATCCAGAAAATAGCCTTGGCAGAGTTCCTCGGCCAGTTTCAATGCTGCGTAGCTGTCGGCCTGTATACGCTGGCGCATAAAGCCGAACAACGGGATCAGCTCATTAAAATCGTCACTGGCTAACGCCTGCTGGCGAAACTGCTGCAATGCTTCGGCGGTGGTGCCTGTCAGTGTCGGCAAACGTTGCAGCGGCAGAGTGATTAAGCGGTGGCCGTAAAACCCTCCTGAGACGCTCGGCGGGCTGCTACGGCGATTGCTGTTGTCGTTGTGATTCAGCTGGGCTCCGGCATGGGTGGCTTGCTGGTGTGATACGCCAGGTTGCAGCGAGGGTTTAGGCTGTCGCGGCAGCGGGTTTTCCAGCGCCTCATTGAACTGCTGCCAGTCCTGAATGAAGTCACGGGCAAACTCTCGCTCCCCTGTTTCGCTGAAATGTTCAAAGCTGCGGGCGCTTTGGGCGCTGAAACGTGCAAATTCGTCAGCAAAGCTGTCCGCCAGAGAGACGCCGGTTAATGTCATCAACAGCATGGCGGCGGCAGGGCGAAGAAAGCAGGCTGCATTCATAAGGTGTTACCGGTTATCCAGAGTGATATGGCTTTTTGACGGACAACGCCGGGATTTGCCGCGTTTACCCGTAAAGGGCTGGTCATTAGTGGGTGTCTGGGGTAAAAACTAGACGGAATAATCAATAAATTCAAACAGTTCGGAATTTTTGTACAGGGCGTACGTGTCATGTCATCAACGGGGGTGGATTGGCCGTCAGTGATTTTTGATCCTGCTTTTATGAGCGGGCTGGATCGCATGGCCGCCAAGCGTTTTGTTCAACCGGTGCTCGCCGAGGAAGCCACCACCGCCATGCTGGAAGCGCTTGGCGAGAACGACTGGCAGCGGCTGGCATCATTTGGTGGTAAAAGTTCACCGGCTACCTTTGCCTATGCGGTGGCAGGGCGCGCCATGGAAGACTTCGCCCGTAGGCGCTTTGGTCGCCCGCGCCCCCCAAGATGGCTACAAGAGCTGGGGCAGGGATGGGTGCGTGTCTGGCAGATGCTGTGCCTGGAGCGGCAGTGGACGGAAGTGATTCAAACCCGCCTCGCCGCCGATTTTCAAGACGGCCTGCTGGTTGAGGCTATCCGCACCATCAAGCAAAGAATCCCCCGCTGTGGCGAGCCCGGTTTCTCCGAATGCTGCACTACCGAGCTGGGCCTGGAGCAACTGCCGGACGATCAGGGTGAAACCCTGGATGACACCTTGCACCAGGCGCAACACCTCCATGCACAGGAATTGCTTGGTCAATTATTGTCCGCCAATGAAGCAGAAGCCCAACTGCGTCCGTCTGAGGATAGTGAGGCCGAACTGACCACCATGCTGGAAAACATCGAGGTCTCCCTGGATCTGAGCGAGGAAGACAAATTGCTGTTATCGCTAAGTTATGAAGATGGTCTCTCCAGCCGTAAAGTTGCAGAGCTGGTGGAGCTTTCTCCTGCCACCGTGCAGCGACGCTTACAGGATATCCGTGCCCGCTTGCGCGCCAGCCTGCAGGGTATTGGCCTGGAGAATACCGATGGGGAGGTGGCGTATGGCGAATAAGACGGAACGCGCCATATTGCAGGCCATGATTCATCCTGCTGCTACACCATTGAGTGAGCAGCCATTGTTCTCCGATTTCACAAGCGATGACGCAATCCTTGCGGCCTTTGTCGATGGCACCCTTGAACCCGCACAGCACAACGCCGTACAGGCCGCTTTGGCCAGCAGTGGTCGGTTACGTCATATATGGCGCGGTATGCGCGAAGCGAACCATGCTGCTGGTGAGTCGACTTCAGCTGGCAGCACAGGCAAGAAACACCGCGCCCCCTTGTGGGGAGGGCTCGGTCTGGTTGCCAGTCTGGTACTCGTGGTGTTGGTGCAAACACAGCAAGCACAAAGAGACTCGCAGCCTGCCACAGGCTTGGCCATGGAGGCCGAGCAGATCCCGGCACCGACATTGGCCTCCCGCGCCGTGCCCGTCGATGCCTGGCATGCTTTTATTGCCACCTATGACAACCCGCAGCAAACCATGGCCGAGCTGGGGGATGCTACACAGCTCGCGTTTACCCGGTTGGCCGGGCAGGCCAGAGCCCTGGAAACTGGCGAATGTTCTGACGCTCAGCTGGCCCCCCTGCGCGAAAGTTTTATCACGCTTAGCCAGCAATATCCCGAAGAGCTGGGGCCACTCATTCCGGCCAAGAGCACGGATTGGTGCCATTTAGGCAAAGTGTTGAGGCAAACCGCCGCCATGGCCGTCTCAACCCATAACCACTGACAAACCGTTTTTTAAAGGGAAGGGAAGAACCATGAAAATGCGCACCTTGATACTGGCACTTAACGTCACCCTGCTGGCCGCTTGCTCCTCCAACCCAGCGGGTAACCCCAGCGGAGCCTTGGGTAACCTGCCAGAGTGGGCAGTATCGCCCAGTTCAGAAAAGGGCCTCGCCGATAGCGCCTGCGTGCAATACAGCGGCGTGCTCAATGTAGACCGCAGCGAAGCCATCACCCTGGCCAACGAACAACTGGCCGCGCAACTGGAGCGTAAAGTTGCCTTCCTGGGCAAAAGCTTCCAGAGCAAAACCAAAACCACCGATGGCCTCAATGTCGGCACCAACTTCACTCAGACCGGGCAGCAACTGGTGCAGAAAACCCTCACCGGCACCAAGGCCACTGAAATGGGCGTCTATGAGGTGTCCGGTGTTGAGCAACTGTGCGTACTGGTGGAAATGGACGAGGCCCGCACCCGCGATTTCTACAGCAAAATGAAAAATGCCAGCCGTGCCACCCTGGATGCCCAGGACGACAGCGTGCTGTACGAGCAATTCCGTGCCTACAAAGCGGATCAGGAGCTGCAAAAGGCCATGGCGCAGTAGTAGCCAGCCAAGACCACGGCAGGACTGGTTTATGGTTTTAGAGCGCGTTCCTGACTTTCGTAGGAGTTTACCTGCAAGCGATCCAGCCTTCGGAAAGGCGGTAATCGCCGGCAGGTTGGCTCCTGCAGGATGGCAATGATGTGCTGGATTGACGAGGAAGATATCACCGTGAATAGCGGCAGAGGTATGGTAATCGGTTGTGGAAGACCTTTCCCCTGAACGCTACCCCATATGGGGTATGCCGTGTTCACAACGGCAGTTATTCCCGCCACACTTGGCATAATGGCTTACAGAAACCCGGTGAAAGGATGCTGGAAGACCCGCAAGCCGCCTGTTCTCAGTGTTCTGAGGCAGTACATGAATAAATGAATTAGAACCTATTGCAGTAGAACCAAAAAGGGAAGGGACCTTGGAAAAGCAGACCGCGCTCAATGCATTGGGGCTGGCCGATAACGCCAGTGAAGCTGAAATCGCGCAAGCCATTGCCGCCAAAAAACAGAGTATTGCCGAGAAACAGGCCAGCGCGCCGACGGATGCCCTGAAAGTCAAATTCGCCACCATGGCCAAAAAGCTGGATGAGATTGAAGCGGTACTGGCAGCCGGAGGTGATTCTGCTGATCCTCAAGCCCCTTCGCCTGCAAGCAGCCTCCCACAAGAGCCTAGCCAGCAGCCCAATCAGCCGCAGAGCGCCAGAGCCCCCCTTTCCCAAACCAAACTCGCCGACCTCCCCGGTATGGCCCCGCAAGATGCCGCTCAGGTGGAACTGCAACCCGGCCAGATCCTCGCCAACCGCTACGAAATCAAGGAACTCATCGGCCAGGGCGGCATGGGGGCGGTGTACCGCGCCCATGACAAAAACACCGACCGGGAAATCGCGCTAAAGCTGCTGCTGCCAAGCCTGCTGAAAAACGACAGCGCCCGCGAACGCTTCCTCTCGGAAGCCAAAATCAGCCAGCAACTCAGCCATCCCAATATCGTCAACGTGTTCGACGTGCAGAGCGAAGGGGATCTATTCTTCCTCACCATGGAGCTGCTGGAAGGGCAGGATCTNAACGCCGTTAACCAGCCCACCCCGGTAGACGAGGTCAAACGCATCGCCAGCGAACTTTGCGATGCCCTCAGCTACGCCCACGAATTCACCGTGCACCGTGACATCAAGCCGGAAAACATCTGGCTGGATGAAAAAGGCCGGGTAAAACTCATGGATTTCGGCATCGCCCGCGTGCAGAGCGCCAGCCAGCGTACCCAGACTGGTGCCGCCATGGGCACCGCCTACTACATGGCCCCGGAACAACTTCAGGGGCGCGAATTGGATGCCCGCGCCGATATCTATGCCGTGGGCGTGATGCTCTACGAAATGCTTACCGGGCAAATCCCTGCAGGGCGCTTTGAATCCGCCATTACCTTGCGCAAGGAGATCGGCAAAGGGCTGAACAACACCATCGACAAGGCGCTGGCGGTAAACCCGGAGCAGCGCTTTGCCAATGCCGGGGAAATGAAGGCGGCGTTGCTCAGTGGCAAGACGGGCAAGGCCCCGAAAATACCCAAAGCCCCCAAAGCGGCCAATCCGCACCTTTCTACCGGCCCCAACAAACTGGCTATTGCTGCCATGGTATTACTGCTGGTAGGAGGCATCGGCGTCGCCGCCCAGCAAGGCTGGCTGGATGCCCTGAAGCCTTTGGACAAAGAGCTGATCGCCCAGCAAAAAGCGGATGCCGCCAAACTGCAAGGCGAAATCAAAACCCTCAAACGCCGCTTTGATAATGCGGTGCGTGATTTGGACCGCGACATCAGCGACGCCGAGCGCGATAAAAACAGCAAGGAAGAACAGCGCCTGCAAGCCTGGATGGATCTGGCTAAACGCTATCTGGTGGATTCCACCCGCTATGGCGAGCTGGAAGGGCTGGAAAGCCAGGCCGATTTGCACCTGCGTGATGAGAAGCAGAGTGCTCAGGCTGTTGCTGTGCTGGAGCAGGCCCGTGATGGCTACCAGGCATTGGTCGATGACTTCTATGCTGGTGAAAACGTCTCCGATCTATCACCAAAAGTCGGAGCCTTACGTAAACAGTGGCAAGGCAAACAAGGCAGCAAGGTATGGCCGGTATCTGAAAAGGTAGAAGCCCAGTACCAGCAAGCCCGCGCCAATGAAGCGGATGGCCTGTTGCGCGATGCCGAGCCCAAACTCACTGAACTGAAAGCCGGTTACACCGCGTTGATTGCCGCCAACGATGATATGGCCAAGGTGAACCAGTCACTCAAGCAGGCACAAGCCGCCTGGCAGAAACTCGCCGATAGCAAAAAGCTCACCCAGGTGACAGAAATCGAAGCTCTGAAAAAGGAAGAGCAACAGCACCGTGATGCGTTGAAGGCGGCAGCTGAGTTGGTGGCAGTAACAGGGGCAATGGAAGGGCTGCAAGGGCAGATTACTACCTATAAAGAGCTAACCAATTCCGTAGCCAATCTGGCTCAGGCCGAGAAAAATGCTCTCAGTGCCAAAGCCAGTTATGAGAAGCAACGTAAAGGGTATCCGCTGGATGCCAACGCTACGGCCAATAAATCAGGTGAACAACTTGTGGCTGCACAGGCGGCGCTGAAGGCCAAGCAGTGGGTGGCGGCAGGGAAGGGCTTTGCTGAGGCCAAGGCGGGGTATGACAGTGCGCGTAGTGCTGAGAGTAAAGTAATCGCCAGTATTAACCAGGCGCGGGCGGCGCAGAAGAAAGCGCAGGCGGCCAAGGCAAGCTACGAAAAAGTGAAAGAACATGATCCCGACGCTGCGACAACGGCAAAAGCGAGTCAGGCGCTGGTGGCTGGGGATAAGGCGCTGGCAGGACGGCAGTGGAATTCTGCGTTGAGCCGTTATGTTGAAGCGGAAAAAGGACTGAGAGAGGCTGCTGATTTAGCCAGAGCAAGCATGGCCGCGGCCTCAATTGCGGCCTCAATTACTGCGGCTATGGTGAAGATTCCCTCTGGTACTTTCCGTATGGGATTGGCGCACTCTAATCATACTCCTGTCCACAGCGTGAGCGTGTCATCGTTTTTCATGCAGGAACATGAGGTGACGTGGAATCAGTACCAGCCGTGTATTGATGCGGGGGTGTGCTCCAGTGGTGGGGATGCAGGCTGGGGCAAAGGCAACCTCCCGGTGCTCAATGTGAGCTGGAATGATGTTCAGAAATATATCGGTTGGCTGAACCAGAAGACCGGGAAAACATTCCGTTTGCCGAGTGAAGCGGAATGGGAATATGCGGCGCGGGCGGGCTCCACCAGTGACTACAGTTGGGGGGATAGCATTGGTTGTGTCAAGGCACGCTATGGCCGTGGCGATGGAGGACCGTGTGGTAACAGATATAAGGGGCCCTCGCCTGTAAAGAGTTATTCACCAAACCGATTTGGCTTGTACGATATGCACGGTAATGTGTGGGAGTGGGTGCAGGACTGTTGGCACGATAGCTATAGTGGCGCACCGAGTAATGGTAGTGCGTGGACGAGCGGGGGAGATTGTGGGAGGCGTGTGGTGCGTGGCGGCTCCTGGAGCAATTTACGGGGCTACCTGGTTTCGGGCAACCGTGGCAGGAATTCCGCATCGGATCGCACCCTCACAATCGGCTTCCGATTGGTCCAGGACCGCTGAGAGGGCTCGGTGAATGACTTGCCCCAAGAAATAAACAAGAGTAATTCATTCAGGATGAAACATGGATAGTAAGTGGCCTGATTTATTAGAGACAATGCTGAGTCATTTTATTCAGGATTTTTTTTGGCGTGATTGTCGTAGCGTCTGCATTGATGGTTTGCTTTTGGGCAATTGGCAAGCTGTGGCCGAATTTGGCAGGCAATTTGTTTGAGAATCTTCTGGAGCGGTTGAATGAGGTGGAAATATGCTTTCGTGATGGGCGGGGTATTCTACGATTTCGCCCGGGTGAAGAGCAGGCGGACCAGAAAGTGGAAGATGGCGATGCGGACGATGAAGAGTAAGGGTTGAGGGTCAGGTCTTTCCCCGTGCCCATATCCGATACGTGCCTCTGACACTGAATGTTACAGGGAACGATCTGCCCCCAACGGCTCAGGCATACCGTTTATGGACGGGCACCCATTATGATTCTCCGTTCATTACTTCATACACCAGCGGTGTGCAGCTGCCACGCTGTAGCTGCTGTATTCTGACCGACACTTCGTCTCCCATGCTGATGGCCTGCAAGCGGGACGGTGCCAGCTGCAGTTCTTGGTTCAGCTCAGGCGCAAACACGGTGACGGCCTCTTCGTTGACCGCGCGCACTTGTGTCAGACTTTCCACGGTCAGGTATTGGCAAGCCCCACCCGCCGGCTGTACACAGGCACTGACTGCAAACACGATACCCACAATGACTAATCCTGCTAAAGACCACGTTTTCATCAACGCACCACCACTTGAATGGGGGACTGACGTTGCAGGTATTCGCGCTCGCCGGGCCTCAGATCTTCGACATACTGAACGCCCCTATAGGTGAGGCGATTAATAATATACAGCTGGACCGTTCCCGGCTGTAGGGCCTTCAGCTCCACATGCCGATCATCCGGATAGATCACCTCGACTACGCCGGGTTTGTCTGCCATGACTCCCCAAATTATGGAGCCGGTTGGAATAAAAGAAGCGCCCTGGCGGATCACTTGCCGCTGCTCACCTGCTTTCAGATACAAGGGCTCATGGATATCGTCATTCTTGCCCCAGCAGCCACCCGGAAGATCACAGTGCAGGCTGCCACAGCTGCTCAGCAGAGCCACGGCCATCGCCAGCCATAAAAGTCGTGTTATTTGGATCAGCCTTGTCAGGCCCTTTTGTTGCTGTCGGTTCATGGGTCAACGATCCCGGTGTGTGGCGTAGTTAAAATTTAAGTCGTTGGAAATTAAGTGGTGCGTAATCAACATCTTAAAATCTTAACACAGGTTCAATCGCCGCAGGTGTTGACGGCACGGGGGCTTTAGGGTCACACGGGGGCTTTAGGGTCAGGTCTTTCCCCGTGCCTATATCGGATTCGTCCCTCTGACCTAAATGTCACAGGGAAAGATCTGACCCCAACGGCTCAGACCCCAACGGCTCATATGACCCCAACGGCTCATTCCTGTGCGTCGGCATTATCAGCCGATGGATGCCACGAAACTTTTCAGTGCGTTGGTGGGTTGGGCTCGCTTCTTGACCAGTATGTCGTCGTTGATTTTGAGAATAACGCCTTTGATCAGGTCGGTGGTGTTGCTGATATGCGCTCTGACTTTTAGCAACTCGACTTCTTCACTGATTTTACGGCCTTTGAGTGACAGGCGCTTGTCTGCCTTGCCTTTGGCAAGATCACTGCCCAACAGGGATGTGATTTTTCCTGCGGCGTTTTGATCTGCTGCCAGGCGGTGTATGTAGTATTTCATCAGTGTCGGGATGAAGTCGGTTGACCCACCCAGCTCGTAGCTTGCCAAACTCAGAATATCCAGCATGTGTGCAGGAATCCGGCTTTCTACCGGTTTGCGTGCTGTATCTAGCTCGCGGCGTACTGCCGGGGTGGATTGATGGGGCAGCAGGGCAACCTGATCGCATTGGTTGCAGACGCCAACCAGTACATTCTTGACGATGCCGCTGCCATCGCTGAAGGGCACATCACGAAGCTGATACGTGGCGGTTTGCAGTGATTGGCAATGGCTGCAAATGGCTTTTTGGGTATCGCCAACCTTGAAAATTTTCATGGTGTCACCTCAGTGATGCACGCTGATAAAGATGCAATCGGGTTCCAGGAAGTACCACTTGATGTACCAGTCTTGCCTGGCGTGGCGGCAGGTTATGATGTGCACATCGACCTCTGGCACCTGGTGATGCGGGGAGCAGGTGTACTCTGATCCTCTTGCTCTGCCGATGATGGCGGCGACGTCTGCCGGGCTGATTTCGCCGGTAGCAAGCAGGTTCTTGATATCAATATCACCGCGTTGCTCATGGATTATGGCTCCGCTGCCCAGGCAGGCGATGGCTTGTGATTTTGCCTTTCTGAAACCCATTCATGTCCTCAAATTGTACGCCAGATGTCGTTCGTGTCAATCCTGGGCTTTTTTGCCTGATCATTCGTCTCAGCTATTCACTGGCGTATGATCAATCCACTCTTTCTGCCTCACCAGTTCGTCATCCAGTGCGGCACCGTTTTCATCCATGACCTGTTTTAGCTGCTGGCCGGTTTGCGGGTTGCGGGCGGTGGCGGTGACCAGGCCTTCCATGTCGTAGGCGAGGGTGATTTCTACCGCATAGCGGACGGGGGCGTTGTCGGGGAGGGCGAAGAGGAAGTAGCCGAGGCTTTTTTCGTTGTCGTTGGGGCCTTTTTGTTGCACCACTTCGATGACCATGCGCGGCTGGCCTTCGCGGTTAGTGTGGAAGGTGACGGTTTTGCTGGCCGGCACGGGCTGGTTTTTGTCGATCATGACTTGTACTACAGGCTGGCCATCGCGCCCGGCTACGCGAATGCCAAGTTGCCAGGCGGTGGCGCGCTGGAGCTTTTTCTGCTGGCTATCGTTGGCGAAAAGCTGGTTGGCGATCAGGGCGGCACCGTAGGCGACAGCCTGGTGGGGCTGTTTGAGGAGCAGGCCATCTTTGGGGCGGCCGGTGCGCTCGGCCAGTTTTTCCCGTACCAGTGGCAGCAGGCTGGAGCCACCGGTGAGAAGGATATGGTCAACCAGTTCCCAGCCCATACTGGCACCTTGCAGGCAACGTTCGCAGACGGCCAGGGCCTGATCGACGAGCTTGTCTACCAGGCGGTTAAATTGGGGCAGGGTGAGCAGGAAGTCGACGCTGCGACGATTGAGTAGCAGGGTTTTACGCACCTGTGTGACGCCGGGGCGGCATAGTTCCAGTTTGGCTTCGGTGGCGAACTGGCGCATTTGTACCAGGGCGGTGGGGTCTTCGCGTGGGTCGGCATCGTGCAGGCGCTCATACTCGTCGGCGATCTGTTGCATGATGGCTTCGTCGACGGTTTTGCCGCCAAGGTCATGTTGGCCATCGGTGCCGAGGACGAACAGGCCGTTGTCATCGGCCTGCAGCAGGGTGGCATCGAAGGTGCCGCCGCCGAGATCGAATACGAACAGGGTCTGGTCGCCGCTGATGTCGTTGACGCCATAGAAGGTGGCAGCGGCGATGGGCTCTTCAATCAGGGTAACCCGCGGGATGCCAGCTAGCAGGGCGGCTTGTTTGGTGGCCTGGCGTTGTTTGTCACTGAAGTTGGCGGGCACGGTAACCACGGCTCCGCCGATATCGTCTGGCAGAAAGCTGCGGGTGTCATCGAGTAGCTTTTTCAGTACCAGTGCGGAAATGGCTTCGGGCCGCCAGGCGCGTTGCTGATGGTCGGGGAAGTGCTGGTTTTCCCCCATGGCCAGTTTGACGAAGCGGACATGGGGGGTGGCGGGGTCTTCCTGTAACAGTGCTTCTACGGCATCGCCGACATAACCGCCGTGGCTGCCAATGTGCACCACGGAAGGGGTGCGGAAGCTGTTGGTGTCAAAACGGTCGGGTACCAGGGCGACTTGATTTGCGGCGTTGATGTAGGCAGCCAGCGAGAAGGTGGTGCCAAGGTCGATACCCAGATACAGCATGTGAATCCCCGTTATTCAAAATTGATGCAGATGGCAGAGGCGTTGTCTGCGGTGTTGTTGTCGATGGCCTGTTGCACCAGTGCTTGTGCAGACTTTGCTGCAGCCTGCTGGAATTGTTCTGGTGACATATAAGCGTATACCCCGTCGCTGCACAGTATAAGACGATCCTTGCGGCGCAGGGGTATTTGCTGGATACCAATATGACGCGGGCTATTGGGCGTTCCGCCTAGGGAAGAGGTAATCAGGTGCGCCATGGGGTGCTGTTCTGCATCTTCCTGGCTGAGGACTCCTTGGGCGACTTTTTCGTTGACGAAGCTATGGTCGTGACTGAGCTGGGCCAGTTTGCCTTTGCGTAGCAGGTAGGCTCGGCTATCGCCCACCCAAGCCAGCCAGCAGTGATTGCCTTGCTGAAGGGCCAGCACCACGGTGGTGGCCATGCTGTTGGTGCGCGGGTGCTCTTCCATGTAATTCAGCAGGTGCTGATGACAGCGGCGCAGGTGTTGTTTCAGGGGATGTGCCTCAAGAGCAGTATCCTGGTTTCCCGAGAGTGCTTCGAGCAGGAAATCACAGGCCAATCGAGAAGCAATATCGCCATTGCCATGGCCACCGACACCATCGCAAAGTATGGCGACTCCCGGGCCGATGCTGACGCTGTCTTCGTTGCCGGCTTTATTTGGGCCGGTTTGAGTCTCGGCGTTGGCTTGCCAGTGCAAGGGAGGCCTGGAAAAGGGGCGTAGCCAGTGGGACATGAAGTTTCCTGCTATTATGTTTGTTGTTTAGACGGACAGGCGGGGGGATAGCCTCGGAAGAAAATGCGCCGGAAAGGTGCTAAATACTGTTAGGCGACGCTTTTTCCATAGCTGTCCGTTAATGCCCTGTAGCATCCACTATCCATGTGTGGGGTTTGGTGTAAGTAATCCAGATCATACCGTTAAAGCCTTGGTAAAAAAGTCTTAACCTCATCCGTGTGCCATGGGTTAAGTCATTCTTGACACCTTTCTAGCCATGCTTGGTTTGTGATAAGTGATAAGAATCAAGAAGAGACCTTGGATACCCGTTAATGGCGTTACACCCTCAGGCTTGAAATTAAGGTTTATGAGGGGGCTGTAGGATTGCTGGTTCAGGTAGGCTGAACTGCTTCACGAGAGTGGATGGAGATATGGAGCCCTCATTCGGAGGGCTCTGTTTATGCCGCGTAGTCTCTTGATGCGTTATAGAGGCACACAGCGGCAGTACCTGTGACCGCCACACCCAGTAGCTTGATCCAAGGGTTTTGATTTCTGGTAAAGAGTGCTCCGGCTCCGGCACCAAAAGCCCATGCCTGGAGCTGATGGCTAGTTTTACTGCCATGCAGGATGTAATTGGCAATGTGCTCGCAGTTGTTGGTGAGGAGCCGATAGGAGCTGTTCTGTTCTATCAGTTCAAGAACTCTGTCCATCAGCCCTTCACGCTCTACATTCTCTTTTCGAATGATGCGATAGGGCTGGCCCATCGAAAAGTCCTCCTTGGAGGTGATGCGGATTGCTCCGCCCGGTTGGATATGGGCAATGCCGTTCTGTAGCTGAACGCCAAGGTGAAGGACTGGCCCTTTTTGCCGGAGCAAGAGGTCGCCAAAGATTGGTATTTGAGTCATAATTTAATCCTGAATACAGCAGTTAATTTCGATTCCTGTATACGTTAAACCTAAATTGTTACGGGTGCAATCTTTTGATTGAGGTCGTTATGCCTTCTGATCAAACGACATTTTCAGCTGTCCTGGGCGTTGTATTGGCTAACCTCAGGAAGATGAAGGGGATTGAGCAAGGTGAGATGGCCAGAAAGATGGGCGTCTCTCAGGCGAGTTACAGCCGTCTTGAAAGTGGCAAGTCGTCATTTTCAGTGGATCAGCTCTATCTTGCTGCACAGGCTTTGGAGATTGATGGGGCTGAGCTGACACAAAGGCTCAATAACGCGGTCAAGCAACTCAATGTTAATGGCGTGCCGGTTATTGCGCCTCTCAGGGCCAACGCAACCAAGGCGGGTGAAAGCGGTGTGGATCCTGGTTCAATGCTGATGGGAGCTGGGCTGGCTGCGCTTCTGATCGGGATGTTGACCAAATAGGGCGGTATCCTTGGATGTGCGCGGACGTCTTTGGAGGCCCTAGGACTATGTTCAATGACTTGCTTTGTGAGCCTGCGTTATACTGCCGCCCGCGAAGGGTTCGGGTCCCATTTTTAGGCGATTTTCAGTGGGGCCAACAGTGTGGCCAACACCCTTTCATGCTTTTTTATTGTTTTCAAAATCAGATGGTTGGGGCTCTATTTGAGTCCGGCCTCTGTACCAAACAATAAAAAAGCCCGCTTATGCGGGCTTTTTTATGTCGGATGTCCGACGGAGTGATCCATGACTGATTATGCTCCCCCGGCCGGTTTGCTCAAGCGCCTGATGGCGTTGGTATATGACGGCTTTCTGGTGCTGGCGCTGTGGTTTGTCACTGCCGGTATCTTTGTATTGGTATACCCAAGCCTCGGGTTGCCGATGGAATCCATCAATGGCGTGGACCGGGCGGCGCCGTCTTACCTGCAGGGGCTGCTTTTCCCGATCCTGATGGTGGAAACCTGGTTGTTCTATGCCTGGTTCTGGATGCGTGGCGGCCAGACTCTGGGCATGCGAGCCTGGCGTTTGCAGGTGCGTGACTACCGTGGCGGCCCCGTGAAGTTGTGGCAAACCCTGGCCCGCTTTCTGGCCGCGTGTCTGTCATGGGGGCTGTTTGGCGCCGGTTATCTGGTGGTGCTGATAGCGCCTCACCAGACCCTGCATGATCGCCTGTCTGGCACCGCTACTGTGCAGTTGCCGAAACAGGCAAAGAAGCGCTGATTCCTCCCCTGCCCTTCTCGCAAAGCCGCTGTAGGAGTTCCTCTTGAGGGACGAATCACGCGTTAGCGAGAAAGGGCCGTCGGGTTTCTCCAGATCGAGCTGGAGCCTGGCGTCGTTGCATTTCCTCGCCAGGGCTCGGATTCGCTCCTCGAGAGGAGCTCCTACGGGGACTCCGTAGAAGCCTTGAAGGGTGTTTTTTCCCTTTCCAATACCGGGTATCCTTGCCCTCCCTTGAACTTCCGTGCCGGTACAGTACGTGAACGTCGACGACTTTGATTTTGAACTCCCGGATGGGCTGATTGCCCGCCATCCTCCTGCCCAGCGCCGAGATGCGCGCCTGCTGGCGCTGACCCGTGACAGCCTGCAACACCAGCAATTTCCGGATCTGTTGGGTCATGTGCGCCCCGGGGATCTGCTGATCTTCAACGACACCCGGGTGATCCCGGCCCGCCTGTTTGGCCAGAAGGACAGCGGCGGCAAGGTCGAGGTGCTGATCGAGCGGGTGGTGGATGACCGCGAGGCACTGGCCCACGTGCGTGCCTCCAAATCGCCCAAACCGGGCAGCTGGCTGCAATTTGATCAGGGTGTGCGTGCCCAGGTCACTGGCCGCCGGGATGCTCTGTTTATTCTGCAGTTTCAGGGATGTGACACCCTGTTGGGCGCGCTGGAGCAGATCGGCCATGTGCCGCTGCCCCCTTACATCGACCGCCCGGATGAAGCCGGAGACATGGAGCGTTACCAGACGGTCTATGCCCGCGAGCCAGGCGCGGTGGCGGCGCCCACCGCCGGCTTGCACTTTGATGACGAGATGCTGGCGGCGCTGGAACAGCACGGGGTTGATATTGGTTACGTCACCCTCCATGTAGGAGCAGGGACCTTTCAGCCGGTGCGTGTGGACAAGGTGGAAGACCACCACATGCACAGCGAGCGTTACCAGATTCCGGACAGCCTGGTGGAGCAGGTGGCCCAGGCCCATGCCCGTGGTGGCCGTATTGTGGCGGTGGGCACCACCGCCCTGCGCGCGCTGGAAGCGGCCAGCCAGTCCGGCAGCCTGCAGGCCGGGCAGGGCGAAACCGATATCTTCATCTATCCCGGTTATCAGTTCCGGCTGGTGGAGTGTCTGTTGACCAATTTCCACCTGCCCAAGTCCACGCTGCTGATGCTGATCAGCGCCTTTGCCGGGCAAGAAAGAGTCATGGCTGCCTACCAGGCGGCCATCGAGGCAGAGTACCGTTTCTTCAGTTACGGCGATGCCATGTTTATTGAGGGAACGCAGCACGCAACACGCAACACGCAACACGCGGGTGGTGCTGGCAAATGATCCTTTTGTTCAAGTTTTTTGGCGTGCTGCGTGAAGCGTGCCGCGTGCAAGCGAGCTCTAATCCATGTCCCGAATGACTTTTCAGCTCAACACCACCGATGGCGCGGCGCGGCGGGGGCAGATTACTTTCCCGCGGGGCACGATTCAGACCCCGGCGTTCATGCCGGTGGGGACCTATGGCACCGTGAAGGGCATGTTGCCCAAGGATCTGGCCGATACCGGCGCGGAGATCTGTCTGGGTAATACTTTCCACCTGATGCTGCGGCCGGGTACCGAGGTGATCGAGGCCCACGGTTCCCTGCATGGCTTCATGCAGTGGGACAAGCCGATTCTCACCGATTCCGGTGGCTTTCAGGTGTTTAGCCTGGGCGAGATGCGCAAGATCTCCGAGCAGGGGGTGGTGTTCAAGAACCCCATCAATGGCGACAAGGTAGAGCTGACTCCGGAGCGTGCCATGTGGGTGCAGCGTTCCCTGGGCAGTGATATCTGCATGATCTTTGATGAGTGCACGCCGTTTCCGGCCACCGAGCAGCAGGCTCGTGACTCCATGGAACTATCCCTGCGATGGGCAAAGCGTTCCAAAGACGCCCATGAGGGTAATGACGCCGCCTGTTTCGGCATCGTCCAGGGCGGGATGTACGACAACCTGCGTCGTGAATCACTGGCCGGACTGGTAGACATCGGCTTCGATGGCTATGCGGTGGGCGGCCTCAGTGTCGGTGAACCCCAGGAAGAAATGCTGCGTACACTTGGCAATCTGACCCCGCACATGCCCCAGGACCGCCCCCGTTACCTGATGGGGGTGGGCAAGCCTGAGGATATTGTTGAGGCGGTACGCCGTGGCGTGGACATGTTCGACTGCGTGATGCCTACCCGCAATGCGCGCAACGGCCATCTGTTTACCTCTGAAGGGGTGATCAAGATCCGCAATGCCAAACATCGCCATGACCTGTCTCCGCTTGAGGCCGGTTGTGACTGCTATACCTGCCAGCATTTCTCACGCAGCTATCTGCATCACCTGGATCGCTGCAACGAAATGCTTGGCTCCCAACTCAACACCATCCATAACTTGCGCTATTACCAGCGTCTGATGGCTGGATTGCGGGGGGCCATTGAAGGGGGTACATTGTCCGCCTTTGTGGACGACTTCTATGCCGCTCGGGGTGAGCAAACCCCGGCGTTATGACTGTTTACTGGAGCAATCAATGAAAATCGCAATGCGTTCCCTGCTGGCTCTGCTGGCGACCGCCATGGTTTCACCGGCCTTTGCTGCGCCCGCCGCGCCCGCCGGCCCGGGTGGTGTCGAGCTGATCATGCTGGTGGTGATGATGGTAGTGTTCTACTTCTTCCTGATTCGCCCGCAGCAGAAGCGCGCCAAGGAACACAAGAATCTGGTGGAAAGCCTGAGCAAGGGCGACGAGGTGGTCACCAGCGGTGGCATCCTCGGCAAGATCGCCAAGGTAACCGATGAGTTTGTGGTTGTGGAAATCAGCGCCAACCTGGAAATCAAACTGCAGAAGCAGAGCATCCAGGCCACCCTGCCCAAAGGCACCATCAAGTCCATTTAAGACAAGACAAGCCCCGTCCTGCACGGGGCTTTTTCATTACACCGGACAAAACCGGAATAAACACCGGAAAGAGCTATGACCCGCTATCCACGCTGGAAATTTTTCCTGCTTTTGACCGCACTTGTTGTTTGCGGTCTCTATGCCCTGCCCAACCTGTACCCGGACGCCCCCGCCATCCAGATCAGCCATGCTGATGCCGGTGGCGAAGTCTCTGACGTTGCCCGTCAGAGAGTGCTGGCGGCTCTGGATGAGGCCGGACTCAGTCACGGCCCCGGCGAATCTGTCGGCACTTCCCTGTTGGTGCGATTGGGGGACACAGAGGCGCAGTTGCGTGCCCGTGATCTGGCCGCCGTAGAGCTGGGTGACAACTATGTGGTTGCCCTTAACCTGGCGGCAACGACGCCGGATTGGCTACGCTCAATTGGCGCCAGCCCCATGAACCTGGGCCTGGACTTGCGTGGCGGGGTGCACTTCCTGCTGCAGGTGGATATGGATGCCGTGGTGACCAGCCGCATGGAAGCCTGGGCTGGCAACGCCAAGCTGACCCTGCGTGATGCCGGCGTGCGTTATCGCAGCGTGGATGTGAATGGCACCACCCTGACGGTGACCTTTGCCGATCAGGTGGCGGCCGATGCCGCTCGTGCGCCGCTGCGTCAGGCGCTGGATAAATTCAGCATGAAGCCTGCCGGTGATGCCCCGGAAACCGTACTGGTCCTCAATGACAGTGCGCTCAAGGAAATGCAGGACTATGCGGTAGACCAGAACCGTACTGCCCTGAACAAGCGTGTGAACGAACTGGGTGTGGCAGAGGCCGTGGTGCAGCGTCAGGGTGCGGATCGCATTGTGGTGCAGCTGCCGGGCATTCAGGATGCCTCCCAGGCTCGACGTATTCTGGGTCGGACCGCCACCCTGGAATTCCGTCTGGTGGACAACAGCGTATCGCAGGCGCGCCTGCGCACCGGGATGGCGCCTCCTGGTCTGGAGTTCTTCCCGTTCAAGGGGCAGGAAGGTCGTATCGTTGCGCTGAACAAATCCAAGATCGCCACCGGTGATCAGGTGATTGATGCACGTATGGGGTTTGATCAGCAGTCTGGCTCCCCGGAAGTGAACGTGACCCTGGATTCCGATGGTGCCCGCCGCATGCAGCGCATTACCGGCAAGAACGTGGGTAACCCCATGGGCGTGCTGTTCATCGAAACCAAGACCGACGTGAAGAAGGTCGAGGGCGAGGATGGCAAGTTGGTGGACAAGATCACCAGCTCCACCGACAAGTTCGTGATCAACGTGGCCACCATTCAGGACACCCTGGGCAGCCGTTTCCGGATCACCGGTCTGGATAATCCGGCAGAAGCGTCCGAACTGGCACTGTTGCTGCGCGCGGGTTCTCTGGCGGCACCGGTAAGTATCGTGGAAGAACGCACCGTGGGGCCGAGCCTGGGGGCTGAAAACATTGAAGCCGGCCTCAAGTCCATGGCGTTGGGCCTGACGCTGGTGTTGATCTTCATGATCGCCTGGTACAAGTTGTTCGGCATCATCGCCAACGTGGCGCTGCTGGGTAATCTGATCATCATCGTTGGCATCATGTCCCTGATTCCCGGTGCCACCATGACCCTGCCAGGTATCGCCGGCATCGTACTGACCGTGGGTATGGCGGTGGATGCCAACGTGCTGATCTTCGAGCGTATCAAGGAAGACCTGCGTCGCGGTCTCAATCCGCGTCAGGCCATTGAAGAAGGCTATGCGCGAGCCTTCACCACCATTCTCGATGCCAACATCACTACCCTGATTGTGGCGGTGATTCTGTTCGCTGCCGGTACCGGCTCTGTACAAGGCTTCGCCGTCACCCTGTTTATTGGCATTTTGACCTCCATGTTTACCTCCATTGTGGGCACCCGTTCCATGGCGGAAATGGTTTACGGGCGTGGCGCCCGTGCACCGGCGAAACTGAGTATTTAAGGCGGTGATGCGATGAGTAAAGCAACCATGAACATCAATTTTATGGGCGCCCGCAAACCGCTGGGCGTCGTCTCCCTGATACTGGTTATCGCCTCGGTAGTGTTGCTGGTGACCCGTGGTCTGAATCTCGGGCTGGATTTCACTGGTGGTACCACCGTGGTGGTAAAAAGCCCGACGGATGTTGAACTGTCACAGACCCGCAGTGATCTGGCGGCGGCCGGTTACGGTGATGCGGTGGTGCAGCACTACGGTTCTCCCAAGGAAGTGAATATCCGCGTGGCGCCGGAAGACGGTGTGGATGCCGATGAAGTCGGTCACAATGTGTTTGCTGCCCTGCAGGGACATAACCCGGAACTGGAGCTGCTCAAGGTCGAGTATGTGGGCCCCCAGGTGGGGGATGAACTGCGCGATGAATCCGGTACGGCCATGTTGCTGGCGCTGGGCCTGATGATGATCTACGTCTGGTTCCGGTTCTCCAACAAGTTTGGTGTCGCTACCGTGGTGGCCTTGTTTCACGATGTGATCATCGTGCTGGGTATCTTTTCGCTGGTGCAGTGGCCGTTCGACCTGACGGTGCTGGCGGCGGTGCTGGCATTGATCGGTTACTCACTGAACGATTCCATTGTAGTTGCCGACCGGATCCGGGAAGACTTCCGGAACTCCCGTCAGAATGATCCGACCCAGATCATCAACAGTGCAGTGAATGCTACTTTCAGCCGGACCATCAATACTTCCTTGACCACCTTGCTGGTATTGGTGGCGTTGTACTTCTTTGGCGGTGAAGTCATGCGCGCTTTCTCGGAGGCGTTGCTGGTGGGTATCGCGGTAGGTACTTACTCTTCTATCTATGTGGTCAGCAACATCCTGTTCATGATGAACGTGAGCAAGGAAGACTTCATCATTCCGGAGCCGGAAGAAATTGATGAAATGCCTTAAGAGCAGTTAACAGTTAACAGTGAATAGTTAACAGCGAAAACAAAAAAAGCCGCGACTCTTTCGCGGCTTTTTTTGTTTTGGTGTTGCCGTAGGAGCCTGCCTGCAGGCGATGGAGGGGCAAGCTGCAAGCTACAACGCGAGAAAGCCCTTTTGGAGGGAAAAGACCGTGCCCGCGATTGATTGTTGAAGTTGTGCGCGGGCAAGGCGCTAGAAACTCGTGATTCACTTGTCCGTGTTCTAGCTTGTAGCTTGAGGCTTGCAGCTTCACGAAAAGTTTTGTTTCTTCATCCATGGGATGATGCGTTCGAAGGCCTCCTCTATCTGATCCAGGGAGGTGGAATAGCTGATGCGTAAGGCGCTTTTGCCGGCTTCGCCGAAGGTGTCGCCGGAGATGGTGCAGACGCCGGTTTCGCGGAGCATTTTCAGGGCTACGTTGGCGCCGTCTACGCCTTCCGGCAGTGACGGGAACAAATAGAAGGCGCCTTCCGGGCGGTAGCCAGTCAGGTGCGGGGTCTGTTCTACCAGTTCCACCAGTCGGTCCCGGCGTTGCTGGTATTCCTCCACCATGCTGTCGATAAACTGGTTGCTGCCGCGCAGGGCGGCTACCCCCGCCCACTGGCAGGGTGTATTGGCCACGGTGGTGGTGAACATATGGTAGCGGCGCAGTTTCTTGATGGCGCCCTGGCTGCCGATCAGCCAGCCCACGCGCATGCCCGCCATGGAAAAGGTTTTGGAAAAACTGCTGATCACCATCACATGATCCAGATCCGAGCAGCAGGACAGTACACTGGGATACTCCCGGCCGTCATAGATCAGGTGGTCATACACCTCGTCGCTGATCACGTGTATGCCGCGATACGCCGCTTCTTCCACGATGGCTTCAATGGTTTCCCGCGGATAGATGGTGCCGGTGGGATTGCTGGGTGAGTTGAGCACCACGGCAAAGGTGTTGGGCCCCATGGCATCAATCACTTCCTGCGGGTCCAGCTGATGATCATTTTCCGCCCGGGTGGCGATGTGTTTGACGGTGCCGCCGTTCATGCGAATCAGCGGCCCATACAACATGAAAGAAGGGTCGGGGACGATAAACTCGCGTCCAGGAGCTGAGGTGGCCGTCAGAGCCAGGTAGATGGCCTCGGTGGCACCGGTGGTAATCATCAGGTTTTCCGGTGACAGCGGCCGGCCATAGCGTTTGCTGTAATAGTCTGCCAGCGCTTCCAGCAATTCCGGCAGCCCGGCGTCCATGGTGTAGCCGGTCTGGCCTGCGTTCAGTGCGTCTACCCCGGCCTGGATGACATGGCTGGGAGGCTTGAAGTCTGGCTGGCCGATAGACAGGTGAATCACGTCGTCCATGTCCGCTGCCAGATTGACCATGCGGCGAATGCCGGGCACCGGAATGGTGAGCAACGCCGGGTTCCAGATCGGGTCTTCGCTTTCGTAGAAATCCGTGTCCAGATTGATATTGCCCATCATGTTCTCCTTTCCTGAAAAACCTTATCCGCAAGAGCGTTGCTTGTGGCGCGATAACCATCGCCGGAATCGCGCCGCCAGCGACGCTCCTACAGAGAGGGGTTATTCCTGCAGCATCGGCGGCAGGTGCACGAACGGTTGTGCCTGTTCGAAGGCGTGGCCGGCGGCGAGTACCCGGGCGTCATCGAAGCGGGCACCGACAATCTGCAGCCCCATGGGCAGACCGTTGCTGTTCAGCCCCATGGGCACGGACAGCGCTGGCTGGCCTGTCATGTTGAAGGGGTAGGTAAATGGCGTCCATGTGGGCCAGCGGGTGCTGGGCCAGTCCACCGGCACTTCACGGTTGGTGTCGAAGGCTTCGATGGGCAAGGTAGGAGTGATCAGCAGATCGTATTTGGTATGGAACACCGCCATGCGTTCACTCACTGCCATGCGCTCGTTCATGGCACCGAGATAATCCAGCATACTCAACTTTTCTGCCTTGCTGGCGACTTCCACCAGGGCCGGGTCCATCAGACTGCGTTGACGGTCGCCCAGGTCGCGCATGGCATTGGCTGCACCGCTGTAGAACAGATGGCTGAAAGCGGCCAATGGATTGCTGAAGCCCGGGTCGGCTTCGGTGACAATGGCGCCCAATGCCTCGAAGACTTTGGCGGCTTCCTTGAAGGCCTTGTCGATTTCCCCGTCCACGTCCACATAACCCAGGTTGGGGCTCATGGCGATCTTCAGCCCTTTCATGGGCTGGTGCAGTTCGCGCACGTAATCAATGTGACGGCGTGGGGCGGCAAGGCTGTCACGTGGATCTGCCTCGGTCATCACGTTCATCATCAGCGCTGCATCGGCCACGGTGCGCGTCATCGGGCCCGCATGGGCGAGGGTGCCAAACGGACTGGCCGGCCAGTGGGGCACCTCGCTGAAGGTGGGCTTGTGGCCGACGATGCCACAGAAGCCGGCAGGGATACGGATAGAGCCTCCGGCATCGGTACCCAGCGCCAGCGGTGCCATGCCTGCTGCGACGGCGGCTGAACTGCCGCCACTGCTGCCACCGGCGGTTTTGCTCGGATCCCAGGGGTTGTTGGTGGGGCCGCACAGGGGGCTATCAGTTATCCCTTTCCAGCCGAACTCGGGGGTGGTGGTCTTGCCAAGCGGAACATAGCCGTGCCGTTCCAGGGCGGCCACGGCAGGGGATCGCTTGTTCAGGGTGGATTCCGGGTCGATGGTTTTTGAACCCTTCACCGTGGGCCACATGGGCGTGAGGAACACATCCTTGACCGCCACCGGCACGCCATCCAGCAATCCTTCTGAGGTGCCGTCCTGATAGCGTTGCTCGGATTCCCTGGCCCAGTTGAGGGTGGTTTCCCGATCAATCAGACACCAGGCATTGAGTGCATCATCGTGCTGCTCAATATGGTCCAGCAGGCTGGAGCAGACTTCCACCGGCGATAATGCGCCGGTCTGGTAAGCGGCTTTGAGTGCCTGGGCACTCATGGTCAGTAGTTCCTTGCTCATCGGCGTACCTCCTGGTTTGACGCTCATGCCGTGGGCCATGCGCAGGCAGCCTGCGTCTGGCTTCAGGCATTACTTACATAGCCATGTTCCTTGCTGACGGGATTGTTGAGGGCTTCGCCCGTTTGCCAGCGTTGAAAGTTATCGACAAATTGTTGACCCAGTGCTGCCCGCCAGCCGATGAAGTCGCCGGCCATATGGGCAGAGATCATCACGTTGGGTTCATCCCACAGCGGATGATCGGCACGCAGGGGTTCTTCTTCAAACACATCCAGGGCAGCGCCGCCCAGCCGACCACTCTGTAAGGCAGCCAGCAGTGCCGCAGTGTCGACGATGGGGCCCCGCCCCACATTGACCAGTACCGCGCCGGGTTTCATGCGCAGGAACTGGTCGGCATCGAACAGGCCTTCCGTATCCGGGGTCAGTGGGGCGGTAATAATCACGTGGTCCGCATCAGCCAGCAGAGCGGGGAGATCCTGCTGGGCATGCACTTTGTCAAAGGCGGCATCGTCCCGTGCATTGCGAGCGGTACCCACCACGCTGACGCCCAGGGCGCCGAGCAGGGTGGCGACTTCACGGCCAATGGACCCGGCACCGACCACTACGGCACGGGTGCCTCGCAGCAGCGCGGTCTCCCGGTGCTGCCAGCGGTGTTCCTTCATCAGGGAAAGGTTGGTGAGGGTGTCCTTGGCAAACATCAGCAGGGCGCCGAGCACGTATTCGGCAATGCCGCGATCAAAGATGCCGCGGGCATTGGTGACCACGATGTCGCTGTGGCGAATCGGATCAATCATCAGGGCATCCACACCGGCACTGGTAGCGTGTACCCAGCGCACCGGACAGTTCTCCGGCCAGACCTCTGCCAACATCTCGGTACGAAAATCCGTTACCACCAGAACCTCGCTGACCGGCAGCGCCGCTTCCAGCTCGGCACGGGTACGTGCCTCACGCACCTCGGCCTGACCGGCAAGGGAATCCAGCCCGGGCAGGCTGGGTTCGTCTTCGGCGAGCAGGACGGTGATGGTGGGTTGTGTCATTAAAACTCCTTCTTTAGCTACAAGCGGCAAGCTACAAGCTTCAACGCGCGATAGGCCTGATCCTTTTCAGACTCTGCGCCCGCGATTGTGCTGTGGGTGCGGCGGAAACCGCTTTCAACTGCAAGATACTGAGTCGCGTTGTAGCTTGCAGCCTGGAGCTTGTTGCTGCTTTTCAGGTTTCTTTCAGTGCGGCTTCGAACAGGCCTACGGCTTTTTCGATTTCCGCTTCGGTGACGGTCAGTGGCGGTAGCCATCGCACCACTTGTCCCTGGCTTCCGCAGCGCAGCATCAGCATGCCATTCTGCTCGCAGTGTTTGAGAATGCGCGCGGCGCGATCGCCGTCGGGCTTGTGCGGCGCGCTGACCATTTCCACGCCGAGCATCAGGCCGGCACCGCGGATTTCGTCAATGCCGTCGTATTCCTTCTGCAGGCCTTCCAGGTGGCTGCGCAGTTCACCGCCGAGTTTTTCGGCACGGGCCACCAGTTGTTCTTCCTCGATGACATCCAGGGTTGCCAGTGCCGCTGCGCAGGCCACTGCATTGGCGCCGTAGGTGCCGCCCTGAGAACCGGGATAACCGTGGTTCATCAGCTCCTTGCTGGCGGCAATGGCCGACAGCGGGTAGCCGCTGGCCAGCCCCTTGGCGGTAATGATCATGTCCGGTTTTACGCCATAGTGTTCATGGCTCCAGAACTTGCCGGTGCGTCCATAGCCAGCCTGGATCTCATCGGCGATCAGCAGGATGCCGTGCTTGTCACAACGTTCCCGCAATCCTTTCATGAAGGCTTCGGTGGCCGGGTAGTAGCCATATTCACCCTGTACCGGCTCGATGATCATGGCGGCGGTGTCCGCCGGATTGCACTCGGTGGCAAAGATATGATCGAGCTCATGCAGGCAGGCGGCGACGCATTCATCCATGTCCTGGTTATAGCGATAGGCATGGGGGAAGGGGGCAATGCTGACCCCGGCCATGAGTGGCTGCCAGCCGGTGCGGACCTTGCTGGTGGAGGTGGTCAGTGAGGCGGCCGCCAAAGTGCGGCCATGAAAGCCGCCCCGGAAGGCAATCAGGTTGGTGCGGCCGGTGGCCTGGCGTGCCAGGCGCACGGCGGCTTCCACGGATTCACTGCCAGAGTTGGAAAAGGCAACGGCATCCAGTCCCTGGGGCAGGTGCGCATAGAGACGATCAGTAAGGGCCAGCATGTTGGGGTGAGTGACGGTGGCGTACTGGGCATGGACCAGTTTGGCGACCTGTTCCTGGGCAGCCGCCACCACCTTCGGGTGGCAGTGGCCGGTGGCCGTGACGCCAATGCCGGACGTGAAGTCCAGCCAGCGGTTGCCGTCCTTGTCGTAGAGCCAGCTTCCTTCGCCGCGCTCCGCACAAATGCCGCTGGACTGTACCAGCAGGGGGGACAGATGACTCATGGCGCCTCCTTTCTGTCGCGCTTTGGCGTCGGGTTTATCCCGCCGCCAGTCGTTGACTCAGTCGTTGCCCGGTTTCTCTTGTTCCCGAGAAAGCGTGTTTCATATCTTCTGCAATCAGGTCATGCAGATGTTGTGCCGCATTGCCGATGGCCGGGTGTTTCGGGGCCAGATGATCGAGCAACATGGCAAGACTCATCAGGGTGGCTCTGGGGTCGGCCATGTTACGGCCGGCAATGTCCGGGGCGCTGCCATGCACCGGCTCGAACAGGGCCGGGATGCGTTCGTCGGCGGGATTCAGATTGGCCGAGGGAGCCAGCCCGGGGCCACCACACAGTACTGCAGCAAGGTCGGTAAGAATGTCGCCATGCAGGTTGCTGGCGACCACCACATCGAAGCGCCAGGGGCACTGCACGAACTTCATGCAGGCGGCATCCACCAGCTCGTGGTGGGTATCCACATCGGGATATTCCCGGGCAATGCGCGCAAAGGTTTCGGTGTACAGGTCGCCCCAGAAGGGCTGCGCATTGCGCTTGGTGATCAGACAGACCTGGGCGTGTTTGTCGCCCTTGAACTGACGCGGGCTATGCCGCTGGGCGGCGCGCTGACGGGCCCGTTCAAAGGCATGGCGAATCAGCCGCTCGGTGGCGCCGGCGGTGAACACTTCCACCTGGGTGGCCACTTCGCTGGGAGTGCCAGCGCGTAGTCGGCCCCCCTGGTTGCTGTATTCCCCTTCGCTGTTTTCGCGAATTACCAGCATGTCCACGTCATTGGCACGGGAGTCGGCAAGATACTGTGGTGCACCGGGTAACCAGCGCGCGGGACGCTCGCAGGCCCACAGGTTGAGTTCCTTGCGCAGGGCCAGAAGCGGGGCGAGCGAGATGCTGTCGGACAGCACATAGCGCTGCGGATCATCTATGGGACCGGGATCGCCCAGGGCGCCGAGCAGGATGGCGTCAAAGCCACGCAACAGGTCCACGCCATCGGCTGGCATCATCTCGCCGTGTTGCTGATGCCAGTCATGGGAAGGCCAGGGGAAGGATTGCAGCTCCACCGGTAACTGAAACCGTGATACCAGTTCCGCAAGAATCTCCGCGGCAACGGTCATGACTTCCGGGCCGATGCCGTCTCCGGGGAGTAGTGCAATCTTCAGCGTTTCGGTCATCCGCAACTCCTTCTGAAGCTACAAGCCTCAAGCTACAAGCGGCAACACGGGACAGGTATGAGCAATCTGCTTAGTCCTGAGCCAGCGATTCATGGGGGAAAGCGCGGGTCTAATGCCTTTCAGTGTTAACTGACCATTCTTCGCGTTGTAGCTTGCGGCTTGTAGCTTTAATTCCCCATGCAGAGGTATTTTTCTTCCAGGTACTCATCCATGCCCTGGTGGGAACCTTCCCGGCCGAGGCCGGATTCCTTGACCCCACCGAACGGCGCGGCGGCGTTGGAGATGATGCCTTCGTTAACGCCGACCATGCCGCTTTCCAGTGCCTCGGCGACACGCCAGCAGCGATGAATGTTGTTACTGTAGAAGTAGGCGGCCAGCCCGTACGGCGTATCGTTGGCGATGCGAACGGCTTCGTCCTCATCCTTGAAGGTGATCACCGCAGCCAGTGGTCCGAAGGTTTCTTCCAGGCAAAGCTGGGCATCCTGGGTAACACCGGTGATCAGGGTGGGCTGCACGAAGCTGCCACCCTTTTCATGGCGTTGACCGCCGGTGACCACTTTGGCGCCTTTGCCCAGCGCATCTTCAATGTGCTCCATGACCTTGTCGGCGGCGCCACGGTTGATCAGGGCGGCCTGGGTAACGCCATCCTCAAGACCGTCACCAATCTTCATGGCTTCGATGGCGTTCTTGAGTTTTTCTACGAACGCGTCGTGCACGCTGTCCTGTACCAGGAAACGGTTCACGCACACGCAGGTCTGGCCGGTGTTGCGAAACTTGCTGGCCATGGCGCCTTCCACGGCCTTGTCCAGATCGGCATCGTCAAACACGATGAAGGGGGCATTGCCGCCCAGTTCCAGTGAGACCTTCTGAATGTGCTTGGCACACTGTGCCATCAGCTTGCTGCCCACCTCGGTGGAGCCGGTAAAGCTGAGCTTGCGGACAATGGTGGAGTCCGTCAGGGCGGTGGAAATGGCGCCGGCGCTGCCGGTAATCACATTGAATACGCCAGCGGGAATGCCTGCCCGCTCTGCCAGTTCGGCAAGTGCCAGAGCAGAGTAGGGGGTCGCACTGGCGGGTTTGACTACCATGGTGCAGCCGGCGGCAAGGGCCGCGCCGGCCTTGCGGGTAATCATGGAAGAGGGGAAGTTCCAGGGAGTAATGGCGGCAGTGACACCAATCGGTTGCTTGATCACTACGATGTGCTGGCCGGGCTTGGCGCCGGGAATGGTGTCGCCGTAGGCGCGCCGGGCTTCTTCGGCAAACCATTTCAGGAAGGAGGCGGCGTAGGCGATTTCACCCCTGGCTTCGGCCAGTGGCTTGCCCTGTTCCAGGGTCATCAGCCGGCCCAGGTCGTCCTGATGCTGCATCATCAAGTCATGCCAGGCTTCCAGCAGGTTGGCGCGTTCGGCGGCGGTCTTGTCCCGCCAGGCGGGAAAAGCCGCATCGGCAGCGGCGATGGCCTTGTTGGTTTCTGCCTCCCCCATGCGAGGGACCTTGCCCAGCACGGTTTCGGTGGCGGGATTATCTACCTCAATGGTGCTGCCATCATCGGCATCACACCACTGCCCACCGATGTAGCATTGCTCACGAAAAAGGGCCTGCTCAGAAAGCTTCACTGCGGTCATTCCGGGTCTCCTTGCGAAAGCGTCTGTCTTTCACGCTAGCAAAGGAGGCTCAGATGTCCATGCCGAATTGCAAAAATCGGTTTGGGGTCTAAGGATTTAACGCGACACGCATCACGCAGCACGCAACAACGCGGGCTGGAGTCGGAGTGGAAAAAGAAGGAGGGGAGCCGCGATTCAGCGTCACACTTTGCGGGCGATGCGATGCGATGCGAGGCGAGGCGATGGGGACGCGGCTCAGGGGGTGTCGGTTGGCACCGGGCATGAGCCGCGTTGTTGCGTGCTGCGTGTTGCTTGAAGCGGATCCTACCGTCGCAGACCGTCGGTGAGGTGCGGTTTGATCTTTTGCAGCAGGCCCTTGAAGACTTTCGGGCTGCCGGCGACGACGCCGCCGCTTTCCAGGAATTTGTGGCCACCGCTCAGATCGCCGACCAGACCACCGGCTTCGGTGATCAGCAGGGCGCCAGCGGCCATGTCCCATTCGGCCAGGCCGAATTCGAAGAAGCCGTCGAGGCGGCCGGCGGCCAGCCAGGCCAGGTCCAGGGCGGCGGAGCCGGGACGGCGCAGACCGGCAGTGCTGGCAGCGATGTCGGCGAACATGCCCAGATAGGCGTCCATGAACGGGGCCTGATCCTTGCGGAACGGGAAGCCGGTGCCGATCAGGCAGCCTTCCAGACCGGGGCGGTTGGTGCAGCGGATGCGACGGCCATTGAGGGCGGCGCCGCGGCCGCGGCTGGCAGTGAATTCTTCATCGCGATTCGGATCATAGATGACCGCATGCTCCACCTTGCCCTTGTACTTGAGGGCGATGGAAACACAGAACTGCGGGAAGCCATGGATGAAGTTGGTGGTGCCATCCAGCGGATCGATGACCCAAAGGTAGTCAGCGCCTTCACCCTTGCCTTCGATGATGCCGGATTCTTCGGCGAGGATGCCGTGGTCCGGGTAGGCTTTGAGGATGGTTTCGATGATGCGCTTTTCAGCCGCACGATCCACTTCGGTGACGAAGTCGTTCATGCCCTTCTTGGTGACAGACACCGGATCACTGCTTTCCGCAGCGCGTCGAATCAGGTTACCCGCGGAACGGGCGGCTCGCAGGGCGATATTCACTTGCGGCGCATGCATGCGTCTGTCCTCAAAAAAGTCATTAGGGCTGTCAAAGAACGCCGGTAGACAGGGTGAGACCCTGACCGGGGCGCGGATTGTAGCAGAGCTCGGGCGTTCTGGGCAGCGCTCATGATAACATTGCCATCTTTTACGACCAGACCTCTGTACAGGAACGCTGATGCTGGAAAATGTGCGTATCGTGATGGTGGAAACCACCCATCCCGGCAATATCGGGGCTGCCGCCCGGGCCATGAAGACCATGGGGTTGTCGGACCTGCGTCTGGTGCAGCCGCAGTCTTACCCCAGCGTGGAAGCGACAGCCCGGGCATCGGGTGCCGGGGATGTGCTGGAGGCCGCCCAGGTATGCCAGAGCGTGGATGAGGCGCTGGAAGGCGCCACTCTGGTGATTGGCACCAGTGCCCGTCAGCGCCGTATTCCCTGGCCCTGCCTGACGCCCCGCCAGCTGGCGGCCCAGCTGTCCCACGAACCGGAGGAAACCCGCATCGCGGTGCTGTTCGGCCGTGAAGACCGGGGGCTTACCAATGACGAGCTGCGTCGCTGTAACCTGCATGTCAGTGTGCCTACCAACCCGGAGTACGGGGTGCTGAATGTGGCCTCCGCGGTGCAGCTGATCAGCTATGAGCTGCGTATGGCGCTTCTCGGTGAGGAGTTTGACCTGCAGGAATCCCGTTCCCGTCGTGAGGCCATGCCGCTGCCGGAAATGTTCTGGGATGAACCGCTGGCCACCAATGAAGCGGTGTCCGGTTTCCTGGATCATCTGGAAACGGTCATGGAACAGAGTGGCTTTCTGAATCCGGAGCAGCCAGGCCAGGTGATGACCCGCATGCGCCGTTTGTTTATGCGTGCCCGACCGGACAAAATGGAAATGAGCATTTTGCGTGGTGTGCTGGTGGCGCTGGAAAGAAAGATGAAGGGTGACGACAAGCCCTGACCTGGGCGAAGTGTCTGCATCCATATGGGCTTCGGTCCGTGAAGAGGTAGCTATGTTTGATCGAGTTCGCGAGGACGTCGCGTCGGTATTCCACCGGGATCCGGCGGCCCGTAATACCCTGGAAGTGCTGCTCAACTATCCGGGCCTGCATGCGGTGTTGTTCCACCGGCTGGCCCATGGTCTGTGGCGGCGAAACTTCAAGCAGCTGGCGCGCTTCATCTCCACCTTTTCCCGCTGGTTGACCGGTATCGAGATTCACCCCGGGGCGCAGATTGGCCGCCGTTTCTTTATCGACCACGGCATGGGGGTGGTGATTGGGGAAACGGCCGAGATCGGTGATGACGTGACCCTGTATCACGGTGTCACGCTGGGCGGTACCAGCTGGAACAAGGGCAAGCGTCACCCCACGCTGGAAGATGGTGTGGTGGTGGGCGCCGGCGCCAAGGTGCTGGGCCCGTTTATCGTGCGCAAGAACGCCAAGATCGGCTCCAACTCGGTGGTCACCAAGGAGGTGCCGGAAGGGGCCACGGTGGTGGGCATCCCGGGCCGGGTGATCAACAAGCCGGTGACCGAGAAGGAGAAGGCCCGTCAGGAAATGGCTGACAAGATCGGTTTTGAGGCCTACGGGGTGAGTAACGACATGCCCGACCCGGTGGCTGAAGCCATCCACCTTTTGCTGGACCATATGCATGCGGTGGACAACAAGCTGGATCGGGTCTGCACCAACCTGAAGAAGCAGGGGATTCAGGGCTGCGATGAAAAGTTGCCGGAGTTGAAGGATGAAGACTTTGAACCGGTGAATGCGGGTGGCACGGACTGAAGAACCAGTTAATAGTTAATAATGAATAATTAATAGCGAAAACAAAAAGGCCGCACCCGGTAGGGTGCGGCCTTTTTTTGCGTGTTGCATGAGGCGTGTTGCGTGAAGCGGCGCTTAAACATTAAAGCGGAAATGCACCACGTCGCCGTCCTTGACGATGTATTCCTTGCCTTCCAGACGCCATTTGCCGGCATCCTTGGCGCCGGACTCGCCATTGTGTTCGATGTAGTCGTCGTAGGCAGTGACTTCGGCGCGGATGAAGCCCTTTTCAAAATCCGTATGGATCACGCCGGCCGCCTGGGGGGCGGTGGCACCCACCTTTACGGTCCAGGCACGGACTTCCTTCTTGCCGGCGGTGAAGTAGGTCTGCAGGCCGAGCAGGCCAAAGCCGGCACGGATCACCCGGTTCAGGCCCGGCTCTTCCATGCCCAGATCGGCCAGGAAGTCGGCTTTCTCTTCATCGTCCAGTTCGGCAATTTCGGATTCGATCTTGGCGCAGATCGGCACCACGGAGGAGTTTTCCTTTTCGGCCAGATCGCGGACCGCGTCCAGCAGGGCGTTGTCCTCGAAGCCGCCCTCGTCCACGTTGGCAATGTACATGGTGGGCTTGAGGGTGAGCAGGTTGAGGCTCTTGACCGCCTTGCGCTCATCATCGCTCAGTTCTACGGAGCGGGCCGGTTCGCCTTCGTTGAGGGCGGGCAGCAGCTTGTCCAGCACCGGCAGCAGGCCCTTGGCATCCTTGTCCTGACCCTTGGCGGCCTTGGTGGCGCGCAGGTGGGCTTTTTCTACGGTATCCAGATCGGCCAGCGCCAGCTCGGTGTTGATCACCGCGATATCGTCCAGCGGGGAGACCTTGCCGGCCACGTGGATCACGTTTTCGTCATCGAAGCAGCGCACCACATGGGCAATAGCATCGGTTTCGCGGATGTTGGCCAGGAACTTGTTGCCCAGGCCCTCGCCCTTGGAGGCACCGGCGACCAGGCCGGCAATATCCACGAATTCCATGGTGGCCGGGAGTACCCGTTCCGGGTTAACGATGGCTTCCAGCTTGTTCAGGCGGGGGTCCGGCACTGGCACCACGCCAGTGTTGGGTTCAATGGTGCAGAACGGGAAGTTCTCGGCATCAATCCCCGCCTTGGTGAGCGCGTTGAACAGGGTGGATTTACCCACATTGGGCAGACCGACGATACCGCATTTGAAACCCATGACAGACCTCCATAATTCGAGGGCGCAATGCTACTCAAGGCGGGCTGAAAAAGCGACCACCACAGGGCGGAAAGGGCGGTTGCTGGCGGGACGCAGTGGCCAGGCGCTGTTGCCGATGCGTGGAGCCTGGGCTGGGCTAGACTGCCAGAAAATCCCGGCAGGTATGACAACACCATGACTGATCGCATTCTTTACCAGTTTCCGATCTCGCATTATTGCGAGAAAACCCGCTGGCAGCTGGATCACAAGGGGCTGGATTACCAGATAAGGAACCTGTTGCCGGGCCCGCACCGCCTGCGTACTCGTTTGATGGCTCGTATTGATACCTTGCCGATACTTCGGGATGACCGCCGCACGGTGGGGGACTCCACCAAGATTGCCTACTACCTGGAAAAGTATTACCCGCAGCGCTCGCTGCTGCCGGCGGCGCCGGATCAGCGTGCCCGGGTGATCGAGTTGGAGCAGCAGTTCGACCGGCTGGGCGTGGATGTACGTCGTTGGCTGTACGGGCAGATTATCGATCGCCCGGAAGTCATGCAGGCCATGCTTAACCCCTATGGCCTGCCGGGTGTGGTGCAGTCTGTGCTCACGCCGCTGACCCGGGAAGGCGTACGCCGCCTCTACCGTATCGAGCCGAAAGCGGTGATGCGTTCCGAGCAGCGGCTGGAAGAGGGGCTGCAATTGCTTGAGCAGATACTTGCCAAGGGTAAGGGCGATTATCTGGTAGGCGATCAGCTGACACTGGCCGATGTGGCCGCGGCAAGCCTGCTGGCGCCGCTGCTCAGCCCGGCAGGCACCCCGTGGGACATCATCGATGAAAACAGCCACCCGCCAGCACTGCAGGTACAGCTACAGAAGCTCCGCGAGCGTCCGGCCGGGCAGTGGGTGATGGCGCGCTATGCGGGGGATCGTTGATGATCAGCTACAAGCTACGAAGCCGCTGTAGGAGCTTGCCTGCAAGCGATCCGAGCCTAAGCGAGGTAAGGATTCCAGAAACGCGCTTTAGAGATGCCGGATTGAGCAGCAGCGCGGAACGCAAGCATTCGAAACTGGCAGAGGCCAGGCTTCGTGTTGTTGCGTGAAGCGTGTTGCGTGCTGCGGCTCTTACGCTTTAAACCCGTTCAGCTTGTTCATGGCGGTGTTGAGATCGCCACGCAGCAGATCCGGGGTGTAGTAGACCGCTTCGTCGATGGCGCGGTCGATCAGGTCACGATCCGCTTTTGAGGGCTTGTTGAGCACGTGCGGGGTGACCAGGGCGGCGGAGCCTGGGTGGCCGATGCCGAGGCGAAGGCGGTAAAAATCGCGACTGTTGCCATGCTTGCTGATGATATCGCGCAGACCATTGTGGCCGCCGTGCCCTCCACCGAGCTTGAAGCGGGCGGTGCCGGGGGGCAGGTCCAGTTCGTCATGGGCGACGAGAATCTGCGAAACGGGAATCTTGAAGAAGTTCGCCAGGGCGGCGGTGGCCTGACCACTGCGGTTCATGAAGGTGGTCGGTACCAGCAGGCGGATGGTTTCGCCTTCAAAGGTGAAGGTGCCGGTGAGGCCGAAATATTTCTTGTCTTCGGTAAGGAAGATGCCCTGGCGACGGGCCAGGGCATCCACATACCAGACGCCGGCGTTGTGGCGGGTGTCTTCGTATTCGCGGCCCGGGTTGCCCAGGCCCACGATCAGTCGAACAGGTTCCGCCACAGTGCGTCTTATTCTTCGCTGGCGGTTTCTTCGCCGGCTTCGTCGTCAGACTCGGAAGCACGAACTTTCGGCGCGTGAATCGCAGCAACCGGCTGGTCGTGGTCGTCGCCCAGCGCCAGCTGAGTCAGTTCCACGCCTTTCGGCAGTTTCAGGTCAGACAGGTGAACGATGGCGTTCAGTTCAACAGCGGTCATGTCCACTTCGATGAACTCAGGCAGATCCTGGGGCAGACAGCTCACTTCCACTTCGGAAATGTTGTGCTGGATCTCGCCACCCTGCTGCTTCACGCCCACGGAGGCGGCTTCGTTGATGAAGTGCAGCGGTACGTTCATAGTGATCTTGTGGGTCTTGTCCACACGCAGGAAGTCAGCGTGGGTGGGGAAGCCCTTGGCCGGGTTACGCTGCAGGTCACGCAGAACCGCCTGTACTTCCTTGCCGTCGATCTTGAGGGTCAGGATGTGGCTGTAGAAGGCTTCGTTTTCCAGGGCCTTCTTCAGTTCACGCAGCTCAACACTGATCATCTGCGGCTCGGCTTCGCCACCATAAACGATGCCAGGTACACGATCTTGCAGACGACGCAGGCGGCGGCTCGCACCTTTCCCTGTATCGCTGCGGCTTTCTGCATTCAGCAGGAATTCATTGGACATGATATGTCTCCAGTATGCTCTCAAGCTTCCCGCGACCAGGTCGGCCAGAGAGGTTAAATAATCCCGTGGAGGATTCCGCGGGGGCGCGATTATGGCCCTTCGGGCGGCAACACGCAACACGCACCACGCAACAACGCGACAAGTGGGGTCAGGTTTGAAACGCAAGAGGCCGCGCCCAGGTCTGGTGCGCGGCCTCCAGGGTAGCAGATCAAGGAAACCTGCTCCGTGTTGTTGCGTGAAGCGTGCTGCGGCCTGTTAAACCAGCTCCAGCCGGTCGAACATGGCGCTCAGGGACTCTTCGTTGTTCACCCGGCGGATGGTCTCGGCCAGCATCGGGGCCAGGCTCAATACGCGGATCTTGTCGCAGGCGCGGCCGGCTTCGGACAGCGGGATGGTGTCGGTGACTACCAGCTGATCCAGCGAGCTGCCAGCGATATTGTCAATGGCGGGGCCAGACAGCACCGGGTGGGTGATGTAGGCAAACACCTTGGCTGCACCGTGCTCTTTCAGGGCGTCGGCGGCCTTGCACAGGGTGCCGGCGGTATCGACCATGTCGTCCACCAGGATGCAGGTGCGGCCTTTCACTTCGCCGATGATATGCATCACCTGGGAAACGTTGGCTTTGGGGCGACGCTTGTCGATGATCGCCAGGTCGGCATCATTGAGCTGCTTGGCCAGGGCCCGGGCACGAACCACACCGCCCACGTCCGGGGAAACCACCATCAGGTCGTCATGCTTCTGGCGTTCGATGTCCGCTACGATCAGCGGGGTGGCGTAGACGTTGTCCACGGGAATGTCGAAGAAGCCCTGGATCTGGTCTGCGTGCAGGTCCACGGTTACCACGCGGTCAATGCCTACGGTGGTGATCATGTCGGCCACCACCTTGGCGGTAATCGGCACCCGGGCGGAGCGCACGCGGCGATCCTGGCGGGCATAGCCGAAGTACGGCATCACGGCAGTGATACGGCCAGCGGAGGAGCGACGCAGGGCGTCGGCCATGACCAGCAGTTCCATGATGTTGTTATTGGTGGGGTTGCAGGTGGACTGGACGATGAACACATCCTTGCCACGGACATTTTCCTGAATCTCAACGGCCACTTCGCCATCGCTGAAAGTCGCGACATCAGCGTTGCCGATGGGCAGATTCAGGTGGTTGACCATCGCGCGGGCCAGTTCGGGGGTAGCATTACCGGTGAAAACGACGAGCTTGGACACTGGCGCCTCTCTTCGTGATGACCTGTCGTGTATTATGCCGGCCCCGGGGAAGGGGTGGGGCCGGTGAAGAAATATGGCTGGGGTACCAGGACTCGAACCTGGGAATAACGGGATCAAAACCCGCTGCCTTACCAACTTGGCTATACCCCAACACTCTTTTTCAGGTCTGCACTTTTTACCGGTGTGTGTTTCCGGTTTGTGCAGATTCGCCTGAATTCTGTGTCTCTCGAAACCTTGCCAGTGCCTCATGAAGAGGGGAAGTGTTTCTGCTTCGAGCGACGAAACCTGTCCAGTGTTGTGGCAACTGTTGCAGCAACTGCTGCCCCTGTTGCGATCCGGTCAGTCTTGCAAAGCAACAAGCGCCTGTACCGGTCATACGGGCGTTACCCGTATGCTGCCTGAGCCAGTCCAGCGTTTTTCCGATCTCCGGAAAATGCCGTTTTGCTACCGCTTCACAGTCGTTGTGAAAGTCGCGGGTCAGCACCGCCTCAAGCGAGGCCGGTAATTTACTGATGGGGGTATCCCTTGTCAATTCCCGGTCGCCGAAAATTCGAGCAGTTGATACATGAATTTCGGGATGAATGACTAAAAAGTGTGCATTCGGTAGTGAAACGGGGGTGATTTGCTCGCCGACACCCTCTGCCCAGGCGGATTTTCCGTGTACAAACACCGGCACGTCAGCCCCCAGGCTCAGGCCCAGTCTGGCCAGGGTGTCCAGCGATAGTTCAAGGCCCCATAGCTGGTTCAGTCCCAGTAGTGCGGTGGCTGCATCGGACGACCCGCCGCCCACGCCTCCGCCCATGGGGAGCCGCTTGGTCAGCGAGATGCGGGCGCCCTGCTGGCTGCCTGTGTGTTGCTGCAGAATGGTGGCTGCGCGCAGGATCAGGTTGCTGTCGTCGCAGGGTACGTCCGGGTTGTCGCAGTGCAGTTGCAGGGTTTCTGCTGGCTCGAAGGTCAGGGTGTCGCCGTGATCCAGCAGGGCAAACAGGGTCTGCAGGCAGTGGTAGCCGTCATCCCGACGCCCGGTGATGTGCAGGAACAGGTTGAGCTTGGCCGGGGCTGGCAGGATCAGTGTCATGGTTTGCCGGGAGCCCATTGCTTGATCAGCAGGGTGAAGCGGTTGCCATTCTGCCGGGCTTTGACCCGGTGAGGCAGGTTTACGCCGGCCACGGGTTCATAGCGGTCGAACTCCAGTTGCCAGCCCAGTTGTTCCAGGGTGAGTAGCTGCTCATTGTCGTCATAGCTGGCTTCTCCGGGGGCGCCGGGCCAGGGCAGGCCGCGGGCCCAGTACTGCAGGGCCGAAATGGGCAGCCAGAAGCCGGTCAGGTGCCAGGCCAGCTCGCCGGGGCTGCGGGCCTGGTATTGCTGCTTGGCGGTGATCAGCTCGGCGCGGCCGGTGTCCCAACGCAGTTCGGCACTGCCGAATCCCAGTGGACCGGAAAAGCGGATGTCGCCGCGGGTGGGCTGCTGTTGCCATTCGAAGGTGGCGCTGCCGCCATCATTGACGGTGCGATATCCCAGTTTTCCGTCCATTTGCCAGTACTGGATCTGGCCGGGATGGGTGTAGCTGTCGGTGCTGGTGGGCCGGCTCTGACAGCCACCCAGGATCAGGGTGAGGGCGATCAGGGGAACAAGGGCTTTCACAGACGGGCTCCCAGTCTTTCCATGGTTTCGCGCACGTGGGGTGCGTCCGGGTTGCTGTTGAGGGCGTCGCGCCAGATTTCCCGGGCCTGGTTCTGGGCGCCCAGTACCCAGAGGACTTCACCGTAATGGGCCGCGACCTCTGGATCGGGGAACTTTTCATAGGCGCGGCGCAGGTAGTTACGTGCTTCCTTGAGCTTGCCCTGTCGATAAAGTACCCAGCCCATGGAGTCGAGGATGGCCGGGTCCTCCGGATTAAGGGCGATCGCCCGGGAGACGTAGTCATAGGCCTCATCCAGCCGGGTGGTGCGGTCGGCCAGGGTGTAGCCGAGGGCGTTGAGGGCCTGGGAATCGTCCGGGTTGAGCGACAGAATGTGGCGCAGATCGGTTTCCAGCTGCGCCAGGTCGCCGGCTCTTTCGGACAGCATGGCGCGGCTGTAGCGCAGTTCGGTATTGTCGGGCTCACTCTCCAGAGAGCGGCTGAGCAGGGCCAGGGCCTGATCACTGTGGCCAAGGCTGTTGAGCATTTCTGCCTCGCTGAGGGTGAGGCTGGTGGCCATTTCCGGATGCTGCAGTTTCAGGTTGGCAAGCAGGGCGTGGGCCTGCTCTGTCTGCCCCTCGCGCATCATCAGCCGCGCGGCCTGTACCCGGGCGCGAATGGATTGGGGGCCACCGACCTTGAGGTAGTGGTCAATGGCTGCGTTCAGATTATTTTGCTGCTCTTCGCCCTGGGCAAGGTAAAGGTGGACGTCATCCGGGCGGTAGTTGATGGCGAGCAACTGTTGCAGTTGCTCACGGGCGGTGTCCGTGGCGCCGGCTTCCAGGGCCAGCAGGGCCAGGGAGAATTTCAGGTCCAGGTCATCCGGGTTGCGCTCGGCCATGATGGTGAGCTGTTTTTCGGCCTGCTTCACTTCGCCGCTGGCCAGCAGCATGCGCACATAGGCCAGTCGGGTACGGCGCGCGTCCGGGTATTTGCGCACCTGTTTCTTCAGGTGTCGCAGTGCCTTGTCCTTTTCGCCCATCTTGTAGAGTAGCTGAGCCTTGAGGAGCAGGGCGTCTTCATGGCGAGGCATGCGCTTGAGGGCCTGCTCGTCGGCCGCCAGTGCTGCCTCCAGATTGCCTTCCCGCTCCTGCCACAGGGCGCGGGCATACCACAGAGGGGCCTGTTCAGGGTATTGGTCGGTGAGTTGGGCCAGGGATTTTACCAGTTGCAGGTTGCCTTCCTCATCCAGTCCGCGAGCCTGGACCACCAGCCGGCCCAGGGCCTGTTCGCCATGGGTGCCCAGCAGGGTGTCCAGATAGCGGGTGCTGGCTTCGGTGTTGCCCAGACGGATTTCGGAAAGGATGGCCAGTTGCAGGGCTTCTTCGTTGTCGGGGTCCTGTTCCAGCCATTGCTGGCTCAGCAACAGGGCCTGGTGGTGATCTTCCAGGTAGTGGGCCAGTCGAGCGGCCTGGCTGAGGACCTGAGGGTCGCCGGTATCTTTACCCACGGCGGTGTAGTAGCCGAGAGTGACGCCGTAGGCCTGGCGCTGCGCAGAGACCTCTGCCACCAGCAAGTCTGCCAGTGAGGCACTATCGTATTGAGGAGGTGCCAGCGGTGCTGTCTCTGCCGGGGCGGCAGCCGGGCTGTCGGGCGCGGGGTCGGCAGGCCGGGTGCTGCATCCCTGCAGGAGTAGGAGGCCGCACAGCGGCAAATAAAGAAGACGCGTCATTAAAGGAAGATTGCCTGATTTCTGTTTTGGCTATCATGGCACAGTGGTCCGCAGGCCGAAAACCATAATGCATTCCTGCCCCGGTTCTATGGTCCATATCATTGTTTTAACGGGCGCTTTCGCGCAAAATGCGTGACCCTTGCGGCCCGGATTCCGGGCCGTTATGGCTGACTGGTACGGACGGGAAAGGGGCCGCCGTCACGACGGACGGGCTCGACATCTTATGAATCTGGTTGCTGTTGGCGTTAATCACACCACTGCCGATGTGGAGATACGCGAACGCCTGGCGTTTTCCACGCAGCAGGCGCAGGCAGCGCTGGCCAGCCTTCGAGAAACCCCCGGGGTGCGGGAAGCCGCGCTGCTGTCTACCTGTAACCGTACCGAACTGTACTGCCTCACTGACGACAACTGCCCTGATCTGGTGGATTGGCTGGCCCAGCGTCGCAGTCTTGGCCGTGACAAGCTGGAAGCGGTGCTTTACCAGCACCGCGGAGAGCAGGCAGTGGAGCACATGATGCGTGTCGCCGGCGGGCTGGATTCGCTGGTGCTGGGTGAACCCCAGATTCTCGGCCAGATGCGCGAAGCCTATGCTCGCGCCCATGAGGCGGGGCTGCTCAATGGCGAGCTGTCACGGCTGTTCCAGGAAGTCTTCTCGGTGGCCAAGCGGATTCGTACCGAAACCGGGATTGGCGCCAATCCGGTATCCGTGGCCTACGCCGCGGTGTCTTTTGCCCGCCATATCTTTGCCGATCTGAAGAAAAGCCGGGCATTGCTGATCGGCGCCGGTGAGATGATCGAGCTGGTGGCGCGTCATCTCAGCGAACAGCAGGTCAGCGAAATCACCATCGCCAACCGTACCGCCGAACGCGCCAGTGAGCTGGCCGCCAGCGTGGGCGGGCGGGGTATCAGCCTGGAAGAGCTGCCGGTGGCGCTGGAGCGGGCGGATATCCTGATTTCCTGCACCGCAGCACCGTTGCCCATTCTTGGCAAGGGTATGGTGGAGCGGGCCCTCAAGCAGCGCCGTCATCGGCCCATGTTCATGGTGGATATTGCCGTGCCGCGGGATATCGAGCCGGAAGTGGGGAATCTGGATGATGTCTACCTGTACACTGTGGATCACCTCCAGGAAGCTATTCAGGAAAATGTCCGTGCCCGTCAGGAAGCCGCCGAGGAAGCCGCGGAGCTGATTCGGGACGCCATCGTTCGCCATCGCCGTCAGCGCCGCGAGCAGGATGCGGTTGGGGTGTTGCGCGATTATCGTGAGCAGCGTACCCGTATGGCGGCGGAAGAACTGGACAAGGCCCTTCAACAACTGAACAACGGCGGTGATCCGGAAGAGGTGTTGCGCCGTTTTCAGCATTCACTGGTCAACAAGTGGCTGCACGGCCCCAGCGTGACCCTGCGCAAGATGGCGGCGGAAGGTCGCGCGGAGGCGTTGCTCACTGCCCGTGAGGTGCTGCTTGGCGATGATGAATCGTCGCAATAGCCCTTTTTCAATACTCTGATTTTGCGCGCGTCTGCGGACCGCGTGTCGCGTGAAGCGTGGAAGCGAATTTATGAAAGCGTCGCTGCAAGGCAAACTGGATAAACTGGCAGACCGGTTCGAGGAGCTGTCCGGCCTGTTGTCCGACCCGGATGTGATCGGCAACCAGAACCGTTTCCGTGATCTTTCCAGGGAATATTCGGAAATTGATCCGGTGGTGAAGTGCTATCAGGAATACCAGCAGAGCCTGGAGAACCTGGAGGCGGCCCGCGCCATGCAGGAGGACAGCGATCCGGAAATGCGTGAAATGGGGGCAGAAGAAGCCCGTGATGCCCAGGCGCGCATGGATGAGCTGGCTGATGAGCTGCAGATGCTGATGCTGCCGAAGGATCCCCGCGACGGCGCCAACGTGTTCCTGGAAGTGCGTGCCGGCACCGGTGGTGACGAAGCGGCGATCTTTGCCGGGGACCTGTTCCGCATGTATTCCAAATATGCCGATCGCATGGGCTGGAAGGTGGAGCTGGTCAGCGCCAGCGAGGGTGAGCATGGCGGTTACAAGGAAGTGATCGCCCGGGTCATTGGTGAGGGCGTGTATTCACGAATGAAATTTGAATCCGGTGCCCATCGTGTGCAGCGTGTCCCTGCCACGGAATCCCAGGGGCGTATCCATACCTCTGCCTGTACCGTGGCGATCATGGCCGAGGCAGAAGATCTGGGTGATATCCAGGTCCGCAACGAAGACCTGCGTATCGATACCTACCGTTCCTCCGGTGCTGGTGGTCAGCACGTCAACACTACCGATTCTGCGGTGCGCATTACCCACTTGCCCACCGGGGTCGTGGTGGAGTGTCAGGACGAGCGCAGCCAGCACAAGAACAAGGCCAAGGCCATGAGCCTGCTGAGTGCCAAGCTGTATGATGCCCAGCAGAATGCAGCCCACGCCGAGCAGGCAGCGGAACGGAAATCCCTGGTGGGCTCCGGTGACCGTTCCGAGCGGATCCGGACCTATAACTATCCCCAGGGCCGGGTCACCGACCACCGTATCAACCTGACCCTGTATCGCCTTGCCGAGGTGATGGAAGGGGACCTGGATGAAGTGCTGGGCGCGTTGCTGGCGGAGTACCAGGCGGACCAGCTGGCCGCGCTGGGCGATCAGTAACATGCGCATCGATGTCGCCCTGCGAGATGCCCGCAGCCGGCTGGCATCATCGCCCTCCGCCTCGCTGGATGCAGAACTGCTGCTTTGTCATGTGCTGAAACAGACCCGCACCTGGCTTTTCACCTGGTCTGACCGGGAGCTGGATGCGGATCAGCTGGTCGCCTTTGAGGCGTTACTGGCACGACGGCAAACCGGCGAGCCGGTGGCCCACCTGACCGGTGAACGCGAATTCTTCGGCCGCCCTTTCCGGGTCACCGCCGATACCCTGATTCCCCGTCCCGACACCGAAACCCTGATCGATGTGGCCCTGACGCTGCCGTTGCCGAAATCGGCGACGGTAGTGGATCTGGGCACGGGTACCGGGGCCATCGGGATTACTTTGGCCCTGGAACAGCCGGACTGGCAGGTAACGCTGGTGGATTACAGCGATGCAGCCCTGCAGGTGGCCCAGTACAACGCCGGGCAGCTGGGTGCCCCGGTGCGATGTGTGGCGGGCAGCTGGCTCACACCCTGCGACGGGCCGTTTGATCTGATCGTCAGCAACCCGCCCTATATCGATGCTGCGGACCATCATCTGGACGAAGGCGATGTGCGCTTCGAGCCCCGCTCGGCCCTGGTGGCAGAAAATCATGGACTGGCGGACCTGTCCGACATCGTGCGCCAGGCCAGTGGCAAGCTGGTTGATGGCGGCTGGCTGATGCTGGAGCATGGTTTCGAGCAGAGCGAAGCGGTGCGGACATTGCTGGCTGAGGCCGGTTTTGATCAGGTGCGTACAGCGCAGGATCTGGGCGGCAATGATCGTGTCACTCTTGGCCGGTTCGCTTCGGCTTCTTCCTAGGGTGGAAATTGCCGAAGGCAATCTCCACCGGAATTTTGATCTTTCGCGTGAGGCGTGAAGCATGTTGCGTGCAGCGGATTTGATCCATGTTTAACGACGAACAGCTTGAACGATATAGCCGTCAGTTGATGGTCAACGAAGTCGATCTGGCCGGGCAGGAAGCGCTGTCTGCGGCGCGGGTGCTGATCGTGGGCTGTGGCGGTCTGGCCAACCCGGCGGCCCTCTATCTTGCCGGTGCCGGTATCGGTCAGCTGGTGTTGGCGGATGATGATGTGGTGGAACTCAGCAACCTGCACCGGCAGGTGGCATTCCGCGGTGGCCAGATCCAGCAGCCCAAGGCAGAAGCCCTTTGCGATCAACTCCAGCAGCTGAACCCGGATGTGGATGTCCGCGCCTGTGTGCAGCGTGTGGATGCCGCCTGGCTGGATCAGGAAGTCTGTGATGCCAGTGTGGTGCTGGACTGCTCTGATAATTTTGCCACCCGGCAGGCGGTCAATCAGGCGTGCGTTCGCTATGGCAAGCCTCTGGTCAGTGGTGCGGCCATTCGCATGGATGGCCAGTTCGCGGTATTTGATCTTCGCCAGCGGGAGGCTGCCTGTTACGCCTGTGTCTATGGTGGCGGGACTGACGGTGATCTGGCCTGCAATCAGGCCGGGATTGTCGGGCCGGTAGTGGGGGTGGTGGGGACGCTGCAGGCCCTCGCTGCCATTCAGCTGCTGGTGGGGGCGGTGCTGCCACAGCGTTTACAGCTGTTTGATGGCCGCACTCTGGAGTGGCGCAACATGATCATGCGCCAGGATCCGGCTTGCCCGGTATGTTCCGGCCGGGCAAATCGTGAGGAGGGAGCCTAGCGGCTACCTAGTTGTGCATGCCGTTATGGCCGCCGTGCTCCGGCATGGTGTCCGATGTCATGGTCTGGTCCATGTGGACATCCATGGACTGTTCATCGGTGGTCAGCCCGATAATGATCAGGATAACCACCGCAATCACAAACGCTGCGCCAAGTAAGTGTTTCATGACAGCACCTCCGTTGGGTGGTGCACTGTCGGTCAGGCTGACAGTTCCACCACCTGTCCATTGAGCGTCTTGATCTGCCGGGCCATGTCCGTAAGCAGACTGTGGATCATGCCCGGGTTGGAACGAATCAGGTCCTTGAATTCGTGCTTGGGTACCTTGACCACCGAACAGCGACTTTTTGCCCTTACCGTGGCACTGCGCGGCGAATGGGTCAGCAGGGCAATGGCGCCGATGATTTCTCCTTCGCTGACCGAGCCGACCACTACCTCATCCACCAGCACATCGGCATCACCTTCGAACAGACTGAGCACGTAGTCTGCAGGCTCGCCCTGACGAATGATCACATCACCGGGTTCGAAATAGGCGAAGCCGGTGGTGGTATAGGATTCTTCCGGTACATAGGCTGCCAGCAGGCGTACCAGCATGGCTTGCTGGGTGGTCAGGATGCGGGTCCAGAGGCGTGCCAGCGCCGGATCTTCCAGAATCGCCTCTACCAGTTTGACGGTGGGGTAGGCGGCCAGCAATACCGCGCTTTCTGCATAGTAGGTGATGTCGTTGTTGCCGGCGTCAGGGAGAATCAGGTCGCCTTCATCCCAGATAAACAGCTTGCGGTCTTCGCAGCGCATGCCAAGCATGCCACCCTTGATCACATAGGTGGTGTTTTCGCACATGCCATGCTTGAAGGCGTTTTCGGTGGGGATTAACGGCAAGGTTTGCGGTTGCAGGGGCAGCTGCCCGATGAGTTCGTTCACCTGGCGTTTGTACATCCGGGACAGGGCAGCAAAACCGCCACTGGCTTCGGCCACAGATATCATGCGGAGCCTCTCCAACGATCGTTGTTTTCTTCGAGTATGCAGGAAGAAATCATTAGGAAACAGGACGGGGTTGGCAGATGTGCAGGCCGGATGCAGGACGCCCGATGCCTGACGGGAAAAGACAAAACCGCCGTGTTCGGGCCTCTGCTGCTGGCGAAAGGGTACAAAAAAGCCCACCCGGTTTTTCGGGCGGGCTTTTCGCGTGTTGCATGAAGCGTGATGCGTGCTGCGTCTCTCTCAATAATCCCGCTCGCGGGGGCCGAACTCCGGTGCCTGCTTCTTCTTGCCGGCGGTCAGGGCGCGGCGGTAGTTCTTGCCGCGCATGAGCTTGAACTGCAGCTTGCTTTCGATATCGAAGGCCTGTGCTTCGGACGCGTTCCAGGTTTGCTGGAACAGGCTCTTGCCGGCACTGATGGCGTCCGGGGAGCGGCTCTTGATGGCGTCGGCCAGTTTCTCGGCTTCCTGCAGCGGGTTCTCTGCTACTCGGGTGACCAAGTTAAGGCGTTTGGCTTCCTCGCCATTGAACAGGCGCCCGGTCATGGTCAGTTCCTTGGCCACGTCCATGGGTACCAGCTCTCGCAGGGTCACGGTGCCGGTCATATCCGGGATCAGTCCCCACTTGATTTCCATGATGGACATTTCGCAGTCTGGCGTGGCGAAGCGGAAGTCTGCCGCCAGTGCGATCTGCATGCCGCCGCCATAGCAGTAACCGTGCAGCACGGTGATCACCGGCACCGGCAGTTCACGCCAGCACCAGCACACTTGCTGGAACAGGTTGGTTTTCTTGATGCCGTACTTGGTAAAGCCCTTGAGCACTTTCAGGGGCTGTGTCATGACGGTGGCGAAGTCGAGGCCGGCACAGAATGCCTTGCCGTCGCCCTGCATGATGACAACGCGCAGGTTGCGGTCCTTTTTCACCGCTTTGGCCGCGTCGATCAGGCCTTCCATCATGTCGAAGTCCAGGCCGTTATATTTATCGGCGCGGGACAGTGTGACGTAGGCGGTGCCGTCTTTCTTTTCCAGGGTGACACGATTGCGGAAGGTTTCAGTCATGATTGGTTTTCTCGCGAGATGCAGGACGTCAGATGCCTGAAACCAAACTGCAAGGCGTCAGGCATCTGATGGTCCGCATCGGTGTTATCCCAGTTTGTCTTTCAGAAGCTGGTTGAGCTGTTGCGGATTGGCTTTGCCCTGCGTGGCCTTCATGGCCTGACCAACAAAGAAACCGATTTTCTTTTTCTTCTTGGCATCGTCAGAGTTGCGGTAATCCTCAACCTGGGGGGTGTTGTTGGCGATGATGTCGTCGACGATTTTTTCCAGTTCGCCGCTGTCGCTCATCTGCTTGAGGCCCTTGGCTTCAATGATGGCGTCCGGATCCCCTTCGCCAGCCCAGCACGCTTCGAAAACCTGCTTGGCGATCTTGGAGCTGATGGTGCCGTCTTTCAGGCGGGCAATCAGCTGGCCAAGTTGATCCGCAGACACAGGGCTGTTGCTGATGGTTTTCTCTTCCGCGTTTAGTTTGGCGGCCAGTTCACCCATCACCCAGTTGGCAGCCAGCTTGGCATCGTTACCTGCCTTGGCGGCACCTTCGAAGAAGGCCGCAGTGGCCAGATCGCCAGAGAGCAGGTCCGCGTCGTATTCGGACAGCTGATAGTCCGCCATGAAGCGGGCCTTGCGTGCATCCGGGAGTTCCGGCATGGCCGCCTTGAGCGCATCCAGATCCGCATCGGTGATTTCCACCGGCAGCAGATCCGGGCAGGGGAAGTAGCGGTAGTCGTTGGCGTCTTCCTTGCTGCGCATGGAGCGCGCAGTGTGAGTGTCGCCGTTGTACAGGCGGGTTTCCTGTACGATCTCGCCGCCGTCTTCCAGTACATCGATTTGACGCTCAACTTCCAGCTTGATAGCACGTTCCATGAAGCGGAAGGAGTTCAGGTTTTTGGTTTCGGTACGGGTGCCCAGCGGCTCGCCAGGCTTGCGGATGGAAACGTTTACATCGAAGCGCATGTTGCCCTGGGACATGTCGCCATCACAGATGCCGATGGACGTGACAATGGCGTGCAGTTTTTTTGCAAACGCCACCGCTTCCTCAGCATTGCTCATGTCCGGTTCGGTGACCACTTCGATCAATGGGGTGCCGGCGCGGTTCAGGTCGATGCCGGTCATGCCGTGAAAGTCTTCGTGCAAGGATTTACCCGCATCTTCTTCCAGGTGGGCGTGATGAATGCGAACGACTTTTTTCTCCCCGCTTTCCAGCTGCACTTCAACGACACCGGCGCCCACGATGGGTTTGTCCAGCTGGGTGGTCTGATAGCCTTTGGGCAGATCCGGATAAAAATAATTTTTCCGTTCAAACACGCTGTGGCGACAGATATCCGCATTGATGGCGAGGCCAAACAGTGCCGCCTTGCGCACCGCTTCCTTGTTCACTACGGGCAGGGTGCCGGGCATGCCCAGATCGACCAGCGATGCCTGGGTGTTGGGCTCGGCCCCAGTGGACAGTTTACTGCCGGAAAACAGTTTGCTGGTGGTATTGAGCTGGACGTGAATTTCCAGACCAATCACGACTTCCCAACTCATTGTTCACCTCCAAAAGTCGGCAGCTGGCGGTGCCAGTCGGTTACCTGCTGATACTTGTGCGCCACGTTGAGAATCTGGCCTTCACGAAAATAGTTGCCGATCACCTGGGTGCCGGTGGGTAGGCCGTTGATGAAACCGGTGGGCATGGACAGGGCGGGCAGGCCGGCCAGGTTCACACCAATGGTGAAGACGTCGGCCATGTACATGCTGACCGGATCATCTTTCTTGGCGCCGAGTTTGAATGCCGTCTCCGGTGCGGTGGGGCCCATCAGTACGTCCACCTTTTCAAAGGCGCGGGCAAAGTCGTCGCGGATCAGGCGACGAACCTGTTGGGCACGACGGTAGTAGGCGTCGTAGTAACCGGCGGACAACGCATAGGTGCCCACCAGAATGCGGCGCTTCACTTCGTCACCGAAGCCTTCGGAGCGGGAGCGCTTGTAAAGGTCTTCCAGATCTTGCGGCTCATCACAGCGGTGACCGAAGCGCACGCCGTCGAAGCGGCTTAAATTGGAACTGGCTTCAGCCGGGGCGATCACGTAGTAAGCCGGCACCGATAGCTTGATACTGGGCAGGGAAACGGAGACTACCTTGGCACCGAGCTTTTCCAGTTCGCGAATGGCGGCGCGGCTGTTGTCGGCAATGGCGCCGTCCAGGGTATCCGGGAAGAACTCTTCCGGAATGCCGATGGTCAGGCCGCTGATGTCTTCCTTAAGTGCGCCCAGGTAATCGTCCACCTTTTCATTGAGGCTGGTGGAGTCGCGATGATCGTGGCCGGCCATGGCCTGCAGCATCAGGGCACAGTCTTCGGCACTCTGTCCCATGGGGCCAGCCTGATCCAGGCTTGAGGCGAAGGCGATCATGCCCCAGCGGGAGACCCGGCCATAGGTAGGTTTGAGGCCGGTAATGTTGTTCAGGGCGGCGGGCTGGCGGATGGAGCCACCGGTGTCGGTGCCCGTGGCGGCAGGGGCCAGACGCGCGCCGAGACAGGCCGCGGCCCCACCGGAGGAGCCGCCGGGAACCCGTTCCAGATCCCAGGGGTTTTTCACCGCGCCATAGAAGCTGGTTTCATTGGAAGAGCCCATGGCGAACTCGTCCATGTTGGTCTTGCCCAGCATGACCGCGCCTTGTGCTGCCATTTTTTCCACCACGGTAGCGGTGTAAGGGGCAATAAAGGTGTCCAGCATCTTTGAGCCACAGCTGGTGCGCACGCCCTCGGTGCAGAAAATGTCCTTGTGGGCGATGGGCAGGCCAGTGAGCAGGTTGCTCTGGCCAGCAGCGATGGCCTGGTCGGCGGCATCTGCCTGGGCCAGGGCCTGCTCTTCGGTGACGGTAATGAAGCTGTTCAGCTCGCCGTCATATTGCTTGATGCGGGCCAGGAAGTGTTCGGTGAGCTCCCGGGAGGAGTAGTCGCCGTTGGCCAGGCCGGCCTTGAGTTCGGTCAGGGTCTTGGTGTGCATGGCGTCGCTCATTGTTTATTCGATCACCCGGGGAACCAGGAAGCAGCCTTCTTCGGCAGCCGGGGCGATGGCCATCGCCTTGTCGCGGATATTCGGCTCGCTGACTTCGTCTTCGCGCAGTGGCTGGGTCACGTCCAGCGGGTGGGCCATGGGGGCCACGTCGGCCACGTCGGCCTGCTGCAGCTGGTCGACCATCGCGAGGATGTCGTTGAGGCGGCTGGACAGGGCGTCGGTGTCAGCCTGGTCCACTTTCAGGCGGGCCAGGTGGGCGACCTGGGCTACCACCTTGGAATCAATGGCCATGGTTTTCTCCATGTTGGCGCGGTATCTAAGCACTGCCGGCGTGGAGTGCAAAGGGTTGCACCCCTGTCGATGGGGCCGGAAAGGCGCAAAAAGTACCATAGACCGCCTGTCCGCGACCACTGTCCGGCGGCGAGAAAGGCGCGCCGAAGCGAAGAGAAGCGTGACGCCATTGCTTGCCCAATGATCGCGCCGTTGCTAGAGTTGCGCCATCTTAGCGATGCCCTGCTTTTTTCCGCCGGGCATCGGATTTTCGCGAAAAAATCAGGAAACTGGCCAGGATGTCCATGATCAAGCGTATTCGGGGGATGTTCTCCACCGATCTCTCCATCGATTTGGGGACCGCTAATACTCTTATTTACGTGCGCGGCCGTGGCATCGTGCTGGATGAGCCCTCTGTGGTTGCCATCCGTCACCACGGTGCCCAGAAGAGCGTGGCTGCCGTTGGCGCCGACGCCAAGCGCATGCTGGGTCGTACCCCCGGCAATATTACCGCCATCCGGCCCATGAAAGACGGCGTAATCGCCGATTTCGACGTGACCGAGAAGATGCTCCAGTACTTTATCAAGAAGGTGCACGATACCGGGTTCTTCCCGCCTGCACCCCGTGTACTGGTGTGTGTGCCGTGCAAATCCACCCAGGTGGAACGCCGTGCCATTCAGGATTCCGCCTATGGTGCCGGTGCCCGTGACGTCTACCTGATCGAAGAGCCCATGGCTGCCGCTATCGGTGCCGGCCTGCCGGTAGAGGAAGCACGCGGTTCCATGGTGGTGGATATCGGTGGTGGTACCACCGAGATTGCCCTGATTTCCCTTAATGGTGTGGTGTATTCCGAATCCGTGCGGATTGGCGGTGACCGCTTCGATGAAGCGATTGTGGCCTTTGTGCGCAAGGAATATGGCTCCCTGATCGGTGAGTCCACCGCCGAGCGCATCAAACACGAGATTGGTACTGCCTACCCGGGTGGCGATATCCGCGAGATTGATGTGCGTGGCCGGAATCTGGCCGAAGGGGTGCCGCGCAGCTTCACCCTGAATTCCGAAGAGATTCTGGAAGCCCTGAAAGAGCCGCTGGCGGCCATCGTCAACGCGGTGAAGAACGCACTGGAAGCGTCTCCGCCGGAACTGGCTTCCGATATCGCCGAGCGCGGCCTGGTGATCACTGGTGGTGGTGCCTTGCTGCGTGACATCGATCGCCTGCTGTCTGAAGAAACCGGCTTGCCGGTGATCATTGCCGATGACCCGCTGACCTGTGTGGCCCGCGGTGGTGGCAAGGCGCTGGAGCTGATGGACAGCCAGGGCTTTGACATGCTGGCCATGGGCTGATGTCGGCTCCGGCCAATCCTCTCTACCGTCTGGTTGCTGCGCTGATCCTGTCCATCATTGTGATGGTGCTGGATCAGCGTACGCCGTGGGCGGCGCCAGTGCGTTATTTTCTGGGGGCGTTGACCGCCCCGGTTCACTACATCGCCCATCTGCCGGTGGACTCTGGCCAGTGGCTCACCGAGCAGGCGCAAAGCCGCTCCTCGCTGCTGGAAGAGAACCAGCGACTGCAACGCAAATCCCTGATCCTGGAACAGAAAGTCCAGCGCCTGGCGGTTCTGGAAGCCGAGAACGTGCGTCTGCGTGAACTGCTGAATTCCTCTGCTGATCTGGACGCCAATGTACTGGTGGCAGAAATCATCGGTCTGGATGCGGATCCCAACCGCCAGGAGCTGGTGATCAACAAGGGCGCGGGCTCGCAGGTGATCAAGGGCCAGGCAGTACTGGATGCCCAGGGACTGATCGGCCAGGTGGTCGAGGCTGGCCCCTTGAGTTCACGGGTGCTGCTGGTCACTGATGCCAGCCATGCCATGAGCGTGCAGGTGAACCGCAACGGCGTTCGTGCGGTACTGGCCGGTACAGGACAGGCTGGCGGGCTGCGCCTGCTCTATGTGCCGGACACGGCGGATATCGAGGAGGGGGATCTGCTGGTCAGCACGGGCCTGGGGCAGCGCTACCCCCGTGGTTATCCGGTGGCTACCATCACCAGCGTGCGGCACCAGTCCGGAGCTGCTTTTGCAGAAATCACGGCTCGTCCTACTGCCCGTATCGACCGGGCCAGCCATGTGCTGCTGGTGCAGCGCTCGCCGCAGCCCGCACGTCAGGCCGAAGAGGTGACCGATGAGGGATGATCGTCCTGCCGGTACCGGTGTACTGATTGTCACCCTGTTTCTGGCTGCACTGCTGGAGGTGATACCCCTTCCGGATGCGGTGAACTGGGTGCGCCCGGAGTGGATGCTGCTGGTGCTGGTCTACTGGGTGCTGACTCTGCCGCGCCGGGTCGGGGTGTTGTGGGGATTCTTCGTTGGCCTGTACATGGATGTGTTGACCGGGACAACGCTGGGGCAGTGGGGGCTGGGTTTTTCACTCGGGGCCTTCATCATGCTGCTCGCCTACAAGCGCATGCGGGTGTTCACGGTGCTGCAGCAGTGTGCGGTGATTTTCCTGCTGGTGGGCTCGGTGAGTCTGCTGGCGTATCTGGTGCAGGAAGCCGGAGGGCGTACCCTCTATCCTCCCTACACCATTCTGTATTCCTCCCTGGCCAGCGCCATTGTCTGGCGTCCAGTCTGTGCACTGCTGCGCTGGGTTCAGTTACGGTTTATTGTACGCTGATAAATTCAGTTAACAGTGAATAGTTAACAGTGAACAGTTACGCGATCGGGGCCTTGTATTTTATCAGGAGCCGGTGCCCGCGACTGCCTGTTGTTTTCGCTGTTAACTGTTAACTATTCACTGTTAACTGATTCTTATGACTCTCTACCTTGCCTCTGGCTCCCCCCGTCGTGCCGAGTTGCTGCAGCAGATTGCGGTGCCCTTTACGGTTTTGAAAGCGCCGGATATTGATGAGACGCCGCTGGACAATGAAGATCCGCAGGCCTACGTGGAGCGTATGGCTCTGGAAAAGTCCCGCGTGGGAGAGCTGCGTCGTCAGGCTGAGGGGCTGCCCGCCGGGGCTGTGTTGGGGGCGGATACCTCTGTAGTACTGGAGAACCTGATTCTGGGCAAACCCGAAAGCCGCAATCATGCGCTGGCCATGTTGGCGGCACTCAGTGGTAATGAGCATCGGGTGATCACTGCGTTGGCGCTGACCTGTGGCGCAAGTTGTCAGGTCGCCACCAGCATTACCCGGGTCCGTTTCCGGGATTTGACCGACCGGGAGATGGCCCGTTATGTGGCCACCGGGGAGGGCAATGACAAGGCCGGGGGCTATGGCATTCAGGGGCTGGGTGCGGCGCTGGTGGCGCAGATAACCGGCAGCTACAGTGGAGTGGTTGGGTTGCCGCTGGAGCAGACCGTGGCGCTGCTGGAACAGGCAGGCATTGATTACTGGTGTATCGACTGATTATGGCAGGGATTCCTTTCAAGACCTGGCGACGACTCTATCTGTCCCTGTGGGGCCTGGTGGCGTTGTGCCTGTTGTTGCTGGCGGCCTATGTGGTGCTGGCCAGGCAGGCCATGTTGCTGGTGCCGGATTACCGGGAAAAGATCGAACTGTTCTTCGAGGAGCGGGTGCAGACGCCGCTGGTCATCGATGAACTGGAAGGGAAGATGGAAGGGCTGGTGCCACAGTTTGTGGCCCGGAAAATCCGACTGCCTGCCCCGGAAGGTGAATCGCCGCTGGTGTTGCAGGAAGTGACCCTCAGTGTGGATGTGCTGAGGTCCTTGCTGGTGCGCGATCTGGTGCTCAGGGAATTGAGCATTGAAGGGGTGGCGCTGCACCTGGTGCGTGGCGATGACGGCAAGGTGCGACTGCGCGGGCTGAATATCGGCGAGCGGGATGCCGGCGGCGAAGCGGCTCCGGTCGAGCGTTTTCTGCGGATCTTCTACCGGCAGCAATTACTCACCATGCACGATGTCCAGTTGTCTCTGGACTGGCCGGGTATGCCGCCGCTGGCTGCATCCAAACTGGATGCCACTCTGATCAACGACGGTGACAATCACTTGTTGTCGCTGAACCTGGAAGCCCGGGATCGCCCTCTGCGGGTGGAAGCCAAGGCACACCTTCACGACGATGCCTTTTCCCTTGATGAGGTGAATGCCGATCTCTATCTGCGGATCAGCGGGCAGCGCCTGGAAGAGTGGTTACCGTCCACGTTGAAGATGCCGCTGACGGTGGACAGCCTGCAGGGCAAGGTGGAGTTTTGGGGCAGCCTGCAGGCCGGCCAGCCCCGAGAGGGGCAGATTGCCCTGGCCGTTCCTGCGTTGACCCTGGGTGATGGCCAGGCCAGTTGGCCGTTGTCTGCGGTATCGGCAAGGCTGGCCCTGCAGCGTAGCGATGAGCAGGCGGAACTGTCATTGCTGGACCTGTCCGGGCAGACCCCGGCCGGGCAGCTGCGCCTGGGGGATATGGCGCTACAGTGGGACACTGAGGGTGAGACGCGATCGTGGCAGTTTCGCAGCGGGGATTTGCCGGTGCGGGCGTTGAGTCAGCAGTTCCAGAAGTGGCCTTTTGGGTTGCCGGAAAAGGCCGACAAGGTCCGTCAGTTGTTGGTGGCGCTGGAGCCACAGGGTGTGGTGGACGGGGTTTATGTCCGCGGCGCTGGCCGTCAACTGGAAAAATTCCAGGCCCGCTTCACCGCGTTGGGTAACCAGGCCTGGGAGAAGATCCCCGGGGTGTCACGGTTGAGTGGCTGGGTGTCCGGCTCATTGCAAGAGGGGCAGGTGCATCTGTACAGCGACAGCCTGGCGCTGGATTTGCCGCTGCTGTTCGAGCAACCGTTGGCAGGACAAATGGCCGGAGTGTTTGACTGGCAGCGTGATGGCGACACCCTGAAGGTGCGTTCCAGCCGACTCCGGGTGGTCAATGATGATGCCCATGGTGAAGCCATGCTGAGCGTCGATGTGAGTAAGGGCCTGATGCCGCAATTGCGTCTGGCGGCAGAGATCTATGATGGCAATGGCGCCCATGCCAGCCGTTATATCCCGCTGCGCAAACTGCCAGATGGCTTGTCTGACTGGCTTGGCCAGGCGCTTCAGGGCGGACACCTGAAGCGTGGCCAGCTGCTCTATCAGGGGCCGGTGAAAATTGATCCCGAGCGCCAGCAGGATCGTACCTTCCAGATGCGTTATCAGGGCGAGGATGTGGTCATGTCGATCCTCCCTGACTGGCCTCTGGCCCGTAATGTGGACGCGGATGTGTTTATCAACGGCCGTGAAGTCAGAGGTGTGGCTTCCCGGGGGCATATCTATGGCAGTCAGGTCCGCCAGGTGTATGTGGATGTGCCGGCATTTACCACCGAGGAAGGTCCCAGGCTGATCGTGTCAGGGCAGGTGGAAGGGCCACTGGCAGACCTGGATTCGCTGATGCACGATACCCCCCTGCAAAAACAGCTGCCAGAGGAGTTGCTGGACTGGCGAATGCAGGCCGGTAAGGTCAGCGGCAGGTTGTTGCTGGATTTCCCGTTCAAACGGCAGCCGGATCAGGGGCTGACTGTGATCGTGGATGGCCAGGTGGAACAGGGCGCGCTGGAAAACCCGGCGCGGCGGCTGGTGGTCAGTGAGCTGCAGGCGCCGGTGTATTTCCATCTGCGTGATGGGGTACAGATTCCGGATCTGCAGGCCTCGGTTCTGGGAGGCAGGGTCAGCGGTCACTGGCAGACCGGGGCAAAGGGAAGCCAGTTGACTCTGAACGGTGCTGTGCCGGTGGAACAGGTGCGCAACTGGCTGGGGTTTGCCTGGCTGGCGCCGGCCAGTGGCGACATGCCGGTGGAAATGGCTCTGGATGTGCCCTGGAAAGGCTCATCCTTCGCCCTGCGTGCGCATTCCTCCCTGCAGGGGGTAGTGATAGATGCGCCGGCTCCACTGGGCAAGAAGGCAGAGCAGGAAGGCAGCCTGGATCTGGAGGTCCGCGGCGAGGGCAGTCGTCAGAACCTGTACCTGGACTACAACAATCTTTGGCGAGGCCGGATTGCCATCGCTGAGTCACCAGTGAGAGGGGACGTGCTTGCCGGAGCCGGCAGTCTGGTTCTGCCGGAATCAGGGATTTCCCTGCGCGGCCAGCTGGCCCAGGCCAATGCGGCAGACTGGATCGAGTTTGTGTCCGAACAGATGGTGCCGGCGTTTGAGAGTGCGCCCGTCAGTACGCCTGAGGATGGGGATGCGACGTCGGTGAGCAAGGTCAGCCTGCGGATTGATCAACTGGATCTGTTTGGCGTGGCGGTGGATCACGCCAGCCTGTCTGTATTACCGGCAGACAAGGGCTGGGATCTTGCGCTCAGTAGTCAGGCTATTGCCGGTTCGGTCAGTATTCCCGAGGGCTTTACCGCTCGTGGGGAGATTCCCTTGTCGCTGTCGGTCAGCCGCATGAACATTTCCATGCCCGCCGGGGAGGGCGAGGAAGGGGACCTGGCAGCACCGCCAGTGTCGCCGATGCAATTGCCGGCGATGGATGCCCGGCTGGACAATATCCGTGTCGATGGTGAGCTCTACGGTGAATGGAAAGGGAGTGTGCGGCCGTTACCCCGCGGTGTACGTATTTCCGATCTGCTGGGTCGCTGGCGATTCACCGAGATTGTCGGCACTCTGGACTGGACCGAGCAGGAAGACGACAGCCGCGCCCAGTACAGCCGCTTTAGCGGGTTGATCACCACTGACAAGCTGGGCCGTGCCTTGCGGGCCTGGGAAATGCCGGAACTGATCGAATCCGAGGATGCCCAGGCCAAGGTGGTGCTAGGTTGGCAGGACTGGCCGCTGAACCCGGACTATCTGGCCCTGGACGGCCAGGCGCGGGTGGATATCGGCGAATGCCGGATTCCGGAAACCGATACCCGAACGTCATTTCTGCGGGTGCTGGGGGTGCTCAATCTGGGCACTATCCAGCGCCGGCTGCGGCTTAACTTCTCTGACCTTTACAAGAAGGGGCTGAGCTGCGACAGCATTACCGGAGACTTTCTGGTGGAAGGGCCTCTGGTGTCTACCAGTAATCTGGCCATTCGTTCCCCGTCTGCACAGATCGAGGTTCAGGGGGAGATGAACCTGGACAAGGAAACCCTGAACCACAAGATGGAAGTGACCCTGCCGCTGTCCAGTAACCTCTACGCGGGGTGTCTGGCGGGGCCGGCGGCCTGTGCCGGGATCTTTGTGGTGGAGCGGATCTGGGGCGACAAACTGGACCGCACCGCCACCCTGGAATACGCCGTGACTGGGACCTGGGCCAACCCGAAAGTGACCGAGACCGAAGGGATATTCGAATGACGCAATCAGTGAAGATAGCGGCTATCCAGATGACCAGCAGCAATGATGTCCAGGCCAATCTGGACATGGCCCGCAGGGCCCTGCAAAAGGCCGCCGGGCAGGACGCCGCCCTGGCCGTGCTGCCGGAAAACTTTGCCCAGTACGGCGGTGATTACCGCGGCCTGTCCGCCCAGTACGTCTGGTTGAAAGAGTGGCTTTGTGAACAGGCAAGAACTCTCGGTATGGCGATTATCGGCGGCAGCATTCCCGCAGGTGAGCGGCCCGATGGCAGCCCGGTGCCAGCACCGCGGGTGCGCACCCGCTGCCTGGCTATCGATGAAAAAGGCAGGGTTCAGGGCAGCTATGACAAGCTGCATCTGTTTGATGCCCAGGTGAATGATGCCCAGGGACGATATTGTGAATCCGATGTGTTCGAACCGGGTGAGGCCACCCGGGTGGTAACCCTGGCTGGGCTCAAGGTCGGGCTAGCTATATGCTACGATTTGCGTTTTCCGGCCCTGGCCCAGCGTCTTGCCAGTGACGGTGCAGACTTGCTGGTGTATCCCTCGGCGTTTACCGCCGTGACCGGAGCGGCCCACTGGGAGCTGCTGATGCGGGCCACCGCGCTGCAGAGTGGCTGCTACACCCTGGGCGCAAACCAGTGTGGCCAGCATGCGCCGCGGCGAGCCAGCTACGGACATTCCTTGCTGGCCAACCCCTGGGGCGAGGTGGAGGCCACGCTGGGGGACTCGCCGGATGTACTTGTTGCGACGCTGGACCTTGCTACCATGAAGGACATTCGACAACGCATTCCGGTGCAGCAGCACCAACGACTGACGATAAAAGGCCCCTGATGAGCGATACCCTGTCCATTGCCGAATCCATTCTGCTTGCTCCTGCCGATCTGCATACCGGTCAGCTGGAAGCCCTGTTGAACGGCAAGCTCACCGGCCAGGCGGATTATGCGGATATCTATTTCCAGCACAGCCGCCATGAGGCCTGGGTGCTGGAGGATGGCATTGTCCGCGATGCCAGTTTCAGTACCGAGCGTGGTGCCGGCGTGCGCATCGTGCAGGGGGACAAGACCGGCTTTGCCTACAGTGATGACATCACGCTGGCTGCCCTGCAGCAGGCCAGCGGCGCGGCCCGTGCCATCACCCGGCAGGGTCAGGATCGCTGTATCCAGCTGGCCAGTCGTCAGGCTCCGGTGCGCTATCAGGCACAGGATCCGCTGCAGGGCTGGCCGGCGGAAAAGAAAGTCGCCTTGTTGCAGCGTCTTGATGCCCTGGCACGCTCGCTGGATCCTGCCATTGTGGAAGTGACCGCCAGTCTCAGCGGGGTGCAGGATGTGGTCATGGTGGTGGCCAGTGATGGCACCCTGGCCGCTGACGTGCGGCCGTTGATTCGCTGCAATGTCAGTGTGATTGCCGAGCGCAACGGGCGTCGCGAGCGGGGTAGTGCCGGCGGCGGCGGCCGGGTCAGCTATGACTGGTTGCTGCAGGACGATCGCGTGGAGCAATGGGCCCGGGAAGCGGTTCGTGGTGCCCTGCTGAATCTGGAAGCTGAAGCGGCGCCGGCGGGTTCCATGCCGGTGGTACTGGGTCCCGGCTGGCCGGGGGTGCTGCTGCATGAAGCGGTAGGCCATGGTCTGGAAGGCGATTTCAATCGCAAGGGCACCTCCATGTTTGCCAAAAAGCTGGGTCAGCAGGTGGCCTCCAGCCTGTGTACGGTGGTGGATGACGGCACCCTGGCAGACCGGCGAGGTTCCTTGAATGTGGATGACGAAGGCACTCCCAGTGCCTGCAACACCCTGATCGAAAAGGGCAAGCTGGTGGGTTACATGCAGGACAAGACCAATGCCCGGCTGATGGGCGTGGCGCCTACCGGTAATGGACGCCGTGAATCCTATGCCCATCTGCCCATGCCGCGCATGACCAACACCTACATGCTGCCCGGTGAAAGTGACCCGGAGGAAATTGTCGCCAGCCTGGATCGTGGCATTTACGCGGTGAACTTTGCCGGTGGCCAGGTGGACATCACCTCCGGGCGTTTCGTGTTCTCCACCAGTGAGGCGTATCTGGTTGAGAAGGGCAAGATTGTCTGCCCGGTGAAAGGGGCGACTTTGATCGGCAGTGGCGCGGAAGTGATGGACCGGATCTCCATGGTGGGTAACGACCTGGCGCTGGACTCCGGAATCGGTGTGTGTGGCAAGGACGGCCAGTCTGTCCCTGTCGGCGTCGGCCAGCCCACTCTGCGGGTAGACGCCCTGACCGTGGGGGGGACTGCCTGATGTCCTCTGTGCTGGATACTCTGGCACGCATGCGCCTGTTCGACGGGCTCAATGATGACGAACTGACGCTGCTGGAAACCCTGGTGTTTGTGAACCGGGTGGTCGCCGGAGAAACCCTGTGCCGGGAAGGCGACAAGAGTGACTTTGTCTGCTTTGTGGTCCGCGGCAGTCTGGATATTGTGAAGACCAACGTGGATGGCGGTGAAGTGGTTATCGCCCATCTGCATGCGGGTGATTCCATGGGAGAGATGGCGCTGGTAGACAACCAGCCCCGTTCAGCCACCGTGCGTGTGGCTGAGGATGCCACCCTGATCGTCATGACCCACAAGGGATTGGAGCAATTACGCCAGCGCAGCCCGGCGGCTGCCACCCAGGTAATGGAAAATATCGCCCGCCTGTTGTGCGTTCACTTGCGCCGCACTTCCTCGCAATTGGCTCAGTTCAAGCTGGCGGCAGGCTGACAACCCGGCTGTTGCTGTCTTTCAATTACGGATTACCTGCGATGAACAAGTCCCTTGTCCTGCTGCTGCCTCTGTTCCTGAATGCCTGTGATCCCGTCAAGATGCCTGCTGATGTGCAGCTACCCGATGGTGCTGTCTATGACGGAGATATCGAAGACAACCTGTTCCATGGCGAGGGCGAGCTCACCTGGCCGGATGGCCGTCGATATCGTGGTGAGTTCAGTCAGGGAATGATGACCGGTAAAGGGCGACTTGAGGATCGTGATGGTTGTGTCATGGAAGGCAGTTTTGTCAGTGGAGTGCTGCAGGGCGAGGGCACCTATGTGTGTGATGATGCCCGCTACCAGGGGACTTTCGAGCAAGGCGAGCTGCTAAAGGGAAGTGTCGCCTGGCTGGATGACAACACCTATCAGGGCGAATTCCTGCACTTTCAGCCCCATGGTCAGGGGACCTGGTACACCGCTTCCGGGGAAGAGTTCGAAGGCCGGTTTGTGGATGGTTACCTGGAGGAGGGGACATATCGAAATGCGCAGGGGCTCACTTACCGCGGTGAATTCGACTGGTTCTCTTTCCAGGGCAAGGGGGAGCTGACCCGGCCGGACGGGGTGGTCATCAAGGCTCAGTTTGAGAGCGGCCAGGCTGAGGGTAAAGGCGTGCGTATCCGCCCCGGTGAAGAGGGCCCCCGGGAAGAGAGGGGCTACTTTGTGTCTGGTCAGTACTACCCCAGCAAGCAGGCCTGGGAGCGGCGTGAGCGGGAGCAGGCGTCAGGCATGGAGGCGCGCCTGTACACCGAGGCCAGCCGGCTGCAGTCGGTGCTGTCCTCGCTGGCGCCACAGCGTCCCGGTGTGCGTGATGTGTATTTCCTGGCCGTGGGCGGGGATGGCACCCAGGGGGTCTTCAGTCGCGAAGTGGACTGGGTCAGCGAACGCCTGGGCGGTGTGCTGGACCTCAACCGTCGGCAAGTCAAACTGGTCAACGGCGGCAGTGGTGACTTGCCGTTGGCCACCCGCACCAGTGTGCGTGAGGCCCTCAGCGCCCTGGATGGCCTGATGGACCCCGAAGAAGATCTGTTGCTGGTACACGTGGTCAGCCACGGTGCCATGAACGGGGAGCTGGTGCTGGATGCCCGTAACCTGAATCTTAATAACCTGACCGTGGATGATGGCCGCCAGTGGCTCAACGATCTGCAGGTAAAACACCAATGGGTGGTGATTTCCGCCTGCTATTCCGGGCAGTGGGTCAACGCCCTGGCGGCGCCGCACCGGGCGGTGTTTGCCTCTGCCGCTCAGGATCGCACCTCCTTCGGTTGCAGTGACGACTCTGAGCGTACCTGGTTCAGCAAGGCGCTGTACGGCGAAGACATGAGCGCCGGCATTCACGATCCGGACGCCTGGTTTGCCGCGGCCAATGACCGGGTGACGGCCATGGAAGCAGAGCAGGGGGTCGACGAAGAAGAGCACTCACTGCCGCAGAAATCCGTGGGTAAGGCGTTTGTTAGCTGGTGGCAGAGTGAGACGCTCAAAGCTCCGGAGTAAGAGGAGCTTCAAGCTACAAGCTACAACGCGACCAGGGCCTCCCGGGTTATAGAAGACCCGCCCGCGAGCCACTGCAATGGTGCGCGGGAGAGAGGTATTCGGCGTGTTGCTTGAAGCGTGTCGCGTGCTGCGTCAACTCAATATAGCGGGGCGGTCTTGTCCAGCTGGTTAAGGTAGTTCATCAGCTTGCGGCGCTCGCGTTTGAACTTGTCCTTCGCTTCCGGTGTGGCGGTGGTCAGGTCCGGCACCTTGGCCTTGAGTGCGTTGCGGGTCAGGTTGCGCAGCTGCTGGCGGTCACCGTGGGGAAAGGCCTGGAGAATCTGCTGCAGGGTGTCATCGGCATCCCTGGCCTGTTCGCTGTTGGCAATCTGGTCTACCCAGTTGCTCAGACGTTGCTGGCGGAACGGATCCTTGAGGGAGGCCAGGGCTTTCTCGATCAGTTCGCTGTCAGATTCGCGAACCAGACGTCCGATGTAGAGCGAGTGGCGCCGACGGGCTTCGTTGCTGGTGATGCGGCGGGCCTCTTCCAGTCCTTTTTTCAGGGCATCACTCAGTGGCAGCCGTTGCTGTTCACCCTGTTTAAGCTCCATCAGCGACTGCCCCAGTTCCTGCAATACCAGGTCATCCCGTTTCTGTTCTGACTTGCTGGTCCACTGGTCGTCGTTATACTCGGTCATCGGATTCACTATTTATCGTCAAGGTAACGGAAGCGCTATTTTATGACTGATTCTCCCGCAACGACAGCAGTACTCGATGACGCGCAGCTGCGCGAGGCTGAAGACACGGCCAGTTGGGTACTGGAAGAGGGCAAGCGCCTGGGTCTGGATGGCGTGGAAGTCAACGTCAGCCTGAGTCAGGGTTTCTCTGTCAATGTTCGTCAGGGAGAAGTGGAAACGGTGGAATTTCACCGCGACCGGGGCGTGTCGCTGACTGTCTTCAAGGGACAGTGCAAGGGGCACGCCAGCAGCTCTGACAATAGTCGTGACAGCCTGCGCGACAGCCTCAAGGCCGCCGCTGCCATCGCCAGTTATACCGAGGCGGATCAATTCGCGGGCCTTGCCCCGGCGGCGGATCTGGCCAGGGACATCCCTGATCTTGATCTTTATCACCCCTGGGAAATGGATACCCCGCGTGCCATCGAGGAAGCGCTTGCCTGTGAGACGGTGGCGCGCAACGACAAGCGCATCATCAATTCCGAAGGGGCGTCGGTTAACAGTGGTGCAAGTCTGCGCGTGTTTGCTACCTCGGAAGGCTTTCTGCACGGTTATCGCGGCACCCACCATAGCCGTGTCTGTAGCGTGGTTGCCGAAGATGACGACGGCATGCAGCGGGATTACTGGTATGACGGTGGCCGCATCGGCGCAGCCCTGCAATCCGCCGAACAGGTAGGCGAGCAGGCCCGTGAGCGTACCCTGGCCCGGCTGGGTGCGGTGATTCCCGAGACCGGTGAGTTACCCATCATCTTTGCGCCCCAGGTGGCTTCCGGTTTGCTGGGGCATCTGGTGTCGGCCATCAGTGGAGGCTCTATCTACCGGCGCAGTTCTTTCCTGCAGGACAGCCTCGGCAAGGCCGTGCTGCCCAAGGGGTTTGTGCTCGGAGAGCAGCCGCATCTTCCGGCGGGTAATGCCTCCGCCCCGTTTGATGGCGACGGGCTGCCAACCCGGGCACAGCATTTCGTGGAGGACGGTGTACTCAATCAGTTTGCCCTTTCACTGTATGCCGGACGTCGACTGGGAATGGCTCCCAGTGGAAACGGTGGTGGTGTGCGCAATCTTCATGTCACGGATACCGGTGAATCGCTGGAGGCTCTGATGGCCAAAGCGGGCAAGGGAATTCTGGTCACCGAGGTCATGGGGCAGGGCGTCAATGTGGTGACCGGTGACTACTCCCGTGGCGCCAGTGGTTTCCTGTTTGAGAACGGTGTCATACAACAGCCGCTGCAAGAGTTTACGATTGCAGGACACCTGGGCGAGATGCTGCGGGGCATCCAGGGAAGTGGCACGGATGTGGACCGCCGCGGCAATATCGCCTGTGGTTCATTGTTGCTTTCGCCCATGAAGATCGCGGGGCGCTAACTTTTTCTTTTTTGTTGTCAGGGGATAGACATGTCAGAAATGAATCCGTACCAGCAACCGGCTGCCGATGTGGCGGTTGCACGCACCGCTGGAGAGCTGGTGCTGGGCGAACCGAAAAAAATCACCGTGTCCGATGCCATGGGCTGGTTTGGCCAGGGTAAGGAGATGCTGGCCGGTAACTGGGGCCTGGTGATCGGCAGTCTGGTTGTGGTCATGTTGCTGAACATGGCAGTGCAGTTCATTCCCTTCATCGGCTGGTTGGCAGGCATGTTTCTGATGACCCTGCTGTACGCCGGCGTAGTGAAGATTTTCTACCGGCTGGACAGCGAGGGTTCTGCGGAATTTGCCGACTTGTTTGCCGGCTTTTCAGAGAATACCGGTCCGCTGGTGATTCTGGCGTTGATCCAGATGGCGGTCTATGTGGTGGCGATCATTGCTGCGGTGGCCATGGTGTTCCTGGTGATGGGCTTTGATATGAATATGCTCAATGCCATGGAAGCCGGTCAGATGCCGCAACCGGCCGCCGGTGGCGCCGCCATTGGCATCACCATTGCTCTGATGTTCGTGCTGTTTGTTGGCATGGGTTTCCTGTTCTACTTCAGTATTCCGCTGGTGTTCCTTGGCAATATGGGGCCGGGCGAAGCGTTGGGTGTAAGTTTCAAGGCCTGCCTGAAAAACCTGCTGCCGCTGATTCTCTATGGCATCGTGGCAACGATACTGGTGGCGGTAGCAATGATCCCGTTATTTCTCGGGTTGCTACTGGCTGGCCCGCTGTTGGCTGGGGCTTACTACGCGTCGTTCAAGCAGGTGTTTGTGGAATAGCAAAGCAGAGCGACAAACAAAAAAAGCCGAAGGAAGTCCTTCGGCTTTTTTGTGGTTCATCGCGCAATTGCGGGAAGTTGCTCCTACCGTGGTCTTCCCGTAGGAGCGTCGCTCGCGGCGCGATTCCAGCGGTTTACTCCGCCCAGGGCCAAATCGATATCTGGTGGGAGATCCATTTCGCTGAACGACGGGGCTAGCAGCATACCCTGGTCCACAGCAGCGTTCAGCAAGCTGAATTTCCCACACAAGCAGGAAAGCCAGTTTTACCACAGAGATCGCAGAGACCACCGAGTGAAAACAATGGGTTTCCTCAGTGGTAGTGGTCTCTGCGATCTCTGTGGTGAAAACGTTTTTGATCCTGGTCTGGAATCGCGCCGCGAGCGACGCTCCTACGGCATGGGTCGTGCTGCTAGCCATTCCCTCAAATCCGCGATGAACCTTTTTCGTGGGCGCCTGCGATGCGAGGTGGAATTTGGGAGAAGCAGGTTTTGCGTGTTGCGTGAAGCATGTTGCGTGCAGCGTACCCCGTTCACACCAGCAGGTTGGCATAGAGAATCGTCGCCAGGCCCAGGAAGGCCATGAAGCCGACGATGTCGGTGATTGTGGTGAGCACTACAGAGCCGGCCAGGGCCGGGTCGATACCCATTTTTTTCATCACCATGGGCAGCAGTGCGCCAGCGCAGGCGGCCATGATCAGGTTGATGACCATGGCGACACCAATTACCAGGCCGATGCTGGGATCGCTGAACCAGAGCCCGGCGGTGATGCCGATGACGGTGGCCCACAGTAAGCCGTTGATGGCCCCCACCGACAATTCCTTGAACAGCAGATAACGGGTGTTGTTGGACTGGATCTGCCCCAGGGCCATGGCGCGAATCACCAGGGTCAGGGTCTGGCTGCCGGCAATGCCACCCATGCTGGCCACGATGGGCATGAGGATGGCCAGCGCCACCACCTTTTCCAGGGTGGCTTCAAAAAGCCCAATCACGGCGGAGGCGGCCAGGGCGGTGAGCAGGTTGATGCCCAGCCATAGCGCGCGGCGGCGGGCGGTCTGCCAGACGGAGCCGAAGGTGTCCTCGTCGTCATCCAGGCCGGCCATGCTCATCAAAGAGTGATCCGCTTCTTCCATGATCACGTCTACCACGTCATCGATGGTGATACGACCCACCAGCATGCCATCCTCATCGATCACCGGAGCGGTCACCAGGTCATGCCGTTCGAAGATCTTCGCCACCTCGGAATCCGGCATGGTGGCGGGGATAGACTGGATGTCGGTGATCATGGCTTCCCGCACGGTGGTGCCGGGATCGCTGATCAATACCTTGGTGAGTGGCAGCAGGCCAATAAACTGGTTTTTCCGGTTAACTACCGCCAGGTTATCCGTAGTGCGTGGGATCTCGCCGCGCAGCCGCAGGTAGCGCTGTACTACCTCGAAGGTGATCTCCGGGCGCACCGTGATCACGTCGGTATTCATGATGCCGCCGGCAGTATCCACCGGATAGCTCATGACATGTTCAAGGCGCTCGCGATTCTGCTCGTCGAGACTGGCCATGACCTGACTGGTGACATGGTCTGGCAGCTCCTGCAGCAAATCCGCCAGGTCATCGGTGTCCAGTTCTTCGACAAGGGACACCAGCTCATCGGTGCTCAGGTTACGCAGCAGTTCAACCCGGACCTCTTCGCCCAGGTACTGGAGAACCTCGGTTTCCTGTTCCTTGTTGAGCAGCTGCCAGAGAATTTCCCGCTCCCGCGGAGGCGAGGATTCCAGCAAGTGAGCCACTTCTGCGCCGGGCAGGTTGTTGACCAGCTGGCGAACCTGGGTATAGGTACCACTGGCAAGCGCGCGATTGATCGCTTTGAGATGTTGCTGGCTGCGGCTGCTGTCGGCGGGCATGGAAAAATCAGTTAACAGTTAACAGTGAATAGTTAACAGCGAAAACAAAATGTGCTGCTGCTCGGCTGGGATGTCCACACATTAACAGTCCTGCAGGGTGTGTGGTACTTGATTTTTCAACTGTTCACTTTTCACTGTTAACTATTAACTGTCTTTTACTCTCCTTCATCGAACATCCGCGCAAACAGGTCTTCCAGTTCTTCCATGGCGGCGGTTTCGTCGTCGCCTTCTACCTGGAAGGTGACCTGGCTGCCTTTGGCAGCGCCGAGCATGAGCAGGCCCATGATGCTCTTGGCATCGATGGGGTTGCCGTTATGGATCACGTGGATACGGCTGTCATAACGCGAGGCCACGCTGACCACCTTGGCGGCGGCGCGGGCGTGCAGACCGAGCTTGTTGATCACGTCGAGTTGTCTTTCAATCATGGCAAGGGGGGTCCTGAATAAAAAGGCGCCGCGGCTCAGTGCTTTTCGCGGTGACGAACCTGTAGCTCGATGCCTTCACCGCGCAGCCGGGCGGCCAGCTGTTCAACCACGAAGACGGAGCGATGACGGCCGCCAGTGCAGCCGATGGCCACGGTCACGTAGCTACGGTCGCTGTGGGCAAAGGCGGGCAGCCAGCGCTGTACGAAGCCGCTGATGTCATCGAGCATGTCATGGCTGGCCTGATGCTGCTGGAGAAAATCAATGATCGGCTGGTCCATCCCTGTGAGGGGGCGTAATGCCGGATCCCAGTGAGGATTGGGCAGCACGCGTACATCAAACACCAGGTCCGCGTCGTTGGGCAGGCCGTTCTTGAAGCCGAAGGACTCCAGTTGCAGTGACAGATTGGATTGTCGCCGGGCCACGCGTTCGCGAATCTGGTTACGCAGGCTGTGCACTTCATAGTTGCTGCTGTCGATGACCAGATCTGCACGCTGGCGAATGTTGGCCAGCAGTTCCCGTTCGTGCTGGATGGCGTCTTCCAGGGTGCGTTGGCCAGTGCCCAAGGGGTGGCGACGGCGGGTGGCGCTGAAACGTTTCAGCAGGGTGTTGTCGTCCGCATCCAGATAGACGATCTCGGTTTCTATCTTCTGTTCATGCAGCGCATCGAGAATGCGGTCGAAGGCTTGCAGCTGGGCGGGTAAATTGCGGGCATCAATGCCCACGGCCACTCGCTCGATGGGCGCTTCGCCGTCGTTCAGCTGACTGGCCAAAGTGGGCAGCATGCCCACCGGAAGATTGTCCACGCAGTAATAGCCCTGGTCTTCCATGGCCTGCAATGCGGTGGTCTTGCCGGAGCCGGAACGGCCGCTGATGATGGTCAGTTTCATGATGACGCTAACACGCTGGCAGCTTTACGCTGGCACGCAAAGCATTCGGTTGATGGCAGCGAGGCTGGGCAGCTCGTGATGTCATGATGCCAGTCTGAGTTCGGCCTCGGATTCTACGGCGGTTTGATAAAGCTTGTGGTTGTCCTGGCTGCTGCGCAGTTCATTGCGATAGTCATCGTCGTTGAACAGGGTGGCCAGGTGGCTCAGTGTCTTGAGATGCTGTTCCGGATTCTCCTGGGGGACCAGCAGTACGAAAACCAGGTCCACCGGGCGCCCGTCCACCGCATCGAAATCGATCGGCGTGTCCAGCTTGAGCAGTAGTCCCACCGGTTGCTGGCAGTGCCCCAGACGGCAATGAGGAATGGCAATGCCTTCACCGATGCCGGTGGAGCCCAGTTTTTCCCGGGCTACCAGGGCATCGAATACCTCCTGCTCATTGAGGGTGTCACAGCTGGCCGCGGCCAGCTGTGCAACCTGGTCCAGCAGCTGTTTCTTGCTGCTGGCCTGTACCCCGCTATGGGTACGTGCTTCGGTGAGTATTTCGCGAACTCGCATAATTGTCGCTTCGGTTTAGTGACCGTGCTTGTGGCTGACGGCCTTTTCCTTGTGTTTGAGAATCTGACGATCGAGTTTGTCGGTCAGTTTGTCGATAGCCGCGTACATGTCATCGGCTTCAGCGGTGGCAAACAGGTCGGCCCCGGAAATGTGGATAGTGGATTCTGCCTTGTGGGTCTTCGGTTCCGGAGAAAGGATGACCTGGATACTGGTGATCTGGTCGAAGTGACGCTCGAGACGAGAAAATTTGTCGCCCACATAGGTGCGAAGAGCATCGGTAACTTCCAGGTGATGACCGCTGATATTAATTTGCATGGCTGGCTCCTTTACCTGCTTATTGGGCCGTCACTGGTGCTCTACACCAAACGCTTGCGAGCACTGGATGACGGTATTCTCATTGCCTCACGATACTTGGCAACGGTCCGGCGCGCTACGTTGATTCCCTGCTCGTTGAGCAAGCTTGCCAGTTTGTTGTCACTGAGCGGCTTACGGGGATTCTCGGCAGCGACCAGCTTCTTAATAATGGCACGAATAGCAGTGGAGGAACACTCGCCACCACCGTCCGTTCCCACGTGACTGGAAAAGAAATATTTCAGCTCAAAGACGCCGAGGGGTGTCATCATGTACTTCTGGTTGGTGACCCGACTGATGGTCGATTCATGCATCTCGACGGCGTCAGCAATGTCCGCCAGTACCAGCGGCTTCATGGCTTCTTCGCCGTAATCGAAGAAATCCTGTTGCACTTCCACGATGCGTGTCGCTACCTTGAGCAGAGTGTCATGGCGGCTTTGCAGGCTCTTGATGAACCACTTGGCTTCCTGCACACAGTTTTTCAGGTACTGACCATCCTCACCGGAGGTCTGCTTGGCCAGGCTGGCGTACTGATGCTGCAGGTTGACCCGGGGCAGAATGTCGTCATTGAGGCTGACCTGCCAGCGACCATTGTGCTGCCGCACGATCACGTCGGGCACGGCATAATCCACCTGGCTTTCGCCGATCTGTTCGCCGGGGGCCGGATCCAGGGTGCGGATCAGGGAGAGTGCATCCAGCAGTTCCTGTTCGCTGGTCTGCAATACTCGGCGCAGGGCGGCGTAATCGTGCTTTTCCAGCAGGTCGAGGTGCTCAAGCAGGGCCTGTGCCAGAACCAGGTGCGGGGTGTCAGCGGATAGCTGGCGCAGCTGAACGCCCAGGCAGTCGGCCAGATTGAGGCTGGCCACACCCAGTGGATCGAATTGCTGCAGGCGATGCTGAACGGCGAGTACTTCATCGGCTTCCAGTACGTCCCCTTCGGTGAGCAGGTCGTCCTGGCGGTTCACCATCTCGACAATGTCGTCGATGCTGGTGGTCATGTAGCCGCGGTCATCCACTGATTCGATGATAGCCATGGCGATCAGACGATCCACGTCGCTCATGGGCGTCAAATTGAGTTGCCACAGCAAGTGGTCCTGCAGATTGCCGGACACCGCATGGCGCTGCTGCCACTCGTCGGCATCGTCGGGCAAGGCGGCGGTGCTGCTGCTTTGCCCTGAATAGACATCATCCCACTCGGTTTCGATGCCCGGGTCGCCGTCGACAAACTCCTCGAGGGCGTCGTCGCGTTCAGTGCTCAGTTCCTCATCCTGACGTTCTTCGTCAATCTCGGGGAGGGAATCGTCACCAAAATCGTCAGCCAGTTCGAGCAGGGGATTACTTTCCACGGCCTGTTGAATCTCCTGACGAAGATCCAGGGTGGACAGCTGAAGAAGGCGAATGGCCTGCTGCAGCTGCGGTGTCATGGTCAGCTGCTGGCCGATTTGTAGTTGTAGTGTGGGCTTCATACTGCTCAGGTTTGGTGTGGTCCCCAAAAACCCGAGAATAACAGCTTCAAACTTGATCTAGCAATAATTGTGCCAGCGGGAAAGGTGTGGTAGAGGCAGTTAACAGTGAATAGTTAACAGTTAACAGCGCGCGGTTGTAGCAAGGGTGGGTTTGGGGCCCTGCTGCCCGCGCCATGGCTCTGGCGCGGCTTCGGGCGTTTCAATACCTTCAAGGCCTGGCTCGCCCCGCTGTTCACTAACTTACAGTCTGAAATCCGCTCCCAGATACACATCCCGCACCTGCTGATTGGAGAGAATGGTGTCGGCGTCGCCGGAGGCGATGATGTGGCCCGCGCTGACGATATAGGCGGTGTCGCAGATGTCCAGGGTTTCACGCACATTGTGGTCGGTGATCAGGACGCCGATGCCGCGCTCTTTGAGGTGGCGGATGATGCCCTTGATGTCATTCACGGAGATCGGATCGACCCCGGCGAAGGGCTCGTCCAGCAGAATGAAATCCGGATCTGTGGCCAGCCCGCGGGCGATTTCGGCGCGGCGGCGCTCACCGCCGGAAAGGCTCATGCCCAGCGAATCACGAATGTGGGTGATGTGGAACTCCTTGAGCAGGCTTTCCATGCGCTCGTGGCGTTCCTGCTTGCTGAGTTCCTTGCGGGTTTCCAGGATCGCCATGATGTTCTCTTCCACGGTCAGGCGGCGGAAGATGCTGGCTTCCTGGGGCAGATAGCCGATGCCGCGCTTGGCGCGGCCATGCATGGGCAAGTGGGTGATGTCGTTCTCGTTGATCTCGATCCGGCCAGCATCGGCCTCCACCAGCCCGACAATCATGTAGAAACAGGTGGTCTTGCCGGCACCGTTCGGGCCCAGCAAGCCAACGATCTGCCCGGAATCCACGTCCAGGGAAACATCTTCGATCACCCGGCGGCCTTTATAGCTCTTGGCCAGGTGATGGGCGCGTAGGTGCGTCATGGGGTGGTGGGCTCCGCATCTGGGTTGTCTTGCTGTTCATTGCCGGGGATCTGATTCTCAGCGGGAATCACCAGCCGTACCCGCTGGTCGCCTTCGCTGCTGGCGTCTACGCGCTTGGAGTCCAGGCTGTATTCTACCTTGGCGCCTTCGAAGGTGTTGCCCTTGTGGCGAATGAAGGCATCGCCGGTCAGTACCAGGGTGCGTGCCTTGATGTCGTAAACCAGGTTGTTGGCATGGGCTTCCAGATCTTTGCCTTCAGACAGCTGAACCGGGTTGCCGGCTGCTTCCACCCGGGTCAGTTCACCATTACTGGTGAACAGGGACATCTTTTCCGCTTTCATGGTGCGGTTGCCCTGCAGTAGCTCCACGTTGCCGCTGTAAACGCCAGTGCCGGCTTCCTGTTCGAAGCGGCCGCTGTCTGCGGATACTGAAATGGGACCTTCCACCGGGGCGGCGCAGGCAAGGCTGGCGAACAGGGTCAGGCAGGCACCCAGAGCCTTACGATGCCGGGGCATTGAATTCACTCTTCACTCCTTGATCGAGGGATAATATCCCCTTGTCGAGATCCGCCTCCAGCGAGCCGGCGCGGGTTTCGCCACTTTCAAACCGCAGGGTGGCGTCAGCAGGACTGGTGGCGATATTGGTATCGCTGTCAAAACGCAATTCGTCGGTGTCCAGTTCGATTTTCTGGTCGGGGTTGCGTGCCTCCACGCTACCGGAAAAAACGATCAGTTTGCCGTTGTCCTGCACGGTCCCGTTGTCACTGCTGATGGTCCAGGTGCCTTGCTCGTTGGCCATGGCCAGCCGCGGACGGGCCATCTCCGTGAGCGGGTTGTGATCATACTGGAGCAGATTGTCTGCGATCAGATGATACTGGAGGGAGCCGTCTTCCTCGTTGAACGCCCGGGCGGAAATCTGCCTGGCGATGATGGCGGGCGCGGTCAGCACCGCCTGGTCCTCGCCGGGCAGGCTGGTATCCCACTCGTGCAAGGTCATCAATACCACCAGTCCCAGCAGCAGTATGCCGGTGGCGCTCAGCAGGCCCTGACGCTTCATGGGTTACCCCTCTGGGCCAGGATGGCGTCGCAGATTTCCCGCACTGCACCGGCACCGCCGCTGCGCAGGGTGTGGTGATCCGCTGCCTGTTTTGCGGAGTCATGGGCGTTGGCGGGGGCGAAGCTGAGTTGGGCCCATTCCAGGGCGCTCACGTCAGGCTCGTCATCACCAGCATAGCCAGTTTGGCTGGCGGCAATGCCCAGCTGGTCGGCCAGATCGGCCAGTGCTACGCCCTTGTCTTCGCGGCCCTGTATCACATGCTGGATGCCAAGGTCTGCGGCGCGTTTTGCTACCATGGGGGTGTTGCGGCCGGTGATGATGGCCAGGGTGACTCCGCTGGCGGCAAGCTTTTTCAGTCCGTGGCCGTCCAGGGTGTGGAATACCTTGATCGTTTCCCCTTGCGGGCTGAAATAAATCTGCCCGTCGGTCATCACGCCGTCCACATCGAAGGCCATCAGGCGCAGGTTCTGGGCGTCCACTGCGGAAATCTGCATTACACCACCCCCGCGCGCAGCAGATCCTGCATGTTGAACGCGCCCACCGGCTTGTGCTCACTATCCAGTACTACCAGCCCGTTGATCTTGCGGCTTTCCATGATCTGTAGCGCCTCGGCGGCCAGATGGCCGGTGGCGATGGTGATCGGGTTGCTGACCATTACCTCGGCGATGCTGGCAGTGCGGATATCCAGATCGCGATCCAGAAGCCGGCGCAGGTCGCCATCGGTGAAGATTCCGGCCAGGGTGCCGTCAGCGGCAGTGACCGCAGTCATGCCCAGTCCCTTACGGGTCATTTCCAGCAGCGCATCGCTGACACTGGTCTCGGTGGTCACCGCAGGAAGCGCCTCTCCAGCGTGCATGATGTCATCCACCTTCAATAGCAGGCGCCGGCCCAGGCTGCCGCCGGGGTGGCTGAGGGCAAAGTCTTCGGCGGTGAAGCCGCGGGCTTCCAGCAGGGCAATGGCCAGGGCATCGCCCATGGCCAGGGCCGCGGTGGTGGAGGAGGTAGGGGCGAGATTATGCGGACAGGCCTCTTCCGAGACTGCCACAGTGAGATGCACGTCGGAGAGCTGCGCCAGAGTGGACCCGGGGCGTCCGGTCATGCCGATCAGCACGGTGCCCTTGCGCTTGATCACCGGCAGGATCGCCAGCACTTCGGCGGTTTCTCCGGAGTTGGACAGGGCCAGCACCACGTCATCGCTGGTGATCATGCCCAGATCGCCATGGGAGGCTTCGCCGGGGTGGACAAAAAAGGACGGGGTGCCGGTGCTGGCAAGTGTGGCTGCCAGCTTGTTGCCCACGTGGCCACTTTTGCCCATGCCGGTCACAATGACGCGGCCGCTGGCTTTGAGCATCTGTTCGCAGGCCTGGGAAAACTGGTCGTCCAGGCTTTCTTTCAGCGCACTGACGGCGCGGGCCTCGATATCCAGGACCCGTTTACCGACACGGATATGGTCGTGACTCATGCAATCTCCCTGTAATTGCGGCGATTATACACGCCAAAACCGCTCCGGGTTGAGCCGAAAAGCGTTCTTTCGGAACTGTTCTACCCGGTTGTGACTCCAATACTTCATACAGGTTCTGGACAGGGGCGGCTGAACCCCGTAAAACCGCCCGATGACGACAGGGAGAGACTGGATGCAAAAACAACACTATTTTACCAAGGCTGTGGCGCTGATTCTGATGTTGATGGCGGCACTCGCCCAGGCCCAGAGTGATCCTCGCCAGGTAGTGGTCGATGCGGTAGAGCGCATGACCGCGCGCATTGATGCCGACCGGGAGCAGTTGAAGGCCGACCCGGAGCAAGCCCGGGAGCTGGTTCGTGAGGAATTGGTGGACCTGGTGGATTTCAAGCGGATTACCCGAATGGTCATGGGGGACTACTTCGGGCCCTCCAGCAAGGAGCAGAAATACCGCTTCCTGGATGTGTTCAAGAACAGTCTGATCAACACTTATGCGTCCGGCATCACGCTGTATGAGGGACAGCAGATCAACACCCTGCCCATGCAGGATGAGGATCTGCGGGGTGACTATGCACGGGTGCGCATGGAGATCCAGACCAATACCGGCAAGACCATCCCCATCTTCTATACCTTGTATTCCCGCAACGACCAGTGGAAGGTCATCAACGTTTACGTCAATGGTCTGGACCTGGCGGACACCTTCAAGAGCCAGTTTGCCCAGGGGATGGAGCAGTACGGCAATATGGACCAGGTGATCGACAACTGGACCGCTGACGCCAAGATCGATACCGGCCTTGATGATGAGGAAGAGGGTGAAGCTGGCGGTGAGGGCAACAAGGCCGCCGCTGACGCATGATGATTTCTTGAATAGGGTGCCGTGGCAAGGCTGCGGCGGCTCGCGTATTATTGCGCCCCTGAGATGGAGCGGACTTGCGGTCCGCTCCTGCGCTGTTTGGGGCCAGAATTTCTGCAAAAGCCCCCCGATAAGGAGCCAAGATGAATCCGGAAGAGGTAAAAGCGCTGGTGGAAGCCGGCTTTGACGATGCCGATGTGGCCGTGGAAGGTGGCGGTGACCGTTTCCAGATTCGCGTGGTGTCAGAGGCTTTTGCGGGTCTGATGCCGGTGAAGAAGCAGCAGCTGGTCTATGCCACCATCAACGAGCAGATCCAGAGCAACACCATCCACGCGGTGCAGATCATCACCTTTACTCCCGCCGAGTGGGAAAAAGCCCAGAAGATGGGGCTGGCCTGAGTTTCACGCCGGGCCTTTCAAGACAAGCCTAGAGACAGTTCATGGATAAATTGATCATCACCGGTGGCCGCCGTCTGGACGGCGAGATCCGCATTTCCGGCGCCAAGAACGCCGCCCTGCCGATTCTGGCCGCCACCCTGCTGGCCAGTGAGCCGGTCACCGTGGGCAACCTGCCGCATCTTCAGGATGTGACCACTCTGATTGAGCTGCTGGGCCGTATGGGCGTGGAAGTGGTGATTGATGACCGCATGCGGGTGGAGGTGAATGCCAGCACCATCAAGGAGCTGGTGGCGCCTTATGAGTTGGTGAAGACCATGCGTGCCTCCATTCTGGTGCTGGGCCCCATGGTGGCACATTTCGGCAAGGCTACCGTGTCCCTGCCGGGTGGCTGTGCCATCGGCTCGCGTCCGGTGGACATCCATCTCAGTGGCCTGGAAGCCATGGGTGCCCAGATCGAGGTGGCCAACGGTTACGTACATGCCTCCGTGGAAGGGCGTCTGAAAGGCGCGCGCATCGTCATGGATACAGTGACTGTGACCGGTACTGAGAACCTGATGATGGCCGCGGCACTGGCCGAAGGCACCACCTACCTGGAAAACGCTGCCCGTGAACCGGAAGTGGTGGATCTGGCCAACTTCATCAATGCCATGGGTGGCAAGATCAGCGGCGCTGGTACCGATACCATCACCATCGAAGGGGTGGAAAAACTGGGCGGATGTCACCACCAGGTGATTGCCGATCGGATCGAGACCGGGACCTACCTGATTGCGGCTGCCATCACCGGTGGCCGTATCAAGACCAAGGACACCGTGCCCGGTATCCTTGATGCGGTGCTGCAGAAATTGCAGGAAGCCGGTGCCAAAATCACCACCGGCGACGACTGGATCGAGCTGGACATGGAAGGGCGTCGTCCCAAAGCCGTGTCCCTGCGAACGGCGCCGTATCCGGCCATGCCAACGGACATGCAGGCCCAGTTCATGGCCCTGAACCTGATTGCCGAGGGTACCGGGACCATTGTTGAAACCGTTTTCGAAAACCGTTTCATGCACGTTCAGGAAATGAATCGCATGGGCTCGGATATTGAAGTGCAGGGCAATACCGCGATCTGTCGAGGTGTCGAGCAGCTTACCGGCGCGCCGGTGATGGCCACGGACCTGCGTGCTTCTGCTTCCCTGGTGATCGCAGCCCTGGCGGCGGAGGGGGAAACCACCGTGGACCGCATCTATCACATTGATCGCGGCTACGAATGTATCGAAGAGAAACTGCAATCGCTGGGCGCGGTGATCCGTCGCGTGCCCCGATAACGGAATACTGATGAGCAAACCGTTGACCATTGCCCTGTCAAAGGGCCGCATCCTCAAGGAAACCCTGCCGCTGCTCAAGGCTGCCGGGATTGAACTGCTGGAAGATCCGTCCGCCTCGCGCAAGCTGATCTTCGACACCACCCGGGATGATGTGAAGATCATCATTATTCGTGCCACCGACGTGCCGCCCTATGTGCAGCACGGTGCGGCGGACATAGGCGTGGCCGGCAAGGATGTGCTCATGGAGCATGGCGCCGATGGCGTATTCGAGCCGCTGGACCTGAACATCGCCCGTTGCAAGTTGATGGTGGCGGCAGTGAATGACGCACCTGAAGTGGGCGGGCGCCTGCGTGTAGCCACCAAGTTCGTCAATGTGGCCAAGGCCTACTTTGCCGAGCAGGGCAAGCAGGCGGAAGTGATCAAGCTATACGGTGCCATGGAGCTGGCGCCGCTGGTGGGCCTGGCTGACCGCATTGTCGATATCGTCGATACCGGCAATACCCTGCGCGCCAATGGCCTGGAGCCCACCGAGCTGATCGCCCATATCTCCACCCGCGTGATCGTCAATCGCGCCAGCATGAAAACCCGTCACGGGGACATCCAGGCGATCTTGGACAAGCTGGCCGAGGCCGTGGCGGCGCGTAAAGAGTAATTGCGGAAAGACGAAAAGTGCTTTTTACCACAGGGGTCACAGAGACCACGGCGTTAATCCCTTCCCCGATTGAGTGGGGCGAGAGTTTCTGCTGATCCCGGTGATAGAAAATGTCCTGTCTTTCCCTCAGTGAACTCTGTGCCCTCTGTGGTAAAAATAGATTCTGACTTTTAAACGGTACCCCAGCATGGAAACCACCTGGCTCAACACTCAAGACGCTGACTTCGATGCGCAGCTGGCCGCTCTGACCGCCTGGTCCGAAGAGCGCGATGCGGAAGTGGCTGAGCGGGTCCATGGCATCGTGCGCGATGTAGCCCGTCGCGGTGATGAGGCGCTGGTGGAGTACACGGCCAAATTTGATCGCCGTGAGGTGTCTGCTGCAGCGGCGCTGGTGGTAGGGCCGGAGCAGTTGCAGGCGGCGCTGGCGCGCATTCCCGCTGAACAGCGTGAAGCGCTGGAAGCTGCCGCCGAGCGCGTGCGCAGTTACCACAAAAAACAGAAACAGGATTCCTGGAGTTACCGTGAGGCGGACGGCACCCTGCTCGGACAGCAGGTCACGCCGCTGGATCGTGCCGGTATCTATGTGCCCGGAGGCAAGGCCGCGTATCCCAGCTCGGTGTTGATGAATGCATTGCCTGCCAAGGTGGCGGGCGTTGCCGAAATCATCATGGTGTCTCCTGCTCCAGGCGGCGAGCTCAATGACATGGTGCTGGCGGCGGCCGCCATTGCGGGCGTGGATCGCTTCATTTCTGTGGGCGGTGCCCAGGCCGTGGCGGCATTGGCCTATGGCACTGAAACCGTTCCGGCGGTGGACAAGATTGTCGGCCCGGGCAATATCTATGTGGCCGAGGCCAAGCGTCAGGTGTTCGGCAAAGTGGGCATCGATATGATTGCCGGGCCATCCGAGATTCTGGTGGTGTGTGACGGCAAGACCGATCCTGACTGGATTGCCATGGATCTGTTCTCCCAGGCGGAACACGATGAGGAAGCCCAGGCGATCCTGTTGTGTCCGGATGCGGGATACCTCAAGCAGGTTGAGGTATCCATGGAGAAGCTGGCGGTGACCCTGGAGCGGGAAACCATCATCCGCACTTCCATGAAAAACCGCGGTGCCCTGATTCAGGTGAAGGATCTGGACGAGGCCATCGAGATCGCCAACACCATTGCCTCCGAGCACCTGGAGTTGTCCATCGACGATGCGGAAACCTGGGCGAAAAAGATTCGTCACGCCGGCGCCATCTTCCTGGGGCGTCATACCCCGGAAGCGCTGGGTGACTACTGCGCCGGCCCCAATCACGTTCTGCCCACCAGCGCCACAGCACGGTTCTCTTCACCGCTGGGGGTCTATGATTTTCAGAAGCGCAGCTCCCTGATTGGCTGCTCACCGGAGGGTGCCAGCACCCTGGCTGCGATTGCTTCCCCGCTGGCCCGCGGCGAGAGCCTTACCGCCCACGCCCGCAGTGCGGAATACCGAATCAAACGCTAGAAGCCAGACGCCAAACGCCTGACGTGGAGGTGTGTGTCCGGCGTCCGGCGTCAGGCCTCAGGCGGAGACATTATGAGCAAATACTGGAGTGATTTTGTTCATCAGCTGGAGCCCTATGTACCGGGTGAGCAGCCGAAGATGAGCAAGCTGGTGAAACTGAACACCAACGAGCATCCACTGGGTCCGTCACCGAAAGTACTGGAGGTGATCCGCGGAGAAGCGGATGAGCGTCTGCGTCTGTATCCGGATCCTGACAGCAGTCAGCTCAAGGAGGCCATTGCGTCCTACTACGGTGTCCAGCGCGATCAGGTTTTTGTGGGCAACGGTTCCGATGAAGTGCTGGCACATTTGTTCCTGGGATTCTTCAAGCAGGACAAACCGCTGCTGTTTCCGGATATCACTTACAGCTTCTACAAGGTCTACTGCGGTCTGTACCAGATCGACTATGAAGCTGTGCCCCTGGATGGCGAACTGGCCATTGCGGTGGATGATTACCTCAAGCCCAATGGCGGGATCATCTTCCCCAACCCCAATGCGCCCACCGGGCGTCTGCTGCCACTGAGCGAGATCGAGCGATTGCTGCAGGCCAATACCGAGTCGTTGGTAGTGGTAGATGAAGCCTATATTGATTTCGGTGGCGAAAGCGCCATCAGCCTGATTAATCGGTATCCGAATTTGCTGGTTACCCAGACCCTGTCCAAATCCCGTTCCCTGGCGGGGTTGCGTATCGGTCTGGCGGTGGGCGATGCGGCATTGATTGATGGCCTGAACCGTATCAAGGACAGCTTCAACTCCTACCCCCTGGACCGTATCGCCATTGCTGCCGGCGCGGCCGCGTTTGAGGACAGGGAATGGTTCGATAAAGGCTGCGAGCTGGTGATCAGCCAGCGTGACTGGCTTGATGGTGAGCTGGATAAACGTGGCTTCGAGAGCTTGCCGTCTGCGGCAAACTTCCTGTTTACCCGCCATCCGCAACACAGTGGGGAGAGCCTGGCCAAAGGTCTGCGGGAGCAGGGCGTCATCGTTCGCCACTTCGGCAAGCCCGAGCGGATTGCGGATTACCTGCGCATTACCGTTGGCACTCCTGAGCAGAACCAGGCATTGATCGAGACGCTGGATACGTTGCTGTAATAGGGCTCTGGAGCCTTGGCGAGGTGATCAGTTTCTAGTCGCGAGTAACGAGTTTCGAAAGGCAAAACCAGAATCATTGACAGTGGTTTGGGTTTTGATCTTTGAGATGCGCCTCTGGAATCCTTACCTCGCCCAGGCTCGGATCGCCTGCAGGCAGGCTCCCACAGAGAGACGCGGCACGCTTCACGCAACAAGCAACACGCCAGTGCCATTCAAGCCTCGAGTGTTTTATCGATGCAAAAAGGCCCGCCCGGTTTACCGGGCGGGCCTTTTTGCTTCAGGCGTGTTGCATGCTGCGTGTTGCGTGTAGCGTCTCCTATTCCGCTTCCGCCGGAGGGCGGGTGCCGATGACGACGTCCACGTTCATGGGCTGGCGGTTGCGGATGATGTTCAGTGTCACCTGCTGATCCGGCTTCATGCCCGCAATGCGATTCATGGCTTCGTAGCCATCCTTCATGACGTCACCGTTGACGCCCACCAGTACATCGCCGGGTTGCAGGCCGCCCTTGTGGGCCGGGCTGTCCACGACCACCGCGGTGACCACGCCGCCACGCACCTCGTCGATACCGAAGGTTTCCGCGAGGGAAGGGGTCATGTCCTGAACCGTGACGCCCAGATAGCCGCGAATTACCCGGCCATGCTCAATCAGGTCCGTCATCACCTCGCTGGCGATGGAAGCCGGGGTGGCGAAACCGATGCCCTGCCAGCTGCCGTCGGCGGAGAGGATGGCGGTATTGATGCCGATCAAGTGGCCATTTGTGTCGATCAGGGCGCCACCGGAGTTGCCGCGGTTGATTGCGGCATCGGTCTGGATAAAGTTCTCGAAGGTGGCAATGCCCAGGTGGCTGCGGCCGGTGGCGCTGACAATCCCCATGGACACGGTTTGCCCCACGCCCAGCGGATTGCCGATGGCAAGCACAACGTCGCCTACTTGCACCGGGCCATTACCACTCAGGTCCACCTCAGGCAGGTCTTCCAGGGCAATGTGCAGTAGTGCCAGGTCAGTTTCCGGATCAGTACCGACTACGCGGGCCGGGCTGTCGCGGCCGTCACGCAGGGCCACCAGGATTTCATCTGCATTGCGAATCACGTGGTAGCTGGTGAGGATGTAGCCCTCGTCGTCCACGATCACGCCGGAGCCAAGGCTGCTCAGGGCCCGTTCACGGCGGGGTTGTTCCATGAAACGGTTGAACAGCGGGGCTTCTGCATCATCATCATTGGTAACGATCTGGGTGGTGTAGATATTCACCACCGCCGGTGCAGCATGATTGACCGCGCCGGCGTAACTTGCCACGCCGGTGTCGTTGCGCGCGGGCTGGGCACTGGGACCCCACTCATACCACCATAGTACGGCAAGCCCCACGGCCAGACCGGCAAGGATCGGGCCGGCAAAAAAACGTATTACTCTGACCACAGAAAGTGCCCCCAATAGGTATGCGGTAACCGATTGTCCCCTGCTGGCTGAGCGTTGAGAACAGCCGGGTGGCGAGACAAGTGCAGGCCCGGGTAGGTAAACTGCGCGCATAGTAGGGCCTGTGGCAGTGAAATTCTAGCGCTGCCGCCGTGCAGTCAGCCTCCCGGTGGAGTGTGATTGCGCGGTATTTCGGCCTCCATGTTCAGGATATTGCCCGGTAGGTGTCATGCTCAAGCGCGATTACATGCTGTCTGTTCTCGACCAGGAACTGGCGGCAGACCGTTTCCAGGACTATTGCCCCAATGGACTCCAGGTGGAAGGCCGGGAGCAGATTCGCCGGGTGGTGAGTGGTGTGACTGCCTGTCAGGCCTTGATTGATGCGGCTATCGTGGAAGAGGCCGACGCGATCCTGGTGCATCATGGTTACTTCTGGAAGGGGGAGGAGCAGCGTGTTCGTGGTATGAAGAAGCAGCGCCTGCAGACCCTGCTGCGCCATGATATCAATCTGTTTGCTTATCACCTGCCGCTGGATGCCCATCCGACTCTGGGCAACAACGCCCAGCTGGCGCGCCGCCTGGGTTTCACCATTGAAGGTGGGTTGGACGATTCCGCCACACCCATCGGTAATGTGGGACGCCTGGACAGTCCCATGAGCGCGGAAGAATTTTGCTCCCAGGCTGAAGCTGTATTGGGGCGAACTCCCTTGCATGTGGGCGATCCCGGCGACGAGATTGAAACCATCGCCTGGTGCACAGGCGGCGCCCAGGGCTTCATCGACAAGGCCCAACTCAAGGGGGTGGATGCCTATCTGAGTGGCGAAATTTCCGAGCCCACCACGCATTTCGCCCGGGAAACCGGCATTCACTACTTCGCCTGTGGTCACCATGCCACCGAGCGCTATGGCGCCATGGCGCTGGGCCAATGGCTCAGCGACAATTACGGCATCGAGCATACCTTTATCGACATCGACAATCCGGCCTAGCAAGCGTGCGCAGACGCGCAGTCATGCCCAACCGGCAGTAGTACGAGGATTTACCCGCAGTCATGAATATCACCGTTATCTACAATCCGGCGGCAGGGGGCGGCCGGGAGGCGCTGCTTTGCCGTTTTGTGGCCGAACTGGAGCGTCAGCAGGCCAGGGTGCGTCTTTATCACACCACCGGACCCAATGATGCCACCCGCTATTTGCAGTCACTGGAGGATCAGGGCGATTGCGTTGTTGCGGTGGGCGGCGATGGCACCACCAACGAGGTGCTTAACGGTCTGGCTCCGGGCGTGGCCATGGGGGTGTTCGCCACGGGTACCGCCAATGTGCTGGCCAAGGAACTGGGCCTGCCGAAAAAGCCGGAAGAGGCTGCCCGGGTCGTTGTGAATGGCAAGAGCGTGCCGGTCACCCCGGCGCGTCTGAATGGCCGCCGCTTCATCATGATGTGTGGCATCGGCTATGACGCCTGGGTTGTTGATGGCGTGGATCTGGCTATCAAGAAGCGGTTTGGCAAGCTGGCCTATGTGTTGGCCATGCTCGGGCAAATCGGTCGTTACGGGGAGCGCCGCTACCGGGTCACCGTGGATGGTCGTCCGCTGGACTGTTTTTCCGCCATTGTCACCAATGGCAAGCATTACGGTGGCAGCTTTGTGCTCAGCCGGGAAGCCAATATCCTTCGCCCCCAGGTGCAGGTGCTGTTGTTCCAGAAGCCGGGCGTACGTTTTCTGATCGGATGCCTGACGGCCCTGTTATTCGGCCGCATGGAACAGGTAGATGGGGTGGCCAGCCTGCGTGCTGGCAAGGTCACCATCCAGTGTGAAGGGGCTGAGGAGCCGATACAGGCGGATGGCGACCCGGCGGGAATGTTGCCGGCAGAGATCGAGGTGGATGAGCTGGCGGTGCCGGTGCGGGTGCCGGATACCTTCCTGCCATAGGGGCTGAGTTGAAAGTTTAAAGTTCAAAGTTGAAATGCGCGGTGAAGTTGGTCATTCCTCGATAGCCGTGCCCGCGCCCGCATGGGGGCGCGGGCACGGAACCGCAAACCCCACAAGGGTTCGCCGCGTTTAAACTTTAAACTTTGAACTTTCTACTGGGCGTAACGGGAATGGCAGATACGGTGCCATTCGTTCCTCAAGCAGAATCTCCCACCCGGCCTCACCGGGCATAAAAAACGGAAATGCCTTGCCGGCATTTCCGTTCCTGATCCTGCTCTTTGACGTTCGGCGTCAGACTTCTCGCTTTTTGTCTTCTTCCGGGGGGCAGCCCTGCTCGTCGCAGCCCTCGGCATAATCTCGGGGCGGCTCCACGATGGCATCAGGTACCGCCGTGGGGGCCACATCCACCGGCTCGAACGGGCCTTCCACCTTGTTATTGCGCAGGCCGAAATCCTCGGCCAAAGTACCGCCCTTGGCGCTGGGAGCATAATCCAGCGGTGGAGAAACCGGGTTGGAGTTTTCCCGGTTGGACGCGGAGTCCAGCGACTTGGCCACGGCCCGCTTGCGGCCTCCCTCGGAGCACAGCGCCTGGGCGCCGCGAGAAAGATGCTCATGGACGGTGCGATAGGCCTGGGTCATGTCGTTGACCAGTTCCGCGGTATGCAGAAAATGATCGTCCACCTGCTCGCGATAATGATTCAGCGCCTGGCGCGCCTCATCCCGATCCCTGATCAACTGGCCGGCCTGGCGCCGTGCCGGTAACAGCCAGAATAGCAGGCCCGCTCCAACGATTACGCCGGCAGCAAAGCTCAGCACCCCGGTTGTCAGCATATCCATGGCATACTCCTGTACAATGTCACCTGAACGTGGCGACAGACTCGAGACTATTGCAGCACAGTGCCGGTGAGTCGCCAAGGGGATAACTCGTAACAATTCTTCGACAGGGGAGACAGATGGCGGCGAAACGTGAACAGCTGGCCGGGCCGGCTGGCCAATTGGAAGCGGTCATCGAGCAGGGCAGTGACGCGCCGGAGTTTATTGCCATTGTCTGTCATCCCCATCCGCTGTTCGGTGGCACCATGGACAACAAGGTGGTCACCACTCTGACCCGTATGGTGCGTGATCAGGGCGGTGTTGTGGTGCGTTTCAATTTCCGGGGTGTGGGTGAAAGCCAGGGGGCTTACAGCGACGGTATCGGGGAAACCGAGGACCTGCTCGCGGTGCACAGCTGGCTGCGTCAGCAATGGCCGCAGTTGCCATTGTGGCTTGCCGGTTTTTCCTTTGGCAGTTTCGTGGCCGCCCGTGGCGCCGAAATTCTTTGTGCCAACGGCGATCCGGTTAACCACCTGCTGCTGGTGGCGCCGCCGGTGCATCATTATCCGTTCACAGAGATTGAAAAAACCGGCTGTCCGGTGACCGTGGTGCAGGGAGAAGAGGATGAAGTGGTACCCGCCGAGCAGGTGTTCCAGTGGGCGGCTGCCACACCGTTACAACCGGACCTGATTCGCTTCCCCGAATGCGGCCATTTTTTCCATGGCCGTCTGGTGGAGCTGAAGGAAGCGGCGGCCAGTCATCTGCCGGCCTGATACCACCATTGCCTGTGCCTTTTACCGGCGCTAAATTTGCCCGCTCATATCTGTTGTACTGATGACTATGACCCCACTCGAACAATACAAGGCAGACCTCCAGCGCCCGGATTTCTTCCAGGATGCCGCCCAGTTGCAGGCCGTGGAAGCGCTGGATGATCTTTACCATCGTTTGCTGGAAGCGCCGGCAAAGGGCGGCTTGCTTGGCCGTTTTCGCAAACCCCAGCCGCAGATGGGACTGTACATGTGGGGTGGCGTGGGCCGTGGCAAGACCTACCTGATGGATGTGTTCTTCGAGGCGCTGCCCTTTGAGGAAAAACGCCGCATGCACTTCCACCGTTTCATGCAGAAGGTGCATCGTGAAATGCGCGAGCGGCAAGGCGAAAAGAACCCGCTGATTAACATTGCCCGCAAATTTGCCAGCCAGGCCCGGGTCTTGTGCTTCGACGAATTCTTCGTCACCGATATTACCGATGCGATGATTCTGGCCGGGCTGATGGAGGAGCTGTTCGCCAATGGCGTAACCCTGGTGGCTACCTCCAATATCGTGCCGGATGGTCTCTACAAGGACGGTCTGCAGCGAGCCCGTTTTCTGCCTGCCATTGAGCTGCTCAAGCAGCACACCCAGGTGCTGAATGTGGATGGCGGCACGGATTACCGCTTGCGTCTGCTGGAGCAGGCGGAGCTGTATCATTGCCCTCTCGGGGAAGTGGCGGATGCCTTCATGCGTGAGCGCTTCCAGACTCTGGAACCCGACCACTCCCGCCATCGTGAGTCCTGCAATATTCTCATTGAGGGACGCAAGATCCCGGCACTGCAATGTGCTGATGACGTGGTCTGGTTCGATTTCAAGGCGCTTTGTGATGGCCCGCGCAGCCAGACCGATTACATCGAGATCGCGCGGGAATTCCATACCGTGCTGGTGAGTAATGTGGAGCAGATGAGCGCCAGCAAGGATGATATGGCCCGCCGTTTTATCAATATGGTGGATGAGTTCTACGATCGCGCCGTCAAGCTGGTGATTACCGCCGAAGCGCCCATCGAAAATATCTATGCCGGTGGCCGATTGGACTTCGAATTCGAGCGTACCCGCTCCCGTCTGCAGGAAATGCAGTCTTCTGAATATCTTGGGCGCGAGCATCGGGCCTGATAGCCGCCTGGCTACGCCGTTGGCGCAGCTTTCACGAATATTGGCCGGAATTCTCAGCGCCAAAGGGGCGTGATCTATTCGGTCATTGCCCACTCAAGGGGTAAGTGAACATCATGGGGCATTCTGTGCCCCGGCCATGTCCGGTTTCGGGGCAGCTCCCATAACACGAGACCGGAGAGATTCATGATCCCCCGTACGCTGTTCAGTTCTGACCACGAAACCTTCCGCGATACCGTTCGCAAGTTCCTGGAAGCCGAAGCTGTTCCCTATAACGAAGAATGGGAAAAGCAGGGTGTTGTGCCGCGCGATGTGTGGCTGAAGGCTGGCGAACAGGGCTTCCTGTGCCCGATGGTGAAAGAGCAGTACGGCGGTATCGAAGCCGACTTCCTGTACAGCGTGGTGATCAACGAGGAAATCTCCCGCCTGGGCCTCACCGGCATCGGCTGGGGTCTGCACACCGAGATCGTTGCCCCTTACATTGAGCATAACGGTAGCGAGTTCCTGAAAGAGAAGTACCTGCCGAAGATGGTTACCGGTGAGTGCATCGGTGCCATCGCCATGACCGAGCCGGGTGCCGGTTCTGACCTGCAGGGTGTGAAGACTACCGCTGTTAAGCAGGGTGACCACTATGTGCTGAACGGTTCCAAGACCTTTATCACCAATGGTCAGAACGCTGACATCGTGATCGTGGTTGCCAAGACCGATCCGACCAAGGGTGCCAAGGGCATCAGCCTGTTCGTGGTCGACACCAACCTGGAAGGTTTCGAAAAGGGCACCAACCTGAAGAAGGTGGGTATGAAGGCCCAGGATACCTCCGAACTGTTCTTCCAGGACGTGAAGGTGCCTGCCGAGAACCTGCTGGGTGAAGAAGGCATGGGCTTCATCTACCTGATGAAGGAACTGCCCCAGGAGCGTCTGGGTATCGCCATCGGTGGTCTGGCCATGGCCGAGTCTGCGCTGGCGCAGACCGTTGAATACGTGAAAGAGCGCAAGGCGTTCGGCAAGTCTGTTGCTGATTTCCAGAACACCCAGTTCAAGCTGGCGGAAATCCACACCAAGCTTGAAGTGGCTCGCTGCTATGTGGACCGTTGTCTGGAACTGCACCTGAAGAAAGAGCTGGATATCCCCACCGCAGCCGGTGCCAAGTACTACATCACTGACCTGCAGTGCGAAGTGATTGATGAGTGTCTGCAGCTGCACGGTGGTTACGGTTACATGTGGGAATACCCGATTGCCCGCATGTTCGCCGATTCCCGTGTACAGCGTATCTATGGCGGCACCAACGAAATCATGAAGACCATCATCGCCAAGGCGGTACTGGCCGACTGATTCTCGTCGGGTTCCGAATAAAAGAGGCTGCCTTCGGGCGGCCTTTTTTTTGGGCCGCTCTGCGGCTGCAACACGCAACACGCAACACGCAACACGCAACATGCAACATGCAACATGCAACATGCAACATGCGAAAAGCAAAACCGTGCGCCAGCTGGTTCCCTCCTCATTTCAGCTGACTTCCCTGTCCCTGCGACGACTTCCCCGTTTTACAAAAAATTGCTTTTTTGCGCCAAATGTTAGGCATAGGCTGGGAAGTAACCGTAAGTTGTCGGTTTTTTATACAAATAAGGGTCTTTGAGCCCAGCGTGTTTGAGTTGTTTTATTGAGATCAGGGAGAGTCACAATGAAAAGAACCCATGCGAAAGTGCTTGTGGCTACGGTTGCCAGCCTTTTTTCCGCTCAGGTACTGGCGACGGGATTTGCCGTAAGTGAGCAGTCTGTTTCGGCACAGGGCACCGCCTTTGCCGGCGCAGCCGTCCTTAGCGAGAATGCCTCCAACCAGTGGTACAACCCGGCGACCCTGGCTGGTTTGAAGCAATCGGAACTGACCGCTGCCGTGCAGTATTTGACAGTGGATACGTCTTTCAAGACCCAGGGCCCGTCAGGTCCGGGTGATTTTGAAGATCTGGATCCGGTGCTGGGAAGTGCCTTTCTGGCCCTGCCGGTGAGTGACACCATGACCTTCGGCCTCGGCATCACCGCCCCCTTCGGTACCAAGATCGAATACGAGGATAACTGGGGTAATGTGGCTGCCGATCCGTTGGCGCCCTTTTCACCCACTACCGGTGACCGCTACGCCACCATGTCGGATCTGAAGGCCTACAACATCAATCCTGCGCTGGGCATCAAGGTCACCGACAACCTGAATGTGGGTGTCGGGCTCAACTATCAAAAGATTGAGGCCGATCTGGAAAGCAGTTTTACGCGGCTGGAAGGGGATGATGATTCCTTCGGCTGGAACATCGGCCTGACTTTCGATGCGGATGACAACAACCACTTTGGTCTGGCGTATCGCTCCAAGGTGGAATACGACATTGACGGTGATATCACCTTCTCTCCGCTGCCATTGATCGCACAAGGTATCCCTCCTGCTGTGGCCGCCGCATTGGCGGGAACCTACAGCGGTAAAACCTCTGTGGATCTTCCGGCTTCCCTGCAGTTCTCCTACGCCGGTGATCTGTCCGAGCGGACACAGTTACTGTTCGGGGTAGAATGGATGGAATGGAGCAACCTGGACGAGCTGGTGATTGAGCATACTGGTGCGCCGATTCCCAGCCCTGTTGTGCAGGAGTTTGGCTGGGGTAACACCACTCGCTATTCGCTGGGGGTACGCCATGCGTTGGCCAGCGAAACCGTGTTGCGATTTGGCGTTTACCAGGAAGATTCCACCCAGAGCTCGGAAAACCGTTCGCCGACTTCTCCCGATTCTGCCAAGACCGGTGTCTCCATCGGTGCTGGCTTCAAACCTGCAGACAACATGGATATCGATCTGGTTTACACCCATATCTTTGTGGATGATGCGGATACCAATCTGGTAGAGCGGGGACAGTTGCTGGGTGAATTCGAGCTGGATGCCGATGTGATCGGTGCGCAGATGAGCTACCGTTTCTGATTTATTTGCTTTCCCGTGATATAAAAAAGCGAGCCTTTCCGGCTCGCTTTTTTATGCCGCTTCGCGGCTGCAACACGCTTCACGCAACATGCAGCACGCAAAGATCAAAAGCGGACTTACCACAGAGGGCACAGGCCACACAGAGTTGAGAATCGTCTTTTCTTTGTGATCTCTGTGCTCTCTGTGGTAAATCCTCTTTTGATCCCGGTTTGGAATCGCGCTGTCACCGAACGCAGCGAAGGAGCGCCCGCAGGGTGAGCGAAGCGATTAACCGACGCTCCTACTGGAAGGCCTCAGTAGCCGCACATTCCCGCAGCTGTCCTGTCTGACGGTGGTCAGCCACTTCTGGAAAAGGATGAACATGAAAAAAAACGTATTTTCTGTGTTGTTGTTTTTGGCCATTCCTGCGCAGTTGCTGGCGGAAATTCCCAACAGCTATCGTGCTGAACGTTGGGAGGGCAGTATCCGGGTGATTGGCCTGCAAGGGCAAAAGGTGACCGGAGAGCGAGGCTCCAGTGTCGACATTACCGATGATGTCGGTTTCGGTTTTGACATGGCCTATAACCATGACGAGCACCTTGCGCTGGGGTTTGCCATGGAGTGGGTAGAAACAGATTTTCGCACTGACACAACGTCCGATGCCAATGGCAGTTTTGATGGTCGGGGCGAGCTGGAAATGACCACCATGAACCTGCATGGAACCTGGCATTTCTTTGACAAGGCACTGACACCCTACGTGCATGGTGCACTGGGGGCGACCTACCTGGATACCAATGTGGCCACCGGCCCGTCGGTGCCGGTGTGCTGGTACGATCCCTGGTGGGGTTATTACTGTGGTCTGTCGACTCCTACTCTGTCTGATACGGTGTTCAGCTACGAAGCCGGAGCGGGCCTGCGGCTGGATATTGATGACAGCACCTTTGTGCGTGCCGGCTACAGCCAGCAGTGGCTGGATGTGGGGCGCGGAGTGGATACCGTGGATCAGGGGTTGTGGCGCTTCGGCATCGGCATGGTGTTTAACTGATCTGTCTGGCGATGGCCTCCGCCATGACCTGGTAACCCAGTTCGCCAGGATGGTAGCCGTCCCGGGCCAGCAGGGCGGGATTATCCAGATCGGGATAGCCAAGGTGGAGCAGCCCGGGCAGCGCATGGGCCAGTTTTTGTTGCTGCAGATCCAGCAGTCTTGATCGCCAGCCAAGCATGGCTCGCAGTGGTGAGGGCAAAGCCGTGAAGCGATGCATGGGAGGGATCGCAAGAAGATAGATCACGGCGTCTGGGCGGCGATCCCTGAGTATACCGATCAGCTGTTCCAACTGTCGGTAATACTGCTTTCTTGTGGTCAGACCTGTGGTGTCATTCACTCCCATGCTGATAAAGATTGCGTCGCAGGCGGGCAATTCACCTGTGCGACGTAACTGATCCAGCAGTGCGGCCATGCGGATGCCATTGGTGCCTCTGGTATGCCAGGCCACAGTTTTGCCCTGCTGGCTCAGCTGCCGGGCGAGCTGGCTGGCCAGTCCCTGCTGGTGGCTGTCCACGCCCACACTGGCGGCGGTGGACTCGCCGATGACCAGCAGCCGCAGGCCAGGGTTCCCGTCACCCCATTGGCCTTCTGAAGGGCCTGAGCCTTCCGGCAGTCGCAAGGTGGTGCGGCGGGTGTGCAAGGCCTGTGGAAGGATGATGGGGGCGAGGCCAGCTACCCCCAGCCAGAACGGTATATGCATCAGCCCACAAACATCTTCTTGGCCAGCGGCAGGCTCTTGGCACCACCCACGGCAATGGTGGTAAGCAGGCCGCCGATCATGGCGCCCACCACCCCGCAGGTCATGATGTCCTGTCCGGTCAGATAGAGCCCGGGAATGCGGGTCTTGGGTTTCAGCCAGTCCTGCTCGAACCGTTCCGGGGTATGGTCCAGTCCGTAAATTTCTCCCGTGCTGTAGCGGCAGAAATAATCCGTGGACAGTGGTGTGGACAGCTCGTAGTAATCCACCTTGCCGCGCAGCTGTGGCATTTTTTCGTAGAGCTTTTCCAGCAGCCGCTGGGAATACGCTTCCTTTTTCGCCTCGTAATCGTCGCCGCGTTTGCCCCAGGGTTTGTCGGCCCACTCCTCGTACCACTCGAAGGGCCCGGGGGCGACGATCTCGATAGTGGCACGGCCGGGGTAGCGCTCCGCAAAGCTCGGGTCCTTGGCGGAGGGAAAGGAAATATAAGTGAGCGGGATTTCCTGGTGTTCCGGGTCGTTAAGGAACGCCTCAACCTGACCGGCGTGGTCGCTTCCGGGATAGATCCAGAAATTGGTCTTCGGAAGTTGCAGGTTTTCGGCGTTGTCCTGGATGCCGATATATAGGCAGACGCTGGCCATGGAGCGCTGAACCTGCCCCAGCTTCATCTGGTAGAAATCCTTGTGAGGCGCGTTGTCCGGCAGCAGCGGACCAAAGGTGTTGAATACCCCGGCGTTGCTGATGATGGCCGGGGCAAAGATATCCTGTCCGTCTGCCATGCGAACGCCCACGGCCTTGCCGTTCTCAATCAGGATTTCCTTTACGTCCGCGTAGGTGAATACCTCGCCGCCACCCTGCTGGATCACCGGGATAATGGTCTTGGCCATTTCCGAGGCGCCGCCAATGGGGTAGTAGCCGCCATGCAGGTAATGACGAGCAATCAGGGCATGAATGATGAAGCTGGATTCACTGGGCACCATGCCGTTGTCGCCCCATTGGCCGGTAAGGGCGGCGATCAGCTCCTGATTGCTGGTGAGGCTTTCCAGCACCTTCTGGGTGGTCTGGTTCAGGAAAGCGGGGGCCTTGCGGCGGGCGAGATGGCTGAATGGGCCGGCCAGCAGTTTCGGCAATACCTTGCCGAGGGTGACGCCGGGCATGGCCTTTGCCACCTGGGCAAGATAATCCATATAGGTATCGATGGCCTGTTCCTCTCCCGGGAACTGCTTTTTCAGTTCATCGGCGAAGGGTTTGGGGCCGGCGACCAGATCGATCTGGCGCTCACCGATAAAGAGCCGGTCGTACACCGCATCCATGGCGGCCCATTGCAGCTGGTTGTCGGTGACATAGTCAAAAAGTCGCCGAGCCATGGTGTGTTTTGCGCCCATGTCGCCGATGTAATGCACCCCTACGTCCCATTCGTAACCATTACGGTCGTAGCTGTGGGTAAAGCCGCCGGCGGTATAGTGCTGCTCCAGCACCAGCACCTTCTTGCCAAGTTTGCTGAGGCAGGCAGCGGCGGTCAGGCCACCGATCCCGGAGCCGATAATGATGGCGTCATAGGGGCCGCTGAGGCGATTGGCACGATAGCGACGACCGACACGAATGGTGCTGGGTTGGGGGCTGCTCATGGGGTGTCCTCGTTGTTCTTTGAGTTGGGGGGCGTGGCGATGGCGCCATCCAGCAACAGGCTGGTGACTCCCTCGGCGAGATGCGATTCGGTGTCCGCTGCGGGCAAATGCCCGTCGATGGTCAGTAGCGACAGGCCATGGACCAGAGACCAGGCTGTTGCAGTCATCAGTGCTAGCGGCATGGGCTTCAGGTAGCCGCACTCGCTGGCGCTGGCAATGGTGTCTTCGAGTACCTGAAAGGCATTTTTTCCCGCCTCGTCCAGGCGTGGATGCACCCCCTGTGGCAATACCCGGCCGCCGAACATGAGGCGATAGAGATTGGGTTCTTGCTGGGCAAAGGCCACATAGGCGAGACCAATGCCGATCAACGCCTGACGGGAATCGGATTGATCCACGCTCAGTAATCGCTGCCGCAACCATTCAAAGCCACTGATAGCCAGTTCGGCCAGCAGGCTTTCGCGGTCGGCAAAGTGGCGGTACAGGGCCGGGGCACTCACCCCCAGCTGCCTGGCCAATGCCCGCAGGCTGATGGCGCTGTCGCCATGCTCGCGGACAATATCCAGAGCCTGTTGGTGGGCCTGCTGCTGCAGGTCGCCGTGGTGGTATGCGGTGCGTGCCATGCTGATCCGTTATTTAAGTTAACGGTGTTAACATTGGCATGGCAGGAGCGTTGTCGTCAAGAGCCTTTGTCAGAGCGGCTATGGGGCTGGGCGGAGCTGCTGTGGTGTTATGGTCAAAGCCGCTGTTGGAGCTTGCCTGCAAGCGATCCGAGCCTTGGCGAGGAATGAGTTTCGAGTTGCGAGAAGCGAGTTTCGAAAGGCAAAACACAACCCCCGAATCTGGCCAATGGTTTTAGGTTTTCGAAACTCGTCACTCGAAACTCTCTTCTGGAATCCTTACCTAGCCAAGGCTCGGATCGCTTGCAGGCAAGTTATTCGCTTCGCTCACCCTACGGGCCAGCCTGCGGCTGTTACCTCCGTTGCACTCCGGTTCCTACAGCAGGTTCTAGCGAGTGTTGTGCCGACGCAAAAAAGGCCCGCCCGGGAAACCGGGCGGGCCTTTTTTGCGTCAGGCGTCAGGCGTCAGGCGTCAGGCGTCAGGCGTCAGGCGTCAGGCGTCAGGCGTCAGGCGTCAGGCGTCAGGCGTCAGGCGTCAGGCGTCAGGCGTCAGGCGTCAGGCGTCAGGCGTCAGGCGTCAGGCAGTCAGGCAGTCAAACAAAAGGCCGCGATAGCGGCCCTGTTTTCTGTGCATGGTGCGTGCAGCGTGATGCGTGTTGCGTCTCTCTTAAGGTGCCGGATACGGGAAGCGGGTATGAATCGCTTCCAGGGCTTTTTCCAGCTCCTTGTCCCGGGACAGGTCCACGCTCTTCAGGTTTTCCTCTAGCTGCTCAAGGTTGGTGGCGCCAATGATGTTGCTGGTGACGAAGGGGCGGGTGGTGACGAACTGCAGGGCCATCTGGGTGACACGGATGCCGCGTTCCTCTGCAAGCTGGCAGTAGGCTTCCGTGGCGGCAATGGACTCGGCATTGGTGTAGCGGGAGAACTGTTTGAACAGGGTCAGGCGGCCTTTTTCCGGCCAGTTGTCATTGCGGTACTTGCCGGTGAGCATGCCGAAGGCCAGCGGAGAATAGGCCAGCAGGCCCACGTCTTCACGATGGCTCACTTCCGCCAGGCCCACTTCGTAGCTTCGGTTGAGCAGGGAGTAGGGGTTCTGGATGCTCACCGGGCGGGGCAGGCCGATCTTTTCTGCTTCATGAATAAAGGTCATCACGCCCCATGGGGTTTCGTTGGAGAGTCCCCAGTGGCGGATCTTGCCGGCATCCATCAGTTTCTTCAGGCCGGCAACGGTTTCACTGATGGCGATGCCGTCTTCGCCGTCCCGGTGCTTGTAGCCCAGCCGGCCGAAATAGTTGGTGGTGCGTTCAGGCCAGTGCAGCTGGTACAGGTCGATCACGTCAGTCTGCAAGCGTTTCAGGCTGCCTTCCAGTGCGTCTGCCATGCTGTCGGCAGAAAAGCGCGGGCCGCCACGGATATGCTTGACGTAATCGCCGGGGCCGGCCGCCTTGGTCGCCAGGATGACCTTGTCGCGGTTGCCGGTGTTGGCGAACCACTCACCAATGATGGTTTCGGTACGGAAAGAGGTTTCCGGGCTGGCGGGCACCGCATACATCTCGGCGGTGTCGAAAAAATTGATGCCGTGATCCAGCGCCATGTCCATCTGGGCATGGCCTTCCTCGCTGGTGTTCTGATTGCCCCAGGTCATGGTGCCAAGGCACAGGCTGCTCACCTTCAGGTCGGTGCGCCCGAGACGACGGTATTCCATGTTTCACTCCTGTTTTACTGCGGCGTCAAACTGCGCCATGATAGGCGCCCAATCTGATCATGCAGGCCTGTCGTCCACAAGGGCGGAAATGGTCCTGACCATTGTTGGGCGCGACAATGCAACAATTCCCCTCTTTACCGCTTGTGTTCTGTGGGGGGCTTGGGTAGAATTCGCGCTCTCTTGCCCGGCGGAACTGCCGCCGGCGGGTGTTTACGACCCGTAACATATTGATTTTAGGGCAGAATTCCATGAAGACCTACAGCGCAAAACCGGAAAGCGTAAAGCGCGACTGGTATGTGGTAGACGCCTCCGGCAAAACGCTGGGTCGGTTGGCGACCGAAGTCGCAAGCCGTCTGCGCGGTAAGCACAAGCCGGAGTACACTCCACACGTCGACACCGGTGATTACATTGTCGTAATCAATGCCGAAAAAGTGGCCGTTACCGGTAACAAGGCTAACGACAAGATGTACTACCGTCACACCGGTTACCCGGGTGGCCTGAAAGAAGCCAATTTCGCGACTCTGCAGGCTGAAAAGCCGGAGATGATCATCGAGAAGGCTGTGAAAGGCATGCTGCCGCGTAACCCGCTGGGTCGCGACATGTATCGCAAACTGAAAGTTTATGCAGGCGCCGAGCATCCTCATACTGCTCAGCAGCCGCAGCAGCTGGAAATCTAAGGGGTTTTAGACGATGGCAACTGTAGAAACCAACTACGGCACCGGTCGCCGCAAGACTTCTGCTGCTCGTGTATTCCTGCGTCCGGGCAGTGGCAAGATCACCGTGAATGGTCGTCCGCTGGACGTGTACTTCGGTCGCAAGACCAACCAGATGGTTGTTCGTCAGCCGCTGGAACTGGTTGAAGCTACTGACAAGTTTGATGTGCTGGTTACCGTTAGCGGTGGCGGCAACAACGGTCAGGCTGGCGCCATCCGTCACGGTATCACCCGTGCGCTGATGGAATACGATGGCGAGCTGCGTGGTCAGCTGCGTCGTGCCGGTTACGTGACCCGTGATGCTCGTGAAGTTGAACGTAAGAAGGTTGGTCTGCGTAAGGCGCGTCGTCGTCCGCAGTTCTCCAAGCGTTGATACTTCCGGTCAACCGGTTCACAAAAAAGCCCAGCAATGCTGGGCTTTTTTGTGTCTAAATCAGGCGTTTAGGGTTTTCGGGCAGGGAATAACCGGTTGTCAGGTGTGGGCTTTTTCTTTACCATTTGCGCCGCCTTACTCCGCCCGTAGCACGAGGATGAGCCTCGTGTCCCGGCAAACCCCGAGCGTGGGATCTAAGGGGAGAAAAACTCAATGAGCAACGACGGCGTAAATAGCAGCCGCCGCACGTTTTTGATCGGCCTGACCTCGGCAATTGGTGCTGCGGGTGCGGTCGGTGTGGCTGTTCCATTCGTAAAATCCTGGCAACCCAGTGCCAAGGCCAAGAATGCCGGTGCCCCGGTAAAGATTGATATTGGCAAACTGGAGGCTGGCCAGCGCGTGGTCGAGGAATGGCGAGGTCAGCCCATCTGGGTTGTGCGTCGTACCGAAGACATGCTGGGCTCTCTTTCCAAGCTGGACGAGAATCTTCGTGACCCTGCGTCTGACGCAGACCAGCAGCCGGAATATGCCAAGAACGAATGGCGTTCCATCAAGAAAGAATATCTGGTACTGGTGGGCACCTGTACCCACCTGGGTTGTTCTCCCTTGTTTGAGCAACAGCCTACCGTGGAACTGGAATTCGGCGGTTTCTTCTGCCCCTGTCACGGTTCCAAATTCGACCTGGCTGGCCGCGTGTACAAGAGCGTGCCGGCGCCGACCAACCTGGTGGTTCCGCCTCACTCGTACCTGAGCGAATCCGTCGTCATTGTTGGCTCTGAAGAAGGGGAGACCAAGGCATGATGGGAATGGTGAATCGCGTGATTGACTGGGTAGATGCGCGTCTGCCCGTGGTTGACGCTTACAAGCGTCACATGTCCGAATACTACGCACCGAAGAACTTCAACTTCTGGTACTACTTTGGCGTGCTGTCCATCGTTGTACTGGTCAACCAGCTGCTCACCGGTATCTGGCTGACCATGTTCTTCTCTCCCAGCGAAGGTTTTGCCTCCGTTGAATACATCATGCGTGATGTGGAGTGGGGCTGGCTGATCCGTTACATGCACGCCGTGGGCGCATCCGCGTTCTTCGCTGTGGTGTACCTGCACATGTTCCGTGGTCTCATGTACGGCTCCTACAAGCCGCCGCGCGAGCTGGTGTGGATCTTCGGTATGCTGATCTATCTGGCGCTGATGGCGGAAGGTTTCCTCGGTTATGTACTGCCCTGGGGCAACATGTCCTACTGGGGTGCCCAGGTAATCATTTCCCTGGCCGGTGCCATCCCGTTTGAGCTGCTGCCTGGCATCAGCCCGGCAGACGCCAAGGAAATTGGTGAAGGCCTGACCACCTGGGTGCGTGGTGACTACCTGCTTTCCACCGCGACCGTGAACAAGTTCTTCGCGCTGCACGTTGTGGCCATCCCGATCGTGTTGCTGGCCCTGGTGGTGCTGCACATCCTGGCGCTGCACGAAGTGGGTTCCAACAACCCGGACGGCGTGGAAATCAAGAAGAACAAGGATGAAAACGGCATTCCGGTAGACGGCATCCCGTTCCACCCTTACTACACCGTGAAGGATCTGCCGGGCGTTATCGTCTTCCTGATGATCTTTGCTGTAGTGATCTTCTTCTTCCCTGATGGCGGTGGTTACCTGCTGGAGAAACCGAACTTCGAGCCGGCCAACCCGCTGAAGACCCCGGATCACATCGCGCCGGTTTGGTACTACGGCCCGTATTACGCCATGCTGCGTGCCACGACCATCGATTTCATCATGTCTTCCAAGGCCTGGGGTCTGGTAGCCATGGGTGGTGCCATCGTGATCCTGTTCGTGATTCCGTGGCTGGACCGTCATCCGGTCAAGTCCATCCGTTATCGCGGTATCTGGAGCAAGATCTTCATGGCTATCTTCGTTCTGGACTTCCTGATGCTGGGCTACTTCGGTACCCAGCCGGCGACTCCGGGCAAGACCATGATGGCGCAGTTCGGCACGATTTATTACTTCGGCTACTTCCTGCTGATCATGCCGTTCGTGCACAAGTTCGAGAAATCCAAGCCGGTTCCGGAACGGGTAACAGGGGGTCACTGATGAAGAAACTAGCGGTTATTCTTTTCAGCTGTCTGCCTCTGGTCGCGTTTGCGGCTGGCGGTGGCAACAATGAATACGTGGTAAAAGCGCCGGTCAATCTGCAGGACAAGGTTAGTCTGCAGAATGGTGCCAAGCTGTTCGTCAACTACTGCATGGGCTGTCACAGCCTGCAGTACATGCGCTACAGCCGTATGGCTGAAGATCTGGGCATTTCCGAAGAGCTGGTAATGGCAAACCTGAACTTTGCCTCCGAGAAGTTCGGTGACCAGATGAAGAATGCTATGCCGGAAGCGGCAGCCAAGAAGTGGTTCGGTACGGCTCCGCCGGACCTGACCATGGTGACCCGTCTGCGTGACTCTGACTGGGTATATTCTTACCTGATCAACTTCTACGAAGACGAAAGCCGTCCGTTCGGTTACAACAACCACGTGTTCCCGAATGTAGGCATGCCCCACGTGATGGCGGGCATGGAAGCGGAGCTTGGCGAAGGTGAATTCAAGGAAGCCATGGGTGACATCACCAACTTCCTGACTTACACCGCCGAGCCGGTGCGCCCCGAGCGTGAGCGTCTGGGCGTCTATGTGCTGGTATTCCTGGGTATCCTGCTGATCCCGGCCTATCTGCTCAAGAAGGAATACTGGAAAGACGTACACTGATCCGTCAGTAACGTCCCTTTCCAGCGATGAACAGGGTACCCGCGCAAGCGGTTACCCTGTTTCTGTTATAGATCACAAGTGGAGATGACTCGACAATGGGTGTGGTGACCAAGCGTTCCTCAATGACTTTTTTCTCTTCCCCGGAAGATCATTACAGCCACCGTGTCCGCATCGTGCTGGCAGAGAAAGGGGTCACGGTAGACATTGTTGATGTGGACAGTAACAACAAGCCGGAAGATCTGGCTTCGCTGAATCCCTACAACGAAGTGCCCACTCTGGTTGATCGTGAGCTGACCCTGTACCAGTCTGCGGTGATCATGGAGTACCTGGATGAGCGTTTCCCGCATCCGCCGCTGCTGCCGGTCTACCCGGTGGCTCGGGCCCAGAGCCGTCTGCTGATTCACCGTATCGAGCGTGACTGGTGTGGCCACGTGGATGCCATTCTGGCAGGTGAAGAGAAGGAAGCCAGCCTGAACAAGCGTCGTAAGGAGCTGCGTGAGGCGATTCTGGCCTGTGCGCCGATCTTCAGCGAGCTGCCGTTCTTCATGAGCGAAGAATTCACTCTGGTGGATTGTGTGGTTGGCCCCATCCTGTGGCGGTTGCCGGCCATGGGTATCGAACTGCCCGCCAAGCAGGCCAAGCCGCTGCTGGACTACGCCGAGCGTCTGTTCGACCGTGATGCCTTCCAGGCCAGCCTCACCGACGCTGAACGCGAACTGCGCAACCCGCTCTGATGAGTGACACCATGACCTCCAATCGCCCGTATCTGATACGGGCGATTCATGAGTGGATCTGTGATAACGGCCTGACGACACATCTGGCCGTGAATGCAGTCTACCCGGGCGTGGAAGTGCCGCAGGACTTTGTGCAGGACGGCCAGATTGTCCTGAATATCGCTCCGCGTGCGGTCACCCACTTTGCGGCCGGGAATGACGAAATTGCCTTTTCTGCCCGCTTTGGCGGTGTGCCCATGTCCATCCGGGTACCCATCAATGCGGTGGTAGCGATTTTCGCCCGTGAAAATGGGCAGGGTATGGCATTCGACCCCGTCGACCCGCCAGAGCCGCCTACCACCCCGCCCGAGCCGGAGAAGAAAGACGAAGGTAAGGGAAAGGTCAGTCACCTGAAGGTAGTGAAGTAACGCAGCACGCGTCACGCAACAGGCAACACGCAAAAGCCCGCTCAATGAGCGGGCTTTTTTGTTTTCGCGTGAAGCTTGTTGCGTGAAGCGTGCAGCAGGCGCGGAGCGCCTAATCAATATACTCGATAATCTTCACAATCTTCTGCACGCCATAGACTTTCTGGGCCTGGGTCACGGCGGCTTCGGCTTCGGCGCGGGTGAGCAGGCCCATCAGATACACCACGCCATTTTCCGTGACCACCTTGGTGCGCATGCCCTGTGCTTCACCGTTGACCAGCAGGCGGCTTTTAACCTTGCTGGTGAGCCAGGTGTCGTTGGTGCGGGCAAGGAAAGAGCTTCCACCGGCGACTTCAAGTTCATTATGAACGTGGCGGACATGACGAACCTGTGAGGCAATGTTTCCAGCCTGGCTTTTCAGATCGTCGCTGGCTACCTGGCCGGCCAGCAGCACGTTGCCATTGAAGCTGACCACCACGATTCGTGCCTGGTCCAGCTCTTCGCTGGCGCGGGCAATATTGATGGCGACTTTGCGCTCAATGCTGCCGTCTTCCCAGAAGGCGCCAAATGTCCGGGAGCCATGGTCCTGGTCGGTGGGCTGGTCAGACATGCCCTTGCTAATGGAAACGCAGCCGGAGAGTGTCAGGCAGGCGGCGAGAAGGCTGTACAGCAGGGAGCTACGGGTGCGCATGGTGGCTTACTGGCCTCCGAACAGTTGCTGATCGATATGGTCGCACAGGGCGTGAATTACCAGCAGGTGGACTTCCTGGATCCGTGCGGTAGAGGTCGCCGGGACGCGAATCTCGATGTCATCCGGGCCGTACAGGTTGACCATCTCGCCGCCTTCCTTGCCGGTCATGGCAACCACACGCATTTCCCGGTCATGGGCGGCCTGAATGGCCTGAATCACATTGGCAGAGTTACCGCTGGTGGAGATGGCCAGCAGGATGTCGCCGCTGCCTCCCAGGGCACGCACCTGTTTGGAAAAGATCTCGTTGTAGCTGTAGTCGTTGGCAATGGAGGTGAGTGTGGACGAGTCCGTGGTCAGCGCGATGGCCGGGAGGGCCGGGCGCTCCATTTCAAAGCGGTTGAGTAGCTCGGAGGAAAAGTGCTGGGCATCACCGGCGGAGCCGCCATTGCCGCAGGTGAGGATCTTGCCGCCGTTGAGCAGGCACTCGACCATAGCCTGGCCGGCGGCTTCGATGACGCTGGGCAGCACTTCGCCGGCCTTGGCCTTGGTTTCTATGCTTTCGGCAAACAGTTGCCGGATACGGTCCACGCTCATAAATACCTCAACTGGTCTTGTCTTTGATGCGGTGGCTACAGCTTATTCGCTGTAGAACGCATTTTGTATCCATTGATAACTGACCGAACCGTTATTGTCCGGTTCCATGCCGATCACATCAAAGCGGCAGGGGCGTTGCTGATGTGTCGGGTGTTTGGCCAGAAAGTGTCTGGCGGCCTGAATCAGGCGCTGCTGTTTGTGGTAATCCACCGAGGCGAGCGCGCCGCCGTGACTGGCGTATTTGCGCCAGCGTACCTCGGTGAACACCAGGCAATCCTGGTCCAGCATGACCAGATCGATTTCCCCCTGGCGGCAGCGATAATTGCTGGTGACCAGGCTCAGGCCGTGGTGTATCAGCCACTGCTGTGCAGCGGCTTCCGCCTGGGCGCCGAGCTCCTGCTTACGGCGCGGAAGAAACGGCATTGCTGCGAACGGGCAGGCTGTTGGCCGGATTGCTGACCTGGGGCAGCGCTTTGGCTTCGCCGCGCATGAAAATCGCCCAGTCCAGTTTCCGGACCACCTGTTGATTGCGCATCTGCAGGCGGCCGGTGGCGCCGGGCAGCTCGCTGGAAGGCAGGGTGTTAAGCAGGTACAGGCGGCTTTGTAGCCGGTAGGCATCAATGCCCATGGCATAAAGACGTTCAAATCGGCCGTGGCCATCGGGCCATTGCTCGGCGGCGACTTGATGCAGATCGCTGTTCTGGTCACCGATGATCCAGGGCATGTCCACAAAGCGGATGCCGTTGAGATCCTGATCCCGGCGCGGGTTGGCCATGCCGCTGTAGATCAGTGAAGTGGAATATACCGGCAGGTCCTTGGCGAAGTGGAAATTCAGTGCTGGTTTCACCTGGCGACCCTGATTGGGGTTGGCGATCAGGAACAGAAAGTCCATGTCCTGGCGGCGACGGGGCTGGATATCCATTTCCAGATTGGTGAAGCGGCTGATTTCCTTGCCGCGGGCTTCGCTCTGGGCGACCAGCAACAGGTCTTCCACGGTCTCACCAATTTCCGGGCCTTCCTGGTAGGTGCTGGTTACGGTGACCGTGCCGTGGAGGTTTTGCCATTCGTCGGCAAAGGCCTGGGCCACGCGCTGGCCCCAGTCACCTTCAGGATAAAGAATGCCTGCCTGGGTGCTGCCCTCGCGGGCGCCCTGGCGGGCAATCTGCCGGGCTTCGTCTTCCGGTGCCAGACCGAACTGGAAAAAGTTTTCCGGTACCTGATCCCCTTCAATGTAGTTCAGGGCCAGGGTCGTGACTGGCAGGGTACCTTGTGCGGCAATTGCCGCGGCCTTGTCCTTGGAGAGTGGGCCGAGAATGAAATCGGCACCGTCGTTAACGGCTTGCTGGTAGACGGCAAGAATGTTGTCCGGTCCGGAATCGTAAAAACGCAGGGTGGGGGACAGGCTGTTCTGTTTCTGCTGGTAGTGGGCAGTCATGATCCCTTCCTGCAGGGTCTTGCCGACATTCTGTAGTGGGCCACTGGTGGGCACTAGAATTGCCACCTGGCTGGGGCGGTGGCTGGCAGCTTCCTTTAGCGCTTCAAGCATGGCAGGCACATCAGAAATGGCCGGGTGAGTCCGCCACTGCGCACTCCATTGATCCAGCCGGGAGACCTGGGCATCCAGATCGGCCACCGGATCCCGGTACAGTTGGGCCAGAGTCAGCCAGCCACGCAGGTCACCGCTGCTGCTATCAATAGCGCCGGCCAGTTCCTGGGGAGACAATTGCATCAGCAACTGCCAGGTCATCTGATGGTTATACTGCTGGTCCTGTTCGTTGAGCAGGGGATGGGCCGCCACCCGCTGCTGCAGGCTGTCGATCAATTGCCCTTCCATGGCCAGTGCGTCGGCACGGAGCAGATCCAGCTGGGCTTGTTGCTCCACGGGGTACTGAAGGATTTCATCCTGGTAATTGGTCAGCAATTCCACGGCCGGGGCTGCGGTCTGTTGGCCCAGTGCTGCCCGGCCGCTGAGCAGGATCCACTGAAAGCGTGTGTCACTGTCCAGGCTATCCGGATTGATATCGGCAAGTAACTGCTCGGCGTCTTCCGGGCGCTGTTGCTGCAGATACTCCGCTGCCCAGGCGAGGGTGGTTTCGATACGCAGGGCGGGAGTGGCCTGGGCCGCCAGTTTGGTACGGGCGGCGGACAATGATTCAGGGGCTGAGCCCATGTCTGCGGCCTGTTCTACCGGGAGGCTGGCCGGCTGGCCCGTGCGTGTCGGAGTGGTGGTACAACTGGCCAGCGTGAAGGTGGCGGCCAGTGCAATCCAGTATGCCTTTTTGAAATCCATGGCGTGAGGTTCGTATTACCAGAATGGAGCGGCTATTGTAGGCGCTTCGTAGTAGGGTCTCCAGCGGCCAGCCATAAGGAAGTTCGACAATTATGAACTCTGTCTTGTATGTAGTGAGTACGCCTATCGGGAATCTTGATGATATTTCCCGTCGCGCTGTTTCCGTGCTGGAAGCGGTGGACTGGGTGGCGGCAGAGGATACGCGGCATAGCCAGCGTTTGCTGGATCAGTTGGGCTTGCGCAAGCGCATGATCAGTTGTCACGACCACAATGAAAATCAACGCAGTGCAGAACTGGTTGAGCGAATGCAAAATGGTGAAAAAGGTGCGCTGATCAGCGATGCAGGAACACCCCTGGTGAGTGATCCGGGTTATCGATTGGTGCGCGCCTGTCAGGATGCCGGCATTCAGGTAGTGCCGGTGCCTGGTGCGTCAGCCTTGCTGGCAGCATTGGCAGCGGCGGGGCAGCCATCGGATCGTTTTGTGTTCGAGGGATTTATTCCGTCAAAAGGGGCGCCACGCCAGCAAGCCATCGAGCGGCTCGCCGCCTCAGATATCACCAGCATCATCTACGAAGCACCACACCGGGTGTTGTCGTTTCTGCAGGCGCTGCGCGATGTGGTGACGCCGGAGCGTGAAATCACTCTTTGTCGCGAACTCACCAAGCAATTCGAAACCATCCGCCGTGGCCCGGTGGCCGAGCTGTGCGACTGGGTGGCCGGGGACAGCAACCAGCAGCGCGGCGAACTGGTGTTGATTCTTTCCCCCGCAGAGCAGGCCGCCGGCTGGAGCGACAAAGACCAGTCGCTGGCCAAACTGCTGTTGGCGGAGCTCCCGGCCTCCCGCGCCGCCAAGATCCTGGCCGCGCATACGGGGATGAAGCGGCAGGAGGTTTATGCACTTTTAGAGGCAATGAATAATTAATAATGAATAGTTAATAGCTCGCGAACCCGCCTGTTTGATTTTCAGGCGTATGAGGCCGCGCCCAGAGGTTGGGCGCGGCCTCCTGCGTTTCAGAGACAGAAAAGCGGCATCGCGCAGTTATTAATTATTCACTATTAATTATTAACTGATTAAACTCGCCCCCGGACCGGTCAGACAGTCGCTGGCGGTGCCTTTCTTTGAGGGGCGTTGCTGGAGGAAAGTCCGGGCTCCGCAGGGCAGGGTGCCAGGTAACGCCTGGGGGGCTCACTGGTGACGGTGGGGCTACGGCTAGTGCCACAGAGAAGATACCGCCCGTTCCTTCTTCGGAGGGTTCAGGTAAGGGTGAAAAGGTGCGGTAAGAGCGCACCGCGCCGCTGGTAACAGCGGTGGCAGGGTAAACCCCACCCGGAGCAAGACCAAATAGGGATCCAATGGCGTGGCCCGCGCTGGATCCGGGTAGGTTGCTAGAGGCTGATGGCGACGTCAGCCCCAGATGAATGACTGTCCACGACAGAACCCGGCTTATCGACCGGTCCACCTATTCGCGGTCGTCTTGATGCGAATCAAGATGCCATCAGAAAATATGACTAGACTGCACTCCCCCAAGACGGGTTTACCCTGAAGCGCGGAGAGTGCTCTCATGTCACAGATCGACATCCTTTACAGCCGTGATGATCATGAGGTGCTGCGCTTTGCGGATCTGGTCACCGGGGAAGGAGTGCAAGCCAATCAGTTCTGTATTCGCCACGGTGAGCGTGCGGCGCTGATCGATCCCGGTGGCGATCTGACGTTTACTCCGCTCAATATTGCCCTCAGCCGGCTGATCAAGCTGGAAAACCTGGAATACATCCTCGCCTCCCATCAGGACCCGGACATCATTGCCTCTCTGCCACGCTGGCTGATGCATACCCCGTGTCAGGTGGTGGTCAGTCGGTTATGGTCCCGGTTTCTGCCGCATCTGGCCTCCCGCTATGAGATCAGTCGCATGGGGGAGCAACTGCAGGAGCGGATTCACGGGGTGGGGGATCAGGGGGCGGTGATCCCCTTTGGTAGTGACAGCCTGTGGGTGCTGCCTGCCCACTTTCTGCATTCGGTGGGGAACTTCAGCTTTTACGATCCGGTCAGCCGCATCCTGTTTTCCGGCGACGTGGGAGCTTCCCTGGGTGGTGAAGAGGGTGAGGTGACGGATTTCGCCGAGCATGTCAAAAGCATGGCCGGCTTTCACCGTCGCTATATGGCCAGTAACCGGGCCTGCCGCCTATGGGCGGGCATGGTTCGCAAGCTCAACCCAGCCATGATCGTGCCTCAACATGGCGGTTATTTCAGCGGGGAGCAGGTGGCACGCTTCCTGGAGTGGTTTGCCGGCCTGGAATGCGGTGTGGACCTGATGACGGAGGAGAATTTCCGGATTCCAGCCTCCTGATGATCTATATGTAATAAAAATAACAGTTAGTAATAACTAATTTGTCTAACACTTAAAGTGCTTTCTCACCAGCGCGTCCCAGCGCTCTGATTCGTCTCGAAACTCCCTCCGTTGGTCGCCTCCCGATTTCAGGTTTGGGTGCCGCTGTGCGCGCTAATTGACTGATTTCTATGGGGATTCTTTTACGTTTGCTGTGCGTGGTTTGCTTGACTTGGGCTTTGCTGTGGCCCTAGAGTGTCTCAATGTGGTGAAAAGTGGGAAAAAGTGGGATTTCTGAGGCGGCAGGTGTCGCAAAGTGGGGCTCCATGGAGCACCCGGAAGGAACCGCTAAATAAAGAGACAGAGGACGGCCAGTGTTTACTGGGAGCACATCACTCAATCTGGATGCCAAGGGGCGGCTCACCATGCCGACCCGGTACCGCGCTTCGTTGATCGAAGCCTGCGGCGGCCAGCTTGTGCTCACCCGTCACCCCTTTGATGAATGTCTCGCGCTTTATCCGCGCCACGAATTCACTGAAACCGCCAACAAGCTGTCCGCCCAGCGGGATTCCAATCCCCATGTGCGTCAGCTCAAGCGCCGTTTCCTTGGTCAGGCGGTAGAGATCGAAATGGACAGCAATGGCCGTCTGTTGGTGCCGCCAGAATTGCGCGCTGCCATTGGCCTGGAAAAGCAGGCCATGTTGATTGGCCAGATGCATCGCTTTGAAATCTGGACAGCAGAGAGCTGGTCAGAGGAAGACAGCACCCTGGATCCGGAAGCCTTGCCGGACAGTGTGCAGGAGCTCGCGTTCTGATGAGCGACACAGGGAAGCAGTTCGAACACCTGCCAGTGTTACTGGAGGAGGTGCTGGAAATGTGGTTCAGCCGTGGCGATGGTTTTTATGTGGATGGCACCTTCGGGCGTGGTGGTCACAGTCGTGCGCTGCTGGCGAAGCTGGATGCCGACGGTCGGCTCACAGGCATTGACCGGGATCCCCTGGCAATTGCCGAAGGCGAGAAGCTGGCCGGTGAGGATAGCCGTTTCCAGATCAAGGCCAGCAGGTTTGATTGTCTGCCTGAGGTAGTGGCAGAGCAGGGGCGTCCCATTGATGGATTGCTGCTGGATCTGGGAGTGTCTTCGCCGCAGCTGGATGATGCTGCTCGCGGCTTCAGTTTTCTGCGCGACGGCCCGCTGGACATGCGCATGGATCCGACTAGCGGGGAGAGCGTTGCTGACTGGCTGGCCCGGGCAGAAGAAAAGGAAATCGCGGATGTGCTGTATCGCTACGGCGAAGAGCGCAAGTCCCGCTGGATCGCCAAGCGCATCTGCGAGACCCGCAAGGAACAGCCGATTACCCGCACCCTGCAACTGGCGGATCTGATCGAATCAGTGCTGGGCCGGGGGGAGCCGGGCAAGCACCCGGCCACGCGTAGCTTTCAGGCGCTGAGAATACATATAAACGGGGAGCTGGATGCGCTGAACGAAGTGCTGGAACAGTCCCTGGAGACGCTCGCCATTGGCGGGCGTCTCGCCATTATCAGCTTCCATTCCCTGGAAGACCGGATTGTGAAGCTGTTTATCCGTGATCATTCCGGCCGGGCTCCGAAAGGGCGCGGTGGTTTGCCGTTGGGCGATGAGTTGCCGCAACGGCTGGAGCCGGTTGGCAAGGCCATTCGTGCCGGCAAGGCCGAGCTGAAAGTGAATGTGCGCTCGCGCAGTGCGGTATTGCGGGTGGCGGAGAAGGTGGCGTGACAGCGCCCTGGGCCATTCGTGCACTGGTGATATTGATTGCGGTGTCGGCTCTGGGCGTGAGTTACAGCGTTCATGAGGCGCGTCGTCTCACTGATGAAAGTCAGAAGTTGCAGCAGCAACAGACCCGGCTGGAAAGCCAGTGGAGCCAGTTGCTGCTGGAACACAGTACCTGGGGCAGCTATGCCCGGGTGGAGCGCCTGGCAAGGGAAAAGCTGGGTATGAAGTTACCGAAAACCGATGAGAGAGTGCTGATTCGACCATGAAGAACCGGGTCCGCAAGACACGGCAACCTAACCTCCGGACACGCTGGCGCTTTGTGCTGGGGTTCTGGGCGGTGTGTGCCTGTCTGCTGGTGGCCCGGGCGGTGGATCTGCAAGTGCTGCAGCACGATTTTCTCGCCCATCAGGGTGATATCCGTAATCTGCGCGTGGAGCCCCTGGCCGCCCACCGTGGCGTGATTCGTGATCGTGCCGGTCGCCCGCTGGCCGTCAGTACCCCGGTGGTTACCCTGTGGGCCAACCCTCGTGAAGCCCTCGCGCATCAGGATGCCTGGGAGCGGCTGGGCAACAATGGCGTGATTAGCCGCAAGGAATTTGCCAGCAAGGTTCGTCGTCACGAAAGCCGCGAGTTCGTCTATCTGGAGCGCGGTCTGGCACCGGAAGCGGCAAAGAAAGTACTGGACCTGAATGTGCCTGGCATCCATTCGCTCACCGAATACCGTCGTTACTATCCGGCCGGTGAGGTGTCCAGCCATGTGGTGGGCTTTACCAATATTGATGACCAGGGCCAGGAAGGCACCGAGCTGGCCATGGATACCCAGCTGGAAGGTCACAGTGGCCGCAAGAAGGTGGTTCGCGACCTGCTGGGTCGGGTGATTCAGGATATCGAAGTGCTCAAGCCCGCCGAGCCGGGTGAAGATGTGACCCTGAGTATCGACCTGCGACTGCAATATCTGGCTTACCGTGAATTGCTGGCGGCAGTGCAGCAGCACAAGGCCAAGGGCGGTAGTGCGGTCGTCGTGGATGTGCGCACCGGCGAAGTGCTGGCCATGGTCAACCAGCCGGCCTACAACCCCAACAACCGTGGCAACATGGATACGGCGTCACTGCGCAATCGCGCGGTTACCGATCTTTTCGAGCCGGGTTCCACCATGAAGCCGTTCACCGTGGCGGCGGCCCTGGAAATGGGAATGGTGACCCCGTCCACCACCATCAATACGCATCCGGGCACGTTGCGGGTAGGTACCAAGACCATCCGCGATCACCGCGACTACGGCATCATCGACATTACTACCGTGCTGACCAAGAGCTCCAATGTGGGCACCAGCAAGCTGGCCCTGGCCATGGATCAGCAGGCGCTGCCGGATTATCTGGAGCGTTTTGGGTTTGGCCAGGCTACCGGTATTGCTTTCCCGGGGGAAAGCGATGGCCTGTTGCCGCTGCGCAGCAAGTGGCGTGACGTGGAGCGTGCGGCGCTTTCCTACGGCTATGGCCTGAGTGTGTCTGCGGTGCAGCTGGCCCAGGCCTATGCGGTGATTGCCAATGATGGCATGAAGGTGCCGTTGACCCTGCGCAAGGTGGAAGGCATTCCCCGCGGCGAGCAGGTGGTTGGGCAGGCTGTGTCCCGACAGCTGGTGCAGATGCTGGAGACCGTGGTCAGCCGCGAAGGTACCGCCAGCCGGGCCCAGGTGCCGGGGTATCAGGTGGCAGGCAAGACCGGCACCGTACACAAGGTGGTGGCTGGCGGCTATGCGGATGATAACTACATCGGATTGTTTGCGGGTCTGGCGCCGGCAACGGATCCGCGCATTGTTACCGTGGTGGTTATCGATGACCCCCGAGGCGAGGCTTATTACGGTGGGCTGGTGGCCGCGCCGGCATTTTCCAACATCATGAGTGGGGTGCTGCGTACCTTGCACGTACCGCCGGATCGGCCAGAGGGATTGCTGGCCGGCGCTCCGGACGCGGAGGATCGTTCATGATGAGCCTCCAGCAATTGCTCCCCGATCTGAACCTGCCTGCCAACGTGGCAGGTATCGTCGTTTCTGGCCTGCAGCTGGACAGCCGTCAGGTGCAGTCCGGGCAGGCGTTTGTGGCCGTGCCCGGGGTGGCCAGCGATGGTCGTCGCTTTGTGGCACAGGCTGTGGCTGCCGGTGCGGCGGCAGTGCTGTCCGATGCCGAACACGGGCCGTTCACCATCAGCTACGAGCAGCAGGTGCCTTGCGTGCATGTGCCGGAACTGGCCGGGCAGGTGGGTGATGTGGCGGCGCGCTGGTTTAATCAGCCGGCCGCGCGCATGGCGCTCACTGGCGTTACCGGCACCAACGGCAAGACCAGCATTACCTGGTTCCTGCGCGATGCGCTCAACGCGCTTGGTCACCGTTGCGCGTTGGTGGGTACCCTGGGTGTGGGTCTCAAGGGAGAGGAAAAGCATACCGGTCACACCACGCCGGATCCGATCACCCTGCAGGCCTCCCTGGCGGAAGCCCGTGATGCCGGCGCCGATTGTGTGGCCATGGAAGTGTCCTCCCATGCGCTGGACCAGAAGCGGCTGGGCAGCACCCCGGTGACCACAGCCGTATTCAGTAACCTGAGCCGTGATCATCTGGATTACCACGGTGACATGGAGTCCTATCTGTCGGCCAAGTCGGTGCTGTTTTCCCGCCCGGGTGTGCGTCTGGCGGTAATCAACTGTGATGACCATGCTTCCAGTTCCTTGCTGAGCTGTCTGTCAGACAACGTTCGTTGTGTCACCTTCGGCGGTCAGGAGGGTGCCACGGTACGCTGCGAAAGCGCGGTATACGATGCCTATGGCATGCATGCCACCCTGAATGTGGCAGGTGATGCCGTGACGGTGGCTCTGCCATTGTTCGGGCCTTTCAATCTCAGCAACGTGATGGCCGTGGCAGCCATTCTGCATGGCCAGGGTGTGGACACTGCTGTACTGGGCAAGGCGCTGGCGGCGGTGACGCCGGTGCCGGGCAGAATGGAACCCGTTCGCGCCGAACAGGGTCCCACTGTGATCGTGGATTACGCGCATACCCCGGACGGCCTTGAGAAGGCCCTGCAGGCCTGCCGTGCCCACTTTGAAAGCAAGCTCTATTGCATCGTTGGCTGCGGCGGCGACCGGGATGCCGGCAAGCGCCCGTTGATGGCGCAAATCGCTGAACAACTGGCGGACGTGGTGGTATTGACCAGCGATAACCCGCGCAGTGAAAACCCGCAAACCATTATTGAACAGATGCAGGCGGGCCTGACGCAGCCAGATAATGTCGTGTCCGTCGTTGAGCGAGCACAAGCGGTAGCCGATACCGTGCGTCGTGCTGCTGCCGGTGACGTGATCCTGCTGGCTGGCAAGGGCCATGAGGATTACCAGGAGATCAACGGCGTTCGCTATCCCAGCGACGACCGTGAACTGGCCCGTAACGCGCTGACCGCATTGGGAGGTGGCCAATGATGAGGCTGTCCCAGATCGCTCAGTGGACCGGCGGAGAGCTGGTGGGTGAGGACGTGGAAATCAACGCTGTGGTCACCGATACCCGTGCCATGACCCCGGGCTGTCTGTTTGTGGCGCTCAAGGGCGAACGCTTTGATGCCCATGATTTTCTGGCGCAGGCTGCGGCGGAAGGGGCGGTGGCTGCTCTGGTGGATCGTGACCAGACGGATTTTGGCAATGCGGTAAAGGTTGCCGATACCCGTCATGGGCTGGGCAAGCTGGCCAGCGGCTATGCGGATCAGTTCACCGCTGAGCGCATGGCGGTCACTGGCAATGCCGGCAAGACCACGGTGAAGGAAATGGCCGCGGCCATGCTGGGCGCCGACACACTGGCCACCGCGGGCAACTTCAACAACGACATTGGTGTGCCGCTGACGCTGTTGCGGCTGCGTGCCGAACATCGCTATGCGGTGATTGAGCTGGGTGCCAATGCCCCCGGTGAAATTGCATGGACCAGCGCATTGACCAAGCCTCGCGTAGTGCTGGTCACCAATGTGACCGGGGCGCACTTGGAAGGCTTCGGCTCCATGCAGGGCATTGCCAACGCCAAGGCAGAAATCTTCGGCGGTTGCGAGACAGGTGGTCAGGCGATCATCAACGCGGATGACAGCTTTGCCGGTTTTTTTGCTGGTGAAGCCGAAAAAGCGGGGCTCAAGGTAATTCGGATCAGCACCCGCGAAGCGGCGGACCTGTATGCGGAGCAGATTGTGCTGGGGCAAGACTACGCCCGCTTTGTTCTGCAGCCATCCGGCCACACTGTCACTGTGCCGCTGGCCGGCGCCCATCAGGTCAACAATGCGCTAATGGCCATTGCTGCGGTGCAGGCGCTGGGTCTGTCCCTGGATGAGGCGCTGCCACGACTGGCCAGCCTCAAGCCGGTGCCCGGGCGCATGAATCTGCATCACGTGGGCAAAGGCCTGCTGGTAGATGACACCTATAACGCAAACCCCGGATCGGTACGCGCCGCCATTGACTGGCTGGCCGCCCAGCCGGCACCGCGCATGCTGGTGCTGGGTGCCATGGGCGAGCTGGGGCCGCAGGCAGAATCGCTGGTGGAAGCGCTGGGTGTGTATGCCCGCGAGAAAGGTTTGGATCGGCTGGTGGCCATGCGCGGTGCGCAAACGGCGGCCAGCGGCTTTGGCGATGACGCAAATATCGCCGATGAGCATCAACAGGCGGTGGACTGGAGTGCCCCGGTGCTGCAAGCAGGTGGCACCGTGTTGGTGAAAGGTTCGCGCACGGCCGGTATGGAAGCGGTAGTGAAGCGACTGACACAGGGCGAAAGCCCGCAGACACAGAATGAGGGGGCTCACTAATGCTGCTCTGGCTGGCCGAATATCTGGCCCAATACTACAGCGGTTTTCTGGTATTCCAGTACATCACCCTGCGCGGCATTCTCAGCGTACTGACCGCGCTGTTCATCGCCTTCTGGGTGGGCCCGATCATGATCCGCATGCTGCAGGAGAAACAGGTGGGGCAGGCCATTCGTGATGACGGCCCCAAGAGTCACTTGAGCAAGGCGGGCACCCCGACCATGGGGGGCGCACTGATTCTGGTGGCCATCGTGATTTCCACTCTGCTGTGGGCCGACCTGAGTAACCGCTTTGTGTGGATCACCCTGGGCGTGCTGTTCATCTTTGGCGCCGTGGGCTGGGTGGATGACTGGCGCAAGGTGGTAGAAAAGAATCCTCGCGGCCTTCCGGCGAAGTGGAAATACCTGTGGCTGTCTGTTGGTTCCTTTGGTGCGGCGTTCGCGCTGTACCTGACGGCGCAAAGCCCGGCTGAAACCCAGCTGATCGTGCCGTTCTTCAAGAACGTGGCGATCAACATGGGCTGGTTCTACATCATCCTGACCTACTTTGTGATCAACGGCACCAGTAATGCAGTGAACCTGACGGATGGCCTGGATGGTCTGGCCATCATGCCCACGGTGCTGGTAGGCGGCGCACTGGGCATTTTTGCCTACGCCGGCGGCCACACCGAGTTTGCCACCTATCTGCAGATTCCCTATGTGGCGGGCGCGGGCGAGCTGGTGATTATCTCCGCGGCCCTGTGTGGTGCGGGGCTTGGTTTTCTGTGGTTCAACGCCTATCCCGCCCAGGTATTCATGGGCGATGTGGGCGCGCTGGCGCTGGGTGCGGTACTGGGCGTGATGGCGGTGATTGTCCGTCAGGAAATCGTGCTGTTCATCATGGGCGGCGTGTTCGTGATGGAAACCGTGTCGGTGATGCTGCAGGTGGGCTCGTTCAAGCTCACCGGTCGGCGGATTTTCCGCATGGCCCCGATTCATCACCACTTTGAACTGAAAGGTTGGCCGGAACCGAAAATCATCGTTCGGTTCTGGATCATTACCGTGATTCTTGTACTGGTGGGTCTGGCGACCCTGAAGATTCGATAAGGAACTGACTCGAGCATGGCGAAAGACGGCTTTGATCTGGTTATTGGCCTGGGTGTCACCGGGCGTTCCGTGATCCGTTACCTGACGGATCAGGGGATGCCTGTGCGTGCGCTGGATACCCGTGCCGAGCCGGCTGGCCTTGAGGCCCTGCAGGCCGAGTTCCCCGGAGTGAAGATTCATACCGGCAGCTTCAAGCCTGGCTGGATGAAAAAAGCCAGCCGTCTGATCGTCAGCCCCGGCGTAGCCGTGGCCACCCCCGCCATTGCCGAACAGATCGTGGAAGGCAAGGAAGTGATTGGTGATGTGGAGCTGTTCGCCCGCGCTGCCAGCGAGCCGGTGGTGGGGATTACCGGCTCCAATGCCAAGAGTACCGTGACCACCTTGCTGGGCCAGGTGGCTGATGCCTGCGGGATGAATCCGGGTATTGGCGGCAATCTGGGTGTGCCGGCACTGGATCTGCTCAATGACGATGCCCGTGTTTATGTACTCGAGCTGTCCAGCTTCCAGCTGGAAACCACCTACAGCCTGAGTGCGGACGTAGCGACCATTCTCAACGTGTCACAGGATCATCTGGACCGTTACGCCAGCTTTGCCGATTACCTGGCGGCCAAACAGCGCATTTATGACGGTTGTCAGGTGGCGGTATGGAACCGCGACGACCTGGCGACCCGACCGCCGGAATCCGTTCCCCGTCAGGTCACTTTCGGCGCACACCCGGAAGCGGACTACCGGCTGGACAGCGACAACGGCGTGCTTCTGTGTCGTGGCGAGCGCCTGTTGGCGCTGGACGAACTGGCGCTGACTGGTCACCACAATGCGCTGAACATCCTCGCCGTGCTGGCCATCAGTGATGCCCTGTCACTCAATCGCGACAAGGCGCTTGCCACCGTGAAGGCGTTCACCGGTCTCGAACATCGTTGTCAGCTGGTGGCTGACAAGGGTGGTGTGCGCTGGTTCAACGATTCCAAGGCCACCAATGTGGGGGCCACTCTGGCCGCGCTCACCGGTATCGGTGAAAGCATCGAAGGCAAGGTGATTCTGATTGCCGGTGGGCAAGGCAAGGGCCAGGATTTCTCACCGCTGGCAGAGCCGGCACGGCAGTACCTGCGCGCCGGGCTGCTGATGGGGGAAGATCGCGCCCAGTTGGCCCAGGGCATGTCTGCCGCTCCCTGTGAACTGGTGGCGGATATGCAGGCCGCGGTAGAGCGTGCCTTCGCGCTGGCGCAACCAGGTGATGCAGTACTGCTGTCGCCGGCCTGTGCCTCCTTCGATATGTACAAGGGCTTTGGCCAGCGCGGGGATGACTTCATGCAGAAGGTTCGGGAGGTGTGCCATGACTGAGCGCATGATCCTGAAACTGGATAGCAAGGGTATCGACAAGCCGTTGCTGTGGACCGCCATCGGGCTGGCGCTGGCCGGGCTGGTGATGGTGTCGTCTGCCAGTCTGCAGATTGCCGAAACCCGTCTCGGAGACCCCTTCTACTACGCCCTGCGTCATGGCATCTACCTGGCGCTGGGTCTGGGGGTGGGGGCTTTCGTTTACTACGCCGTGCCGCTGGCGCTGCTGGAGCGGCTGCGCTTTTTCATGCTCCCCATCGCGCTGGTGGTGCTGGTGCTGGTGTTTGTTCCGGGTCTGGGCCGCAGTGTGAATGGCTCTACCCGCTGGATCGCGTTGCCGGGCCTGACCATTCAGGCGTCGGAAATCGTCAAGCTGTGCTTTGTGCTCTACCTGGCCGGCTATGTGGCCGAGCGCAAGGCGGCACTGGAAAATGAGTGGAAAGCCTTCCTGCTGCCTTTGGGGTTGCTGGGGGTGTTGATGGTGTTGTTGCTGCTGGAGCCGGATTTCGGTGCGGTGGTAGTGCTGGGTATTACTGCCATGGGCATGCTGTTCCTGTCCGGGGTGCCGACCCTGCGGTTCTTGCTTATTGGCTTGGCGGCGGTGGTACTGGGTGCCCTGGTGGCGGTGGCTGAGCCCTACCGGGTGGCGCGCCTGATGACGTTTACCGATCCCTGGGCGGACCAGTTTGGCGCCGGTTACCAGCTTACCCAGAGTCTGATCGCCTTTGGCCGCGGTCATCTCACCGGGGTCGGGCTGGGCAACAGCGTGCAGAAGCTGTTCTACCTGCCGGAAGCCCATACCGATTTCGTCTATGCAGTGATGGCTGAAGAACTGGGTCTGCTCGGCAATCTGGCCCTGATCAGCGGCTTTATCCTGCTGGGCTGGCGGGTGTTCCGTCTGGGGCATTCCCTGGAAGAACGCGGATTCCTCTACCACGCCTATCTGGTGTATGGCTGCGCCTTCGTGTTCTGCTCCCAGGCGTTTATCAACCTGGGCGTGAACATGGGCATGCTGCCCACCAAGGGGCTGACTCTGCCCTTTATCAGCTATGGCGGTTCTTCCCTGCTGATTTCCGCCGCCATGGTGGGCATGATCCTGCGCGCCGGCGCCGAGGCCGAACAACTCAAGGCCAGGGGGAGGGCTGCACGATGAGCACTGTCCTGATCATGGCCGGGGGTACCGGCGGGCATGTTTTCCCGGCGTTGGCAGTGGCCGATCAATTGCGTGATCGCGGATTTGACATTCTCTGGCTGGGTGCCGAGCACGGCATGGAAGGCAAGCTGGTGCGGCGTCATGGTTACAACATTGCCGAGCTGGCGGTGTCCCGTCTGCGTGGTGGCGGCCTCAAGCGCAAGCTTACCGCGCCGTTCAACCTGCTGCGTGCGGTGCTGCAGGCACGTCAGCTGATTCGGCAGCACCAGCCGGTGCTCGCCGTCGGTTTTGGCGGCTTCGCCAGCGGTCCCGGTGGCCTGGCGGCACGGTTGTGTGGGGTGCCGGTGGTGGTGCACGAGCAGAATGCGGTGCCGGGGCTGACCAACCGCCTGCTGTCGAAGATGGCCACGGTGACCCTGGAAGGCTTCGATGGTGCCTTCGGTCAGCGTGATGCCTGCTGGGTGGGTAATCCTGTGCGTGCCGAGATCGCCGCCATTGACGAACCCGCTGGCCGTTATGCCCGTCATCAGGGTGGGCTGCGCATTTTGGTCGTAGGCGGTAGCCAGGGTGCCCTAGTGCTCAATCAGGATCTGCCGGAACTGATGCTGGCGGTACTGGGTAATGACATTCAGGTCCGTCACCAGTGTGGTGCAGGGCGTACCGGCGAAGCTGCGCCGATTTATGACGCGCTGGGCGTGAATGCCCAGGTCAGTGAATTTATTGATGACATGGCGGAAGCCTACAGCTGGGCGGATCTGGTGATCTGCCGGGCCGGGGCGTTGACCGTGGCGGAAGTGGCGGCGGCCGGTGTGGCAGCCCTGTTCATTCCGCTGCCAACCGCGGTGGATGATCACCAGACATTGAATGCCCGCTGGTTGTCCGACAAGGGTGCGGCCCTGTTGTTGCCCCAGCGGGAACTGAGCGCAGCCAGTCTGGCTGCCATCTTGAAACCCGTTGCACAACGCGGTGCCCTGGCGCAAATGGCGCAACGGGCCCGTGAGCAGGCAGTGGCTGACAGCGCCGAGCGCGCAGCGACCCTGTGTCAGGAGGTGGCCAATGGCCGATAACGATTACATCCATACCGTGCCAGAGATGCGCCGTATCCGCGGTATCCATTTTGTGGGTATCGGTGGTGTTGGCATGTGTGGCATTGCTGAAGTGCTGGCGAATCAGGGCTATGCCATCAGCGGCAGTGACATCAAGGAATCCGCCGTGGTGGCGCGCCTGCGCAGCTTGGGGGTGCGGGTGGAAATCGGTCACCGTGCCGAGAACATTGATGGCGCGGATGTGGTGGTGACCTCCACCGCGGTGAATACCGAAAATGTGGAAGTGGCGGAAGCTCACGAGCGTCGTATTCCGGTGGTGCCCCGTGCCCAGATGCTGGCGGAGCTGATGCGTTTCCGACACGGTATCGCGGTCGCCGGCACCCATGGCAAGACCACCACCACCTCCATGACCGCAGCCATCATGGCGGAGGCGGGCATGGATCCGACTTTCGTGATTGGCGGCCGCCTGAACAGCGCCGGCACCAATGCCCGTCTCGGCCAGAGCCGTTATCTGGTGGCGGAAGCGGACGAGTCCGATGCCAGCTTCCTGCACCTGCAGCCGATGAGTGCCATCGTGACCAATATCGAAGCGGATCACATGCACACCTATGGCGGTGATTTTGCCCAGCTGGAAAACACCTTTATCGAATTCCTGCACAACCTTCCGTTCTACGGGGTGGCAGTGATGTGTGTCGACGATCCGGTGGTGCGCAAGCTGCTGCCGAGGGTTAATCGTCAGGTGATTCGTTATGGCTTCAGCGAAGATGCCGATCTGCGTGCCGAAGACGTCCAGCAGCAGGGCATGACCACCACCTTCCGGGTGATTCGCAAGGAAGGCGAGCCGCTGAAAATCAGTCTCAACATGCCTGGCAAGCACAATGTGCTGAATGCGCTGGCTGCCATTGCCGTGTCTGCGGATGAAGGGGCGGATGACGAGGCCATCATTCGCGGCCTGAACAACTTTACCGGGGTGGGGCGCCGCTTTGATGTGCAGGGCGAGTACCACTTCGAGGCTGGCAGCGCGACGCTGGTGGATGACTATGGTCACCACCCCAGCGAAGTGGCAGTAACCATCGATGCCATTCGTGCCGGCTGGCCGGGCCGTCGCCTGGCCATGCTGTTCCAGCCCCACCGTTACACCCGTACCCAGGATCTTTATGAGGACTTCGTGGAAGTGCTCTCCGGGGTAGATGTGCTGCTGATGCTGGAAGTGTACGGTGCCGGCGAAGATCCGATCCCGGGCGCTGATGCCCGCGCCCTGTGCCGCAGCATTCGCAAGCGCGGCAAGGTCGAGCCGGTCTTCGTGGATGATCCGGCCAAGTTGGCGGAGATTCTCGCCACCCAGTTGCAGGATGGCGATCTGCTGGTCACCCAGGGTGCCGGCAACGTGGGCGCCATTGCCAAAGAACTGGCCGAACAAGGAGCCAAGCGTGGATAAGGTGCTGCTGAAGCAAAAGCTGGCCAGTGTGGGCCGGGTAGCGGTGCTGGCCGGTGGTAAATCCGCCGAGCGCCCGGTGTCCCTGAAGAGTGGGGCGGCAGTGCATCAGGCGCTGCGCAGCCTGGGCGTGATAGCAGAACTGGTGGATCCGTCCGAGACCAGCGTGGATGCGCTAAAAGGGTTTGATGCCGCCTTTATTGCGCTGCATGGTCGCGGCGGCGAGGACGGTGTGATTCAGGGCGTGCTGGAGCATCTGGGCATCCCCTATACCGGCTCTGCAGTGATGGCTTCCGGTATCGGCATGGACAAGGTCCGCACCAAACAATTGTGGAAGGGTGCCGGTCTGCCGACTCCTGCGTTCTATGTGGCGGGTCGCAATGATACTGACCTGGGCTTTCCGTTGATGATCAAGCCCGCCCATGAAGGCTCCTCCATTGGTATGGCCAAGGCGGATAACGCCGAGCAGCTGGCACAGGCATTGCTGGAAGCGGGCAAGTTCGATTCCGATGTGCTGGTAGAAGCCTGGGTGAATGGCCCGGAGTACACCGTGGCGGTGCTCGGTGATGAGGCGCTGCCGTCCATTCGCCTGAAGACGCCCCATGCGTTTTATGACTTTGAAGCCAAGTACCAGTCCGACAGCACCGAATACCTGTGCCCGGCCGGACTGAGTGACGAGGACGAGGCTGCCATTCGCCAGCTGGCTCTGACCGCTTTCCGGGTGGCCGGTTGCCGCGGCTGGGGCCGGGTCGATGTGATGCGCGATGAGCAAGGTCGCTGGCAGCTGCTGGAAATCAATACCGTGCCAGGCATGACTGATCACTCCCTGGTGCCCATGGCCGCCAAGGCCACCGGCCGGGATTTCGAGGTGCTGGTGGGAGAGATTCTGTTGCTGGCACTGGAGCAGGCTGCAGGGGAGAAAAACGGTGGCTAAGGCTGCCGCCACGCCCCGGGGCGCCCGCCGCAAGCCGGTGAAGCAGACCGGGGTGCCACTGCGCGAACGCCTGGCGGCTGCCGTGCCGTGGATGCTGGTGGGCAGTGTCGCCATGGTACTGCTGGTCGGCGTGATTTATCTTCCCGCCGCCCTGGATGGCTACCCCATCCGCAAGGTGGGCGTGGATGGCGTCACCGATGTACGCCGTCAGCAGCAGATCCAGACCGCCCTGGCGGCGCTGGTTCGCGATGAAAACTATTTTTCCGTGCCGCTGGCCGAGATTTACCAGCAGGCACAGGGGCTGAGCTGGGTAGAGGGCGTTTCGGTACGTCGCCAGTGGCCCGACACCGTGGTGTTGACCGTCAGTGAACGGCGCCCGGTAGCCGTATGGAACGAGACGGTGCTGATTTCCGACAGCGGCGAACCGTTCAAGGCATTGAAGCAATACGACCTGACGGGCCTGCCGCATTTGAACGGCCCGCAGCAACGGCTGGAGGAAGTCATGGGCTTCTATCACAGCATGGGCAAGATGCTGGCGGGTGTGGATCTGGGCATTCGCAGCATGGACGTCAACGCACGGCTGACCGCGCGACTGACGCTGGATAACGACATGCAACTGGTGGTCGACCGTGAGCACTACACCACCAAACTTCGCCGTTTCGTGCGGCTTTATCGGGGTGTACTGAGCACGGACAGTCGCCAGGTGACCAGCGTGGATCTGCGTTACGCAGATGGCATGGCAGTGACCTGGGGCGAGCAACAGGAGAAAGGGTGACATGGCAACAGCAACAGAAAACATGATTGTCGGACTCGACATTGGCACCTCCAAGGTGGTGGCCATCGTCGGGCAGACATCTGCCGATGGCACCATGGAGATTGTGGGGATCGGTTCGCAGCCCTCGCGGGGCATGAAGAAGGGCGTGGTAGTGGATATCGAAGCCACTGTGCGTTCCATTCAGCGTGCTGTGGAAGAGGCCGAGCTGATGGCGGGCTGCCACATCCATACCGTTTATGCGGGCATTGCCGGTTCCCACGTACGCAGCCTGAATTCCCACGGCATCGTGGCGATTCGTGACCGGGAAGTGGCCCAGGCAGATATCGACCGGGTGATTGATGCGGCCCAGGCCGTAGCCATCCCGGCAGACCAGAAGACCCTGCACGTTCTGCCCCAGGAATACGTGGTGGACAACCAGGAAGGCGTCCGCGAGCCCATCGGCATGAGCGGCGTGCGCCTGGAAGCCAAGGTACATCTGGTCACCTGCGCGGTGAATGCTGCGCAGAACATCGAGAAGTGTGTGCGCCGCTGCAACCTGGAAGTGGACGACATCATCCTCGAGCAGCTGGCCAGTGCCCATGCGGTGCTCACCGAAGACGAGCGCGAGCTGGGGGTATGCATCGTGGATATCGGTGGCGGCACCACGGACATCGCCATCTTCACCGAAGGGGCGATTCGTCATACCGCCAATATTCCGATTGCCGGTGATCAGGTGACCAACGATATCGCCATGGCCCTGCGCACCCCCAAGCAGCATGCCGACGAGATCAAGATCAAGTATGCCTGCGCCCTGACCCAGCTGGCGGGCGCAGACGAAACCATCAAGGTGCCCAGCGTGGGCGATCGTCCGCCGCGTACCCTCAGCCGCCAGAATCTGGCGGAAGTGGTGGAGCCGCGTTACGACGAGCTGTTCACCCTGGTGCAGGCAGAGATTCGTCGCTCCGGTTATGAGGACCTGATTCCCGGGGGCATCGTGCTCACCGGGGGGTCCTCCAAGATCGAAGGGGCGGTGGATTTGGCCGAAGAAATTTTCCACATGCCTGTGCGGCTGGGGTCCCCGCAGGGGATTTCCGGGCTTACCGATGTGGTCAAGAACCCGATCTATTCCACCGCCGTAGGCCTGCTGTTGTACGGCCAGCGCATGGAAAAGGAAGGTGGCAGCCCCCGCGCCCAAGCCGGTGGCGGTCAGGTGGACTGGCTGGAGCGTTTCAAAAGTTGGTTCAAGGGTAATTTTTAAGGGGCGCCGGATGCCAGACGCCCGAAGCCGGATGCTAAAACCCGGCGGCAAAGCCGCCAAAGCGTCAGGCGTCGAGCATCAGGCATCCAGCGTTCAATAGGCGCAAGCGGCGGTTCCGGGCCGCGCAACACCACCGGGACACTTCGACGTGAAACAAGTAGTAAACAGGGATGAAAACGGGAGATTAACCATGCAATTCAAATTGGAAGACAGCGTGCCTCATGGCGCAGTAATCAAGGTAGTTGGCGTTGGCGGCGGTGGCGGTAACGCCGTCGATCACATGGTGCGTTCCGGTGTAGAAGGGGTGGATTTCATCTGCGCCAACACCGACGCCCAGGCGCTGCGCAATGCCCAGGCCAAGACCGTGATTCAGCTGGGTAGCCAGGTCACCAAGGGTCTGGGTGCCGGTGCCAACCCTGAAATCGGTCGTCAGTCTGCCCTGGAAGACCGTGACCGCATCGCCGAGCTGCTGGACGGTGCCGATATGGTATTTGTGACTGCCGGTATGGGCGGTGGTACTGGTACCGGTGCTGCACCGGTGGTGGCCGAGATCGCCAAGGAACTGGGTATCCTGACCGTGGCGGTAGTGACCAAGCCGTTCCCGTTCGAAGGCAAGAAGCGTATGCGTTCTGCCCAGGAAGGCATCGAGGAGCTGAAAGAACACGTTCACTCCCTGATCACCATTCCCAACGAGAAGCTGCAGTCCGTACTGGGTGGTTCCACCAGCCTGCTGGATGCCTTCAAGGCTGCCAACGACGTGCTGCAAGGCGCAGTGAAAGGGATTGCCGATCTGATCGTTCGCCCTGGCATGATCAACGTGGATTTCGCAGACGTGCGTACCGTAATGAGCGAGCTGGGCACTGCCATGATGGGGTCCGGTACTGCCAGCGGTGAAGAGCGCGCTGCCGAAGCGGCCCGTGCTGCTATCTCCAGCCCGCTGCTGGAAGACGTGGATCTGCGCGGCGCTCGTGGCATCCTGGTCAACATCACCGCCAACGAATCCATCGCTCTGGACGAGTTCTCCGAAGTGGGTGAAATCGTCAGCGAGCTGGCCGGCGAAGATGCCAATGTGATCATCGGCACCGCCATCGACCCGGATATGGGCGACAATATCAGCGTTACCGTGGTGGCCACTGGTCTGGGCGCCGCCGCTCAGGAACTAAAAGTGGTGCGTGGGCGTCAGACCCCTGTCGCCGCCGATGGTCGTGTGGATTACAGCGACCTGGATCGCCCGGCTGTGGAGCGCAAGCGCGCCGCCCAGCAGGCAGCCAGCGGTCGTGGCCAGCAGGCGGTGAACACTGCGGAAGATCTGGATTTCATCGATATTCCGACCTTCCTGCGTCGCCAGGCCGACTAACGGTGGCTCCGCATTGGTGCAAAATCAGGGAGTTGGAGTATAATCCGGCCCTAATTTTGTGTTGAGGAAAGCGGTATCCCTCAGGATACCCGCAGCTGTGTGACAGACTGATGATCAGACAACGTACTCTGAAAAACGTGATCCGCGCCACCGGCGTGGGCCTGCACACCGGCGAAAAGGTCTATATGACCGTTCGCCCGGCACCGGTGGATACCGGTATCGTGTTCCGGCGTGTGGACCTGGACCCGGTGGTCGAGATCAAGGCGGCGGCAGATGCCGTGGGTGAAACCACGCTGTCGTCAACGCTGGTTCAGGATGGCGTCAAAGTCGGTACCGTGGAGCATTTCCTGTCCGCCATGGCGGGCCTGGGCATTGATAATGCCTTTGTGGAACTGTCTGCCCCGGAAATGCCGATCATGGATGGCAGTGCCGGTCCGTTCGTCTTCCTGTTGCAATCTGCCGGTATCAAGGAGCAGGAAGCGGCCAAGAAGTTCATTCGCATCAAGAAGGAAGTGACGGTGCGAGAGGGCGACAAGACGGCAACTTTCGTGCCCTTCGATGGCTTCAAGGTGACGTTCTCCATCGAGTTCGATCACCCGGTGTTTGAAGACCGAAACCAGGTGTCCAGTATCGACTTCTCCACGACTTCGTTCGTGAAGGAAGTGGCACGGGCGCGGACGTTCGGCTTCATGCGCGACATCGAGTTTCTGCGCAGCCAGAACCTGGCTCTGGGCGGCAGCGTGGATAACGCCATCGTGGTGGATGAATACCGTATCCTCAATGAAGACGGCTTGCGCTATGAGGATGAGTTCGTCAAACACAAGATGCTGGATGCCATCGGCGACCTGTATCTGCTCGGGCACAGCCTGATTGGCGAGTTCATTGGCCACAAGTCCGGCCATGCCCTCAATAATGCGTTGCTGCGGGAAATTCTCCGTCAGGAGGATTCCTACGAAGTGGTGACCTTCGAGGATGCCACTGACGCACCGGTGTCTTACATGCGCCCGGTGCTGGCTGCCGCCGAATAAGGCCAGCCACGTCGAAGCCCTGTTGCCAGCCGGTGGTTCTCCCACCGCCGGCTGGCACCCTTCGGGCCTGTCTTTTCTGTCTGTACCTGTTATTCCGATTCCCAGCGGCTGGCCAGTCGCAATAACGATGCCTTGAGGGCGTCGTCGTCCATATCCTCTGCCAGGGCCTGAATGTACCCGGCACTTTCCTTGCTCAGCGTGGGGCCTTTGGCCTGGTAATTGCTTTGCTCGCCTGGTGGCTGAGATCCGGTTGATTTCGCCAGTGGCTGGCGCTTGCCACCCACCACAATCTTCACCTGTTCCCCAGGCAGGGCCTGTTGTAATCGGGGGAGATGAAAACGCAGTAGTTGGGCGGTGGCACTGGTCTCCACCAGCGCCAGCCAGCGGTGCTGGTCGCGAACCAGGGTGACCCGCTCGCGCAGGGCCGGCGGCAGGCAATCCCGGGGGTCCTGTTCCTCCGCGGAGGGCGATTTACGTGCCTGTTTGGCCAGTTCTGCAAGGATGCGATTACCGCTCAGCAGGGCCTTGAAGGCTTTGGGCGAAGTTGTCTTGCTCATGGGTTTTTCATAGACTAGCCTGCCAGCTATGAAAAATTATTTTAAAAAGCTGGCGTAAGTTGCTGAAAAATTTGGCGTTAGCTTTAACTAACTTGTGCGTTACTCAACGATATGAACATCATAGTCATTAACAGCAAGCGCGGCCATTCCCGCACTCTTCCGGTACCCAGGCACTGGCCCTGGCTGCTGGCGGCGGTTTTTGTGCTGTTGCCGGCACTGATCGGAGTGGGCGCTTACCAACTGGTTTATCATGTCGGCGATCAGCCTGAATATACACCTTTAATGACGGCGCGTTTCGCTGATCAGCTTAATGAGCAGGAAAAGGCCCTGGCCGACCTGGATCAACTCAGCCAGGAGCAGTTCCGCGCCCTGACCCTCAAACTGGCCCAGGCCCAGGCGCGCCTGGTGCGTCTGGATGCCCTCGGTGAGCGTCTGGTGGAAGTGGCTGACGTGGGCAGTGACGAATTCGACTTCAGCACTGTGCCGGGGCTGGGTGGTCCGGAATCCGCGGATGAGGGCGCCAGCTATGAGCTGCCTTCCTTCATGGAAGCCGTGGACCAAATGGCCGCCACCCTTGAGCGCCGTGAACGTCAGCTGGACATCCTCGAAGACCTGCTGGCTGACAAGCAGATTGAAGATCAGACCTGGCTGTCCGGTCGTCCGTTGACCAAGGGCTGGATGTCCAGCCGCTTCGGTCGCCGCTCCGATCCCTTTACCGGCCGTGTGGCCTGGCACAAGGGGGTGGATTTTGCCGGCAAGGAAGGAACCCCGATCGTGGCAACCGGTTCCGGTGTGGTGACCTTCTCTGGGGTGAAATCCGGCTACGGCAAGATGGTCGAGCTGAACCACGGTAACGGCATTACTACCCGCTATGGCCATGCCCTGGAGCTGGTGGTTGAGGCTGGTGAAATTGTGCGTACCGGTGATGTGATCGCCAAAGTGGGTAACTCTGGCCGATCCACAGGTCCCCATGTGCACTACGAAGTGCTGAAAAACGGGGCCCAGGTCAATCCACAGCCCTATATCTATCGGGCTCGCCGCTAGGCTGGTCATGGCAACCGCACCGTTGCCGTTTGCGTGCTGCATGATGCGTAAAGCTTGATGAGGCAGCAAGCGGCATCCAAAACGGCCCTTCCGGGGCCGTTTTTCGTTATCGCCCCTTGATATCCGTGAATACCACCTTATCTCTCCACTCTATTGTGTTTAGAATGGCTCTCTTTCAGGGGGATGCCCGGCAGACGTTGTCTGCACCCTGCGGGCTTTCCTGAGACCTTTGCTTGTCACTTGCGTCTCAACCCTTCCTGGTGGCCCACGGGTTGCAAGGAACATGGACAGGGCCTTAGCCCTTTGGCCTTTATGGCCGGCGCTCTGTCCTGATGCCGTCCTGCCATCGCGAGCAGACGGCCTAACTTAAATAGAAGCGGAAGTTTTATGCTCGGTACCATCGTCAAAAAAATTATCGGCACCAAGAATGATCGCGAGCTCAAGCGCATGGGCAAGCTGGTGGAAGCGATCAACGGATACGGGGAAGCGCTGGCCCAACTGAGTGATGCGGATCTGCAGTTCAAGACCCGGGAATTCCGTGAAGCCTACCAGCAGGGAAAGACGCTGGATGAGCTGCTGCCGGAGGCCTTTGCGGTAGTGCGGGAGGCGTCTACCCGGGTAATGGGCATGCGCCACTTTGACGTGCAGATGATGGGCGGCATCTCTCTTCACGAAGGGCGTATTTCCGAAATGCGTACCGGTGAAGGTAAAACCCTGACCGCAACCTTGCCGGTATACCTCAATGCCCTCTCCGGAGAGGGCGTGCATGTCGTCACTGTGAACGATTATCTGGCCGAGCGTGACGCTAACTGGATGCGCCCGCTTTACGAATTCCTTGGTCTGAGCGTGGGCATCATCCTGTCCCAGCAGCCTTCGGAGCAGAAGCGCGAGGCCTATGCTGCCGACATTACCTACGGCACAAACAACGAGTACGGCTTCGATTACCTGCGTGACAACATGGCTTTCCGTCTGGAAGACCGGGTACAGCGCGGGCTGAACTATGCGGTAGTGGATGAGGTGGATTCCATCCTCATCGATGAAGCGCGCACGCCGCTGATCATTTCCGGTCCGGCGGCAGATTCCTCCGAGCTGTACATGGCCATCAACAAGCTGATGCCCAACCTGAAAAAGCAGGAAGAGGAAGGTGACGAAAGCGGTGACTTCTTCGTTGACGAGAAGCAGCGCCAGGTGGAACTGACCGAAGACGGTCACCAGAAGATCGAAGGTCTGCTGGTCAGCAATGGCATTCTGGAACAGGGTGAAAGCCTGTACGCTGCCCATAATCTGACCCTGCTGCATCATGTGCACGCAGCCCTCAAGGCCCATGCCCTGTTTCATGTGGATCGCGACTACATTGTCCAGGGTGGCCAGATCGTCATCGTGGATGAGCACACCGGCCGTACCATGCCTGGCCGTCGCTGGTCCGAGGGGATTCATCAGGCCATCGAAGCCAAGGAAGGGGTCAATATCCAGCAGGAAAACCAGACCCTGGCGTCCACCACTTTCCAGAACTATTTCCGTCTGTACAACAAGCTGGCCGGCATGACCGGTACTGCGGACACCGAGGCGGTGGAATTCCGCCAGATCTATGGCATGGATGTGGTGGTGATTCCCACCAACCGTCCCATGGTGCGTGAAGACGCCAACGACTTGGTGTACCTGAGCCTGCAGGAAAAATTCGACGCCATCGTGGAAGAGATCAAGGCGGCAGTGGAGAAGGGGGCGCCGGTGTTGGTGGGTACTGCCACCATTGAAGCGTCCGAGTATCTGCACAAGCGCCTCAAGCAGGACAAGATCCATCACGAAGTCCTGAATGCCAAGTTCCACCAGCGAGAAGCGCAGATCATTGCCCAGGCCGGCCGTCCCGGCGCAGTGACCATCGCCACCAACATGGCGGGTCGCGGTACTGACATCATGCTCGGCGGTAACCCGGAAGAGCAGATCAAGCACATGGATGAGCCGTCTGAAAGCGAGGCTGCGAAAATTCGTGCCGAGTGGCAGGCGAACCATGACAAGGTCATGGAAGCTGGCGGTCTGCACATTATCGGTACCGAGCGTCACGAATCCCGTCGTATCGATAACCAGCTGCGAGGTCGTGCCGGCCGTCAGGGTGATCCGGGTTACACCCGCTTCTTCCTGTCCATGGAAGATGACCTGATGCGCATCTTCGCCTCTGATCGTATCCGCGGCATGATGCGCTCCCTGGGGCTGGAAAACGGTGAAGCCATCGAGCACCGCTGGGTTACCCGCGCCATCGAAAACGCCCAGCGCAAGGTGGAAGGTCGTAACTTCGACATCCGTAAAAACCTGCTCGAGTATGATGACGTGGCCAACGATCAGCGCCAGGTGATCTACAGTCAGCGTGATCAGATTCTGGAAACCGAAGACCTGACCAATTCCGTGAAGGGCATCCGTTTCGATGTGATTCAGGAAGTGGTTCACAGCTACATGGCCCCGGGCTCCGTGGAAGACCAGTGGGATGTGCCGGGGCTGGAGAAAACCCTGGATGCAGAGTTTCAGTGCAAGGCGCCAGTGGGCCAGTGGCTCAATGAAGACAATCAGCTGCATATTGATGGCATTGTCGAAAAACTGGTCGAGCACATGGAAGAGGAATACGAGCGTAAGGAAGCCGAGATCGGCAAGGAAGACCTGCGCCGTATCGAGAAGCATCTGATGCTGCAGATCCTCGACCGTCACTGGAAAGAGCATCTGGCCAGCATGGATCACTTGCGTCAGGGGATTCATCTGCGTGGCTACGCCCAGAAGAACCCCAAGCAGGAGTACAAGAAGGAAGCCTTCGAGCTGTTCCAGAACCTGCTTAACCAGATTCAGCATGAACTGATCCGGGTACTGCACAGCTTCCAGGTCCGTCGCGACGACGAGCTGGAGCGCATGGAGCAACAGCGCCAGGAAGAAGCCCGTCGTCAGGCCGAGAAAATGAAAATGCAGGCGGTGGCTGAACCCGGCACTGAGTCTGCTGCAGGCGAAGAAGGCGGTGCCCAGCAAGCAGGTACTGTGGTTCGCGAAGGCCGCAAGGTCGGCCGCAACGAGCCTTGCCCTTGCGGCTCTGGCAAGAAGTACAAGCAGTGCCACGGTAAGATTGAATAGGAATAGCCTCAAGCTCCAAGCTTCAAGCTGCAAGGAAAACCAGAGCACCGGCAAAGCCGGTGCTTTCTTTGTTTGGGCTTGTAGCTTGCGGCTTGAAGCTTGTAGCTGATTTTTCAAGGAAATGGTTATGACACAAACAGAGTGGTTGCCCGTCCCCGGGATTCGGCTTGCAGCGGTGGAGGCCGGAATCAAAAAGGCCAATCGCAAGGATCTGGTGATTCTTGGATTGGCGGATGAGGCCCGTGTCAGTGGCGTGTTTACGCTCAACCGTTTCTGCGCGGCGCCGGTGCAGGTGGCCAAGGCGCGTCTGGCGAAAACCACGCCGAAATACCTGATGATTAACACCGGCTATGCCAATGCCGGTACTGGCAAGAAGGGCATGGAAAACTGCCTGGCCAGCTGCAAATTACTGGCCGAGGCGACCGGTTGCCGGGAAGAGGAAATCCTGCCGTATTCCACCGGGGTGATTGGTGAGCAGTTTCCGCTGGATGCCTTTGCCAAAGGTATCCCTGTCGCCCTGGCGGAACTGGACGAGCATCACTGGGGGCGGGCATCGGAAGGTATCATGACCACCGATACCTACCCGAAAGTGGCCAGTCGCCGGGTGGAAATCGATGGGGTGCCGGTAACGGTCACCGGCATGTCCAAGGGTTCCGGGATGATCAAGCCGAACATGGCTACCATGCTCGGCTATATCGCCACTGATGCGCCCATTGCCAAGCCGCTGCTGGATCAGTGGGTAAAGGCGCTGGCCGACAAGTCCTTCAATCGGGTGACCGTGGACGGCGATACCTCCACCAATGATGCCTGCATGCTGATCAGCACTGCCCAGGCCAAACTGGACGAGATCACTGCGCTGGATGATCGCAGCCAGGTGTTGTTCGATGCGCTGGAATCCGTATTCGTGGAACTGGCCCAGGCACTGGTGCGTGACGGTGAAGGCGCCACCAAGTTTGTGGAAATTACGATCACTGGCGCGGCCTCTGATAGCGATGCCCGTGTTGTTGCGGAAACCATTGCCCATTCCCCGCTGGTGAAAACTGCCCTGTTTGCCTCGGACCCCAACTGGGGCCGGATTCTCGGTGCCATGGGGCGTGCCCCCATTGCCGAACTGGATGTTGATAAGGTCAACGTCTGGTTGGGCGATGTGCTGCTTGTAGAGCAGGGTGGTGTGGCTGAGAGTTACCAGGAGGCCGACGGCGCTGCCGTTATGGCCAAACCGGAAATTGTCATCCGCGCGGACCTGGCAGCCGGGCAGGGAGAATGTACGGTTTGGACCTGCGACTTCAGCTACGACTACGTGAAGATCAACGCGGAATATAGAACTTAGACGCAACAGGCATCACGCTTCACGCAACACGCGGAGGGAAAATCTGCTGTGGGAGCTCTCTGTGCCCTTCAGGGTATGCCTGCAAGCGATTCGGCGAGTTGAGAGTAACGAGTTTCGAAAGGCAAAACCTCGCTTGCTTTTCCGGTTTTCGCAACTCGAAACTCGTACCTCGTGACTATGGCTGGTTTATACCTCCGGCCTCTCCTTTACACAGGTATCAGACAAGAACAAGGCACTCATGACTACCGAACCTACCCCCGCCATCACTGTCGTTGCCGCCATCATCCGTGGTGAAGACGGTCGCATCTGCCTGAGCAAGCGTCCTGACAATAAGCATCAGGGTGGGCGCTGGGAATTTCCCGGTGGCAAGGTGGAAGGGGGGGAGCAGTTGTCTGATGCCCTTGCCCGCGAGCTCCACGAGGAGCTGGGGATGGTGGATTCGCTGTCTTCTCCGTTCATAACCATCGCCCATCAGTATCCCGACCTGCATGTGACGCTGCACTTTCGTGACGTTACCGCGTGGCAAGGCTCGCCTGTGGGCCGAGAAGGGCAACAGGTGGAATGGTTTACCCTGGAGCAGTTACCCGGCCTGACCTTTCCGGCGGCCAACCAGCCGGTGGTCACGGCCATTACCTTGCCTCCCTTGCTGGCCATCGCACCGGATGCCTTTTCGCTGGAGCAATTACTGGACGGCATCGCACTGCTGGATCCGTCCAGAACGGGCCTCTACCTGCGCAGCTGGAGCCATTACCCGGCCAGAGACATGGTGCTTGAGGCTTGTGCCGCCCGGGGCCTGAAAGTCTGGTTGCGGGCGGACTCGCCGCAAGGCTTGGCGGGAGGAATCCCTGCAGGCGTGTTTGGATTGCATCTGCCCGGGAGGGTCCTGGCGGACTGTGATAGCAGGCCTGATTTCGGTGGTGTGGTGAGCGCGGCCTGCCATGATCAACAGGCGCTGGACAAGGCGGTATCGCTGGGCCTGGATAGTGTCCTGTTATCCCCGGTCAATCCGACCGCCACCCATCCTGACCAGCCCGCACTGGGCTGGGAGAAAGCAGGGCAATGGGCCACGGGCCTGCCGTTGGCCTGTTACATGCTGGGCGGCGTTGGGCCGGAAGACATCAGTCGCGCACGGGAGCATGGGGCGGTGGGGGTGGCCGGGATTCGCGCGTTCTGGAGTTAACAGTTAACAGTTAACAGTGAACAGTTAACAGCGGCGCGATAGCGCGTTGTGTGTGCTTCCAGCAAAAAGGCCGCGTCCGGGTTATGGGCGCGGCCTTTTTGCGTTTAAAAGATAAGGAAAAGCAAAACAAATACTTGACAGAGTATGCTGTTCGGGCAGCCTTCACTGTTCACTGTTCACTGTTCACTGTTCACTGTTCACTGTTCACTGTTCACTGTTCACTGTTCACTGTTCACTGTTCACTGTTCACTGTTCACTGTTCACTGTTCACTGTTCACTGTTCACTGTTCATCGAAGTCGGATCCCGGCATTTCCGGATCTCCCGGAATCGCGTGGCGTTCCGCCGCCCAGTCTCCCAGATCGATCAGTTTGCAGCGTTCGCAGCAGAACGGCCGCCAGGGGTTGTTGTCCCAGCGGGTGAGTTTCTTGCACTGAGGGCAGGGGTAGGTCTGGGTGGTCTTGTCGGACATAAGAATCAGTTGACAGTTGATAGTGGTCAGTTGACAGCGAAAGGCAGGATTCTAACGCTTTAAGCGTCAGACGTCAGACGTCAGCATCGTAGGGCGGAAATCGGCGTGAGCCGATCTCCGCCGTTGCGTGGCGGCGGAGATGCTCTGAGGCATTTCCGCCCTACGAATGATTACTCGCCAGTTCCAGATAGAGCTTGTGCAACACATCCAGCTCGCCGTGCAGCTTTTCCAGCGAGCCATGATTCTCGACCACGTCATCTGCCTGATCCAGTCGCTTGGTGCGCTCCAGCTGGGCTTTCATGATGGCAGCGACCTGCTCTTCGGGCACATGATCTCGCGCCATGGTGCGCTTCACCTGCAGCTCGGCAGGGGCATCAATCACCAGGGTGCGATGCACCAGATCTTTCTGGCTGGTCTCGAACAGCAGAGGTGAGACCAGCACGGTATAGGGGGATTTGCTGGCGGCAATCTGGTTTCGGAGCTCCTGGCCAATGGCCGGGTGGGTAATGCCTTCCAGCGCCTTGAGAGCATCAGGATCCGCAAACACGATCTCACGCAATGCCCGGCGGTCCAGTGCCCCGTCTTCCGCAATCACATGATCACCAAAACGCTCGGCGATTGCCTTCAGCGCCGGCTTGCCGGGTTCCACTACCACCCGGGACGCCAGATCCGCATCCACAATAGTGACGCCCAGCGTTGTCAGGTAATCCGTAGCCGCGGTCTTGCCGCTACCAATGCCGCCAGTAAGACCAATTACAAACACGGCTGGAGTCTCCAGGTTGGGTGAGTGCCAAAATCAAGCATGAGGCCTGATCTGTACCTTGGTGTGGAGTTGACAGTTGATAGTGGACAGTTGACAGCGAAACCCTCAAAACGGGATTGGGGGTGGTTTTAGCTATCAACTATCAACTGTCAACCGATCTTGTACATTGCCAGGTACGAAGTGACGATGGTATCGCCCCACAGCAGGGCAATCCAGCCGGCGGTGGCCAGGTAGGGGCCGAACGGGATCTGTGCGCGCCTCTCGCCGCCAAACAGCATGCCGCCCACCGCAAACACCAAGCCGACCACAGAGGATAGCAGGATGATCAGTGGCAGGTACTGCCAGCCCACAAAGGCACCCAGCGCAGCCAGCAGTTTGAAATCACCAAAGCCCATGCCTTCCTTGCCGGTCATCAGCTTGAACAGCCAGTAGACACTCCACAGGGACAGATAACCCGCCATAGCGCCGATGACCGCGTCCTGAAGCGATACCGGAGACACCCCCAGCAGGGCCGCCAGAATACCGGCCCAAAGCAGCAGCAGCGTCATGGAATCGGGCAGCAGTGTGGTATCTGCGTCGATCATGGCCGCAGCCAGCAGTAGCCAGGTGGCAAAAAGGGTAAACACCAGCCAGCCGCCATAACCAAAGTGCCAGGCGCAGAAACCGGCCAGCACGCCGCTGGTGATTTCGATCAGAGGGTAGCGCTTGCTGATGGGGGTCTTGCAGTCCTTGCACTTGCCGCCCAGTAGCAGCCAGCTGACCACCGGCACATTTTCGTACCAGGCAATGGCGTGGCCGCACTTGGGGCAGCGTGAGCGGGGCGTCACCAGATTGAAGATCGGCTGATCCTGTTCCTCCGGTAGCTCAAGAATCTCCCGTGCTTCGGCACGCCATTCCCGCTGCATCATCTCCGGAAGACGGTAGATCACCACATTCAGAAAGCTGCCCACCAGCAGCCCCAGAACAACAGAAAGCCCAACCAGCAAGGTTGGGCTTGCTTCAAGAAGCTTCAGCAATTCAGTCAAGATAATTAGCCTACAACGTTACCCAGCTGGAAGATTGGCAGATACATGGCGATAATCAGGCCGCCGATCAGCACACCCAGAACCGACATGATCAGGGGTTCCATCATGCTGGTCAGGCCGTCCACGGCGTTATCCACTTCCTCTTCGTAGTAGATGGCCACTTTCTCAAGCATGGCATCAAGAGAGCCGGACTCTTCACCAATGGCGGTCATTTGCAGAGCCATTGCAGGAAATACACCCGTCGAGCGCATGGCAAACTGGAGCTGTTGCCCTGTGGCAACGTCATCGCGCACCTGATAAACCGCATTGCGGTATATCACATTCCCTGTAGCCCCGGCACAGGTTTCGAGGGCTTCAATCAGTGGTACGCCCGCGGCGAAGGTGGTGGCAAGCGTTCTGGCATACCGTGCGATAGTGGATTTGAATGCCAGGTCGCCGACGATGGGCAGCCGAAGAATCAGCCTGTCCAGCATGTCCGAAAACGCCTGGGAGCGTTTCTTTAGCTGGGTAAAGCCCACGGCAGAGAGAAAGATAATTACTAGAATGAGCAGGAAATTGTTTTGCAGCCCCTTGGACAAGCCAATCACAAATTGAGTAAAGGCAGGAAGTTCGGCGCCAAAGCCGGCAAAAAGGCCTTCAAAAACGGGAACTACCTTGATGAGAAGGATGGCGGTCACAATAACGGCAGCCACGATAACGGTAGCCGGGTACTTCATGGCTTTCTTGATCTTCTGTTTGAGCGCCTCGCTCTTTTCCTTATAGATAGCGACTCGATCCAGCATGGTTTCCAGCGCACCGGATTGTTCACCCGCATCAATCAGGCTGCAATACAGGTCATCAAACTGGTCCGGATGATTCTTTAGCGCGCTGGCGAAATTGCCGCCGGCCTCCACATCTGCCTTAAGTTTGAGAACCACTTCTTTCATGGAGGGGTTTTCCAGGCCGTCGGCCACGATTTCAAAGGCCTGAACCAGAGGCACGCCAGCACGCATCATGGTCGCCATCTGGCGAGTGAAGATGGTGATATCAACGCTCTTGATCTTTTTCTTGCCGCCAATGTTGAGTTCCCGCTTCTTGACGACCTTCTTTGCATTGATTCCCTGCTTACGCAATTCTGCGCGAACCGTGGAGGGCGCCTTGCCGGTGGTTTCCCCTTTGACCTTGGCGCCTTTACGGTCTACCCCTTCATAAATAAAGGTGACGTTTTGTTGTGCTGTTTTGCTGGCCATAATTAATGTCCACTCGTTACACGGCTGACTTCTTCAAGGCTTGTTACGCCGTGCATGACTTTCACCAGACCTGAACGGTACAGGTCATTAAAACCATCCTTGCGGCACTGATCGCCAATTTCCAGGGAGTTGCCTTCCTGCATGATAATCCGCGAGATGCCATCGGTAATCTTCACTACTTCATAAATCCCCACGCGCCCCTTGTAGCCGCCTTTGCACTTCTCGCAACCTTGCGGGGCGTAAACAGTAAACCCGGATTTAATATCCTCCTCCGTGAATCCCATCTCAAGCAGGGATTTCTCGGGGACATCCACGGAGGTCTTGCAGTGCTCACACAGTCGGCGGGCCAGACGCTGGGCAATAATAAGGATAACCGAGGTGGCAATATTGAACGAGGGTACACCCATGTTCCGCAAACGGGTCAGGGTTTCCGGGGCACTGTTGGTGTGAAGGGTTGATAGCACCAGGTGACCGGTCTGTGCCGCTTTGATAGCGATACTAGCGGTTTCCAGATCCCGGATTTCCCCCACCAGGATGATATCCGGATCCTGACGAAGGAAGGCGCGCAGGGCGGCAGAGAAGTCCATGCCCTGCTTGGGATTCACGTTCACCTGGTTAATACCGTCCAGGTTGATTTCTACCGGATCTTCCGCGGTGGAAATGTTGCGTTCCGGGGTGTTGAGGATATTGACCCCGGTATACAGGGATACGGTCTTGCCTGAACCGGTGGGGCCTGTCACCAGAATCATGCCCTGGGGCTTGTGCAGGGCATCCATATACAGCTGCTTTTGTTCATCCTCATAACCGAGCGCATCAATACCCATCTTGGCGGATTCAGGGTCGAGGATCCGCAGCACGATCTTTTCCCCGAACAGGGTTGGGCAGGTGTTGACCCGAAAATCGATGGCTCGTGTCTTGGAGATCTTCAGCTTGATCCGGCCATCCTGAGGCACCCTGCGCTCGGAAATATCCAGACGGGACATGACCTTAAGGCGGGCAGACAGTTTGCTGGCAATATTGATGGGCGGTTTGGAGACGGTAGTGAGAATGCCGTCCTGGCGGAATCGGACCCGATAGCTCTTTTCATAGGGCTCAAAGTGAAGGTCAGAAGCGCCACCTTTAATGGCGTCCAGCAACAGTTTGTTGACAAAGCGAACAATGGGGGCGTCATCAGAGCCGGATTTTGTTTCGTCGTTTTTCTCTTCCGGGGCGCTGACATCCAGATCATCCAGCCCCTCATCAAGATCATCAAACGCCGACCCTTCCGCCTCGGATTCGAGATTCTCGATCCAGTGAGAAAGCTTGTCTTCTTCAACAATAATGGTTTCAACGTTGAGACCGGTGTTGAAACGAATTTCCTCAAGAGCTGGCAGGTTGGTGGGGTCCGAGACAGCCACAAACAGGCGGCTGCCGCGGCGGAACAGCGGCAGCACATGGTGTTTGGTAATCAGCTTGGGATCCACCAGATCCTTGATCAGGCTGTCCCGCGAGAAGGTAGACAGATCCAGAACCGGGTCCCCGAACTCCTCGGCTGCCATGCAGGCGATAGCGGTAGAGGACACCTTCCCGCTGCCAACAAGATGCTGTATCAGGCTTACACGATCCTGCCGCGCCTGTTGTATAGCGGCTTGCGCTTCTTCCTGTGTCAGGAGCTCCTGCCTTATAAGACGAAGAGGGAGCCCGCTAAAGGGAATGTTCTGAGACGTCATGGCAACCTGCTTGTTTATGCTTAGAGTTGTGGGGGTGCCCAATAATTTATTCTTAACATACCTGCTGGCAGGGGTACAGTGAAGCCTGAATCCCTCAAAATCAGCACCTTGCCTCATTTATTTCAACTTATGGTTGAGCTGTGACGCTATTTTAGGGCTGGGGTGACGTTTTTTGTGTGTGGCTGACGATGATTGTCACCATTTTGCGGTGTGACCGGTCGTTTCGGGCGGGGGCAGGGCGAGGTTCCGCTTCGGATACGGCCAGAATATGGGAGGAGGGGCGGTTTTGACCCTCTACGAAAAAAGTTGGCCCGCTATCTGCATTATCCTATTGCAGACGCTCGCCGGGGGTGAGCTCATAACAAGATTTGCCAATGATTGGAGAGAACACATGAAGAAGCAAATGCAACAGGGTTTCACCCTTATCGAACTGATGATCGTGGTTGCCATCATCGGCATCCTGGCCGCTATCGCTCTGCCGGCCTACCAGGACTACACCATCAAGTCCGCCAACCGTGCTTGTCTGGCTGAAGCCAAAGCCTACTACAACACTGTTCTGGCTGACCTGAACGACAGCCGTACTCCTGCTGCTCCGCGTAACCAGGCTTGTAACAATACCGATCCGGGCACCGGTTTCACCCTGGCGACTTTGGGCGCAGCTACTGCTGCTGCCAACGCTCCGGGTGATGGCACTATCACTTGTAATCTGGATAGCGGTGGTGATTGTGACTACTCCTCCCCGTCCAATAACTAATCAATTGGGCTAATGCCCATCTAGATTAGTTGGTATAAAAAGGCCCCGTTTGCGGGGCCTTTTTTGTTTTCGGATAATGATCGGCCATAGTGCTACATGGTGGGTTATCCTGGATGTCTTCTCCGGGTCGGACAAACTTTTGTTATCCTCTGAGCCGAAAGGCTTTTGGTTGTGGTTGGTCAGCATATAAAACGCTGCAACCGCTGACCAGTCTTTGAAAATAACCAAGGATACACACTCTTGCGTCTCTCGTTTCTTCATTTGACGTTGTATGCGTTGTTAATTTCCGTTCTGGCAATCGCCTTGTATTTGCCGGGCTTGGGTGGTGGTTTTACGCTGGATGATGGCTACAACATCCTGCAAAACCGCTTGCTTTACGTTGATGTATTCAACATTGACGATTTCATTATCGCTGCATTCAGTTTTCATGGGGTGGATGGCTCTCGTGCATTGCCATTGTTGAGCTTTGCGCTGGACTACTGGCGTTCCGGGGGGATGGATGCCTCCGCCTTCAAGATGACCAATCTGCTGATTCACGGCATAACCGTTTTTTTTCTTGTCTTTATGCTCCGCCGCTTACTGGAGGTCGCCGGCTGGTCCCATGAGCGTTCCATCTGGATAGCGCTGCTGTTGGCATTCTTGTGGGGTATCCACCCCCTGCAGGTGTCATCGGTGCTGTATATCGTTCAGCGTATGCAAACCATGGCGACCCTTTTCATCATATTGGCGCTGTGGGCCTATTTGGGGATGCGACAGTCGCAAATTCTTGGCCAGCGAGGGCGCCTGTGTGGAGTGCAGGTTGTCATATTCGGGTTGCTGGCACTGCTTTGCAAGGAAGATGCAGTCTTGCTACTTGCCTATACTCTCATCCTTGAACTAACAGTCCTCAGGTTTCGTGCTGCGCAGCCTTCTGTTCAGAGGGGTTTGAAGCAGAGCTATTTGGTTTTAACCGTATTCGGCTTGCTTGGGTATTTGTTTGTTGTGGTGCCTCACTTTTGGTATTGGGAGGCGAGCCCGGGTCGCGACTTCACCACACCCGAGCGATTGATGACCCAGGGGCGAGTGCTGGTAATGTACCTGTATCAGATTGTGATTCCCTGGCCGGATAACATGCCGTTTATCTATGATGCTTTCCAGCCATCCAGGGGCATCTGGAGTCCATGGACAACCCTGCCTTCGATTTTACTGGTGGTTGCGCTGCTGGCGTGGGGTTGGATGTGGCGACATCGCCGGCCTGTGTTTGCTTGTGGGGTGCTGCTGTTTTTTGCTGGGCATTTCATTACCAGCAATGTCATCGCCTTGGAGCTGGTGTTCGAGCATCGTAACCACTTTCCGTTGATAGGCGTGCTGTTGGCGCTGATGGATTTAAGCCTGATAGGGGTTTGCCGCTGGAAACCTCAAGCTGGGGCCTGGAGGATATTCCAGGGGACGATTGCCATATTGATTCTTTGGGTGGGAGCTATGACGGCCTTGCATGCTAATACGTGGGGGGATCCTGTTCGCCATGGCAAGAAGCTCGTCGAATTGTCGCCTGAATCACCAAGGGCCTGGATCCAGTATGGAAATGTCTTCTCCTCTCGCTATAACGACAACCAGAACAAGGCCGATTTGGTGATGGCTCTGGAGGTAACAGAGGAAGCTTTGCAGCATATTTCTTCTACAACTCTGGCCTCAAATGCGATTACGTATAAGGCAATGCTGGGAGAGGACGCTTCTGCTGACTGGGAGCGTTATTTTGAGGCATTGAAAGAGGCTCCCAAAGACTGGCAAAACCAGAGGTCGGTAGAGGTGCTGATGAACAATGTGCGTCGAGAGTTTGATGTAGACAAGATTAATACACTGCGAGCAATGGAAATTCTGGATCAAAGGGCTTCCTTGTCAGGAAAGGAGGCGCTGGAATATGGTCTTTTCGTTTATCGTTATGTTGATAAAGAGAAGGCATTTCCTTGGTTGAAACGCTTTGTGCAGCGGACACACCGTAATGATGCATCTCTGGTTTGGTTGTTTGAGCAGCTTGAGGTGGAAAATCGACCTGAGTGGTCAGAGCAGCTTAAGATCATTCTCGACGAAAAATAAGGTGTCCATTCCCGATGAAGATATTTTCCGTAGTTATGCCGGCCAAGAATGAATCCGTTTCTGTCGGGCAAACTGTCAGGGGTGTTTTGTCGCTTTTTCCTGAGGCAGAGGTAATCGTAGTCAATGATGGCTCAACCGATGAAACGGAAGCGGTTGCGCATGCTGCTGGAGCAAAGGTCTTGAACCAGCCATACAGCAAGGGAAACGGTGCGGCGATCAAGGCGGGATTGAGGGCGGCCCGCCATGATGTGGTTGTCTGCATGGATGCAGACGGGCAGCACCGCCCTGAAGATATCTCTTTACTGATTGATAAATTGGAAGAGGGCTATGACATGGTGGTCGGAGCCCGGAATAATGAAGGCCAGGCAGGACTGCACCGGTCTCTGGCTAATGGCTTTTACAACCGCTTTGCCAGCTGGATGGTCGGTCACCGGGTGGAAGATCTGACCTCCGGCTTTCGCGCCGTGAGACGGGAACTCTTTCTGGAATTTATTAGCCTGTTGCCTAACAAGTTTTCCTATCCAACCACGATCACGATGAGTTTTTTTCGGGCGGGTTATTCGGTAGCTTACCAGTCAATTACAGTACTAAAACGAGCTGAAGGGTCTAAAAGTCATATCAACCTCTGGAGGGACGGACTGCGCTTTCTTCTGATTATCTTCAAGATCGGTACTCTGTTTTCGCCGTTGAAGCTTTTTTTTCCGATATCCCTGGCACTGGGCGGCGGAGGGGTGGCGTATTATACCTATACCTATTTTACGGATGGGCGTTTTACCAATATGGGAGCGCTACTGTTCACCACGGCTATTCTTGTTTTTTTGATGGGGCTGGTGTCGGAGCAGATCACGGCATTGATGTATAAAGACAAGGTATGACCTTGTTGTTTGATAGGGCGATGAGATTCGTGCCGACCTGACATGCAGGAAGAGTGGTGAATAAAACACGCGTAGACATCATTATACCGGTCTTTAATGATGCTGAGGGCATTTCCAGATGCCTGGCGTCACTGGACACCCAGTCAAAGGGAGGCTGTCAGCTGGGCGTGATTGTGGTCGATAACGGCTCTTCACCTCCAGTGAAAATTCAAAAGAGTTACGCGTTTCCTGTCACCATGATTCATTGCGATACGCCGGGCTCCTATGCTGCAAGGAATGCTGGAGCTGCTCAATCCGAGGCAGATGTTCTGGTGTTTCTGGATGCTGATTGCACTCCTGAGAAGGATTGGTTGATCAATGGGTTGCAGGCTGTTTTGGCAGAAGAGGGAGACTGGGTGATTGGCGGTGAGGTGATATATATGCTTTCCAATGACCCAACCGCCACAGAAGCCTATCAGTGTATCGTGGGCTTTGGGCAGGAAAAGAACATTAACATAAGAGGGTTTACGGCCACGGCGAACTTGTTTGTCAGGCGCGAATTGTTCTTGCGGGTGGGTGATTTTGATGAGGCCCTGTTGTCTGGCGGGGACAGGGAATGGTGCTGGCGAGCAGAAAGGGCAGGAGCCACTGTTGGATTTGAGAAAAGCGCTATTGTTAGTACTCCTCCCAGAAGAAAACTGAGGAGTGCGATTATTCAAGCGCGGCGGATTGCGGGGGGCAGGTACACCCTGCTCTCTGCTGACCGGCGTCAGAACCTGAATGTCAAACGTGTATTGCCTGAGCGCAGCACCCTACAGAAGCTTAAGATCATATGGTCCGGGGACGAGTTTGGTTCTGTCATGCGATTAAAGGTGCTTGGTGTTGCCGTTTTACTGCTAACGGTCAGGAAGCTGGAGGTCGTGCGGTTGAAATTTGGCGGGGGAAGAGAGCGTCGTTGAGAGGTCTGTGACTAATGTTTCCAGGGAGCACCATGGAGATTATCGCTCACCTTCCAGGACTTGATAATAAACCTTGATGGTCGCTTCGATGCTGCGCTCAATTGAGAACCTTTCCTTAACATGATCCTCGATGGCGCCATTGTCCATATGCGTGTTTGCAAGCTGTCGAGCCGCTTGTGTAAAAGCCGATACATTATCTGCGGGGCACAGCAGGCCTGTCGTGCCGTGAGTTACTACCTCTATTAATGATGAGCCGCGGGTTGCAATAACAGGTAGTCGGCAGGCTATGGCCTCTGCTGCTACGAGACCGAATCCTTCGCTGCGGGAGGGGAAAAGAAGGGCGTCGGCCTGTTGCATGGCTCTTGCAACCTCTCTATCTCCATCCAGCCTGCCAATGTCATGCATGTTGGCAGGCATTGATGGCTTGTCCTTGTCTGATGCCGGACCTCCGGTATAGAGCAGCTCAAAATTGTCTCCTAATTCACGCATGATCGGTGCTAGTAAATCGACTCCCTTCCGGCTTATCCAGCTTCCCACATAAAGCAGACGGAATGGTCGGGTTTCGGTTTTCTGTTGCAGATAGGGTTTAAAAATTTCGGTATCAACACCGTTGTAGATAACCTCTATTGGAACGTCGGCAAGAGTTTGCCTGGTGGTGTCGGCAACAAACTGACTCACTGCGATGACTTTTTTTGCACGGATCAGTACTTGTCGCTCCATTGGCGCAATCCAGTGATTGTGGTAAAGGGTGCGTAATTTTCCTTTATAGGGAGCGGCAGATGGGTGATGAACCGAGTGATGCATCGTTGCCACCAAGGGGAGTTGCGCTGGGATAAATCGATGGTGGAACCAAGTGTTGGTGTGAATGATATTAGCCCACTTGGGCTGGCTTGGAAGGGGGGCCGTCCAGGGGGCATATTCTGCTCGAAGAGGAAGCCAGCTTGCTTCAGCTTTGATGCCTCGCTCATTCAAACCCTTGATCAATCGTAAGGTGTAAACGTCCGTTCCTGTGTTGGTTCTTATGGTAGGAAACCAAACCGCAGGCGTCATAGCCATGATATTTACCCTTTGGTTTTCTGTGGGGGGAGGCGAAAGGCATCAAGTATGCCGTGTCCAAAGCGGTGCCAGGAAAAACGTTCTGCGAACCTCCTGACCGGCGTTTCAGGCAGGGGGCTATCAAGAAGATGGGTAATCTGGTTTGCTAACTCAGAGTAATCGCCCGGGGTAACAAGAGAACCGGAAGTTCCATGTTTGACAGCGTCGATGACGCCTCCCGTAGCAAATGCCGCTGTAGGTAATCCATGGGCGGCTGCTTCAATGGCTACCATGCCAAAACCTTCTGGGTCATCGGGTAGTTGGCGCACTGGAAACACATGGAGATCGGCTGACTCATAAGCGGTGGCCAGCAAATCGTTGTTTGTGATGACGCCGAGGAACCTGATGTGATCTGAGAGACCCTCCTGATCTGCAGCGGCAAGGATGCTTTCCTTGGTTTGCACGTCTGCTCCCAGGGAATGTTTTGGCGGTTCCCCTATGATGACCAGAACGGTACTGGGGTGTCTTTTAACAATCGAAGGCATGGAATAGCTTACAAACTGTCGTAGCCCCTTCCTCGTGGTCAATCTCCCCACAGAGAGGAGTATTTTCTTTCCGGTTAATCCATGACGTGATTTGAAATCAATTATGTTTTCTTCCGGTTGGAGAGCGGAGGGGAGAATGACACCGGGATGCACAACATGAATTCTTGATGAAGCTACGCCAGCCTCAAGCGCAAGCGTTTTGGTTGGGGTGCTGTTTACAATGATGTGGGCAATTTTTTTGAAGGAGGGGCGCCACAGCATACGGTACAGCCAGTGATTAACGGATATGTCAAATCCATGAAGATAGGCGGCTGATTGGCTTTTCCCCAGTTTGCTTGTTAACCAGCTTATTGGGGCGGTTAAACCGCTACCTGCCAGAATAATGTCTGGTTTCCAGCGCAATGTGATCCATAGCGCCTTAATAAAGGCTATTACAATAAAAAGGGGTAATGGTTTGAGTGGAACTTCAAGCAGTGATGTTCCAGAAGGCCTGATTGAGGCAGCCCCTTTTGGAGCGATTATTTGGATGTCTGCGGTTTTGGCTAATTCATCAGCAAGGTGCCAGTTTAATCTTTCCATCCCTCCTACAAGGGGGGGCATATTTCGGGTGATGAGCAGAATGCGCGTCTTCATGTGTTTACTCTGGTGACCTGCTTGTCGCTTTTCCCTGGAGAGGTTGCTGTATTTGATTCAGGAAATGCTGTGAGGCTGAGGCTGCGAAGGTTGCAGTAAGGTGCTGCTCATCTCTGAAAATAACGCTCCCGTCCCGCTCTGCAGAGCACATCCCTCCCGGGCAGACATAGGAAGCTGTCTCGATCCAATATGTATTGTCATATGCGGTTGCGACAGATTCAAGGAGGTCGGCGGTATGCTTGTAACGGGTGTTTTTCTTTGTGTTGCCCGAGCATAATGAGACGCTTTCGGAGCCGTTTTCCATGAGGCAAGAGGGGCCGCTTTTCTGCAGCACGGGGTTGGGCTCAATTAAATAGATATTCATTGTTGCTGTTGAAAGCTTGTCCAAGAGGCGCCGGGTTCCATTAATAATTTGTTGATCCGTAAAGGGAACGGAAGCAGAGCTGCCCACGAAGACACGTTCTGGAGTCTCCCCCTTCAGCCACTCAATGGCTTTGTTTCTCCAGGTTTCACATTCGATATATTCACGGCCGATACGCTTATAGAAGAATGGCTCATCAATCATGGGGCATGATGATTTGGTGAGAACAACGAGCCTCCAATCGCTGAGATCATGCATCTTCTCCAGGGTTGAAAACCATTGTGCTCCGATACTGTCACCAAGAAGCGCTACCGTTCTTTGGGCGTCTGGGTTTCCATAAATGCAGGGGTTGACGTTGTCGCTCCGATACCAGTCATCACATCCGTCCGGGTATATTGGAGGCGCATCTGAGGCCGCTGCGATGTATCTGCTTTCTCTGTCCAGGCTATCCATTGTAAAAGCGTTCCAGCGAAGAAGTTGCGTGGTCAGAATGGCCATGGCTGCCAGAGTGATCGTCAGCTGGTATGAGGCTTTAAGTTCTTTGCACTTGCCATAGCGAAGTGGTGTTTCGATAACGTGGTATGTAAATACAGCAAGTAGAACTGAGATGCTTATAGCCAACAGCGTGTTCGAAATGTCTCCATGCACGGAGAACAGATGGTCAGTCAGAATCAATACAGGCCAATGCCAAAGATATAGGGAATAGGAGATTTTCCCTAGCCACTGGAGTGCAGGTAAAGATAGCCCGGTATGAAGTATCGATTTTTTATCGCTGCCAGCCCAAAGCCATGCGCAGGCCGCCAGGGTTGGAATTAACGCCATCGCACCAGGGTACACGGTCTCATGGCCAATAAGGGTTAGGCCTAGCAATAGCAGGCCAAGGCCGATGCTGCCGGCCAGTGAGCCTGCAAGCCCTGGAGGATGTTTCTGGACAAGAAGCCAGGTAATTGCTCCTGCTGCGAATTGCCATGCTCGGGTGGGCATAAGATAAAAGGCCATAACAGGGTTTTGTTTGGCCATAAAGATGCAGGCGCAAAGTGAAAGCGCTGAAATAGTGATGAAAAGCAGCCAAAGTCGGGCATGTACGGTTCTAGCCGGAAAGGTTCCAGCCGCAAGAAGTATCAATAAAGGCCAAATTAGATAAAACTGCTCTTCTACACCAAGGGACCAGGTGTGAAGAAACGCGTTAGTTGTTGTCTCTGCCTGAAAGTAGTCAGCGTCAGAAAAGGCAAAATGAATATTGCTAATCCAGCTTGCAGCCATCGAGGCTGCTTTGCTTTGATATAGATTTTGCAGCTCCGGTAAAAAAGCATTTGCAGCAATGCTGCTTGCGACCAGCATTGTTGCAAGAGCCGGGAATAATCTACGAAACCGGTTCGCGTAAAATCGAGAAAGCGATATGTGGTCCGATTTCTGAAGCTCCCTGACCAACAGCCCGGTAATCAGATAACCCGATATAACAAAAAAAAGGTCAACTCCGATAAATCCTGCACTTAACCCAGGTATGGAGTAGTGAGCGCCGATGACAAGCAAGACCGCAATGGCGCGTAAACCCTCGATGTCTGTTCGAAAGTGGGGTGGCGCATTGGGGATTGGCGTTCTTTTTCTCATTTTTAAGCAGGGGCTGCCTGAAGAATTATTGCGATATTGAGAGAGAATTTTGTTATTTAATATGCGCTTGCGAGCCAGCATACATTTTCTGCCGAAGCAGAGATACATCGGGCTTCACGAGCGGTTCACTATTGCTGATAGAGCGGGAGAGAGAGCCTTATAATGGTATTTATAGTGACGAATTGCCCCTGTGAGCCTCAATTAAAGTTAACGTTCAGTCTCTACTCAAAACATTAGGCGAAGGGAAAGGTCCGTAGCCTGAATATGCTTTGTCAGCGCTCCGGACGACAAAAACCACTCTCGGGTCCCTGGCAGGCTGCCGGCATTATCCACTGTCAGGTTACCAGATACCTCCAGTGCTGATGCTACATCCATCTCCGCTGCCGCATTCAGCATCTCCACACCGAAATTATCCAGCATGATTTGATCTGGCTTGAGCGCAGCTGCCTCTTGCAGCTCTTCCAGGTTTTCCACTTCAACGATGATTTTCTTCTCGGGTGCCAGGGCCCGTGCCCGCTCAATCGCTGCTGTGATCCCGCCGCAGGCGGCCACGTGGTTTTCCTTGATCAGGAACGCATCGTAGAGACCGATGCGGTGGTTCTGGCAGCCGCCGCAAAGCACCGCGTATTTCTGTCCTGCACGCAGGCCGGGTAGGGTCTTGCGGGTGTCGAGGATAGTGACGCGGCTGCCGGCCACGGCGTCCGCGTAGCGGCGGGCGGTGGTGGCCGTGCCCATGAGCGTTTGCAGGAAGTTCAGGGCGGTGCGCTCGCCGGTGAGGATCTGGCGGGTGTTGCCGCTGAGGGTGCAGAGTTTGGTATCCGGGGTGAGGCGATCACCATCGGCCACGTGCCATTCCAGTTTGACGTCGCCCAGCTGGCGGAAGACCTCGTCAGCCCAGGCGCTGCCGCACATCACCGCGTCTTCGCGGGTGATGATGGTGGCGGTGCTGTTGCTGTCCGCATCAATCAGTTGGGCGGTGATGTCGCCGTCGCGGATATCCTCTTCCAGCGCAAAGGCCACGTTCCGGGCAATGTCGTCACGGATGTAGTCGGGCAGGGGCTGGCTCATGGGTTTATCTCTCTGATTTCGCGACGGTAATATCAAAACGGCCCGCCTTTACCATAGATAAGGGCGGGCCGTGAGGATACCAGCGGCAGGGCCGGGTGTTAATCCGCTTTGTCCGCCAGAGTGTGGCTCCTTTGTAGGAGCGGTGGTTCGACCGCGAAGAGCGCCATGGCGCTATCGCGCATCGTGGTCGAACGACCACTCCCACGGGGCGCGCCTGAGCGCCTCCGTCGACAAGCAAATCAACGCGCTCCGAAAGAGGGGGCAGAGGAAGCGCTGGCGCTTGGATGTCACCTGGTGCTGTGATTTTATCGTCAGGCGTCAGGCATCTAGTTTTAGCGTCAGACGTCCGACCACAGACGTCAGGCCCGCCTCACATCATTTCTTCGCAAAGAACTCCCGGCTGAGCATGATCACGATGGGGGACAGCAGTAGCAGGGCGATCAGGTTGGGGATCGCCATGAGAATGTTCATGATATCGGCCAGTGCCCAGACAAAGTCCAGGCTCACATAGGCCCCAACGGGAATGGCGACCACCCAGACGATACGGAACGGGATCACCGCTTTTTCGCCGAACAGGAACTGGGTGCAGCGTTCGCTGTACAGGCTCCAGCCGAGCAGGGTGGTGAAGGCAAAGATAGCCAGGCCGCACACCACGATGATGTCACCAAAGTCGCCGAAAGTGGCGGAGAAGGCCATGGAGGACAGCGGGGCGCCCTCCGCACCGCTGGTCCACACGCCGGTTGAGACAATGGCCAGACCGGTGATGGAGCAGACGATGATGGTGTCGATGAAGGTGCCGAGCATGGCGATGGAGCCCTGCCGGGCCGGGTGATCAGTGTTGGCCGAGGCGTGGGCAATGGGCGCGCTGCCCAGGCCGGCTTCGTTGGAGAAGATGCCGCGGGCCACCCCGAAGCGAATGGCTTCCTTGACCAGGGCACCGGCAAAACCGCCGGCGGCGGCGGTGCCGGTAAAGGCGCTTTCGAAACACAGAGCCAGGGCGCCGGGGATGGCGCTGGCGTGATCGACCAGTACCACCAGGCCGGCCAGCAGGTAGGCCAGGGCCATAAAGGGAACGACGACGGTGGCCACGTGGGCGATGCGCTTCATGCCGCCCAGCACCACCAGCCCCACCAGCACGGCCAATGTGACGCCGGTGACCCAGGTGGGCAGGCCAAAGCTGTCATTCAGGCCGTGGGCCACGGAGTTGGCTTGCACGGTGTTGCCGATGCCGAAGCCGGCAAACATGCCGAAAAAGGCAAACAGAACCGCCATCCAGCCCCAGTTTTTACCCAGGCCATTGCGAATGTAGTACATGGGGCCGCCCACATACTGGCCGCGGTGATCTTTCTCCCGGTAATGCACGGCCAGTACTGCCTCTGCGTACTTGGTGGCCATGCCCACCAGTGCGATCAACCACATCCACACCAGCGCGCCAGGGCCACCGGAGTGAATGGCGGTGGCCACACCGACGATGTTACCGGTGCCGATGGTGGCGGAGAGGGAGGTGGCGAGGGCGGCGCCGGCGCCGATGGTGCCGACCCCCGTCTGCGGGCCAAACATCTGCTTGAAGCCGAAACCCAGTTGCCGCAGTGGCAGGAAGCGCAGCACCAGGGTCAGGTAGATGCCAGTACCGGCGATCAGGATCAATGCCGGCCAGCCCCACAGAAACCCGCTGATTTGTTTGAGAATCGTAACTGCAGCTTCCATATCCATCGTCCAACACCCCGAAAAGACTTAGGCTAGGCGAAATGCCCTTTCAGGAAAAGGCCGTGTTGCCGACTGAAACGGATTCACTCTTTGGTATAACTGCCAACTGAGTCAAAAATCGTACAAGTGTTTACATGTTACAGTCTTTTTCATTAGAAGACTGTGCCGCTTCCGGAGCCGGAAGTGGACCACGCAGCAGGTGTCGTCATGTCCAAGGTCACCCAATTGCACTCTGTACCGAATCATAAAAAGCCCCTCACGCTGCCGCGCCCACTGGAAAAGGTCCGTGAGCGGCATGTGGCACTGTGTGCCGATTATCTTGGTGGCATGCTGGATGGCGCTGATGACGCCCTCTATGCCCTGGTGGAAAAGGCCACAGATGAAGACCGCGACCGTTACTTCGAGGCTATGCGTGAATTGCGGGTGCAGCGGGCCGGTTTGCTGACCGGGTTCCAGCAGTCACTGGGGAATTTGTTTCGCTCTCTAGGCAGTGACGGCAAGGCGTCGGATCAGGCCCACACCCCGGTGGATCTGGATTCTCTGAGTCTGGTCAATGAAGATGAGCTGGAAGCGTCGGTGGCGCTGGACAATATGGCGCGCCGCGCCCGCAACGGCTGTGACGAGCAGCTGCGGGCGCTGAATCACCGCATGGAGTATTTGCTGGAAGGCAAGGTGGAGCTGGGAGAAAGCCGTAATCCCCTTGAACCGAGGCAGCTGGTTTCTGCTTTTAGCGAAGGGCTCGACAAGCTATCTCTCGATATCAAGGCCAGGCTGATCATTCTCAAGCTGTTCGAGCGGGAGGTGATGGCGGAAACCGGCTTTCTGGTCAGTGAAGCCAACGCGGTGCTGATTCAGGCCGGGGTGCTGCCGGACATGAAGACCGCGCCGATTCCGCCAGTGAGGAAGCCGGGTAGCCGCACCCTGCAGCCACAAGCTTCCTCTCCTCCTGAACCGTCGGGTGCCAGTACTGCGCAAGGCAATGACCAGATGTTCGGTCTGTTGCAGGAATTGTTGATCACCATGCGTGGTATCCAGGGGCACACTGGTGGCGCTACGCAGGTGGCTGGTCAGGGCGAGGCGCCCATGGCAGTGATGCACAATGGCGTGCCTTACATAAATGGCGTTCCGGTGGAAAACCAGACCGAGGTGCGCCCGGTCAGTTCGGACGATTTGCTCGGCATGCTCAATCGCCTGCAGCGGGTGGAGCGCAGTCTGAGTGATGCGGAAGGCGAAAAGGCGTCGCTGAAAGGGGATTTGTCTGAACTACTGGACAGCGAACACGGCCAAGCCATCCATGCCCTCGACCAGACCGACGACGATGTCATCAATCTGGTCTCCATGCTGTTCGATTTCATTCTTGATGACGAAGGGCTGCCATCCGAGATCAAGGCGCTGATTGGCCGACTGCAGATCCCCCTGCTCAAGGTGGCGATCACCGACAAGACCTTTTTCAGCAATGATAATCATGAGGCCCGGCGGTTGCTAAACGTGCTGGCCCGGGCTGGTTGTCAGTGGGATCCCCAGCAGGGTATCCAGGATGAGCTCTATCAGCGTATCAACCAGGCAGTACATCGCATCATCGATGACTACGAGGCGGACGCCGGCCTGTTTGCGACCCTGCTGGAAGAGTTCGAGCAGTATTTTGCCAGCCAGACTTCCCGGTCCGATCGTGTCGAACAGCGGGTGCGGGAAGCGGAAGAAGGCATGGTGCGTGCCGAGCAGGCGCGGCAGGCGGTGGTAGCGATTCTCGACAAGCGCCTTGCCGGGCGCACCCTGCCGGATGTGGTGGTCCGGCTGTTGCGGGAGGGATGGCATCAGGTGATGTACCTGACCTGGCTCAAAGACGGCGAGGACAGTCCGGCATGGCAACAACAGGTGAAGATCGTCGATGCCGTAGTCTGGAGTGGTCTGGCACACCGTGATCAGGCAGCGCTGGAAAAGCTCAAGGCGCTGAGTCCGAAGTTGCTGACGTCCCTGCAAAAGGGTCTTCAGCAGATCCATCATGAGGAAGGCGAAGCCCGGCAGTGGCTGGTGGCGCTCCGTGACGTGCACCAGCAGTTGCTCAAGGGGCTGGAGACTGAGAGGGTGGCGGTGCAGGCTGAGCTGGCGCCGGCCGATGCTGAAACGGCCGAGCAGGATTTGCCCGAAGACCACTTTCTGGTGCGCAAGACGGCGCAACTTTCTGCGGGCCAGTGGGTGGAGCTACTGGATGGCGACGAACCTCGCCGTGCCAAGCTGGCGGCCAACATTCGCGGTGGTGTCAAACTGGTGTTCACCAATCGCCGCGGCATCAAGGTAGCGGAATTTTCCGCTTACAGCCTCGCCGTTGCCCTTCATCAGGGGACTGTTAAACTCATTGAAGAAGGGGCCCTGTTCGATCGGGCTCTGGAAGCTGTGATCGGTGACCTGCGGCGTATGCAGACCAAGCCTGGCTGAGATTGAAAGCCCGGTCACTGCCCTGATTCTGCAAGGAGTGCGCGGGTGCTGACCCTCTCAGAGCATCGGGTGAAGCAGGCACAATGGTGTCCTTCCCCCAACTATAATGAACGCCCCGACCCTGACGATATTTCCCTGCTGGTGATTCACAACATCAGCCTGCCCCCAGGCCAGTTTGGCGGTCCCTATATCGAAGATCTGTTTTGTAATCGGCTCGATCCGGAGCGTGATCCGTATTTTCAGGAGATCCACCAACTCACCGTGTCCTCGCACTTTCTGATCCGTCGTGATGGGCAGCTGATGCAGTTTGTGGATTGTGACAAGCGGGCATGGCATGCCGGCGTGTCCCGTTTTGAGGAGCGGGAAAACTGTAATGACTTCGCCATCGGTATCGAGCTGGAAGGTACGGATCAGTTGCCCTATGAGTGTGCCCAGTACCGCACGCTGGTGGCCCTGACGGCGTTACTGCAGAAGCACTATCCGGCGATTACCAATGAGCGTATTACCGGCCATGAGCATATTGCACCGGGCCGCAAAACTGACCCGGGTCCCGCGTTCCAGTGGGAGAAGTATTTTCAGAGTCTGGCGGCATTCAAGGAGACCGTGGCATGACCTTTCTGATGTTGATTCTGGTTCTCGGCCTGCGCCGGCTGGAAAGTGGCTGGCCGCACTGGATGATAGACAGCCACCGTCATCAGGCCTGGTTGCAGCGGCTGGCAAACCGGTTCGGAAACAGTCTGATGCTGTGGGGGATTGGCGTGCTACTGCCAGCCGTGGTGCTGACATTCCTGGAATGCTGGCTGCAGGGCTTCTGGGGGCAGTGGTTGTGGCTGATATTTGGCGGTGCCGTGCTGCTGTGGCTGCTGGGTGGGCACAGCGAGTTTCGCCAGGTGGATGAATTGTTGGTGCGCGGTCGCATGAGTGACCCGGAAGGCTTCGCCGCCCTGGCGGAAGACGAATTCGGTGTTCAGGGTGACCCGCGAGATCCGGTGGTGCAGCAGGCGCTGGCCGAAGAAGTGCTGGGCCGGGAAAAACAGCTGTTTGTCGCCATCTTCTGGCTGGTGCTGCTGGGTCTGCCGGCTGCGCTGCTGGTGGTGCTCAATGGTGCCTGGGCGCAGCGGGCCGAACGTGACAATACCCGCTGGGCCACAACCCTGAATCTCTGGCTGCACTGGCCCGCTCAGCGCCTGCTGATTTTCAGCATGGCGGTGGTTGGCGATTTCGCTGCGGTACTGGATTGCATGCGTGGTCACTGGTTCACCCTGCAGGGGGAGGACAAGCAGCTGGCCATGGCTGCCCAGGTCGCCATGGATGTGCCGGAACAGCAGGAGGGGTCGCCGTTCTACCGTATCATCGCGCCGCTTGAGTCCTTGCAGGGCTTGTTGCTGCGCTGCATGGCGGTGTGGCTGATCCTGGCCGCGGTCTGGGTGATGTTCAGCTGACAGCCACAAGCACGAGCTACGAAGCGGCTTTAGGAGCCTAGCGCAGCGGAGTAACGCACGGATTGCGGCCCCGAAGGGGAGAGCGAAGCGAATAACCTGCCTGCAAGCGATCCGAGCCCAAGCGAGGTAAGGATTCCAGAGGCAAGTTTCGAAAACCCTAAACCGCTGCCAGGCACGGGGTTAGTGGGGGCTTTCGCAACTCGCACCTCATCCCTGATTGTTGCTCGGATCGCTTGCAGGCAAGCTCCTACAGCTCTTTTGCCCGGCAGTCTTCAAGCAGGTAACGACTGGTAAAGAAAAAGTGTCCAAATAATTGTTTCTGAGGGTTTTTGTCATTTGACCCGCCGGTCATCACCGATAGTATTAGGTCAGGTATCCGGCTGTAGGCCGGAGAGCAATGAGGTTCGCCTCGCCCGGACACCCCCGGGTAACTTTGCGGTGCGACAGTGATCCTGACGTGCCGCCCGGCTACGCGAAAAAGGACGCACGCCCATGCAAAAACGCAGTTTCTTCGATGATATGGATCCCGCCGAAACACGGGAATGGCTCGATGCACTGGAATCAGTGGTCGAGCGGGAAGGCCCGGAACGGGCTGCCTGGCTCCTCGACGTCATCGCCAACGAAGCCCAGGAACAGGGCATTCATCGTACCCATCTCAACACCCCCTACCTCAACACCATTTCCCCGCAAGATGAAGCTTCCATTCCCGGTGATGTGTTCATGGAACGTCGTATCCGTTCCCTGGTTCGCTGGAATGCCCTTGCCATGGTGATGAGAGCGAACATGAACAATGACGACGAGCTCGGTGGCCACATCGCCTCCTTCGCCTCGTCAGCAACGCTTTACGATGTTGGCTTTAACCATTTCTTCCGGGCCCCCAGTGATGAAAATGAAGGGGACCTCGTGTTCTTCCAGGGCCATTCGGCGCCGGGCGTCTATGCGCGGGCCTACCTGGAAGGCCGTATCAGTGAAGAGCAACTGGACAATTTCCGTCGCGAAGTAGACGGCGAGGGCCTGTCGTCTTACCCGCATCCCTGGCTGATGCCGGATTTCTGGCAGTTCCCCACGGTGTCCATGGGGCTGGGGCCGATTCAGGCCATCTACCAGGCCCACATCATGAAGTACCTGCAGAACCGTGAGTTGATCCAGCAGGACGACCGCAAGGTCTGGGCGTTCATGGGTGATGGTGAGATGGACGAGCCAGAATCCCTTGGCGCGCTGGCGCTGGCTGGCCGCGAAAAGCTGGATAACCTGGTATTCGTGGTCAACTGTAACCTGCAGCGTCTGGATGGCCCGGTCCGTGGCAACGGCAAGATCATTCAGGAACTGGAAGGGGTGTTCCGCGGTGCCGGCTGGAATGTGATCAAGGTGGTCTGGGGCCGTCTCTGGGATCCGCTGCTGGAAAAGGACAATCAGGGTTTACTGCGCCGCCGCATGGAAGAGTGTGTGGATGGTGAATACCAGGCCTACAAGAAGAACGGCGGCGCCTATACCCGCGAACATTTCTTCGGCGAATACCCTGAGCTGAAGGAACTGGTGGCGCACATGTCCGACGAGGACATCTACCGCCTCAACCGTGGCGGGCATGATCCGTTCAAGGTGTATGCGGCCTACCATGAGGCCACCAAGCACACAGGCCGTCCCACCGTGATTCTCGCCAAGACCGTGAAAGGCTATGCCACCGGTGCCGGTGAAGCGGTGAACAAGACCCACCAGATGAAGAAGCTGGACCTGGAAAGCCTCAAGGAATTCCGCGACCGCTTCGATATGCCGTTCACCGATGAGCAGCTCAAGGACGTGCCCTACTACCGTCCAGAGACCGACTCCCCGGAACTGCGTTACATGAACGAACAGCGCAACAAGCTGGGCGGCTATATGCCGGTGCGCCGTCAGCAGGCCAGCCAGCCGCTGACCATTCCCGGCCTGGATGTGTTTGCCAGCTTCCTGGAAGGCAGTGGTGACAGGGAAATTTCCACCACCATGGCGTTCGTGCGCATGATGAGTGCCTTGATCAAGGACAAACAAATCGGCGAGCGCGTGGTGCCCATCGTGCCGGATGAGGCCCGTACCTTTGGTATGGAAGGCCTGTTCCGTCAGCTGGGGATCTATTCCTCTGGTGGCCAGAAGTACGAGCCGGAAGATGCCGGTCAGGTGATGTACTACCGGGAAGACAAGAAAGGTCGCATCCTGGAAGAGGGCATCAACGAAGCGGGCGCCATGTCCGGCTGGCTGGCCGCGGCCACCAGCTACAGCGTGCACAACTTCGCCCTGATCCCGTTCTACATCTACTACTCCATGTTCGGGTTCCAGCGTATTGGTGATCTGGCCTGGGCAGCGGGTGACAGCCAGGCACGGGGTTTCCTGCTGGGCGCTACCGCCGGGCGTACCACGCTCAACGGCGAGGGCCTGCAGCACCAGGACGGCCACAGCCATATCCTGGCGGGCACCATTCCCAACTGTGTCAGCTATGACCCCACCTACAGCTATGAGCTGGCGGTGATTCTGCACGATGGCCTCAAGCGCATGTACGAAGACAACGAGAAAGTCTTCTACTACCTGACGCTGATGAACGAGAACTACGTGCATGGCGCCATGCCGGAAGGGGCGGAAGAAGGTATCCGTCGCGGCATGTATCTGCTGCGCGAAGGCAAGGGCAAGACCAAAAAGTCGCCACGGGTGCAGCTGCTGGGTAGCGGTACCATCCTGCGTGAAGTCGAGGCAGCGGCTGAGTTGCTGCGCGATGACTTCGGTATTGCTGCGGACATCTGGAGCGTCACCAGCTTCAATGAATTGCGCCGTGAGGGTATCCAGAAAGACCGTGACGAGCTGCTCCACCCGGACAGCGAGCGCGAGCAGAACTGGGTCGAGAAATGCCTGGATGGTCGCGAAGGGCCGGTGATCGCGTCCACCGATTACATGCGCAGCTTTGCCGACCAGATCCGCCCGTGGATCAAGTCCTCCTATTCAGTTCTGGGGACGGATGGTTTCGGTCGCAGTGATTCCCGCCAGAAGTTGCGCCAATTCTTCGAAGTAGATCGTCACTTCGTGGTGCTGGCGGCGCTCAATGCGCTGCGCAAGGAAGGCAAGGTGGATGCGGCGACCGTGAAGCAGGCCATCGAAAAATACGGCATCAATACGGATAAACCCTATCCGGTGATGCATTAAAAACAGCCCTCTCCCTGTCCCTCTCCCGCAAGCGGGAGAGGGGACCTTTCAGCGGGCAATGGCTTGCTTCCATAAAGGTGGTGGGCCGGCAAGGCTGAGGATGAGCTCTTTCCCCGTTTCGGGAAAAGCGCTTGTGGCAACGCTTCATGGAAGAGGCTTGCCGCCGGGCCGATCAACTCCCCTCTCCCGCTTGCGGGAGAGGGGCTGGGGGAGAGGGGGCTTTTCATTGATCAGGGATGATGGCGGGAAAGCGCATGGGGAGATACAGGATTCCCCGACATATGACAGAGCGTGCACGGGATCTGCGAGGTCGGCAAACAGAGGCAGAGCAAACGCTCTGGTATTACCTGAGGGCTGGTCGCTTCATGGGCGTGAAGTTCAAGAGACAAAAACCCATAGGCAATTACATCGTGGATTTCGTGTCATCTTCGCACGGCTTGATTATCGAAATTGATGGTGGTCAGCATGCGGAGCAGCAGGAGTACGACCGCAACAGGGATGCATGGCTAAGATCCCAGGGATATGAGGTTGTACGTTTCTGGAATCATCAGGTGCTGACTGAGACCCAGTCGGTACTGGAGGCGGTCAGGCAGGCAATTCAGGCGCTGCCGACAGTCTCCTCTGACTCCACTGGCGCATGCGAGCGTGGAGATATAACCAGTAAGGGTTCGTGATATGGCTAAAAGCATGATTCAGGTTCCCGATGTGGGCAGCAGTGATCCTGTTGACGTCATCGAGATCAGCGTAAAAGTCGGCGATACCATCGCTGCAGAAGATACCATTGTGGTACTGGAATCCGACAAGGCCACGGTGGAAGTGCCGGCCCCGAAAGCGGGAAAGGTCACTGCCATCAATGTGAAGGTGGGTGATCGGGTCAAGGAAGGGGACGACCTTCTGGAAGTGGATGCCGAGTCCGGCGGTGCGGAGGTTGCCCCGGCAGCTGAACAGAAAGAGGAAGCCGCTCCAGAGCCGGCCCCGGCAGCCGAAGCGGCCCCGGCCAGCCCCGCCAGCAGTGGAGGCTCGCGCACGGAAACCGTGACGGTGCCGGATCTGGGTGATATTGAAGGCGCCGAGATTATCGAAGTCAGTGTGGCGCCCGGTGATGTGCTGGAAGCCGAGCAGGTCATTGCCGTTCTGGAATCCGACAAGGCATCGCTGGAAATTCCGGCGCCCATGGCTGGCACCGTGGAGTCGGTGATCATCAAGGCTGGCGACAAGGTCAGTACCGGGGATGCCCTGCTGACCCTGAAAGTGTCCGGGGGGGATGCCGCCCCTGCAGCCGCTGCACAGGACAAGCCTGCTCCAGCCAGGGCTGAAGCTGCGGCGCCTACGGCGGCCAGCAAGCCCGAGCCTAAAGCGGCTCCGGCCCCGGCGGCAGTGAGCTCGCCTGGCAAGGCCGTACATGCCGGCCCGGCGGTGCGCAAGCTGGCCCGGGAAATGGGTGTGGATCTGGGCCAGGTCACCGGCACCGGTCCCAAGGACCGTATCCTCAAGGAAGATGTGCATGCCTGGGTGAAGCAGCGTCTGGAAAGTCAGCCTGCCCCTGCCGTCGGTGGTGCTGGTCTGTCACTGGATCTGCCGGATATCGACTTCAGCCAGTTTGGCGATATCGAGCGGGAAGAGCTCAACAAGCTGCGCAAGGTGTCGGCCCAGAATCTGCATCGTTCCTGGTTGACGATTCCCCATGTGACCCAGCATGACAATGCTGACATCACTGACCTGGAAGCCTTCCGCAAGCAGCAGAACAAGGCGCTGGAGCGTGAGGGCGTCAAACTTACCATGCTTGCGTTCCTGGTGGCGGCCTGTGCCAAGGCGCTGAAGGAGTTTCCGCGCTTCAACAGTTCCCTGGAGAATAGTGGCGAAGCCCTGATTCACAAGCACTACATCAACATCGGCATTGCGGTGGATACCCCCAATGGCCTGGTGGTGCCGGTGATCAAGGATGCGGACAAGAAAACCCTGAAAGAAATTGCCCGGGAAATGGGCGAGCTGGCGGAGAAGGCGCGCAATCGCAAGCTGACTCCGGCGGACATGAAGGGCGGCACTTTCAGCATCTCGTCACTGGGAGGCATTGGTGGCACGGCGTTTACGCCGATTGTGAACTGGCCGGAAGTGGCCATTCTCGGTGTCAGCCGTTCAGATATGCAGCCGGTGTGGGATGGCAGCCAGTTTGTGCCGCGCCTGACCCTGCCGCTGAGTCTGTCCTATGACCATCGGGTAATTGATGGTGCGGACGCGGCACGCTTCACCACCTATCTGAGCCAGTTGCTGTCAGATATGCGGCGAGTGTTGTTGTGAAACAAGGTTGATCCTGGAAACAAAAAAGCCGGCAAAAGCCGGCTTTTTTGCTGAGGTAGCGGAGCTTACTCGCCGCGCTTTTCCATCTTCTCTTTACGCTTTTCCTTGCGTTCTTCCCAGCGCTCTTTGCGCTGCTCTTTCATCTCTGCCATTTTTTCCTGCTGTTCAGGGGTCAGGATGGCGTTGATCTTGCCTTGGGTTTCGTCGTGCAGAGCCTTCATTTTCTTGCCCTGTTCTTCGAAGATGGCTTTCATCTGCTCGCTTTGCTCTTCGCTCAGATCCAGCTTCTCACTCATATGTTCAACCATGCGCTCACCACCCTTGTGGCCATGGCCCGGGCCATAGGCAAAAGCGGCGGTAGAAAATACGGCGAGAAGAATAACGGCGACTTTTTTCATCATGCTCTCCTTGGGAAATATCCGTGGGGCTGCTGCCCCTGTCTTTGATGTGACCAGTATTAACGGAAAGAGTGCAAGGAATATGCAGGAAATGTGGAAGCGAAGGAGCAAGCTACAAGCTTCAAGCTGCAAGGAGAATCAAAACCGGCACGGTGCTTTCTAAGGTTGCCGGATAGCCAGCTAAAAGACCGAGTTTCGAGTTACGAGAAGCGAGTTTCGAAAGGCAAAACGTCATGTTCTACAGGTTTTCGAAACTCGCTTCTCGCAACTCGCCTTTATGGCGTTTCCAGCCGGTAGCCGACTCCGTAGACGCTACCGATCCAGTCATGGGCGTCTTCGCTGTGTTCGGTGAGTTTCTTGCGCAGTTTGCGGATGTGGCTGTCGATGGTGCGGTCGGAGACCACGCGGTGGTCGTTGTAGATCTCATCCATCAGCTGATCCCGTGACCAGATGCGGCCGGGGTGGCGGGCCAGGGTTTGCAGCAGTGCAAATTCGATGGCCGTGAGGCTGATGTGTTGGTCGCCGATGCGGGCCTCATAGCGTTCCGGATCCAGCTCCAGCGTGTGCTCGGCTGGGGTGGGTTCGGGCTGGGCACGGCGCAATACGGCCTTGACCCGGGCCACCACTTCCCGGGGGCTGAAGGGTTTACAGATATAGTCGTCCGCGCCGAGCTCAAGGCCGAGTAACCGGTCTACTTCATCCACCTTGGCGGTGACCATCAGGATGGGCAGATTACTGTGCTTGCGAACGGCTTTGCACACCTCCATGCCATCCCCGTCGGGCAGCATCAGATCCAGCAGCATGGCGTCGAAGCGGCCGCTCCGGGCCAGTTCCATGGCGGCGTTGGCACTGTCGGTCTGCTCGGTCTCGAAGTGGGCGTGGTTGAGGTAATCCGCCACCAGCTGAGCCAGCCGGGGTTCGTCTTCCACAATCAGGATCCGGCTCATGGGGTTGCTCCCGGCAGGGTCAGGGTAATCTTTACGCCGCCCAGCGGGCTATGCGCGGCGGTGAGCGAGCCGCCATGGGCTTCGGCAATACGCAGGCAGATGGCGAGCCCCAGGCCGGCTCCGCCGGTACGGCGGTTGCGGGAGCTTTCCACCCGGTACAGGTGATCAAACAGCTGGGGAAGGGCGTCATCAGGTACGCCGGGAGCGCTGTCTTCCAGGACCAGTTGCCATTGGCTGCCGGCCTGCTGCAGCTGCACCTGGAGCTGGCCGCCGTCACTGGTGTATTTCACGGTGTTCTGCAGCAGGTTATCCAGTAACTGACGAATGCGGACCGGGTCGATCCGGGCATCGGCCTGTTCAGGCAGTCTGCTTTCCAGTGTCAGTTTGTGTTGATCCAGCTGGTGCTGGTAGCTGTCCAGTACTTCGCGGGTCAATGCAGCCAGATCGTGATGCTGGAACTGGTAACGCAGGTTGCCGCCATCAGCCAGGGCCAGATCGTGCAGATCATCAATCAGGTGCGCCAGCTGCCCGGTTTCACTTTCCAGGGCCTGGATCGCTTCCTGATTGAGCGGACGGATGCCGTCCACCAAGGCTTCCAGTTCTCCTTTGAGAATGGCCACCGGCGTGCGCAGTTCATGGGCGATATCCGAGAACCAGCGCTGGCGGGCCTGTTGGCCCTGCTCCAGCCGTTCTGCCAGTTGATCCAGTTGGCGGCTAAGCGTGCCCAGTTCATCCTTTCTCGGATCGGCAAGGCGGGTGCTGTAGTCCCCTCCCTGCAGGGTCTGGGCATGACGGGTGAGAGCCAGCAAGGGTGCGACCAGATGACGGGCCAGCAGCCAGGAAACCAGCAGGGAAAGGCCAACGCCCACTGCCACCATCCAGCTCATGAACCCCCGCTGACGGTCGCGGAAGCGGTCGGCAAGCTTGTCGCGGATGGCATCCTGGTTGGGGTGCGTGAGGTAACCGACGATCTCGCCCTGCGCCTCCACCGGGATTTCGGAACGCAGTCGGGCCCGGGCGGGGCGACCGATCAGGATGGTCTTTTGCCGGTCCAGCAGTTGCAGATGGCGCATTTCGCCCCGTTGTCCGTGCTCCTGGTCATCATCGCCGGCCAGACGATACAAGCGCCCAAGGCGGCGCGGATCCTCCAGCAGAAATGTCCAGCTGCCATTCTGCTGATAAAGGCTACCCAGGTGCTCCGCCAACCGACCGACCTGTTCTTCCTGGCGTTCATCCAGGTAGGTATCGAGGCTGCGCACAAAGGAAAAATAGTAAAACCCGCTGGCCGCCAGGGTCAGAATCAGGAAGGTGCCCAGGAAGATCAGAAAAAGCTTGTTGCGGATACCCATGGCGTCAGTTCAGCTGTTCGGTATCCCAGTGTACCGCGCCGCCGGGGGTGGGGGAGCATTTGCACAATGTTTTCATAAAGCGAGGGGCAAGCTACAAGCGACAAGCTGCAACGCGGGGGGAGGGCGGTTGTCAATTAGATGCCCTGCCGGCGCAGACACGGCGTTTCGCGGGCTGGGCGCCTGAAAACAGGTGGGCATTGGTCGCGTTGTAGCTTGAGGCTTGCAGCTGGTCTTTAGCCTTTCGGCTTCCACAGTGTCTCCGGGTGTTCGTTACGCTGGTTGATCAGGCGCGCCATGACGAACAGCAGGTCGGAGAGGCGATTGACCAGTGCCAGGCTGACGGGATTGACGGCGTCATCGTCCTCGTTGTGAAGGATCACCAGCTGGCGTTCCACCCGGCGAGCCACGGTGCGGCAGTGATGGCACCAGGCGGCAGCAGGGTGCCCGCCCGGCAGGACAAATTCCTGCAGTGGAGGCAGTTCCGCATTGAGAGTATCCGCCTGGGATTCCACTTCCACCAGATCGTGATCATCAATCACTGACCGGCCGGGGATGGCCAGCTCTCCTCCGATATCGAACAGGCGTTGTTGCAGCTCTGCAAGCAGGGTCTCCATGTCTTCATCCAGCCCATGGGTACGCAGTACCCCCAGGGTGCCGTTCAGTTCATCCAGCTCACCCAGTGCAATGATGCGGGGGTGGCTTTTGCTCACCCGGGAGCCATCCGCCAGGCCGGTTTCGCCCTTGTCGCCGGTGCGGGTGATGACGCGGTTGATGCGGGTCTTTTCGGTCATGAATCAATCCTTTCAGTCATCTCGCTTCAGGAGCTTGCCTGTGAGCGATGGAATAGCAAGCTACAAGCCACAAGCTGCAACACGGATAAGTCTGGACAGGGGGCCGAAAGCCTTGCCCGCGCACAATTTCTGAAATGACTCGCGGGCAAGGCGCTTAAGTTTGTTTCCACTCATCCCGCGTTGCAGCTTGAAGCTTGCAGCTGCTTTAAAGCTCGTAGCCGATGGCGATGCGGTAGTGGCGCTCCGGTAACGGGTACAGCGTGGTGTCGCCGCTGCCGGGGTTGTAGACCCCGTAATCTGCCACCAGATGGTTTTCCAGGTTATAGGCACCGGCGCGCAGGTAGCCGCCGCGGTAGCGGGCGGTCAGCTGGAAATCGGTACTGCGGTAGTGATCCAGCTTGGGATACTCATTGGCCAGATCGCTGTCATAGTGGCGTTCGCCCACATAGCGATGAGTCAGCTGGGCGGACAGCCATTTCAGTGCTTGCCAATCGGCACTCAGGTGCATGGTGTGCTCCGGCACCAGAGGGACGTCATTGCCGCTGTACTGGCCGCCGTCAAAGCGCGCCTGCTGGGCACTGGCGTTGGCGCTGAACGTCAGGTCCTTGTCCAGACGCCAGCGGCTGTTGATGCTGATCCCCTTGTGGACGGTGGGGTCATCCAGATTACGGTTAGTAAAGGTGGCGGGATCAAACAGGATTTCGTGGTCGATCTCCGCCCGCCACAGGGTCAGGGTGGAATGTTGCATGCCCTCCGACCAGCTGGCGCCCAGAGTGTAGGTGCGGCCGGTTTGCGGATCGATGGGAGGATTGAACGGTGACAGCTCGTCCAGGTTGGCAATCCGCACACTGCGCTGGGCCCCGGCAAACAGGGCAAGATTGCCGGTGAACGTATAACGCATGCCGCCTTCGTACATTTCACCGTCCTGGGTTTTGTTGCCGCCTTCACCGGAAAGGGTGCTTTCAAGTTTGCGGGCACCGGCGCTCACCGACAGCTTTGGCGTTAGGCTGACCAGGTTATGCAGATACCAGGCACGCTGATCCTGTTCCAGATCACGGCTGCCGAAATTGGTGTTACTGGCGTAATCGAATTTGTTGAGGTCGAACCCCAGGGTCCAGTTGTGTACGGCGCCACCGGTGGTCAGCTGGCCTTCCAGCTTTGGCGTCAGGCTGGTGCTGTCGATCACGGTGTCACTGGTAAAGTTACCGGAGACGTAGTCGAACTCCTGATGCTGGCGACGTTTGCTGGCCTCCAGGGTCAGGGCTGTTTGATCCGACAGATTGATCCGTAAGCCGGGCATCAGCCAATAGCTGTTCTGGTCTACCTCATCTTCCGGATTGTCGGTGCCGCGGGGATCATCGCGGAACTGGTTTTCCGTGGCGGTGATGTTTCGGCCGCCGGGAAGGCCGGTATATTGCTCTTCCCCGGTGGCGGTGAAGTAGGCCTGGAAGCCTTCGCCCTGATAGCGCAGGTCGGCGAACAGGCTGTTGTTGCGGGTACGATTATTGTCCCGGTAGCCATCGCTGGTAAGGGTGTGCCCTGCCACGGCGCCGCTCAGGCTGTTGTGCTTGCCGGTGGCATGCAGCTGGCCGCCCAGGCTGTCATAACTGCCGCCGTTCACTTCGATGCCGGCACTGTTGTCATAGCGCTGACGGGTAATGATGTTGATGGTGCCGCCAGTGGCGCCGTTACCGTACAGGGCGGCACCGGCGCCTGGCAGGATTTCGATGCGTTCGATGGCTGCCAGCGGAATGCCGCTGAGTTCCGGCCGGCCCAGATCGATACCGGATAATCGCCGGCCATTGAGAAGAATCAGGGTGTTCTGGTTGCCTGTGGCACCAAAGCCGAGCAGGTCCACGCTGGCGCCGCTGCCGTTGATGCCATACAGCTGGCTCACCTGCAGTCCGGCCACGCTATCCAGCACTTCGGTCAGATCGCTGGCGGGCAGACTGTCAATCATTTGACGGTCGATGACCACGGTGCCGGTGGGCAATTCGTTGGCCAGCTCATGGCTGACGGCGCCACTGACCTTCACGGTCTGGATTTCATTGCTGGCCTGTGAATCGTTGGCAAGTGACTGACCGCTGGCGATCAGGCTGATGGCCAAAACAAGATTACGCTGCATCAGGGTTCCACGACATTGAACAATGCCCGCTACGATGGCGAAAAACGGCCGGTAAATCCAGTGGTTGGGTGTAACGGAGGGCAACAGCGGGGGATAATTTCAGCTACGAGCTACGAGCTACGAGCTACAAGCTACAAGCTACAAGCTACAAGCTACACTCGATCCGATAGCAAAGCCCGGAAAAGTTCCCGGGTTTGCTGCTTTTCTACGAAGCCGCTGTAGGAACGTAGCGTAGCGAAGTAACGCACGCAGTGCGGCCCGCAGGGTGAGCGTAGCGAATAACTCCCTTCCAGGGTGCGAACCGAGCGACAGCGAGGAACTGAGATGCGGCTTGCACGGGGCTCTGTCATAACCCGTAGGAGCGGCCTGCTCGCGATCCGAGCCTAAGCGAGGTAAGGATTCCAGAAACGCCTCTAGAGAGGCAGGCGTTTCGGCGCTGAGGAAACTCGTTAGGCATTACGAAAGACCGGACAATGTTGTGATTTTCGCAACTCGAAAACTCGTCACTCGCTCAACGCGTTTACCTTTTCAACGCATCCATCACTGCCTGATTCTCCGGCACCTCCAGCCCCAGCCTGTTCGCCTGTTTGACGATCCAGCCGTTGATGGCGTCGATTTCGGTGATGGCACCGCGCTGTCGGTCGGCACGCATGGATGAGGTATTGCCGGCGGTGGCGCGAGCCACGGCGAGCACGTTTTCCAGTGATGCTGCCGGCCAGGCCGGGTCCAGGGCCTGCAATACATGGTCGGCTTCTGTACAAATTTCCTCGGCTCTCTTGCGCAGCTCGGGATCGTCTACGATCTGCCCGTTGGGTACATCGTAGATTGCGGTGAGAGGATTGATCACGGCATTGGCCATCAGCTTCTGCCACTGGGGAGTATGGATATCATCGGCCCACTGCAGGTTGGGCCAGTGGGCTTGCAGTGCTGCCAGCCAGGCGGGGGGATTGGCTTTCCCGCCAATCCAGGTGTGATTCTCCGCGACGATCTGGTGGTGCGGGTGCTGGCCTTTCACGGCGCTGGTCGACACCGCTTCCAGTACTGTCAGGTTGTCAGGCAGCAGGCCGTCCAGGGCGCCAAGGCCATTCTGCAGGCGGATGACCTGGCTGGCGTCATGCAGACGGGTGTTGAGCGGGGCGAGGGCCGCACGGCTGTAGGGGGTTTTCACTGCCACCAGCAGGTAATCAATAGACGCGGGTATTGCCTCAGGCGCCACCACCGGTATCGTCAAGGTGACCGATTTTCCCTCAGGCAGCAGCAGGGTCTTTTCCAGGGAGGCAGGGCTGCCTGCCTTGATGACAGTGACAGTGTGACCGGCCCGGGTCAGATACCAGGCGGCCAGGGTGCCCATGTTGCCGGCACCGAGCAAATACCAGTGGGGAAGCGGTGTGATCATGCCCGCATGTTATGCCAGCGTGGTGCGAAAGTCAGGAGACGATGAGAGTGTCAGGTGTGAATCGAAAGCGCGGCCTATTGTCTTGATTCGGTTCACTGAAGCTGTGGTGTTGATCTTTTGTGGGAGCGTGCTTGCACGCGAAGCCTTTGCGATAGTGCGCTATTCGCGTGCAAGCACGCTCCCACAAAGACTTTAGTTTAAGTGAGCTGCATTGGCCTGTTGCCGGGCCGTGCGGTCAACTCGCTCCTCAAACGGCGCCCTTGTTGGCGCTTGGGGTGGTGGGTTGAGCCTCCGGCGTTGCCTTGTCCGAAGTGGGGGCGGCCACGATGCGTTTTTCGGCAATGGACAGGGGGAGCCCCAATGTGGCCTGGTCGAACATGGCTTCCGGGGCCATGGCACCTTCCGAGGCTGTCAGCGACATGCTCACATGCAGGCTGATAAAACCGGCGGCGGTCTGGTAGGCACGGTGGTTGAGGGATTCATATAGCCGTCGGAAGCTGTTGGGTTCGCAATGGCTCAGATCCGGTTGCCAGGTGACTAGGGCAAACAGGTCCGGTTGAATACGACACACGCTGTCCAGTGGTCTGACAGACTGGCGCAGGCGGCGGCTGAATGCCAGCACGCCCTGCTGCATGACCTTCTGCCCACGCTCCTTCTGCTGGGCTTCGAATTCGTCCAGTTTGAGCAGAATCAGGCAGGCGGCGCCGCCGCGCTTGTCGGCCTGTTTGAGGGTGTTCTGCAGGGCGCGCAGGTTATCCTGGCGGTTGCCGAAGCCGGTGAGCGGGTCGATCAGGGCCTGTTTCTTCAGCTGACGGTTGAAGGTCAGCATACGCTGGTAGTCGGTTTGCACACGGTAATGGCGCTGGATAATCCGATCGGCGGCCATTACGCGATGTTGCAGCTGTTCGGTCATGGAGGATTTGGAAACGAAGTCGTCCACGCCCTGGTCGAAGGCCTGTTGAAGCGCATCCACCCCTTCCCGGGCGGTAAGCAGCAGCACATAGGTATAGCGGTTGCTGGCTTCGTCGTTCTGACGAATGCGACGGGTGAGTTCCAGGCCGTCCATGCCGGGCATCAGCCAGTCTGCCACCACCAGGTCCGCCGGTTGCTGGGCCAGTTGACCCAGCGCGTCCTGCGCGCTGTTGGCGTGACGGATGTTGGTGTAGCCAGCGGCTGCCAGCGTGCGATTGACCACGGCCGCCGAGAAGCGGGCGTCGTCTACGACCAGGATATCCATTTCGGCTAAGTTCATCGGCATTCTTGTTGTTTTTTGTAATATGTGAACTATAGCCGGTTTTTGGTTGATTGAAAATTCGCCGCTCCGCCGCCCGCCAACCCCGCCGGAATCGGGCTTGTACAGGTATACAAGGCTGAAAAGCAGGTGAAAGGCATCAGCGGGGGCGGGGCCCGGGTGTGGTGAAGTGTAACAGTTGATGTGTGGCCGGCAGCCTGGATGTCAGGAGTAGATGCAGTGGGGCACAGGGTCCTTTCAGTCCTTGAATGCCCCCTTGCGCTGGATCATATAGATCAGCCCCAGCACTGGTACCCCCATCAGGCTGGCCAGCAGGAAGAAGCCCGGGTAGCCGAGGTTGTCCACCATGCTGCCGGAGTAGCCGCCGATGGTTTTCGGCAGCAGGGTCATCAGTGAGCTGAAGATGGCGTATTGCACCGCGGTGAACGACACATTGGTGAGCTGGGACAGGAAGGCCACAAAGGCGGCACTGGCCAGACCCGCGGTCAGATTGTCCGCGGAGATCACCACATACAGGATACGGATGTCATGACCGGCATGGGCCAGCCAGAGAAACAGCAGGTTGGTGGCAACGGTAAGGAAGGCGCCCAGATACAGCACCTTGATGACCCCGTGGCGAACCGCCAGCAGGCCGCCAAGAAAACCACCGGCGATGGTCATGAACAGCCCGAAGGTTTTTACCACGGTGGCAATTTCCGTTTTGGTGAAACCGATGTCTTCAAAGAAGACGTTGGAGATCACGCCCAGCACGATATCGGAAATGCGGTAAAAGCCCACAAACAGCAGAATCACCAGCGCCAGCCGGGCACCATAGCGATGAAAGAAGTCTCTGACAGGCTCGATGTAGCTCTCTTCCACCAGCTGCTTCTCATACAGCGGCGTTAGCGCCATCAGCTTGATCACGATATATACCACCGCAAAGGCCAGTGCCAGACGACAGCTCTCCACTACCAGTCCCGCCAGGGCGCTGTTGTGAGTGGCCTCCTTGAGCTGGCTGCGGAGGCTGTCAGCTTCCGGGCCGGTGATCACATACATGGCCACGAAGGTGGCAATGCCGACCACAAAGATACTCAGAAAGCGCAGGTACTGGCGGCTGCTGTAGGCGAAGGCATCCGGTCGCGGATTGTCGGGCTCCCTGATGACCAGGGTGGTAATGGCGCCCACCAGCATGGTCAGCGCCATTAGCGCGTAAGTGCTTTGCCAGGCGCTGTAGCTGTATACCTCGCTGGTGGATCCCAGCTGGCTGGCCAGCACCAGCGAGCCTGCTCCCGAGGTCAGCATGCCAATCCGGTAACCGGCGATATAGGAGGAAGACATCAGCGCCTGCAATTCCGCGCCGGCGGATTCGATGCGATAGGCATCGATAACGATGTCCTGGGTGGCGGCGGTGAAGCCCAGCGCCACTACCGTAAAGGCCATCAGGTTAAGGGCGCCGGGTTGTGACGGGTCGACCTGGGAAATGGTGAAGATCGACAGCGCCACCGCCAGTTGCGAGACCAGTAACCAGGCGCGTCTGCGTCCCAGCCAGCGGGTCAGGCCCGGCACAGGAAGACGATCAATCAGTGGGGCCCAGAGAAACTTGAACGAGTAGGCCAGTGCGGCCCAGCTGAAGTAGGTGACGGTAGAACGGTCCACGCCGGCTTCACGCAGCCACAGTGACAAAGACGAAAAAATCAGCAGCAGCGGGATGCCGGCCGAAAACCCGTAGAAGAACATGGTGGCCACACGGGGATGGAGAAAGGCTTTCAGGGAGTCCTGCCAGCTGGAGGCTTGTGAGGGCATGTCGGATTAACGGGCTCTTCCGGTGGGCGAAGGGATCATCATAGACACTTTGTCAGCAGGGAGCGATGCAGGTTCAGTCGGTCCAGGTCACAAAAAAACGTTTGGGGACTTTGTCACCCGTCACGGTTACCTGTTCGTCCAGTAATCGCTGGATCTGGATTTCCCCCGAGGGTGTGCCGGCAAGTGCAATCCGGCCATCGCCGCGTAATACCCGGTGCCAGGGAAGGCGTGAGCCCGCCGGCAGCTGGCTCATCAGCCTGCCGACAAAGCGGGCATGGCGGGGAAAACCGGCCTGTCTGGCCACGGCGCCATAACTGCTGACTCTGCCGGCCGGGATCGCGGCGACGATCTGGTAGACGGCGTCTCGGAATTCGGGATTCATGGAAAGGAGGCTACAAGCTTCAAGCGACAAGCTGCAAGGGGAAATGCCGGATGCCAGAGGCTGGACGCCTGACGCATAACGGCGGAGATCGGCTTGCGCCGATTTCCGCCCTACGGTGTTGTCTATTGCTGCAGGGAGGCGGCACACAAAAAAGCCGCGCCCTTTCGGAGCGCGGCTTTTAGCGTGTTGCATGTTGCGTGACGCGTGCAGCGTTTAACGCAGACCACCGTCCATATCGATGCAACGACCGGTGAAGTAGTCGGTCTCGAAGATGAACGCCACGGAACGAGCGATGTGCTCGGCTTCACCCAGACGACGCAGCGGTACAGCCTGGACCAGACGCTCACGGGCTTCCGGCTTCATGGCGGCCAGCATGTCGGTGTTGATGGTGCCCGGAGCCACGGCGCCGGTACGGATGTTGTAGCGGGCCAGTTCCTTCGCCCACACTTCTGCCATGGCGGCAACGGCGGACTTGGCGGCAGAGTAGTTGCTCTGGCCGAAGCTGCCGTGACGGGCCAGGGAGGAGATGTTCACGATCACGCCTTCCTCGGTGCCCAGTTCCAGCATCTTGGCGGCGGCTTCACGGCCACACAGGAATACACCGGTCAGGTTCACGTCGATCACGGCCTGCCACTGCTGCAGGCTCATCTTGCTGACCACTTCACCGTCCTTGAACTTCACCAGCAGACCGTCGCGGGTGATGCCGGCGTTGTTGACCAGACCGTGCAGGGCGCCGAAGTCGTTACCCACGTTGTTGAACAGGGCTTCAACGTCTTCTTCTTTCGCTACGTTGGCGATGTAGGAGCGGGCGTCGCCGCCGGCTTCCTTACAGGCGGCTACGGTGGCGTCCAGGTCTTCCTGGTTCAGGTCCACACAGGCGATGCGGGCACCCTTGCCGGCGAAGTAGGTGGCAATCCCGCGGCCCAGGCCACGACCGGCACCGGTCACTACGATCACTTTCTGGTTCAGATCCATGGTGATTCCTTACACTGTCGGTTCACGATGAGGGCGATTATGGTAGTGAGCCCCGGCAAGACCAATGACCGGATTGCTCAGGGCCCCGGGAAACCGGGGAAAAACGTCAGGAAAGCATAACCAGCAAGGATTCGAGAATGGATCAGATCACTCAGGCCCAGGCCTTTGTCTATCAACACAGCCATGCGGCGCTGGCCACCGTGGATACTCAGGGGCAGCCTCTCGCCACCGCCATCAATGTGGTGCCGGACGGGCAGGGCCGCCTGATCATGCTGATGAGTGATCTCGCTGAGCACACCGTCAATGTTCGCCAAAACCCTGCCGTATCGCTGATGTGGGTGGAAGAGTCGCATAGTGACTGGCAGGCAGCGGTGCGGCTGTCGGTGACAGGCTCGCTGGAGCGGGTAACAGCGGAGCAGGGCGAGCGCTACCTGCAGGTGTTTCCACACATGCGCGACTACCTGCAGCTGGATTTTCACTTCTACGCCCTGCGTCCAGAGAAAGTCCGCTGGATCCCCGGGTTCGGCAAGGCTGCCTGGCTGGAGGCGGCAGCCTTGCTGCCCGCCCACGGTTGGGATCTTGCCCGGGAGCAGGGCATGGTGGGGCACATGAACGCCGACCACAGCGACGCCTGCGACCACTACCTGAGCCTGCTGGGCTGCCCCGGCGAGGGCGCCACCATGCTGGCGGTAGATCCCTGGGGAAGCTGGCTACTGCATGAGGGCAACTTGCGTCGCCTGCCATTTTCGGCAAAGGCAGAAGATGCCGTGCAGGTACGCGAGGCCCTGGTTGCCCTGGCTCGAACCCAGGTTTAGCCAGGTACGGGGCTTGATCTGCTGTGGGAGCTCTCTGTGCCCTTCAGGGTATGCCTGCAAGCGAAGCCTTTGCCGGGCTTTTTCGCGTGCAGGCACGCTCCCACAGAAAGACCGTACATGATGAGTTGCGAGATCCGAGTTTCGAGTTGCGAAGGGCAAAACCCGGGTCTTGATCTGGATTTTCGAAACTCGTCACTCGTCACTCGCTTCTCTTCCTTGATGCCCGCCTCCCCCCTGAAACACTTCGCTCACGCTTTTTTGCTCCCACCCCCTTGAATCCCTGTCGTCTAGCCCCATTCCTGACCCCGCAGACAGTTGCTGGCTGGCCTGCGCCGCCTATTGACTGCGCTGTCATCATTACTATGATTGGCACTCGACTCGTTAGAGTGCTAATTCGGACTGCCGAGCCCGCCCCGGGTGGGCTCGGGTGTCATCAGAACTGAAACTGGGAGTTTAAGGAAAATGAACATCCGTCCTTTGCATGATCGCGTGCTGGTTCGCCGTGAAGAAGAAGAGACCAAGTCCGCTGGCGGTATTGTGCTGCCCGGTTCTGCCACCGAGAAGCCGTCCCGTGGTGAAGTGATCGCCGCCGGTAACGGCAAGATCACCGACAACGGTGATGTGCGTCCGCTGGACGTGAAAAAGGGTGACAAGGTGATCTTCGGTCAGTACGCCGGCAACACCGTCAAGGTGGAAGGTGAAGAACTGCTGATCATGAGCGAATCCGAGATCCTGGCCGTCATCGAGGGCTAAAGAGCCGAAGGCTGCCAACAGGATCAAGAACACCACGATCACCCGCTGACGGGGATCAAACAGATTTCGCAGAGGTAAAGAACCATGGCTAAAGAAGTATTGTTTCGTGATGACGCCCGTGCCCGTATGGCCAAAGGTGTCAACATTCTGGCTGACGCTGTAAAAGTCACCCTGGGCCCGAAAGGCCGTAACGTGGTACTGGAAAAATCCTTCGGCGCGCCGAACATCACCAAAGATGGTGTGTCCGTGGCCAAGGAAATCGAACTGGAAGACAAGTTCGAGAACATGGGCGCCCAGATGGTGAAAGAAGTCGCTTCCAAGGCGAACGACGAAGCCGGTGACGGCACCACCACTGCTACCGTACTGGCCCAGGCTATTGTTAACGAAGGCCTCAAGTCCGTTGCCGCTGGCATGAACCCGATGGACCTGAAGCGCGGTATCGACAAGGCCGTAGAAGCCGTTGTTGAAGAACTGAAGAAACTGTCCACTCCCTGTGACAGCACCAAGAGCATCGAACAGGTGGGCACCATCTCCGCCAACTCCGACAAGTCTGTAGGTGAAATCATCGCCCAGGCCATGGAGAAAGTGGGTCAGGAAGGTGTGATCACTGTTGAGGAAGGCCAGTCCCTGCAGAACGAACTGGAAGTGGTTGAAGGTATGCAGTTCGACCGCGGCTACCTGAGCCCCTACTTCATCAACAACCAGGAAAAGATGCAGGTTGAGCTGGAAACTCCCTACATCCTGCTGGTGGACAAGAAGATCTCCAACATCCGTGAGCTGCTGCCGGTTCTCGAGAATGTGGCCAAGCAGGGCAAGCCGCTGCTGATCATCGCCGAAGACATTGAAGGCGAAGCGCTGGCTACCCTGGTAGTGAACAACATGCGCGGCATCATCAAGTGTGCCGCTGTGAAGGCGCCGGGCTTTGGTGACCGTCGCAAGGCCATGCTGCAGGACATCGCTATCCTCACCGGTGGCACCGTGATCAGCGAAGAAGTGGGCCTGAGCCTGGAAAACGTATCCCTGGAAGACCTGGGTACTGCCAAGAAAGTGAACATCGACAAGGAAAACACCACCATTGTTGATGGCGCTGGCCAGCAGGGCGATATCGATGCGCGCGTTGAGCAGATCCGTCGCGAAATCGAGAACTCCTCTTCTGACTACGACAAAGAAAAGCTGCAAGAGCGCGTGGCCAAGCTGGCCGGCGGTGTTGCCGTGATCAAGATCGGTGCTGCCACCGAAGTGGAAATGAAAGAGAAGAAAGCCCGCGTTGACGATGCCCTGCACGCTACCCGTGCGGCGGTAGAAGAAGGTGTGGTACCGGGTGGTGGCGTGGCGCTGGTACGTGCGCTGGCTAACATGGGTGACATCCAGGGTGACAACGAAGAGCAGAACGCCGGTATCGCGCTGGCCGTTCGTGCCCTGCAGGCTCCCCTGCGTCAGATCGCCTTCAACGCGGGTGCTGAAGCGTCCGTGATCGTTCAGGAAGTTCGCAACGGTTCCGGTAACTACGGCTACAACGCGGCTACCGGCGAGTACGGCGACATGCTGGAAATGGGTATCCTGGATCCTGCCAAGGTAACCCGTACCGCGCTGCAGGCTGCGGCTTCCATCGCTGGCCTGATGATCACCACCGAAGCCATGGTGGCTGACAAGCCGGAAGAAAACGCCGGTGCCGGTGTCCCTGATATGGGCGGCATGGGTGGCATGGGCGGTATGGGCGGCATGATGTAAATCAGCCGGTCGTCCGACCCTCCGAAAAGCCCCGCCTCGTGCGGGGCTTTTTGTTTTTAACGGCAGCTACAAGCCGCAAGCTACAAGGCGCGAGAAGGGCATAGCCAAATCTGCTAGCCATGCCCGCGAACCGGGGTTGGCGGCGCGGCTGGCAAGTCTGCCGTGTGGCATCGATCATGGGCCGCGTTGTAGCTTGCGGCTTGTAGCTTGTGGCTTAATGTCCCTTCACGTTTTGCCGGATTCCTCATGCAACCCAGAGACAAAAAACTCCGTCCCCAATTCATTGCCTTTGCTGTGGTGCTGGCGGTGTTGGGCTTTGCTCATCAGTGGGTGAACCCGTGGCTGGCGTTTGATCGGGCAGCCATCGAAGGGGGGCAGGTGTGGCGGATTTTTACCTGTCATCTGGTACACCTGAATAGTTGGCATCTACTGCTCAATTTGTCCGGGCTGTTGTTGTGCGGTTATTTCTTTGAAGATCTTCTTGATCGGCTTCGTTTCTGGAGCTGGCTGTTTTTCTGTGCACTGACATCAGGCCTGGCACTGTATTTTATTGATGCCCAGCTGCAGCACTATGTGGGGCTGTCCGGCATTCTTCATGGTTTACTGATCCTGTGTCTGTTGCTTGGCTGGCGAGGTAACCCGGTGCTGCATTCCGTAGTACTGGCGGTAATTGTTGGGCGTCTGGTCAGTGAGCATATGCCCGGTTATGACGTGGATTATCTGCACAACTGGATTAACGGGCGGGTCTATGTGAATGCCCATCTTTATGGCGCTATCAGTGGGGTGGTGCTGTGGGGTTTGATCAAGGGGGGAGAACGGTTTGTCGGTGGACGAGAACAAGCAGAATAAAAAGGGCGGGATCGGCGGCTACCTGTTCGGGGGCATTTTCCTGCTCGCCGGCCTCGCTGTGATGTTTTTCGTGGCGGTGGTGCCGATTGGCAAATATATCGAATCAGGTAGTTGGTCCCGTGTTCCGGCGACAGTGCTGAGCAGCAAGCTTAATTCCCATCGTTCGGATGGCTCCACCACGTATAGTGTCAGCGGCAGCTACCGCTACCGCTATGGCGGGGTGGATTACAGCAGCAGCCAGATCAGCCAGTACAGCGGCTCCGACAACTTCGGCGATTACTGGCAGCAGCTGTATGGGCGGATTGATACTGCCCGAAGAAACAACCGCACCGTAAGCGCCTGGGTTAATCCTGATGCGCCCCATGAAGCCTATCTGGACCGCACCTTCCGCTGGGGGGCGGTGATCTTCGGCTTCACCTTTGGTGGTGTCTTTGCCCTGGTCGGGGCTGGTGTCATGTTCCTGATGCGCCGCGGCAGCAAGGAGGAGGCTCTGGTCTCCGAAACGGGCAGTTACTCCAGCAGGGAGAAATCCGGCCACTGGTTTATGGTCGGATTTGGCGCCATTTTTATTCTGCTGCCATCCCCGGCTTATCTGGATATCTGGAAAGAAGTCAGTCGTGGCGATTACATGATTCTGGTGGTGCTGCTGTTCCCGCTGGTGGGGGCGGGGATTGCCTGGGCTGGCTGGAAGATGCGCCGCAATTACCAGTTTTTTGGCCCCACGCCATTGCAAATGGACCCGGAGCCCGGTCAGGCGGGCGGTCAGGTCGGTGGCACGATCCAATTGGGCAAGGCCATGTCTCGCGAGTGCAGCCTGGATGTGTGGTTGAGCTGTATTCGCGGCCGTGAGAGCGGTTCCGGCAAGGATCGCAAGACGGTGGAAGATGTGCTCTGGCAGACCGAGCAACGGGCTTACTGTGTACCCCGTCAGTCCGGTACCGAAATCCAGTTCTGTTTCGATGCACCTGCGGAGCAGCCCGCCACCCGCGGTAGCGGTCGAAACTACATCCGTTGGCGGGTGGAGCTGGAAGGGACTGTGGAAGGTCGCAAGCTCAGCCGAAGCTGGGACGTGCCGGTGATAGCCGGTAGTGGTGCCAGCCGGGTTCAGCTGCCGGAATCCCATGTCATGGCGGACCGTCGTGAGCGGGAGCTGGAGGCGGTAGAGTCGGCCAGCGAGCAGATTCATGTGGAGCAGACCGGGCAAGGCCTGTATCTGGAAAGCCGCGCGGGGAGAAATCTGGGCATGAAGCTGGGGATGCTGCTGTTTGGCGGCATCTTTGCCGGGGTAGGCACGGGGTTGTTCATCGCGGCCGCCTCGGAAGGTGTCATGCTGTATTTCATGGGTAGTATCTTTGGCCTGATCGGCTATGCCATCGTATTTAGCACGGTCTATACCCTGGCCCGGGGCCTGCAGGTCTGGATTCGGGGCAGTGATGTGAAGGTGGTGCGCCGCTGGCTGGGGATCGCCATCTACCGCCGCGAAGGGCGCCTGCTGCGGGCTGAGCAGGTGGTGCTCAAATCCGGCATGAGCAGCACCAGCAATGGCCGCAAGACCGAATACATGACCTTGCAGGCGGAAGTGGATGGCAAGACCCTGCGCTTGGCAGAAGGCATCAAGGGCCGGGAAGTAGGCGAAGCCCTGCGCGAAGCCGTGCTGAGAGCCCTGAGACTGGTGTAGACTAGGGCCTGTTAACACTACCAAAATAGCCCCTGTTGAGCCCCCAAACCCGCCAATCTAGGCATGAGGAGTGATGTTTGGTCTCTCCAAATGAGTGACGAATAACGAAGAGTGGCGGGTTTGGGGGATCAACCCGAAGGGCTGATCCCTTTTTCCGCCCAGCAGCGCCATCCGCTGTTTATGTAGAGTGACTACACGGCACATCGGCTGACACTACTGGACGAAAAAATGTATTCAGCAGGGGCCATTTTGGTAGTGTTAACAGGCCCTGACACCATTAAAGAAGCCCGATTAGGGGCAAGCTACAAGCTACAAGCTACAACGCGTCGACTGCCATCAGGTTTTGTCAGGCTGGAGCCGCGCCCGGAGCCCGGGACGCGGTCGACAGACCTCTTAATGCACAGCAGCCTGCCGCGCGTTGCAGATTGTAGCTTGAAGCTCGTCACTTATTTTGCGAGAGACCCCAATGAGCAAAGATCGCCTGATTATTTTTGATACCACCCTGCGCGATGGTGAGCAGAGCCCGGGTGCCACCATGGACCAGGACGAGAAGCTGCGTATCGCCAAGGCGCTGGAGCGCATGCGGGTGGACGTGATCGAGGCGGGCTTCGCCATTGCCAGCCAGGGTGATTTCCGCTCAGTGAAGGCCATTGCTGACACCATCAAGGAATCCACCATTTGTTCCCTGGCCCGGGCCAAGGAAGCGGATATCGACCGGGCGGCGGAAGCGCTGGCCGGTGCCGAGTCCGGGCGCATTCACACCTTTATTGCTACCAGCCCGATTCACATGCAGCACAAGTTGCGGCTGGAGCCGGACCAGGTGATCGAACATGCGGTAGCGGCCGTGAAACATGCCCGCAATCACATGGGCGATGTGGAATTCTCCTGTGAGGATGCTGGCCGTTCCGAAATCGATTTTCTGTGCCGCATTATCGAAGCGGTTATCGATGCCGGTGCTCGTACCATCAATATTCCCGATACCGTGGGCTATGCCATCCCAGAGCAGTTCGGTGAGACCATTCACCAGCTCCTGACGCGTATTCCCAATGCCGATAAGGCGATCTTTTCCGTGCATTGCCACAACGACCTGGGGCTGGCCGTGGCCAACTCCCTGGCGGCAGTGCAGACTGGCGCGCGGCAGGTGGAATGTACCATCAACGGTCTGGGCGAGCGGGCGGGTAATGCTTCCCTGGAAGAGATCGTGATGGCCATCCGTACCCGTCAGGACCTGTTTACGGTAGACACTGGTATCAATGCGCAAGAGATCGTGCCCACCTCGAAAATGGTGTCGCAGATCACCGGTTTCCCGGTACAGCCGAACAAGGCCATCGTCGGCGCCAACGCCTTTGCCCATGAGTCCGGTATTCACCAGGACGGGGTGCTCAAGCATCGCGAGACCTATGAAATCATGTCCGCCGAAGATGTGGGCTGGCATACCAACCGCATGGTGCTGGGCAAGCATTCCGGTCGGGCGGCGTTCCGGGCCCGTCTGGATGAGCTGGGCATTACCTTCGAATCCGAAGCGGCCATGAACGAGGCCTTCCAGCGCTTCAAGGATCTGGCTGACAAGAAGCATGAAGTGTTCGACGAAGACCTTCAGGCGCTGGTCAGCGACACCAAAAAAGCGGCCGAAGACGAACGCTTCAAGCTGGTCTTGCTGCAGGCCTCTGCGCGCACGGGAGAAACCCCGGAAGCACGTATTGTGCTCAGCATCGACGGTGAGGAGCAAGAAGCTACCGCCAGTGGCGCTGGCCCGGTGGATGCGGCCTTCAAGGCCATTGAGTCCATGGCAGAGAGTAACAGCACCTTGCTGCTATATTCGGTGAATGCCATTACCGCCGGTACCGACAGCCAGGGCGAAGTGACTGTGCGCCTTGAGAAGGGTGGCCGAATCGTCAATGGCCACGGTGCTGATACCGACATCATCACCGCCTCCGCCAAGGCTTACCTGAACGCCCTCAATCACTTCGCGGCCGGACTGGAAAAGGCCCACCCGCAAGCGGCGGATGGAGTCTGATTATCATGAAGTGTCGTGACACCCTGAAAGCAGGTTGGATGGGTTTACGTGCCAGCGTGTTGCGTGATGCATACCAGCGGACGCGGAGCGTCCAATGAATGAAGCACAGCGGCAGAGTTATCTAACGGCCATGGGGCTGACGCCCTGGGTGGCACGTACCCCGCTGCCCGGTGCCGCACCGTCGCCCTGGCTGGACTGGGATGAAGAACAGGATGCGGTCCCTGCACAGACACCTGGTGCCAATGTTGACACGGTAGCGGCAGCAGCCGAGACGGTGTCGACAACCCCGGAAACAGCTGAGTCCACCCCTTCCCTGAAAGAGACGCTGGATACGCCGCAGCAAACCAGGGCAGTGGTGCCCGCAGCGGAGCCACAGGCGCCGATAGCCACCCCGAGTAAAGGAAAGGGGCTGGTGTTTACCCTGGAGGCCCATCTCGGTACTGGCACCTGGTTGCTGTGTGCCCAGGAAGACTCCCAGGCGCCAGGGCTGGGGCGTTTCGAGGCGCCGTTGATGGCCAGCCTGTTGGCCCTGTTTCAGGGGCGCGCGGGTCGCCCGCGGCGGTTCTTCTGTCCGCTAACCGATCAACCTATGCAGGCAGCAGAAGCGGCTCAGGCCCTGTCAGCCTTTATCTCCGGTCTGTGTGATCAGGCAGGTGGGGAGCGGGTGCTGCTGGCCTTGCCAGAGGCGCTCAATGAGGCGTTGTTTGATCAGCCGCGCTATCAGCCCTTCGAAATTGCGGGTCATCCGGCGCTGGTAATCAGCTCACTCAGTGAAATGCTGGAAGATCCTGCCAGCCACAAGAAGGTCAGCTGGCAGGCCATGCAGCGCCATGGTTTCGAGGGTGTCTGAAGCCGTGTTCGGCCCTGATTCCATTCGCCTGATGGAGCTGGACGATCTGGACGCCGTGATGGCTATCGAAACCGCGGCCCAGCTGACCCCCTGGACCCGTAGCCATTTTGGCGATTGTCTAAAGAATGCCAACTACCTGTGTCAGGTCGTGGTCGACCGTGACGATGAACCGGTGGCCTTCCTGATCCTGTCTCGTATCCTCGATGAAACCCATGTCCTGAATGTGGTTGTGGCGCCAGCCTTGCAGCGTCGCGGCATCGCCCGGCTGATGCTGGAACAGGCCATGGAAGCCGCCCGCAACGACGCCATGACCGTGATGTACCTGGAAGTCCGGGAAACCAACACCGGCGCCCAGTTACTCTACGAGCGCCTGGGTTTTGAGGTATGTGGCGTGCGCAAGAATTACTACCGCCGGGGCGACGGGCACGAGAATGCGGTGTTGATGCAATGCCTGCTGTCCGGTGGGCATAAATAATAGCTACGAGCTACAAGCTACAAGCTACAAGCTACAAGCTACAAGCTACAAGCTACAAGCTACGCTTGATTGGATTGAGAAAGGCCGAAAAGTTCCTGGGTTTTCGGCTTTTCTACGAAGCCGCTGTAGGAACGTAGCGTAGCGGAGTAACGCACGGAGTGCGGCCCGAAGGGTGAGCGAAGCGAATAACTTGCCTGCAAGCGATCCGAGCCTAAGCGAGGTAAGGATTCCAGAGGCTCACTTCGAACAGGCATTAAAGGACGCGAAAGGCCTAAAAAAAGACTCCCTTCGGTCGCCTCGCTGCGCTCGGTTCGTCCCCTGGAAGGGAACTCCTTGTATCTCTCCACGAGTGTTGATTAGCTACCAACACTCACGGGTCGGGCTAAAGCCTGTGGAACTCCTGAGGACATAGATCCTGCGCTGTAGATCTGGCTCCGACCCACATTCTC
>NZ_JALKBH010000008.1 GCF_023016115.1 Alcanivorax sp. S6407
AGGGAAATCAAGGATGGCCATCGTAGTGGCTGCCATGAGAAAGCTGGTGCAGATTGCCTACGGGGTGATCAAACACCAGAAGGAATATACCCCGCAAGTCGCCTAGAGAAGGCTTGCAGGGTATGGAGAGAGACGGTATCTACAGGTTTATTCCCGTGTACGAGGGTTTGTCTGCCCGGTGGGCAAAGCGTGAAGCAAAAAAAACCGCACCCAGGGTGCGGTTTGATATTGGCTGGCAGCGCGAGGCGAGGCGTCAGAATTCTGCACGGCCTGACCCGCGTTGCAGCTTGAAGCTTGTCGCTTGTAGCTACTTCACTCCACCGGCATCCATCCCTGCTCGCTATCCCGGAAGGTCAGCACCCGTTGCTCATCGAACGTGTCGCCCTTGGCGAAGTTGCCGTATTCCACCCGCAAGGCGCTGAGAGCCATGATCATGGCGAAGCGGTCCATGCCGCCCAGGGATTCATCCCCTTTGATCTGGGCCGCATAATCCGACAGGGATTCTGCCGCCTTAAGCTGGTAGCTGACCTCGATGGTGTAGCGCCCATCGTTATCCTGGTAACCATTGTGTTTCTCGACGCTGTTGATCTTCAGCAGCTCGGCCAGGTGGGCGCTTTCCAGCTCCGCCTGGAGCACCTTGCGGGCGTCGCTCTCGCCGGGAGTCTGGCTACAGGCTGCCATGAACAGGGTGACAGCAAGAAGGAAGGCAACACGAGCATACTGGGTCATGGCAGGTATCCACAGATGAAAGTGACTTCACTCTATCACTGCTTGCCTGGCCTCCCAATGTACAGTGTGTAAAAGCTGGACAGCCATGGGTAAATTTCCAACCATAGGGCTCTCAATGGAATGACTGAGGTCCAATGATGTCTGAATCCCTGTTTCGTCGTTTGCTGGTGCTGGTGGCACTGATCTTCTGTGTTGCCCTGGTGGTGCTGGCCGGCCCGCCCATGTTGGAGAATCCGGACATCATCGGGGCCTTCGCGGCCGGTTTCGTCAATCCCTATGCGGCCGGTTACTCCACGGATGTGATCCTGTGCTGGGTGATCCTGGCCATCTGGGTGCTGTTCGAGCGCCAGCATTATCAGATCCGTGGCGGTTGGCTGGCACTGCTGCTGGGCATTGTCCCTGGCGTGGCCGTGGGCTTTGCCCTCTACCTGCTGATGCGCCAGCGGCAGCTCAAGGGCTCCGGTCTGGTCTGACCGGAGTGGGGTCAAAGCCGTCGCCAACACTGCTATACTCGCGCCCTCGAAATTCCCAGTCAGAGAACCTGTTCCATGAGTCTGCAAGACCTGGTGGCCAAGCGCCGCACTTTTGCGATTATCTCGCACCCGGATGCCGGTAAGACCACCATTACCGAGAAACTGCTGCTGTACGGAAACCTGATTCAGAGCGCGGGTACCGTGAAGGGCAAGAAATCCGGCAAGCACGCCACCTCTGACTGGATGGAAATGGAGAAGGAACGGGGTATCTCCGTGACCACCTCGGTGATGCAGTTCCCCTACAAGGGCTCCACGGTCAACCTGCTGGACACCCCCGGTCACGCGGACTTCTCCGAGGATACCTATCGCACCCTGACGGCGGTGGATTCTGCCCTGATGGTGATTGATGCGGCCAAGGGTGTGGAAGAGCGGACCGTGAAGCTGATGGAGGTCTGTCGCCTGCGTGACACGCCCATTCTGACCTTCATCAACAAGCTCGACCGTGACGTGCGTGAAGGCATTGAGGTGCTCGACGAGATCGAGGATGTGCTCAACATCGAGTGTGCGCCGATCACCTGGCCCATCGGTATGGGCAAGAGCTTCAAGGGCGTCTACAACCTGCTGCGCGATACCACCGTGCTGTACCAGACCGGTCAGGGCCATACCGTGCAGGATGTGCGCGAAATCAAGGGCCTGAATAACCCGGAGCTGGATGAAGCGGTGGGTGCCGATTACGCCGAAGAGCTGCGTGACACCCTGGAACTGGTGCAGGGCGCCAGCCATGAGTTCGATCTGGAGCGGTTCCTGGCCGGTAAGCTGACCCCGGTATTCTTCGGTACTGCCCTGGGTAACTTCGGTGTCGACCACATGCTGGATGGTCTGGTGGAGTGGGCGCCGCCGCCCCAGTCCCGTGATGCGACAGTGCGTACGGTTGAGGCTGACGAGCCCAAGATGACCGGCTTCGTGTTCAAGATCCAGGCGAACATGGATCCCAAGCACCGTGACCGGGTGGCGTTCATGCGCATCTGTTCCGGCAAGTACCAGAAAGGCATCAAGCTCAAGCAGGTGCGTACCGGCAAGGATATTCGTATTGCCGATGCACTGACCTTCCTGGCCGGTGAACGTGACAATGTGGAAGAGGCCTATTCCGGTGACATCATCGGCCTGCACAACCACGGCACCATCCAGATCGGTGATACCTTCACCGAAGGCGAAGAGCTGAACTTTACCGGTATCCCGCACTTCGCCCCGGAGCTGTTCCAGCGTGTGGTGCTGAACGATCCGCTGAAGAGCAAGCAGCTGCACAAGGGGCTGACCCAGCTGGCAGAAGAGGGCGCCACCCAGGTGTTCTTCCCGTTGCGCAACAATGATGTGATTCTGGGTGCGGTGGGTACCCTGCAGTTTGACGTGGTAGCCGCACGACTGAAGGGCGAATACGGTGTGGATTGCCGCTACGAGCCGGTCAGCGTGGCGACTGCCCGGTGGGTGGAAGCAGAGAATGAGCGTGAGCTGGCGGCGTTTGAACGCAAGGCCCATGACAATCTGGCTCGTGACGGTGCCGGTCATCTGACCTATCTGGCGCCCACGCGGGTGAATCTGCAGTTGGCGGAAGAGCGTCATCCGGATATCCGGTTCCGGGAGACGCGGGAAATCTGACACTGCAGCTAATAGTTAATATTTAATAGTTAACAGCGAAAACCGGTGCTTCGCCGGTTGCCATCTGTGTATGGCGATGATGTCAGTTGCGAGTAGCGAGTTTCGAGGAGCGAAAGTCAAAACACCTTGTCCCGCTAATTGGGGTCGGTTTTGCTCTTCGAAACTCGAAACTCGAAACTCGTGACTGATTTTCTCAACGGAGCCCTTGTTCGTTTTGGAGGTAGACATGGACGTCGATACCGCCCGCCAGTATCTCCTCGGGAAACCCGAGGCTAGCGAAGATTTCCCCTTCGGCCCTGATGTGGCCGTCATGAAAGTGCGGGGCAAGATGTTTGCCACCTTGTCTGAATCAGACGGGCAGGGGCGCATGAACCTCAAGTGCGACCCGGACCAGGCTCTTGCTCTGCGCGATATCTTCCCCGCCGTCCTGCCCGGCTACCACATGAACAAGAAGCACTGGAACACGGTCTGCCTTGATGGCTCGATCCCGCTTGGTGAGTTGCAGCGGATGATGGATCACTCCTATGCGTTGGTGGTGAAAGGGCTGCCCAGAGCGGTCTGTGAAGGCATGCTTGTGCGTCATGGGCGTGAAATAATCAGTCACTGAAACGCCGGGTTTTGTCTGGCTATCACGAATAATTTTTCCTGCTTTCTTGACTTGTCGGTCACCGAGGTATAACCCATATACAAGAAAGCGCATCGTTTCCAGGGATTGGAACGCAGTGATGCCACTTGGTAGCCGGTCACTCTTTCCGGCTTCCTCTTTGATGCATTACCGCGCGCAAGCGTCAGGCCAGGATTGGCGGAGACACGAAGTGGCGGAAAAGAATATTAACAAGTTGCCCCTGCAGGGGTTGCTCCTGGTGGCAGGCTTGTTGCTGTTCGGGGGGCTTGCAGCACAACAGAACGGCAGCGACCCGATTCGCTTCGCCGGCGATGACAACTACCCACCGTTCCAGTGGCAACAGACCGAGACCGGGCAGGCCCTAGGGTTTGTCGTGGACCTGGAAAAGGCCATGGTGAGCCAGGGTGGGCGAAGCGCCAGGCATCGTCTGATGGACTGGCCTGATGCACTGTCCGGGCTACGCAATGGTGACGTGGATGTGGTGGCCATGTTCGCCTCTCCCGAGCGGGGCCAGGATTTCCTTTTCACCACCCCGTTTTATTTTGTCACCCACGGTATTTATGGCCTGGAGGAGCGCGAGGGGATCCCTGAGCTGGCAGCGCTCAGTGGCCAGCGGGTGGCACTGGAGGACGGCGGCTACGCGGCCGCTGCCTTGCTCAAACAGGGTATCGATGTGGTGCCGGTGATTCGCGAAGATTATCGTGCGGCCCTGCAGGCAGTGATCAATGGCGAGGCGGAGTATGCGCTGCTCCCCCAGCCGGTCAGCAATCGTTCCATATCCCGGGAATCGCTACCGTTACAGTTACTGGGGCCGCCGCTGTGGCCGCGCCCCTATGTGTTTGCGGTGTCGCGTCAACAGCCGCAACTGCATGCCTGGCTGCAACAACAGCTTGGGCTGGTGGTCTCCTCGGGTCACTACTATGACATCTATGCCAAGTGGCGCCAGGAACTGGAGTGGAACCGGCCCGGATACTGGGAGTATTACGCGGGCTGGATGATCCTGGGCGGCGCCTTGCTGGGCCTGCTGCTGTTGATGATCTATGCCTATTCCTGGCGTCTCCGATCCGTGGTGCGGCGGCTTTCCTGGCAGCTGGAAAACGCTCGCCTGCGCAAATCCCGGGCCGAGAAGGAAATGCTGCACTGGGAATATCACGATCGACTTACCGGCCTGCCGACCCGCCCGGAATTCGTTTCCCGTGTCCGCGCTCATCTGATGCGGGCTGAGCGCAAGGGCACGGCCCATGTGCTCATGGTCGCCAAGCTGTCGGAGATCGATGATTTCATTTGCTCGCTGGGCTTCAACACCGGTGAGAGCCTGGTCTCCGAGGTGGCGCGACGGCTCAAGCGCAAGGGGTTCGCTGCCCTGTGTTACATGGGGCGGGGGGTATTCGCCTTGCTCGCCCAGGACAAGAAGGCTCTGGCTGAAGGTCTGCTGGATGATCAGTCTATCGTTTTTGATGGCCTGGAGCTGGAACCGCGTTTCACCATCGGCTTGGCCCAGTGCCCTCTGCGGGGAGCGGATGTGGCGGAAATACTGCGCCAGGCGGAAACCGCCATGGCCTTCGCCAGCCGCTCCGGACGCAGCTGGATGGAATACAAGCAAAGCATGGATCCGGATCCGCAGAACCTGTTCATCATCCGGGATTTCCGTCGCAATGGCCGGGAAGGTCTGCGGGTCATGTTGCAACCGCAGGTAGATCTGGACTCCGGTAAAGTGGTGGGTGCAGAAGTGCTGGTACGCTGGCGACACCCTGAACTGGGCGAGTTGTCCCCGGCGCTGTTTGTGCCCTTGCTGGAGCAGGCCGGGCTGGTGGTCACGCTTACTGAATTCGTGCTGGAAGAAGCGGTTCGTCTGGCCGCCGAGTTCCGCCGTCAGGGGCTCCCTACCTGCCTTAGCGTGAATGTCTCGGCGGTGGATCTTCTGGAAACCGATCTCTGTGCCAAGGTGGCCTGGGCATTGGCTTCCCATGGTGGTTTGGCGGAAGACCTGCGCCTTGAAATGACCGAGACCAGCATGATCAGCGAGCCCGAGCGTGTCAGCATGGTAATCGACAGGCTGGTCGCCATGGGCGTTACCTGCAGCATCGATGATTTCGGCATGGGCTACTCCTCCATGTCTCATCTGCGCCAGTTCGCGGTCAGCGAGGTGAAGATCGACCGCAGCTTTGTCTATGACATGCTAAGCCAGGAAGCCCATCACGCTATTGTTAATGCGGTGATTGCGCTCTGCCATGAGCTCAAGCTGACGGTAGTGGCAGAGGGACCGGAAGATTGGCAGACGGTGCGGGCGCTGCAAGGGCTCAACTGTGACCGGGCGCAGGGGTACGTATTCTCCCGACCGGTCGAGGTGGCCGACTTTGTCTCCGTGCGAAACCAGTTATTCAGTTTCTCTGTCGATCAGGAACGAGCCTGAACGCTGGCGTTTGCGTGCAGAGCTGCCTACCATGCCGGTGACGTGAACGGAGTGGATGCAAAATGGCAGTTATCATTGGTGCTTTGATCGTAATCTGGCTTGGCCTGAGCATGTCGGCAGCCATGCTGCGCTGGTTGGGCGTCGAACTGCATCACCTGGCCCGGATCATTGCCCCTTTGCTGCTGGCGGTACTGGAAACGGTACTGTTTCTGCTTGCCATTCCGGGCACGGAACTTTTACCTGAGAGCTGGCATTGGCCCATCACCGGAAGCCTGATCGCGGCGGCCTGGTTGATTAATGGTGGTGTGAGCGGATGGTATTGGTACCAGCATCGTCCGCCAAAGGAAGCGCCGCAAGCAGAGCTGTAGCGAGTGACGAGTTGCGAGAAGCGTAAGTCAAAAGCACCTGGCCCTGCTGCTCGGTATCGGTTTTGCATTTCGAAACTCGAAACTCGAAACTCATAGCTCATAGCTCATGGCTCATGGCTCATGGCTAGAAACTACTCCAACCACTGAACTCCATCACCTGATACAGCCCCTTCTTCCAAACAGATTCATCCGCATAGGCGTCATAATCGAGGCTGTGCTTCTCCCCGTCACGGTTTTCCCAGCGACGCAGAAAGGTCTCTGTGGCTTGCAGCATCACAGGGTGCTCAGCCGGTGCCACAAGGCGGACGCTGGTTTCCAGATTCAGGTTGTCCAGATTACGGCGAGTAAAGTTGGCGGAGCCAAGAATCAACTCTGACTGCAAGCCATGAGTCAGCATCAGCATCTTGGTATGGCATTGCTCCCCCCGGGTGTTGCACCAGCGAACCTCGATACCGCTTTGGTGGAATTCACTGCCCACCTGCCGATTGGGGATACCGTTCTTTTCCCTGCCGAAGGCATCCTTGTTGGGGTCCAGTAAGGCGCGCACCGTAACGCCGCGCCGGTGTGCCTGTTTGATAGCGTCGATCAGCGGCCGGTGAGAGAGATAGAACACCGACACATCCAGCGTATCGCCTGCCTTGCTGCGGGCCACGGTATCAAGCAGGGCATCACGGATGGCCGCTTCTGTGAGGATCTCAAGGTGGCCGCCATTATCGTTTTTCGTGGTTGCCATGTCCGGGAGCGTTGGGCGTGGCATGGCTGCCATATCCAGCAGGACCAGTTCGGATTCCAGCAGGGCCCGTGCGGCGGGCCCACTGAAGCGCAGGCCGATATTACTGTGTGCACTACTGCCATCGTGGGGGTTGGCACTGGTCACCACCCCGGTCCACTGGCCGCCCTCGTCCACGATCAGGGTCTTGCGATGGTTGGCCTTGAAGTTGAGCAGGGACAGGTAGCTGCGCAGCGGTACCTTGCCTGGCCCCATGGGGTTGGGGAGCCAGCCCGCGCTGCTATCGTTGCCTGCCCACTGGCAGCACAGCCGCCAGAAACCGGACCAGCCCGGATTGGAATCGCGCAGTGGGCTCAGTGGTGTCTCGACCACGCTGATACCGGCATCGCGCAATCGTTCGAGATGGTCGCTTTTCAGGCCACCATAGAGGGTATTGATGGGGTCGGTGATCAGCACAATCTGCAAGTCCGGCTGCTGCCCATGCCGGTTGATCAGTGCTTCCGTCAGTTGCTCCGCCAGTGGCCGATATGCCTGGCTCCCGGCGCCGAGAAAATCATTGAACAGAAACATGTCCAGCAGGATCAGCTGGCGGGCCTGGCCGATCAGGCGAAAGACCTCATCGAAGATTTCCTGGCGAATTCCGCGTGTCCCCTCCGCGGTTTCCCAGGTGTCATCTACCAACAGTCTCAGATTAATGGCGGGATGTTTGGGCGAGTGGACGGCCAGCCCGGAGGGCAATGGCTTGTAGCGGTGCCACAGGGCGTTGCTGACAATGATCGTCAACAGGAGAAGCAGGGCGAGTTTGAACTGGGTCATGGGGCTAGCTTAGCAGGTTCGGGCTGAGCTACGAGCTACAAGCTACAAGCTACAAGCTACAAGCTACAAGCTACAAGCTACAAGCTACAAGCTACAAGCTACAAGCTACGCTTGATTGGATGGAGGAAGGCCGAAAAGTTCCCGGGTTTCTGCATTTCTACGAAGCCGCTGTAGGAGCGAGCCTGTTCGCGATCCGAGCCTAAGCGAGGTAAGGATTCCAGAGACGTATTTTGCCGGGCCTCACGGTGACGCCCGCAGGCAAGCGTCAGCCAGGAAGCCGGTTGAAGAAAGAAAGCGCTATCCTCAATCCTGCTTAAGCTGGAATTCCTTCAGGGTGGTGTCGTCATCGAAGGGCATTTCGATACCGCCGTTGAGACTCACAGACTGGCCACTGAGAGTGACGTGCTCATCACCCAGCACCCCTTCGTTAAAGCGGTACACCGGTTTGGGAGCCTCGCTGATGCAGTGCTCGCCATAGCGTGCCTTGCTGGCCAGGGTGGCCTCACGGGCATGCTGCCAGGCGGTCATGGCTTTCTCGCCGTGGCGCTGGCGCAACATGGCTTCGGCGATACTGCCAGACAGGGCAACAGCAGTAGCGTTGTTGCCGCCAAAGCCTTTGGAGTTGATCAGGCTGGCCTGCAGGTTGTCCTGCTGTTGATGCTGCAGGCAAATATTCAGGTGGCTGCGGTGCACGTCACCGGCAATGTGATCGATGGTGCGGATGCCCGGCAGGATGCCCTGGGTAAAGCTGCCGAGAGCGGCGGCCAGCTGGTCGCCACCGGCGCTGCCCAGAGAGTGCCCCACGTAGGACTTGATGCCGACTACCGGCCACTGCTGGATACCGAAGGCTTCTGCTGTGCGATTCAGGATCACCGATTCGGTGACCCGGTTCTGCGGGGTGCCGGTACCGTGGGCGTGAACAAAACTGTGCTGCTGTAGCCCCTTCTCGCCGATCAACTGGCGGGTGAGGGCTGCGGCCTTGCCCATGGTCAGGTAGTTACCGACGCCCGGAGCAGAGATGGATTTCTTGGCGCCATCGGCGTGAATAAATACGTCAGGTACGGCACCAAGGATATCGGCACCCAGTTCGAGGGCGAGGGCGTCGTCCATGAGAATGGTGAACTGGGCAGATTCGGCCATGGTGAAGCCGCAGTTATCGGAGAACGGGCGGCAGGCGCGGCGTACATCCGGATGCGGGCTGTCGTCCAGCGCTGCCAGCTCCTGGTCCTCTGCCAGGGCGCCCATGGCGCGGTAGCCTTCCATCACTTCCGGTATCAGCGGGGCCTCACTGGTGCCGACGATGGCCACTCGTACCTTGCCACTGCGAATGGCCTGTACACCTTTTTCCAGGTTGTACAGGAAGGTGGCACAGGCGCCCAGCATGCCGCCGGTGGTGCCCACAGAATGCAACACATAGGCGTTCAGGAAGTCGGCGGTCATTTCACCGAGACCCAGCGGTACCTGCTTGGAGGTGATGCGCTGACCATTGGGCGGGAAGCGCATTACGCCACCCAGGCCGTGGTCATCCAGCTGTGACATGGCATTACTGGCGTACACGGCGACCTGGTCAGGGCGTACCTTGCCTGCCACCTGGGCCCAGTCCAGTCCCAGATCCCCCAGCGCATCGCTGATGGCAAAGATCGCCATTTGCAGGGCGCGGGGGTGGTTGCGGGAGGCATAAAGATCACCGGGATCGAACCCGTCCGGCAGTTGGCCGGCGGCGCTGACCCGGCGTGCGGCGTCCAGCGGCACGTTCATGCCCAGCCCGGCGGGCAGGGTAACGCGGCTGCGACGCTTGTCGACGGGGGTGACCTGCCAGCCAGCGGGTAGCGGGTCAGGCAGATCCATGTTGCGCATTTCCAGGGTAACGGGAATGTCGCTAGTGCCACTGATGGCGGCATGCAGGCGGTACTCTGCAGGCAGAGCCCGAATCAGGGTGCCGTCCAGCAGGGAATCCTCAGGACGGCCAGTGAGCTGGGCCAGGGCGCGCAGGGTAGCCTGGCGCTGAATCTCCGGGAGAGAGTCAAAAATCAGACGCTGAAAACCGAAATGCAGGGCGCTACGGCCTGCCGCATTGATGCCGCCCATGGCGGTGATAACGGGTAATGCTGTCATGATGCTCCCGGGAGTGGTCCAGACCCAACGTGGTGACTAGCCGGTCAGGGTACAGGTGAATGTGGTTCTTGCGTATACACCACACGGCCAATTTGGCGTTTAAAGTGCAACAGAGTTTTAAGCGGGGGGTGTTTGGGGGGGCAGAAAGGCTTTCAGATCAATGGGTTGAGGGTGATTAGCCATGAGCCATGAGCCATGAGCTACAAGCTACAAGCTACAAGCTACAAGCTACAAGCTACGCTTGGATTGGGAAAACCCCGAAAGTTCCCGGGGTTCTGTGTTTCTGCGAAGCTGCTGTAGGAACGTAGCGTAGCGGAGTAACGCACGAAGTGCGGCCCGAAGGGTGAGCGAAGCGAATAGCGAGCCTGCAGGCGATCCGAGCCTCTGCGAGGTAAGGATTCCAGAGGCGAGTTTCGAGAAATGAGTTTCGAAGATCAAAATCCAAACCTGGTTTAAGGCGGAGAGTTTTGCCTTTCGAAACCCAATATTTTTTCAGCTTTTCTACGAAGCTGCTGTGGGAACGTAGCGCAGCGGAGTAACGCACGGAGTGCGGCCCGAAGGGTGAGCGAAGCGAATAACCTGCCTGCAAGCGATCCGAGGCTTGGTGAGGTAAAGATTCCAGAATCGCTGTTCGGAGGTGAGGAGGCACCGCGCAGCGGCATAAAAAACGGGGCCCGAAGGCCCCGTTCTCGTCTGGCATCAAGCGTCCAGCGTGTGGCGTCTTACACCAGCTCTACCGCCACCGCAGTCGCTTCACCGCCGCCGATACACAGGCTGGCTACACCGCGCTTGCCGCCGGTGCGCTTGAGCGCGTGGATCAGGGTGAGGATGATGCGTGAGCCAGTGGAACCCACCGGGTGACCCAGGGCACAGGCGCCACCGTGGATGTTCACTTTCTCGTGGGGGATGCCCAGATCGATCATCGGCATCATGGCAACCATGGCGAAGGCTTCGTTGATCTCGAACAGATCCACATCGTCCACGGTCCAGCCCACTTTCTGCATCACAGCTTCAGTAGCACCGATGGGGGCGATGGTGAACTCGCTGGGGTGCTTGCTGTTGGTGGCGTGGGCGAGGATGCGTGCCAGCGGCTGCAGACCACGTTCGCTGGCCACGGATTCACGGGCCAGTACCAGCGCAGAGGCGCCATCGGAGATGGAGCTGGCGTTGGCGGCAGTCACGGTGCCGTCTTTGGCGAAAGCCGGACGCAGGGTCGGGATCTTGTCGATGTTGGCGTTGCCGGGCTGCTCGTCGGTGTCGACGACCACTTCGCCCTTGCGGGTTTTCACGGTTACAGGAACGATTTCGTCCTTGAACCAGCCATTTTCGATAGCGGCCTGGGCGCGCTTCAGGGACTCGATGGCATAGTTATCCATGTCTTCGCGGGTAATGCTGCGCTTGTCAGCCACTTCCTGGGCGAAGGAGCCCATCAGACGGCCGGTTTCGGCATCTTCCAGGCCGTCCAGGAACATGTGGTCGTAGACCTGACCGTGGCCCATGCGCATGCCGCCACGGGCCTTGTCCAGCACGTAAGGGGCGTTGGTCATGGATTCCATGCCGCCGGATACCACGATGTCATTGGTGCCAGCCTTGATGGAATCGTAGGCAAACATGGTGGCTTTCATGCCGGAGCCACACAGCTTGTTGATGGTGGTGGCGCCTACGTTATCGGGCAGGCCAGCCTTGCGCATGGCCTGACGGGCCGGGCCCTGCTTGAGGCCAGCGGGCAGTACACAACCCATGATGACTTCCTGCACGTCTTCCGGCTTCAGGCCGGCGCGGGATACTGCTTCGCGGATGGAGGCCGCGCCCAGTTCGGTGGCGCTGGCGCCAGACAATGAACCCTGGAAGCCGCCCATGGCGGTACGGGCGCCGTTTACAATAACGATGGCATCATCAGACATGTTTTTCTCCTGCCGAGGTTGACTGGCTTCATGATCATGAAAGCGTGAATCATGAAAAATTGGGGCGCATTGTACTTGAAACAAGGGCACAGCGCCCCAAGTCTCATGGACCTGCCGGTCACGCCTGGTGATTTGCATATAGCGTCAGCCTATGACGCCGAAAGGCCCGGCCTCTGCAAGGTGGAGATTGTTGCCGGTAGCTTGTTATTATCGTTCACCCGCCGACCGTTGCCATGCGTCGTCGACGGAGAAATTCTCACCTGCTGCGTGGGCAGCAGGACACACAATGTCAGGGGAAATGACTATGGCTTTCGAACTTCCGCCGCTTCCGTATGAAAAGAATGCTCTGGAACCGCACATCTCTGCGGAGACTCTGGAGTTTCACCACGGCAAGCATCACAACGCCTATGTGACCAAGCTGAACGAACTGACAGCGGGCACCGAGAACGAGAGCAAGTCTCTGGAAGAGATCATTGCCAGCGCTGAAGGCGGTCTGTTCAACCAGGCAGCCCAGGTGTGGAACCACACTTTCTACTGGAACAGCCTGACCCCGAACGGTGCCGGTGCACCTTCCGGTGACCTGGCCGCTGCCATCGACAGCGCCTTTGGTTCCTTCGACGAGTTCAAGAGCCAGTTCAACGCCAAGGCGACCGGTAACTTCGGTTCCGGCTGGACCTGGCTGGTGAAGAACAGCGATGGCTCCCTGGAAATCGTCAACACTGACGACGCTGACACCCCGATTGCCCACGGCAAGGGTCAGACTCCGCTGTTCACTGTGGACGTGTGGGAGCACGCCTACTACGTGGACTACCGCAATGCCCGTCCCAAGTATCTGGAATCCATCTGGAACCTGATCAACTGGGACTTCGCTGCCGCCAACTTCGCAGCGTAATGAACTGGCTCCCCGCCCCGGGGAGCCGTTCAGACCATAAAAAAGGCCGCTTTGCGGCCTTTTTTATGGCGTTATGGCAGCATTCTGGTAACTCTGATAGCGTGCCGTTTCGGGATATAAATGCCCCCAAGGCTGTCCATACAAGGGTCAGCACATAACAAAAAAGGTGAAATATGCGTTTCCCGGCATGGGTTCTGGTGCTTCTGGCCTGTCTTTTTCAGCCGGTTCTGGCTGAATCCCCCAAGGCCCCGGCAGCAGAAGTCGATCAGGCAAAGACAACCGAACAGCAGGACATGGACACCCTGGCGCAGGCAGGTATTCGACAGGCCCTGCAGGCCATCGCCAAATCCGGTGGCATGTACCCGTTTGGTTTGATGAGTATTGACGGCGACGTAAAAGCGGTGGGTTACTCCGGTGATCCCGCGGATGCAGCGCCGGCGGAAGAGTGGGCTGGTGCCCTGTTCATGAAATTGCGCCAGATAGGGAAGGAGCAACCCGAAGTGGATATGCTTTCCCTGTTCAAGCTGCACACCATCACCAACGACGCAGGTGAAGAGATTGTGGGTGTTTGGGCACAGGTGGATCATCGCCAGGTTCGCCCCTGGGTCATCTTTGTGCCGTTGGTCAAGAATGCAGAAGGCAAACATGAGATCGGTGAGCCGATCTACTACGCCACCGAGCAACCGCTGTTCGAGTCTCATCAGGCTCAACAGGAGTAGGAGGTCACGGTTACTGAACCGTGAATTCCGGTAGTATTGGCGTTTGCACACAGGTAAGGCAGCAGTAATGACAAGAGATCGTGAAGTCAATCTGGGTGATCTGGATGACGTGTCGGTGGATGACCACCGCAAACCGGCCCCCAAAGCGGCCCAGCCCGCCCCGCGAAAACCGGCGCCGGCCAAACCAGGGGGCAAACCGCCGGGCAAGCCCTCCCGGCCCGCGGCAGCAAAGCCTTCCAGTGGTGGCGGAAACGGAGGCTGGATGGCTGCCTGCCTGGTACTTGTGGTGCTTATCGCCGTGCTGGGTGTGTGGTTTCACAAGCAGGTTGGAGGGTTGCAGGCCCAGCTGGATAACCGTTTGAGTGAATCTACCCAGAAGCTGGGTAACCTGGAATCACAGCTGTCGGCCACGGATGAAACCCTGAATCAGTCTTCTGGCAAGCTGCAGGATATCGTCGCGAGTCATGGCAAGGCACTGGACAAGAATGGTGATGAGATCCGCAAACTCTGGGATCTGGCCAACAAACGCAACCGGGCAGACATTGCCGAACAGGGCAAAAAGCTTACCGCACTGTCTTCTTCTGTGGCTGGAGTCAAAAAGGCCCAGGCCGGTGTCGATGGCAAGATTACGGATATCAACAAAGAGGCAGCGTCACTCAAGAAACAGGTGGAAAGTGCAGTCTCTGCGGTGAACAAGAGCAGTCAGCAATGGCAGACCCAGATCAGCCAGATGCAGACGCAGCTGGATGTGCTGGTAGAGAACTTGAACCAGGTAGAAAAACAGCAGAAAAGCCTGGATGCTGCGATGAACAAGATCAGCAAGGCGCAAGCATCACTGTCTTCACTGGAGGGGCGTGTTGACGATGCGGAAGCCGCCGTCGCGGCGTTTGATGCCTACCGTCTGCAGGTCAACAATCGCCTGGATCAGCTGGAAAGTCGCTGAGCCGATCGATCGGGGTCGGGGAGTCACAGGCTCCCCCTAAACAATAATGACAAAGAGCAATTTGTCATGGCCAAGTTGCCGGAAAATAAAGAACGACGTTTGCAGGGCCTGAACCAGGATGTGCTGGCAGTTCAGACCCCCGTAGAACCTGTTGCCAACGAGCCAGTACCGCTGCGCAAGGCAAGCCGCCGGCAGCAGCCGGTGAGTGTGTCCGAGAGCGGGCGCTCCGGCACCGTGTGGCTGGCATTGGGCATCGCCATCGTTGCCCTGCTGCTGGCGGTGTGGCAGTGGATGAGCAACATGCAGCTCAGTGGCGAGCTGAGTGATCTCAAGGCGCAGTATTACCGGCTGGCGTCTACCGTCGAGAATGCGGCAGAGCAGGCACCTCGTGCGGCTGCTCGAGAGCCTGCGCCCGGCGGATCTGTGGATGCCTCGGCACTGACCAACCTGCGTGATGACCTGCGTGAGCTCAGCTCCCGGGTGCGTGCTTTGAGCGTCTCTGTAGCCAAGGCCGGCCAGGACGATGGTGAAACCGCCAAACTGGAACAGCGCATTGCCGATCTGGAATCCAGCCTTAAATCTGTTTCGGGCCGGGTAACGACGCTGGCCAATCGTCCGGCACCCACTGCAGCTCCGGCGCCGGCACCGACCACCGTCAAGGCAGCACCGGATCCGAGAGTGGATGCCCTGCAAACCAAGGTCACCAAAATCGACAAGGATCTGCAAGCGCTGTACCGCATTCTCCAGGGCGGCTGATTCCCGCCCGCAAAGCGGTGGTAATTGCAGAATTCCCTGCTAGAATAGCCGCCCATTGCGCCAGTGGTGGAATTGGTAGACACGCCAGATTTAGGTTCTGGTGCCGAGAGGTGTGGGGGTTCAACTCCCTCCTGGCGCACCATCTCAAGAGAAAGGCCGTAGCAGCTCGCTGTTACGGCCTTTTTTTATGCCGCTCCGCGGCTGCAACACGCTTCATGCAACATGCAACCCGCATCGGGGTGGGGGGTGTTTTGTTGGGATGGCGCATGCTGCGGTGATGGTAGGTTCTGCCTGGATGGCATATTCGGTGCGGATACTCTATCTCACCAACATAGCTGTGTCCTCGCCGCAACGTACGAGGTTTCTGTAGGAGCACCTCTCGAGGTGCGAACCTGCGGTGGTGGTGGCTCCCTCCTGGCTGGGATGGCTCCTGCTGATATTTCATCTCACTATGATACGTGCTTGTCCTCGCCGGACGGGCCCAAAGGGGTGTAACGCGACACCCCTCTGGACTCCCCCGCGCCCCGACTCCGTTCGACCCGCTCCGCGGGCACACTCCGGTACTCAGGATCTGGCGGACGCAAAAAAGACTCGCTCCGCTCAGACAGGTTTTTTGCTCTACGCCGCCAGATCCTTCCGTTCCTCGACTCACTCTAACGGGGAAGATGCCGTGCTGATGGAATTGGTGCGTTTTCATAGCACAAACGCAGAAGATGGCTGTAGGAGCACCACTTGAGGTGCGAATCTGCGGTGAAAGTGGCACATGCCCGGCTGGCTAATGCTGGCCTGCAGTTTCATCGCACCGATAAAGGTGTGTGTCCTCGCCGGACGGGCTGAGGTACTGGCGCGATCGTGCCGAAAAAATTGGGCGTGAAGCGGTTGCTGGTTTTTGTAGGAGTCCATGCTTGCATGACGATCCGGCGTGGGGGAGGGCTGTGTGCCTGTGTGGTGACTCTGATGTGCTAGTCTTCGCTGTTCGCAAACCCTCCCGTTAATGGAAGCACCATGCCTCGTATCGCCGTCTTTGCAGACGTACAGAATATCTACTACACCACTCGCCAGGCGTTTGGGCGTCAGTTCAACTACCGGGCCTTGTGGGACCGGCTTTCGGCTCAGGGGGAGATTCAGGTTGCCATGGCCTATGCCACTCATCGTGGCGATGACGGGCAGACCCGATTTCAGGATGCCCTTCGGCACATGGGGTTTACCGTCAAACTCAAACCTTATATCCAGCGTAGCGACGGCTCTGCCAAGGGCGATTGGGATGTGGGGATTGCGGTGGATGTGATGACCCATGCGCCGCAGGTGGATAGGGTGGTGCTGCTGTCCGGGGATGGGGATTTCGATGTGTTGCTGTCGGCCATCAAGGTGAATCCCGGAGTGCGCACCGAGGTCTATGGGGTGGAACCGTTAACCGCCCGATCCTTGATTGAGAGTACCGATGTGTATCACCCGATAGATACAGATTTGTTGCTGCCTTGATACAGACGGCGGATTCCCTTCCGCTTTTCTGGAACTCAGTCATTTCAAAACCGCTGGCGTTTACCGAAATAACGGAGAAGCTCCTCTCGCAGGGCTGTTTTGCAGGCAGGAGCCCATGCTTGCATGACGATCCTGAGCCAACGAGCGATCACACCGGCTGCAGTTGCCATTCCTTCTCTGTCACCGTCAGGTGATGGCTCAATGCCAGATTGTTTAGAAATACCCTGTCGTGAGACACCACTATGAGTGTTCCGCGGTACTGCCGCAGCATGCTTTCCAGTGCTTTGATTGAGGCCAGGTCCAGATGGTTGCCCGGTTCGTCCAGCAGTAACAGGGAAGGGGGTGATGCAGCGTAGAGCAGGCAGGCGAGTGTACCTTTCAATTTTTCGCCGCCACTGAGTTCAGTGAAGCGGCAACGGATTTTTTCCTCACCAAGACCAAGCTGAGCAAGGAGCATCCGCAGTTGTCCCTCGGGCGCCACGGGGTTCGCTCCCTTGAGTTGATCGAGCAAAGTGTATTGTGGGTTGAGATACTCCAGATGCTGGTCCAGATAACGGCTGTGTTCCGGTATCAGGCATTCACCCGCCCGGGCAGCCTGCCTGCCGGCCATTACTTTGAGCAATGTGGATTTTCCACAGCCGTTTGGTCCTGTCACGGCGACGCGCTGTCCTTGCCGGACTGACAGGTCGATGGGCTGTCGGGATGTACAGTCGAAAGGCAGAAGTAGTTGATTCAACTGCACGGCAATGCCGCCTTTCATGCTGGGCAAAAGGTCGGAATGCAGATAGATCGAGGTATCACTTTTGAGGGCCGCTGCCGCCGTGCCCACGGCCTTCTGATGTTTGTCCCTGATAGTTGCCTGTTGTCGTTTCAGCGCGCCATGACTGGCTTCGCAGCGTTCTTTCTGCTTGTCCAGCAGCACCTTTGCCTGGTTTCCCTGTCTGGCTTGTTGTCTGCCTCGTGCCTGGCGATGGGCCTGTCTGTCCTGTTGCTGACGCAGGGTTCGCTCAGCCCGCTGGCGAGCCAGCCTGGTCTGATCGAGATGCTGTTGTGCATTTTGAGTTTCACGGGTCCTGGCTTCTGCATAGAACGCATAATTGCCACCATAACGTTTCAATCCGTGGCTGGTTAGCTCTACCGTATGTGTCATGGTCTCCAGCAGCTCCCGGTCATGGCTGATGACAATCAGACCGCGTTGCCATTGGCTAAGCAGACTCATCAGCGTCTCTCTTCCTTCCCTGTCCAGATGATTGCTGGGTTCATCCAGAATCAGGAAGTCGGCGTCGGACAGCTGGGCGCCAGCCAGCGCGGCCCGCATGCCTTGACCACCACTGAGTTGCTCGGCCGGTGCATGCAATGGGATATCGCCGAGCCCGAACTGATCAAGCTGAAAACGGAAGCGCTCTGGGAGATCCCAGCCGTCGCCCACCAGGTCAAAGTCTTCAGGCTCACAGCTGCCCGTTTCAATCCTTGATAGTGCCTGCAAGGCAGAGGCCAGACCGGCCAGACCCGCCACAGAGATACCCTGAGCGGAGGTGATCTGCTGTGCGAGGTAATGAACGTTGCCGGAGGCAAGGCATTGGCCCTCGGAAGGGGCAAGCTGTCCGGCCAGAATGCTGGCCAGCAGGGTCTTGCCCACACCGTTACGACCTACCAGTCCGGTGGGGGTGTGGTCGAAGGTATGGTTCAGGCCGGAGAACAGCGGATTGCCGTCCGGCAAGGTGAGAGATACGTCTCTCAGCGTGATAAAAGGATTTGTCATGCTTGATACCATGGATGCCATGTACTCCCCCTGCATTTGGGGGCTGGTGGAGACTGGCCGTTGTTATAACGGCGGCATCAATGGCGCATTGGACAAATACCTGTGTTGGCGGGCGGACGCCCGTGTTACCTAATAGAGTAGCCCATGCAGAATAAGTTCCTCAATCAACGCGGCGCTAATACCTGTTCCCGGTTATCGATTTAGCCCGTTCATCGCCTTGCAGCCTGTCTTTCAGCGGCGTAGAACAGGAAGTGTCTCTGGAGGTTTCCATGCCGGATAACAGGCCGCACAATCACAATGATCACCATGATGATGTCGATGAGAGCACCGCTGATGGCGGGCGAAAGATCGAAAGAGAAAAGTGGGCGCTACTGGGGCTGGCGCTGCTGGTGGCCGGTGCGGTGGTGCTCGGCATGCTCACTCACGCGGAAAGTCTCGAGGTTCGCAACGCCATGAAAGACATCAGGATCATGATTGATGACGGGCTGAGTGAATCCGGGGAGAGCTAGGTATCCGCGGCATTGCGCTTCGCGCTCGTATTATGACGGAACATATCCCTCGACCTGGCCCGCAATCGTTGTTGCGCGTTTTGAATGCAGGGCATGCATCGTCAAAACATGGCTGGAATGCGAGCCAGCCTGACCAGCCGCGCAGGGAGCAAGGGGATGGCGAGGTGCCGAGGCGCCTCGCCCTTTCTTGTTACTTGCAGGAGGCCAGTGCGGAATTGACGCTGGCTTCGGTCGTCTTCAGCGCGGTTTTGAGCACGTGCTGCCGTCTTCCCGGATCCATCATGTTGTAGCCAAAGGCTTTCAGGTCATCGGCCACAGGTTCGATACGAATCACTTTCTTGCCGGCGTTTTCCAGTGCGGCCACTTCCTTGTCCACGATACTTGTCATGTAACGCCGTACGCGCCGTTCAATGCGCTCGAACGGGTGCCAGGGCTTGTCCGGCTGACGAGAGGCCATGGGCGCTAGCACGATGACCTCGTCCACGGCGCTGTCCACCAGCATGTCGGCAGATACTGGTGAGGCCACGCCGCCGTCTATATAGGTGTGGTCGTTGACGGTCACAGGTGGGCACCAGAAGGGGACGCCATAGGAAGCGCATACGGCATCGGCAATGGTGGCTTTGGGCGCGCCGCCCTTGCCGAAGGGAACGCGCTTTCCGGTTTCCGTATCCACCGCCATGATCCAGGTGGCAGGATGCTTTACCCACTCCTTACCCTGGGCCGCATCGTTAACCAGTTTTCTGAAGGCGCTCATGTCGAACTGGCCGGCGGGCAGGGCGCCACAGATGGCGGTCAGTGCAGACACTTCGCCGCGCAGGCCTTTCATCACCAGTGACTTGCCGGTGAAGCGCGCGCCCGGCAGTGGGGGAAGGGCGCCGCCCGTGTCGGTGTCATGATTCCATTGGCAGCTGTCGCTGGTGCCTTGCTGGCAGGCCAGCAGTTGATCGACGCTGATACCGCTGCCGATAAGTGCAGCCAGTACGGCTCCGGCGGAGGTGCCGATGAGAACATCCGCATCACGGCAATCCCACCCCAGTTGTTGTTCCAGCTGGTGCAGAGCCGCAATCGTCCAGGCGCCGCCGGCGACGCCGCCACAGCCGAGGACCAGGGCGCGTTTGGGAGCTGAAGGTGTGTTGTCTTTTGGCATCTATGTTCTCTGAATAGGTTGTTGTGTGGTTGGGCGGCCGGACGTCTGAGGTTGGACGCCAAATTCAAAACCGTAAATCTGCATTTTTTGAGTTCATCGCGGATTTACGTGAATGTGCTGCTGCAGAGGCCTTCCCGCAGGAAAACCGGTGGCGGCGCGATTCCGGCCAGGATCAAAAGCAGTCTCACCACAGAGGGCACAGAGGTCACCGAGAATAAGAAATTTTTCACTCTGTGTGCTCTGTGATCTCTGTGGTAAATCCGCTTTTGCTCTTTGCGTGACGCATGTTGCCGCCGCGAAGCGGGTTAAAAGATCGGTTGGCTTGCCGGTGTCAGGGTGTAGTTGTCGCTGTCGAACTGTTTCAGCAAACGCTGCATCTCCAGGGTGCTCCACGGGAAGCCGACGCTGTTGAAGCCGTTCTTGTCCAGGTAGTAGCTGGAACAGCCGCCGGTATTCCAGACAGTGCCTTGCAGATCTTTCTGCACTTTGCGGTTGTAGTCCCGCTGTACTTCGGCTTTCACCTCGATACGTTGCAGTTGCTGGTCGCGCATGGTGGTGAGGGTGCTGACGATATAGTTGATCTGCGCCTCGATGACGATGAAGGCAGAGTTATGGCCGATACCAAGATTCGGGCCGAGCACCATGAAGGCATTGGGCAGACCGGCGATGGTGGTGCCACGGTAGGCCTGCATGCCGTCTTTCCACATCTCGCTCAGTGACTGGCCGGCATGATTGAATATGTGATTGGCAATGGGCGGCTCGGTAACGAAGAAGCCGGTGCCGAGGATGATGGTATCCACCTCGCATTCGCTGCCGTCCTGGCCTACCAGGGTGTTGCCTCGGACTGCTTTCAGTCCGGTGTGGAAGACATCCACGTTGGGCTGGTTCAGGGCCGGGTAGTAGTTGTTGCTCATCAATACCCGCTTGCAGCCCAGGGTGTAATCCGGGGTCAGTTTGGCGCGCAGTTCCGGGTCCTTGATGGCCACTTTCAGGTGGGCCAGCCCCAGCTTCTGAATCTGTCTGAGAATGGCCGGGCGGCGGAAGCCGATACCGAAGGTCTCGAACCCGCCATAGAGCATCTTGCGCCAGGTGTTCAGGGTGAAGGGCAGGCGGAAAAAGTTTTCTTCCACTTTGGGAATGCTGTGATCCGGTTTCGGTAGCACCCACTGAGGAGTGCGCTGGAACAGGGTCAGGTGCCGGGTCCTGGGCTGAATTTCCGGCACGAACTGGATAGCTGAGGCACCGGTGCCGATTACCGCTACACGCTCGCCAGTCAGATCATGATCATGATCCCAGCGGGAAGAATGGAACAGCTTGCCGCTGAAATCCTTCAGCCCGGGGATCGCCGGAATAATCGGTTCATGCAGATACCCCGAGCAGGCTACGACAGTGCGGGCCAGATAGAGTTGGTCAGCCGTCTGCACTTCCCAGAGGTTTTTTTCTTCCCGCCACTGGGCTCGCTCGACACCTTGATTGAAGTGGATGCTTTGCACAATCCGGTGCTGCTCTGCGACCTCCCGAACATAGTCGAGAATTTCTGCCTGGCCCGCAAAAGCGCGAGTCCAGTCGGGTTTCTGGGCGAAGGAATAGGAATAAAGTGCTGAGGGCACGTCACAGGCACAGCCCGGATAGGTGTTGTCCCGCCAGGTGCCGCCCAGGTCCGCGGCTTTTTCCAGAATCACGAAGTTGTGGATGCCGGCTTCTTTCAACTTGATACCAAGGCCGATACCGCTGATCCCTGCGCCCACGATCAGGACATCGTGAATGGGCTGGTTTTGCTGTTGAGTCATCACGGGTTCCATTACTTGTTGGGCTGGGGACTAAAGAAGTCCATGGCCTTGTTAGTGAGATTGAGGTTGGCGACCTGTTTGGCGAGGCTGTAGATGTCCGGATAGATCACCCGTGCTCCGCCCTTGTGGAAGGTGCGATAGATGCGCTCGGCAAGCACTTCAGGCTGGCCGGTGGGGATGTAACGGGAGACGGCACCACGCTTTATCTGGTTGCGTGCATGGCTCTCCAGCCCGGAGTAAACCGGACCGGGGTACACAGTAACCACGTTGACGCCGTCCTTCTTCAGGTCAAGCCGGGCAATTTCGGAAGCCATGCCGAGACCCGCCTTGGCGCCGCCGTAATAGCTGCAGCCACGAATGGGTACCCGTCCGGCCATGCTGGAAATATTGATCACGCAACCACGGCGCTGTTCGATCATGTCGGGCAGCGCCAGATCCATCAGTCGCATGGGGGCAATGTAATTAATGTCCATGCTGCGTTTGCCTCGCTCCCAGCCGGTGCCGGCCAGGGTCATGATGTCCATGATCCCGGCACAGTTGATCAATACATCCACCGGGCCATGGCGATTGACCAGCGCATCCCACCAGGCGGGCAGTGCATCGATATCGGTCAGGTCACAGACTTCAGCATTGGCGTTGTGCTCGTTTGCCACCGTTTCCAGGGCTTCCGGGTTGAGATCCACCAGGGTCAGGATGGCGTCCGGGTGATGGCTGCGAAACTGATCGGCAAGCGCGCTGCCGATGGCGCCGGCAGCACCGGTAATGAGAATGTGCCGGGGTTTCATGATGGCTGTGCGGGTGAGGGTCATTGGCTTGCTCCTTCGGTGCGGTTGGCCGCCACTGCGAGCCAGCAGGCGTCGCGGGCTCGTTTCAGGTCGTCATCGGTGAGAGTCAGGTAGTTGAGTCGCTCGGCCTTGAAGATGCCGACAAAGGCGCCCCAGAACAGCGCGATGGCCAGATCCGGCTTGATCCGGTCGCTGAGCAGGCCATTGCGCTGGCCAATGATCACCATCATTCCCAGGGGGATAAGCAGGGCCTGTTCCTGGCTGCGGCTTTCCGCGGTGAGGTAGCTGTGGTGATCCTGCATCTCCAGAAACTGGAAGGTCTCCGGTTCCTTGCGGGCAAAGGAGGTCAGCCTGGCCCAGAGGGTATCGAACAGGGCTCGGCTGGGATTGAGCAGATCCAGGTCGGCCAGCAGGTGATCCTGCAGGCGCTGTTTGGCGTCACAGAAGGCCGCATTAATAAGTGCTTCCTTACTGTCAAAGTACCGGTATAGCGTACCCACGCCTACGCCAGCCTTGTCGGCGATGGGCGGAACCGGAGTGCCATGCAGGCCGTGTTCGGCGAATACCTGCAAGGCAGCCTTGATGATCTGTTCCCGTTTTCCCCCTTCCTTGCCGGGTCGGAAAGCGGTGTTGGCGATGGATGTGGCTGTGGCCATGACTCACCTGCGAAATGAATAATGAATGTTCATTCCGTTAATGTGCCATTGGTTGATGTATCGGTGGAAGGGGGGTGTGGGTCAGATTGGGACAAATGAAAGGGGCAAGCTTCAAGCTACAAGCTGCAACGCGAGTTGGGCGTCAGCTAACCATTAATGCCTTGCCCGCGATTAGGGGCCGAGTTAGTTCAGCAAGCTGAATCACTCACAGGCATGGAGCTGGCCAGTGCGCGAGGAATTGAATTTCCAGGTTCTGCTCTCGGTAAAGCGCGGCGAATGAACGCGGGCAGGGCTTAGCAGTGTCGCTGAGCCTGGCCCGCGTTGCAGCTTGACGCTTGCCGCTTGCTCCTAGATCAGCCCTTTCTCCCGCGCCGCATACTCGGTGAGTTCCGCGACAAGGGTGACCGGGCGGGCGTAGGAGCGGTCATAGTGGGCCTGGGACAGGGCGTGGCATTCCGCGCTGATCTGTTCGTACAGTTCACGCGGGGTCAGGCCATGGCTGGGGGCCAGGGGGGTGAGACCGAAACGATCGTAGGGGATCGCCTGCTTGCCGGCGGCCTTTAACAGCTCCGGTACCCAGCCCTGTGGGGATAGCTGGGTCTGGTAGCGCAGGTTCTGAAAGGTTAGCTGCTCGGCAAACAGGGCGGCATCGGCCACAAGGAAGTAATTGTCCACCACCTGACAGAGCAGCAGGTCCAGACGCTTCCAGACGATGCTCTTCTGCTCATTGGTGTAGGCATTCCAGTTCACCACCTCATGGCTGAAACGGCGACAGCCGCGGCACACGGTGTCACCAAACACAGTGGAGCAGACGCCAATACAGGGGGTGCGGATACGATTTACGGACATGGCCGAAGATTACCAGAAATCCCGGTGCCACGGGGAGCCCAAATGGACTGATGAAGGGCGGTGGGGCGGAGTTGCTGCTATCTTGAGCAACGCGGTCAAATCGGCCATAGTTAGGGCCAAATAAAGGCACTATATTTCATAAAGTCCTGCCATTCCTCTGTCTGCCGGTTAGCCGGAGCTGGCCGGAAGTGCGCAATAATAACAGGCCCGGACCGCCCCTGTGTCACGGTGCCAATGGAGAATAACAATGCGATTGGTTGTGTGGCTGGCACTGTTCAGCCTGATGCTTTCCGGGTGTGCCAGGCTGGGGATTCCTGCTACGCCGGGCGCGTTTCTGGATGCCCCGGATGGCAAGACCTTCGATCCTATCGAAACGCTGGATCCGCGTAACTCCATGGTCTATATCTACCGGCCGATTACCCGTTGGGGATATGAAGAGGTTCAGGCGCCGGTGTTCTTCCTGGATGCTTCCCAGCTGTTCGGCCTGAAGGCCGGAGCTTACACCTGGCTGGAATTGCCTGCCGGAACCCATGATTTCTATGCCCGCCGCCCATTCAGTGTGCTGTACCTGAAAATGGTGTTCGAGATGGACCTGAAGATTGAGGGTGGTCAGGATTACTACTTCCGCTATTCAGAACTGAATCCGCTGGATCTGACAGAAATCGTCGCCAACCCGGAAGACTATCAACAGGCCGGCCCGCTGCAGCAGGTGCCCAAGGCCGTCGCCCTGCGGGAAATCGCCGACCTGCGTCTGGACGAACCCGGTGTCTACTATGCAGACCGCATGAAGAAAGAACCGCGCTGGGCGCCGTTTTATACGTATTCGGTTGATTAGACGCACCACGCTTCACGCAACAGGCAACACGCAAAAAGCCCCGGGATTCCGGGGCTTTTGGGTTAAGGGGGGCTGAGTAGCGAGTTGCGGGAAACGAGTTTCGAAAGGCTAAACCCTTGCCAGACATCCTGATTTCGGATTTTGATATTCGAAACTCGAAACTCGAAACTCGAAACTCGAAACTCGAAACTCGCTCTTAATCCGTTTCCGTCAGCCGTTTCTTCGACTTCAGCAAGCGCTTCCACTGCTCCACATACTCTGGCAGCGGCGGGGATTCCAGGTGCATGCCGGTGATGTCCTGGGCGGTTTGCGGGCTGATTGATTTGCCGCCGTACACGTTGACCACGCGAACCAGGGCATGGGTGTGCAGTTTACGCTGGGATTCGAAGCGCTGATCGTAATAGACGTACTTGTCGTCCCAGCCGAGGATGCGGGTGTGTACCTGGAACTGCTGATAGGGGCGCAGTTCGCGGATATAGGCGATCTCGGTGTTGGCCACCACCACGTTGCATCGGGCCTCGATCATGCGGTTGAGACTGCCAGTGACAACCGCATGTTCCAACCGGCTGCGGTCCATGAACTTCAGGTATTTGGCATTGTTCAGATGCATGTTCAAGTCAATATCCAGCAGGCCCACCCTGAATTCCAGAGTGACCACATCAAACAGCTGGTGTGTAGGCGGGCGTTTGCGTCTGCGCGCCGCGCTGATCAGTTCAAGCATCCGAACTCCCTTGGCCACGCCCCGTTCGCGGCACTGGTATCATTCTTGATATTGAGGGGAAAGAACCGGGTTCATTATAGCGTTACCGGTGACAGTTCACACTATCGGCTCTAACCAAAGAGCGCGATCAGACGATTGGATGAGTCATATGGGCTGAGCCGAGCGGACCGGGCCGTCAGGTTGGCACGCTGGAGATGCAGGGTGGCAGGGGCCGAAAAACGGCTCAATAGCTCGCCAGATGCAGGCTGAAGAGATTATCAGGGTCTGTCCAGCAGCTCCGGGGGGTAAAGCCGGCATTGATCAGCTCACGGGTAAAGCCTTCCACGGTGAACTTGTAGGAATTCTCGGTGTGAATTCGGGTGCCCGCGGGCAGTGTCAGCCGGTTCTCTCCCAGTTGCAGCTGTTGATCACACAGGCATTCGAGATGCATTTCAATGCGTCGGGCTTGCTCATTATAGAAGGCCAGGTGACGCATCTGCTCCACCTGGAAATGACAATCCAGCTCATGATTGATGTGGTGCAGGGCATTCAGGTTGAAGGCGGCGGTGAGCCCTTCGGCATCATTATAGGCCGCGTGAAGCGTGGCACAGTCCTTGTGCAGGTCGGCGCCGATCAGCAGGCTGCCTCCGGGGCCTGCCAGCTGATGCAGGCCACGCAGGAACTGCTGGCGCTCGGCCGGTTCGAAATTGCCAATGGTAGAACCGGGAAAGAACACTACCCGGCCGTTGGGGTCTTTATCCGCAGGTAGCGAGAGGGCCTGGCAGTAATCCGCACAGACGGCGCTGATCTGTACGCCGGGAAAGTCCCGGGACAACTCCCGGGTGGCCTGCAACAGGCAGTCGCGGGAAATCTCCAGGGGCATGTAGCACTCCGGCGACCAGCGCTCCAGCAACAAGCGCACCTTCTGGCAGCTGCCCGCTCCGGGCTCGGCAATGGTGGAGGCTCCCCCAAGCTGATCTTGTATCTCATCGCTGTACCGTGTCAGCAGGGCCGACTCGGTGCGGGTGGGGTAATACTCCGGTGTGGCGGTAATGGCATCGAACAGTCGGGAACCGGTTTCGTTGTAGAAATACTTGGGATGCAGGTGTGGGCGGGGCGCACTCAGGGAGCGGGTGACTTCCTCAAGCATGTCCGTGGCGGGCGGGTGCAGATCGTAAAAGGTCAGGTTGGGGCCCAGTTGCTGTTGGTTCACCGGCATTGCCTTTTTCATGATCCCCTCCGGGGGGTTGTTGTTATCGGGGTTAACCGTCCGCGGCCAGGCGGATGCCGCTGAACTGCCAGCGGTGATGGGGGTAGAAGAAGTTGCGGTAAGTGGTGCGGATATGGTCCTGGCGGGTCACACAGGAGCCGCCGCGCAGCACCATCTGGTTGCACATGAATTTGCCGTTGTACTCCCCCACCGCGCCGTCAGCGGTGCGGAAGCCCGGGTAAGGAAGATAGGCGCTGGCGGTCCATTCCCAGACATCGCCAAGTAACTGAGTCAGAGTGCCTTCCTGCACAGCCCCGGGCTGGAAACGGCCTGTATCGGCAAACTGCCCGGGTTGCCCGCTGTGGTGGGCGGCGTGCTCCCACTCCTGCTCTGTGGGCAGGCGATATCCTGCCCAGCGGGCATAGGCATCGGCTTCGTAGTAATTCACATGGGTAAGGGTGTGGCCGGGGAGCAATGGCTGAATACCGGCCAGGGTCCAGTGGTGGGTCAGGTCCTCATGCCAGTACAGCGGGCGCCGGATTTGCTGCTCCTGCACCCAGGCCCAGCCATCGGACAACCACAGCTCCGGTCGCTGGTATCCGCCGTCGTCGATGAAAGCACGGTATTCCCCCTGGCTGACCGGACGGTTAGCGATCCGGAACGGGGCCAGCCAGACCGGGTGGCGGGGTGTCTCATTATCGAATACAAAGCCGTCGCCCGGGTCGGCGCCATGCAGCACCTTGCCGCCGGTAAACGCCTGAAAGGTGAGGACCGGGGCGGGTTGCTGGCCGCCAGCCTCGGGTTCGGCCAGCGTCGGGGACAGCGGGTTGAAGGACAGGCTGTACTTGATGTCGGTGAGCAGCAGCTCCTGATGTTGCTGCTCATGATTCAGGCCCAGTGCCACCAGGTTGGTGAGCTGCGGAGCCGTCTCCAGCAGCTGCAGCATGGCCTGATCGACCTGCCGGCGCCACGCCAGCACCTCGTCCATCGTCGGGCGCGACAGCAAGTGCCGTTGGGGGCGGGGGTACTGTTCACCAATGCCGTTGTAGTAGCTGTTGAACAGGTATTCGAAAGCGGGATTAAAGGGCTGGTAACCGGGCAGATGGGGGAGCAGCAGAAAGGTTTCGAAGAACCAGGTGGTGTGCGCGAGATGCCAGCGTGGCGGGCTCACGTCCGGGCAGGCCTGCAGGCCCATGTCCTCGGGTTGCAGTGGCGCACACAGCTGCTCGCTGAACTGGCGAATGCGCACGTAGTCGCGGGCCAGCCCCGCGGGATCTTCCTGTCGGGCGATCTCAGGCAAGGTTCTCCCTCCCGTGCCGTTGCAATCTTCCATTGACGCAATCTCACCTTAATCCACTGGCGGATTGAGCGAAAGCAACAATGAGGGCCATGGAGCAGGTGGGTATACTCCGGGCATTGTTTCGGCGTCATTGGAATACGTGGCTCGTGTCTCAGTGACTCCTCATGGCCCCATACCCAAGGAGAGCATATGAACATTACCGATAAAGTTGCCGTTATCACCGGTGGTGCATCCGGTCTTGGTCACGCCACTGCCCAGGCTATCGTAGCCAAAGGCGGCAAAGTGATGATTCTGGACCTGAACGAAGAGCAGGGGCTGGCTGTCGCTGCTGAGCTGGGCGACAACGCCGCTTTCGTCAAGACTGACGTGACCGACGAAGCTTCTGTACAGGCTGCCATCGCGGCGACCCTGGACAAGTTCGGTGCTGTCCACGTGGCCGTGAACTGTGCCGGTGTCGGCTCTGCCATGAAGACCGTTGGCCGCGAGAACAAGCCCCATGATCTGGGTGTGTTCAGCAAGGTCGTACAGATCAACCTGATCGGTACCTTCAACGTGACCCGTCTTGCCGCTGCCGCCATGGCCGAGAACGAGCCGGGTGAAGACAACGAGCGTGGTCTGGTCGTGAACACCGCTTCCGTCGCCGCCTTTGACGGTCAGGTTGGCCAGGTTGCCTACTCCGCCACCAAGGGTGCGGTTGTTGGCATGACCCTGCCGATCGCCCGTGACCTGGCGCCGCTGGGCATCCGTTGCAACACCATCGCCCCGGGTATCTTCAACACCCCGCTGATGAACGCGGCCCCGGACAAGGTCAAGCAGCCTCTGATCGAAATGACCCAGTTCCCCAAGCGTCTGGGTAACCCGGAAGAATACGGTCAGCTGGTTTGCCACATGATCGAGAACAAGTTCCTCAACGGCGAAACCATCCGTATCGATGGCGGTATCCGTATGCAGCCGCGGTAAACGAGACGCACCACGCGTCACGCTACACGCAGCATGCAAAAAGCCCCGGTTTTCCGGGGCTTTTTTGTGGCCGCTCAGCGGCTGCGTCACGCTTCATGCATCACGCAACAGGCTAAGGTCACCGCAGAGAACACGGGGGAGAGTCTATCTTGCCCGGCAACGAGAGCTCATGTCCCTGCGGGCGGATCGCCTTGCGAGCAAGGCTCCTACAAGGGGGCGCTCCCTGTTTTGTAGGAGCGGTGGTTCCACCGCGATTTTCGGATTTGTGTCAATTCTCGGTCGCATCCAGAGGGTTTAGCAAACAAGGGCTCCCTCAGTGGGCGCGGTGAAGGGTTAACGGACCTCGCTGTGGGAGCGTGCCTGCACGCGAATAGCCAAAATCTTCGTCTGAAAGCAGACTCCCACAAAAAGCCAACCCCTCGCCTGCACCCCTGGTCTGGCTTTTGTCTTTCCTTTTCAACTTTAAACTTTCAACTCGCTCCTGCCTTTCCATCGCGTGCAGGCACGCTCCCACAGGTACAGCCAGGCTCAAGGTAGGTGATGAGTCGCGAGTCACGAGAAGCGAGTTTCGAAAGGCAAAAACCTCAAAAAACGCTTTCATTCAAGGTTTTCGCAACTCGAAACTCGTTACTCGCTATTGCCTAATCGCGCCGCCAGCGACGCTCCTGCAGGCTGGGTTTTCCTCGCAGCTCACAGCTCATAGCTAGAAGCTGCCTTTCACCCCACCAACTCATAACACGGCTTGTAAGTAGTGCCCGGCAACTTCATCCGGTGCTGGGTGACAAACGCCTTGAGCAGGCTGTCCAGCTGGGTCATCAGTTCGCCCGGGGCATGCAGCTGATAGGGACCATGCTGCTCGATGGCATGGATGCCCTGTTCTTTCACATTCCCGGCGACGATGCCGGAGAAGGCGCGGCGCAGGTTGGCGGCCAGCTGGTGCACCGGCTGCTCCAGGCTCAGGTCGAGCCCTCCCATGGCGTCATGGGTGGGGATGAACGGCTGCTGGAATTCCAGCGGCACGGTCAGGCGCCAGTTGAAGTAGAAGGCATCATCATTGTCGCGGCGGAACAGGGTCAGCCGGTCGATACCGTGGCACATGGCCATGGCCACTGCAGTCGGGTCGTCGATGATGATCTGGTAGCGATTGGCCGCCTGTGGGCCCAGGGTCGAGCGGATGAAAGCATCCACCTGCTCGAAGTAGGGGGCGCTGCTGGCCGGGCCGGTAAACACCACCGGCAATGGCATGTCGGCATTGTTGGGGTGCATCAGCACGCCCAGCAGGTAGAGAATTTCTTCCGTGGTACCGACGCCGCCGGGGAATACGATGATGCCGTGACCCACACGCAGAAAGGCTTCCAGCCGTTTCTCGATATCCGGCATGATCACCAGTTCGTTGACGATGGGGTTGGGGGCCTCGGCGGCGATGATGCCAGGCTCGGAAATCCCCAGATAGCGACCGCCCTCAAAGCGCTGCTTGGCGTGGGCCACGTGGGCGCCCTTCATGGGGCCCTTCATGGCGCCGGGGCCGCAGCCGGTGCAGATGTCCTTGTGACGCAGGCCCAGCTGGTAGCCCACACTCTTGCTGTAGTCATACTCTTCGCGGGAAATACTGTGCCCGCCCCAGCACACCACCATGTTCGGGGAATAACCGGATTTCAGCGCGCCGGCATTACGCAGGATATGAAATACCGCGTTGGTAATGCCCTGGCTGTTGTTCAGGTCAAAGCTGTCGTTGTTCTGGATTTCGTTGGAGACATAGACAATGTCCCGCAGCACCGCAGACAGGTGCTCACGAATCCCGCGAATCATGCGCCCATCCACAAAGGCGCCAGCCGGGGCGTTTTCCAGCTTGAGCCGCAGGCCGCGGTCTTCCTGGATCACCTCGATGTCGAAATCCTTGTAGGTCTCCAGCACCTCACGGCTGTCGTCGGTGGGGGTGCCGCTGTTCAGTACCGCCAGGGCGCAGCGCCGCAGCAGGTCATGCAGGCCGCTGCCGGAGGTGTCCCGCAGGCGCTCCACCTCGTGCTGGCTGAGCACTTCCAGGGTGCCTTCCGGGGCGACAATCGTCGTTACTGTCTTGGTCATAAAGGGCTTTTCCTCGCAATCAGCCTTTAGGGTAACTGAAAGGCTGGCGGGGTGCTTGTGAAGAAAAGCCGGGGGTGGCTACCGGCTTTTTTACAATCCGGCGGGAACGGTGCTACCCGGTTCGCGTCACAGAAATATCTGCATTGGCACACTGGCTGCATGACCTGTGTCATGAGGCTGACTTGAAAGTGTCTTATTGTGGATGGGTTGCCGATCACGGCATGTAGTCTTTAGTGAGGGAGCAAACCATGTTGCTCAAGTATCTCAATGAACTGGAAATGGCGGTGCAGGCCCTGGCCGACCACCCCGATAGCGACACCATGACCCGCTGCGCGGATTGTGTCGCCACCCTGGATTCTTATCTGGACAGCCAGATGGAGCCGGTGAAGCAGCGCGGACGCGAATTGATGGATGGCCTGATGCCGGCGGAATTGCTGGAGCGGGTGGGGCACTCGGTTCACTGAAAGCCTCAAGCTTCAAGCTGCAACACGAAGCGGAGGTTTGGAGTGGCGGAAACCCTGTGGCTCCGCGCTGCCCGTCAGGGTGGGCCCAGAGCAAAAGCGTTCATTCCTGACCTGGAAGCACCCTGTGTCTGACGGCTCCCGCCTATCAGCGCGTAGCGAGAACCTTTCAGCAACGATCGCCTTTCCCCGTGTTGTAGCTTGTAGCTTGAAGCTTGAAGCTTGCGCCCCTAGCTCTTCCCGCGCCGCTGTCGTAGCGCCTTGTCCCATTCCTCGGGAAACAGGTCTGGCTGCTGGGGCGCTTTCATGTCCCGAAGTCGGGCGCCGATGCCGAGTAACCTTGCCGGCCCCTGGCGGCGTTCCCAGAGCTGCTCGAATAACGCCTCGAAATGCTCCCGGTCCAGGTCTGTGCCGGCCTTGTCGCAGCTCAGGCTGACGAAATCCTGGTATTTCACCTTGGCGGTGAGGCCGCTGATCAGGTAATTCTGGTCCAGTTTGGCAAACCGCTCCTTGAGCTTGTCCAGCAGGGTATCCAGTTCCCGCAGCCACTCTTTCAGAGTGGGCTGATCCTTGTCATAGGTGCGCTCCACGGAGACGGATTTACGCCGTCGGCCGGTCTGCACCGGTCGGTTATCTTCCCCCCGCGAGAGGTGATACAGGCGCTCGCCAAAGCTGCCGAAGGTCTGGGCCAGTTCCAGCCGGCTCAAACCTTGCAGGTCTCCACAGGTGTGCAGTTTGAGGCTGGCCATCTTCTCGGCGGTAACCCTGCCCACCCCGGAGATCTTCTTGACCGGCAGAGTGGCGACAAAGTCCTCCACCTGGGCGGGGGTGATCACGAACAGGCCATCGGGCTTGCGCCAGTCGCTGGCCACCTTGGCGAGAAACTTGTTGGGAGCCACCCCGGCCGAGACGGTAATCCCCAGCTGCTGGCGCACTTCGTTGCGAATCGCCTCGGCAATGCGGGTTGCGCTATTCTCATACTGTTCACTTTGCGAGACATCCAGATACGCTTCGTCCAGTGACAGCGGTTCAATGAGCGCGGTATAACGTTTGAAGATATCGTGGATCTGGGCGGATACCTTGCGATACTTGTCGAAGTTGGGTGGCACGATGATCAGGTCCGGGCACAGTCTCAGGGCCTGGGATGAGGCCATGGCCGAGTGCACACCAAAGTGCCGGGCAGGGTAATTACAGGTGGCAATGACGCCACGTCGGTGGGGATCGCCGCCCACGGCAACCGGCCTGCCGCGCAGGCTCTTGTCATCACGGGTTTCTACGGCGGCATAGAAGCAGTCGCAGTCCACGTGGATGATTTTGCGGGTAGGCGGGGTCATGGTCACCGGGTGTTGGCCAGATTGCAGCAATAAGGAGATTGTACCATCGCCATTACGGAGAACAGCACGCCCCAGGCATTGATTGTCGGGGCCGGGCCCACCGGCCTGACGCTCGGCATCGGGCTGCGCCGGCAGGGCATTGCCTGCACCATTATTGATCGTCTGGAAGCGCCTTCACCCTGGTCCAAGGCGCTGGGGCTGCATTCACGTAGTCTTGAAGTGTTTGCCGCCATGGATGTGCTGGGGCCGGTTCGCAAGGCGTCCCGGGTGCTCAAGGCGGTATCCGTCTACGGTGACAACGGTTTCCTGTTCGAACTGGATCTGACGTCCCTTGATGCCCCTTATCCGTGGGTGCTCAGCTGCCCCCAGTCCCAGGTAGAAGAGATTCTGATCCAGCGCTTCAAGGCCCTGGGTGGCGAGTTGGTGCGCGAGGTAGAACTGCTGGATTTCACCCAGGATGGTTCCGGCGTTACCGCCAGGATCCGCCAGGGTACCGAGACGCAGACCCTGCAGAGTGACGTCATGATTGGCGCCGATGGCGTGGGCTCCACCGTGCGCCAGCAGCTGGGTATCGGCTTCCACGGCGTGGAATACAGCGAGCACTTTCTGCTGGCCGATGTGGACTGGGAAAGCCCCTGGCGCAGCGACAGCTCCCACGGCTTTCTTCAGGAAGAAGGGCTGCTGATTGCCTTGCCCCTGCCGTCGGGCTGGCGTCTGATCATGGCCACCGATACGCCACCGGAAGCACCGCTGGACGTGTCCATCTTTGAGGAGCGGCTGGCGCTGATTCTGGGCGAGAAACCGGATCTGGGCGAGCCGCGCTGGATCAGTGAATTTTCCGTGCAGCGCCGGCTGGCGCAGCATTACCGTCGCAACCGGGTCTATCTGGCCGGCGATGCCGCCCATGTGCAAAGCCCGCTGGGCGCCCAGGGCATGAACACGGGCCTGGCCGATGCCTTCAACCTGAGCTGGAAGCTGGGCTACTACCTGAACGGCTTTGGCAGTGGCGAACTGCTCGACAGCTACGAGCAGGAGCGGCGTCCGGTGGCGGAAAAGATGATCTACGGGGTGGATATGCTGTCCCGGGCGTCGCTGGTGAAGCTGCCGCTGCTGCGCCGCAGCCGTGATTCCCTGCTCAAGCTGGCAGGTGGGCGAAACCGGCTGTCCAGCCGCATCCTGCGCACCGCCAGCCAGCTGGACGTGCACTATCGGCATTCTCCCATCGTCACCAGTGGCCCGGAATCGGAACTGGGCTGGCGCCGGGAAGGGCCGTTGCCGGGGGACCGTCTGCCGGATGCGCCCCTCAAGTCGGTACGAACCGGCCATCTACACCAGCTGCATGACCTGCTGCGAAAGCCGGTGCATCACCTGATTCTGCAATTAAGCGATAACCCGGAACACAACGAGAAGCTGGTGCTCTATGCCTTCAGTGATCGTCTGGGTCAGGACTACCGGGACCGCGCTCACCTCACCGTCGTAGCAGCGCAAGCGACCCCCCATGCTGAAGTCCCCCGTGAAGGTACCACCCGCATCTGGCAGGACCACGAAGGCCACTTCGCCGCCGCCTTCGGCCACGGCCCGCGCCTGTGGCTAATGCGCCCGGACGGACACCTGGCGTATCGGGCGCCGGTGAGCAATGCGGATCACCTTTTGGAGTATCTGGATACGGTGTTGAAAAAAGTTAACAGTGAATAGTGAACAGTTAACAGCGATACCCCAAACCGCCCTGACGAAGCCGCTGTAGGAGCCTATGCTTGCATGGCGATCCGAGCGACAGCGAGGGGGAATAAAGTTTCGAGTTACGAGAAGCGAGTTTCGAAAGGCAGAGTAAAGAAACGCGTCATGTTAGTTGAAATCCATGAGACCGCGCCCGGATTTCGGGCGCGGTCTCATGCGTTTAAAATCAAAAAAAGATAAGAAAAATCTTGACAGAATATGCCGGTCGGGCAGCCTTCACTGTTCACTGTTCACTGTTCACTGTTCACTGTTCACTGTTCACTGTTCACTGTTCACTGTTCACTGTTCACTGTTCACTGTTCACTGTTCACTGTTCACTGTTTTCGATAACGCTGAACAATAAAGTGCGCCGGCATCACCTTGCCCGCCAACTTGCCGATGTCGGCCTTGGCAGACGGTTTGGCGCGCCAGTGGTGGGGGGTCATGGTGAGCAGGTTTTGCAGTTCCTGTTCATCTTCCGGGGTCCATTCGAACTGCACCTCTTCGCTATCGATGAGCGCAAAGCGATCATCAAGGAACTTGCCGGCATCGAAGCCCGACTGACGCACATCCTCGTAAAGCGCCTCTCGCAGCGGCATCAGGTGGTTTTCTCCGGTACCAACGACAATCAGTTCTCCGCCAGGTTTCAGTACCCGGGCAATATCATCCGTGAACAGGCGGGTGAACAGCACCAGCACCCGCGCCATGCTCTCATCAAACAGGGGCAGGCGGGCGCCGCTGGCCACCAGCCAGGTCAGTTGCTTGTTGCGCTTGGCGGCGGCATCGATGGCGAACTTGGAAATATCCACGCCGACCCCGCGCTCCGCACCAAGTTGGCTGGCGAACTGTTCGCTGTACCAACCCTCGCCACAGCCCAGATCCAGCCAGTCGCCGTCCGGTTTAGCGGGCAGCGCTTTCAGCAGCACATCCGCCAGCGGTTGATAGCGCCCGAGATCCAGAAAGGCGGTACGCGCCTGCACCATGGCCTTGTCGTCACCGGGAGAACGGGAACGGCGATGCTGGGCCAGCAACAGGTTGGTGTAGCCGCGCCGGGCGCGGTCGAAGCGATGACCGGCTTCACACTGCCAAGTGTTGTCAGTGAGGGAGAGAGGCAGGTCGCAGCTGGGGCACTTGAGGTTCGGCATGGTCGTGTCAGGTGGCATTGGCAGGCAGAGTGAAACACAGACGTGGGAGGAAGGGTAGGGAGGGGCAAATGACGGGCCTCAAATTCTTGTCAGGAAGGAGGGTTTGGTTTTGAAGTGGGTGAGGCTTATGCTCATCTCACCGTTTTCTTGCCGGAGTTGCATTATGAGTTTGGCCATCGCCCTGCATGTTCTGTCCGTCGTCATCTGGGTGGGCGGCATGTTTTTCGCCTATATGGCCATGCGGCCAGCGGTCGTTGAGGCCATTGATGCGTCGCAGCGAGGCGCGCTCTGGTGTCATACCCTGTCCCGGTTTTTCCGTTGGGTGTGGGTAGCCGTGGTGCTGTTGCTGGCAACCGGGTACTGGATGATCTTCAGCGTATTCGGCGGCATGGCGGGAGCCGGTTGGCATATTCATGCCATGCAAGGCCTGGGGCTGGTGATGATGTTGATCTATTTTCACGTTTATTTTGCCCCTTTCCGGCGTTTGAAGCAGGCCGTGGCCAATCAGGATCCCGAGGAAGCCGGGCGCAGGGTGGGGCAGATCCGCATGTTGGTGGGTACGAACCTCATTCTTGGGCTGATCGTTGTACTGATCGGAGCCGGTGGTCGGTATATGTAGGGAGCCTTCGTCGCAGTCATTTGCTTAGGCTATGCGCCATCAGCAAGTTGGTATCGCCACGCCGGGCGCGGTTGAAGCGATAGCCAGCTTCACACTGCCAGGTGTTGTCAGTGTGAGCCAGCGGTTGATTACAGCTTGGGCACTTGAGGGGAGAAATGAAAACCCGGGGGTAAGTTGAGATCTGAGCCTCTTTTGAAAAACCGCCCACTATATCAACCAAAAGCGTGGCTCGTATGTAGGAATACCGCTCTTTGATCTTTGCCTGACAAGATTGTGGGCAGCCGTTCCCAAAAAACCTTGCTACGCCTTTAACTTTATATCGTTGGTCGTATCTTGCTCCCTTTTACGTCTTGACCAAGGATCACTATGTATAAGAAGGGAATGCAATTATTACTGGGGATGCTGTTTGTATGCGGAGGAGGCGCGCATGCGGGCGATGCGCCGAAATCACCGGCAACGGCTGTAGGAGAGTTGTTAACTGCTCTGAACGCTAAGGTAAATGTTCCATCTCTCTATGGACGCTTGGAAGCTGAGGGTGATGGCTATCACTACGCAGAATATCGTTCCGCGTCTGTTCCAGAAGAACCCTGGGTCGATATTTTTAACAGTAAGCCTGCATGGGATTCCAAAGGCCGCCACTGTGTAAAGCGTTTGATAGGAAAGGATACTTGTCCTGAAAGTCGTCCAGACTTGTTTAGAAAATCCAGCCCGGATGTTTTGAATAGCATCACCGGGACCGTGCTGACTCTGGGGTTAAAGCCTCTATTTGGAAAGATGCCATGGGATGTGCAGGTTGCCTGGGATGAGCTCAATGATGCCCGGCGTGATGCTGAGTCCCGCCTGGATCATGATGCTTTCAAAGCACTGGTTGAGCGCTATCAGGCTGCATGGAAGGACATTATCCGGTTTGAGAATGATGTAAAGTCAGCGATTACCGGCAAGACCAGTGAGGTGTCTCTTGCAATGATGGGGTTTGATGGGGGCGAGGGTGTCCGCGATGACTTCTTTTATGATGTGATGCCGAGCTTCCCTTGGAGAGTAGAGCCTTTGCAGGCAGGGAGTCTTGAAGAACTGGTGCTTGGGCTGGAAATTCTGAGTCGTCGCCTTGCTGATAAAAGCCAGGTGAATGACATAGAGCTTGGTGTGATATGTCCGGGCAGCAGGCTTCAGCATCTTATCAAGGCATCGTCTTGCGATATTTCAGCTGAATGGGATGACGGGCAGGTAGTTAGCCGAGGTCATATGGAGGTCACCCAGTGGAAAATACCCGAGACCATTGTCCTCGAGTATTCCACCAAGGGCGAGGTTCTGGCGGCAGAATTTGAAAACGGACTGTTGTCCATCGTAAATGTTTCAGATAGCGAAGTGAGCGTTCGTCGTGTTGATTTCATGAATGCTGGTGGTGTTAGAAGGCAGCCCATGGCGCAGAATTCCATTAAGCCCGGCAAGCGCCTTTATTATTCGGACATGATTACCAATGGTACTTTTGCTCGGGCTCTGGAAGAAGGGCGAGTACTGAAAGAGCGGCACATGGATGATGAGGAGCAGTTTGGCGTCAGGGTGTTTTATACCCGAGCAGGTGGATCTGCCACTGTCTATTTGACTGAAAAGATGACCGTCAAAGACATCGTGTCAAAGAACATTCAATCGCTGCAGGAGCGAGGTTCGGTTCTAGAGGATGTGGAGCTGTATCAGATGGGTATATATCTCATGCGGTATATGGGAAATCGTTCCGCAAGAGACAAGTTGATTGAGTTGGTCATGAGTAAACAAGACCGGCAGATAGCTGAAGCTGATGAGTGACGTCTCCGGTGTCGACAGGTAGTTAAAAAAGGCCAGCAGTTTGCTGGCCTTTTTTTAGATTGGACTCGTTGTTTTCTTCAGTCTTTGCGGCGCAGCCCCAAGAGCGTCATCAGCCCGAGTAGTGCCATCGGCAGGCTTCCTCCACCACTACTGCTGCTCACCAACGACGTTGAAGGTGATGGAATTGTCGGGCAGGTGGGCAGGTCTTCGCGGCTGAAGTCCAGCGCTACTGTGGTAGACAGGGTGGAACCGACGGTAAAACCATTATCGTTCTCCACTGCAACCTGCAGACTTTCCTGAGTGTCCGATGCGGCGGTGACGGCGATGACGGCTGATAGCTCCGTGTCTGCCTCCAGCTGCCCCACGGTACAGGTGAACTGGTTAAGTTCGTCGACGCTGCAGTTGGGCGAGGCCTTGCCAAGCAGTGTCAGGCTTTCCGGCAGGGTGCCGGTGACCACGCTGCCTTCAGAGTGAATTGTCATACTGCTGTTGGACAGGGTGGCTTCCACGCGCATTTGCACGCTACTGTCACCTGGATTGAGACAGAAGGGCTCGGCGGCAATGCTGACAGTGGGATAGCCGAAGAACAGCGATACCTGGCCGCTATCGTTGAGGCGGTGGTAGTCACGGTACTCGTCCAGGGTAACCTCTACAGTCAAGGTTTCAGATCCCGTTTCCCGGCTCAAGTCATCCAGCGCGGAAAAGGCCAAGGCCTTGCTGCTGTTACCAGGAATGGCATCCCCTGAGTAGAAGCATGACAGCTTTGTGGAGCCCTCAGTGGCGCAGCTCAGGTCGTCTTCCAGCTCGGTGAGAGTCAGTGACTTGCTATGCTCAATGGTGATGGCAAAGCCGGTGGCTGCGCTGTTGCCATTGTTGGTGATGGTCACGGCAAAGGGGATGGTTGAGACTCCCTGATAGTGCAGGGTGTCTTCGGGGATGGTCAGATCCCGCAGCGGACGCTGAATGGAGCTGACTTGTTCGATCCAGCCCAGGAAGCTGGAAACCCGGGAATAGCCTCCAGGTACTTCGGCATCGCCACAGGTGCCGCCAAAACTGGTGATGCCCACTTGAGGGTGATCATTGGACGGTGTGGTGCCGAAGAACAGGGGGCCACCGCTATCACCTTGACAGGAATCCTCACCAAAGGGGTCTTGTTCTACAGGATCCGGATCAGGCTCATTGGCACAGATCATGGAGCTGAAGATGGTGCCGCCGCCGGCCAGGTTATACAGATTCTGGCAAATGGGATTGGGAACAAAATCCAGCGCTACTTCCTGTAATTCGGTGGGGTATTGTGGGGTGTCATCCTCGCTATATGTGATCACTCCCCAGCCCAGAGCGGCGAGAATGTCGTCGTAGTCTGGTGAGTCAGACACCAGAGCATCGGTGCTATCCAGAGCTAGCACCCCGGTGCCTACACTGGAAAGACCGGGGTCTGCGAATTCGCCCAGTCGAATCAGGGCAATGTCATTGCGGGTCGTGGGCGGGATGTAATCGGGGTGGATGTAAACCTGGGCGGCATCCTTGAGTTGCGAACTGTTCTCCGGGATGTCCAGAGTCTGGCTGCCCACCAGGATTTCCAGATCATGCACTGGCATGCCGTCGACGCAGTGAGCGGCAGTCAGCACCCAGTCTTTTGACAGTAGAGTGCCGCCACAGAATTGGGCCTGGAAGACGGGGTCTGCAGAGGCTTGCTGTTTTCGGCTTTTGCTGATCAAGGCAACCAGCGTTTTCCAGGCGGGGGCCGCTTTCTCGCCACCGACAATACGCGGTGTGGCCGTATTGGCTATCAATGGCTGGCAGACAAGCAGTGACGCCAGTGCGAAGCCTGTTTTTCGGATCATTGATTTCCCCCGTTACATCCTTGATAAGACGATTATTATGTTCTTGCGTAATGGTTTATACAGGAACGAGCCTACACTTTAACGCAGCCATTGAGCCGGGTTGTCATCGGCTTTTCTGCCCCCATTACCCTGTAGCGCCCATCTCCATATTATCTGCTGCTCTGATTGTCTCACGTACTGCTCCCGGGAGTCTTTTATGGCCACATCTATTCCCTTTTCCCTGCTGGAACTGGCGTCCGTCCGCGAGGGCGACACTATCGGGCAGACGCTGGAGAACAGTGTGGCTTATGCCCGGCATGCGGAGTCTCTGGGGTTCCGGCGTTTCTGGCTGGCTGAGCATCACAACATGCAGGGCATCAGCAGTGCTGCTACCTCGGTGTTGATCGGGCATATTGCTGGTCAGACCGAGTCTATCCGGGTGGGCTCCGGCGGGGTGATGCTGCCCAATCATCCACCACTGGTAATTGCCGAGCAGTACGGCACCCTGGAAATTCTTTACCCGGGCCGGATTGATCTGGGCCTGGGGCGGGCGCCGGGCACGGACCCGTTGACCAGCCGGGCGTTGCGACGGGATGGCATTGGTGCTGAGCAATTCCCGCAGGATGTGGCAGAGCTGCAGCGCTTGCTCGGCCCGTTGGATGCCTCCCAGGGGGTCAACGCCATTCCCGGGGCGGGCACCGAGGTGCCGATCTGGTTGCTGGGGTCCAGCCTGTACAGCGCCCAGCTGGCCGCGCAGCTGGGGCTGGCCTATGCCTTTGCCGGCCATTTTGCGCCGCGTCTGTACCGTGAGGCCTTGCGTATTTACCGGGAGCAGTTCCAGCCGTCGGCGAAGCTGAACAAGCCCCATGCCATGCTGGCGGTACCTGCGGTGCCGGCGGACTCTGTTGAGGAAGCCCGTTTCCTCAGTACCACCAGCTATCAGCGCATCCTTGCCCTGTTTCGCGGCCAGCCCCTGTGGATGCGTCCGCCGGTACAAAGCATGGCCGGGCTGTGGAGTCCCCAGGAGGAGGCCGGGGTGAAAGGCTTCCTGGGCCTACAGCTGCTCGGCGATGCCGCAGTCATCGAAGAGCAGTTGGCGCAGCTGCTGGAGACAGTGGAAGTGGATGAGTTGATGGTGACGGTGGATCTCTATGATCCGGTCAAGCGTCGCCATGCACTGGATATCCTGGCATCGTTGCCGCAGTTTGAGGGCGTTGGCGGGAGCGAGTAACGAGTTTCGAAAGGCAAGTTCAAAGGCGGTTTTTCCACAGAGGGCACAGAGTTCACTGAAGGACGCTCTTTGAAACCTGTGGTAAAGCCGCTTTTGGCGGCCGATTATCGCGGTGAAACCACCGCTCCCACGAATCGCTTGGCGATGTAGGAGCGGTCGTTCGACCGCGATGCTACTCAGCGTAAATCTGGCAGGGGATTCTCAAAGCGCTTCAGGTATTCCTTGCCGATCTCAATGGCGCCCACGTTGTTCAGGTGGCTTTCGTCCCGGTACAGGGGGATGCCGTTGAGTATGGTCTGGCAGCGCGCCTCATCACAAAGCACCTTGCGCGGATTGACCCAGATGACGTCCGGATGCTGTTGGCTGACGGTGCGTTTGAAGCGATAGAAGTTTTCCAGTTCGTTTTCCACTTCCACGGCACTCACGGTGCAGTCCTTCATGCTTTTCAGCAAGCATTCCGCATAGGAGGAAGACGGCAGTTCCGGCACGTCCTCCAGCACAATCACCTTGTGCCCCTTGTCTTCCAGCCAGCTGATGGTGTCCACAAAGGCATCTTCGAACACCGGGCTTCTCAGATAGGAATTCCACCAGGCTCCCAGGAACACGGTCATGGGGCGTTGGCTGAGGTATTCGCTCAGTGCGCGGTTACGCGCCACCTGGGTGGGATCCACCGCCTGAATCTGTTCTGCCAAAGCTGTGGGCAGGAAGGGGGTGGAGGCGCGGGTGACCATCAGCATGGAGTAGCCCTTGCCCTCGATCAGTTGCTCCACGAATCCGATCTGGGCGATGCCGTGGGAATCGCCGATCAGCATGCTGTTGGGTTGGCCATCGGCGGATGCTTCGCCAAACAGGCAGGCCTTGCTCTGGTTGAACGCCACCGGGTCGCCCTTGAAGCAGCGCTTGTAGAGATCAGCGGGGTTGTTGTTGGCGATGATTTTGTACAGCTCGCGGCGCTCTTCCGGAATCCGGAAGCTGAGATCGTCAGCGATACGGATGGTGGACTGAATGGCCCAGATGATCAGCAGCGGGGTGAAGACCAGAATCCAGAAAGACTTTTTCAGGCTCCAGGGGCGGTGGCGGAAACGATTCTCCACGAACCGGTAGCTGAGCCAGGACACCAGCACCACTGCCACCATTAAGGCAATGCGGTTCAGGGCGGTGAGTTCCAGCAGCTGGTAATGCATCAGCGCCACCGGTGGCCAGTGCCACAGGTACATGGAGTAGGAGATGCCACCGAAGAAAACCATTACCGGCAGGCTCAACAGGCGTGCGCTGAACGTGGCGGGCTGGTGCAGGCCGGCATAGATCACCATGGCGGTGCCGAGAGTGGGCCACAGGGCATTCCACCCCGGGAAAACATCATGTTTGCTGATCAGCAAGGCGGTGGCGATGACCATGGCCAGGCCAGCCACGGACAGCAGTTCTGCCACCGGGCGGTTCAGTCGCGGTAGCTGGGTAGCAAACAGGGCTACGCCAGTGCCGAGCATGAATTCGAACAAGCGCGCCGGCAGCAGGTAGTAGGCTGCGGCAGGCCATTGGTTGGCCATGTAGACGGAGAGGGCAAAGGTGGCGACAAGGGTGATCTTGAAAGGCCAGCGACCCGCGCCGCCCTTGCCAAAGCGGTAAGCGAGATAAAGCGTCAGCGGCCAGATCAGGTAGAGCTGCTCTTCCACCGCCAGTGACCAGGTGTGAAGCAGGGAGAGCGATCGGGTCTCGGGGGCAAAATACTGGGTCAACTCACTGAAATAGTAGAGGTTGCTGATGCCAATCAGGGAGGAGAGCCAGCTCTTGGCAAAGATGTAATAGGCTTCGCCAATGTAGAACGGCGAAATCATCAGGAAGGTAACGGTGGATACCAGCAGAAACAGAGGCACCAGACGGCGGATACGGCGGGCGTAGAAGTCCTTGAAGCTGAAGGTGCCCTTGGCAAAGGCCCTCTGCAGTAGCTGGGTGATCACAAACCCGGAGATGACGAAGAATACATCTACGCCGATAAAGCCGCCGGTAATACCGGGCACCTCGAAGTGATAGAGGATGACAAGAATCACCGCCAGCGCGCGCAAGCCCTCAATATCGGCGCGGTAGCCCGGTTTGTTATCGACCATGTTGTTCCCGACTGACAGGTAAAGCGGGGAGAATATAGGGCGTCAGGGCGGGGAACAAGGGCGGCGGCGCAGGGCCAGGGTGCCGAGCAAAGCCAGCATCCCCGGCCACCAGGGTCCGCCACTGCTGCCGCTGGACGGTGCAACGGTGGGGGCAGGGCTGTAGCTGATGGTCTGTGTCTGGGTGGTGTCGCCGGCCGGGACATCCTGCTCGTTGAGCGTGGCCTGAAACGTCAGGCTGCGACTCGTGCCATTGTTGCTGTCGATTTGCAGATTAAGGGTCTTGCTGCTTTCCATGGCCAGGTCTCCCAGCGGACAGCGAATCGGACTGGTTCCGGTGCAGCCCAGGGTTGCCGCGTTGTTCAGGCTCATGCCCGTGGGCAGGGTGAACAGCAGTGCGGTCCCGCTGGCCGGGTTGAGCGTGGACAGATTACTGAGGGTGACGGCCACGATGGCGCGGTTGGTGGTGCGGCTGGTCTGGCGAACAGAAAGCGCAAGATCCGGGTTGTTGGAGAACACCACGACCTGCTGCAGGGTATTGTTGCGGCGTCGGTAGTCTTCCTGATCGGCGGTTCCCTGCACGGTAACGGTAATCACCTGATTCTGGCCATTATTGCCATACAGAATCAGCGACTGGTTGCGGCTGCCGGAGAGGCTGGATACCGGTGAGCAGCGATTGCCGCTGAGCAGGCCGCCGCTGCAGTTGCTCCACTGGGCTGTGGCGATGACACCACCCGACAGTGAATAACTGAGTGTGGGATTGCTGATGGCACTGGCGCTGTTGTTTTTCAGCGTCATCGTCAGGTTACGACTGGAATCGGGTGCATTGTAGAAGCGTGCTGGTGGTGTGCTGCTCCAGAGCAGCTCGAGATCCAGCAGAGGGAATCCGGCAGAGGCTGTCAGCGTTTCCAGCTCACCGGTTTCGGCTGCCAGGTGGGTGTACCCCCCGGGGGCACCCGTCGCACAGTTGCGCTCGCCAAAACTGGTAATGCCGGCCACCCATGGGGAGCGATCCCTGCCCAGGAACAGGGGGCCGCCACTGTCACCGAAACAGGTGTCCTGGTTGTTGCCGCTGACCGGATTCTGTTCGGCCGCACAAATAACAAAGTCGGAAATCGTCAGTCCGGACAGTTCCCGGCACAGGCTGCGAGGAAGGTAATCCAGCTGGACTTCCTGCAGATCGTTACTGAGACCGTTGCCGGTTTCTCCCCATCCCAGCGCGGTAACGGCTTCATCCCGCTGCTCGAAGGGTGCGGCTTCCAGACGAAGATAATCCTCTAAAGGAATGATACTGGGCCACTGACTGTTGTTGCGTGCCGGAATACGTACCAGGGCGAGGTCGTGATTCAGGTTGCTGTATTGTCGATGGACGAGGACCTGCTGAGCCTGAATACCGGTGGCTGGAACGTTATTGCGATCGGTATCCCCAATAAAGGCATACACATTACTGGCCGGGACCGGGTCTCCGTTCGGGTATTCCATGCAATGGGCAGCGGTGAGCAGCCAGCGGGTGCTTAGCTGGCTGGCGCCACACAACAGGTACCCCCCCGTCAGGTTTGGGTCGGTAATGGCCAGTTGTGCCATCCATGGCCACCGATTCACCGGCGCATCCATCCCCCCGACAATCCTAGGGGTAGCCACGTTGTTGTCAGCGGCATTTGCCGGTGGGTAGATGGCCGCCAGTGCCAGAGTGACACTGACGGTTAATAGGCGCAGGCACTGCATCAGAATGTCTCTGTTGAGCTTTCATGCAGTGTACCGGGCGGGCTTCCGTGATTGTGTGAAGGTATGTATCGACTCGTCAGTGAATCGGTGCCGCGTGGGCCAGCCAGTGGCCTTCGTCTTCACTGGTGCGGGCCATGCTTTGCTCAAGATGGGCCAGAGCCTGCTCCAGGGCCACATCCCCGTCGGAAAGCGTCATCAGGGCGGCACGCATACCCGGGTGGCGGTCGCGAAGGTCATTGAGCAGCTGTTCGGCTGCAGCCGTAGCCGTGCAGGGTAGCAGTAGTGCCAGCTGGGTCTCGTCGTAACGGGCAGCCACGTCACTGCGACGAATGCGCTGGGCGACCTGGTCGGACAGCTGCGGCAGTTCGCCATGCTGGATCAACACCAGCGTCAGCGGGGAGGAAATGCGGTCATGCAGGGGAACAAGCCAGCCGGCGGTGCTGACCAGCGCTTCGCGACTGATGAAATCGGTATCCGGATCCCGCCAGGTGGCTTCCAGTGCCGCCCGTGCCAGCACCTGGTTGCGCCAGATCATCAGGCCGAAATACAGCATGCAGATGCTGAGCGCGGCCATCAGGAACAGACTGGCGGAGCTGTCCGGGGTAGAGGCATAACTCAACCGGATGGGCAGCACGATGGCGAGTACCACTTCGGCACCGGCCAGCATGATCAGGAAGCGCTTCAGCCCGTGCAGCAGCCCGTTGCTGAGCACGGCGACAAACAACAGCGCCATGGTGGGCGGGGGGCTGCCGGCATCCAGCAGCATAACGATGCCCAGGGTAATCAGGTCCAGTGCCGAGGCAAACGCGTCGCCATTGGCTGGACGCCAGACCAGTAGGCCCAGCTGCATTCCTACATAAGCAAAAAACAGCAACCACGGAGTGGCCTGGGGCAGGGAGAAGTAAAACTGGTCCGTATTGTGAAAGTAAATCACGGCCAGCAGGGCAAACAGCGTTCTGGCCAGGTACTGCATCAGCACGACACCCTGGTCAGACGTGATGCGGCTTGTTGTACTCATAATACTTCGTCCCTGTTTCTGAAGGCGCCTATGTTGCGATAGCCGGACAGAGGAATAAAGATGCCTGCAGGGGTAATCTTGTTAAAACTGTTATGTGAATCCGCAAAACTGTCATAACAGGTCAGATTTGATACGCATTTCAAGGAGGCAGTGTGGATCCCAACGTGAATGCACCATTACGGGACAATGTTCGTTTGCTGGGCGATCTTCTTGGTGAATGTCTGCGCCAGCAGGCAGGAGAAGATCTCTTCAATACCATTGAGCAGATCCGCAAGGCATCAGTGGCCACCCGCAGTGAGCAGGGCGCGCCGCTATCGACACTAAAGGATCTGCTATCGCCATTGGACGACGACACCCTGCTGGAAGTGGCGCGGGCTTTCAGTCAGTTCCTCAATCTGAGCAACATTGCCGAGCAGCACCACCGCGAGCGCCTGCATCGCCAACACCAGCGCTACCCGGGTGATCCCGGTGGGGATCAGGGCCTGCTGGATGTGCTCGACCGACTCAAGGAACAAGGCATCCCGGATGCGCAGCTCGGCGAAACCCTGCATGAGCTGTCTGTGGAACTGGTGCTGACCGCTCACCCCACCGAAGTGACCCGCCGTACCCTGATTCGCAAATATGACCAGATGGCGGATCTGCTCGGTGAGCTGGATCGTGTGGATCTCAATGATGAGGAGCGGCGTATCCTGCGTGGCCGGTTGCGTCGCGTCATTCTCGCCGCCTGGACCACTGATGAGATCCGCCGGGAAAAACCGACCCCGGTGGACGAAGCCAAGTGGGGTTTTGCCACCATCGAGCAATCCTTGTGGCAGGCAGTGCCAGACATGGCCCGGCAGTTGGAGATCCACCTGGCTGACCGCGGGCTGCCGCTGCCGCCCACTGACTGGGCGCCGGTGAAACTGGCTTCCTGGATGGGCGGCGACCGGGATGGCAATCCCAACGTGACCGCGGCCGTGACCCGGGATGTGCTGCTGTTGGCACGCTGGATGGCGGCGGATCTGTATCTGCGTGACATTGAAAACCTGCTGGCGGACCTGTCCATGGAAGCTGCCAGCGAGGAACTGCTGGCTGTCACCGGCCCCAGCCACGAACCCTATCGGGTATTGCTCCGTGAAGTGCGTGCACGGTTGCGGCTGACCCGTCGGCAACTGGAAGCCCGGGTGGACGGATTGCCCGAGCCTGACGGCGAAGGTTATGTGTACCGCGACCAGCTGATGGCGCCACTGAAGCTGATCGATCAGTCGCTCCGTGAAGTGGGCCTGGCGGATATCGCCAACGGCGATCTGAAAAATACCCTGCGTCGCCTCAACTGTTTCGGCATTACCTTGCTGCGGCTGGATATTCGCCAGGAATCTACCCGTCATAGCGACGCCCTGGATGCCATTACCCGCTATCTGAAACTGGGCAGTTACCACCAGTGGGATGAAGAGCAGCGCCAGGCTTTCCTCATTGATGAGTTGCAAGCCCGCCGTCCGCTGATTGATGCCAGTTTCCACACTAGCGAGGAGTGCAGTCAGGACGTCGGCGAAGTGCTGAAGACCTGCGCCGTGATCGCCGAGCAGGGCAGTGAAGGATTGGGGGCCTATGTGATTTCCATGGCGACCACTCCCTCGGATGTACTGGCAGTGATGTTGCTGCAGAAAATCGCCGGGGTCGCCGAGCCCATGCGGGTGGTGCCGCTGTTCGAAACCCTGTCCGATCTGGATGGCGCCGAACACACCATGCGTGCCCTGATGGACATTCCCTTTTACAAGGCGCGGGTAGAGAAGGGACAGGAGGTGATGATCGGCTATTCCGATTCCGCCAAGGATGCCGGTTTTCTCGGCGCGGCCTGGGCCCAGTACCGTGCCCAGGAAAAACTCACCGCCCTGTTTGCCGAACATGGCATTCCGCTCACCCTGTTTCATGGTCGCGGTGGTTCCATTTCTCGCGGCGGGGCGCCCTCGCGAATGGCGCTGCTGTCGCAGCCGCCGGGATCGGTGGCCGGGCGTATCCGGGTCACCGAGCAGGGTGAGGTGATTCGCTTCAAATACGGCCGTCCGTCTGTGGCGGTTTTCAATCTGACCCAGTATGTGGCGGCCACCCTGGAAGCCACCCTGTTGCCACCCTGCGTGCCGCAGCCGGCCTGGCGGGAACAGATGCAAACGCTCACCGATGTGTCGGTGGCTGGCTATCGCGGCGTGGTGCGTGACGAGCCGGAACTGGTCCGTTACCTGCGCACGGTAACTCCGGAAACCGAGCTCTCACGGCTGGCACTGGGCAGCCGCCCGGCAAGGCGCAAGGCCGATGCGGGTATCAGCTCGCTGAGGGCGATCCCGTGGGTGTTCGCCTGGACCCAGATTCGTCTCATGCTGCCGGCTTGGCTGGGCACCGGTGGCGCGCTGGAAGAGGCGCTGGCAGACAGCGGCCAGGCGGCCACCGTGCGAGACATGGCCGACCACTGGCCGTTCTTCCAGGGCGTGGTGGACATGCTGGAAATGGTACTGGCCAAGGCGGATCTGAACGTGGCGAGCTGGTACGAACAGCGGCTGGCCGGCAATGACGAAGGGCTGCAGGCGCTGGGCGAAGTACTGCGGGAAAAACTGTCCTCGTGCGTGGAGGCTCTCAGTGGACTGACGGGTCGTGAAGACCTGCTGGAAAACAACCCGGTGATGCGCTGGTCCATCCGCGTGCGGGACCCGTACACCGATCCGCTGCATCTGCTGCAAGCCGAGCTGATGGCGCGCCTGCGCGGTCACGATGGCGACGAAACCCTGGAAAGCGCCTTGATGGTAACTATTGCCGGGATCGCGGCGGGGCTGCGCAACACGGGCTGAAAAGGCAGTGAACAGTTAACAGTGAATAGTGAACAGTTGCGCGGGAGGGCGCGGCGGGAGCGGAAAGGCCGTGCCCGCGCATCACTGTGGGGGGCGCCGTAGGAGCCTGCCTGCAGGCGATCCTTTAGAGCGACGAACCGGCGTAGCGAGTACCGAGTTTCGAGTTACGAAAATCAAAACCCATGGAAGCGGAAAGGTTTGGGTTTTCGAAACTCGTGACTCGCCACTCGCTTCTATACCCTATCCCTCGCTGTCGCTCGGATCGCTTGCAGGCAAGCTCCCACAGCGGAGCCTCCCTCGTAGGGCGGAAATGCCTCAGGGCATCTCCGCCGTCCAGCCTTACCGCAGCTCCCAAAGCCAATTCATGAAACAGGATCTCCAATGAACAAACCCGTAGCCACCCGGTGGCCCTACCCCTTACCGGTAAAAAAAGGCGAAACCGTTCATTGGTGTTCCTGCGGAAAAAGCACCAATCAACCCTTCTGCGATGGCAGTCATCAGGGCACCGATTTCAAACCCCAACCTTTCACTGCCCAAAAGGATTGCATCGTGTTTTTCTGTGGTTGCAAACAAAGCAGGAAAGGAATGGTGTGCGACGGTAGCCACAGCAAGATCAGTGAATAGTTAATAGTGAACAGTTAACAGCGCGCGAGCCTGGGGTATTGTTGCTTCGAAGAGTGTGCGCCGCGGGCATGGCGTTTGCGGGCGACCGAACGGCGGAGATGCCCTGAGGCATTTCCGCCCTACGAGGGAGGCTCCGCTGTAGGAGCTTGCCTGCAAGCGATCTGGGCGACAGCGAGGGAAGAGAAGCGAGTTGCGAGTCACGAGTTTCGAAAAGCCAAACCCTCAAGACTCGCAGACGTCATGTTTTGATTTTGCCTTTCGCAACTCGAAACTCGCAACTCGCTTCTCATGACTTGCTACGCTCGGTTCGTCCCACCAGTGGAACTCCTACAAAAACCGTTGCAGCCGGCAGCCACCGTAGTGCGCGGACACGGCCCTTTCTGCCCCCACCACCGCTACACGCGCAACTGTTCACTATTCACTATTAACTATTAACTGAACTGTCACCCAACCGTCACCGCCTTGCCACGGCACGATACGACACTGCGACAAAATACCAGTGGAGTACGCCATGCTTGCGCAAGCCGCAGGAAAGATCAAAGCTCTGAGCCCGCAACTCAAGGATGCCCTGGCCAAGCCGTTTGTGGCCACGGCGGACATTCTGCGTTTTCCCCGTGAGTTGCGTGACCTGAACGAGGCGGAAAAGCAGGGTCGGTTTACGGCCTATTTCACCCGGTCACGGCGGGAGATCATCAAGGTGCAGCGCATGCGCTACCGGATTTTCTCCGCGGAGTACGGTGCCAGTTTCAGCGCACCGTTCGGTCTGGATCGGGACCGCTATGATCGTCACTGCCTGCATCTGGTGGTGAAGGATAACCAGAGTGGCGAGATTGTCGGTTATACCCGCGTGTTGCCCGGTGATCGTCTGCATCGCACCGGCGGTTTCTACTCCAGTGGTGAATTCGATCTGCGCATGCTCAAGGGGCTGGAAGGTCGCCTGGCAGAGATCGGCCGGACCTGTATTCACCCGGCCCATCGCAATGGAGCCGTGATCACGGTGCTGTGGGCGCGACTGGCCCAGTACATGATCGAGAATGACATCCGCTACCTGCTGGGCTGTGCCAGCATTGCCCTGGGTGAAGGCTACAACGTGGCGGGTATCTGGCAGCGCATCAGCGACAAGCACATGAGTGCTGAGGACCATCGGGTCATTCCGCACCTCAAGCTGGAAAAGCTTCCGGGTGACAGCGAAGCGACCATGAAGATGCCGCCGCTGCTCAAGGCCTATGTGCGCATGGGGGCCCAGATCTGTGGCGAGCCGTGCTGGGATCCGGATTTCAATTGTCTCGATTTCTTTGTGCTGATGGACGTGAACGATCTGCCTGCCCGCTATGTTCAGCACTTCATGCAGCCGGCGGACACCCTGGCGGTGGCGCAACCGGCCCATGCGGTTCCCGTCAGTTGACCGTGGATAGTGGACCGTTGACAGCTAATGGGGCAGGCCATGAGTGACGTGGACGGTAGCGTCAGTATTGGTGCCGATGTGGATAATGGCCACTGGCCGCAGCTGCGGCGGTTGTGGCGGGTGTTGCGCATCGTGGTTCATTTGCTATGGGGCTTTGTGCTGGCGCTCCTGCTCGGCGCCTTCTGGTGGCCGCAGCAGCCCCGGGTGCTGGCGGCCAAGCAGCGCTGGTGTCAGCGATTCCTGCGTATTCTGGGGGCCGAGCTCACGGTGACCGGGCAACCGCAAAATGGCAGTGTCTTTCTGGTCAGCAATCATGTCTCCTGGCTGGATATCCCGGTGATCGCCAGCCAGCGCCATCTGTATTTTCTCTCCAAGGAGGAAGTGGGGCAGTGGCCGCTGATCGGCCAGCTGGCCCGGGCGGTGGATACCCTGTTCATCAAGCGGGGCAGTGGCGAATCCGGTAGCAAGGCAAGGGAGATTGCCAGTCGACTGCAGCAGGGGCATACCGTACTGGTATTCCCGGAAGGCACTACCACCGATGGCACCGGTCTGCGGCGCTTCTTCCCGCAATTGTTCGATGCGCCGCTCCTCTCGAAAACTCCGGTACAGCCCCTGGCCATCCGCTATCTGGACAACATGGGGTCGCCGGATGAGGCCATGGCCTTTATCGGCGATGACGAGTTCCATCATCATCTCTGGGCCATGTTGCTGCGCCGGGAACTGCGTATTCGTCTGCATTTCTGCCAGGTGCTGGATGCGGATGGCGATCGCAAGGCGCTCTGTGAGCAGGCCCGGGAGCGCATCGCTCAGCAGCTGAAGGGCTGATCCCGTTTGGGGGCAAGCTTGAGACCAAGAAGAGCCAGTTTCGAGTTGCGAGTTACGAGTTTCGAAAACCTGACTCCTTCTGCTACGGGTTTTGCCTTTCGCAACTCGAAACTCGTCACTCGCTATCGCTTCCGTTCGTTCCCGGGGCTCTGCGCCATGGAAACGCCCTGAGCTGCAGCCTGCCGCCCCGGTTTGTTGTAGCATTGGCGCATCTCAATCTCAGGAACGCTTTTCCATGACTCGCGCCAGTGAACTGAAGAAATCCGACGTTATTGAAGTCAACGGTACCCTCTACGCCATCCGTCAGATCGAAGTACAGTCTCCCTCTGCCCGGGGCGCGGCTACCCTGTATCGGGTCAAGGCCAGTGCCGTCGGTGGCGGGCCCAAGTTCGAAGAGCGTTTCAAGGGCGACGAGGATGTGACCACCGTGGATCTGATGCGCCGGCCGGTGCAGTTTTCCTACGTGGATGGTGACGACTATATCTTCATGGACAACGAGGATTTCTCCCAGTACCTGCTCAAGCAGGAAGACATCAGCGACGAGCTGGCTTTCATCACGGAAGAGACTGAAGGGGTGCTGGCCCTGAAGGTGGAAGACGCGGTGATCGGTCTGGAATTGCCGGCGTCGGTGGTGCTGGAAGTGACCGAAACCGCCCCCGCCATGAAGGCTGCCTCGGCCTCTGCCCGCACCAAGCCTGCCACCCTCAATACCGGCCTGGTGGTTCAGGTGCCGGAATACATCGTGGAAGGCGAAAAGGTGCGGGTGAACACCGCCGAACGCAAGTTCATGTCCCGGGCCTGATATGCGGCGTCTGGCCGTTGTCTTTCTGCTGGCCCTGGCGGTACTGCTGGCCGGCTGCCAGCTTGGCTACTACGGCCAGGCGGTCAGTGGGCATTTCGCGCTGATGGGCAAGCGGGAGCCAGTGGATGCGGTGCTGGCGGACCCGCAGACACCGGCGCCAGTGGCGGCCCAGCTGGCTTTCAGCCAGCAGGTGATTGCCTGGGCGGGCCCGAATCTCGATCTTCCCGCGGAGGACGTCTACCACCAGTATGTGGCGCTGGATCAGGATGCGGTGGTCTGGAACGTGCTGGCCGCGCCGAAGTGGTCCCTGAGCCCGAAAACCTGGTGCTACCCCATGCTCGGCTGCGTCAGCTATCGGGGCTACTTCGATCAACAGCGTGCGGAACAGGAGGCCGCCAGCCTGGCCAGCGACGGTATGGACACCTGGGTGGGCGGCGCCATTGCCTACTCCACGCTTGGCTGGTTTGCCGATCCACTCACCACCCCGATGCTGAAACGCTCCCAACCCGCGCTGGCGGAGCTGCTGATCCATGAGCTGACCCATCGCCGTATCTATATCGCCAATGACACCCGGTTCAATGAATCCCTGGCTACCCTGGTGGGGCGGGAAGGGGCATTGGCGTTTCTGGCCGACAGTGGCATTGCCGTGGATCCGGAGGCACTGGCCCGGCGGGATCGGGCCGAGCAGGCCTTTCTGGCAATCATTGAGGACACCCGCAGTGACCTGAAGGCGCTGTATGAGCGTGGCGGAGCGGAGGATGCGCTGGCCGCCGGCAAGGCGCAGATCCAGCAGCAGGCACGCGAGCGTTTTGTCAGTGAACAGACGAGCAATCCGGCTCTGGCGGGCTATCAGGGCTTTTTCGATGGTCCATTGAACAATGCCCAGCTCAATGGGGTCAGTGACTATAATGGCTATGTCCCGGCGTTTGCCCGTTTGCTCGATCAGTGCCAGCGTGACTGGGGCTGCTTCTGGCAGCAGGTGGGTAACCTGGCTGATCTGACCGATGAACAACGCAGGGACGCCCTGACGGGGCTTTCCGGGAAATGACATGGAACTGATTCGTACCCCCCAGCCGGAACTGGCTGACCTGATTCAACACACTCTCACCCGCAATGGCTTCACCGTGGAACGCAGTGAGCAGGGCGATCAGCAGGTGCTGTCGATCCCTGACCAGCAACAATACCCCCATGCCCGTCAGCTGGTGGAAGAGCTGATTGGTGATCTCAAGCGCCAGCAGGGCCAGGTGGCAGTGGAGCCCCTCACCGGCAGGCCGCAACCCTTGCTGTCCGGTGGTTGGCTGGCCAGCATGGGCTGGGTCACCAAGGCCGGTCTGGTGCTTTGCGGGCTGATTTATCTGACCCCCTTCCTGTTCGGCGAAACCGTCTACCGGGCGCTGATGTTCCCGCCGACCCTGGACGTACTGGCTGCCCAGCCCTGGCGGTTGTTCACGCCCATGCTGCTGCATTTCTCGCTGATGCATATCCTGTTCAACTTGCTGTGGTGGGCGGACCTGGGCCGGTTGATCGAGCGTTTCCAGTCCTCGGGGCAGCTGCTGATGGTCACCCTGATCACCGCGGGAGTGTCCAATTTCGCCCAGTTTCTGGATTCCGGACATCTGTTCGGCGGGTTGTCCGGGGTGGTTTACGGGCTGCTGGGCTATCTGTGGATCTACGGCAAGATTAACCCGGGGGCTGGCTACGCCCTGCGCCGCGAGATCGTGATCTTCATGCTGGCATGGATGGTGATCTGTTTTGTGGGGCTGTCAGGAATCGTTGCCAATACTGCCCATTTGTCCGGTCTGGTCAGCGGCTGCGTTCTGGGTGGCATTTTCGGCCTTATTCGCCGCAGTTCGGCCAATAGCGCGGTTTGAGTTACCCCTGTGGGACTGCTATAAAGACAGCCAATTCCATTGTCATAATAAAGAAAGGGAAACAGCGACCTATGCAGTGGCGCTTCCTCAAGGGGCTGGTCCCCACCGTTTTGCTGGCATCGGCGTTTACCCTTCAAGGCTGCTCCCTGGCCCGGGTCGATGACAACCTGCCCTACGGCGTATTGAACAATAACGATCTTCAGCTGGTCGAAGATGGACTGCCCACCTATCTGCTGATGGTGGATGGCCTGATCGAAAACTGGCCGGAGAGTGAGTCATTGCTGGCCAGTGGTGCGGATCTGTACGGCGCCTACGCGGGCCTGTTTGTGCAGGAACCGGAGCGGGCCCGCAAGCTCAGCAACAAGGCCCTGGACTATGCGTTCCGTTCGGCCTGTGCCCGCGATGGCGATTACTGTGACTTGCGCGGCATCAGTGTGCCGGAGTTCGAAGAACTGCTCGCGGATGCCAGCAAGAACGATGTTCCCATGCTGTTCACTCTGGGCGGTGCCTGGGCCGGTTACATCCAGCAGAACACCAGTGACTGGAATGCGGTCGCTGAACTGGGCCGTGTGGAAGCCATCATGGACCGCGTGGTGGAACTGGATGAAGGTTACCAGTACGGCCAGGCGCACATGTACCTGGGGGTGCTGAACAGCATCCTGCCGGCGTCCCTGGGCGGCAAGCCGGATGTGGCCAAGGATCATTTCGAAAAGGCAGTGGCGCTGTCCGAGGGCAAGAACCTGTTGGCCCCGGTGCTGTATGCCGAAAAATACGCACGGCTGGTCTTTGACCGGGAACTGCATGATCGCCTGCTCAACGAGGTGCTGGCGGCAGACCCGGACGTTCATGGCCTGACCTTGCAAAACACCTATGCGCAGCAAGAGGCGGAAGCCTTGCTTGCCGACGCGGATGAATATTTCTAGGAGCTGATATGTTGCGTCTTGCGACGGTACTGGTAGCCCTGCTGCCGCTGGTGGCTACCGCCGCCACTACCCTGAAGATTTCCACCCTGTATCCCGATGGCACCACCATCGTCACCGGGCTCAAGGATGCCGGCAAGGAGATTGCCGAGAAGACCGAAGGCCGGGTGAAACTGAAGATCTATCCCGGTGGGGTGATGGGTGATGACCGGGCGGTGGAGCGCAAGATCCGCATTGGCCAGCTGCATGGCCAGATCGCGCAGGGCGGTGCCTTTGCTTCCGCCTACAAGGACAGCCAGATCCTCAACGTGCCGCTGGCCTTCAATAATTATGAGGAAGTGGACGCGGTGCGCGCCGAGCTGGACCCGGAAATTCAGAAGGGTCTGGAAGCCGGTGGCTGGGTCAGCTTCGGTCTGATCGACGGTGGCTTTGCCTACGTCATGTCCGAAAACCCGGTGCGCAGTCTGGATGACCTGCGTGACCAGAAGCTGTGGCTGCCGGCCAACGACGAAGCCTCCGCCAAGGCGGCCAAGGCGTTCGAGCTGTCGCCGATCATGCTCAACATTGGCGCGGTACTGACCTCCCTGCAGACCGGTGCCATCAATGCCTTTGCTGCACCGCCGGTGGCCGCCCTGACCCTGCAATGGTATTCCCGCGTGAACAACGTGACTGATATGCCGTTGCTGTACACCTTTGGTTTGCTGGGCATCCACAAGAAATACTTTGGCCGCCTGAGCGCAGAAGATCAGAAAACCGTACACGAAGTGCTGGAAGCCACCTTTGCCAAACTGGATGCAGAAAGCCGCAAGGAAAATCTGAGTGCCTTCCAGGCCGTGCAGCAGCAGGGCCTGACGGTGGTGAAGCCCACTGACGAGCAGTTCAAGGAATGGAAAACCTACGCCGATCGCGCCACGGCTGAACTGGTGGAAGAAGGCGAAATCAGCCAGGCCATGCTGGACCGGCTCAATGCCATCCTGGCCAAGCAGCGTGAAGGGCAGTAAATGACAGCCCTGCTTCGCTGGTTACACCGCATCGAGGACGGCCTTATCGTGGCCGTCCTTTTGTTTATGATCCTGCTGGCGGTGGCGCAGATTGTGCTGCGCAACTTCTTTGGCACCAGCCTGGTGTGGATCGAACCGCTGCTGCAGAACGCGGTGCTATGGATTGGTCTGCTGGGGGCGATGATTGCCTCCCGCAAGGATGAGCACATCCGCATTGATGTGGCGTCCACCCTGCTGCCGGAAAAGTACCATCCCTTCCTGACCATCGGCGTGGATCTGTTCACCGCCTTTATCTGTGGACTGGTGGCCTGGTACAGCGTGGGATTCGTGATCGAAGAATATGAATACGCCACCCCGGCCTTTGCCGAGGTGCCCAGCTGGTTGCTGCAGGCCATCATCCCGGTGGGCTTTACCGTAATGGCGGTGCGCTATGTGCTGCTGTTCCTGATGGCGCTGGTCGGCAAGCGGCCGCGGATGCAGGAGCCGGTGGCATGATCACGATCGCCATTTTACTGCTGATCCTGCTGGCTCTGATGGGAGCCCCCCTCTACGCGATTATTCTTGGTGCCGCTGCGCTGGGGTTCTATACCCTGGATATCGAGCTGGCGGTGCTGCACATCGATATCTACCAGCTGAGCAACTCGGTGGTGCTGATGGCGCTGCCGCTGTTCACCTTTGCCGGTTTCCTGCTCAGCGAATCGAAAACCGCAGACCGGATGCTGCGTCTCAGCCAGGCCGCCTTTGGCTGGATGCCCGGTGGCATGGCATTCGTGTCCCTGATTGCCTGTGCTTTCTTTACTGCGCTCACGGGCGGATCCGGTGTCACCATTGTGGCGCTGGGTGCCTTGTTGTTGCCGGCGCTGGTGAAGGGCAATTACCCGGAGCGTTTCAGCCTGGGTCTGGTGACCTCATCGGGCAGCCTGGGCCTGTTGCTGGTGCCCTCTGTGCCGCTGCTGATCTACGGCATCATTGCCCAGCAGATGTCCCAGCAGCTGGACATGCCCCCGGTGGAGATCGTGGATCTCTATCTGGCTGGCCTGGTGCCGGCTTTGCTGATGATCGTGCTGCTGTACGGCTATTGTGTCTGGGCCACCCGTGGCGCGGCCAAGGCAGGTCATCCGATTCCCCGTCAGCCGTTCGATTTCCGCGAACTGGTGGATGCCCTGTGGGAAGCCCGCTGGGAGCTGCCACTGCCCATCGTGGTACTGGGCGGGATCTTCTCCGGCTTCCTGGTAGTCAGCGAAGCGGCCGCGGTGACGGCGCTTTATGTGCTGGTGGCGGAAGTGTTCCTGTACAAGGAAATCACCCTGCGCAAGCTGCCCGCCATCATGCGCGATTCCATGATCATGGTCGGTGGTATTCTGCTGATCCTGGCGGTGGCGTTGGCCTTTACCGACTACCTGGTGTACGCCGGCGTACCGGAGAAACTGTTCACCCTGATCCAGACCCACGTGGAGAGCAAGATTGCTTTCCTGATCCTGCTCAATATCCTGCTGCTGCTGTTGGGGGCGCTGCTGGATATCTTCGCGGCACTGGTCATCATGGTGCCGCTGATCCTGCCGGTGGCCTTGCGTTATGGCATTGATCCTGTGCACCTGGGCGTGATCTTCGTGGCCAACATGCAGATCGGCTACATCACCCCGCCGGTGGGCATGAACCTGTTCATCGCCAGCTACCGCTTCAAGAAACGGGTCACCGAACTGTTCGCTTCCACCATCCCGTTCATGCTGGTACTGATCGTGGCGCTGCTGATGATCACCTATATTCCGCAGTTGAGTTTGTGGCTGGTTAGATAAGGCAGTGAATAGTTAATAGTTAATAGTTAATAGTTGCGCGTGGAACGCGTGGCAGTGACTGAAAAGATAGAGGCCGCGCCCAGCTATTGGGCGCGGCCTCTTTGGTTTGTGGAGCAAGGTTTTCTGTGGGAGCGTGCTTGCACGCGAAGGGTTTATAGTAAAGCCTCGCTGTCGCTCGAATCGCGTGCAGGCACGCTCCCACAGTGCTAGTGAGGTGCGAACAAACCAGTTTCGAGTTGCGAGAAGCGAGTTTCGAAAACCAAAAACCCGGTTCTCGTAGGTATGATTTTTGATCTTGCCTTCCGCAACTCGTAACTCGCTATCGCTCGATTCGCACCTCGAGAGGTGCTCCTACAGAAAGATGGAGTGAGATTATTTGCGGAGGGCTTTGACGAGAACGCCGGAGCCGGCGCCTTTTTTTAGCTCGAACCATTTTGGGTAGGCCCGTAACAGGTCGCTGAGTTTCTTGTGACCGTACAGACGGGTGTCAAAGTCCGGTTTGCGTTTACTCAGTAGCTGTCCAACGGGGCTCAGGTTGGCCCAGTCATCCTCGTCGCCGATGGAGTCGATGACATTGGCGATCAACTGTAATGGCGGCGGCTCTTTTTGTATCGGCTTGGGAGTGGCTTCTGTTGGCGCCTCTTTGCTCTCATCCTGTTCCGGACTGTGATCCGAGCGTAGCACCTCGGTTCGGATAAACTTGTCGCAGGCTGATACAAAGGGCTCGGGCGTCTTTTCCTCGCCGAACCCGTAGACCATCAAGCCTTCTTCTCTGAGACGTGCTGCCAGCCGGGTAAAATCGCTGTCACTGGAGACAATGCAGAAACCATCCAGCTGCTTGGTATAGAGCAGATCCATGGCATCGATGATCATGCTGCTATCGGTGGCGTTCTTGCCCTTGGTATAGGCGAATTGCTGGACGGGCTGTACGGAATGTTTGAGCAGCACATCCTTCCAACCGCCCAGGTTGGGCTTGGTCCAATCGCCGTAGATACGCTTGACGCTGGCGGTACCGTATTTTGCGATTTCCTCAAACAGACCATCGATGATCTTCGCTGGCGCGTTGTCCGCATCGATTAGCACCGCGAGGGACGCATGATCGGGGTCCGAACTATTCCCATTCCGTTTGCTCATTAGCCTTCCTTGTGGGTGGTTACGCCAAGCTTATCGTGGTGAGGGGGTAATCGTTAACAGTAAATCGATGAGTGTAGGGATAGCCTCCCTGCCACTTTAGGAGCGTGCCTGCACGCGATTCGAGCGACAGCGAGGCTTTACTATAAACCCTTCGCGTGCAAGCACGCTCCCACAGAAAACCTTGCTCCACAAACGATAGAGGCCGCGCCCAATGCCTGGGCGCGGCCTCTATCTTTTACATCACCGCCACGCTTCGCTCGCGCAGCTGTTAACTATTCACTATTAACTGTTAACTGCTTTTTCACTGCTCTTTAACGGATTTCTTGAACACAAAATTTGCCATATAACGCAACGGCATGGTGCGGATCCAGATGCTTTGCAGGGTGATCGGCAGGCTGGGCAGGGCGAAGATTTTCTTTTCGTTGAGTGCCTTGTAGCCGGCGATGGCCACCTCTTCCGGGGTGTCGATCTGGGTCGAGACGAACTTGGTGATGCCGCTGGAAGACTGATGCTTGCTCTGGGCGGTATCCAGGAAGGCGGTCTTGGTGGTGCTGGGGCAGAAGCAGGTGACCTGTACGCCGTAGGGCTTCAGCTCTTCGTGCAGGGAGGCGCTGAAGTTGATCACGAATGCCTTGCTGGCACTGTAGGCGGCAAAGAACGGCATGGGGCAGAAGCCGGCGAGGGAGCCGATGTTCATGATCTGGCCGGTGCCGCGGGCTTTCATTTTGGCGCCTACCAGCATGCACAGCTTGCTGAGCAGGATGTTGTTCAGGGTGAGCATGCGCTCCAGCTTCTTGCTGTCCTGTTCAACATGCTCGCCCATCATGCCGAAGCCCACATTGTTGACCAGCACGTCCAGCTCGATCTTTTCCTGGTCCAGCCATTCGACGATGCGTTCGGCGGCATCCGGTTCGGACAGGTCCATCTGTACACCGTGGTAGTCCACGTTGGCGCGCTGGGCTTTCAGGTCCTTGCCCAGCTGATCGAGCTCTTCCTGCAGCAGGCTGAACACCACGATGCGGTAACCGTCGTTGTTGAACAGCTTGCAGAATTCACGGCCAATACCACCGGCGCCACCGGTGATCAGTACGGTTCTTGTCATTGTTATGCTCCTGTCAGGCGGCGTCGCCGGGTTGTTCTTTGGGGCCCAGATCGAAGGGGCCAATGATCATGCTGCCGGAGTGTTTGCGATGGTAGGCCTCGCGGGCTTTCCAGACTTTACCGTAACGATAGAACGGCACGGTGGGGTAGAGGTGATGGACCAGGTGATAGTTCTGGTACATCAGAATCGGGGTCAGCAACCATTCCCAGCCCATGCGCATCAGCGAGGTGGTGTTCGGGTCCACGTCCTGGCGGCCGGTATGCGGGTAGTGCGGCAGCACCATGAACACCAGACACATCAGGAAGAACGAGAAGTAGGACGGAATCAGCCACAGCATCAGGGTCACATAGGGTTGCCAGATGAACAGGGCGGTCAGGGCGATACCGGCTACGATCAGCTCACGGCGCATTTCGGCCATTTCCACGTTGGGCAGTTTTTCCGGATGACGCATGTAGTTGATCAGGTAGATGAAGGGCCAGAAGCCCCACAGCGGCATGGTCCACAGGCTACTGGCCATCCAGTGATCGGGATCTTTTTCCGGGTCGTTGGCAAAGCGGTGGTGATGCATGTGCATGATGCGGAACAGCTTACCCTTGCCGAACGGCACGGCCACAAAGGTAGCGATGGAAAGAATCAGGTCGTTATGCTCAGACTTCTGGGCGGCGGCACGGTGAATGGATTCGTGGGCCGGGGTGAACATGACATAGCCTGAGATGCTGTTGATCACCAGCCCGACCCAGGCCGGCCAGTAGCCACCAATCACCATCACCCAGCTGGCAATGTTGGCGGCATGGGACAGCACCATCAGGGTGATGGTGGGCCAGGCAAACTTCGGTGAGACCTTCAGTTTGGCCAGTGTCTTGAGTTCTTCTGCTTCAGTTGTTGTGGTCATTGGGGCGGTCTCCCTGCAGGTTGTGCATACACAGTGTTTACCTTTTCGCAGGGCTTGTTAAGCACCAAAGCTGCCAAAAAAGGGGATAAATAGTGTCAGGTGAGACGCCTGATAGGACGCCTGAGGCCTGACGCTAAACGGCCAGACGCCTTCCGCTTTTGGCGTCAGGCGTCTGGCGTCCGGCTTTCCAATCAGGTGGCGTTGCCAGTGGACTCGTTACGGTTTTCCGGGCCAAGGCCAAAGGGGCCGATGATCATGTCGCCGGAATGCTCCAGGTGGTAGGCCTCGCGGGCTTTCCAGATCTTGCCGTAGCGATAGAACGGTGCGGTGGGGTACAGGTGATGCACCAGATGATAGTTCTGGAACATCAGCACCGGGGTCAGCCACCATTCCTGGCCCATGCGCATCAGCGCGGTGGTGTTCGGGTCCTCGTCCTGACGGCCGGTGTGCGGGTAGTGCGGCAGCACCATGAACACCAGGCACATCAGGAAGAAGGCGAAGTAGGTGGGGATCAGCCACAGCATCAGCATGTAGTACGGCATCAGCACAATCAGGACACCGAAGATGGCGCCGGCCACCACGATCTCACGGACAATTTCCGATACCTTCACGTTCGGCAGCAGTTCCGGGTTGCGCAGGAACTTGTACAGGTAGAAGTACGGCCACAGGCCCCACAGCGGCATGGTCCACAGGCTGCTGGCCATCCAGTGATCCGGATCGTTTTCCGGGTCGTTGGCGAAGCGGTGGTGGCGCATGTGTAGCAGGCGGAACAGCTTGCCCTTGCCGAACGGCACGGCCACAAAGGTGGCGGCGGCCAGAATGAAGTCGTTGTGCTCGGACTTCTGGGCGGCAGCGCGGTGAATGCCCTCATGGGCCGGGGTGAACAGGGCGTAGCCCGCGATGCTGTTGACTACCATGCCCACCCACAGGGGCCAGATGCCCATGGGGACCATGATCCAGGTCAGTGCCACGGCCGCAAGCGAGCCAACCAGAATTGCCAGGGTGGGCCACGCAAATTTCGGTGACACCTTCAGTTTTGCCAGTTCGTTATTCTTCTCTGCGTTACTCATTGCGCCAGTCTCCAATGGTGCTTTTATTCAGTGTTGCCCGAAACGGGTTCACGGATAAGCGCGGATGCTGACAAGGGGGGGATGATAAATGACAGGGGATGATTGAGTTACGAGTTACGAGTTACGAGAAGCGAGAAGCGAGAAGCGAGAAGCGAGAAGCGAGAAGCGAGAAGCGAGAAGCGAGAAGCGAGAAGACAAGGTTCCGCTCCTCCAGGTTTTGACTTTCGAAACTCGTTACTCGCAACTCGTAACTGACTCATTCCTGCCGAAACTTCCCCGGGCTGGTGCCGAACCACCTCTGGAAGGCGCGGCGGAAGCTGGCTACGTCGGTGTAGCCGAGATCCTCTGCCACCGCGGCCACGGTGTAGTGGGGCAGGCTGAGTAGCTGGGTGGCGCGGCGGCTGAGGGTCTGGTCGCGCAGTTGCTGGAAGCGGGTGTCTTCCTGCTTGAGCTTGCGGATCAGGGTGCGCGGGCTCATGTGCAGTCGGTCGGCGATAGTGTCCAGGTCCGCCTTGCCTTCGGCCTGATGCAACAGGGCCAGCACCTGGTCGGTGACGGTGCCCATCTTGCGCAGGGACTCCTGGCGAGCTTCGCACTGGCCGATGGCCATCCACAGCAGTTCCCGGTCATGGCTGGCCAGGGGTTCGTCGCCGTAATGGGCCGGCAGGGTGAGGCCGGTTTGCGGAGCATCGAACACCACTTCGGTGCCGCGGAAGATCTTCTTGTAGGCATCCGCCCACGGTGGGGCCGGGTAATTGAAGTAGGCCACCCCGTCGTTGATGGGTTTGCCGCGCAGTACTACGTGGCAGGCGTAGGCGGACGCCATGGCGGATTCGGTGAGGAAGCGGATGTAGTCATCCATGGGGTAATTGAACTGCAGATGCAGGGTGATGGTGTCGGCATCTTCTTCCATCTCGGTATGGAATACCCGGGTGCGGGTGTTGGTGAAGGCGGCAAACACGCGCATGGCATCACGCAGGGTAGGGCTGGCCATGGCTGCCATGCCCATGGGGCCGTGCATGGCGGGCAGGGCTCGCAGGCCGGCCTGCAAGGCAAGATCCGGCAGGGGATTGATGGCCTGGGCATTGGCGATCAGCTGGCAGGTGCCGGCCCAATCGATAAAGCCATCACCGTGCTGCAGGGTCTCCACATTGATGCCGGTGTTGCAGACCAGGTTTTCCAGGCCGTCCTGATCCAGACCCATGGCCTGGGCAATCATGCGGCAGTAAGCCAGTGCCAGATCCGGGCTCATGCTTGCACCTCCGATGAGGACGGGGGCAGGGTCATGTAGTTGGCTACCATGCTGGTCAGTTCCGTGGCGAGGGCGTTTTCGCGAATCAGTCCGTTGTGCTGGCTGATGTGACGCACCATGGTGAACAGTACGCTGTTGGTGACGATGAACACCCGCACTTCCAGATTATCGATGGGGTAATCCCGATAGTGGCGCAGGAAATAAACCCGAGCCAGTTCCATGAAGTGTTGTTGCAGTACATCCACCACCCGGTCGGTGGGCAGCCGGTGCCAGTTGCGCACCAGCTCCAGATAAAGGCCATCACGGGAATGCAGCACGGCAAAGCCAAAGCGGATGGCATTGCCGATCAGGGCATGCATGTCGTCGTTATCCAGCAGCGGGAGCCGGCGCAGGCCTGTGCCGATACCTTCCGCCAGGCTTTCCATCAGGGCCTCGATCAGCGATTCCTTGTCACCAAAGTACTGATACAGCGAGCCCACGCTGACCCCGGCGGCCTCGGCAATCCGGGCGGTGGTCGTGTTATCCAGCCCTTGCTGCTGGATGACCCTGGCGGTGGCATCGATCAGGGCTTGGACCAGTTCCCGTGAGCGCTGCTGCTGTGGACGTTTACGCATAACGACTCTTCTCTGTAGCCCTTCTTGTGATGGCTCATGTTGAGCCAGTTTTAAAATGCGAATTGAATGCGAATACATATTCGCATTAGGGTGCCTGTCATTGCAACAACTGTCGTACTGACACGTGGAGGCGAGCATGAACGCTCAAGCCAAGGCTCAGCAAGCATTGCCGGCGGTACCCGGACGGGTACGGCCTTTCGAGAAGACCCAGCAGCCGACACCGCTGCTGCTGAAGACCCTGTTGGGCCGCGATCTGGCGCCCAGCCGGGAAGAATTTGACGGGGTTGTGGGCGCGCTCTGGGTGGGGGATCCGGAGATGGATGCGCTGGTGGACTGGATGATGGAATACGGTGCCCGGGATGCCCGTGCCATGTTCGAAACCGCCATCAATAAAGGGCTCGCGGCAGTGAAAGAGTGCCCTGAGCCGCTGCGGGCCTTTATTCGCAAGGTGGAGAAACGCCCGTCATGGGTGGATTTCGACCTGATCAATGAAGGTGCCCGCTTTATTCATTCCACCGGCATGACCGCACCCTATGTGCTGCGCGATCTGGCCTTGATGGGCGGCTACCTGCTGTCCGGTTTCAATCAGTCACTGGTGCTGACCGGTGCTCTCAACAAGGGGGCCTCCCAGCGGGTGGCTGAAACCGGTAAGTGGTGGGTGGACTGCACCGAGGTAGACGGACTGCAGCGCTTCGGAGCGGGTTTCCGCTCCACCCTGCATGTGCGCATGGTGCATTCCCTGGTACGCCGCAACCTCAATCGTCGCGACGACTGGGATGCCAGCGAGTGGGGCATGCCCCTGAGCCAGGTGGACATGGTGGCCACCTATCTGGGCTTCTGTGTAGTGATGCTCGGTGGCCTGCGCAAACTGGGTGTGCCGGTGACACCGCGGGAATCCAAAGCGGTGATGCACCTGTGGAAGTACGCCAGCTGGCTGATGGGCGTGGAAGAGCGTTGGCTGGTGGATACCGAGCGTCAGGGCATTGTGCTGCTGCAGCATACCCTGATGACCCAGAGCCGTCCGGACGAGACCACCCGGGAGCTTGGCAAGGCGCTGGCAGACGAGCCGCTGGAGCGACACTTCAGTCATCTGGAAGGTATCCAGCGCCGTCTGGCCTATGAGAAGCACCTGAGCATGAGCAGTTATTTCCTGGACAAGGAAAAGATGGCGCAGTTGGGGCTGCCCGAGTCCACCTTGCCCTGGTATCCGGTGGCCACTCTGGTGCCGCGTTTTGTGGGTCACGTTTCGCAACGCTACAACCCGGTACTGCGCCGCCGTCAGGAGCGCCGTGGCCGCCGGGATCAGCTGGAAGTGTTGAACCAGATGTTCGGTGATTCCGAGCAGGGAATTATTCGTCCGGATGCGAAGCATCCTGGCCACGTTTGAATACGCAGCAGGTGACTATTGTGACTGACAAGCAAAAGACGGTACTGATTACTGGTGCTTCATCCGGCATCGGTTATGCCACCGCCCAGCTCTTTCAAAAGAAGGGCTGGAATGTGGTGGCGACTATGCGCAACCCCAGTGACGCCAGTGGCCTGGCGTCACTGCCGGGTGTGCTGGTGTTGCGGCTGGATGTGAATGACCGCGACAGCATTTACAGCGCGATCGAGGGTGCCATTGAAAAATTCGGTGCTATCGATGTGCTGGTTAACAACGCCGGTTATGGGCTGATGGGGGCCTTTGAAACCCTCAGTGAAGAGCAGATCATTCGCCAGTTTGATACTAATGTTTTCGGGCTGATGGAAACCTGCCGTGCGGTGCTGCCGCACTTCCGTGAGCGCAAGAGTGGAGCGCTGGTCAATGTGGCCAGCATGGTCGGCCGTGTGCCGTTGCCACTGTACAGCGTGTACAACTCCAGCAAGTGGGCGGTGGAAGGCTTTACTGAGGGGCTGGTCTATGAGCTGGCGCCGCTGGGTATCAATGTGAAGATCATCGAGCCGGGCGCAGTGAATACCGCCTTCTTTGGCCGTTCTTCCGACCGGGATAACCAGACCGGTGTGTCCACTTACGACAACTACGCCAAAGAGCAGTTCGGCGTCATGGACAAGACCGGGCCGGGCGGCTCGACCCCGGAACAGGCGGCGGAAGTGATCTATCGCGCCTCTACCGACGGCAGTTCCCGCCTGCGTTATAGCGTAGGGGTGGATGCCCGCATGCTGCTGACGGCACGACGCCTGCTGCCGGAAACCCTGTTCCGTTCCATGATTCGCATGAGTCTCTCGGACAAGGCGTTCAACAGCGTGGGCAAGTTGCTATACAAGCCCTGAAACAAGCCCTGATCAACGATGGCACCACCCGCCTGCGGGTGGTGCGACCGTTTGCAAAGCGGATTTTTCCCGGGCGAACTGGCGGGGGTTGGCAAGCTTGCCGCTACCCGGTCGGGTCAGATTCGCTTTGCAAGCGGAAGAAGCCGCTGTAGGAGCTTGCCTGCAAGCGATCCGAGCCCAAGCGAGAAAATCGGTTTCGGGTTACGAGAAGCGAGTTTCGAAAATCGATAAAATCATCGCCTGCAGGCAGGCTCCCACAGCGGGATATCTGTGCCGTATGGGAGGTTTACCACCAAAAAAAATGGCCGTCGAGGGGACGGCCAGAAGGGGGTTCATGGAGCCTGCCGGGGGGAGGTCTATGACTCCAGGGAGTCATCCTTGACTCCGGGGGTTTCAGAATGAGCGCAATCTCATTGGGTGGCCGCGAAGTTCGCTGACCGTGAGAAGATAATACGAGGGAAGGCTGGGGCAACCCAGCGCACTTGTTTGAGACGTTTGATCAAAAAATCTGATCAATAAATGGCCTGTATACCTAATTTGTCACTAATGATTTGCGCATAAGGTGGCGGGTCAGGCTGACGCCACCACGGTCGGCCTGTTCTTCCCCTTCACTATTGAAGCCCATGAACTGGAAGAAATCGTGGGCGGTCAGGCTCACATAAGCGGTGAGCCTGCTAACACCATCCACTCGGGCACCGTCCTCCAGATGCTGGTAGAGCAGCGTCGCGATGCCCACCCGGGCCGAATCCGGGTGCACGTAGATCATATTGATGCAGTCCTGCACACGCTGGGCAAAGCCCACTAGTTCCTGGTCCCATTCCGCCACCACGGTTTCGCCTTCGCTGAGTAGCGAGATCAGGCTGTCGTGGCTCTGCGCCTGACTCCAGGCATCTCTTTGTGCCTGATTATACTGGTCAGCAGTACCCACCTGGATGGCATCGCGGAAGACACTGATCAACTTGCTCACATCCGCGGATTCCAGCGGCCGGATCTGAAAAGGCAGAAAGGCGGCGAAGGGATCGGGTTCGTTGGCGGGAGGGTTGCCGGCGGCAGGGAGCTCGGGTTCAACCAGTGGCTTTGGTGGCGCGTCGGGCGCAGCCTGTGGTTTGGCAAAAAAGCGACGGATCCAGCCCATCATTACGGTGTCCCCCCGGCAGAATCTGCCTGTTCGCCATCGCCCTGTGCCGCTTCGGCCTCTTTCAGGGCGTCAATCTGTTCGCGAAGTGCCTTGAGGTAGGCATCTTGCTGATCCAGCAACTGACGGGTGGTCTGGTGCTGGGCTTCCAGTTCCTGTGTGCGCGCTTCCAGTTCTTGTTGTTCGCGCAGGCGGGCGTCGCGTTGCTCGGCATTGAGCAGCTCGCTATCACTGGCGTGCAGTGCATTGCACAGGGCCAGAAAGGGCAATGTGATTGGTATCAGACGACGCACGGAGCTTCCCCAAACTCAACGTGAAGGAGAGTCAGCATAGCAAAAACCGGGCGCTTTGGGGGAGGGGTATACCTTGCGCCAGGTTGTGTGAACAAGGTAAACGCCCTGTAGGGTCTTTGCTGGGGTTTGGTTAGGGCCAGTCCCGCAGGGAATAAGTTTGCATTAACGTGCCAATAAGCGTTTCTCCTCGCCTTTAAAAACAACAACGGCCTGTCGTCTTTGTGACGCCTGCGGCCACCCGGGAGGTCTTATGTTCACCCTGAATTTCAGCAAGCCCCAGCCCCTGATACGCCACCTTTGCATGACGGTTCTGGCCAGCTCCCTGCTGGCAGCTTGCGGTGGTGGCGGTTCGTCCTCGACCGTCGCGGCCAATACGTCCAGCTCTTCTGCCAACGAAGCCGCAGCGCAGGCCGGAACAAATGACACCCCGGATATTCCGGTGGTGGCTCGACGTGTTCCTGGCTACCAGACTCCCGGACTGGTCCTGGCGGAGGTCGATCCCGACAATACAACGGCCTCCTGCCGGGCCGGGCGGGCGTTGGTCGGCAGTGCCAATTATCAGGTGCTGCTGACTTCTTCCAGCGGTGAGACGATCAGTTTTCAGGTGATGGAGCCGGCCAATGTGGACTGTGTGACAGGTCACCCGTTGATGCTGCATGGCCACGGTTTTGGTGGTCAGCGGGTAACGGATCCGGCAGGTACGCAACTGCAGCGCTTGCTGGATAACGGTTACACGGTCATCAGTATTGATCAGCGCGGTTTCAATGAGAGTAGTGGCACCGTAAGAGTGATGGATCCCAATTTCGAGGGGCGTGACCTGCTGCAGATTCTCGACTGGGCGGAAACCCACCTTGATTATCTGGCTCACGATCGTCAGCCCGCGGGTGATTTCAACCTGGCAGCCGGTGCCACCGGTGGCAGCTATGGAGGCATGTATCAACTGCTGATTCACAACATCGACCCGCAACATCGTCTGGATGTGCTTACCCCGGATATCACGCCCCACGATCTGCGTGACAGCCTTAACCCCAATGGCACCATCAAGTCAGCATGGGATTTGCTGCTGGTGGCGGGGGGAGAGAGTGGCGCCAATCAGCCACTGTTGGGCGGCCTGGACCCGGCCATCAAGGAAACGCTGGTACGGGGCGCGGCGTTTAATGTGATGCACCAGGGGGCCTTGCCGTTCTTCTATTACCACAGCGCGGCCTACTTCCTGGAGGCATTGCCGGCGGATCAGCAGCAGCCTATGGACTTCCTGACGGCGCCGATAGCCGGCGGCCTTGAATACGAGTTCCCGGCGGTGCAGCCGGCGCCAGTGGATATTCTCTTTTCCCAGGGCATCCGCGACACCCTGTTCAACTTCAACGCAGGCTGGGAAAACTTTCAGGGATACCGGGCGCTGGGCGGCGATGTGCGCCTGATGGGGCACGAGACGGGCCATATTCTTCCCGAGATTGCCGGGCTGCTGGAACAACTCGGGCCGTTGGCAGAGGGCGTTGCTCCACTGCAGGATCTGCTCAACAGCCTGGGGGCGGATCTGCCTGAGTTGCAACAGGCGGGTGGAGCCGCAGCCTGTGGCGATCTGAGCCGCAACGATGCGGTGTTGGCGTTCCTCAATGAAAAGCTGGAGCCGCCACGGGCAGAGACACTCGCTGCAGAGGTGAGTGCCGCTGTGGACAGGCTGCAAAATGAAGTGTGCCTGCCCCTCAAGGATGGTGAAGCGGTATGGCGAACGCTGGCGCAAATCGATGATGAAAACCGGTTTGAAACGGCTGTGCCGGAAACGGCAGTGCCCATTCCCAACAGTCTTCCAGGGCTGACCAGCCTGCTGACACCGGTGTTTATCCCGCTGCAGAACCTGCCGGAGGAGCTGGCGGGAGTGGCAGGGATTGGTGCCCTGGATGTGACACTTGGTCTGCCTTTGCTTGGGGTACCGGAATACTGCAACGTGGATGCGGATCTGCCGGAAGAGCTGCCGGCCACCGGCTGTGATGCCATCGTTCATGTGGGCTGGGGTGCGCGTGTCGGAACCGAAGCTCCCCGACTGATCGATGATCAACTCACCCCGTTACGGGGCCTGGGTCAGCATCAGGTAGAGATGGTCGGTGTGGCAGAAGCGCTGGAAGAGGGCGAACAGCTGGGGCTGTTGGTCTACGGCTACCACCTGCAATACCTGTCCAGCCTGAGCCGGGATGTACTGGTGCCGGCAGTGACCCTGGAAGGGACGGTGCTGGTGCCGGTGCTTTGAGGAGCGAGTTGAAAGTTTAAAGTTGAAAGGCGCGGGGTGGATCTGGTGCTACACGACCACGCCACAGCCGCGCAGTTGCACTTGTAGGAGCGGTCGTTCGACCGCGATTAGAGCGACAGCGAGGGATGAGTTTCGAGTTACGAGAAGCGAGTTTTGAAAATCAAAACCCGTCAGGTGCATCGCAGGTTTTGCCTTTCGCAACTCGAAACTCGTCACTCGCTTCTGATTTATTCCTCGCCAAGGCTCGGATCGCTTGCAGGCAAGCTCCCACAGTAGGGGCGGCAAGCCCTTCGCGTGCTGCATGTTGCGTGCAGCGTCTCCTACCCCATCATTTGTCGCAGCACATAGTGGAGGATGCCACCGTTCTTGTAGTACTCCACTTCGGCGGCGGTATCCAGGCGGGAGATGGCCTCCACGGTCTGTTCCTTGCCGTCGCGGCGGAATACCACCTTCACGGTATCGCCGGCCTTGAGGCCGTTGGTCAGATCCGGGATATCCACCTCTTCCGTGCCATCCAGATTCAGGGTCTTGCGGTCGGTGCCTTCCGGGAATTGCAGCGGCAGTACGCCCATGCCGATCAGGTTGGAGCGGTGGATTCGTTCGAAGCTTTCCGCGATTACCGCTTTCACGCCCAGCAGGTTGGTGCCTTTGGCCGCCCAGTCGCGGCTGGAGCCGGTGCCGTATTCCTTGCCGGCCACCACCACGGTAGGCACGCCTTCGTTCTGGTAACGCATGGCTGCGCCGTAGATGGGGATCTCTTCGCCGCCGGGCAGGTGCCGGGTGAAGCCACCCTCGATGTCCGGGGTCATCTCGTTACGGATGCGGATGTTGGCGAAGGTGCCGCGCATCATCACTTCATGGTTGCCCCGGCGCGAGCCGTAGGAGTTGAAGTCGATGGGTTCCACATCATGGCCCTGCAGGTAATGGCCGGCGGGGGAGTCCGCCTTGATGGCCCCGGCGGGGGAGATGTGGTCGGTGGTGATGGAGTCGCCCAGCAGCGCCAGAATGCGGGCATTCTTCACTGGCACCACGTCGTCCACCTCGGCGGTGAGCCCGTCGAAGAAGGGCGGGTTCTGGATGTAGGTGGAGCTGCTGTCCCAGTCATAGGTCTGGGAATCCGGGATCGGCAGGCTCTGCCAGGTTTCATCCCCTTCGAACACGCTGGCGTACTGGTTGCGGAACATGTCGTTGTTGATCTTCACCAGCTCGGCCTGAATTTCATCGGAGCTGGGCCACACGTCCTTCAGGTAGACCAGGTTGCCCTCCTTGTCCTTGCCGATGGGATCCTTGTCCAGATCAATCTTCACCGTGCCCGCTAGCGCATAGGCCACCACCAGGGGCGGTGATGCCAGCCAGTTAGTACGCACACTCTGATGCACCCGGCCTTCAAAGTTGCGGTTACCGGAAAGCACGGAAGCGACCACCAGATCGCCGTCGCTGATGGCCTTGTCGATTTCCGGGGGCAGCGGGCCGGAGTTGCCGATGCAGGTGGTACAGCCATAACCCACCAGATCGAAGCCGATGTCATTAAGCGGTTTTTGCAGGCCGGTGACCTCAAGGTAATCGGTGACTACCTTGGAGCCGGGGGCCAGCGAGGTCTTCACCCAGGGCTTGCGGTTCATGCCTTTTTCGGCGGCCTTCTTCGCCACCAGACCGGCAGCCAGCATGACGCTGGGATTGGAGGTGTTGGTACAGGAGGTAATGGCAGCAATCACCACGTCACCGTGACTCATGTAGTGCTTCTGACCATCGATGACCACCGGCACCTGGCCGCCACTGGGTTCGTGATTGCCCACGGCGGTCTGGCCACCTTCCCCTTCCAGCTTGCTGATCTCGTCATCATTGAGCTTGAGGGTTTCGGTGACCACATCGATAAAGGTGCGCTTCACGGCGGTCAGTGGCACCCGGTCCTGGGGCCGTTTGGGGCCGGCCAGGCTGGGCACCACATCGCCCAGATCCAGTTCCAGTACATCGGTGAATACCGGATCCGGATCCGCGCTGGAGCGCCACAGGCCCTGGGCCTTGCAGTAGGCTTCCACCAGGGCAATGGTGTCTGCGTCGCGGCCGGACAGTTCCATGTATTCGGTGGTGCGTTCATCAATGGGGAAGAAGCCACAGGTGGCGCCGTATTCTGGGGCCATGTTGGCGATGGTGGCGCGGTCAGCCAGGGTCAGGTCGGCGAGGCCGTCGCCAAAGAATTCCACGAACTTGCCCACCACTCCGCGGCGACGGAGCATTTCGGTGACTGTCAGCACCAGGTCGGTGGCGGTGATCCCCTCGCGCAACTTGCCGCTGATCTTGAAACCGATCACCTCGGGAATCAGCATGGCAATGGGCTGGCCGAGCATGGCCGCCTCTGCCTCGATACCGCCCACACCCCAGCCCAGTACGCCCAGGCCGTTGATCATGGTGGTATGGGAATCGGTGCCCACCAGGGTGTCCGGGTAGGCGTAGGTGTTGCCGTCATCACTTTCGGAGGACCACACCCCCTTGGCCAGATATTCCAGGTTCACCTGGTGACAGATGCCGGTGCCCGGCGGTACCACACGGAAATTATTGAAGGCTTTCTGGCCCCAGCGCAGGAACTGGTAACGTTCGCGGTTACGCTGATATTCGATGTCCACGTTTTCGGAAAACGCCTGGGGATTGCCGAACTTGTCCACCATCACCGAGTGGTCGATGACCAGGTCCACCGGGGAGAGAGGGTTGATCCGTGACGGGTCGCCACCGGCCTTGCTGATGGCATCGCGCATGGCGGCCAGATCCACCACCCCGGGTACCCCGGTGAAATCCTGCATCAGTACCCGGGCCGGGCGGTAATTGATTTCATGGTCGGAGCGCTTGTGGTCCAGCCAGCGCACCACGGCTTCGATATCCTCGCCGGTGACACTTTCGCCATCTTCGAAACGGAGCAGATTTTCGAGCAGGACTTTCAGGGAGAAAGGCAGCTTGCTGAGGTCGCCCCAGCCCTTGTCGGCGACGGCGTTGAGATCGAAATAATGGTAGGTCTTGCCGTTGGCTTGCAGCGTTTTCTTGCTGTTCAGGGTGTCCTGGCCAATCCGTGTCACTGTACACCTCCTGGTGGATATGAGGGGGTCGTCCGCTGCCATTCTGGCCGCGGTAGAGTGGGACAACAGGGTCCTGCACGGTGCTGCCGGGACCCTGAATGCTTGGTTCCCTTGAGAGGATTCATACTACGCCCATATGGCGGCGACATGAAATATCGTCGCCGCCGGCGATACTGCCACGTGCCACCGGGCGGAAAGGTCGGCACGGTCAATGCGGTGTTTACTGGCAGGCCTTACTATGGCGCCCCCTGATTCGGATCACCTGGATTTTCCATGACCACAGCTTCCTATCCCCGCCGCGGCAACGGCTTTTCCCGCGCCCTGGCTCGCGGCTTTCTCAAGACCATTGGCTGGAAAGTGGTGAGTCCGCTCCCTGAGGTACCCAAGGCGGTGATCATTGGTGGTCCGCATACCTCCAACTGGGATGGCGTGGTGACCCTGGCGGCCATGATGGAGCTGGGGCTGGATGCCCACGTGATGATCAAGGACAGCGCCTTCAAGGGGCCTCTAGGTTCCCTGTTGCGCTGGATGGGCGCGCTGCCCATTGATCGCAGCAAGGCCGGGGGCGTGGTTGAGCAGACCGTGGCCCAGTTCAACGAGCATGACAAGCTGTTCATGATCGTGGCACCGGAAGGCACCCGCAGTGGCGCCAGCCAGTGGAAAACCGGCTTCTACCGGATTGCCAACCAGGCGGGCGTGCCGATCATCGTGGCCTCGGCAGATTACAGGAAGAAGGAAATCGACTTCCCGCTGGTGGTGCCTGCCTCAGGCGATCTGGAGGCGGATCTCGCCACCATTCTCAATTGCTACGCCCACGTACACCCTCGCCACCCGGAAAAACTCTCGGCACCGATCAAGGCATTGCGGGAAAAAGCGGGAAAAGCAGAATAGCTACAAGCTACAAGCTACAAGCTACAAGCTACAAGCTACAAGCTACAAGCTACAAGCTACAAGCTACGCTTGATTGGATAGAACAACCCGGAAAAGTTCCCGGGTTTTCAGCCTTTCTACGAAGCCGCTGTAGGAACGTAGCGCAGCGGAGTAACGCACGGAGTGCGGCCCCGAAGGGGTGAGCGCAGCGAATAACGAGCCTGCAAGCGATCCGAGCCTCGGCGAGGTCATGAGTTTCGAGTGACGAGAAGCGAGTTTCAAAGGCAGAACTTCAAAGCACTTCCAGGCTGCCACCTTTTGGTTTTCGAAACTCGTGACTCCAAACTCGCTTCTGGAATCCTTACCTCGCCGAGGCTCGGATCGCTTGCAGGCAAGCTCCTACAGAGAGATGTTGCACCGGTCAGGTTTCAGGCAGTCGAAGCCCCCCAAAAAAACCTCCCCGCAAGCGGGGAGGGATGCCTCCCGCGAACGGGAGGTGCAGGGTGATTCCTGATCAGTTGCCGCAGGCGCCAGCGTTGGTGTAGCTGCTGTCCACCACGGTGTTGATCCACTGGTCCAGCAGGGCGCTGGCTTCGGTGTGGGCCACGCTGCGGGCGATGGGGGGCATCATCCGCTGCGGATCGTTTTCCGCGGCTACCCGGCAGGACACGATGGAGCTGTCTGCGCTGCCCGGCACCAGTACATGCTGACGGCCACAGGAGCCGCCGCCGGTGGCGGTGGGTTTCTTGCACACGCCGTAGCTGGCATCCACATCCCGGAAGTGATCCAGGTAGTAGCCGGTGTTGGAAGCGGCGCCCTTGTCGTTGTGACAGTGCTGGCAGTTCACTTCCAGATAGGCGCGCACGCGGCTTTCAACATCGGCGTCAGAGCCTGCCGTGGCACCGCTATCACCGGGCACGTTCCAGTGCGGGATGCGCTCGATGTTGGTGGCGATACCGTTGCTGACAGTGAGCTCCGGGGTGCCACTGAGAATGCCCACATCGCTCCAGTACTGCAGCTGGTTCACCGCCGGGAATCCGGCCTGACCGGTGTTGCCCATGAAGGCAGATTCGGCCTTGTAGGGGCGGTTCAGGTTGCGCGGCTTGGGGCCGATCGGCGCGCTGCCAGCAGGCTGGTCGTCATTGCCGTGGCAAGTAATGCACTGGTTGGCGTTAGGCACGGAATAGCCGCTGGTGCTGCCTGTGAGCAGGGTGCCGGAGTCCGCATCGCGGTAATGCCATTCTGCCGAGACAGTGCCGCCACCCATGGACAGACGCGCAACCATTTCGCCATTTTCCTCAGCCCAGATGTAGGGCAGGCCTTCCCAGAAGGGTTTGCCGCTGCTGCTGGTACGTTTGATCAGCAGGCGGGTTTCCACCAGCGTTTCGGTGCCCTCACTTTCATTGGTAAAGGCAAAGGTTTTGGCGATCACGGTACCGGTGGGGAAGTGGATGCCGCCATTCAGATTGTTGCCCTCCTGGCCGTCGCGGTACACCGCCTTGGTGCCGGGGGGTACAAAGACCACGCGGTACTTGGTGGCGTAATCCGAGAACAGTTTGCTGTTCAGCACATAGGGGACGCCGCCTTCGTTGGGCAGGCTGCGTGGGTCATCCGCGGTGGCGAACAGGTTGTACTGGTCCAGGCGCGGACAGTTTACTGCCAGGGCCGCACGGTTGATCTCGCTGCCAGCGACTTCGCTGTTGCACAGTTGCTCTACCACTTCAGGGTCCGGTGCCGGATCGAAATCACCGCTACGCTCGAAGGGCGGGATCACTACTCGCGGCAGGGAATCCAGCACGCTGCCAAAGCGGGTTTGGCAATCGTGATCTGAAATATTGGTATCGGATGGCATGTTCATCAGGCCTTCCAGGGCATCCAGCAGCCCATCCGGGGAGAGGATGGAAAAGTCTTGTTCTGCCAGCGCCAGCACCAGTTCCAGGCCATCGGTGCCATGGAAGTTCAGGTAGGTTTCACTGTCATCGGCGTATTCGTTGTCGTGGAAACAGGAACCCCATTTGGGCTGAAGCCGGGCGCCTTCGTCATCAAACTTGTAGGCGTTGTAATGACAGCTTGGGTTGGGGTGTTCATTTGTGTGGATCGGCTTGCCATTGCTGTCCATGGGCACCGGGTTGCCACTGCTGTCTTTCGGGTAGGGGCAGTCAGCGTCCAGCTCATCTCGTAGTCCATCCCAGACGATGTGGGCGCCTTTGCCAAGATTCAGAATGTTGTCGAGGCTGCCCAGCAACTGGGTGGGATCGTTAATGGTCGGCAAATTCTTCAGGCCGATCAGGGTAGGCAGGACACTTTCCACTTCGCCGTTGGCCACTTTTTCCAGGTTTGGCGGTGGCAGATCGTAGCCGGATTTTTTCATCACGTTGTTGTGAATGTGCAGCCCCTCGGTATAGGGGTCGAGCTTTCGGTCCGCCGTTTTTCCCTTGCCATCAATCAGTTCATAGCTGGTATAGATTACCGCGGCAGTACTATGGTCTTCGAAGGTGTTGTTGAGCACTTCGATGTTGTCGTAACCGAGGGTGATGAAACCGGTACCACGAGGCACCGCGGACACCAGACCACTGTGGGCAAAGTTGTAGGTGTTGTTGTTGCGGGCCAGGTTGTTGATCATCACCGAGGTATCGCCGTATTGGGTGATGTTTTCCAGATCGTAGATCAGGAAGCCACCGGTATTACACTCGGCCACATTGTTATCGTACTCACCGCCCTGAACGTTTTCGATTTCAAAACCCATTACGTTGTAGACGGCACGGCTGTCACGAATGATCGCGGTGTTGGTCTGCCCCACATAGATACCGGCATCGGAAGCGCCAACGGATTCGCTACCTTCCACCAGAATATTCTCTGATTCCACCGGATAAATACCGTAGCGGCCACTGGCCGAGCTGGGCACGTAATCCGGTGTGGGGTCTCCTTCATTGAAAGGCGGCTTGGTACAGGCCACGTTGAGCCGGTCAGCATAGTTGTCTTCGGTAATCTGGCCGCCACCACCGGACCAGATGGCACGCACGTTGCGCAGGGTGCCCCACTTGACGCCTTTCAGTTTGAAGGCATCACCGGGAGAATCGAGGATGGTCAGGTCCTCCACGGTGATGCCGCGGATGTTGAGCGCTTCCAGACCGGTTACATTGACGCTGTCCTTGAACGACAGGACGGTCTCGTCCTTGCCGCAGCCCTTGATCAGGACATCTTCGGTAGCCTGAATCAACAGGCCCTGATCCAGATTGAAGTAGCCACATTCGAACTGCAGGGTGTCTCCCGGGCGCAGCTGTATCATGGCGTCGACCATGTCCTGGGTGGAGCTGTCACCGGGGCTGACCACAAAGGTGCGGCCGTCGCCAGCGAGGGGCGGGCTGCCCGTGTCACCGTCGTCACCTCCATTGCCATTCCCTCCATTATTGGGGGCGGGCGTATTAGCGGGAGCGACGGCACTGCTGCTGCCGCCACCACCGCAGCCGGTGAGGCTGATCGCGCTGGCCAACAAGGCCAGCGCCAAAGGTCGGGTGAGTTTTATGCTCATGATGTTCCCCTGAATGTGCTTTTTGTTTTGGGCCATTACTGCGTGGCCTGTTCCAGTCGTTCCCACATCCGTATGTAGGCTTCCGCCGAGGTGAATAGCTGGTTAACAGCATCGTCCACCTGTTCCTCCGAGCGGTCGCTGTTGGCGATCATGTCGGCAATCTGGTCCGGGTAGAGACCGTAGTGGGCAACCCCGCGGCCTTCGTAAAGGCTGAAGGCGTGATCACCGGTCAGTTGCTTGTCGAAGACCACGCGACCATCCACAGAGGTGAAGGGATACAGCGAGGCTTCCTGATCGGGGGTGCCGGGGTTGCCGACCAGGTTGGCAATGCCATTGACGTCAGAGGCGAAGGGGGCGCCGCCGAATGGACCCACCTTGAATTCGTCAGCACGGGGCCGGTTGCCGTCGCGGGTAAGCTGGTCCACCCAATCCCCACGGACACTGCCGAAGGAGGCGGCAATACCGCCCTGAGCCGCCACCTGGTCCCGCAGGTCTTCGGTGCCACCCCAGCCGCCGTGACTGTTGATCACCGGGTAGCCGCGGGCGCCGGTCACTTCCAGAATCTGGTTGGCGGCCTTGCGGCTGATGTGGTCGGTTTCGATCATCATGCCGCGTTTGGTGAGTTCCTCGATCAGGAAGAAACCCAGATCGGTGAGGCCACGGGTGTTGCACAGGTGATCGGTTCCGCGGCGCGGATCGTATTCCGCCAGCTCTTCCGGAGTGGCGGGGAAACGCTCACCTGCGTAATCGATCTGGAACAGCAACTGATCGAAGATGCCAAAGGGTTGCAGGGTGTCGGCGAGCGGGGTGCTGGTGTCGCCGTGTTCGTGTTCCGGACATTCTTCAAATTCAATGGTGTGACCGGTTTCCAGCAGGTTGCCGCCATACAGCACCGCGCCGATGCCGATGCCATCGGAAAGATCCGGCAAGTGTCCCCCAAAGGCGTTATCAAACTTGTGTACCGGGAACAGGCTGCGCACATCCATGGCGTAGAGCCGGTCGAGGCGCTCGACGATTTCGTCCCGGTTGCACTCCGCCACATCCAGGAACTCGCCGCAGTTGAGTGCCTTGGACGCTTCCACGCCAAGGATCACCGCCATCTTGCCATCGGCAATCACCTCTCGGGCCTGGGCCGGGGCGGTGACGATGCGGAACCAGCCCTCGCCGGGGCCGCCGCTTTGGGCATCAATATAGTCCTGCATGCGATGCATCTGCTCCGCCTGCATTTCAATGGCGGCCATGGTGTCGCAGTCATTCTGTTTCTGAGGATTGATCTGGCAGAGGATTTCGTTGTGCACCAGATGGTTTACAAGAATCTTCAGGCCGGAAAGGTGGGCCCGCTCTATCCACTTGTAGTAGCTCTGGTGATGCTGCAGGGAGTTACTGCGTGGCCAGTACGGAAAGTCCGGCCAGCCACGGGTGGCATGGGGCCCCGGGGTACTGGTGACCTGTTCCACCACCCCGGTGAGACCTTCCGGGCCGTGGTTTTCCGCGCAGTCATGCAGTGCATGGTCAACCCCGAACTTGTGGAAGGGGTCGCCGTAGTTAATACGCCCGCCAATGAATTCGTAGGCGGAGATATGGCTGTGGGCATCCACGTAGCCAAAGATGTCGTCGTTATCCAGGCCCGGTACATTGCGGAAGCGTTCCACATCACGGAGATAGATGGCGGGGCCCGGCGCTTCCACTTCGGCGCTAACCATGGCCTCGGGGTAACTGGCGCACTGTTCTGCCGGTGCCAGGGTGAAGCGGGCATTGTCATCTTCCAGGCTGGGGGAGCTTAGGGTCAGCCCGTCATCACTGGCAGTCAGCAGCAGACCGGTGACTTGGGAGGCCAGCGTAAAGCGCTCCCCTTCGCTGGGGTTAAGGTTCCAGACCGCCAGATCGCTGGCCCTGTCCACCTTGCCAAGGGCCGGCTGAACATCGATATCACCAATATTGTCGCCCAGTCCGTCCAGGCTTTCGCCCAGCTCTCTCAGCAGGCCGCCCAGTGGGGCCACCGGGTCGAGGACCAGATTGAGGGTGTCGCCGAGACCAGAGACCAGATAGCTGACTTCGCCGATGAAGTTGCCACCTTGATCCAGAAACTCCCCGGCGGGATCACTGATGCCCAGCAGTTCGATGCTGCCGTAGGCTCCCGGAGCGCGCTGGTAATCGGATACCAGCAGATAGCGGCCGAGGGCTGTGGGTTTGAGGTAAAAGGCAGTGGCGTCAGTGGCGTTCGTGGTCAGCTGGTAGCTGTCTGCGTCAGCCTGCAGAAAGCGGCCTTCACTGGCGAGGGTGTAGCAGCTATTGGCAACGCTGTAGCGGGTCAGCGGTTGCGGTTCTTCCGGTGGCTTGTTGGGAGAGGGCGGGGGTGTCACAGGTTGCTGTTGATCCGTGGGCGATGTGTTCGCGCCCTGGGGCGCAGTGGCGCTGCTGCCTCCCCCTCCGCAGGCTGACAGGAAAGTGGCAACAGCAGTAACTGCCACCAGTGGCAGTGTCTTGTTGATCGACATGGCGTACCCCTCGGAGATCCATTCTGTTTGTCTGCGCACGAAGCTGTGATTGGAGTTATGAACGACGGCGCAATGTTATTGGTACGTTTGTACCTTTTTTGTGGGAGGAGGTGCTGTTGCAGATTTGTGAGGGTTCTTGACGCTTTCTTTACGGGTTGTAGTCGGGGGGAGAAAACAGTTTCGAGGGGCGAGGAGCGAGTTTCGAAAGGCAAACCCCGAATCCAGAATCAGCCCACCGGTTTGAGATTTTCGCAACTCGTTACTCGACACTCGCGTCGGTAATCCTTGCCTCGCTTGGGCTCGGATCGCTTGCAGGCAGGTTCTTTGTGCCGGGCAGTCTTCGGTTGTTACCTCCGTTGCACTCCGGCTCCCACTGCGAGGTATAGCGAGGGTTTTACTGATGCCAAAAGGCATGGAGGGAGGGGGCGGAATTTGATGTTGAGCCAATAAGAGGAGATTGTTTCCCTGATTCAAAAAAGAACAGGTGTTCTCATTTAATGTTGGTTAGGGTCTCGGAGGGGGTTAACGCTTAAGTGCCTTTATATACAGGTATTTTATTATATCTTGCTAAATTTCCGCTTGAATGTGATTCGATAATTGAACGTTTGTACACAAAAGTCATGATTCTTGTTGGTGGAGAGATGAAAGGTTTGGGATGGGGGATAAGTGGGGCTGCGTCGGTACACATATTTACGCAAAGTGTTTGTTCTTGTGGAGCGGGACGCCCTCGTCATGGGCGCAGGGCTCCTCCAGGCCGGATCAGGCGGGTACGTCTGAAAGCCGCTGAAAATAGTGATGATAAAAGGAGGGATTAGGTTGCTGTAAATGAGGGTCTTGCCTTTGGGGGGCTCCGCCACGATGAGCAGATGTTTGCCTTCACCGCGCCTTGGGAGCGTGGCAGGCAATCAGGTAATGAGGCTTGTCGCTACGGCAGGGGGCCGGGCAAAAAATAATAATGAAACGTAATGGAGTACCTATGGAGTTTTTAGGCAGGGCTGCGGTTGCCATGGTGTTGTCTACCATATCGGCAACTGCTTTCGCAGAAATGACGCTGGAAGAACGTCTCGCAGAGGCAGAAAAGCGTCTCCAGGTTCTTGAGCAGCAACCTCAGGTCAGTACCAGTCTGGATGAGAAAATCAAGATTGATGGCTTCATGACCTTCGCCATGGAGCGTTCCTCGGGTACACGCTCATCTTCAGGAGAGCGTCTTGTGTTTTCCGAAGACGTGGCCAGTGATGAGTGGAACATGAACAGCCTGACCCGTGCGGGGATCCAGTTTTCCGGGGAGATCAATGAAAAAACGGAAGCGGTTGTTCAAGTACTCGGCCGAGCGGATGAGAACTACGATGCGGGAGTGCAGTGGGCGTATGTGTCCTATGAGCTTGCGCCATCATTGAAGGCACGAGCGGGGCGCCTTGTACTGCCTTTTTACCTGCACTCTCAATATACCCAGGTGGGTTATGCCTATAACTGGGTTACCTTGCCGGAGGAAATGTATTCAGTCATTCCTCTGGATACCCATGAGGGGATTGATCTGACCTGGAAGCTGTTAACCGGGCCGGTAGCCAGCAGTATCAACGTGTTTTGGGGCGGCATGGATGTTCCTGCCAACGGTCTGCAATTCAAGGTGCGAGATCAGCATGGGGCCAATATTCGTTCAGACGCAGGGAACTGGTCACTCTGGTACAGCTATACGAATAGCCGGGTAAGCGTGGATCTTTCGCCGCTGGCACCGGATCCGTTGCTTGTGCCTGCCTTCACTGCCCTGAACATGGATGAGCACTATGCCTACTTTACCGGTGTGGGCCTGCAGTACGACAACGGTTCATTCTTCACTCTTGGTGAGGTCGGACGGCTGGATCTCTCAACCCCCAGTCACTGGTTTCCCCGGCTTGAGTCTGCCTACGTCACCATGGGATATCGCATTGGCAAGCTGACTCCCCAGGTCACCTGGGCGAGGATTGACCATAGTGATTTTGGTCATGTGGATACTTCCAATCCGGTGGCGCCACTGATATTTGATAATTTTGCAGACCGTCAGAAAAGCTGGACCTTTACAGCGCGATACGACCTGACGCCGGGCCTGGCACTCAAAGCTGAAGTGACGCGCAACTATGATATTGGCGACAGTGAATACCCTTCCAAAGGGTTGTATGACAGCAGCTGCGATGTTGCGACAGCGGGGGTGGGCTGTGGGCAGCCTGATGATGATGATCCGATGATCTACCGCCTGGCGGTGGAAACGGTTTTTTAAGGGAGGATTGTCATGAAAAATAAAATGATTGTAATGCTGCTCTCCCTGATATGTCCGGTTCTGGTGGATGCGCAGATGCTGGTGGTGGCTGCATCCAATTCGGAACTTGCGTCACTGAGTGAAAGCAGTGTTAGGCAACTTTATATGGGGAATACACGCAGTGCAGGTGGTTCCGCGGTTCTGTTACTGGACATGCCTGAGGGTAGTACCTCGCGAAAGTCGTTCTATCGTCGCGTGGCTGACAAGAGTGAATCCCAGCTCAAATCCTACTGGGCACGGATGATCTTTACCGGCAGGGGAACTCCGCCCAGGCAGGTGGGGAGTGCGCAGGAAATGGTCAGCACGTTGAAGGCAAACCCGGGAATGTTGGGTTACCTGGAAGAGCGGGACTTGCAGCCAGGATTGAAAGTGCTTTTGCGATTACCTTGAGGTAATGAACAGAAATGGCCAGCCGACGCTGGCCATTTTTTTACCGCAACCTCAGATCAAATCTCAGGCCGCGACCTGTTGTGAGTGGCCATCGATGGGTTTGGTCAGGTAACCCAGCATCAGGTTGGCGATGTCGATGTCGGGCTGGTAATGCAGGAACAAGCCGCCCAGGGTGCCGAAGACTCGGGCCAGCATGATGAAGTCATCAGGCATGCTTTCCACCGGGTCCTGTTCCAGCTGGCCGAGCAGGTCGGCCAGTTGCTGCATCACCGCTTCAGAGGAAGGCCAGCCGTCTTGCTGATCCGGGTTGATAATAGCTTCGCGGACCTGGTCGAGAATGGCTGAAACGAACGCCAGCAAGGTGTCGGATCGGCCGCTGCGAGTGCGGAAACCCAGTTTTTCCAGTGTCTCGGCAATCACGGTGGGCTCATCAACCACACAGGCCTGCAGCACCCGGAAGTAACCGTGGCGGGCTTCACGGCTGATGGCCTGGCTGCAACCGAAATCCAGCAGCACCAGCTCACCCTGATCTGACACCATGATATTTCCCGGGTGTGGATCAGCATGGAAATGACCGCCGTGCAGCACCTGGCTGAACCAGGCATCCAGCAGGCGGTGCAGAACCAGATTTAGGGCGGCAGGGTTGTGCTGTGCCAGTTCATCGAGCACCACGGTCAGCTTGCGACCCTTGATGAAGGCGGTGGTCAACACCCGGCGGGTGCTCAGCGAAGACACCAGTGCCGGTGTCGTGACCCCTTCCACGTTGTTCAGTTGGTTGCCGATGCTGTCGAGAATGCGTGCTTCGCGCTCATAGTCCAGCTCTTCCCGGACGGTGCGCTGAATTTCGCGAACAATCGTATCGGTATCAATGGGCGGCAGGGCGCTTTTCACGGCATCCACAAAGACTTTGAGAATAGCCATGTCCAGTTCCACCAGTTCATCCAGTCCCGGCCGCTGAATCTTTACCGCCACCTCGGTGCCGTCTGCGAGCCGTGCCTGATGAACCTGGCCAATACTGGCTGCCGCCAGGGGGTGCGGATTGAATTCGGCAAATAATTCCTCCAGTGGTTTGCCGAAGTCTTCCTCGATCACGGTGCGAACCTCTTCAAAGGCAATCGGGCTGACCTGATCCTGAAGAATGGCGAGAGCATCGACCCAGGGTTGTGGCAACAAGTCGGGACGGCTGGAGAGCAACTGGCCGATTTTCAAAAAGGCGCCACCCTGCTTTTGAGAGGTTTCCAGGAAGCGCTGGGCATTGCGTTCATGCAGGGCCATCAGGGCCTTGTCGCGCATACTGGCGGGCAAAAACGCCGAGCGGGTGTTCCACAGGCGGTAGCTGGTGAGGATCTTGGTCAGCATCCAGCCGGTTACGCTCAGGCGCTTGAGGCGGGCGGGCCAGCGCCGTGCCTCGTCAGCCAGCTGTTGCATCTCCTCGTTCACGGCATTGGCGCCGCGACCGATGGCCTGGCAGGCGCGGAACGCCTGGTCGGCCAGGTCTCGGCCCTGCCAGGCGGCAGATTCAATGGCCTTGATACAGCCATTGATCACCGCCAGCCAGGCCTTGAGCCCGCTGTCCTGCTGACGCTGATCAGCAAAGTCGGTCAGTGGCTGCCAGGCAGCGCTGGAGTCCTGAATGTGTTTTGTGTCGTGGTCGCTCATGCTCACGCACCCTTGTTGGTGAATAAGTGTTCACAATGTAGCTGGCTTAAAGTCGGCACGCAAGACAAAATGCACAGGTGTTCACTTTTGGTTCGGTAGACGGTGGAGGGGCAGGAGACGCCAAAAATGGCTTTATGCAACTTTAGGAGGTCAATAAAGCTATGGGTGAGTGCACAGTGAAGCAGTAACAAAGTGTGCGGAAAATTCCCTCAAAATTGTACGAAAGGATCATTTCCGAGTGTTTTCTGACATTGACGATGTGACTGACTGGTCGCAGTCTGAAGCCTCTTTTGAATAGAGGCAGAACATGTCTGATTTGATCCTTCATCACTATGCGCTTTCTCCCTTTTCCGAAAAGGTGCGAGCCATGCTGGGCTATACCGGTCTGTCCTGGCAGTCGGTGACCACGGATGAAATGCCGCCGCGGCCCATGCTGGCTCCACTGGCAGGGGGGTATCGGAAGATTCCGGTGGCCCAGATCGGAGCGGATGTGTTCTGCGATACCCGCACGATCACCCGGGAAATAGCCCGCCTTGCCGGTAAGCCCGAGTTGGCGCTGGAAGGGGTGGATGACGAGGTTCGCGCTTTCGTGGCAGAAACCGACCTCACCCTGTTCATGGCCGTGATGATGTCCTCGGTGGGATTGCGCGTGAACATCAAGCTGTTCCGGGCTATGCCTTTCGGGCAGCTACTACGTTTCTTCAAGGACCGTATCCATATCGGTCGCACTTCCAATGTTCCGCGTATGAGCCTCAAGGAAGCCCGGGCGAAAACCCGTGAGCATCTGGCCGATATGGAAGCCCGCTTGCAAGGCAAGGATTGGCTTTTCGGCGACAAGCCCTGCATCGCGGATTTCAGTGCCTATCACGCGTTGTGGTTCCTGCGGGAAGTGGCAGAGTCAAAAACACTAAAGGATTTTCCGGCCGTGCTGGCCTGGATGGATCGCATCAAGGCGTTTGGTCATGGCGAAAGCGCGCCCCTGAGCCAGGAAGCCGCGCTGGACAAGGCCCGGCAAAGTGCCCCGCTGGCTTTGCCCGAGTCCACCTTGACCCCTGCTTTGTTGGGCAAGACGGTGCAGGTGGCGCCTACAGACTATGGCCAGGTTCCCTCCAAAGGCGAGTTGGTCTTTCAGGGTGACAACCGCATCGTACTGGCTCTGGCCAATGCGGGCGGTTCAACGGTACATGTGCATTTCCCGGAAGCGGGATTTGCGGTGCAGTCAGCATAGTAAACGGCCATTGGCTGACATCATTCTGTCACTCAGAAAAGAGCGTTTATCGGTTTTGTGGTTTGCCGCACAGTTGATAACTGGCTGCCAGCACAAAACAAGGGTTTAAATGAGGGCTCGGCATCAATAACAAAAAAAGATGTCGGGCATTGATAACAAAAAGACAGGGGAAATCATGGAATCACGATTGAAGTTGCTCGGAGCTCTGGCTCTGGCAGCGTCGGGGGCAGTGCATGCCGCCGATGCGGCCTCGCTGGAGGACCTGGAGCAGCGGTTATCCAGGCTGGAGGCACAGGGGCATGACTATAATGCATCCTCCGCCGACTGGACCGACCGCGTCACTGTGAACGGTTTTATTACCTACGGGCTGACTCGCCATGACGTGCACCAGAAGCAGGGCGGGGCACTCAATCCAGATGCAGGCAGCCGATTCAATTACCTCGAGCGCGTGACCGATGAGGTCTCCCACCGGGAATTGTCCCGTGCGGGTATCCAGTTCAATGCCGATGTCAACGACAAGACCAAGGTGGTTGTGCAGATGCTGGCCCGCGGCAGAGACAACTACGATGCCGAAATCCAGTGGGCCTATGTTGAATACAAGCTGCATCCTTCTGTGCGTTGGCGGGGTGGGCGACTGTTGCTGCCCAACTCCATGCACTCGCAGTATTACAACGTAGGTTATGCCTACCATTGGGCTGCGTTGCCCAGTGAGGTGTATGACATCGTGCCGTTCGACACCATGGACGGTATGGATGTGACCTGGAGCTTCAACACCGGCTCCCTGTCCCATGATCTCAGTGCTTTCTATGGCAGTCTGGATGTGCCGGATAATACCCTGCCTGCGACCATCACTTATCAGGGGCGCGACTATGGCGGTATCAATCTGCGTTCCCGCTGGGGTGATCTGAGTACCTATCTGAGCTACAGCCACGCCAAGCTGACCGCAGACCTGTCTCCTGTTGATGCTGCACTGGGTCTGCCTCCAACATTTGCTGCTGCATCTATTGATGTGCCAGCATCTCCGGTACCAGCGTTGGTTTCACCTACGACAACGGCAAGTTCATGCTGATGGGTGAACGTTCCGATCTGGATCCCAAGGCCTGGTTCCCCTATCGCTGGGGCGGCTATGTGAGCACCGGTTATCGGTTCGGCAAGTGGATGCCTCATGTGACCTGGGGCGCCACTAACTCCAGTGATATTTCCGCAGTGCTGGATAACAAGACGCCTGCCGACTTTGCTGATGACCAGCTGGCACAAAGCAATATGATTCGCGGCAAGAGCTGGACTTGGGGGGTGCGTTATGAACTGGCCTCCGGTATCGACCTGAAGGTCGAGGCTCAGCGTTTCTACGACATGAGTGATTCCAAGTACGAGCGCACTGGCAGCAACGTGAACGGCATGTTCAGTTCCAGCGTGACGGCGGGGGCTCTCGAGGACGAGAATCCCATGGTATATCGCATCGCTGTCGATGCCGTATTTTAAGAGGAGGCCATGATGAAATTATTCAAGCAATGTCTGGCCGCTCTTATCATTCTCCTGCCGTTGCAGGTGATGGCAGAGGTAGTGGTCGTCGTAGGAAAAGATTCTCCCATTTCCAGTCTCAGTGAAAGCCAGTTGCGCCAGCTGTATCTGGAAGGTTCTGGTCGTATCGGTGGTACCAGTGTGAAAGCTCTGGATTTGCCGGAAGACAATCGTGCCCGCAAGGAATTTTATCAGGAAGCCGTAGGCAAGACCCCGGCCCAGATGAAAAGTTACTGGGCGCGGATGATCTTCACCGGCCGTGGTGCTCCGCCGCGTATGGTGTCTGGTAATCGTGCCATGCAGGTAATGCTGGAAAACAATCCTGAGCTGATTGGCTACCTGCCAGGGGATCAGGTTTCCAGTGGTCTCAAGGTACTTTACCGCTTGCCCTGAGAGGGTTGATTGAGTGGTACTTTCAAGCCGCCGGACGGTTTCCGTCCGGCGGCTTTTTGATGCCTGCTTTTGTTACTCTTTGGCCATGTGGTGGCGGTTTGCCACCATGCACAACAATGTGAATATCGATTTTTTTGGTGGCTTGGTGGCCGCTATCACTTGCGAAGTACAAGAATATTACGAGGACAAAATGAGATTACCCCGTGGACTGCTTTGGGGAGCAGTATGGGTGGCTTCCGGTGGCGCCTTTGCCAGCGATGCCGCTTCCCTGAACGATCTGGAAGAGCGCCTGTACCGACTGGAGCAGGACGCCACCAGCACCTCTCCCTCAGATAACTGGACTGACCGGGTTTCCATCAATGGTTTTGTGACTTACGGTCTGACCCGGCACAACGTGCATGAGAAGCAGGGCGCGGGCATTTTTCCCAATCCTGAACAAGGAAAGCCTTTCTATTATCTGGATACCCTCAGTGATGAGGTGTCCCATCGTGAGTTGTCTCGCGTCGGGCTGCAGTTCGACGTCAAGGTAAACGACAGAACCAGTGCGGTGGTGCAGATTCTGGGCCAGGCCATCGATAACTACGATGCCGAGGTGCAGTGGGCGTTCGTGGACTATGAACTGCTGCCGGGATTGCACTGGCGTGGTGGTCGGCTGGTGTTGCCCACCTTCATGCACTCCCAGTATCTGAATGTGGGTTATGCCTACCATTGGGCCGCCTTGCCCTCTGAAGTGTATGGCACGGTGCCTTTCGATACCTTTGATGGCATGGACCTTACCTGGAGCGTCAACACCGGGCCGCTGTCCCATGAGCTCAGTGCCTTCTATGGCGGTGTGGATCTGGAGGATGGTGATCCGCCGGTGACCGTGGATTACGAGTTGCGCAACTATATGGGTGCCAACCTGCGTTCTTCCTGGGGTTCGCTGAACAGCTGGTTGAGTTATACCGAGTCCACCTTTACCGCCGACTTTGCTTCCCTGGGGTTGCCTTCTGCTTCGCTGGATAAAGAAGTGTTGGCTTCTGGCAGCATTGGTCTGGGCTATGACAATGGCAGCTTCATGCTGATGGCCGAGCGTTCCTACTATGATTCCGATAACTGGATTCCGGATCGTTGGGGTGGCTATGTGAGTACCGGTTACCGGTTCGGCAAGTGGATGCCCCACCTGACCTGGGGGGCGACCAACTCCACCGGGCTGGGAGAAGTGCTGGAGGAGGGTGATCCAGCCAAGGTTTTCCTGGCGCAGCAGAGCATGGTGCGCAGCAAGAGCTGGACTTACGGGCTGCGTTACGATCTGGCCCCGGGGGTGGATGTCAAACTGGAAGCGCAGACCTTCTACGATATGAGCACCAGCAGTTATCGGCAGGAGGGTGCCAACCTCAATGGCATGTTCACGTCCAGTGTCAGTGCCGGCGAAATCGATACTGATGACCCGACCGTGTATCGGCTGTCTGTGGACGCAGTGTTCTGAGGAGGTCTACATGAAAGCGTTGAAAACGTTAGTGGTCTCCATGCTGGTCCTGCTGCCCTTGCAGGTGCTGGCGGAGGTGGTAGTGGTGGTCAGCAACGATTCACCGATCAGCACCATCAGTGAAAGTCGTCTTCGCCAGGTGTACCTGGAAGGGGCGGGACAGGTGGATGGTCAGCGTGTCACTGCACTGGATTTGTCCGAGGAAAATCGAGTCCGTGAGCAGTTCTACAAGCAAGCACTTGGCAAGACACCGGCAGGTATGAAGAGCTACTGGGCACGGATGATCTTCACCGGCCGCGGTGCGCCGCCGCGTAGCGTATCGGGTGTCCATGAGATGCAGATTATGCTGGAGAATAATCCTGATTTTATCGGCTACTTGCCTGGAAATCAGGTCTCCAGTGGCTTGAAGGTGATCTACAGATTGCCCTGATTACATCGTAAGAATGGTAAAGAATTGAGGTCGTCAGTGGGTAAAAAATCGGCGGTTTCCCGTTTATGCAGCAGAAAAGATTGTATGTCGCTTTTACAGCAAGAAGACTTGTTGTTAGCACACCGGGAACCGTTTAATTGAAGTCTGAATCCGTGCTGCACCACGTCACTTGGTAGGCAGCATTTTAACCATACGCTGAATAAACCGAATAAAAAGGCGAAGACAGATGCAATTATATCGCTCGATGTTTTGGGGCGCCCTGCTGGCGGGCTCAAGTGCCCTCTATGCTGAAGATCCCCCGTCCCTGAATGAAATAGAAAAGCGAATTGCCCAACTTGAGCAGGGCAATCTCGAGCCTCAAACCAACTGGACCGATCAGATCTCGATCAATGGGTATCTCTCCTATGGGATAACCCGGCATGATGTTCACCAGGATCAGGGTGGTGCTCCGCCAGTAAACTTCCAGGCGGGCCAACCGTACACCTTCCGAAACCGGGTCACTGATGAGATATCTCACCGTGACATCTCTCGGGTGGGACTGCAGATCAACGCCGAAATCAATGACAAGACGTCTGCGGTGGTGCAACTGCTGGGGCGTGGACGAGATAATTATGATGCGGAAGTGCAGTGGGCCTTTATCGACTATGAACTTCTGGAAGGGCTGAACTGGAGGGGCGGGCGCTTGATGCTGCCCAACTCCATGCACTCCCAGTATCTCAACGTAGGATATGCCTACCACTGGGTGGAATTACCGGGGGAGGTTTACGATATCGTTCCGTTCGATACGATTGACGGGATGGATCTGACCTTGAAGTTCAATACAGGAAGCATTTCCCATGATCTGAGCGCGGTGTATGGCAGCCTGGATGTGCCGGATAATACCTTTGGTGTGCCCGTGATTTATGAGGGGCGCGATTACGGCGGGATCAACCTGCGTTCCCGCTGGGGCGACCTGATGACCTGGTTCAGTTACAACCATGCCCGTCTGAGCGCGGATTTGTCTTCGCTTGATCTTGCCTTCGCGATGCTTGGGCTTCCGCCACCCGGGTTTGCCTCAGCCTCAATTGATGAGGCGGTGGCGATTGGTCGGAGTGTCGGCTTTCAGTACGACAACGGCAGTTTTTTCATGATGGCAGAGCGTGCAGATCTGGATATTGATGCCTGGTATCCAAATCGCTGGGGTGGCTATGTCAGCACCGGTTATCGAATCGGCAAATGGACCCCCCATGTGACCTGGGGCGCAGCCAATACCCATGGGGCCGCTGATGCATTGAACGATGGTAATCCGCTCACAAGTGGACTGGCTCTGAGCAACATGGTGCGCGGCAAAAGCTGGACTCTCGGAGTGCGTCACGATCTGGCCTCTGGCATTGACGTCAAGCTGGAAGCAAAGCGTTTCTACGATATGAGCAACGAAAAGTTTGATAGCGTAGGGGCCAATACCAACGGCATGTTCAGTCCGAGTACCCTTGCTGGTGAAATTGAGGATGAGAACCCGGTTGTCTATCGCATTTCAGTTGATGCGGTCTTTTGAGGGGAGGCCATGATGAATAATTCAATGTTGAAATGGATGGCAGCCCTGATCTTTGCCCTGCCTATGCAGGTGTTTGCCGAGGTTGTTGTGGTAGTGAGTATGGATTCTCCCGTGACCGGTCTCAGTGAAAGTCAACTGCGGCAGCTTTATCTGGAGGGTTCTGGACGTGTTGATGGCATTAGTGTGAGAGCGCTGGATTTACCAGAAGGTGCCAAAGTGCGTGAGGATTTCTACCAGAAAGCGGTGGGCAAGACCCCGGCCCAGATGAAAGGTTACTGGGCGAGGATGATCTTTACCGGTCGCGGTGCTCCGCCGCGAATGGTATCTGGTAATCGTGCCATGCAGGTGATGTTGGACAATAACCCCGAAATGGTTGGTTATCTGCCTGCCAATCAGGTGGGCGACAAGCTGAAGGTGCTGCGAACACTTGACTGAAAGCTGCGAGCTACGCTTGATCCGACAGAAAACCCGGGAAAAGTTCCCGGGTTTTCTGCTTTTCTACGAAGCCGCTGCAGGAGCGTAGCGTAGCGAAGTAACGTACGCAGTGCGGTCCGCAGGGTGAGCGTAGCGAATAACTTCCGAACCGTGCGAAGCAAGGAATCGTCCGCAGGGCGATCAGGATTTTCCGAGCCCGGCAGGTCTCCAAATAATGATCTCCCTTCGATCGCCTCGATCGCTCGGTTCGCATCTCACCGAGCGAAGCGAAGGAACGTCTTTCAAGGCGGCCCCGAAAGAGTTGGCGCTGCGAATAACGTGCCTGCAGGCGATCCGAGCCTTGGAGAGGTAATAAGTCTCGAGTTACGAGAAGCGAGTTTCGAAAGGGAAGACCTTAAACTTGCTGCCTGGTTGTTGTCTTTTGATCTTCGAAACTCGGTACTCGATACTCGCCTCTGGAATCCTTACCTCGCCAAGGCTCGGATCGCTTGCAGGCAAGCTCCTACAGAGAGACGCCGCACGCTTCGCGCATCAGGCATCCTGTCAGCCTCCCAGCAACTTGCTCTCGGCGGATTCCACTGCCTCAAGTGGACCATACAAAATCAGGGTGTCGTCTTCTTGCAGCAGTGTGGCCGGTGAAGGGTTTTCCTCGCCCTGGCCGTCCCGTTTGATTTCGCGGATTTCCACATCCTTGAGGCTGCAATCGGCGATGCTCTGGCCAATGGCGCGGGCCTTGCCGGTGAGGGTGACGGCGTGCAGCAGGCGGTAGGGGTTACCGGCGCTGTCTGCGGTGGGGAAGCTGTCGCCATGATAGTAGCCGCGCAGCATGCGGTAACGTTCACGGCGGGTCTTGCGCAGGGTGGCGAGGACCCGTTCAAAGGGTACATCCAGCATCATCAGAGCATGGGCCACCAGCATCAGTGAGGCTTCCAGCACTTCCGGCACCACCTCGGCCGCGCCAGCTTCGGTGAGGGTTTCCAGATGGGTCTCGTCGCGGGTGCGCACCAGCACACGAATATCCGGATTGATATCACGCACCGTATGAATAATCCGCTCGGCCAGCCGGGAGTTGTCAAAGGTGACCACCAACAGGCGTGCCCGGTCGATGCCGGCCCGTTCGAGAATATCCTTGCGGCTGGCGTCACCGTAAATGATCTTCTCGCCAGCGGCGCTGGCTTCCTGCAAACGCACGATGTCCAGGTCCACGGCGATGGCCTGGTGGTGGAAGTTGGCAAGGTAGCGCATCAGGTTCTGGCCCACACGGCCATAGCCGCAGAGTATGACGTGGCCCTGAATATCACTGGACAGAGGCGGCTCTTCCGGGATGGAGATCCATGGCCGCAGCAGTATCCGGGTGAGCCTGCCGCTGTTTTGAATCAGCGCGGGTGTCACTGCCATGGTCAGCACGGTGATGGACACCAGCAGGCCCGCCTTGCCGGGCGTCATGGCCTGATGGGATACCGCCAGGGCCACCAGCACAAAGCCGAATTCGCCGCACTGGGACAAGATGACTCCACTGCGAAGGCTCACTTCCGCACGTTCGCCCAGTACCTTCAGCAGCAGCATAATCAGCAGTCCCTTGAACAGCATGATGGAAACCGCGGCAATAATGATCCAGTGCCATTTGGCGGCGAACAGATCCGGGTCCACCAGCATGCCCACACTGATAAAGAACAGGCCGAGCAACAGATCCCTGAAGGGGCGCAGGTCAGCCTCAATCTGGTGACGGAAGTGGCTCTCCCCCAGCATCATCCCGGCGAGGAAGGCGCCCAGTGCCATGGACAGGCCCAGCCAGTGGGTCACCCAGGCGGCCACCAGCGCCAGCAGCAGGGCTGTCATCACAAAGACTTCGTCAGAGCGAGTGCGACCGGTTTCTTCCAGCAAGCGAGGCAATATCCATTTGCCGGCCACAAAGATGCCGACAAACAACAGCAGGGATTTGCCCAGTGTCAGCGCCGTCATGCCAAGCAGGTTGTCATTGCCCTCCTGGCTGAACAGGGGAAGCAGTACCAGCATCAACACTGCGGCCAGATCCTGAAATAGCAGGATGCCTGTGGCCGAGCGTCCGTAACCGGTGTTCACCGCGCCTCGCCCGATCAGCTCGCGAATCACGATGGCAGTGGACGAGAGTGACAGGGCGCAGCCGGTAATGGCGGAGGTCAGCGATGAAAACCCCAGCAGCCGCATCACCCCAAATACGGCCAGCCCGGTGAGAATTACCTGCAGTGGGCCGGCACCAAATACCACCCGCCGCAGCGTCAGCAGACGGGGGATGGAGAACTCCAGACCAAGCGTAAACAGCAGAAAAACAATACCGAATTCGGCCAGGTGTTGAATGCCCTCCAGGTCGGTAATCCAGCCGAAGCCGAAGGGGCCGGCGGCCAGGCCACAGAGCAGATAGGCAAGGATGGGGGGCATGCCAAGGCGGCGAAACAGCACCACCGCAGCCACTGCGGAGCCAAGTAAGACAACAATGAGCGTTAAGGCGTCATGCATGGAGCGAATCGTCCCTGAGTCGATGGCTCCAGTGTATCAGTTCAGCCTCGCTGTGGGGGCTCTGGCTGCAGCTAGAGTGATGGATATCAGGGATTGCAGCTCAGGCGATAACTGTTGTCCAGGGCTACAGGCAAGGTCTGGGTGTTGAATGCCAGCCGGTTCATACGTTGGCAGAAGGGGGCGCGGGCCTGATGGTCATGGGCATAGAGGTAATCGATGTGGAAAACCGGTTTGCCCGCCTTGATAAAGCTTTTCAGCTGCTCACATTCATGCCATTGGTGACAGGATTCATTCACGGCGAAGTCCATGTCATCGACCAGTGCTCCGGCCAGTTCCGCATTGTTCTTGAGAGAGATGGCCAGGCCGTGTTGATGGGCAACCCGGGCCAGATAACGGTTGAACGCCAGTTGATCCTTTTGGGTAAGGACGAAACCTGAGTGATTGCTGTAGCCATCCACATTATCCGGATCTACCCCGTCACAGCCTTTGCGAGCTGCCAGCTGAATGCGCTCTGCCATGATCTCGCGAACGTTGGCCGAGCGGATATCCAGCCAACGCTCCCCGGGCCAGTTCGCCAATCCATGGCCTTTTTCAGCAGGATGAAAACGGTGATGATCCGCGCGCCAGTTTTCTGCGGTGCCGGCGGAAAAATAGCAGATCACGTGCCGCCCCCTGGCATGCAAATCCTCAATGACACTCACCGGAGTATCAAACAGATCGAGGATAAAAAGGTCGGCGGAAGAGGAAGTGTCAGGCGGGCCCTGCAACTGGATCTGCCAGCTGGTTTCCACTGACGGTTGGTACCAGTTAGCCGTGTACCCATGAGCGGGTAACAGTAGTGCGCAGAAAATGAGGGCAAGGGACTTCAGGATTTCCATGCCGGTACCTGTCCGTGAAAAATCTTGGATTCACGTCAGATACTAGGAGCCGCGCTATCGAAAAAATGTGTGCGAATCGCGATATTTTTGTAATTCGTGGTTACATCGATGCGATAAAAACCTCATTTTTTATAGCTTAATCGTACGGTTGAGAAAATTTCAGAATGAGACATCGACAGTGACGGTATCGGTATAGGTTCCCGGTGCAGCAAGGGGGTCTGCCGGTAGTCTGCCGAAAACGTTGAGCAGGATGGCGCTGCCTGTGCCAAGCCCCGTGCCGCTCTGACGGTTCCCTGTGTTGTCCCATAACTGATTGCGCGCAGGGTCCTGATAAAGCTCATAGCTCACCAGGTCTGTTCCATTGGTCATTTCACGGTTGCCGGTGAGGCCACCGTTTAACCCAACGGTAAAGGGCGTGTTGTTGGTGCAGCGAACGGTGATGGTGGACTGGCTATCAGTTTGGGCAAGCGGGGTCGCCTGAGTGCCAAAGTCCAGGTCGGTCGCGGTAAGTTGACATTGGTTGGGGACGTTCATCTGGGCGGTCAGGGTATAGATGTTGTCCGGAGCGGTTTTGGTACTGCTACAGGCATTGGCTGAACTGCCTGGCACGATATGTACCTGAGAGTTGATCATGGTTGTCTGGTGCAGACCGGTTTGAATATCCGGGGGTAGTGGGCCGGGCAGACTGCCATAAAGGGTGATGCTGCCACTGACCGTGTTCGGGCCCTTGTTTGGCATATTGACGATAACGGGAAAGCCATCGACCGTCGGCTGCATGACCGAAGTATAGGTTGGGTCACTGTAGACGTTGAAGGGCAGAGTTTGTGCTCCTCCGTTTAGCAGGTATCGAGGATCAATGTTGCCACTGGCGTCAGGGGAGACGTAAAAGCAAAGTGTAAACGATGGCTGCCCAGGGGAGTCCTTGGTACATGACCAGTTCAGTGTGGCGTTAGACGTGATGTTGCCCCCGGTGAAGGGATCCGGCGTTCCAAAGTCCAGCACCGGGCTACCCGTCAACCCGCAGGTCACAGCGGCATGCCCGTTGATAGAGAACACTAACAATGTGGCTGATAAACCCGTCGGCAATCTCATTGGTTAGCCCTCAACAAGAATAGTCTGACTTTGACCGTTGATGGTGGCTGAGAAAAACTTGATGGCCCCTATGGGCGGGGTCTTGTTTGCCGGGATATGAAATTCACTATCGGGCAAGGCGTAGCCCATCAGCCCCTTCTGGATTGGATGAGGGGTGTCTTTATCTGCCGAAAACCAGAACGCATCAGAAATCTTGGCGTGCCTGGATCCCGAGTTACGAATGCGAAGGGTGCCATCCTTGAAGTAGGCTGTGAGTTGAGGTTCTTTGTCCTCCCCACCAACAAAGACAGGTAAAGACATGCGCAGCAATACCCTTACATTGGCTCCTTGTGGTTTTTCCGTATCGGGTAGCTCACTGATGATCAGGCGGTAGCTCTTTTCCTTGTCTGATTCCGTTTCCTGTTGGCGAATGATGCGTATTGTTTGTTCGGTGTTTCCGGGTATCAGGGTAACCGGTGGAGTAACGACCAGATCATTCTGCCGACGTAGCTGCGTCTTCCCTTCGATCACTTCCCACGCAAACAGCTGGAGTTGATAGAAGGTCTCCATATCCGAGCCATTATCCAGTTTATAAATGGCATTCGGTTGGGTGGCCGTCATGTTCATGGTGAGGGGAGAGACGGTGAGCTGTCCGGCAAAAAGGCCAGAACTCCAGCCTGTAAATATTGCGCACAGGAGTAGTCTGTTGAGACGGTAGATCATGGGGCTCTCCTTTATTCCTGTTCCGATGGTGACAGGCAAGTGAATGGGCCAAGTTCCGAGAGGGTTCCGGGCTCTGGTGTAAAGGTAAACTTCACGGTACACAGGCCGGCTCTGCTGATGATGCCAATTTCATTTTGGCCAGAGGTTAGTCCTTGTAGCAACACTTCTCCCTCTGCGCCCATGGTTGCCGCTTCGGCCTTTGGGATCAGAACCCTGGCACCTTCGGGAATGGCATTACCTTCTTTGTCACGAACCTTAAGCAATACCCGACCATCTTCGACAATATCTGTCGTGATCGCTTCTTTAGTGGTTTCGATGGACGGGCTAGTCATGGTCTGATCCGGCACGCTCTCTGGCTCAGGAATCGGAACCGTGATCTTTTCCTGGGGAGTGTCCTGTCGCTCGGAGGGGGACAGGCAGCCAAATGGGCCAAGTTGTTGCAGCGATCCCGGCGTCGGCGTGTAGTCGAAGGTTACGGTACAAAGGCTGCCATTACTGATAATGCCAATTTCGTTCTCACCAGCAGACACATCTTCCAGGTACGCCTCGCCTCCAAAACCAACCACGGTGGCATTGGCGTTGGGCAGAAGCACTCTGGCGCCTGCTGCAATGGGATTGCCGGCGCTGTCCTGGACAAGGATGATGGCGTTGTTGATCTGCTGTACATCAAAGTGAGCGGTGACGCCTGTCAACTCAGAGGGTTTGATGGTGAGTTCATCTTCACTGAACCGGACATCGGCAGGAAGGTTGTTCACATCGATGGCCAGTTTATTGTCTTGCCAGGGAAGGATGTTGGGCAGCAGAAGTCGCCCTTTGCTGTTGGTGTGGCCAATCAGCCTGTTGGAGCGTCTCACAGGAATATCCGGGTAGCCTCCGGTATCAACAATGGCGAAGCTGTCATGCATCGTGTTTGCAGCGAACACTCCTTCATAGTTGGTCACCACCGAACCACTGACGTTGGCAAAACTGTTGGTTTCAGTATCCGTGCCATAGATGCCAGCCTGTAAGTCCGCATACGGGGTCCACCAGCGACCTCTGGCTTGGCGAATACCGTCGGTATCGGGGCTATAGGCGAGATCCCATCCTGTATCCCAGAATTCCTCGGCCTGCTGGCTCATTGTCATGATGGTGTTGGTGTCGCCATCCAGCTCCTTGTGCTCAAAGCGTATACCAGCCTGAATCGGTCGGCTGTTACTGGGCTGGAAGCGGTACAGAAAACCTGCCAGCCAGGTTCGGTCATCACTGTCGTTCAGGTTCTGGTTGACGCTGAGATTGACAGACAGCTGGCGCCAGAGTGTGCGGTTGTGACCCAACACCAGGAAGCGGCTGGAACTGCCACTGAAGTAGGTTGTGTCCAGGTAGCTGGCGCTGACACTCCCGTGCTCGCGCATGTTAAGGCTGCCATTCAACTGCACGGTGCGCTTGATGGGGAGAGCGTTATCGAGGGTGTTGCTCAGATCCCTGTAGCCCTTGCTGCTGCCGGTATACTGGCCGCTAACAGCGTATCGGCGAACACGAAACTCATGACCCGCGACCCACTGTGCGCCGTTATTTCCATCCTCCTGACCATAGGCAAGTGCCAGGTTGGAGACCCCCCAGAGTCCGGGCCGGGCGACAAGTCCAACCCCTGTGTTAAACAGTTCTTTGCTGGCGCTGCTGGTTGCTTCAACGGTGTACTGTTCATTAATGCCGTATCTGGCAACCCCGGTAGCTACCGGTTGCCCATCATAGTCATTGGATCTGCGAGCATAGTTTCGACGCGGCGTGCCAAGGCTCGCGGAATAGTCCCACAGCCCGGGTTTCAGCAACTTTGGGCTGACATAGAAGGGAATGGTCTGGGTGACCTGCCTCCCCAGGGTATCTGTCGTTACGATCTGGGCTTCCCCCAGCCCTGTTATCTGTGGCGCGGTCTCCAGCACAAAGGGACCCGGCTGAATCGCCTGATCAGTAAGTCGGAGATCGTTGACGAATACCTGTAGTGCTGATGGCAGGGTGGCGGAACCACTGATTTGGGGCAGCGGAAAGGTTATCAGGTCAGGCCTTGACGCAAAGTTGCGAGACAACTGAATACCGCCAAGGCGAACGGAGGGGGTCCAGTTCAGCGCGCCGGTAATGGCGTCACCTGCCACCCAGGTTTGCATGTTTTGGGGGTTGGTATGGCGCCAGTAACTGTCAAGACGTACATAGTCCCCATCATCTTCACTGTTGTCATTCCAGCGAACCAGTCCGCTGCTGCTGGCTACCCCCCAGTGGTCGAACAGGCGGAGTTCATGGCTGGCGGAGGTTTGCTGGTCGCCATTATCCAGCCAGGTGCTGTAAGCATCGTAATTCAGCAGTGCGCCTTTACCAGGATTTATAGGTGTTGTGCTGGGTGAAAGTCCGGCGGAAAGGCTTTGGTGGGGCAGCCATTTGGCCGGTACAAGCAAGGTCACTTGCTGGGCATTGTTGTCATAACGGCCTGCAATGCCGAGCTCGGTCAGTGTTTGCCATTTTGCTTTTTCCGCACCAGGGATCTTGATCCCCTGAGCCGCCAGGGCTTCGGTATCTACCGCTACTTCCTCACCGTAAACCTGTACGGGGAGCATTTGGGCAGTGGTGCGGCCATTAAGAATCAGTCGAGGGTAGGCAATAAAAGCATCACCAGCACCGCGCGCCTGGGCTCGCAGACGGGCAATATCTGTTTGCGAGAAGTGATCATCAAGTGAGACCACGGCTGATTCTGTTGAATTGGCCAGCCGTATCGATGCACTGTCTTCACTCCAGGCCGGAGTAGACAGTAGAGGAAACAGGGTAAAGAGGGTAGAGGCCAGACATTGTGGTAATGGGCGGGTCTTGCCCTCTCCCTGGATGCGCTTCGCCTTCACCAACAGACTTCCTTGTTCCTCTGTCCGGGCTGAGGATCAGCCCGGTAGAGGGGAATCTTAGCGTCTAATGGGATTAGTAGCTAAGTGTAAGTGTTACCGTATCCTGGAAACTCAAACCTGCTGAGTCGAAAGTATCACCAGAATCGATGTCCGGGGTTTGTGCGGGAATGCGGCCATAGACGGTAATGGTTTCCTGTGCGCCTGTGCCCTCGCGCGCTACGGGGGAACCTGAGTCCCAAGTAGTGGTGTAGCTGTCAGAATAAAGCTCATAGGAAACGTAGGAAGCGGCCCCACCCAGCATGGCACGATTAGTGCCCGTTGCGCTGGCAGAATTCAGGCCGTTATTCAGGTCAACGGTGTAGTCCGCACCGAAGGAGCAGGTCACATCAACGGTAGTGTTGGCGTCAATAGGGCCCGCTACCACAGCGGCACTGGTCTGGGTGCCAAAGGCCAGATCTGCCATGGCTGCAGTGTCAATGGTGCACGAGGGAGTCAGCGTCAGGGTGACGTTGAAATCCCGGGTAATGTCGACCGCCTGGCTAACCAGCGGAGCGCTCAGCATGGCGGCGGACAGGGCGGCAAGCGAAAGGGACTTTTTCATGTGAACTCTCCAAATCTGGAACAGTAGTCTAATTTTGTGTGACCCATGTCACATATTCTTTATTGGCTTCAGACAATAAGCTTAGGTGACGTCTCAGGTAAATGCTCTTCTGTTAATCCTGTGTAAAACCAAGATGAACGGTGTTCATATTGGTGTGAGCGGGTATATCCGGGGATAAACGGTTATCGGTAGTGATCCGGGTGTTGTGGCGGAGCCACCTTGATCGGTATCGGCACGGGCTGTTTGGCTTCCAGATAGTCGTTAAAGCGGGAGCCCCCCAGCAGGGTGGCCAGTGCGTGCATGAATTCCTTGATAGTGGTGGTCATTCCTTGTCCTCCGTTGTTCTTGTCATTTCCGACACTACCCCTCTGTGATTTCGGGCTGCCATGGCTTTGGGACAGGCGCATGGCGTTGACGGACAAGCTGCCTGCCCGGTGGGCAGGCGGTCATTACGGGGAGATGGCCGGTCAGTGCAACCGTGCAGGGCAGTCTGTGCAAGGTGCTTGCTGATCTGTCATTCCGGGCAGCGAAAAAGCATTGATTTACAGGCGGATAACGGGACACATTAAGGCTACACAGTCATGCAATGACTCGCGCAGGGTCAGTCACGTTATCAGGCATATCAAGGAAGCCCATGCACACGGAATACAGCAGTGATTTCACCGTGACCTCTCACGGTGCCGCGGGGGAGGTGACAGGGTCCTGTCACCGGGTGGAAGTTCATGGCAAGCAGTTGCTGCTGGATTGCGGCATGCACCAGGGGGGGGATGCCGTTAAACGGCTGCAGGACGAGCAGTTCGATTTTGTGCCACGGCAGATGGATGCCGTGGTGCTGTCCCATGCTCACCTGGATCACTGCGGGTTGTTGCCTCTGCTGGTCGCCGAGGGTTTTGGCGGGCCGATCTATTGCACCGGGCCGACCCTGAATCTGCTGGCCATCATGCTGGAGGATGCCGCCAACCTTTATCAGCGCGATCTGGACCACAGCAACCTGCGCCGCAAGCGGGCCGGGCGCGCCACCATCAAACCCCGGTACACCCTGGACCATGTTCGTCAGGTGCTGGAGCAGTGCCAGCCGATGGAGTATCACCAGAAGGAGACCATCCTTCCCGGTGTAACGCTGACCTTTCATGATGCTGGCCACATACTCGGTTCGGCAGTGGTGGAGCTGCTGATCAAGGGAGAGCCGGACCGTACCCTGGTATTTTCGGGCGACCTGGGGGCCAGCGAGCGTGTGCTGATGCGCACTCCGGAGGTGCCGCAGCGGGCAGATCTGGTGATCATGGAAAGTACCTACGGCGATCGCAATCACCGGAGTCAGGAAGACACCATGACCGAGCTGGAGGACATCATTGCCCAGGCTCGCAATGACGGCGTGATCATGATGCCCGCCTTTGCTGTGGGGCGAACCCAGGAACTGCTGTTCCATCTCGGTTGCCTCTATCACCGCGGTTTGCTGGAAGGTTGGCATGTGTTTCTGGACAGCCCTATGGCGCTGGAAGTCACCGGGCTCTATGACCAGTGGCTGGATGCCCTGGATGAGCAGGATCAGCGTGTCATGGCACACTTTGGAGCCCGTACCCTGCAGGATTTCCTGCCAGTACTGACACCGACGCCGTCGGTGGAAGAGTCCATGCAGATCAACCGTATCGAACGCGGCGCCATCATCATTGCCGGCAGCGGCATGTGTAATGGCGGGCGCATTCGTCATCACCTCAAGCATCGTCTCTGGCAATCACGCAATCATCTGGTTTTCACCGGTTATCAGGCCCGCGGCACCCTGGGCCGCAAGCTGGTGGACGGCGCCACGCATATACGCATGTTCGGTCAGCGATATGCGGTGAAGGCACAGCTGCATACGCTGGGTGGTTTTTCTGCCCATGCCGGTCGCCACGAGTTACTGGCCTGGGCAAAGAGTATTGAGGGTTCACCCCGGTTTCGCCTGGTGCACGGTGAACCGGAAGCCCTGGAAAGTCTTGCTGGTGCGCTGACAGAGATGGGCCGGCACGTCTCCGTAGCCGAGCAGGGTGTCATGTTCACTCCGGATTTCGCCTGAGGGAGAGCAATGAGTGCATCTCCACGGCAGGCCTGGCATCAACTGCCTGACACTGCCTTGTTGCATAAATTGGGCAGCCCGGACGGTGGACTGACGGACGCACAGGTTCGCGACCAGCGACTGCGTTTCGGGGAAAACCGCCTGCTCGAGCAGCGCCGCCGTGGCCCCTGGCGGCGTCTTGCCAGCCAGTTTCATGATGTTCTGCTTTATGTGTTGTTGGTGGCGGCGGTGTTGGCCCTGATCATGGGCCACACCAGTGATGCGGTGGTCATCGCCATGGTGGTGGTAATCAATGCCGTCGTCGGCTTTGTTCAGGAAGGCAAGGCAGAGGCTGCGCTACGGGCTATTCAGCAAATGCTGGTGGCAAGCTGCCGGGTATGGCGTGATGGCCAGCTTCAGACTCTGGATGCGGCGGAGCTGGTGCCCGGGGACAGAGTGGTATTGGCCGCGGGCGATCGTGTCCCTGCCGACCTGCGATTACTCAGTGTCAATGAACTGCATTGTGACGAAGCGATGCTCACCGGTGAGTCCGTGCCGGTGGGCAAGCAGGCTGCGGTGCTGCCGGAAGAGACCAGTCTGGCCGAGCGCAGCAACATGGCGTGGATGGGCTCGCTGGTGACAACGGGGGCCGCCGATGGGCTGGTAGTGGCCACGGGAACGGACACGGAGCTGGGCCGGATTGGCGAAATGGTGGCCACCGTGCGGGCCCCCGAAACCCCGCTGACACGCGCACTGGCCCGGCTGGGGCGTCAGCTGGCTATCCTGATTCTGTTGCTGTCGGCAGTGGGGTTGGCCTGGGCGGTGCTGGCCATGGGCATGGCCCCTTCCCAGCTGTTGCCTGTCGCCGTGGGCATTGTGGTGGCAGCCATTCCCGAAGGGTTACCTGCCATTGTCACCATCACCCTGGCGATCGGGGTGCAGCGGATGGCGAAAAATCATGCCGTGATTCGCAAGCTACCGGTGGTGGAAGTACTGGGCTCGGTGACGGTGATCTGCTCGGACAAGACCGGCACCCTTACCCGCAACGAAATGACCACCCGCACCTTTGTGACTGCGGCAGGGCGGGTGCAGATTTCTGGCGAAGGGTATGCCCCCGAGGGGAAGGTGGAGAGTGACACCCCGGCCGCCAGTCTGCTGTTTGATCAGGCGGCCAAAGTGGCCATGTTGTGCAATGACGCCTGGTTGAAGGAAAGCGAGGGGCAATGGCATCTGCATGGTGATCCCACTGAAGGTGCGCTTTACGTCATGGCTAACAAGGCGGGGCTGGACGAGCATTTTCGTGACGCCTGTCCGCGTCAGGCGGAGCTGCCCTTTGCCACGGAGCGGCTTTACATGGCCACGCTGAATCAGGTGGATGGCCAGCAGCAGATCATGGTGAAAGGTGCTCCGGAACGGTTACTGGGCCTGTGTGAGTATCAGCAGAATGAGGACGGCCGTGGGCCGCTGGCGCAGGCGTTCTGGCAGCAGGCGCTGAACAGTCTGGCAGGAGAGGGGTTGCGGGTGCTGGCGCTGGCGGCCAAACCGCTAACGGCCTCGCAGGCCTCACTGACAGAGCAGGATCTGGAAAGCGGGCTGGTCTTGCTGGGGCTGGCCGGCACCCTGGACCCGCCCCGCGAGGAGGCGGTGACGGCGGTGGCCGAGTGTCGTCGGGCGGGAATCCGCGTGAAGATGATTACCGGCGATAACCCGGAAACCGCGCGAGTGATTGCCACCCAGGTGGGCTTGGCCGGTGGCAAGGTGATGACCGGCAAGATGCTGGCAGAGACCTCCGATGCCGAACTGGATGTGCTGTTGGATGACGTGGACGTGTTTGCCCGTACTTCGCCCGCCGACAAGCTGAGGTTGGTGGAGCGCCTGCAGGCGGGGGGGCAGGTGGTGGCCATGACCGGGGATGGGGTGAATGATGCCCCGGCGTTGCAGCGGGCCGATATCGGCATTGCCATGGGCGGCAAGGGCACCGATGCCGCCCGGGATGCGGCGGGCATGGTACTGACTGATGACAACTTCGCCACCATTGCTGCAGCAGTGCGCGAAGGGCGCACGGTCTACGACAATATCGTCAAGGCGCTGTTGTTTATTCTGCCCACCAGCCTGATAGAGGCACTGGTATTGATGGTGGCGGTGGTGCTGGGTGTGCCATTGCCGATTACCCCGGTACAGATTCTCTGGGTCAACATGATCACCGCCATTTCGCTGGCGCTGGCGCTGGCCTTCGAGCAGGGCGAGGCGGACCTGATGGCGCGACCGCCCCGCTCACCCCGACAGGGACTGATTACGCCCCTGCTGCTGTTCCGGCTGTTGTGGCTGGGCATGCTGGGAACCGCGGCGGTGTTCTGGCAGTACCACCGGTTTGATGCCGAGGACCTGGAAAGGGCGCGTAGCATGGCGGTGCTGACCCTGGTGTGGATCGAGATTGTGTATCTGTTTGCCTGCCGGCGGGTGCTGGCACCGGCCTGGTCGCGACCGTCCCTTGAAGGGATTATGCCGGCGCTGCTGGCGTCGGCGGTGGTGGTGGTGTTGCAGTGGCTGTTTCTGGAGGTGCCGCCACTGCAGACGTTGTTTGGTTCCGTGTCCCTGTCGTTGCATCTGTGGCTGGAAGCCCTGCTGACCGCGCTGGTGATCTTGCTGGCGGTGGAAGGGGAAAAGGCGATGGTGCGGTGGCTGCGGGGGCGAGCCGTTGATGGGCAACCGCTGGCCCATCATGGCTGATGGGTTGGGTAAACCGGTGCGTGACTGGCAGACGTGACCGGGTGTGGCTGGGAGGCCAGGTGTAGATGGAGTATGTCATTGCGGTGCTTGGCGGGGTGGGGCTTTTCCTGCTGGGCATGTGGCTGATTACCGAAGGGCTGAAGGTGGCGGCAGGAGCGTCGCTTGAGCGCCTGTTGTCCAGCTGGACCCGAAGTCGTCTGCGCGGGCTGTTGTCGGGCACCCTGCTGACGGCGGTGGTGCAGTCATCCAGTGCAGTGACGGTGGCAGCGCTGGGCTTCGTGAACAGCGGCCTGTTGCGATTCGAGAGGGCAGTGTGGGTCATCTTCGGCAGCAATCTTGGTACAACGCTTACCGCCTGGGTAGTGGCGCTGATCGGGGTGAAGTTCAAGATTGATGTGCTGGCGTTACCGCTGGTGGGGGTGGGTGCCCTGTTGCGGGTGTTTGCCCCGGTGGATCGTTACCGCAATCTGGGCATGGCGCTGGCCGGTTTCGGCATCCTGTTCATGGGCATCGATGTGCTGTCCAGCGGCTTCCAGAATCTGGGTGAGCAATTTACCGTGCCGGATGGCGGCGCCGCCCTCATCTGGCTGGTGCTGGCGGGCATCGTACTGACCTCCCTGATGCAGTCATCCAGTGCCACGGTGGCGCTGGTGCTCACCGCCCTGGCCGGCGGCATGCTGGGTTTTCGCGAAGCGGCGGCCATGGTCATCGGGGCCAATGTGGGCACCACTTCCACGGCGCTCATTGCCACCCTGGGCGCCACCGCCAATGCCCGGCGGCTGGCCATCGCCCACGTGCTGTTCAATCTGCTCACCGGGGTCATGGCCATCGTGCTGCTCGGCGTGCTGCTTCAGGTGGTGGATCTGCTCGCCGGCGTGCTCTGGCTGGAAGAGGATCCCGCCGCCAGGCTGGCGCTGTTTCATACCTGCTTCAATCTGTTGGGCATTGTGCTGATGTGGCCCATCGAGCCGTTCATGAGTCGCTTCCTGCTGAGCCGTTTCAGGGAGCGGCAATCGAGCAAGGAAAAACTCCAGTTTCTGGACCGTAATCTGGTGTCGTTACCGGATGCGGCACGAGCGGCGCTGGCCCAGGAAATGGAACGTTTGCTGGTGCAGTACCCGGTGGCCATGGCCACCCTGCCGGACCCGGACAGCAAGCGCCTGGGCCACATCGTGATTCGTGACCGGCTGCTGGAACAGATCGGGGATTTCCTCGCCGATGTGGGCCGGCAACATCTCAGTGATGAGCAGATCAATGTGTTCCAGATGGGCTGGCGGCTGCAGGGGAATCTGCTGAACATGGATGACACCTTGCAGAGACTGGATGGCCTTTGTCAGGCCCTGCAGCGACATGATGACTGGTCGCGGGTGGAAGAATTGCTGTCGGACTGGTTCGCCAGCGCAGGCCGGCAGATGGAAGAAGAGTGGCGCGCCGGCGATGGCAGTGCCGGGGCTGAAGCGTTGCTGGGGAAATATGAACAGGCCAAACACGGCCTGCTGGCCAGCGCCATGTCCGGCAATCTGTCCCGCACCTCGCTGGATCTGGCCTTGCAGAGTCTGAGTCAGGGGCGCTGGATGCTGGAGCAATGGCAGCGGGCATTGGACTACTACAGCCTGATGGCCGCAACACCACCACCGGATGATCCGGAGGATAGTGATGAACGCCTGATGCCTGATGCCTGACGCCGAAAGCTACGAAGCCGCTGTAGGAGCGAGCCTGCTCGCGATCCGAGCCTAAGCGAGGTAAGGATTCCAGAAACGCATTTAGATTTGTCGGCGCCTCTACTCCCTTAAGAGGGGCCAGAAAGGAACATGCCGCAGGGCGATCAGGCCTTTCCGGGCTCGACAGGTTGATTAAAACACCTCCCTTCGGTCGCCTCGCTACGCGAGGTTCGTCCCCTGGAAGAGCGGGGTTTTGGTTGCGCGTGTCGCCTGTTGCGTGAAGCGTGTTGCAGCCGCAGAGCGGCGAATAAATTCGGGCCCGCTTCCTTGCGAAAGCGGGCCCGCACTCCCTGGTCCAGAGGGAGGTAACTGCCAACCGAACACTTACTGCGGAGTACGAATCACCAGCAGGCGTTCTTCGGTCATGTCATTGATGGCCCAGCGAATGCCTTCACGGCCCAGGCCGGAATCCTTCACGCCACCGTAGGGCATGTTGTCCACGCGCCAGCTCGGTACATCACCGATCACCACGCCGCCGACTTCCAGCTCGTCCCAGGCTTTCTGGGCCTTGTACAGGTCGCGGGTGAAGATGCCGGCCTGCAGGCCGAATTTGGATTCGTTGATGGCACGCAGGGCGTCATCGAAGTCGCTGAAGCGGCTGATCACGGCCACCGGGCCGAACGCTTCCTCTTCCACAATGTTGGTGCCGGCCGGTGCATCTTCCAGCAGGGTGGCTTCCAGCATGGCGCCGTCGCGCTTGCCGCCGGTGAGCAGTTTGGCGCCGGCGTCCACGGCTTCATTGATCCAGTTTTCCAGACGCGTCGCTTCGCCTTCGGAAATTACCGGGCCAATGAAGGTGTCCTCGTTTTTCGGGTCGCCCATTTTCAGGGAGGCGGTCTTTTCCACCAGTCTGGCTTTCAGCTCGTCATAGACCTTGTCGTGAATCATGATGCGCTGAACACCGATACAGCTCTGGCCGGACTGATAGAAAGCACCAAAGACGATGCGCTCCACTGCGTCGTTCAGGTCCGCATCTTCGTCTACCACTACTGCAGCGTTGCCGCCCAGTTCCAGAATCACCGGCTTCTTGCCGGCACGGGCTTTCAGGTCCCAGCCCACATCCGGGCTACCGGTGAAGCTGAGCAGCTTGAAGCGCTCATCCGTGGTGAACAGGTCCGCGCCGTCACGGTGACAGGGGAGGATAGAAAAGGCGCCTTTGGGGAGATCCGTTTCTGCCAGCACTTCACCGATGATGATGGCGCCGATGGGCGTGCGACTGGCCGGCTTGAGCACGAAGGGGCAGCCGGCGGCGATGGCCGGTGCTACCTTGTGGGCTGCCAGGTTCAACGGGAAGTTGAACGGGGAAATGAATGAGCACGGACCAATCGGCACACGCTTGACCATGCCCCGGTAGCCTTTGGCGCGGGCAGAAATTTCCAGGTTCAGGACTTCGCCTTCGATGCGTACCGACTCTTCGGCGGCCACGCGGAAGGTATCGATCAGACGGGTGACTTCGCCGCGGGCATCCTTGATCGGTTTGCCGGCTTCCACGCACAGTGCTTCGGCCAGTTCGTCAAAGCGCTCTTCAAAACGTTTTACGCAGTGATAAAGAATCGCCTGGCGCTCATAGGGTGCCAGTTTTGCCATGGCCGCACTGGCCTTGTCAGCAGCATCAATGGCCTTGTCGATGGTGGCGGCATCCGCCATGGCCACACGGGTCGCCACTTCACCGCTGTACTTGTCGGTAACGTCCAGATCCTGGTTGGCGAACACCGCCTCATTGGCCAGGTAGTAGGGGTAAGAATTCTTCAGCATTTTTTTCTCCGAAGGTTGAAGAACGCCGGAAGCTGGACGCCTGATGCATGACGCTTAAAGAAAACGGGCGTCGAGCGTCTTGCATCAGGCGTCGGGCGTTCTTACAGCTTTGAGCTGAGATCACGAATTTCCTGATTGAGGATGCGGTTGTTGTCGCGGTAGTCCACCGGGCAATCAATCACGTGCACGCCGCCGGCGGCATAGCACTCTTCGATCAGCGGGGCGAGGCCAGCGGTGGATTCTACACGATGGCCATTGGCGCCATAAGCGCGGGCATAATCCACGAAGTCCGGGTTGGTGAAGTCCAGACCGAAGTCCTGGAAATCCATGTCCGCCTGCTTCCACTTGATCATGCCGTAGCCGTCGTCGCGCAGGATCAGAATCACGATGTCCAGCTTCAGGCGAACCGCGGTTTCCAGTTCCTGGCTGTTCATCATGAAGCCGCCGTCACCGGCAATGGCCATTACGCGACGTTCCGGATAGACCATCTTGGCGGCCATGCCGGAGGGCAGGCCGGCGCCCATGGTGGCCAGCGCGTTATCCAGCAGCACGGTGTTGGGTTTGATCGCCGGGTAGTTACGGGCAAACCAGATTTTGTACATGCCGTTGTCGAGGGTAAGGATGCCGTCTTCGGGCATGACCTTGCGGATCTCGTCCACCAGACGCTGCGGGCGGATCGGGAAGCTGTCATCGGCGATGCCTTCACGGATGTGAGTCTGCAGCGCATCACGAATCCGGTGGAAGTCGGAGAAGCTCCAGTGCTCCTGGGGCTCCAGGCGTTCCTTGAGCTGCCAAAGGCTGTTGGCGATATCGCCGATCACTTCAATCTGCGGGAAGTAGACCGGGTCGACCTGGGCGGAGTTGAAGTTGATGTGTACCACTTCGGCGCCGCCCGGGCGCATGAAAAACGGTGGCTTCTCCACCACGTCGTGACCCACATTGATGATCAGGTCGGCCTGGTCGATGGCACGGTGCACGAAGTCACCGGCGGACAAGGCCGTATTGCCAAGGAAGTGCGCGCCGGTCTCATCCACCACCCCTTTGCCCATCTGGGTGGTGATCACCGGGATGCCCAGCTTCTCCACAAACTGGCGCAGCATCTTGCTGGTCAGCTTGCGGTTGGCGCCGGCGCCGGCCAGCAGCAGCGGCTTGCGCGCACCTTGGATGGCTTCGATGGCCTTGCAGATAGCCTTGTCTTCGGCTATCGGGCGACGGGTCATGCTCGGCTCGGTGACCGGCATGGTGGAATGTTCGCGGGCGATATCTTCCGGCAGCTCCAGGTGAGTCGCGCCGGGGCGTTCTTCTTGCGCAAGACGGAAGGCTTCGCGAATGCGGGTGGGGATGGAGTCGCCACTGACCACCTGCTTGGTGAACTTTGTCAGCGGGCGCATCATGTCGACCACATCAATGATCTGGAACTGGCCCTGCTTGCTGCTCTTGATGGGCTTCTGGCCGGTGATCATCACCATGGGCATGGCGCCGAGCTGGGCATAGGCGGCGGCGGTCACGAAGTTGGTGGCGCCGGGGCCAAGGGTGGACATGCACACACCGGCCTTGCCGGTCAGGCGACCATAGGTGGAAGCCATGAAACCGGCTGCCTGCTCATGACGGGTAATCACCAGTTTGATTTTGGAGCCGCGCAGGGACTCCAGCAGGTCCAGGTTTTCTTCGCCAGGAATGGCAAAGACGTGTTCAACGCCTTCGGCTTCCAGGGCTCGGACGAACAAATCTGATGCTTTCATGAGGTGGTCTCTCCGGTTGTGACCTGTCTGATATTCGGTTGCAGCAGGTGTCCACGAGTGTGTGGCAATGCAATTTCAACGCTGTTTAATGCAAACGCTGTGCCTGCTTTTCCCTGCTTTGGTGCGGGAAAAGTGCATCAAGTTGGTGCTAGGTAGACATTTCGAGGTTCACTATAGCGCGAGATGGTGCATCAAAGGGGTAGTTAAAGCCGATACTTTTTATTAACAAATGTGATCATGAACCATTGCCGATAAGGTGGTGGCGGTGCACAGTCTGCGCCTAGCAGGCTGTTGAAAAGCCCGTTGCGTACTCAGTCTTTCAGGCTGGTTCGCCCCCTCTATGGGCCAAAAGGTAAAGAGGGGCGCGCTTTTGAAGGTGTATGTCCATCCATCGAAAAAGCGCAACAACGAGTGCGGACCAGCCTGGAAGACCCGGGAGCACTCTAAAGAGTATAAAGGCGCGGCCTGAAGCGCACATCTGCTGCGCCTTGCCTCTCGGAAAGGGAACCACCCTGACCATCGAGACAAGACACAACAGCTGCACGCTTCAGGCCACGCTGAGTATGCAAGGGGCTTTTCAACAGCCTGCTAGGAGGGAGACTATGAAAATCTGGCTTGGAATCGTATCGGTGATAGCGTTGCTGGTGGTGGCGGCACTGGCCGGCCTGCATCGCTGGTTCAATCCTCCTTCCCCTGCAGCGCAGCTGTTTTATAACGGCACCATCATGACCATGGACCCGGCGCAGCCTGAGGCCCCGGCCATGCTGGTCAAGCGTGGTGAGATCGTCGCGTTCGGTGATGTGGACAGCCTCCGTGACCAGGTTAGCCGCGATGCCCTGCAGGTGGACCTGGAGGGCGGAACCCTGATGCCGGGCTTCATCGAAGCCCATGGCCATTTTCCCGGTGAAGGCCTGTCTGCCATTGCGGTGGATGCCAACAGTCCCCCCATCGGTGACCTCTACAGTATCGACACCTTGCTGGAGCGCTTGAAGTTGCTGGCCCAGCGGCGCCCGGAAGGCACGCTGCTGGCTTACGGGTTTGATGACACCACGGTCGGAGAGCAGCGTTACCCCACCCGGGAGGAGCTGGATTCTGTCAGCGACAAGCGCCCGATCATGGTGATGCATATTTCCGGTCATCTTGGCGTATTGAACAGCGCTGCATTGTCGCTCATGGGTATCGAAGAAACCGTGCAGGATCCGGCGGGCGGTTTTTACGGTCGAGACGCAGAGGGACGCCTGAATGGCCTTCTGGCGGAAACCGCCTTCAGTTCGGTAAGGGCCAGATTGCTGGATCTGTCTGCCATGGATGGCTGGCGCGTGATGCGCCGTGCCGCGCAGCAGTATCTCTCCCGTGGAATCACCTTTGCCCAGAATGGACTGGCGGATGCAGCCAATATCAGGGCGCTGGGCCCGGTGCTGCGTTATGGCATGCTGCCGCTGCGACTGAGTGTCTGGCCAGACGCCGACGCGCAGGAGCAAATCGGGTCTGGACGCCTGTCGTTAACACCGGGGCCCCGTGGTTATCTCGGTTCAGTGAAACTGGTCAGTGATGGCTCCCTGCAAGGCTTTACCGGCTTCCTCAGCGAGCCATATTTTACTGTGCCGGAGAGTTACCCGGAGGATTACCTGGGTTTCCCCTCTTTGTCGCTGGAGGCGTTGAGCGAGCAGGTGGCGCGCTTCCATTGCCGGGATCGTCAGGTGGCGATTCATGCTAATGGTGATGCGGCCATCACCATGAGCCTGGACGCGGTGGCTGCGGCCCGAGCCCAGTGCCCGAAGATCAGGCAACAGCCGGTTCTGATCCATGCGCAGATGGCAACGGCAGAACAGTTGCAGCGTATGGTGGCGCTGGACGTGATCCCCTCTTTTTTCAATGTGCATGTGTATTACTGGGGGGATCGGCACCGGGACATTTTCCTTGGCCCGGAGCGTGCTGCGCGGATATCGCCATTGGCAGAGGCACAGCAGTTGGGTCTGCCCTTTACCCTGCATGCGGATTCACCGGTAGTGCCGTTCCAGCCGTTGCAACTGGTATGGAATGCGGTGCACCGGGAAACCGCCAGCGGTGAAATGTTGGGGGCGGATCAGGCGATCGATGTGAAGCGCGCACTGCGGGCGGTGACGGTGGATGCGGCAAGGCAGCTGGGTGTGGCAGAGGAGGTCGGGCAATTGCGACCCGGCATGAAAGCGGATCTGGTCTGGCTCGACCGTGATCCCCGTGAATTCATTGCAGACTGGAAAGCTATCCAGGTGCGTGGGGTCTGGGTCGATGGGGTCCGTCGCTTTCCTGGCGGAATGTCAGAGTAGCGGCGAGGGCTAAGTGGGGCCAGCGATGCGGCCCCTGTATCGGTAGGGCGCCGTTACGGCGCCACCGCCTGAATTAGTGCCAGGTGCCTTCGAGGTTCTCGCACTGCTCCAGAAATTCTTCTGCACTCATTTCAATCGCGTCGTGATCCAGGTGTGAGGCCACCTGTTCTTTCAGTTGTCCAACGACCTTGGACATCACGGTCAGGGTTTCTTCCACCTGCTCGATGGTTTCCAGCAGATCCTCGGCTTCTTGCAGATACTCTTCACGCAGGTACTCGTCTTTCTCGTAGTCGCTCATGCGAAGCCTCCTGATGGTTTGTGAGTCCCCGACTTCAGAACTCCTCTCCATGTTGCCAACGATAGGGGCGTAAAACAAACGGCAATTGGGGGTATTTGATTAAAGTTTGATCGTTTGTGATGGATGGTCGCGAGTATTTTACGAACGGTTCAATTGCCGCTCCCCTGGGGGCTGTCTGCAGGGGGCAAAACCAGAGATCAAAAGAGGATTAACCACAGAGAACACAGAGTTCAGCGAGATAGAAGCGGAGATTTTCTCGACTCCTTTAGCCGGTTTGGTTGAATGTGCTTTGGATTTTTTCTGGCACCGTGTCGACAACGGTGGCAAGTGCAACAGCGACCTGCCTGTGACGCAGGGCAGCAATATCAGAAAGTGAGGGTGAGGGTGGTCCAGTCGCTGGATGCGGGTTGGGCGGAGTCTTGATTGTTGGCGTTGCTGTCCACTGTGTGCGTCATTACTGCCCCGGTACCGGTAGCACTCAAGAGGGATGCATTGTCCCAATCAAGTGAGTGAGCGCTGTCAGGAAAATACTGGAAGTCTTCAGTGGATCCGTCGGCTGATTTCACCGTGCGGGTTCCATGGCTGTGGCTGAGGCCGACGTCATAGCTGCTGCCACGGGAACAGGACACATCCGTTGCCAGAGAGCCGGATTGCTTGCGTCCGATCTTGTCGATGGAGCATGTCGCACCGAGGGTAAGCTGCACCTGAAAACGCGCAGTATTTGAAGCGGCCATCGCTGATGCCGACAAGGCGCAGGAGACAATCAGAATAAGGGACGTGCAACGTTTCATCATTCCTTCCCTGGAATGGCCTTTCCCTCTTTTATATCGGATGCCCGGTGGGTGTTACATATAACCCGTGTTGCCTAAACGTTATGACTAATTGCGGTGGGTAAATGTGTCGAAATTTCAGGATTATCTTCCGAGAACGTTTTCATGGGAAAGGGTGGGTAGTGAGATCTGCGGCGGATGAATTTATGAGCGCTGCGTCGTACCATCTGACCACAGGCGGAAGTCTTTTCTGTGGGAGCGTGCTTGCACGCGAAAAGCTTCCAGAGAATCGCCTGCAGGCAGGCTCCTACGGAAAGGGGGGCAGTATAGGGTGTCCCGGTTTCTCCAAGCGTGTAGCCTGTCGCGTGAAGCATGATGCGTAAAAACAAAAAAGGCGCCGAAGCGCCTTTTTCTTTTTCCGTCTTTCTTAATCCCAGCTCAGCGCACCGCCGACTTGGTATTCGGTCACTCGAGTTTCGAAGAAGTTCTTCTCTTTGCGCAGGTCCATGATTTCGCTCATCCACGGGAACGGGTTGTTCACGCCTTTGAACTGCTCCGGCAGACCCAGCTGGGCCAGGCGGCGGTTGGCGATGAACTGCAGGTACTCTTCCATCATGGAGGCGTTCATGCCGAGCACACCGCGGGGCATGGTGTCGCGGGCGTACTGGATTTCCAGCTCGGTGCCTTCCAGGATCATCTGGGTGGCCTTGTCGCGCATCTGCTGGTCCCACAGGTGCGGGTTTTCCAGTTTGATCTGGTTGATCACGTCCACACCGAAGTTCACGTGCATGGATTCGTCACGCAGGATGTACTGGAACTGCTCGGCGACGCCGGTCATCTTGTTGCGGCGGCCCATGGAGAGGATCTGGGTGAAGCCACAGTAGAAGAAGATGCCTTCCAGTACACAGTAGAACGCGATCAGGTTTTCCAGCAGCGCCTTGTCGGTTTCCACGGTGCCAGTCTTGAATTCCGGATCGGACAGGTCGCGGGTGTACTGGATGCCCCACTGTGCCTTCTTGGCCACGGCAGGAATCTCGCGGTACATGTTGAAGATCTCGCCTTCATCCATGCCCAGGGACTCGATGCAGTACTGGTAGGCGTGGGTGTGGATCGCTTCTTCAAAGGACTGACGCAGGATGTACTGGCGACACTCCGGGTTGGTGATCAGGCGGTAGATGGCCAGCACCAGGTTGTTGGCAACCAGGGAATCGGCGGTGGAGAAGAAACCCAGGTTACGCTTGACGATACGGCGCTCATCTTCGGTGAGGCCGTCGGGCTTTTTCCACAGCGCCAGGTCGGCGTTCATGTTCACTTCCTGGGGCATCCAGTGGTTGGCACAGCCATCCAGATATTTCTGCCATGCCCAGTCGTACTTGAACGGTACCAGCTGGTTGAGGTCAGCGCGGCAGTTGATCATGCGCTTGTCGTCAACTTCCACACGGCCGGCGGTGCCTTCCAGTTCGGCCACACCTTCGGCCACATCCATCTTGGCGACGGCGGCTTGGGCGCGTTCGACGGCGTCGGTCACGGCCCTCTCTATTGAGGTGTCTGGGGTTCGTCCTCGCAGCTCATCGCTTCCTGAATCTCCAGCATCCGCTGCACTTCCCGGTGCCGGTGCTTGAGGTGCAGATGCCGCTTGTTCAGAAACCGCCGCAGATTGCGACGGCGCTGCGGGCTTTGGTTGCGGCTTGGCGGCAGGCGTCTCTTGCGCATTGAATTCGTCCCAGCTCAGCATGTGTATCTCCCTTCATTCTGTCAGCGGTGGCGCCCTGGCGTCACCCTTGATGCATTCTTTAACCGGCCTGACGCTTGAGGCCTGACGCCGGACGCTAAAAGGATGGAAAGCGTCGGGCGTCGGGCGTCAAGCATCCGGCGTTTATTGGCAGGCTTCGCAATCCGGATCATCGATGGAGCAGGCCTGCGGCACGTCGGCGGCCTGGCTGAACTCCGCCGGTTCTTCTTCCACCTTGGAAGAAACGCGGTTGAGCTTGCCATCGTTGATGGTGGATTTTTCTGCCTGGGTCGCACCGATGGCGCGCAGGTAGTAAGTGGTCTTGAGACCCAGCAACCAGGCCATCTTGTAGGTTACGTCCAGCTTCTTGCCGTTGGCTTCCGCGATGTACAGGTTCAGGGACTGGGCCTGATCGATCCACTTCTGGCGGCGGCTTGCCGCTTCCACAATCCAGCGGGTCTCCACTTCAAAGGCAGTACGGAACTGCTCTTTGAGATCGGCAGGAATACGCTCGATGGGCTGCGCAGAACCGTCGTAGTACTTCAGGTCGTTGACCATCACGTTGTCCCACAGGCCGCGCTCTTTCAGGGCGTGTACCAGGTACGGGTTCACTACCGTGAACTCGCCGGACAGGTTCGATTTCACGTACAGGTTCTGATAAGTCGGCTCAATGGATTGTGAAACCCCGGTGATGTTGGCAATCGTCGCGGTGGGCGCGATGGCCATCACGTTGGAGTTACGCATGCCTTTTTTCGCCATCTCGCGCACGCTGTCCCAGTCCAGGGTCTGGCTGCGATCGACTTTGCAGTATTCCTCGCCACGCTGGTTCACCAGGATATCGATGGAGTCGATCGGCAGTACGCCCTGGCTCCACAGGGAGCCGTCGAAGGTCTGGTAGGCGCCGCGCTCTTCGGCCAGTTTGGCGGAGGCCTGAATGGCGTAGTAGCTCACTGCTTCCATGGAGGTATCCGCGAAGGACACTGCATCGGAAGAAGCGTAGCTGATGCCTTGCTTGTACAGCGCATCCTGGAAACCCATGATGCCCAGGCCCACCGGGCGATGCTTCATGTTGGAGTTTTCTGCCTGCGGCACACTGTAGTAGTTGATGTCGATCACGTTATCCAGCATGCGCACGGCGGTGTTAATGGTGCGCTGCAGCTTGTCGGTGTCGAGACCGTTTTCGTCCACGTGCTGGGCCAGGTTCACGGAACCCAGGTTACACACGGCGATTTCATCCTTGTTGGTGTTCAGGGTGATCTCGGTGCACAGGTTGGAGGAGTGCACCACGCCCACGTGCTGCTGCGGGCTGCGCAGGTTGCACGGATCCTTGAAGGTGAACCACGGGTGGCCGGTTTCGAACAGCATGGACAGCATCTTGCGCCACAGGTTGATGGCGGGAATGCGCTTGAACAGCTTCAGCTCGCCGGAACGGGTCTGCTCTTCATAGGCCAGGTAGGCTTTCTCGAAGGCTTCGCCGTACAGGTCGTGCAGGTCCGGGGTGTCGTTGGGGCTGAACAGGGTCCAGTCTTCTTCGTTCAGCACACGCTTCATGAACAGGTCGGGAATCCAGTTGGCGCTGTTCATGTCGTGGGTACGGCGACGGTCGTCACCGGTGTTCTTGCGCAGCTCGAGGAATTCCTCGATGTCCATGTGCCAGGTTTCCAGGTAGGCACAGACCGCGCCCTTGCGCTTGCCACCCTGGTTCACGGCCACGGCAGTGTCGTTGACCACTTTCAGGAAGGGCACCACACCCTGGGATTTGCCATTGGTACCTTTAATGTAGGAGCCCAGTGCGCGCACCGGAGTCCAGTCATTACCCAGGCCGCCGGCAAACTTGGACAGCATGGCGTTGTCCTGGATGGCACCGTAGATGCCGTGCAGGTCATCGGGCACGGTGGTCAGGTAGCAGCTGGACAGCTGCGGACGCAGGGTGCCGGCGTTGAACAGGGTGGGGGTAGAGCTCATGTAATCGAAGCTGGAGAGCAGGTTGTAGAACTCGATGGCGCGCTCTTCCTTGTTCTCTTCTTCGATGGCCAGACCCATGGCGACACGCATGAAGAAGCACTGCGGTAGTTCGATGCGGGTGTCGTTATGGTGAATGAAGTAACGGTCGTACAAGGTCTGGAGGCCCAGGTAGGAGAACTGCAGATCGCGGTCGCCCTGGATGGCAGCACCCAGACGGGCCAGATCGTACTCACCCAGTTTCGGGCTCAGCAGCTCCAGTTCGATACCCTTGGTGATGTAGGCGTTGAGAGCATCGCTGTACAGTGCATTCATTTCTTCCTGGTTGGCGCGCTCGGCCACCTCCAGGTACTGCAGCGCTTCGGCGCGGATCTTGTCCATCAGCAGGCGGGCAGTGACCAGGGAGTAGTTGGGCTCCACTTCGATCAGGGTGCGCGCGGTCATCACCATGGAGGTGTTGACGTCGTTGATGGAGACACCGTCGTACAGGTTCTTCACGGTTTCGGTGATGATCTTGTCGGCGTGGACATCGTCCAGGCCTTCACAGGCGGTGCGGATAAGATGCTCGAGGCGGCCCATGTCCAGCGGCGCCTTGCTGCCATCTTCCATGGTCACGGACATTTCCACCTTGTGGGTGGGTTCCGGGAACTGGCTGGCCTGCTCAGCACGCTTCTGCGCCTGACGGTCACGGTACAGCACGTAGTCACGGGCCACCTTGTGCTCGCCATTACGCATCAGGGCCAGTTCGACCTGATCCTGGATTTCTTCAATGTGGATGGTGCCGCCGGAGGGCATACGGCGCTTGAAAGTGGCGCTGACCTGCTCGGTGAGGCGCGCCACGGTTTCATGGATACGGGAAGAGGCGGCTGCGGTGCCACCTTCTACCGCCAGGAATGCCTTGCTGATGGCGACGGTAATCTTGTCGTCATCGTAGCTCACTACCTTGCCGTTACGCTTGATCACGCGCAGCTGGCCTGGTGCGGTATTGGCGATGTTCTGGTCCTGGCCAGCATCGTCGCCCGCGGCCCCGGTGGGGTTCTGTGGGTTCTGATTCATATCCGTTTGCATGGTGCCCTCTCCGTTGTCGTGCTGTTCTGTCTGTTTGTCTTGTGTGGTGTTGTCCGGTTGCGTGGGGTTGTGAACCACGCAAAACGCCACGGCGCTACGCCATGGCGTGAAAAACTGGGTCGCTGCTGGAGCTGTTTGTCGGGTCCGGATGGTGGACCACTATATATTGTGTCTTTTCCATGACGCTTTCCCCTTCCCTGAGTGCCTTGTTGCCGCTAAATTGCTGATCGGCGGGCACTTTTTCCCGTTATTGTTGGTCTTGCGATTGGGGGTCGGCGGCCTTGTGAAAACCCAATATGTTGGGGTCGCCGATCAGGATCAGTACAAGTTATAGTTGCTCCCCTCGTTTTGCAAGCACTTCGCCTGGGGAAATTTTGTGGATAACTTGTGGAGCGATGTGAGTGCATTTTGCGGGCACTGTCCTTGTGCAGGGCGGCACTAGATCTTGTGTTTGTCAACGCCAAAATTGGGGTATGAATACCGTTCGAACAGAAGTGCGACGTTTACAAGGTTGCCGTGGGCTGTGCGTATGCGTATAAACGTGCGATAGGGATACGTTTTTGACAGTGACCGGGTTGGTCCTGACAGGAAACGACAATAACGATACAAATCGATAAGGATAAGGACGGGATGACAACGGTGCAGGATAACCCGCCAGCCATCATGATCGTGGAAGATGATGAACGTCTTGCCGATCTCACCTGTGAATATCTGCAAGCCAACGGTCTCGATGTCACTGTCGTCAGCGATGGTGAGGAAGCGATTCGTCGCATTCGGGCCGAACAGCCGGATCTGGTGGTGCTGGACCTCATGCTGCCGGGCGCCGATGGCCTGACGGTATGCCGCGAAGTACGTAGTGCCTACAAGAACCCTATCCTGATGCTCACCGCCCGCACCGATGACATGGATCAGGTGCTGGGTCTGGAAATGGGCGCGGATGATTATGTCGCCAAACCGGTAAAACCCCGGGTGCTGCTGGCACGGATTCGTGCGCTGCTGCGCCGGGTAGAAACCGACAACGAGCGCGACAACTCGCCGGCACGGCTGGAATTTGGTGCGCTGGTGATCGACAACTCCGCCCGGGAAGTGACCCTGGCCGGAGAGTCGGTGGACCTGACCAGCGCAGAATACGATCTGCTCTGGCTGCTGGCTTCCAATGCCGGCACGGTGCTTTCTCGCGAGACCATTTTCGAGAAATTGCGCGGCATCCAGTACGATGGGCAGGATCGCTCCATCGACGTGCGGATTTCCCGTATTCGTCCCAAGGTGGGCGATGATCCGGAGAACCCGAAGCGTATCAAGACGGTGCGCTCCAAGGGCTATTTGTTCGTCAAGGAAATCGGCGCGGCCTGATCGCTTGCCGCGCTGTGACGCAGGGTCGGGTGACCTTTGAATAGTATCTTTGTGCGGCTCTACGGCGGGCTGCTGTTGGCGCTGTGCTTTATCGGTGCCATCACCTATGCCTCCGTGCAGCTGGTCAATCAGTATCGGTCCGATATCTACCGGGAAGAAATGGCGCGCGGTACCTTCTACCTGATGGCAGAGGGCTACCAGCGCTATGAGCCGGCGGAGCGCGAGCGCTGGAGCAAGGTGCTTACCCAGCTGTTCGGTGCCACCATTGAACTCAAGGATTCGGCGGAGCTTAACCTCGGTTATCGGGAAGCGCTGCACCTGAGTGAAGGCCTGGTGGTAATGCGCCTCAATGATAGTGAGGGTTTTGCCGATATCCTCTTCCAGCTGCCCGGCGAAGATGCCTTCATTGTCACCCGCATGACCAAGGTGTCCGAGCAGCAGGCCCGGGCTACTGCGGTCTTGATCCTCAACCATCTTTCCCACTTCCCGGAAGAACAATGGCAGACGGCGCTGGCCGGGCTGCAGCAATTCTTCGGCTATGACTTGGCCATGGTGGACCGGGACGCCCTGGAGCTGGATGCCGAGCAGGAGCAGCGGCTCAACCGCCGCGAGGTGGTGATTGCCCTGGATGACAGCACCCGCAGTGATTCCAGCATTCGTATCTACGCCCCTGTGGCGCAGACCGGCATGTTGTTGGTGATCGGTCCACTGACCCTGTTCGATCAGTTCCCGATTGAACTGTTACTGGTGGCGGGTGTGCTGAGTCTGCTGGCGGTGGCGTTGGCTACCTATCTGCAGGTCAGCCCCCTGCAGCGGCGGCTCAAGCAGCTGGACCGGGCGGTAAGCCAGCTGGGCTCCGGGGATCTGGGCGCCTATGCCAATATCGAGGGCAGTGATGCTATCGGCCAGGTGGCGGCCACCTTCAATGGCATGACGGCGCACATTCGGCGGCTGATCGAGTCGCAGCGGGAGATGACCCGGGCGGTAAGCCATGAGCTGCGCACCCCGGTGGCGCGCCTGCGGTTCGGGCTGGAAATGCTGGCGGATATCGAGTCAGCGGACCTGCGTCGGGAAAAGCTCAATGCCCTGGATCATGACATCGAGCAGCTGGATCAGCTGATTGATGAGATTCTCACCTATGCCCGCCTGGAACAGGGCACCCCCAATATCGAATTCAAACCGGTCAACGTGACCGACCTGTGCGACCAGCTGCGCGATGAGATGGAAACCATTCGTGGTGTCACCCGCATTTCGGTGGAGAGTGATGCTGCTGCGCTGGAGGTGGAAGCGGAAGAGCGCTACCTGCATCGGGTGCTGCAGAATCTGGTCACTAACGCGCTGCGTTACGCGGCGTCTTCCATTGTCATGCGTATCGATACCGATGCCGACCGGGTAGTGATCCATGTGGATGATGACGGCCCAGGTATTCCCGAGCACGAGCGTGAGCGTGTATTCAAACCCTTCGCCCGACTGGACAAGAGTCGTCACCGCGCCAGTGGTGGCTATGGTCTCGGACTGTCCATCGTCAAACGGATCGTGGACTGGCACGGTGGTGACATCGTGGTGGAAGAAAGCCCGGAAGGCGGCGCCCGCTTTACTGTCACTTTGCCTGCGGTCCAGCAGGGGCAGCATGTGCTGGGACGGGTGAACTGAATTTACGCACGACGCCTGATGCCTGACGCCGGACGCCAAAAGCTTCCGGTTTGCTGCGTCGGGCGTCATGCATCCTGCATCCGGCTTGAATTGTCCATCTAATTGTCCGTTATGGTGCAATCTGCCTTGGGGCGTTCGGGTAAAATGCGCGCCCCCGATACCGCCGGGACGTATTTGTCCGATCCCGCCAATACCGATAACAGGGAAGCCAAGTCATGTCATACATTCTCTCCATCGATCAGGGTACTACCAGTTCGCGGGCCATCGTGTTTGATGGCGATGGCAAGGCGGTAGGGCAGGCGCAGAAAGAATTCGGCCAGCATTTTCCCCAGGATGGCTGGGTGGAGCATGACGCCAAGGAGATCTGGAACGATACCCTGACCCTGTGTCGCGAAGCATTGCGCAATGCCCATATTGAAGCGCAGCAGCTGGCGGCCATCGGTATTACCAACCAGCGTGAAACCACGGTGCTGTGGGACCGGAAGACCGGTGATCCGCTGGCCCGTGCCATCGTCTGGCAGGACCGTCGTACCGCAGCCACCTGTAAGGCCTTGCGCGAAGCCGGCCACGAAGACCTGGTGCGGGAGCGAACCGGTCTGCTGCTGGATCCTTATTTTTCTGCCACCAAATTGGCCTGGTTACTGGACAATACCCCTGGCGCTCGCCAGCGGGCCGAAGCCGGGGAACTGGCTTTCGGCACTATCGATAGCTGGCTGCTGTGGCAGCTGACCCGCGGCAAGGTGCATGCCACCGATGCCACCAACGCTTCGCGCACCCTGTTGTTCAATATCCATACCCAGCAGTGGGATGAAGAGTTGCTGGATCTGTTCAAGGTGCCTGCCAGTGTACTGCCGCAAGTACGTGACAGTGCCGGTGACTTTGGCAAGACCTGCCCGGAGCTGCTGGGGGCGGCGGTGCCGGTGTGTGGCATTGCCGGTGACCAGCAGGCGGCGCTGGTGGGACAGGCCTGTTTCTCTCCGGGGATGGTGAAAAGCACTTACGGCACTGGCTGTTTCATGGTGATGAATACCGGTGACGCCGTGGTGTCCGAAAATCGCCTGCTCACTACTGTGGGCTATCGACTCAACGGCAAGACTACCTATGCGCTGGAAGGCTCCATCTTTGTGGCCGGGGCGGCGATCCAGTGGCTGCGCGATGGCCTCAAGCTGATTTCTGATGCCAGCGAAACCGAGGCCCTGGCACGCCGGGTCGGATCGGCGGGCGGTGTCTATCTTGTGCCGGCGTTTACTGGTCTGGGTGCCCCGTGGTGGGACCCCCATGCCCGCGGGGCATTGCTGGGTCTGACCCGGGATACCGGCATTGCCGAGGTGGTGACTGCGGGCCTTGAAGCGGTGTGTTACCAGTCGCGGGATCTGCTGGATGCCATGGCGGCGGATTGCGGTACCCGTCCGACCACCCTGCGGGTGGATGGCGGCATGGTGGTGAACAACTGGTTGAGCCAGACCCTGGCCGATGTGTTGGGTGTCTGTGTGGACCGGCCGGTAGTCACCGAAACCACTGCCCTTGGCGCAGCCTATCTGGCCGGCTTGGGTTGTGGAATGTATCCATCGCTGGAGGCCATTGCCGGGCAGTGGCGCTGCGAGCGTGAGTTCACTCCGGCTTTGGGGGAAGAAGATCGTCAGCGCCGCTATGCCGGGTGGCGGGATGCGGTGGCCAGAGTGCGCCAGGAGTAAACGTACTGGCCGATTTTGGTCATGAATTCAGTGGCTTGCCGCGCGAAAGCGGGCTCATTTGGCGATGGGCGGTGTGTTTGGGTCGACGGCAAAACTGTGACGCAATACGTAATTAGTATTAATGTGGACGTAACAATAATACTAAATGGTCATCAATGCGCGGCCTTGGTAAGGGTGGGCTGGCTGCGCAACATCAGGTACCCGAATGGATCATTCTTTATCCCTGCATCCGGCAACCCTGCAGTCACAACGCGTCCGCCGTGTACTGTTTGCCATCGTCATGGGTGGCAGTGCTCACACCCTGCTGTGCTGGATCGCCCTTCAGCTGGATTTCTTCCGCGGCGGTGATGCACTCTTCATTTCCCTGTTTTCGATTATCTGGGCTGGCCATGCCCTGTTCGTGACCTTTATGGTGCTGGGGCTGAATCGTCGCCTTGCCGAGCCGGCAATGATCCTGCCATTGATGGTGTGGTCCACAACCGGGTTGCTGGTCACTGCAGCGGTGGTGGATCAGGCGCGGCTGTGTGTCATGTTGATCTTCTTTGCCATCGTCCAGCTAGGGGTGTTGCAGGCCTCACTGAGGCAGTTCATTTTCCTGGCTGTGTATTGTGTGCTCGGCTACGCCATTGTGCTGGGCATCGTCTGGATCTACTGGCCAGAAGTGGTGGATGTGCAGGGTGAGTGGATTCAGTGGGCCCTGTTTTCCGTGATGGTTCTGGGCGTGACACTGTTGGCAGCAGAAATTTCCAACATTCGTACTCTGTTGGGCAGGCGTAATGCCCAGCTTGCCGACGTGGTCGAGCGGATCCATGACATGGCCGTCAAGGACGAGCTGACCGGCTTTTACCGTCGCCGACACGCCATGGAGTTGCTGGGCAAGGCCTGCAGCCAGTCTGCCCGTGGCGCCTTTTCTCTGGCGGTAGCGTATGCGGATCTGGATTTCTTCAAGCGCATCAATGACCAGTATGGTCATGGTATGGGGGATATGGTGCTGCAGCGCTTCGCCGAAGTGGTTAGTCGTCATCTCAGTGGTCAGGATTTCGCAGCACGGCTGGGGGGGGAAGAATTCATGCTGGTGTTGCCGGTCAGTGATGAGCAGGAGGCTCGCCATCTGGTGGAGGGGATTCTCATGGGTATGCGCAGCCAGCGTTTTGCCGAAGCTCCTGATCTGACCGTCACCCTGTCGGCCGGGCTGGCTATGCTGGCCCCGGGAGAAAATCCGGCGCAGGTGATCAGACGGGCTGATGCGGCCTTGTACCGTGCCAAGGAAACCGGCCGGGACAAGCTGGTGCTGGAGGCTAGGTCATGAACAGCGAGCTGCGCCAGGCGGAAAACCTGACCGTCAACGAGACCCGCCTGCTCAAGCGTCATGGTCGCGCGGCAGTGGCAATCATGGCCATGCACACACTGCTGTGTCTGGTGTACTACCGCATGGGGGATTTCCTGATTTCCCCGCAGTGGGGTGCTGCACTGCTGATCGGTGTCTGGGTGTCCATGGCCGGTTACCTGCTGCTGATGGCCAGCGGCCTGACCCTGCGTTTTCGTGATCCCTCACTGTCCCTGCCATTGATCGTGTACTGCATTGCCGTCTTCGTGGTGTCTGGCTATTACGTGGATGCTTTCCGACTCAGCGTGGTCACGCTGTTTTTTGCGGTGCTGTTGCTGGTGTCCTTTCAGCTCAGTGGCAAGGTGATGATCGGTGTGGCATTGCTCTCCAGTGCCGCCTATGCGGCGATGTTGTGGCTGGCGGTGGATGATCGTGGGGTGCAGCTGAGCGTTTCTGTGGAGGCGTTGCAGTGGCTGGTATTCACCATGATTTCCATCAGCTTTGCGATCACTGGTGGCGGAATCTACCGGCTGAAAAACAATCTTGCCGACAAGAACCGGGAGCTTGCCAAAGGCCTTGAACAGGTGCGGGAAATGGCCATTCGCGATGACCTGACCGGGCTGTTCAATCGTCGCCACCTGCTGGAGATTCTGGAGCGCCAGAAAGCGCTGGCGGACCGCAAGCGGGTGCCGTTCTCTGTCTGTTATGTGGATCTTGATCACTTCAAGCAGATCAACGACCGCTTCGGACATGAATGGGGCGACCGGGTCCTGCGACGTTTTTCTCAGGTGGTGCTTTCGGACATGCGCGATGGCGACTACTTCGGCCGTCTAGGCGGAGAGGAGTTCCTGCTGATTCTGCCGCAGAGTACCGAGGAAGGGGCCTTGCTGGTGGCAGAGCGCTTGCGCAAGCGCTGGCGGGAAGAAGCGTTCTCCCAGGAAGGCGGCCCGGCCTCTGTCAGCCTGTCAGTGGGTGTCGCCGCCTACTCCGACAAGGAATCCATCGACGACGTCCTCAACCGCGCCGACCAGGGCCTGTACAAGGCCAAGAGTGAGGGGCGGGATCAGAGCAGGGTCGCTTGAAGGGCAGTGAATAGTTAACAGTTAACAGTGAATAGTTGCGCGTGCGTAGCGCGGTGGTGACTGATAGCGAAGAGGCCGCGCCCATGTATTGGGCGCGGCCTCTTGCGTTTCAAGGATCAAAACACGCTTGCCGCGCGCTGTTCACTGTTAACTATTCACTGTTCACTGCAAAGGAAACCAGATGCTTGGTCCCCAACCTCACATGCAGCGTGTCGCCTTCCAGTACGTTGGTGTGGCTATCGGTCTGGCAGAGCAGGGTTTCCGAGGCGCTGACGCGCAGGTGGTAGAGGATGCTGGCGCCGGTGAACTGACGGCGGGTGACCGGCAGGGCCAGGGGGGCGGTTTCGTCGGCGACGATGTCCTCGGGGCGCAACAGCACATCCACGGTGGCGCCAGGGGTGAGGTTGTCCTGGTGGCGGCCGGTGAGTTCGCCCAGGCTGGTCTTGACGCTGTGCTGGTCGGTGACTTCGCCACGCAGGAAGGCGCCGTAGCCGGCAAATTCCGCAACGAAACGATTCGCCGGGGCATGGTAGATGTTATAAGGCGTGTCCCACTGTTCCAGCTTGCCGGCCTGCATCACGCCGACCCGGTCGGCAAGCGCAAACGCTTCTTCCTGGTCATGGGTGACCATCAGGGTGGTGACGTTTTCCTCGCGCAGGATATCGCCCAGCTCCCGGGCCAGCTGTCGGCGCAGATCCAGATCAAGGCTGGCAAAGGGTTCGTCGAGCAGCAGCAGGGTGGGGCGGGGGGCCAGCGCCCGGGCCAGGGCAACACGCTGTTGCTGGCCGCCGGATAGCTCGTGGGGATAGCGCTGTTCCATCCCTTCCAGGCGCACTCTTGCCAGACACTCGCTGACGCGTCTGGTCTTCTCATCGCTGGACAGCTTGCGCAGGCCGAAGGCCACGTTGTCGGCCACGGTCAAATGCGGGAACAGGGCGTGTTCCTGAAACACCATCCCCAGTCCACGTTGTTCTGGCGGGATCTGCTGGCTGGCGGAGGACACCAGCCGGTCCTGAATGCGAATGCTGCCACCGGTGACCGGCTCCAGTCCGGCGATGGCGCGCAGGGTAGTGGTCTTGCCGCAGCCACTGGGGCCCAGCAGGCAAGCGATTTCTCCTGCCGCCAGGGACAGGCTGAGGTCCTTCACCACGGCCTGCTGATGATAACCACAGGCCAGATTTTCAATATTCAGCAGCGGCGTTTTCATGATCCCGCGCTCCAGGCTTCACCATGCACGCGGCTCGAAGAGGGAGCCGCGTGATGCGTGTTGCGTGTTGCGTGCGGCGTTACCATCAATGCTGCCCGGTGAGCAGGAACTCGAGCAGGGCCTTCTGGGCATGGAGGCGGTTTTCCGCTTCATCCCAGACCACGGCACGGGGGTCGTCCATCATTTCATGGCTGACTTCCTCGCCGCGGTGGGCGGGCAGGCAGTGCATGAACAGGGCTTCGGGATCAGCAAGATCCATCAGCTCGGGTGTCACCTGATAGCCTTCAAAGGCGCTCATGCGAGCCTGTTGTTCGTCTTCCTGGCCCATGGAGGCCCACACATCGGTGACGACCAGATGGGCATCCTTCACGGCGGCGCGGACATCCGGTTCGATGGTAACGTGATCGGTGCAGCGGCTGAGCAGATCCTCGTCAGGCGAGAAGCCATTCGGGCAGCTGATCACCAGATCAAAGTCGAACTGTTTGGCGGCATTCATGTAGCTGGCGCACATGTTGTTGCCGTCGCCCACCCATACCACTTTCTTGCCCTGGATGCTGCCGCGATGCTCCACGTAGGTCTGCATGTCAGCCAGCAGCTGGCAGGGGTGGAAGTCATCGGTGAGGGCATTGATCACCGGCACGGAGGAATGGGCGGCAAAGGTTTCCACGGTGGCATGGTCAAAGGTGCGGATCATTACCGCATCCACCATGCGTGACAGTACCCGGGCGGAATCCTCGATGGGCTCGCCGCGGCCCAGCTGGGTATCACGGGGCGACAGGAAGATGCTGGCGCCGCCGAACTGGGTCATGGCCACTTCGAAGGAGACCCGGGTGCGGGTGGAGGACTTCTCGAAAATCATGCCCAGCGTCTTGCCCTTCAGGGGCTCGTGGCTCTGGCCATTGCGCAGCATGGTCTTCAGTTCGATGGCGCGCTGGATCAGGTAGCCCAGCTCGTCCGGTGTCAGGTCATTGAGAGTCAGGAAATGCCGGCTCATGCGACCTCCTGTGCATTGGCAAAGGAGCGGATAACGGCGGACAACTGGTCCACCAGGGTTTGCATTTCGGCGTCGGAGATCACCAGCGGTGGCAGCAGGCGGACCACGGAACCGGCGGTGACATTGATCAGCAGGCCGGCTTCCCGGGCGCTGTTGACCAGCTCGCCGCAGGGACGATCCAGCTGGATGCCGATCATCAGGCCTTTCTGGCGAACCTCAGTCACCATTGCCACATCGCCCAGTGCCTGCTGGAACGCCGCCTTGAGCTGTTCGCCCTTGGCGCTCACGCCAGCGACAACCTCGTTGGCCAGGGTATTGACCACGGTGAGAGAGGTGGCGCAGCCCAGCGGGTTGCCGCCGTAGGTGCTGCCGTGGGTGCCGGGGCCGAAGACGCCCTGGGCCTTGCCGGCGACCAGGCAGGCACCGATGGGGAAGCCATTGCCGAGCCCCTTGGCGGTGGTCAGCACGTCGGGCACAACGCTTTCGCCCATGCAGGCAAAATAGTGCCCGGTACGGCCATTACCGGTCTGGATTTCGTCCAGCATCAGCAGCCAGTCGTGCTGATCGCACAGCTGACGCAGGGCTTGCAGATAGCCCGGATCGGGAATGTTGATACCGCCTTCGCCTTGTACGGGTTCGGCCAGGATGGCGACCACATCCGGGTTGCCGGCGTGGGCGGCTATGGCATCCACGTCATTGAAGGGCACCCGGATGAAGCCTTCCACCAGCGGGGTAAACCCTTCCTGAACCTTGCTGTTGCCGGTGGCAGACAGGGTGGCCATGGTGCGTCCGTGGAAGCTGCCTTCCATTACCAGCACGGTGGGTTTGGCGACTCCCTTGCGGTTGCCGAACAGGCGCGCGATCTTGATGGCGGCCTCGTTGGCTTCCGCGCCGGAGTTGGAGAAAAACGCGCTCTGCATGCCGCTGATCTCGCACAGGCGCTGAGCCAGCGCTTCCTGGGCAGGAATGCGGTACAGGTTGGAGGTATGCATCAGTTGCCCGGCCTGTTCGGCCAGGGTACGGCTCACCGCCGGATGGCAGTGCCCCAGATTGCATACCGCGATACCGGAAATGGCATCCATGTACTTGTCACCGTTCTCATCGAACAGCCACACCCCTTCACCGCGCACAAACGCCACAGGCTGCCGTGCGTAGGTGGGAATCAAATATTGCTGACTCATTACCCAGACTCGTTGATGCGAATTTGTCTGTTTCAGCGGTACTGAAACAAAAAACGGCAGCTATGGGCTGCCGGGAACCGCCGATGATAGCGCACATTTTAGTGAACAGTTAATAGTTAACAGTGAACAGCGAATAAGGGTAGGCTGGGCCCGGCCTGATTTTGTCACTGCTTTTTTAGCTGTTAACTATTAACTGTTCACTGTTCATTGCCCTTATGAATCCCATCCAGCTCAGTATTTTCGCCAATCGCCTGTCCGGTATCTGTGACGAGATGGGGGCGGTGCTGCGGCTCAGTGCCCTTTCGCCCAATATCAAGGACCGGCTGGATTTCTCCTGTGCGATTTTTGATGCGCAGGGGCGGTTGTGTGCCCAGGCGGCACATATTCCGGTGCATCTGGGCTCCATGGCTTATGCAATGGCGGATCTGGTCAGTGACCGGAGCTGGGCCAGAGGTGACCTGCTGGTGGTGAATGACCCCTACCTGGGCGGCACCCACCTGCCGGACGTGACGGTGGTGGCGCCGGTGTTTCACGGCAATGCACTGATTGGCTTCGCCGTGACCCGGGCCCACCATGCCAACATCGGCGCTCACAGCCCCGGCTCCATGCCGATATCTACCCACCTTGAGCAGGAAGGGCTGGTGATCGCGCCGACTTTGCTGAAGCAGGCCGGGCAGTGGCAGCTGCCTCTGTGTTTGCGGCTGGCCGGGCTGGATGAGCATGCCGAAGAGGCTGTGTTACCCATGGACAACCTGCGCTTTGGGGATTTTGCTGCACAAGCCAGTGCCTGTGAGGCGGGGGCGCGGCGGCTGGCGGAACTGGCCGGCCAGCAGGATGATCTTGAAGCAGCGTTTGCTGCCCTCAATGCCTATGGCGAAAAGCGTGCCCGGGCCCGTATCGCGGCGCTGCCGGACGGGATCTATCAGTTTGACGATGTGATGGACGATGACGGTCAGGGGCAGCGGGACATTGTCATTGCGGTCACCCTGACCATTGAGGGTGATAGCGCGTCGCTGGATTTTGCTGGCACGGCTGATCAGGTGGCTGGCAATATCAACTGTCCCTTGTCGGTGGCGGCGGCTGCGGCCTATTACTGTTTCCGTTGCCTGATGGATGATGACGTTCCCGCCTGCGACGGGTTGTTCCGGCCCATCAGACTGAGTGCCCCGCAAGGCTCGTTGCTCAATGCACGGCGCCCGGCCGCGGTGGCCGCAGGCAATGTGGAGACCAGTTCGCGGGTGGTGGATGTGGTGCTTGGCGCACTGGCCCAGGCTGCCCCCGAGGCCATTCCCGCAGCCAGTCAGGGCACCATGAACAATGTGGCCATGGGCGCTGGTGGGGAGCAGGGCTGGGATTACTACGAAACCATGGCCGGTGGTGCCGGAGCCCACGCCGGTGGAGCGGGGTTGTCGGCAGTGCATACCCATATGACCAATACCCTGAATACCCCCATCGAAAGTCTGGAATCGCACTATCCGTTGCGGGTGCTGCACTACGGTATTCGTCGCGGCAGCGGTGGAGCAGGGCTGCATCGTGGTGGTGACGGGATTGTCCGTGAACTGGAGTTCCTTGGGCCGGCCAGTTTTACCCTGCTTACCGAAAGGCGCCAGCACCGTCCCTGGGGGCTGCGGGGCGGGCAGCCAGGTGCTGCCGGGGAGAACCACTTGAACAATGCGCCTTTGCCCCCCAAATACGAAGGGCAGGCCAGCAAGGGTAACCGGTTGAGGATTGCCTCACCCGGAGGTGGCGGTTATGGGGGGCAGCAGTGATACAATGTCTCCGATCTGGCGCCAGATGCTGGCGCACGCAACGGCATTTAACGTGATACAGGTGAAGTAATGGATGTTTTAGAGGTCATCAAAGACCAGATCGGCAGTAACGCCGTCATTCTCTACATGAAGGGGACCCCGCAGTTCCCGCAGTGCGGTTTTTCTGCCCAGGTGGTGGAAGCCATGACTGCCGTGGGCAAGCCGTTTGCGTACGTGAACATTCTGGAAGCCCCGGAAATCCGCCAGACCCTGAAGGAATATGCCAACTGGCCGACTTACCCGCAGCTGTGGGTGAAGGGTGAGCTGGTGGGCGGCTGTGACATCATCATGGACATGTACCGCGCCGGACAGCTGAAAACGATGGTGGAAGAGGCCTCTGAAGAGGCTGAATAAGGTTCATGGTTGACTGAGTGCAATCCGTATCATTTTTTACGTTTTTGTTCGAATTGCATTCACACTAAAAAACCCGGCACATGCCGGGTTTTTTAGTGATCACTATCAAAATCGTATTAAGAATTAGTTTCAATCCCATTTGTTTTTGCAGTACATTTCGCGCCATTGAAATTGCTCAACTTGAAACTTTTGGGAAGGAAGACACATGTTCAAGCGCACTGTTCTGGCCATGGCCATTTCCGCTGTACCTTTCGCTGCCCAGGCGGCTCAGTCTACTGAGGATCTGCAGAAGCAGATCGACATCCTGGCGCAGGAAATCGAATCGCTGAAACAGGAACAGGGTGGGGCGTCCAACCCGTTCAACAAGGTCAGCCTGGGGGGTTACGGTGAGATCCACTACAACCACTACAACCAGGATCCCGAGTTCGGTGGCAAGCAGTCCAATGATCAGATTGACGCTCACCGTTTCGTGCTGTTTGTCGGTTATGACTTCACCGATTCCGTGCGCTTCTTTTCCGAGATCGAGATCGAGCACAGCCTGTCTGGCGACGGCAAGCCCGGTGAAGTAGAGCTGGAGCAGGCTTACATCGAAGTCGATACCTCTGCCAACACCAAGCTGAAAATGGGTCAGTTCCTGATCCCGGTGGGTATCATCAATGAGACCCATGAACCGGATACGTTCTACGGTGTAGAGCGCAACTCTCTGGAGAAAAACATTATTCCGGCCACCTGGTGGGAAGCGGGTGCCATGTTCAGCCAGGACCTGGGCGCAGGCCTGACCTACGACGTGGCCCTGCATTCCGGCCTGTTCATGGATGACGGCACCAGCGTGCGTAGTGGTCGCCAGAAGGTGGCGGAAGCGCCTGCGAACACTGGTGCAGCTACCGGCCGTGTCCGCTATGTGGGCATTCCTGGCCTGGATCTGGCTTCCAGCATCCAGTACCAGCAGGACGTGAACCAGGATGACCCGGATCGTGTTGGCCTGGAAGAAGTCAGCGGTCGCCTGGTGGAAGCACACGCCCGTTACTCCATTGCCGGGGTGACTGCCACCGTGCAGAAGGCCCGTTGGGATTTCAACGGCTTCGAAGGCACCGGTGCTGACCGTCAGGAAGGCGAGCTGTACGAGCTGTCCTACAAGCTGACCGACAAGCTGGGCTTCTTTGGTCGTTACGAGAACATCAACCTGGTGGCCGAAGGCGGCAATGACACCAGCGAGCAGATGATCTCCACCTACGGTGTGAACTACTGGATCGTGCCGCAGGTAGTGGTGAAGGCGGACGTTCAGAACGTGAACTACAAGAACCCGCTGGATGACGACAAAGCCAAGGACACCGTCAACCTGGGCATTGGCTGGAGCTTCTAAGCCTTGTTGATGCGCGTGTTCGTCAAAGCAGCAGGGTGGGCTTCGCTCACCCTGATGTTGTGTTTTTCCGCTGTGGCGCAGGCAGAGGATGTCTATCTGTCGGTGCCGGATTATCTCGCCGAACAGTATGAAACGGTGCCATCTCCGTCCATGTTGTGGCTGGACGAAGCCCAGCGTAAAGACGCTGAGGCCCTGTCCGGCGAAGACCCCGGCTTTCGTCAGCGTTACTGGCAGGCTGACCGGAAATCGTCCTGGGTGATCAATGTGATCGGCCGGGATCACCCCATTACCCTTGGTATCAGCGTCAAAGACGGTAAACTTGCCGCACTGCGTGTGCTGATCTATCGGGAATCCCGGGGCTGGGAAGTTCGCCACCCCTTCTTTACCCGTCAGTTTGACCAGGCCACGCTGGATAAAGGCAAGCTGGACCGGGATATCGACAATATTACCGGAGCCACCCTCTCGGTGAATGCCCTGCAGCGTGCTGCAAAGCTCGCCCTGTGGCTCGACAGCCAGCTGCCAACAGAATAATTCGCCGATTTCAGGGGGCTGGATGGCTGCAAGAAAACCTACCCGTCAGTGGCGTCAGTGGCATCGCTGGCTGGGGCTGGCGGTGGCACTGCCGGTGCTGGTGCTGTCGATAACCGGCGTCATGCTCAATCATATCGAATCCCTTGGTTGGTCCAGCAAGCCCATGTCGCCCTGGCTGGCGCGCTGGTATGGCGCCCCGGTACCCAAGGATGTGAAAGGCTATTCGCTGGATGGGCAGTGGTATGCCGAGCTGGACGAACGCCTGTATATCAATGGCACTGATACCCTCCATTGCCCTCCGCCCTTGCAAGGGGTGGCGCAGCAGAATGGGCTGCTGATTGTTGGTTGTGGCCATGAGCTGATGTTGCTGGACGACAGTGGCCAACTGGTGGAGCGGATCGGCAAGGCCTACGGCCTGCCGGCGTTTGAGCATCTTGGCAGTGATGATCAGGGACTGATTCTCGATACTGGTGCCGAGAGGCTCCGTTTTGATGTGGACCAGTTGATGACCGGTCCTTACCAGGGGAACTGGCAACCGGTTGATGCTCGGCCCCTGCCAAAGCAGATGAAGCAGGCGCTGATCAGCCAGAGTGTGCCGCCGTCGCTGAACTGGCAGCGCCTGTTGCTGGATCTGCACGCCGGCCGGATTGCCGGTCTCGCCGGGCAGCTGGTAATGGATTTCGCCGCGCTGGTGCTCACTATCCTGGCGATCACCGGGACGGTGATCTGGAGCCGAACCCGGCGTTGATTGGCCAATAGTTGAGCACTCGGACGGATTCCGGGACAAAGCCGGTTGCATGGCGCGCCGGAATCCCCATGATAGAGCTCAGTTTTCGCGGGACGTGACGTCCCCGGCTTTACCCCCTCATACAAGGAGATAAACATGGCTGTTCTGGTTGGTAAGCCCGCACCGGATTTCACTGTTCCTGCTGTACTGGGCGATGGCAGCATCGTTGACGAATTCACCCTGTCCGAAGCCATCAAGGGCAAATACGGCCTGGTATTCTTCTACCCGCTGGATTTCACCTTCGTGTGCCCGTCCGAGCTGATCGCTCTGGATCACCGCATGGACGAGTTCAAGGCTCGTGGCGTGGAAGTGATCGGTGTGTCCATCGACAGCCACTTCACCCACAATGCCTGGCGTAACACCCCGGTGAACGAAGGCGGTATCGGCCCGGTGAAATACACCCTGGCTGCCGACATGGCTCACAACATTTGTCAGGCTTACGATGTGGAATCCGAAGGCGGCGTGGCTTTCCGTGGCGCTTTCCTGATCGACAACAACGGTGTTGTGCGCAGCCAGATCGTTAACGATCTGCCGCTGGGTCGTAACATGGATGAGCTGCTGCGTCTGGTTGATGCCCTGCAGTTCCACGAAGAGCACGGTGAAGTGTGCCCGGCGGGCTGGCAGAAAGGCGATTCCGGCATGAACGCTTCTCCGGAAGGTGTTGCCGAGTACCTGTCTGGTAATGCAGACAAGCTGTAAGAATCGCAGGCACAAAAAAAGGGCCGCTCTTTAGCGGCCCTTTTTTTGTGCCTGCTCGCTGGAGGCCTGACGCCAGATGCTTGACGCTGGAACCCAGGTCAAAACAATGCGCGGCGTCAGGCGTCAGGCGTACAATTAATCCAGCGCCTTGGCCAGGGTCGGCGGCATTTCGCCGGGGGGCGGGGGGGGCCAGCCGCCCAGGTCGCGGAAGCGATTGACCATGGAGCAGAACAGTTCGGCGGTGCGGGTGGCATCGTACAGGGCCGAGTGGGCTTCGCGCTGGCTGAAACGGATGCCAGCGGCTTCACAGGCCTTGGCCAGTACGGTCTGGCCGTACACCAGCCCGGCCATGGTGGCGGTATCAAAACTGGAGAAAGGGTGGAACGGGTTGCGCTTGATGTCGGCGCGGTCTGCGGCGGCATTCATGAAACCCTGATCAAAGAAGCTGTTGTGGCCCACCAGTACGGCACGGTTGCAGCCATGCTTTTTCACTGCCTTGCGCACCGGCTCGAAAACGCCCTTGAGGGCGGTTTCTTCAGACACGGCACCGCGCAGCGGGTTATGTGGGTCAATACCGGTGAAATCCAGCGCAGCTTGCTCCAGGTTGGCCCCGGGGAACGGGTCCACATGGAACTGGATGCGGGTAGAAGGGCGCAGGTAGCCCTGGGCGTCCATATCAATCAGGACGGCGGCGACTTCCAGCAAGGCATCGGTACTGGCATTGAATCCCCCGGTTTCCACGTCGATAACTACCGGCAGAAACCCCCGAAACCGCAGCGCAAGGCTGGGGTGCTGATCGCTCATGATGACTCCAACAGAGAAAATGCCCCGATCTGGCCGCTCCGGCAGCCGGGAGTCGCTATGCTACCGGAATCCCGGCGGTGGTGACAGGTGACGAGGCGACAGCCGTGCAGGTACAATACGCCCCCTCGATTCACCGGGAGGCCTGCCCATGCGCTGCAGGCAACCCAATTGCGGAGTCTTTTCATGTCCAAGATCAACAAGGTAGTGCTGGCATATTCCGGCGGCCTGGATACCTCAGTTATCGTTAAATGGCTGCAGGATACCTATGACTGTGAAGTGGTGACCTTCACCGCGGATATCGGTCAGGGTGAAGAAGTGGAGCCGGCACGTGCCAAGGCAGAGGCCATGGGCGTGAAGGAGATCTACATTGAAGACCTGCGCGAAGAATTCGTGCGCGACTACGTGTACCCCATGTTCCGCGCCAACACCATCTACGAAGGCGAGTACCTGCTGGGTACTTCAATTGCCCGGCCGCTGATCGCCAAGCGTCTGGTGGAAATCGCCCAGGAAACCGGCGCTGATGCCATTTCCCACGGTGCCACCGGCAAAGGTAACGACCAGGTACGTTTCGAGCTGGGCGCCTACGCGCTGGCTCCCGGCATCCAGGTAATCGCCCCCTGGCGTGAGTGGGATCTGAATTCCCGCGAAAAGCTCATGGCCTACTGCGAAGAGCGCAAGATTCCGGTGGATTTCACCAACAAGAAGAAGAAATCCCCGTACTCCATGGATGCCAACCTGCTGCACATCTCCTATGAAGGCGGCAATCTGGAAGATCCGTGGTGGGAAGCGGAAGAAGACATGTGGCGCTGGAGCGTGAGCCCGGAAGCGGCCCCGGACAAGCCCACCTACATTACCCTCGGCTTCGAGAAGGGCGACATCGTTTCCATCGACGGCGAGCGCCTGAGCCCGGCCGAAGTGCTGACCAAGCTGAACAAGCTGGGTGGCGATAACGGTATCGGCCGTCTGGATATCGTGGAAAACCGCTACGTGGGCATGAAGTCCCGTGGCTGTTACGAAACCCCGGGTGGCACCATCATGCTGCCGGCACACCGTGCCATCGAGTCCCTGACTCTGGATCGCGAGTCTGCGCACCTGAAGGATTCCGTGATGCCCAAGTATGCCGAGCTGGTGTACAACGGCTACTGGTGGAGCCCGGAGCGTCTGGCCCTGCAGAAGCTCATCGATGAGACCCAACAGCACGTGAATGGCGAAGTGCGCCTGAAACTCTACAAGGGCAGCGTCACCGTGGTGGGCCGTCGTTCCGAAAACGACAGCCTGTTCGATGCCTCCATCGCCACCTTTGAAGACGATGCCGGTGCCTATGACCAGAAAGACGCAGAGGGCTTTATCAAGCTGAACGCCCTGCGCCTGCGCATCGCCGCCAAGAATGGTCGAAAGTTGGTTTAAGAGACGCTGCACGCATCACGCAGCATGCAACACGGAAAACCGTCGCCACCGAAAGGTCGCGGCGGTTTTTTTTGCCGCTCTGCGGCTGCATTGTGGGAGCGTGCTTGCACGCGAAGGGAGGGGCGTCTAGGGGTCGATTCGCTTGCAGGCAAGCTCCCACAGTCTCTCTCGGACAGGGTCCTGCCTTGTTTTCTATCTTGGTGGACTCAGTGTTCTGTATTTCGCTTCCGGGTTTGCGCGTGTTGCCTGTTGCGTGGTGCATGCAGCGTTCAATGTTACATATCGACAAGTAAACCTTATTTAATTTGTACCATGGTCTTAATTAGGCTGGTGTCCTCAGAATAACAACACCCTTTCCATTGGGAGGATACTGACCATGACCGTTTCCGCGTCGTTGATTTTTCGCCGTTCACTTCTGGCTTCCGCTCTGACTCTTGCCCTGGCTGCCTGTGGGGGAGGGGGTGGCAGCAGTGCGCCGGTGCCTGCCAGTAGTGCTGCCAGTGATGACGAACCGGTGGCGAATGTGGCGGAAGAAGCCCAGACCCCGGAGCTGCCGGAGCCGGCCGCCCGAGCCCGTGATGTGATCTTCGTGGGCAATAACTGGGAAGGTATGGTCGATGTGGTGGATCGGGATACCTACACCCGCCTTGGCCGAATCAACGGGATTCCGGACCAGCAGGAGCGGGAGGCGGCCATTGCCAGCAATCCGGAGGACCTGCTGTTCTTCCAGGGGATTCGTCTGCTCATTGGGGAGGGGAATCACCAGTACGTGGATGACATGTACAGCAGCAACGACGGCCGTCTGCTGATTGTCTCGCGTCCCAGCTATGCGGATGTGGTGGGTATTGATATCGAGACGGGTGAGGTCGAGTGGCGGTTCGAAGTGGATGGTTACCGCTCCGATCATATGGCGATTTCGCCGGACGGCACTCAGGTCGCTGTGTCGGCGTCTACGGGCAATGTGGTCCATATTCTGGATGTGGAGACGGGCCTGGAGCTCAAGCGCTTTCCATCCGGTGATTCGCCCCATGAAAACATTTATTCCGAAGACGGCGAGCGTATCTATCACGCCAGCATCGGTACCGTGTATACGCCGCTGGATAGCGAGTTGATTGGTGACCTGACGGACACCCTGCTGGGCCAGAATCTGCTGGATGCCACCAAGGGCGAGCGGATCTTCCAGGTGGTGGACGCCGACAGCATGGAGATCATCAAGAAGCTGGATCTGGCTGCGGATCTGGAAGCAGCGGGCTATGGCGATCTCAGTACCGCAGTGCGGCCCATGGCCCACACCAGCGATTACCGCTACTTCTATTTCCAGCTATCCTTCCTGCACGGCTTTATCGAATACGACATGGAAGAGGAAAAGGTGCTGCGCCTTGCCGAGCTGCCGGACCTCACCAATGGCTTGCCACGGGAGCTGTACGTGAATGACTCCGCGCATCATGGCATCGCCATGAGTGCCGATAACCAGACCCTGTGTGTGGCCGGTACCATGAGTGACTACGTGGCCCTGGTGGATCGGGAGACCTTTGAATTCACTCTCAAGAAAGGCGTGGGTGAAAAGCCCTACTGGGTGACCACCAGCAAGGATGGCGAGCATTGCTACGTGTCCTGGAGCGGCACCGACCAGATGTCGGTCTTCAACTATGCCAGCGGCCAGGAAGTGGCGCGGGTAGATGTGGGCGATCACCCGCAACGCATCCGCGAAGGCCGCGTGCCAGAGGTATGGGTGGAACAGCAGGGATCTCTGTTCTTGCCGTAAAAACGCTAGACGCCTGAAGCCCGACGCCTGACGCATCAATTCAAAGGCTCCGATACTGCATCGGGCGTTTGGCGTCAGGCGCCGGGCATTTTTTGTTGTCAATTCCGCCTTCTGCCACCACACTTCGCCCTGACACGGCAGGCGCTACCCTTGCCTGTGCATTTTCACCGTTGTCAGGAGCCTGCAAATCATGCGAATCCTTCATACCATGTTGCGTGTCGGAGATCTCGACGCCTCTGTGGCGTTCTATACCGACGTACTGGGCATGCACGAAATCCGCCGCAGGGAATACCCGGAAGGGCGCTTCACCAATGTGTTCGTGGGCTATCAGCCTGAATCTGAAGGTGCGGTGCTGGAGCTGACCTGCAACTGGGATCAGTCTTGCTACGATCTCGGTACGGGCTATGGCCATGTCGCACTGGCCGTGGATGACGTGTACGCTGCTTGTGAACGTATTCGCGAGCGGGGTGGCAAGATCACCCGTGAACCCGGGCCCATGAAACACGGCACCACGGTGCTGGCTTTCGTGGAAGATCCGGATGGCTACAAGATTGAACTGCTGGGACGCGACTGATGGGCAAAGTGGTTGTAGGGTGGCGCGAATGGGCCAGCCTGCCCGAACTGGGCATTGATGCCATCAAGATGAAGGTGGATACCGGGGCGCGAACCTCGGCCATTCATGCCTTCGAAGTGGAAAGCTTCGAGCGTGATGGTCGCGAGTGGGTGCGCTTTTCCCTGCACCCTATCCAGGATCAGCCCCAGGTGATTGTGTGTGAAGCGCCAGTGCTCGACCGCCGCGTGGTAACCGATTCCGGCGGCCACAAGGAAGAACGCCCGGTGATTCTCACCAGTATTGATCTCGGCGGTCGCCGCTGGTCCATTGAAATTACCCTGACCGACCGGGAAAACATGAAATTCCGGATGCTGCTCGGACGCACTGCGATGACCGAAATCGTGGTGGAGCCGACAGAATCCTTCCTGCTGGGCGGTGACCGGGATAACCCGTAAGCCGCCTTGCCTGCGACTTCTTTTTACGTTTATTTAGACAGTTAACCCAAACAGACAAGTGCTGCCATGAAAATTGCGATCCTTTCGAGAAACAAGCGACTCTATTCCACCCGTCGCCTGGTGGAGGCCGGTGAGGCTGCCGGTCATGAAATGCATGTCATCGATACCCTGCGTTGCTACATGAGCATGGTGGCGCACAAACCCGAGATTCACTACAAGGGCGAAGTGCTGGAAGGCTTTGATGCGGTGATTCCGCGGATCGGTGCCTCCATTACCCAGTACGGCACGGCGGTAGTGCGTCAGTTTGAAATGATGGGCGTGTTCCCGGTGAATGAATCCGTGGCGATTTCCCGCTCCCGGGACAAGCTGCGCTCCCTGCAGCTGCTCTCCCGCAAGGGCGTGGGCCTGCCAATTACCGGTTTTGCCCACTCCCCGGATGACATTCCTGACCTGATCAACATGGTTCGCGGTGCGCCCCTGGTGATCAAGATGCTGGAAGGTACCCAGGGCATCGGCGTGGTGCTGGCGGAAACCCGCAAGGCGGCAGAATCGGTGATTGAAGCCTTCATGGGGCTGAATGTGTCGGTGATGGTGCAGGAATACATCAAGGAAGCCGGCGGTGCGGATATCCGCTGTTTCGTGGTGGGCGGCAAGGTGATTGCGGCCATGAAGCGCCAGGCCGCCCCCGGCGAATTCCGTTCCAACCTGCATCGAGGCGGCAGTGCCAGCCTGATTCGCATTACCCCGGAAGAGCGGGCCACTGCGGTGCGTGCGGCACGCATCATGGGACTGAACGTGGCTGGTGTGGATATTCTGCGTTCCAACCACGGTCCGGTGGTAATGGAAGTGAACTCTTCTCCGGGACTGGAAGGCATCGAGCAGGCCACCAACAAGGATGTGGCTGGCATGGTGATCCAGTTTATCGAAAAGGATGCTCGCCCCTATCGGACGCAGACCAAAGGCTCCAAGGGGTGACAAAGGCAGTTAACAGTTAATAGTGAATAGTTAATAGCGAAAACCCTGCTGGAGTGGGCGCTATGGTGCCAAGGGCAGGCGGTGGGATGAGCTGGTGGTTTCGGGACAATGAAAAATACTAAAGAGCCGAAGAACGCGCCTTTTGAGATTGATGGCATTACTGTTCAGCCGGGGACGCGGGCGAAGGTAGAATTGCCGTTGGCTCAGCTTTATACGCAGACGCCGCTGAATGTGCCGATTCATGTGATCCATGGCCGCAAGCCAGGCCCGGTGCTGATGGTCAGTGCGGCGATTCATGGGGATGAGCTCAACGGGGTGGAGATTATTCGCCGGTTGCTGCGTCATTCCGCATTGAAGAACCTGACGGGTACCTTGCTGGCAGTGCCGGTGGTGAACGTATTCGGCTTCATTCACAAGACCCGCTACCTGCCCGATCGCCGTGATCTGAACCGCTGTTTTCCGGGTTCGGAAACCGGCAGCCTGGGCGCGCGCATGGCGTGGCAGTTCAAGAGCCAGGTGCTGGATCGCGCTACCCATGCCGTAGACCTGCACACCGGCGCCATTCACCGCGCCAACCTGCCGCAGATCCGTGCAGACCTCTCCAATGACGACACTGCCGCCATGGCGAATGCCTTTGGCGTGCCGGTGGTGATCAACTCGGTACTGGGGGAGGGTACCCTGCGGGAAGTGGCCGAGGCCCAGGGGATCCCGGTGATTACCTATGAAGCGGGCGAAGCCCTTCGCTTTGAGGAATCCTGCATTCGTGCCGGGGTAAAAGGGGTGCTCAATGTGATGCAGCACCTGGGTATGACGGGTTCACGTCGCACCAAGGCGCCGGCCGAGCCCTATATCGCCCGCTCCTCCAGCTGGGTGCGGGCCGAGCGAGACGGGGTCTTCCTGTCCCTGGTGGCGCTGGGCGCCTGGATCAAGAAGGGCGACCTGATTGGCCGCATATCCAGCCCCTTTGGTGGCGAGGATGTGGACATCCATGCCCCCGCTGCGGGCATCCTGGTGGGGCGCAACAACCTGCCATTGGTGAATGAAGGTGAGGCCCTGTATCACATTGCCCGCTTCGAGGAGGTCAGCGAAGTGGCCCAGTCACTGGAAGAGTTTACCCACGATATCGAGGAAGGCCCCACCCTGGCGGGACAACCGCCAATTGTTTGATTGATTGCGGCCGCGTGCCTGCCCTGAGCAATCAGGAAAGTCCGTCCTGATTGCTCGAGTGGCATATCTCCTTATGCTTGTTTGTTCTTCCCTTATGCCTGATTGCCGGGCCGACCTGACGCTTATCCTTTGCTATACTCCGCCGCGAAATGGACACCCCGTTGATAGAGCATTTGGAGTGAATAGATGGTCGCTTTGGTCAAGCCGCATGGTGCGGACGCACTAACCCCCCTGTACGTCGCCGATGAAGACGCGCGCGTTGCCCTGCAAAAAGAAGCTGAGTCCCTGCCTTCGGTAGTGATCAGCTCGGCCGCTGCCGCCAATGCGGTGATGATGGCTGCCGGTTATTTCACCCCGCTGAGCGGCTACATGAACAAGGCAGACATGTTGTCCGTGGCGGACAACATGACCACCGCCAATGGCCTGTTCTGGCCGGTGCCGATCGTCAACATGCTCAAGGATGTCAGCGCCATTCAAGGTGCCAAGCGCATCGCCCTGCGTGACCCCAATGTGGAAGGCGAGCCGGTGATTGCGGTGATGGATGTGGCCGCTATCGAAGAAGCCTCTGACGCCGAACTGGAAGCCGTGGCCGAACAGGTATTTGCCACCACCGACAAGCAACACCCGGGTGTGGCCAACTTCCTGGCCGCGGGCAACTTCATCGTGTCCGGTGATATCCAGGTCCTGAACTACTCCTACTTTGCCGACGACTTCCCGGATACCTTCCGTACTGCGGTGTCTATCCGCAATGAGTTTGTGGAGCGCGGCTGGAGCAATGTGGTGGCCTTCCAGACCCGTAACCCCATGCACCGTGCCCACGAAGAACTGTGTCGCATGGCCCAGGAAGCCCTCAACGCTGACGGTATCCTGATTCACATGCTGCTGGGTAAACTGAAAGCCGGTGATATCCCGGCTGACGTGCGTGATGCCTCTATCCGCAAAATGGTGGAAGTGTACTTCCCGCCCAATACCGTGATGATCACCGGTTACGGCTTCGACATGCTCTACGCCGGCCCCCGTGAAGCGGTACTGCACGCGGTATTCCGTCAGAACTGTGGTTGTACTCACCTGATCGTGGGTCGTGACCATGCTGGCGTGGGCGATTACTACGGTGCCTTCGACGCTCAGACCATCTTCCAGGACAAAGTGCCGGCCGGTGCTCTGGAGATCAAGATCTTCGAAGCTGACCACACCGCCTATTCCAAGAAGCTGGATCGCGTGGTGATGATGCGCGATGTACCGGATCACACCAAGGACGACTTCGTTCTGCTGTCCGGCACCAAGGTGCGTGAGATGCTCGGTCAGGGGATTGCCCCGCCGCCGGAATTCTCTCGTCCGGAAGTGGCACAGATCCTGATGGATTACTACCAGGCGCTGGACGCCGGCAAGTAATCTGCCCTGGGCGCTTCTGCGCTCAAGCGCCAACAAAAAAAGCCTCTTTCAGAGGCTTTTTTTTGGTTCATCGCGGATTTCCGGGAAAAGCGGCTTTGATCTTCAGGAAGAAGTAGTCGCTATCCCGGTATCCATAAGCCATTCGCTTGATGACCTTGATCTTGTTGTTTACCCCTTCCAGGACACT
>NZ_JALKBH010000009.1 GCF_023016115.1 Alcanivorax sp. S6407
TCAGTTAAGAAAAGCGTTTAAAGTGGCCTTCCGAAGAAGGAGCACTTAATACATGCTCAGTTCGTCATCTGAATTAACAAAAACTTTGTTGACTCGTTCAGAACTGAAATCTTTTAAAGATCCCATCCCGAACAGGTCCCACACGTTTGCTTGCCTGATTGTTAAAGAGCGCCTCGTCCGGCGCCGCGCTTTGCGTTGTTGCCCCGTCGAGGAGTGCGCATTCTAGAGATTTCCCGAGGAGCGTCAACACCTTTTGCACATCTTTTTTATCAAACGGTCATCATTTGGCCATGAAGTGCAAAAAAGCGCCAAAACACCCTGTTTTTGACTACTTCCTGATCATGTTGCGCCCATGCAGAATCCGGTACAAGAGCAAAATGAGCAGAACACTGACAAAGATCAGGGTTTCCCCGTATCCGGATTTCTGCACCCAGCTCTGGTGCACCACCCCCAGCAGCACCGCCGGGAAGATCAGGCGATGTAATTTCACCCATTTCCTCCCCAATCGGCGCCGGGATTGACGGGTACTGGTCAGCGCCAGCGGCCATAATGCCAGCCAGGCCAGCATGCCAATAATGATATAGGGTCGCTTTGTCAGCTCCTCACCGAGAAACGACGGATCCCAGCCCAGCAACAAGGTTGCCCAGGCAAGAAAATGCATGCAGACATAGCCAAACGCCCACAACCCGAAGGTCCTGCGCCAGATCACCAGCCCGGGCACCTTCAGCAGCTGTGCAGCCGGCCGCATGGTCAGGCAGGCCAGTAACATCACTAGTGACCACCAACCCAGCAACTCCACCAGAGTTTCAGCCGGATCCGGCCCCAACTGCCCTCCCGCCGCCTGCATCGTTATCCAGGCCAGAGGCAGTGCACCCAGCGGCCAGCCAACCCATGTCCAGTGCTTGCTCTTCATCAGTAGAACTTGCCAAGATCCATGCCCTTGTACAGGGAAGCCACCTCGTCATAACCATTGAATGGGCGGGTAGGCACCCAGTTGGGGTCAAAAAAGGAATTGGGAAGACGCCGTTCACGACTCTGGGACCATCGCGGGTGGTCTACCGCCGGGTTCACATTGGCATAGAAGCCGTACTCATCCGGCGCCAGCATATTCCAGGTGGTTTCCGGCATGGTCTCGGTCAACTCGATACGCACGATGGACTTGATGGATTTGAAGCCATACTTCCAGGGCACCACCAGCCGGAACGGGGCGCCATTCTGGTTTGGCAGGGTGCGCCCATACAGGCCAACCGCCATCAGCGTCAGCGGATGCATCGCCTCATCCAACCGCAAGCCCTCCCGGTAAGGCCAGTCGATGCCGGTAAAGGGAGACCGCACGCCTGACATCTGTTTGGGATCGGCCAGGCTGGTAAACGCCACATAGCGGGCCTTGCTGGTGGGTTGCAGCTTTATCAGCAAGCTGGCCAGCGGCACCCCAACCCAGGGAATCACCATGGACCAGGCCTCCACGCAGCGCAGCCGGTAAATGCGCTCTTCCAGCTGCTGGCCCTTGAGCAGATCCTCCAGCGCGTACGTCCCCGGCTTCTCGACTTCGCCAGCCACCGTGACCGTCCAGGGGTCAGTCTTCAGGGTGTGGGCATTCTCCGCCGGATCGGTCTTGCCGGTACCGAACTCATAGAAATTGTTGTAGCCGGTCACATCCGCATAGGGGGTCAGGGTTTCATCGGTGTCCGGGGCGCCATCAATGGCACGTGCCACCTGATCCTTTAGCCACAGGGGGCGAGAAGCCTCCTCATCCACCGCCTTGATCTCCCGGCCCCAGGCCGGCATGGCGCTGAACAATCCCGCCAGCCCCCCCAGCATCATTAGCTCTCGTCGCTTGAGATAAACGGACTCCGGAGTTATTTCATGGCTTTTCGGGGCAGAAGGGTCTTTATGGCGAATAATCATTGCAACTCCCGGTCTCAGCTTCACTGCAGCCTAAACGAAAAAAAGGGCGCCTTCGTGAAGGCACCCTTTTTTGATGCGTGACAGGCAGAATTGTTTCAGAGGAAACGCTTCTGACTTCACCGGCCGCAGTCAGGGACCGTCTATGGCCGCCTTGCCACTGGCCTGATCCACCTCATACCAACGGGTTTTCTGCAACGGACAGCCTTTCAGTTCTCCGCCGTCGTGGACACTGGTGCCGGAAAGCACCACCAGGGAGCCCCCTTCACCACAGGCGCTGCCGCCACCGCCACCGCCGCCGCCGCCATCACCACCGTCGCCATCGGAAGGCGGCGGCAGGATCAATACCTGCGGCGTGGAAGGCAGCCCTTCCTGGGGATTTTCCGTGTAGCGGTCCTGGATGGTTCCGTCGTTATTGCCATCCAGCCCCTGGGGCGAGCCATCCACAGCAGAAATACCATAGAGACGGGCCTTGCTCTGCACCGTACAGGTTTGCTGCAGTGAGCCCGTATCCGGCAAATACGTAGTGAAGTAGATCGTGTTCTGAATGATCGCCGGGCTGGAGAGCACTTTCTCTCCCTCCCCCCTGAGCTCGATCAGCCAACCCGACTTGTTGGCGAGCTGACTTTCGTCCGGGCTGGCATCGGAGGTGACATCCAGCAGATCCCCCTCACCGATAACATCCGCAGGTGCCGCATCCGCCAACGCTGACGTATCTTCGATCATGAAGAAGTGCTCATCAGCCTGGGTATCGAGCGGATGCGCCCGATAGCCAGACCCCAGCGCAATACGCAGCAACCAGTTGCCGTTTTTATTACCCAGGGTAATTGCCGGCGGCTCATAGAAACGACGTCGCCCGGCATCACCGCCAGCACCGTCCCCCAGCTGGGCCAGGGTCACCACACGCTTAACCAGATCCGACGCGCCACCATTCTGGTTGTCCAGGTCCACTCGGAACACCTGGCCGGCCAGGTCCGCCGCATACAGGTAGTCGGTAAAGCCATCGAAGTTGATATCCACCGCGGAGATGCCGCCGGGAATACTCCACTTCATGTCGGAGTGGGAATCCCGCGCCAGCCCACCGCTGCTGCCACCGGATGTCACCTTCCAGATCAGGCCACCCGTATTGGCATTGACCACATAGATGGCGTTGCCCATCAGATCTCCGCCACCACTGAACTGGCCCGAAACGTCATGATCGAACGGGCTGTAACCGCCGCCAAAGATCAATACCGGTACAGCCTTGTCATCCAGCATTACCTGGCCCAGCGTCGGCGTGGACCAGGTCTGGCCCAGCTCGACAAAGTCGCCGGTGCCGCCACGGATGCGCCACAACCACCGGGGAGTGGTCTTGTTGCTCACATCCAGAGCGTAATAATTACGGCCACCGCGACGCATGCCGCCATACAGATAAACCTTGTCCACATCGGTCAGGTTATCCGGGTCCGGCTGGCGCCAGACAGTCCAGGAACCATCCAGACCATAGGTAGTACGATCGTTGTCCGCATCCAGCGGCGGCTGACTGTAGCGGGTGGCCGCCATGACCGCCTGCTCTGCCGGCATGAAAGTAAAGTATTCCTTGCCGGATTTGGCATCGAGGGCGTGCAACATGCCGTCATTGGTACTGACAAACAGCACGTTATCCTGCTTGTCCGGATCATTGCGGGCACTGTCGATGTCACCAAGATAGCCATAGTTGACCAGCCGCGGCTCACTGTGCAAAGGATCGCCCCAGGAGGTCATCAGCTTGCCAAACAGAAGATCGCGCTGCTCATCGCTGGCGCTGGCATCCAGCCCGTAACCGGTCTTGGCCAGGTCACCGGGATTACTGATCCGGGAAATGGCTGTGGAACTGGCGGAGGTGCCGGACGCAGAACCGATGTCGTCGCCATTGCTGTCACCGGCCACAAACAGGCGTCTCGGCTCGTCTCCCAGCAGGCTGCGCGCGCCACCCATCTCTACCTCAGGACCATCCACTTCCCGGGACCAGAAGCTTTGCGAGTTTTCCATGAAGAAACCGGTGTTGGGATCCACCGCAGGATTGCCGTTCTGATCCACTAGCTGGGGCGCATTATTACCGAGAGAAAGCCGGTAACGCTTCAGGTTCCCCTCCCAGCGGGAATCCAGCTCCGGACCGAAAATGGCGTAATACAACTGATCCAGATGCTGCATGCGGTTCAGCTGATTCACCGCCACCCCCGGCGCTGCCACGGTACTGTTCACATCCGAAATGGAGTTGATGATCTGACGCAGGGCACTTTCCAACTCGGTAGCCGAGGCGGCGGTCAGGGCCGAGCCCTGCCCGGCATCGGCCACTTCTGCCAGCTGTGCCGCCGTCGAATCATCGAGGTGGAAGCCAACCGTGTGAGTCTGCACGGCGCTCTTCTGGCTGTTTTGAGTGCCATCATAAAGCCAGCCCGCCAGTTGTTTCATGCAGGCAAAACTGGCCTCAGCGGAACCGCCCTGGAGCCCGGATGCACAGCTACCAGTTTGGCCTGTGGTACTGGTCACTTGCCCGTAAGCGCTGTCCGAAGTGGGCTCGCCGTCGGTCATGAGAATGATGTGATTGGAGCTACACTGCCCGGCATTGCTATCCAACGGCGTGTCATAAACACCATTTTGATCAAACCCCACGGCATCCGGTTCGCCACGGGCGAACACGGCGCTCTGCCCCATCATGTACTTGGCCATCTCGGTGTAGGCTTCCATCAAGGGCGTACCGCCATTGGGGGAAATATTATTCACCAGACGCTTCAGCTCATCGCGAACCCGCTCGCCATAGTTGGCCTGATTGGCGCTCAGAGCAGTGATAATCAGGCTGGCCCCGTTGGCCTGCCCCGACTCCACGGCACCAATCCTGACATTCTTGTTGGCAGACACCGTCAACACCAGGCTGCCATTGGCTTGCCAGTTACTACTGGACAAGGCATCGGAGACAATATCGGTCACATCCACTTCATGAATGACATCATTGCCATTGAAGGTGCCGTCCGCCCCTTCCGTGGAATAGCTCACCGCCGTGCCAGTGGAACGGTTACTGACGTTGTTATTGCTGGCGGCAAACTGGGCTCCCGAGCCCGCCTCCGCACGGATCGTCAACGTCACATTGCCGTAATCAGGACGCTCCACCGTTTCCGTTCGGCAATAGCTGGGCCACCACGGATATGGACATACCCGCTCCTGGACTTGCTGGGTCGCACCCTTGGCACCACTGAAGCGCAGCACTGCTTTCTCGATCACATCCGGTTGCGCCTGAGACGAACGAGGATCAAAAGGAATGGAGGGAAAGCGCAAGCCAGCCACCCGGGACGACTCAACCTGAAGATTGCTGGAATCCAGCGTCACCTGACCACTGGTGGACTCCCAGACATCGTTATTGCCGTTGCCAACGGTATAAGCCATCCCCTGATTACAGGACAGCTGATCACGGTATGCCTGACCATCTGCCGGGCCGCCCACCACGGTCAGATTTTCATTCTGCCCCCAGGTCACTCTCAGCCGCGGCGCATTACCATTGCGGCTGCCGTAGGCGTGGATTTCCCGACTGTTGTGCGGCGGCAAACTGCGAAAACGCAACGCCAACCCTTGGCCACCGCACCACTGCGCACGAGAGGTAGCCGCCTGCACCAGCGCAGTGACGTCCACTGCCTCACGGCTGCTGCGCCGATCCCAGAAATCATTCACCCCGGAAGGATAGCCAGTACTCCAGCTTCGATCTGACACCGTGTCCAGCGCCGTGAATGCGCTGTTTAGTGGAGCCACGTCAAACGCTCCTTCCAGCTGCATTGGCCCCCAGGCATTCTCGCTGGGGTCCACTTCCAGCACTGCCTCCTTGATCACCGCATAGCGCGGCACATCGACAGCGGGAAAGAACAGACCGACCTGGCCAGCGGAGTCACCGCCATTGGGAAAAACGATGGTATCGCCGTTTGCCTCAAGATTACCGGCACCGTCTTCGACAATATCGCCGTACTCATCTTCCACCGCATGCAGCACTTCGGTATTGACCAGATTATTGAGGGGCTCCACCTCACGCATCACATAACCGCCGATGCCGGTACCCAGCCCATTGCCGCTCCCGCTCTGGCGATAACGACCAATGCCCATGCTGATGCCACCACCAAGACTGTCCACCACATTGGTGAACGCTTCTTTCAGCTGGTTGATACGACGGTTCGGCACATCGTCACAGGCCTTTACATAGCGGCCGTTATATTCCTCATCTTCACACCAGACCATGGAGCCGGAGGTATCGATAAGCACCATGATCTGGGCATCCGATCCCGACAGGGATGGAGAAAGATAGATTTCGGTATCATCGGCATAAACATCGGGTGCAGACAGCAGGCAGCACACCGCAATAAACCCTGTCCTTAGCGCTTTCATGGCTCCCTCCTGTTCTAGTTATTCTTGGTCTGGGCGATCAGCGTGCCCGGATCTGTCATGGCTTTTACGTTGAATTCCTGCACGTGATAACTGGCGGTCTGGAAGTCCGGCGCCTCACCCACAGCAGTAATTTCCATACGATGCGGAACCAGCAACTGCTGACCATTGAGCTGGGCCCCTTCAAGCAGGGAAAAATCCGGAGAAACGCCAAGCTGGTCGGTACGGGACTGGGCCTGCAGCAGGCCACGGGAATCGAAACGGTCTGCCTCTGCACAGGTACCATTGGCCTGGGCATCGTTCGCTTTCTGGCAACGACGGACCGTCTCGCCATCGAGCAGGGACAACAGCATGATGGAATTGGTATCCACCACCTCGTTATAGGTAGAAGCCAGCGAGGATTCCGCGGTGGTGAACGTCATCGCGGAAAGCTGTGCGCCAGTGGCGATACGCGCATTGAACATGGACATGCGCATTGCCGACACGCCCATCAATGCCAGAACGACCAGCAGCAGCAGCGTCACGACCAACGCCACCCCGCGCTGGGATGCTCGAGATACCCGCATATCCCCTCCTTTGCAGGTCCAGGCAGAGACACCGCGATCCTGATGACTCCCATACATCAGCCATGAAAAATGGACGATCCGGATTGTTCCGCCGATATCATTGTTTTTGTGCGCAGTGCTCCAAAACGGAGCCAAGCTGCTAATGAAATTTTGTAGAGAAGGCCAAAAAATGAAAACAATTCATCGGCCGACAGACGGAACGTCGCACAAAAAACGAGCACTGTAAAGAATTGAATAGGCAAAAAAGTACCACCCCGAGAGTGATGTGGCACTTTTGGCTCAAACGGCATGCAAATGCAAACGAGAAACGATACGGACAGATGTAACCGTATCAAAAAGGCGCCAATCATTCGCATGACAGGCGCCCCTGAGAAGAGGAACAAACCGGCAGAAACAGAAGCCAGTGGAGTTAGTGTGAAGCCTTTCTCAACCCCCACACACTCATGACAAGACCCGCCACCACATAAATCACGGCCACACTGAGCAACACCAGCGGCGGATCCAGGAACACGATGGCAAAGGCGATGATCACGCCCAGCAGCACCTTGAAAGGCACCCGGCCAATATGGAATTCCTTGAAGGAGTGATACTTCACCGAGGAGACCATCAGCAGACCGGCACCGGCCACCATCAGGGCCACAACCCAGGACACGTCTGCCCCCTCAATCCCGCGGCTGGCACCCAGCCAGACCATGGTCGCCACCAGCCCTGCACCAGTGGGGCTGGGCAGGCCAATGAAGAAGCGTTTGTCGGTGGACTCTGCCTGCACATTGAAGCGCGCCAGCCGCAGGGCCGCACATGCCACATAGATAAAGGCCGCCACCCAGCCAAATTTGCCCAGGCCAGAGAGAGCCCAGGAGTAAGCCACCAGACCCGGCGCTACCCCGAAGGCAACACAGTCAGAGAGGGAATCATACTCCGCGCCAAACTTGCTCTGGGTGTTGGTCAGACGGGCAACGCCACCATCCATGCCATCGAGAATGCCTGCCACAATGATGCCCAGCGCGGCATTTTCAAACATGCCATTCATGGCGGAAACAATGGCGTAGAAACCGGCAAACAGCGCACCGGTGGTAAACAGGTTCGGCAGCAGGTAGACCCCCTTGTGGCGGGCGCCGGTGCGATGCTCGGCTTCTACCACCTCAAAGGTCTCGGGCTGCTCACTGGTAGTTGTCTTGTCGTTATCCTGCATGGTGGTCCATCCCATTGATAGTGAGGCTAGTGTAACGCAGCCCCAGTAAACAAAAAACGCGGCCGAGGCCGCGTTTTTCGAGAACGTCACAAAAGGTTCTTGCTTAGTTCTTGGTCTTGTCGACGATCTGGTTCGCCTTGATCCACGGCATCATGCCACGCAGCTTCTCACCGACTTGCTCGATGGGGTGAGCAGCGTTGTTGCGACGGGCAGCAGTCATGGACGGGTAGTTGTGTGCACCTTCAGCGATGAACATCTTGGCGTACTCACCGCTCTGGATGCGCTTCAGGGCATTGCGCATGGCAGCACGGGATTCGTCGTTGATCACTTCCGGGCCAGTCACGTACTCACCATACTCTGCGTTGTTGGAGATGGAGTAGTTCATGTTGGCGATGCCGCCTTCGTACATCAGGTCAACGATCAGCTTCAGCTCGTGCAGACACTCGAAGTAGGCCATTTCCGGCGCGTAACCGGCTTCGGTCAGGGTTTCGAAACCGGCTTTCACCAGCTCGACCGCACCACCACACAGAACGGCCTGCTCACCGAACAGATCAGTTTCGGTCTCGTCCTTGAAGGTAGTTTCGATGATGCCGGTACGACCACCGCCCACACCGGAAGCGTAGGACAGAGCCACGTTCTTGGCGTTGCCGGAAGCATCCTGGAAGATGGCGATCAGGTCAGGGATACCACCGCCTTTGGTGAACTCGGTGCGCACGGTGTGACCCGGCGCCTTGGGAGCTACCATGATCACGTCCAGGTCGCCACGGGGAACGATCTGGTTGTAGTGGATGGCAAAACCGTGGGCGAAGGCCAGGGTGGCGCCTTCCTTCAGGTTCGGCTCAATTTCGGCCTTGTACAGCTGGGCCTGGAACTCGTCCGGGGTCAGGATCATGACCACGTCGGCAGCAGCAACGGCAGACGGTACGTCGCTCACTTTCAGACCATGAGCTTCGGCCTTGGCGATGGAAGAAGAGCCCGGGCGCAGGCCAACAGTTACATCAACGCCAGAATCATTCAGGTTGCAGGCGTGGGCGTGGCCCTGGGAGCCGTAACCGATGATGGCAACTTTCTTGCCCTGGATGATGGAAAGATCACAATCCTTGTCGTAATACACTTGCATGCTCATAGCTCTGACTCGTTCTGGTAACGGAAATTGGGTGGCGAGCCGCCTTACGGCGTCTCAATCAGGCCAGCCACTCTAGGCTATTCGCCGTGTTGCGTAAAATGATATATTTGAAACATTGCATTCCACTTAACGCAACATGACGATTTTATGGATACCAAGCCCCTGCGCCTGTTCCTGACCCTGGCCGACACCCTGCACTTCGGCCGCGCCAGCACCATGTGCCACGTCAGCCCCTCCACCCTGAGCCGCACGGTGCAGCAGCTGGAGGACGAACTGGGCGCCCCGCTGTTCTATCGGGATAACCGCAGTGTCACCCTGACCCGGGAAGGGCAGCGTTTTCAGGAATATGCTCGCGATACCCTGACCCGGTGGGACAATCTGCGCCACGCCCTGCAGGACGATCGCCGGGTACTGCAGGGGGAGCTGAGTCTTTACTGCTCGGTGACTGCCAGCTACAGCTTTCTATACGACATCCTCAGCAGCTTCCGACACCAGTACCCGCGCATCGAATTGAAGCTGCACACCGGCGATCCCGCCCAAGCGGTGCATCGCGTGCAACAGGGCGAGGAAGACATAGCCATCGGCGCCCGCCCGGATCACCTGCCCGCCAGCATTGCCTTTCGACCCATCGCCCGCTCCCCCCTGCTGTTCATTGCTCCCGCCAGTCAGCCACAGCTGGCCGAGCGACTGGGTGGCATTGCCGAGAAGGGTGCCTGGGAAAAGGTTCCCATGATCCTGTCTGAAGAAGGCCTCGCAAGGGAGCGGGTAGACCGGTGGTTTCGCCAGCTGGGTGTAAAGCCACAAATCTATGCTCAGGTCAGCGGTAACGAGGCCATCGTCAGCATGGTGAGCCTGGGATTCGGGGTCGGAGTGGTACCGAAGATTGTACTGGAGAACAGTCCGCTGGCTGCACGGATCCGGACACTGGATGTACAACCTGCACTGGCGCCCTATGAGGTGGGGCTTTTTACCCAGGAACGGCGCCTTGAAGAACCGTTGATCAATGCGTTCTGGTCGCAAGTGACGGAGTAGGCTCTGGTTTCGAGTTTCGAGTTTCGAGTTTCGAGTTTCGAGTTTCGAGTTTCGAGTTTCGAGTTTCGAGTTTCGAAGATCAAAACACCGCTCCCCCCAGGAAGGAACAACATCTTTTTGCCGTTCGAAACTCGCTTCTCGCAACTCGCTGCTCCTCTACCTCGCCAAGGCTCGGATCGCTTGCAGGCAAGCTCCCACAACGGCCACAAAAAAGCCGCTCGGAAAGCGGCTTTTTCTTTTTGGCATCAAGCTTCAGGCGTCGAGCGTACTACAAACTCAACACCTTCTCACCGCGGGAAATGCCGGAGACGCCGGAGCGCACCACTTCCAGCACCTGCGCTTCACCGATGGCGCCGATAAAGGCGTCCAGTTTGTCGGAAGCACCGGTGAGCTGGATGGTGTACACGGTGCTGGTCACGTCAACGATCTGGCCGCGGAAGATATCCACACTGCGCTTCACCTCGGCACGCTGGGCACCAGTGGCTTTCACCTTGATGAGCATCAGCTCACGCTCAATGTGCGCCCCTTCGGTGAGATCCACCAGCTTCACGACTTCGATCAGCTTGTTGAGGTGCTTGGTAATCTGCTCGATCTTGAGATCATCACCGTAGGTGGTCAGCGTCAGACGGGACAGGGTGTTGTCCTCGGTGGGCGCCACCGACAGAGAGTCGATGTTGTAGCCACGCTGGGAGAACAGACCGATGACCCGGCTCAGTGCGCCCGGCTCGTTTTCCATGAGAATAGAAATAATTCGACGCATCAGGTCCGCTCCGTCTTGCTCAGCCACATATCGCGCATGGAACCGTCTGCAATCTGCATCGGGTACACGTGCTCGGTGGGATCCACATAGATATCCATGAATACCAGACGATCCTTCAGGGCAAAGGCTTCGTTCATGGCACCTTCCAGGTCTTCAAACTTGGTGACCTTCATGCCCACGTGACCATAGGCCTCGGCCAGCGCCACAAAATCAGGCAGGGACTCCATGTAGGACTGGCTGTGGCGGCCACCGTACTGCATGTCCTGCCACTGACGCACCATGCCCAGGGCCTGGTTGTTGATATTGATGATCTTCACCGGCAGACCGTACTGCAGACAGGTGGACAGCTCCTGAATGTTCATCTGGATGGAACCTTCACCGGTGACGCAAGCCACAGTGGCATCCGGGAACGCGAACTGCACACCCATGGCAGCCGGAAGGCCGAAGCCCATGGTGCCGAGACCACCGGAATTGATCCAGCGACGGGGCTTGTCGTACTGATAGTACTGGGCAGCGAACATCTGGTGCTGACCCACATCAGAGGTCACATAGGCATCACCCTTGGTGGCCTTGTACAACGCCTGAACTACCTGCTGGGGCTTCATCGGGCCGTCTTCGTTGGTCTCGAAACGCATCCCGTGAACCTTGCGCCAGCCAGCGATTTCTTCCCACCAGCGCTCCAGCGCCTTTTTGTCCGGCTCACCATCGTACTCATCCAGTGCCGCCAGCATCTCTTCCAGCACCTGCTGTACCGGACCCACAATGGGAATATGCGCCATCACGTTTTTGGAGATGGTCGCCGGGTCGATATCGATGTGGATGATCTTGGCACCCGGACAGAACTTCTTGACGTTGTTGGTCACGCGATCGTCAAGGCGCGCACCCACCGCAAGAATGACGTCAGAGTTGTGCATGGTCATGTTGGCTTCATAGGTGCCATGCATGCCCAGCATACCCACGTTCTGAGGATCCGTACCCGGGAAACCGCCCAGGCCCATCAGGGTGTTGGTCACCGGGAAATTAAGTCGATGGGCCAGCTGGGTCAGCAGCTCGCTGCCCTCGCCCTGCACCACGCCACCGCCGGCATAAATCACCGGGCGCTTGGCCTTCATCAGCTCTTCCACCGCCTTGCGGATCTGGCCGGAATGGCCACGGCTGACCGGCGCGTAGGAGCGCATCTTCACTTTCTTCGGATATTCGTAGGGGTTCTTCACGTTCGGCGCGGTCTGGTCCTTGGGAATATCAACCAGTACCGGGCCGGGACGGCCAGTGGTGGCAATGTAGAACGCCTTTTTCATGATTTCCGGGATGTCCTTGGCGTCACGGACCATGAAGCTGTGCTTCACCACCGGACGGGACACGCCGATCATGTCGGTTTCCTGGAAGGCATCATCGCCGATCCAGTCGGAACGCACCTGACCGGACAGCACCACCATGGGAATGGAGTCCATGAAGGCGGTAGCCAGGCCAGTAATGGCGTTGGTGGCACCCGGGCCGGAGGTCACCATGACCACGCCGGGCTTGCCGGTGGCACGGGCATAGCCGTCAGCCGCGTGGGTCGCGGCCTGCTCATGACGCACCAGGATATGGTTAACGCTTTCCTGCTGGAACAGCGCATCATAGATGTGCAGTACGGATCCACCGGGATACCCGAAGATGTACTCCACCCCCTCGTCTTGCAACGCACGGACCACCATTTCCGCGCCGGATAACATTTCCACAGTTGTTACCTCAAATCAGAATGCATAACCCCCGCGGCACGATCACGCGCAGCAGGACGACTTTGCTTTTGCTGGAGACCTGCAGAGAGAACACCGTATTTGGGCGTTCTGAAGTCCTGTCGGAGGTGGCCGACGAGACGCAGGCTAAGAGACGCAATCTGGAGGTACTGAAGATCGATCGGGAAGAAGAATGAGAGTCCTCCCGCTCATCATACAGAGACCTCCGGAGGCTCCCACAGCGGGACGAGAGTGCAGTGATACTGCTGACCGGACATCGCGGTAACGATGCCCCGGGTCCCGGCCACACAATCGCCGGTAAGCGAATGCGGGTCCCGATCTCCGGAAAGCGTCAATTCTGTCAGAAATGTGCACCGAATCAAAGCCCTTTGTCGGCTTTGACTTGCAGGAAAACCCCCTCTCACGTCATGCTAAAGTCTGACTATGGACATTCGTGAATAAGAAGACTGACACCATGAGCCGAATCAGCCTGTTCCTGAGTATTGCCCTGCTTGCTACCAGCAGCACCGCCCTGGCCGAGAAATTCTACAAGTGGGTGGATGAAAACGGAGTTACCCACTACGGCGCCCAGGCTCCGCACGACCAGGATGCCAGCGAAGTCAACACCCGCACCAATGCCAGTTCCAGTCAGGGGGACGCCATTGACGCGCTGAATACTCGTCGCCAGGCCGACGCCGAACGCCGAGCCAAAGAGCAGGAGGCTGCAGCAAAGGCTGCCGCGGAAGCAAAAAAACTGGCGGAGAATCCCCGTGCCGTCAGCGAAGAGCGCTGTGAGGGCCACCGTGAAAACCTGGAAATCCTGCAGAACAAACCAGTGGTTCGGCGGGAAAACCCGCAAACCGGCGAACTGGAAGTGCTTGAACCAGAGCAGCGAGAGGCGCTGATCGAAGAATCTCGCAAGGCGCTGGAACAGTGCGAGCAGCAATAATCTGTGACGACTAAAAAAACCTAAAAAAAGCCGCTCATTGAGCGGCCTTTTTTTGGCAGTTGCAGGATCAGCTACTGAAGCGGAACGCCTCGCCATCCAGATCCACGCTGATCACATCGCCCTGACCAAACTCGCCCTTGAGGAGAGCCTGAGCCAGCGGATTCTCCAGCTGCTGCTGAATCGCCCGCTTCAGGGGACGAGCACCGTAGACCGGATCGAAGCCCGCATCCACCAGTTTGCCCAGCGCCGCATCGCTGATATCCAGACGAATATCCCGCTCAGCCAGACGCTTGCGAAGGTAATCCAGCTGGATGGACGCAATGCCCTTGAGCTGATCTTTCTCCAGCGGATGGAACACCACCGTCTCATCCACACGGTTGATGAATTCCGGACGGAAGTGGTTGCCCACGACCTCCATCACGGCGGACTTCATGGCCTCGTAGTCACCCTCGCCAGCCAGCGTCTGGATCAGATCCGACCCCAGGTTGGACGTCATCACCACCACTGTGTTGCGGAAATCCACAGTGCGTCCCTGTCCATCGGTGAGGCGGCCATCATCAAGCACCTGCAGCAGGATGTTGAACACATCCGGGTGCGCCTTTTCCACCTCGTCCAGCAGCACCACCGAATAGGGCTTGCGGCGCACGGCTTCGGTCAGATAGCCGCCTTCCTCGTACCCCACATAGCCGGGAGGTGCACCCACCAACCGGGCCACGGAGTGCTTCTCCATGAACTCCGACATGTCGATGCGCACCATGGCCTCTTCGGTGTCGAACAGGAAATTGGCCAGCGCCTTGCACAGCTCGGTCTTGCCCACCCCGGTGGGGCCGAGGAACAGGAAGCTGCCGTTGGGGCGATCTGGATCAGACAGCCCGGCACGGGAACGGCGCACCGCATTGGCCACCGCCTCTACTGCCTCATTCTGACCGACAACCCGCTGGTGCAACGCCTCTTCCATGCGCAGCAGTTTTTCCTTTTCGCCTTCCAGCATTTTCGAAACCGGAATGCCGGTCCACTTGGAGACCACTTCGGCAATTTCTTCCTCGGTCACCTTGTTACGCAGCAACTGGGTTTCCGCCTGGGCCTGCTCTTCCTGATCCTGCGCTTGCTGGACCTTCTTTTCCAACTCGGGAATCAGGCCATACTGCAGTTCAGACATCTTGTTCAGGTCACCAGCGCGACGAGCCTGTTCCATTTCCACACGCGCCTGTTCCAGCTCGGCCTTGTACTCGGCAGCGCCCTGCAAAGCGGCTTTTTCCGCCTGCCAGATTTCATCCAGATCGGCGTATTCTTTTTCCAGCTCGCTGATATCTTCTTCCAGCTTGTCGAGGCGCTTGCGGCTGGCTTCATCCTCTTCCTTGCGCAGCGCTTCGCGCTCCATCTTCAACTGAATCAGACGTCGATCAAGACGGTCCATTTCTTCCGGCATGGAATCGATTTCCATACGGATACGGCTACCCGCCTCATCGATCAGGTCGATGGCTTTATCCGGCAGCTGGCGATCGGTGATGTAGCGATGACTCAGACGGGCCGCTTCCACAATGGCGCTATCGGTGATGTCCACACCATGATGCACTTCGTAACGCTCTTTCAGGCCACGCAGGATGGCGATGGTATCCTCCACGGAAGGCTCATCCACCAGCACTTTCTGGAAGCGGCGTTCCAGCGCGGCATCCTTTTCGATGTACTGGCGATATTCATCCAGCGTGGTGGCACCCACACAATGCAGCTCACCGCGGGCCAGCGCCGGCTTGAGCATGTTGCCGGCATCCATGGCGCCGTCGCCTTTACCGGCGCCCACCATGGTATGCAACTCGTCGATAAACAGGATGATGCGGCCTTCCTGCTTGGCCAGCTCATTAAGAACGGCCTTGAGGCGCTCCTCGAATTCACCGCGGTATTTGGCGCCGGCGATCAGCGCCGCCATATCCAGTGACAGCACCTGCTTGTCCTTGAGACCCTCAGGGACTTCACCGTTGACGATACGCTGGGCAAGACCCTCCACGATGGCAGTCTTGCCCACACCGGGCTCACCGATCAGCACTGGATTGTTCTTGGTCCGACGCTGCAACACCTGAATGGTGCGGCGAATTTCATCGTCACGGCCAATCACCGGATCCAGCTTGCCGGATTCAGCCCGCTCGGTGAGGTTGACGGTGTACTTGTCCAGCGCCTCGCGCTTGTCTTCCGCATTGGGATCGGTCACCGCTTCGCCTCCTCGCACCTCGGCAATTTTTTCCGCCAGCACCTTTTTGGTAACACCGGCATTCTTGAGAATCTTGCCCAACTCACCGCTGTCATCACAGGCGGCCAGCAGCACCACTTCCGACGACAGATACTGGTCGCCATTCTGCTGCGCTTCACGGTCGGCAAGATTGAGCAGACGCCCCGTGCCCTGCCCCATGGTCACATCGCCATTGAAATTGCTTACCGTGGGCAGCTTGTCCACAGCCATGTTCAGGGCGGTAATCACATCGGCAGGATTGGCGCCGGTTTTCTCGATCAACGGCCGGGCCACGCCGCCCTGCTGCTGCATCAGCGCCAGCATCAGGTGGACCGGTTCAATGGTGCTGTTGCCCTGCCCTACAGCCAGGGATTGCGCGTCAGAAAGGGCTTCCTGCAAACGCGCGGTCAGTTTGTCCATTCGCATCTCTTGGCTCTCCTTTGTCCGGGGTTGATCCAGCCGGACACTCCCTGACGGCAAGCGACCGCTGATCACCGGAAATCAATCAACTGGACCTAAGATGGGTCCGATTGGGCCAAACTCAAGGGCAATTAATAGTTAATAGTGAACAGTTAACAATTGCGCGAGATCAATTATCAGGTCATTAAACGCAGAAGGCCGCGCCCAAACCATGGACGCGGCCTCCAGATCCTCAAAACAGACCGACTCCGATCGCGAGCTGTTCACTGTTAACTATTCACTGTTCACTGCTCTCATCCAGCCAGATCAACGACGCAAACCGCCCCGTCTCGCCTTCCTTGCGGTAGGAATAGAAGCGTTCCAGGTCACAGGCGGTGCACAGCTCGCCGCCCTGTACATCGTCGACGCCGAGGCTGGCCAGTTCGGTCATGGCGGCGTGAGCCACGGAGAAGCGCCAGTGGTGGGGTGTGGCATCCTGGCTGAAAGCGGTTTTGAAGGCAGGATTCGTATCCACGAAGGCGCGATAGACTTCATCACCAACCTGATAGCATTTGCCACAGATCGCCGGCCCCAGCCAGGCGCTGACGGGTTCGCCGTTGGGGGCAATCCTGTTCACTCCCTCGGCAATAATCCCCGCCTGAAGCCCCCGCCAACCGGCATGGACCGCCGCGACCGCGGAACCATCCTGCCTGGCCAGCAGTACCGGAAGACAATCGGCAGTCAGCACCACACAGGGCCAGCGCTGCTGATCGGTCCAGACACCATCGGCTTCATTATCCGCATCATCGGCGCGAATCACCCGCTTGCCATGCACTTGCCACAACCAGGCGGCAGGATGATCGGCCTGCAGCAGCTTTTCCACATGATGACGCGCCTGCTCCACCCGAGCCGGTTGGTCGCCACAGTTCAGCCCCAGATTGAAACCATCCCAGGGTTTCGGGGAATGACTGCCGGCACGGGTGGTCACTGCCACCCTTACGGCCGGGTGAGGATGCCAGTCAGGCCAGAGCCAGTCTGAGCGATCAGGTAACGTCATGGGAGCCGCCTTCAAGGTGCCTCGGGCACGGTGGGTATCACTCGGTGGCCGCGTCGTCTTCCAGCACCTTGATCAGGTCCTGCATGTCGTCGGGCAACGGCGCTTCGAATTCACAATATTCTCCACTGGCCGGGTGAATCAAGCCCAGTTTGCGGGCGTGCAGAGCCTGGCGGGGGAAGCGTCGCAGGGCCTGTCGGAGCTCCTCGGTCGCTCCAGCCGGGAACTTGAGTCGACCGCCATAGAGCGGGTCACCCACTAACGGATAGTTACGGTAAGCCATGTGTACGCGGATCTGGTGGGTACGGCCGGTTTCCAGTTTCACCTGAATGCGGGTGTGGGCGCGATAGCGGTCCATGACACGATAGTGAGTGACCGCTTCCTTACCGCCTTCCTTCAGCACCGCCTGCTTTTTGCGATCCACGGGATGGCGACCAATCGGTGCATCCACCTTGCCTCCACCGGTCATGACGCCCACCGCGATAGCTTCGTACTGGCGAAACAGGCTCTTGTCCTGTAGCTGGGCAACCAGACTGGTATGCGCCTCAAGAGAGCGGGCTACCACCATCAGACCGGTGGTGTCCCGGTCCAACCGGTGTACGATGCCCGCCCGGGGCAGGCTGTTAAGCCGCTCATCATGATGCAACAAGCCGTTCAGGAGCGTGCCGTCCGCATGACCGGCCGCCGGATGGACCACCAGGCCGGTGGGCTTGTTGATGACAATCAGGTCGTCATCTTCATAAACTACATCCAGCGCAATAGCCTGGGCCTGATCTTCAATCTCCGGCTCGATCACCACTTCAAGACTGAGGGATTCGTTGCCGGTGAGCTTGTCCTTGGGTTTGGCCTTCTTGCCGTTGACGGTCAGCACACCGTCCTTGATCCAGCTCTGCAGACGGGATCGGGAAAATCCGTCAAACAGCTCAGCGGCAGCCTGATCCACGCGCTGCCCGGCCTGTTCCGGCTGTACCTGCTCGGTACGTTGAATTTTCTCGCCACCAAGATGTCCCATAACCCAACCTGTGTTTAAATGTCGCACGACTTAATGAACCCGCTATTGTAACCCGTCCGACGAGGAAAGAATGCCACGCTTTTTCTGGCCACTACTGGCCCTGATGCTGTTTGCTGGCTGCGCCAGCAACAAGGATGCCCCGGAACTTACCGAAGCGGCCCAGTATCGGGAAGCCCGGGAGTCAATTGACTCCAGGAACTACCTTACGGCCATTGATGAGCTCAAGGAGCTTGAGGTCCGCTTTCCTTACGGCGATTTCGCGGAGCAGTCTGGCCTTGATCTGATCTACGCCTACTACATGTCGGTGGATTACCCGGCCACCGTGGTCGCGGCCCAGCGGTTCATGCGCAATTACCCTGCCCATCCTCGTACTGACTATGCCCTCTATATGCGTGGCCTGGCCAACTTCAACATGGAAAAAGGGCTGTTCGACAACATGGTCAGCTCTGACCGCTCCGCCCGGGACATGGATGCCGCCAAGGACGCCTTCCGGGACTTCGAGCGTCTGGTGACCCGCTACCCGGACAGTGAATACGCCCCGGATGCCCGCGCACGCATGGTACACATTCGCAACCAGCTGGCCCGCCAGGAGCTGCATGTGGCGCGCTACTATGCCCGCCGTGGCGCCATCGTCGCCTCGGTGAATCGCGCCCAGTATGTGGTCAAACACTACCAGCAAACACCTGCCGTGGAAGAAGCGCTGGCGATCATGGTGAAAAGCTACGAGCGCCTGGAATACCCGGAACTGGCCGAGAAAAGCCGCGCGATCCTGGCCCTGAACTACCCGGAAAGCCAATATCTGGACAAGGAACAACAGGTCGACCTGGCATGGTGGCCGGATGAGGACAACGGCATCCTCAGCCTGCTGACATTCGACCTGCTGTAGAGCGCCTGACGCTGGACGCCTGATGCCAGACGCTAAAAAGCCCGCTTTCGCGGGCTTTTTTATTTTACTTCGTCAGGCATCCGGCCTCTGGCATCCAGCGTTCAATCAATCCCCTGGCCGCCAGCCGTTGGTGATCGGGTAGCGACGGTCTTTACCGAAGGCGCGGCGACTAACGCGGGGGCCTACGGCGGCCTGACGGCGTTTGTACTCGTTACGGTCGGTGAGTTTCACCACACGATAAACATTGTCCCGATCGAAGCCATCGCGAATCACCGCCTCGGCACTCATGTCCTGCTCCACGTAGCGCTGCAGAATGGCATCCAGTTCGTCGTAATCCGGCAGGGAATCGGTATCCACCTGATCCGGTGCCAGCTCCGCAGAGGGCGGGCGGGTAATCACCCGTTCCGGAATGATTTCACTGCCCGCCTGCTGATTGCGCCATCTGCACAACCGGAACACCATGGTCTTGAACACATCCTTGAGCACGGAGAAGCCGCCGGCCATATCCCCGTAGAGGGTCGCATAGCCTACCGCCATCTCACTCTTGTTGCCGGTGGTCAGCACCACCGAGCCGCTCTTGTTGGAGAGCGCCATGAGAATCACTCCACGGCAGCGCGCCTGAAGATTTTCTTCAGTCGTATCTTTTGGCAACCCGGCAAAGGCTTCATCCAGAATGCCCATAAAACCGTTAAAGGCAGGCTCGATGGGCATGACATGATATTTCACCCGCAAGGTACGGGCCTGCTTTTCCGCATCCTCGAGGCTCATGGCCGAGGTATAGCGGAACGGCATCATGACCGCTTCCACTCGATCAGGCCCCAGCGCGTCCACCGCTACGGCCAGGGTCAGGGCAGAATCGATCCCGCCGGACAGCCCCAGCAAGGCCCCCTTGAAGCCGTTCTTGTTCACATAATCCCGGGTGGCGAGTACCAGCGCCTGATAAAGGCTCTGCTCCAACTCGGGCACTGGCAGCACTTCGCCCACCGGGTCACAACTGCCTCCCTGACACTGAAGATCTACCGGCACCAGGGCCTCGTTGAAGCTGGCTCCCTGAATACATTTTTCGCCACGGGAATCACACGCGAAGGAGGCGCCATCAAACACCAGTTCATCCTGCCCGCCCACCAGATTGCAGTAGAGGATGGACATGCCGGTTTCGCGACTGCGCGCCTGTACCTGCTCCAGCCGCTCGGCCACCTTGTTGGCCCGGAACGGCGAGGCATTCAGACTCAGGACGATCTGGGCGCCGGCTTCCTGAAGCTGGCGAGTCGGCTCGCTGTGCCAGATGTCCTCGCAAATGCTCAGGCCAAAGGTCCAGCCGTCCAGCTCGAAGGTACAGGACTGATCGCCAGCCTGAAAATAGCGCTTCTCGTCGAACACCCGGTAGTTGGGCAGACACTGCTTGAAATACTCATGACGAGGCCGGGCTTCACCGGGGAAGATGACCCCCGCGGCGTTGCGGCGTAGTCCGTTTCGAACCGCCGGGTAGCCCAGCACCACCGGCAGGGTAATCGCTTCGGCAATGGTGGCCAGCGCGTCATCCACCCGGCTGTTGAGACTGGGGCGCAACAACAGATCTTCAGGGGGGTAGCCGGTGAGCATCAATTCCGGAAAGACCACCAGGTCAGCACCTAGCAGACGGCGGGCCTCATCGGCAGCCTGAATCACCTTTTGTGCGTTGCCTTCAATGTCGCCCACCAGCGCGTTCTGCTGGGCCATGATAATTCGCATCTTCACCGGCCTTTCATGAAATGAGCGCTGATTGTACTCTTTAGTCCGCGATCCATGAATGCATCAGGATGCACAAAACAAGGAGAAAAGGATGGGGCTGATACGACTGCTGGTCATTGCAGCACTGATTTATATTGTCTGGCGAGTGGTCAAGAACCTGCTAGCTTCGCCCCGACAAGCCAATAATCCTCCGACAACCGGCCAGCAACAGCAACTGATGCGCAAATGCGCCCAGTGTGGGGTGCATGTACCGGATCACGAAGCGTTCAGCCACAACGGCCAGCATTTCTGCAGCATGGAGCATCAACGCCTCTATCTGGAGCACCATGATCAGTAACCAGGGCTGGACGCCAGCCCGCATCTATAATGTCTACCGCATTGCCATTGCCTGCGCGCTGCTGTTTCTGCATTTTGCCCCCGACAACCCACTGATAGGCAAACACTCCCCTGATCTTTTCCAGGCCACGCTGTTTGCCTATCTCGGCCTGATTCTGGCTTCTACCACACTGGATTTCCGCCGGCACCAACGGGCGTTTCCGGGCTGGGCCCAGCCCACCGCCCTGATCACCGACCTGATCATGCTGACTCTGGTGGTGCATGCCCAGGGCGGCCTGGAAGGGGGGCTCGCAGTATTGTTACTGGTCACCGTGGCCGCGGGCAACATTCTGTTGCGGGGACGGCTGGGGTTTCTGATCGCCGCCCTGGCCACCCTGTCGGCCATGTTCGAGCAATTCTATTTTTCCATTCAGGAACAGTTTGATTCCCCTTTCCTGCTAACGGAATCCGGATTACTGGGCATCGCCTTCTTCATGGTGTCGCTGATCATTCAACAAGTCGCCCAAAAGCTGGAACAGAGCGAACAGATTGCCCGTCGACAGCGGGTCGCCATCGAGCGACTGGAAGCCCTGAACCAGCAGATTGTCCAGCGTATGCGTACCGGAGTGATGGTGTTCGATGAACAGCAACGCATCCTGATGTCCAACCATTCCGCCAACAATCTGTTCGACTCGCCCATGCTCGGCAAGCAGCTTCCGCAAGGCCTGATCAGCCGGTTTGAGCGTTGGCAGGACAACCCCATGCTGCCACTGGCCACCCTGCGGGTGTCCGAACAAAGCCCGGTGCTGAGTCCGCGCTTTGCCAGTCTCGACACCGGCCACGAGCACCTGACCCTGCTGTTTCTGGAAGACACCTCCCGGGTGGCCCAGGAAGCTCAGCAACTCAACCTGTCCTCGCTGGGGCGGTTGTCCGCCACCCTGGCCCACGAAATCCGCAACCCGCTCAGCGCCATCAACCATGCCACGGATCTGTTGCTGGACGGTGAGCCCAGCGAGGAAGACCAGCACCTGCTGTCCATCATCCGCAACCATGTCACACGGGTAAACGGCATCATCCACGATGTGCTTGACCTGTCCCGGCGCGGCAAGGGTAATGCCGAGCGTTTCGTGCTGGCTCCGGTGCTGCAATCCATTCACGATGACTGGAATCTGAAAAGCGACGGGGCTCCCGTAGAACTGAGCTGTGGCAATGAGGTGGAAGTACGCTTTGATACCAACCAGCTGAGACAGGTGCTGGATAACCTGATCTCCAACGCCCTGAAACATGGTGGTGATGGCACCCGTGTCACCCTCAGCTGCGGCACCCATGACCGCACCGGCCTGCCCTGGTTACGGATTCGCGACAACGGCACCGGCATCAGCGAAGAAGCCGCCCGCCACCTGTTCGAGCCGTTCTACACCACCGCCTCGGATGGCAATGGCCTGGGGCTGTATCTGTGCCGTGAGCTATGCCAGGCCAACCAGGCCAGCCTGGACCTGGAAGACACCGGGACAGGCGCCAGCTTTGTGATAACCTTTGCCCACCCGCACCGACAATTTCAATAACAGAGTTCGACTATGAGTGCAGACACCCCCCACGTACTGGTTGTGGATGACGAAGCCGATCTTCGCGAGCTGCTGGTCATTACCCTTGGGCGCATGAAGCTCAAGGCCACCGCTGCGGAATCCCTGGGGGCCGCCAAGGATAAACTGAATAATGGACACTTCGACCTTTGCCTCACCGACATGAATCTCGGCGATGGCACCGGTCTGGAGCTGCTGCAGCACATTTCACAACACCGCCCGGACATGCCCACCGCCGTCATTACCGCCTACGGCAACATGGAAACCGCGACGGATGCCATGAAGCTGGGCGCCTATGATTTCATTTCCAAACCCGTTGCACTGGATCGCCTGCGCCAGCTGATCGAGGACGGCCTGGGCATTAGCCATGTGGAAGAACACCAGGAAGAAGAAAACAATCTGATCGGTGAAGCGCCTGCCATGCAGGCTCTCAAGAGCCAGGTCAAGAAACTGTCGCGCAGCCAGGCACCCATCTATATCAGTGGCGAATCCGGCAGCGGCAAGGAGCGCATTGCGCGACTGATCCACACTCTCGGCCCTCGTCGTGACAAGCCATTCGTAGCCGTAAACTGCGGCGCGATTCCTTCAGAGTTGATGGAAAGTGAATTCTTCGGGCATCGCAAAGGCGCCTTCACCGGCGCGGTGGAAGACCGCAAAGGTCTGTTCCGCGAGGCGGATGGCGGCACCCTGTTTCTGGATGAAGTGGCGGATCTGCCACTACACATGCAGGTCAAACTGCTGCGCGCCATTCAGGAAAAAAGTGTCCGCCCGGTGGGTGAGGCCCGGGAATTCCAGGTCAACCTGCGTATTCTTTGTGCCACTCACAAGGATCTGGCCAGAGAGATGAACGAAGGGCGCTTTCGCCAGGATTTATTCTACCGCCTGAACGTCATCGAGGCCCACGTGCCACCGCTGCGCGAACGCAAGGAAGATATTCCTGCCCTGGTGGATCATATCCTCAAACGCCTGAGTCAGGCCTGGGACACCAGCGCACCCCGCGTCAGCGATCAGGCCATGGCGGCCATACGTGATTACCCCTTTCCCGGCAATGTCCGGGAGCTGGAAAACACCCTGGAAAGGGCCATGACCCTGTGCGAAGGCGCCGTGATCGAAACGGAAAACCTGCATCTTCAAGGACAGTCTCAACCCGGGTCAACAAGCTCAGAAGGCGTCAGTACGGGCAGCGTGCCCGAGCGAGACAGCACACAGCCGCTGGAAGATTTTCTGCAGGATATTGAGCGACAGGAAATCCTCAAAGCCCTGGAGGCCACTCACTGGAACCGGACAGCCGCCGCCAAGAAGCTTGGCATGACTTTCCGCTCATTACGTTACCGGCTGAAAAAACTGGAGCTGGACCGGGAAGACGACGACGGTGAATGATCAAGGCGCCCCATAGGGCGCCGGATCAAACTCCAACGCCTCACCACACATCCACTGCACCATCAAACGCGCGCTGGCCGGAGCGGCAACCAGGCCATTACGGAAGTGGCCGGTGTTCACCCATAACCGGCGTGACTCATCGACTGGAAAGATAAAAGGCACATCGCGGATATTTCCCGGCCGTAACCCCGCCCAGATCGCCAGCGGAGTTAGCCCTGAAATCTCGGGCCTCAATGCTCTGGCCCTTTCACAAAGTTGCTCATAGCCCTGTCGGGTAGGCAGTGAACAGTCAAAATCCGCTTCCAGGGTTGAGCCAAACAGGCATAGTCCGTCACCGCGCGGAATAAAATAACCGGCATCACTCAGCCACACCGTATCAGGGCAGTGTTTACCCAGATCCCACAACAACATCTGCCCCTTTACCGCAGACACCGGCAAGTCACATCCCCAGGGAGCGAGCAGTTGCGACGACCACGCCCCCGTTGCAACAACAACCTGATCAAAGCACGACGCGTCATTTCCTGCCTCAATGTCGAGGCGCAAGCCTTCACTTGCATCACCAACACGCTCGACCCTTTCAGCCACAAAGCGAACACCTTGGGCCTGCAGGTATTCCCGTAAACGCGCCAACAGCCTGGGGTTTCGCACCGAGCCCAAAGCAGGAAAGAACCAGCCATCCGGATGCTGCTCAACCTGCATGTCGTGGCGGCGACACCAGTCCAGCACCTCTTCACTCTCCTCGGTCACCGTCAACAGCCCCTGAGGCAACACCCCGAAATCCACATTCAGTTCAGCGGCCAGTGCCTGATAGTCATGCATGGCATGCCGGGTCAGCCGAGTCAGGGCATCAGAATACCGCCAGGGAAACAGCGGAGACAGAATGCCGCCCCCCGCCCAGGAGGCAGGATTGCGGGCCGGTTCATCATGAAATACGGTCACCTGCCGCCCCCGGCGCAACAGCTCCAGTGCGGACAGCAAACCTATGGCTCCCGCTCCAATCACTGCTACATCGGCTACATGCTCTGTCATAACTGCCCTACATTGTCTTGCGATAATCACTTACGCCGTCCCCGGCCAGCGCTGCCTATGCTGACTTGTCGATAGCCAACAGGCAGAAAAGATGAAATTACAGGCCGGCACTACCCTGCTGGAAGCCCTGATCGCACTGGTCATTATGGGAACCTTATTAAGCATTTCCCTGCCCCCCATGCAACGCATGGTCACTAGCCAGCGCCTCGCCGCCGCGGCCAATGATACACTGGCAGTGCTGCTTCAGGCGCGCAGCAGCAGCCTGGTGCGAGGCGACATCGTGATCTGCATCAAGAACAGCGGCTGTGAAGGGGACGCCCCGGGACCGGGCCTGCAGGCCTTTCACGACAGCAACAAGAACCTTAAGCGGGATAGCGGCGAGACCATTGTCGCGGAAACCGGCAACGCAAAACAAATTCAGTGGCAATGGAAAAGCTTTCGGGGGAAACCCTGGTTCCGCTATCAGGCCAGCGGCAAGGGCTACTACCAGAATGGCAGCTTCTACGTCTGCCTGAAAGGGCATGGAAGACGTGTGGTGATGAACTGGGCTGGTAGACCGAGGATTGAGAAGGATGTGCCGGAAGGCAGCTGCCCTGCCAACAACTCTGGAGGTTAGCAAGGCAGAATTATGGCAGATGTCAGAGCATGGTTATTTCTTGCTCCAGGACGGTCCACTACCAAGAGTGCAACCGCCCTTGCCATAGCAAGTGGTGCCATCCTGATCAATTTTGAAAGAAGCTTCCCCGGCAACTGGCGTGCCTGAATTAGGTGTCACTTCGGCGACATAGGTCTGGTTGTTATTAGCCAGCGTCAGGGAAACAGAATAATTCTTGTTACTGGCGAGCGGCGTTCTCAAGTCCGCTAACGAAGCGGTATATTCGAAGTTTTGCGCCCGCCACCTCTCCTGGGCTGCTGCTAGATCCATCAACTCACCCTGCACCTGAGACTCTGTCGCTGATTGCACATAGCGCGTGTAGGATGGAAACGCCACGGCAGCAAGAATCCCGATGATCATCACTGCAATCAACAATTCAATGAGGGTAAACCCTCTTTCGGTCTGAGACATATCAACCCCCGTAAAAGGCGCCCTCTCGGGCGCCTGTGGACTATTAAGGCGTTTGCTGGTTCGGGTTTTCTTTCTGAATAACAGCGTCAGCGTCTTCATCACTATTCACTTCGTACCAGCGGGTCTTTTTCAGGCCACACCCCTTCAGGAAGCCGCCGGAACGAACCGAGGTACCGATAAGAATCGCAACCTGGGATTCACTTGAACAGGCACTATCGAGCCCATTCTCATCCGGAGTAGTGCCATCATCACCCCCCTCATCGTCACCGCCATCACCCGGATCTTCACCACCAATCAAAATCTGCGGCTCCGGTGCCAAACCGAGGGACACGGACTCTTCATAGCGACCACTAATGTTGGGGTCAGAAGAAGCCGGCGAACCATCAGTCACACTAATGGAATACAGGCGAGAACGACCCTGAATCGGAGCACAGTCAGAGCGTGTACTCAGATCGGTAGGCACATAGGTACTCAGGTAGGCAACACCATTGAGAATGGCGGCTGCACCCAACACTTTCTCGCCGTCTGTCTTGTCCAGATCAATACGCCAGCCTTTGCCGGTCAGATCGCTGGCGCTGGGAGACAGATTGTTTGTCAGATCCACGAGGTCGGCTGTTTTCACCGTGCCTGAAGAAGCATAGGGCGCCTTTTGGGCTTTAAAGATGTCACGATCTTCGATCATGAAGATGCGATCCTGGGTGGCATTGGTTTCCAGCGGATGGGCCCGATAACCAGAGCCGATCAGGATCTGCAGGAACGGGTTGTCAGAGCTGTCATAGGCCAGCGCCGCTGAGACAGAGGCATGGAAGCGACGATGACTGCTATAGCCTGAGGTTTCCGCGTACCCCAGGGACGCCACAGTTTCCACTCGACGAACCAGGCTGCCCGTTCCGGCATTTTCCATATTCAGATCGACGCGGAAAATCTGGCCGCCCAGATCCGAGGCATACAGCGCATCGATAAAGCCGTCCACGTTCAGGTCCACCGCAGACACATCGGAAGGAATGCTCCACTTCATGTCGCTGACAGTGGTGTGACTTGAGGCGCCACTGTTGCTGGAAGCATTCGAGGCACTCCAGATCAGCTTGCCGTTGGTAGCGTTCACCATATAGATGGCATTGCCATAATCATCGCCGGTAGAGGTCTTGCCTGCGGTATCGTGATTATCCGCATCGTAGCCACCACCAAAGATCAGTACCGGCACGGCATCACCATTGATCTTGATCTGCGCCAGTGTCGGACTGGACCAGGTCTGGCCAAGATCATCAAACCCGGATGTCTTGCCACCCTGAATCCGCCACAGCAAACGCGGATCAGCGCTTGAGCCCGCCTTGGTGGCATCAAGGGCAAACATGTTACGTCCACCACGACGCTGACCACCGAACAGGTACACATTCACATTGGAACCATCCACGCGGCGCCAAGGGGTCCAGGTGCCATCCAGGCCATAGGTAGAGCGCAGGTAATCCATCGGCAGTAGCTTGCCGTTCCTGACGCGGTCACCGGTTTTGGCCAGTTCGCTGGGCGGGATGAAGGAGAATCGCTCACTGCCATCATCTGCATCCACTGCATGAAGAATGCCGTCATTGGTTCCCGCAAAGATCACGTTATCCTGGGTGCCGGCACTCACATCAACAGCATAGGTCACCAGTCGTGGCTCACTGTGCAGCGGATCCCCCCAGGAGTAATTCAGGAAGGTATAAGCATCGTCCACATTCGCGGCATCGATTCCCATCTGGGCTGCCGTCGGCTTGTTGCTGTCGTCCATCAAAGTCAGCTTTTCACCGGCACCAAAAGTAGTGCTGGTGATGGAACCGGAAGGATCCAGACTGCTTTCCGTACCGGTGAAGTAGTAGAGCTTGCGGGTGGTGCTGTCATTGTCGATCTCACCACGGGCGCCACCCATTACCGCCAGGTTACCGTCAGTTGAGTCAGACCAGAAACTTCTGGACTCTTCCTTGAAGAAACCGGTGGAATCATCAATGGCCACCGCACCATTGGCATCCACGATCTGCGGACCGGCATTGGTAAATTTCAGGCGATAACGCTTCAGGTTCCCTTTCCACTGGGTCAGGAAGTCAGGTTTGAACACGGAGTAATAGAGCTGATCCAGATGCTGGAAGCGGTTCAGCTGGTTCACCGCCACACCCGGTGCGGCAAGGGAAGCGTTTTCCACGGTAATGCGGTCAATAATTTCGGAAAAGGCGTCTTCTACCTCATCCACATTTTCAGCCGACACGAAAATGCCACCGGACGCTTCCGTCACCTTGGAATAACCAGCGGTTTCCTTGTCTGTCAGCTGGAAGCCGACAATGTGGGTTACCACCGGCACACGGTCAGCAGGATCAGAAGGGTTGGCTAGCCACTTGGCGTAGTTGGCCGAGCACGTAAACACGCCCTCAGCACCGGTGGGGCAATCACCATCCCCACCACCAATTGCCTTGTCTGTTGCCGAGGAGATGAAGCCCTGCCCATCCTTGCCATCATTGGGCGCCTTGCCAGCCATCATGATGATGTGGCTGCGAGAACACTGGTCTGCTGCGCTGGGCGGCAAACGGTAGCTGGAATACTTGGCGTCGAAAATATCCTCCGCATAGGTATCCGCCGGTTCAGATCCTGCGTTGTTCTTATAGTAATCGGCACCGGTCATGGGGACATGGCCACGCATGTAGGAGCCCATATCCATCAAGCTGGTCACGGTATTGGAATTACCACCGCCACCGGCATCTGCCAGCAGGGAGACCTGCTGCTTCAGGGCGCCCCGGGAAGAAGGAAGAAAACTGGCGGTTGATGCCGCCAGGGCATCGAAAGTCATGTAGGAGCCACTGGCGACACCATCATCCATACCCCCCAGCCGCACATCGAATGTGCCCGGCGAGGAGCTGGACAGCACGAAGCCAACACTGTAACCCGGCGCCCAGTCAGCCGACGCCAGTAGCTTGTTGATCATATCGGTCACATCGACTTCGAAGTAACCCTCCTGCCCATCAGACAACGCATACTCTGCAGAAAGGCCCAGCTTGCCCTGGGAAGAAATACTGTTGGCCGTATCAAATGGCTGGGCATCGCCGTCAATGGCCTCAATGATTATCTTGCCGCTACCGGACACTTCTGTCGCGTTGATGAACAACTTGGCATTACTGACGATATCGTCTTTTTGCAGGCCAAATTGTGGCATTCGCAAGCCCGCGATATAAGAGCCGGAAGAAACGGCTTCCTGACTGCCCGAGTTGCCGTTGCCATTGCCGTTACCTTTTTTATTCGAGGTCGAAACGGTTTTCAGGTTAGCCACATCCCCCACAAGGAGCGGACGGTCGTTGAACAGCGTGCCATCGGCAATCAACTCGATGGCATCATTTTCGGAATCAGTCGGATCCCGGTGCTCTCCGCCCATACAGGCATAAGTATCATTGCCAGTAAGACCGGCGCCTACCGACATGGTTTTCGGATCCCACTCCACATGCAGGGAAGGTGACTTGATGGTTGTCACCCCATCGGGCATCAGCTGGCCGCTTGCTTCGGAAGCATAATACGTAAAGGTGGAATCGGATTTGAGGAAGCCCAGCCCGATCGGTTCATTGCCACACCAGACCGCCCGGCTGACCATGTCCTGCATTACCGGGGTCAGAGGGATGCGGATGGTGTTGGCGTCCACCTTTTCCACCTTGGTATCCCAGTCTGCGCCGGTATTGTAATTGCGGTTATCCGGGCCTGTAACCTTGCTGATTACGGACTCCGCCCAGCCACCGGAAAACAGGTCATTTGCGGCAGAAAAGGGTTCAGCCAAGTCCACATCATCATGCAGCAGACTGATTTGCGCCCCACTCACCGGGAATGAGGAATGGAGCTCGATATAGGCATTGGTGATGGTGGCATGTCGTGGTATGGCGATAGGATTAAAGACAAAGCCATGGCGGGTACTGGCATCGCCCCCCACCACTTTCACTTCGGCATCATCCAGCACAATGGCATCGGCACTACTGGCCTGATAGGCATCCCCGTCACCACTCATGGCAAGGCTGGTTAGCTGCGTTCCCGCACTGCCCAACAGGGGGAGTACTGGATAGGCCACATAGGAGCCTACTGGCTGGCCACCTGCGTAATAACGGGACAAGCCCATGTTGGTGCTGGAAGCAGTCCGGTCGATCACTCGATTCAGGGCTCCGGCGATGTCCTCGATCACTGTCCCGGTATTACTGGCACCGGCAGTATCAATCATCATCATGATGTTGTTACTGCTGTTGGCAGGAATCCCCTGCAGATAGACCTCGGTATCATCCGCATGCAATGCGGGCACACTGAGAAATATGGCTGCGCCAAGGCCGATGTAAGAGCTGATGCGTTTCATGCTGTTCATTGTTGCCTCCCCACCCCGCAATTAGAAATTGCCGCTTATGTATAGCCCCTTGCGGGAGAATTCCTGGACGTTATGACTTTCCACTTGAAGGTCCTGCATTTCGCCCTTGGCCACTGACACAAAGTCATACCAGACTACGGTAGTGCCGCCAGACCCCGTCTGTGTGATGGAGTTGCCGGCAATATTTCGAATCGTATCTTTCACTACGGTTTGCGAAGATGCCTTGAGCAGATCACGGGTATCCATGTAGTCACCGTCTGCACAGGCTCCGGATTTATACGGATCCGCAGTGGTCACACAACGCAGCTGCACCTCGAAAACCCCTTCCGCAAAACGCTTGTTCATGGCACGCAGGATGACGTTATTCTCGCCGCCCTCGTCCGCATCCAGCGCTTCCTCATAGACCGATTGCAACGCAGATTCCCCCGCCTGGAAGGTCATGGTGTTGACCTGGGCTCCGGTTGAAATCCTCGCGTTGAACATGGACATGCGCATGGCTGAAACGCCAAGAATGGAAATAATGATCAGCAGAATCAGCGCAATAAACAGCGCCACACCCCGCTGCCGCCTGAACGTCTGTAAGTAAACTCGAGATCTCATCACACCGAATCCCATCTGTAGTTACGCAGTTTGATCGTCCGCACAAACAGGCGGCGCACCGCCTGGGTATCCAGAGGCGCAGCGCCACCAGCCAGCACCTTGTCCAGAACCGTAAAACCTCTTGGCGTTCCGGCTTGCTCATTACTGTCCTGTGCAGCCCTCACCAATAAACCAATGCGCACGCTTACCACTTGATCCGTGACCGCCACCTGGTTGGCGCGCAAATAACGACCGGCAAACGGGATACCATCTTCAGCCCCCGCCCCGGCAACCATTTCCCGGTCTACGCCGTATAGCACCTGGAAGCTGCTTACGTTACTGACCAGAGTCACACTGGTAGCGTCGGCATCGACTGCACCGTTGCTATCCTGATCGATCAAGCCGGTACAGATCAGATTCCCATTGACCACCGAATAGCGGTTCTCGATCAGGGTGTCATCCCCTGCCCCGGTGTAGGTATCGCCCTGGCAATCGGTAGTGCCAAAGAAGCGAAAACGCAGCTGGTCATTGGCCATTGCTCCGGCACCACCTTCAAAGGCTGCCGCGGCTATCAGTCCACCGGATTCCGTTCCGTCTGGCCGGGTCAAGCCCGCCATCCGCAGCTCCCGAGAGAGTATTTCCACGGCAAATCGCCCGGTTTCCTGCACTTCACTCATATTCTGTTGCAGCTGGAAGGAGCGCTGATTAGTCAAAAACAATTGCGTCGCGGCACCGATAATGATTGTGCCAAGCAACAACGCGACCATCAGTTCGACAAGGCTGAAACCTCTCTGTTTGATATTCATAGCCTCACCTCCAGTACCACACAATCAACGCCGGAGGCGGCTCCGCCCGCATCCTGGCAGTTATCCAGGGACTCTCCCCCCCAAGCAACGAGAACACATTGGGAGGTGCCGGTGGCGCAATCTTCCACACCAACAACACCCTGAGAAAGCAGGTCATTGGCATACCAGGTCAACTGGGCAATATCCCAGGCCGCAATCTGGGCGGCGGTGCAATTCTGGCCAAGACAGGTTTGTGGGAGATTCGCTGCCGCAGCCCCACCCCAATTCCCCTCTGTCTCATAAACGGCCGATGCACCGGGATTGGCCATCATTCGCTCCACCGCATCCTGTGCCACTGCCATGGCCTGAGAACGCATATAGGTTTCATCGGTGGAATCCAGAGCACGAAGCTGCAGGCCTGCATAGCCCAGCACCCCCACGCTCAGCACCAGCAAGGCCACCAGCACCTCCATCATGCCCATACCGGACTGATGCCCCCGCATCGATTCTCGCTTCATGATTAATTGCACCCGTTAAATTCCGTATTGGTAAGCAGCCCTGTGCGGCTGACCGCAATCTGACGCCCTGCGACAACGCCTTGCGAATGGCAGACCTGGAATGTCAGCGCAGCCGGGGTTCGCCCCTGGATATCAAACGACAAGGTCGTTGCGCCTCCCGCCTCAGTAGCGGTGGCATTTTCACAGGGCTCGAAGTTCTTGGTTTCGGCCACTCCCGGATACGTCAAGGACCAGCCTCCGCTCCCCCACTCATTCCCGGAAGATGAAGTATTAGTTGCTGACATCGTGGCGCCACGACGCAGATTCACAGCATCCGCTCTCGCGGTATTCAAAGCGGTAACGAGGTCCATGGTGCAGGAGCGAACCGCTGAACCTGCCGCCATTCGCTGAAATGCAGGCGCAGCAATAGCAGCCATTACCCCAAGAATAATGACCCCCACAATCAGCTCGATAAGCGAAAAACCTCGTTGTTTTTTATTTATGCTCTTCATGGAGACATGCCAGCCCAATATGTGTGTCTTAACTCTAGCAAGCCGACCAGTGGCATCAACGCAGGAGTGATAAACGGGCAGCCAGTGGCACCAGACGGTATAAGCTGCTGAAATGTAATGACTTTTGGTACTTTCGGGTGTGAGGACGCTCACACTATCGTCGTAGACTGGCGCAATTTTCTTCCTATACGAAAGTATTGGTCCGAAAACTGCACTCTTGGCGGTAGCAAAACGGGGACAGGCGTTACGGACGCAACGCCTTGGGCATGGAAAAACGAATATTCTCTTCGCGGCCGGGCACCTCTTCAGCTTCCTGGCCACCATAGGACTTCAGCGTGGCAATCACCTGCTGCACCAACTCTTCCGGGGCACTGGCGCCGGCGGTGACGCCCACCACTTTTTTGCTTTCCAGCCAGGCCTTGTCGATCTGGCCAGGCTCATCCAGCAGGTAAGATTCGGTGCCACAGCGCTCGGCCAGCTCACGCAGACGGTTGGAGTTGGAGCTGTTCACCGACCCAACCACCAGCACCAGATCACACTCAAGGGCCAGCTGGCGCACCGCGTCCTGGCGGTTGGTGGTGGCGTAGCAGATATCCTCGCGCTTGGGGCCATGAATCTCCGGGAAGCGCTGGCGCAGGGCATCGATGACCTTGGCAGTATCGTCCACACTGAGGGTGGTCTGGGTAACGAAGGCCAGTTTGGACGGGTCGCGAACCTCAAGAGCAGCCACATCCACCTCATCTTCCACCAGATAGATATCGCCGCCATGGGACTTGTCATACTGCCCCATGGTGCCTTCCACCTCGGGATGGCCTTCGTGGCCGATCAGGATGCTTTCGCGGCCCTCGCGGGCATAGCGGATCACTTCCATATGCACCTTGGTCACCAGTGGACAGGTGGCATCGAAGACCTTCAGCTGGCGCCGCTCGGCCTCCTGCTGTACCGCCTTGGAGACGCCATGCGCACTGAAGATGACGATGGCGTCGTCTGGCACTTCGTCCAGTTCTTCCACGAACACCGCGCCACGCTGGCGCAGGTCGTCCACCACGAAACGGTTATGCACCACTTCATGACGCACATGGATGGGCGGGCCGAACACTTCCAGGGCCCGGTTGACGATGTCGATGGCACGATCCACCCCGGCACAGAAGCCGCGGGGGTTGGCGAGACGAATCTGCATAAGGCAATTAATAATTAATAGTTAATAGTTAATAGCGCAGCCCTGAGGACCACGCTCCCACTGTACTCTCTCGTTATTAACTATTCATTATTCACTATTAATTGAGGGTAACTGGTTGCTCGGGGGCGTAGCGTTCTACCGACACGATCTCCACTTCGAAGGTCAGGTCGCGGCCGGCCAGGGGGTGGTTGAAATCCACGTAGACCCAGTCGTCCTCCACCCGGCTGATCACGCCTGGCAGTTCGCCACCGGCGGCATCGGCGAAGCTCAGCACCATGCCCGGCTCCAGGGTGTCGTACTGGATGAAGGTCTCGCGGGTGAAGTGCTGCACGTTGTCATCGTTGTACTCCCCAAAGGCTTTTTTGGCTTCCAGGAATACGCTGCGCTTGTCGCCAGCCTTAAGGCCGCGAATGGAACTTTCAAAGCCCGGCAACAGGGACTCGTCACCCCAGACAAAGGACGCCGGCTCACCACCAAAGGTGGAATCCATCTCGGTGCCATCCATCAGACGCACAGCGAAATGCAGGGTCACCCGGGTTTCCGGGCCTGCGCGGAGAATCTCAGTCATCGGTCTTTTTCGCTCCCAGCACCATGTCGAGAAGGATCAGGCCGGCACCAATAGTGATGGCCGTATCGGCAATATTGAATGCCGGAAAGTGATAGTTACCCCAGTAAAAATCGAGAAAATCCACCACATGCCCCAGCACCAGCCGGTCGTAGAAATTCCCCAGGGCGCCACCGAGAATCAGGGCCAGGGCAATACCCTGCAGGGTTTCTGCCTTGGTCAGCCGGGCCAGCCAGATCAGGATCATCACGGAGGCGATGACCGCAATGGCGGTAAAGAACCAGCGCTGCCAGCCACCAGCATCCGCCAGAAAGCTGAACGCTGCGCCGGTGTTATAAGCCAGGGTCAGATTGAAATGCGGAAAGATTTCCAGTCGCTCATAGAGGGAGAACCGCTCCACAATCATGTTTTTGGTGATCTGATCCAGCACAATCACAACGGCGGTGAGCCACAGCCACACCAATTGCCCAGGAATCCTGGCTGACTTCATTGATTCTCTACCCGGTTAATGCGTTAACGCCCAAGCGGAGATGGGCGCTTGCCCATTTCCGCCCTGCGGCATGATCAGGCGTAATGACGAACCTCGCCGTCGCCATCCACGTTGGTAACACAGCGGCCACACAGCTCTTCGTGGCCGGCATGGCTACCCACATCCGGCTGGTGATGCCAGCAGCGCACGCACTTGGCATTACCGGAAGCCACCACCTGCACCTTGAGACCAGGCACACTCTCTTCCAGTTCCGCCGGCGCCTCGGCCAGCGGCTTGAGGGTGGCTGCAGAGGTAATAGTCACGAAACGCAGCTCGTCGCCGAGTGTTTCCAGCAGGGCCTGCTTGTCTGCATCCACGAACAGGGTTACTTCCGCGCTAAGACCGCCCTTGATGATCTTGTCGCGACGGGTCCCTTCGATGGCCTTGTTGACCCCCTGCTTCACCTCCTGCACCTGCTCCCAGAACGTACGGCCCATGGCCACGTCACCGAGCGCAAACAGGCCGTCATACCACTCCGCCAGGAACACGGAATCGAGCCGTTCACCGGGCAGATTCTCGTAGATTTCTTCAGCGGTGAAGCTGAGAATCGGCGCCATCCAGCGCACCAGTGCCTGGGCAATGTGATACAAGGCGGTCTGACAGGAACGACGCGCCACCGAATCCGCCTGGGTGGTGTACTGGCGATCCTTGATGATATCCAGATAGAAACCGCCCAGATCCAGCGCACAGAAGTTATGCAGACGCTGGTAGATCTGGTGGAAATGATAGCCGTCGTACAGGCCCTTGATCTCGTCCTGCAGCTGCAGGGCACGATCGACAATGTAGCGATCCAGCGCCAGCATCTGCTCAGGCTGCAGCGCATCCACGGCAGGATCAAAACCGCTCAAATTGGAGAGCAGGAAGCGGCTGGTATTACGGATGCGACGGTAGCTATCGCCCATCTGCTTGAGGATGTCCTTGGACACGGACATCTCACCACGATAGTCAGTCGCCGCCACCCACAGGCGCAGGATGTCCGCACCCAGATCATTCCATACTTCCTGCGGTGCGATCACATTGCCGATGGACTTGGACATCTTGCGGCCCTGCTCGTCCACGGTGAAACCATGGGTCAGTACGGTTTCGTAGGGCGCGGCATCACGAATGGCCAGGCTGGTCAGCAGGGAAGACTGGAACCAGCCCCGGTGCTGATCGGAGCCTTCCAGATACAGATCCGCCGGCGCACGCAGCTGCTCGCGCTGATCCAGTACACAGTAATGGGTCACGCCGGAATCGAACCACACGTCCAGGGTATCCACCACCTTGCTGTACTGATCCGCCTCGTCACCGAGCAGCTCGGCTGGCTCAAGATCGAACCAGGCATCAATGCCTTCCTGTTCGACACGCTGTGCCACCTGCTCGATCAGCGCCGGGGTATCCGGGTGCAGCTCGGAGGTTTCCTTGTTCACGAACAAGGCAATGGGCACTCCCCAGGTACGCTGACGGGAGATACACCAGTCCGGGCGATCGGTAAGCATGCCGTCGATGCGGGCCTTGCCCCATTCCGGCAGCCACTGCACCTTGTCCACTTCCTGCTGGGCGCGCTTGAGCAAGCCATTCTTGTCCATGGACACGAACCACTGGGCGGTGGCGCGAAAGATCAGCGGCGTCTTGTGTCGCCAGCAGTGCGGGTAGCTGTGCTCAAGCTTGGCAAACTTCACCAGCATGCCCTTTTCTTTCAGGGCTTCGATCACCGGCTCGTTGGCCTTGCTTACATGCATGCCACCGACCACGGCAAGATCATCGCGGAACTTGCCGTTATCCAGCACCGGGCTGATCGGATCAAGGTCGTACTTCTGCCCAACCACAAAGTCGTCGGCACCATGGCCGGGTGCGGTGTGGACCAGACCGGTACCGGCATCGGTGGTCACATGCTCACCAAGAATCACCGGCACCTGGTAGTCCAGGAACGGATGCTGGAGGGACAGCATTTCCAGCTTCTCGCCCTTGACGGTGGCGGAACGGGACACGTTTTCCAGCCCCCATTTTTCCACCAGATCATCGGCCAGCGCTTCTGCCACCAGCAACTCACGGGCGGCGCCATCCTGCTGAGCAGACAGCAGCACATAGTCCAGCTCCGGATGGACCGACACGGCACGGTTGGCCGGCAGGGTCCAGGGCGTGGTGGTCCAGATCACCAGGCTGGGGGCTTTCGCTTCGATCCCGCTGCGCGCGGTGAAGTCCGCCACATCCACGACCGGGAAGGCCACATCGATGGCAAAGGACACCTTGTCGTAGTATTCCACTTCCGCTTCCGCCAGGGCAGACGCACAATCCAGACACCAGTGCACCGGCTTGAAACCCTGCTGCAAATGGCCGTTGTCCACGATCTTGCCCAGCCCACGGATGATATTGGCTTCGAAACCGTAATCCATGGTCAGGTAGGGATTTTCCCAATCGCCAAACACGCCCAGGCGCTTGAAGTCCGCCTTCTGGCCTTCCACCTGCTTGCTGGCGTACTCACGGCACTTCTGGCGGAAGGTGCGTGCATCCACCTTGTGGCCGGCCTTGCCGACCTTCTTCTCCACCATCAGCTCGATGGGAAGGCCATGACAGTCCCAGCCCGGCACGTAGGGGGCATCGAAGCCCGCCAGGGTGCGCGACTTGACGATCATGTCCTTGAGGATCTTGTTCACCGCATGGCCAATATGAATATTGCCGTTGGCGTAGGGAGGGCCATCGTGAAGAATGAATTTGGGACGACCGGCGAAGGCCGCACGGATCTTCTGATAGAGCTCTTTTTCCTGCCACTCTTTCAGCCGTGCAGGTTCACGCTGGGACAGACCGGCCTTCATGGGGAAGTCGGTATGGGGAAGGTTAAGCGTTGCCTTGTAGTCCGTCATAGTACCGTCTTGGATAGTCCCGTCTTTTCAAAGTAGTTCCGCACCGCTTCCACGTCCTGCCAGATGGCAGCCTTGAGCTGGTCCAGATCCGCAAATTTCTCTTCCGCCCGCACATAGTGGCGGAACGCAACTGTAAGGTGCTGTCCGTACAGGCTGTCCTTGCCAACGCCAGCATCGCTGTAGTCCAGCAGATGCACTTCCAGGCGATTTTCCGTGCCGTTCACCGTGGGGCGGGTGCCCATGTTTGCGGCACCGGGCTGGGCCTGAAACCGGGCACCATCCACGGTCACCGCAAAGATCCCGTGCAGCGGCGAGCGCAGCCGCTTGAGTGCCAGATTCACCGTAGGCAGGTTGAGGGTACGGCCGATCTTGTCGCCATGCCGCACCCGGCCACTGATACTGAACGGACGCCCCAGCAGGGTTTCGGCCAGGGCGAAATTCCCCTCCGCCAGAGCCGCCCGGACCCGGGTGCTGGACACCCTTTCACCGTCAATTTCGCAGGTGGCGGTATCGGTCACATCAAAACCGAACTGTTCGCCAGCCTGCTGCAAGTAGGCAAAATCTCCATCCCGGCCACAGCCGAAGCGGAAATCATCGCCCACCACCAGATATTCGATACCCAGCCCGTCCACCAACAAACCGCGCACAAAAGCCTCCGCAGTCAGGGAACGAAAACGGTCATCGAAGCGGACGCAGAGCACCTGATCCACGCCGGCTTCGCGCAGGGCAATCAGCTTGTCGCGCAGTGACATCAGCCGGGCAGGCGCCTGATCCGGCGCAAAGAATTCCTGGGGCTGGGGCTCGAACAGCATCACCGTGGACTTGCTGCCACGGCGACGAGCTTCCGCGATCACCTGATCGAGAATCTTCTGGTGTCCCTGATGCACCCCATCGAAATTGCCGATGGTAGCCACACAGCCGCGATGCCTGTCGCGCAGATTGTGAATGCCGCGAATCAGTCGCATCTCACCCTCGCCTTGAAAGACGCACGATTATACAGGAACGCAGCGTGCAACACGCAACACGCAAGCGCCCCGAAGCGGATAATCCCGCATTTTTGTCACCCGCAAGCCGGTCAGCGGCGCAGATGGCGAGGCCGAAGGCCGAGAATCACAAGTGACAAACCATATAGCAGCAGGCCAGAGACCACGATCAGACTCAGCCAGCCCACCCGCTGAAAGACGCCCGCGTCCGTCCAGACCGACGTCTGCAGAGACAGCCACCAGGTGGCTGCCGCCATACCGACACCGGCCACCAGCATCCGCCCCCAATGGAACAGCCAGCCTGCCTGGGGGGTATAGACCCCGGCCCGGCGCAGGCCGATGAAGAGCAAGCCGGCGTTCAACCAGCTGGACAGCGCCATGGCGGTTGCCAGCCCCACATGGTTCCACTCCCACACCAGCAACGCGGCCATTGCCATGTTCGCCACCATCGCCAGGACGCCTATTTTCACTGGCGTTTTGGTGTCCTGGCGGGCATAGAATCCCGGGGCCAGCACCTTGATCAGCATCGCAGCCAGCAAGCCCGCACTGGCCGCGCGCAGAGACTGCGCCGTTTTTTCCACATCCGCGACAGCAAACTCACCGTACTGGAACAGGGTGGACAGCAGTGGCTCAGCCAGCACCGCCAGTGCCAATGCCGCAGGCAGGCCAATCAGCAATACCATGCGAATGGCCCAATCCATCATTTTCGAGAAGTTTTCCGGGTCCGACTCTGCATGCTGCTTCGACAGCCCCGGCAGAATCACGGTACCAATCGCCACCGCAAAGATGCCCAGCGGCAACTCAATCAGTCGATCGGTGTAGTACAGCCAGGTCACAGAGCCAGTCTGCAGCAATGAGGCCAGAACCGTATTGACCAAGGAATTGAGCTGATAGATCGAGGCACCAAACAGAGCCGGAATCATCAGGGTCATGATCTTGCGCACACCCGGATCGCGCCAGCCCATGCGCGGCACCGGCATCAGATTCAGGCGCGCTAAAAACGGCAACTGGAACAGCAGCTGGACGGCGCCAGCAATCAAAACCCCCCAGGCCAGCGCCACCGCCATCCGGTCCTCACTGAAGTAAGGGGTCAGGAACAGGGCACAACCAATCAGGCTCAGATTCAACAGCACCGGGGTAAAGGCCGGCACCGCAAAGCGGTTCCAGGTATTGAGAATGCCACCGGCAAAGGCGGTCAGGGCAATGAAGAACAGATAAGGAAAGGTCAGCCGCAGCATTTCCACGGCCAGCTCGCGCTTGTGCGGGTCGTCACCAAAACCCGGCGCGAACACCCAGATAATCGCCGGCGCCCCGATCACCCCCAGCAGGGTCACCAGCATCAAGGTGCCACCCAGTGTCCCCGCCACCCGGTCCACCAGTAATTTGGTGGCCGCCAGACTGCCCTTGCTGCGATATTCCCCCAGCACCGGCACAAAGGCCTGATTGAAAGCACCTTCCGCAAACAGGCGGCGCAACAGATTGGGAATTTTCAGTGCCACAAAGAAGGCATCCGCCCCGGCCGAGGCCCCCAGCATGCGGGCAATCACCACATCCCGGACCAGCCCCAGCACCCGCGACAGCATGGTCATGGAAGACACCACCAGCGTGGAGGCCAGCAAGCCCGCCTGCCTGGAACTTTCCTGCTGCTGTGTATCCTTGTTTTCGGTCATCAGATCTCCGTGGGACCGGCTGCTCAAGCCTCGACACCGCCCTCCTCCGGGGCAGAATCGGGCAAGAGTAGCGAAAGGCCACCGTTACCGCTACCGATGATCATTTCAGAGCCCATTTCCCATTGACAACCCACCTCGAGATCGGCATAGTTGCGCGTCTTTAGACCTTGGCACGCCTGTTTTTTGACCATCAACTCGGGTCTCAACGGTGCGGGCCGGCCGATAACGGCTTGTGTCATAAACCAATTTCGATTTCAGAATTCAAGATAGGAGCAGGACCTTGGCTAATTCACCGCAAGCACGCAAGCGTGCGCGTCAGGCGGAAAAGCGCCGTCAGCACAACGCAGCGATGCGCTCCATGGTGCGCACATACCTGAAGAAGGTGAACGCGGCTATTGCGTCCGGCGACCAAGGTGCCGCCCAGGAAGCTTACACCCAAGCGGTATCCGTGCTGGACAAAGCCACCCGCAAGGGCAAGTTTCACCCGAACAAGGCAGCTCGTCACAAGAGCCGCCTGAACACCAAGATCAAGGCAATGGCTGCCTAAGTCTCTTGGTGGACACAAAAAAACCGGCCTTGTGCCGGTTTTTTTATGCCGCTCTGCGGCCGCTTCACGCTTCACGCTTCACGCAACAGGCCGCACGCAAAAATCCGTCAGGCGTCAGGCGTCCGGCGCCAGGCCTCCAGCGTCGACCACCACCATATTATCCCGGTGGATCAGCTCCTCTTCATTCATGAAGCCAAGCACGTCGGCAATCTCTGAACTCTTCTTGCCACACAGGCGACGGGCATCTGCCGCATCGTAATTGGCCAACCCGCAGGCAATACGCTCACCCTGCTCGGTTTCACAGGCCACCATCTCGCCCCGGGAAAACTGGCCAAATACATCCACCACCCCGACAGGCAACAGACTGGAGCCTCCTTCACGGACACGCTCGACCGCACCGGCATCCAGGACGACCCGGCCGCGCATCTGCAGATGCCCAGCCAGCCACTGCTTGCGGGCATTCATGGGGGAAGTGTCCGGCAACAAGGTGGTACCCGGGCCCCGACCATCCGCCAACTCGATCAGCACCTCAGGACTACGCCCCGAAGCAATGGTTGTCAGGGCACCGGAACGAGCCGCCAGCTTGGCCGCACGCACCTTGGTCGCCATGCCACCGCGCCCCAGCAAGCCGCCACCGCCGGCCACCCGCTCGATCAGCGGGTCCGACGCCTGCGCCTCGGCAATCAATTTGGCATCCGGATTATTGCGGGGGTCGGCATCAAACAGACCCTCCTGATCGGTGAGGATGACCAGACGATCCGCCTCCACCAGATTGGCCACCAGCGCCGCCAGCGTATCGTTATCCCCAAAACGGATTTCGTCGGTGACCACAGTGTCGTTCTCGTTCACCACCGGCAGCACCCCAAAGCCCAACAGGGTCAACAGGGTTGAGCGCCCATTCAGGTAACGCTTGCGGTCGGAAAGATCATCATGGGTCAGCAGCACCTGGGCGGTGTGCAGGTTATGCCTTTGAAAGCAGGACTCCCAGGCCTGCACCAGCCCCATCTGCCCGACGGCAGCAGCAGCCTGCAGCTCATGCACGGAGTCCGGACGGCGCGCCCAGCCAAGCCGGGTCATCCCCTCGGCCACCGCACCGGAAGAAACGATCACCACCTCGATGCCGCGCTGACGCAGCACCACCATGCGATCCACCCAGGATTGCATCAGCGCCACATCCAGCCCCTTGCCATCATTGGTCAGCAGGGCACTACCGATCTTGATAACCCAACGCTGGCGATCAGCCACCTTCGCTCCTTACAGGTTCCGTAGGGCGGAAATTGGCGTCAGCCAATCTCCGCCAGCCAATGCGGTAACGGCGGAGACGGGCATTGCCCCATTTCCGCACTACGAAATATCAGGGCTCGTAGACGATTTCCACATCGTGATCGTCATCATCGTCGTCATCGCTGTCATTATCACGAGCACGACGAGCTTCCGCCTTGAGCTCCTGCACCTTGTCCCGCGCCTCTTCCTCGAGACGGGCGCGCAGATCCTGCTGGGCGGCAGCATACTCTGGATCCTCAGCTTCCAGACGACGGCGATCCTCGATGGCATTCATCAGCGCGTAGACCAGGTCTTCGCAGCCCACGCCGGCCGCCGCAGAAATACGGAACACCGGCCCCTGCCAGCCCAGCTCCTCGACGATGGCATCAATACGCGCATCCGCCTCGTCATCCGCCAGCAGATCAATCTTGTTGAATACCAGCCAGCGCTCCTGCTCCGCCAGCGCCGGCGAAAACTGATCCAGCTCATCGGCGATGGCATCAATATGATCTGCCGGATTACCGCCATCCATGGGCGCCAGATCCACCACATGCAGCAACAGACGCGTGCGCGCCAGGTGCTTGAGAAAACGGATACCGAGGCCAGCACCTTCTGCCGCCCCCTCGATCAGACCAGGAATGTCCGCCACCACAAAGCTGCGATGCCGATCCGCCTTCACCACCCCCAGATTGGGCACCAGGGTGGTAAACGGATAATCCGCCACCTTGGGCTTGGCCGCAGAAATGGCGCGGATCAGCGTACTCTTGCCCGCGTTGGGCATACCCAGCAGCCCCACATCCGCCAGCACCTTGAGCTCCAGACGCAGGCGACGGGATTCCCCCGGCTTGCCCTTGGTAGTCTTGCGTGGCGCCTGATTGGTGCTGCTCTTGAAGTGGATATTGCCCAGACCACCGCGACCGGCACGGGCAATCATCACCGGCTTGCCGGTCTCGGTGAGATCTGCCAGCACCTCTTCGGTATCCACATCAATTACCGTGGTACCCACCGGCACCAGCAGAATGACATCGTCTGCAGATTTACCGGTCATCTGACGCCCACGGCCACCCTCACCATTACGCGCCTTGAAAATACGGTCGTAACGATAATCCACCAGGGTATTGAGGTTGCTGTCCGCCTGAAAGAAGACGCTGCCGCCGGCACCGCCGTCGCCGCCATCCGGGCCACCAAATTCCACATATTTTTCACGACGGAAACTCAGGCAGCCATCGCCGCCCTTGCCGGCATGCACTTCAATGGTAGCTTCGTCGACAAATTGCATGGAAAAGGACTCTCATTCGGATCGCCGCCATTCTACGGCAACAGATTCACTTTGGGGACAGCCGACGCCGGGCGAAAAGCCCGGCATCAAATACAAAAAAACCCCGCGGGCAGAGCCTCGCGGGGCTTTTTAATGATCCCTCAGGATCAGGCCGCAGGCTCGATCACCACGTATTTGCGGTTCAGCGGACCTTTGACTTCGAACTTCACGTAACCAGTCTCAGTGGCAAAGATGGTGTGATCCTTGCCAATGCCAGCGTTGACGCCAGCGTGAAACTTGGTGCCGCGCTGACGAACGATGATTTCACCAGCATTCACCAGCTGGCCGCCGAAACGCTTCACGCCAAGGCGCTTACTCTGCGAATCGCGACCGTTACGAGTACTACCACCGGCTTTTTTATGTGCCATGTCTCAATCCTCTCGAATGTCTGTTAAGGATCAGCCCTGGATCCCGGTGATTTTCACCGCAGTGTACCACTGACGGTGACCTTGCTGCTTGCGGTGGTGCTTGCGACGACGGAACTTGAGGATCTTCACTTTCTTGTGACGACCCTGCTCGAGAACCTCGGCAGTCACTTTAGCGCCATCCACAACCGGCTGACCGACTTTCACGTCGTCGCCGTTGGCAACCAGCAGCACCTGGTCGAAATCCACGGATTCGCCGGTTGCTACTTCAATTTTTTCGATGCGAACAACATCGCCTTCTTCGACGCGATACTGCTTGCCACCAGTTTTGATTACTGCGTACATTCAGTGTGCTCCAGCACGACTCCACTCAGGCGGGCGCCACCCTTTTCAGAGCAGCTGACCACTTGCAGGCCAGGCAGAGGGTTAAATCGGGCCGCGAAGTGTACGGCAATTAACCAGCCCACGCAACGATCTGGCGGGTTAATTTGTACTATCGGGACCCTTTCGCAGGGGAAATCACGGCAGGTTGACACCCGTCAGTGGCAAATGGGCAGAATCAATTGACTGGCCGGCCTCCCCTGTTAGCATTGCCGGCTGTTGCGCCACCTTCATTCGCCTGGACTCAAGTACATGGATTTCAAGGCCATTTATGCCTCGGTCGAGCAGGATTTCGCTGCCGTAGATACCTTCATCACCCATCATCTCGACTCCAATGTCCCCCTGATTCGCGAGGTGGGCGATTATATCGTGCAGTCTGGCGGAAAACGCCTGCGCCCTCTGGTGGCGATCCTCTGCGCACGCGCCTCCGGTTACCGCGGTGACAACCATGTGGACGTGGCGGCCATCATCGAATTCCTGCATACCGCCACCCTGCTCCATGACGACGTGGTGGACGAATCCAACCTGCGCCGCGGCCGGCCCACGGTCAATGCGGTGTGGGGCAACGCGGCCAGCGTACTGGTGGGGGATTTCCTGATCTCCCGCGCCCTGCAGCTGATGGTGGCCCTGCGTCACCCCCGCCTGCTGGACATCTTCTCGCAGAGCACCAACACCATCTCCGAAGGCGAAGTGCTGCAGCTGATCAACGTGCGCGATCCCAACACCACCGAACCGAACTATATGCGGGTGATTCACCACAAGACCGCCAAGATGTTCGAGTCTGCTGCCGAAACCGGTGCGGTGTTGGGGATTACCGACGATCAGGACTTCACTGCCGCCTTCGCCGAGTACGGCCGCCATCTGGGCATCGCCTTCCAGCTGATCGACGATGTGCTGGATTATCAGGGCGACGCCAGCGAGCTGGGCAAGAACGTGGGCGATGATCTGGCCGAAGGCAAACCCACCCTGCCGCTGATCTACACCATCGCCAACGGCTCTGAAGAGCAGGCCACACTGATCAAGGACGCCATTCGCAGTGGCGGCATCGATCATCTTGAGGAAATTGTTGAAACTGTTCGCGCCAGCGGTGGTCTTCAATACACCATCGACAAGGCCGCCGAGCATACCCGGCTGGCCCTGGAAGCGATTGCCGAGGTGCCCGCGTCCCCCTACAAGGATTCGCTGGTCACCCTTGCGGAAGAATCGCTGAAACGCACTTTCTGAGCGAACCACCTGCTAACAATCAAAAGGAGACACCATGTTGCGTGCCGCCCTGCTGCTGACATTGAGCGCCGCCTTTACCGGCTGCGCCCTGAGCCCCCAATCCATCACTGTCCAGCCCGCTGCAAAGGTGCAGACCACCAATATCGGCCAGAACCAGCCGGTAATGGTGCTGGCCGTAGACTCCCGTGACCAGCTGGCCTTCGGCACCCGTGGCGGTGTGTACAAGGAAACCTCCCTGGTGCAGCCCGCCAATGACGTCAAGACCGCCATCGAAGAGGCGGTGCGCCAGGGCCTGCAGAAGCAAGGCTTCAACGCCTTCAACCCGGGTACCGATGCCACCTCCCTGGAAGTGCGTCTGGAGCAGCTGGATTACGTGCCCGAGCAAGGGTCGGTGGTGAACAGCGTGACAATCTCACTGGTACTGGTCGGCGAAGCCAGTCGTCCCGATGTGGGCTACACCGGCACCTACAAGAGCAGCATCAAGCACGATCTGCCGATCACTCCCAGCGCCAACCGCAACCAGGAAATGATCAACGAGATCCTCAGCGCCGCCATCACCCGCATGCTGGAAGATCCCAAAATGCAGAACTTCCTGCTCGGCAACGATCCGGCCTGAACGGATGAAAAAGGTCACCATTCTCTATTGCAGTCAGTGCAACTGGTTGCTGAGAAGCGGCTGGTACGCCCAGGAGCTGCTCAACACCTTCAGCGAAGAGCTGGACGAAGTGGCTCTGCAACCGGGCACCGGCGGTGTTTTCCGCATCACCGCCAACCAGCAGTGCATCTGGGAACGCAAAGAGGATGGCGGCTTTCCAGAGATTACCGAGCTTAAGCGGCGGGTCCGGGATGCGCTGTTTCCGGAGCGGGATCTGGGCCACATCGACCGGAAAAAGTAGCTACAAGCTTCAAGCTACAACGCGGGGAACGGCTTGCATTGACTCACAGCGGTGACGCCGCGACGCAAACCTTGGTGCGCGGCCAATATCGTTTCTACAAATCCGGGAAGATGACGCGTTGTAGCTTGTAGCTAGTCATTCTCCGGCCGCACATCGACTGCCGGCTCATCACTGCCAAACGGCACCTGCACCGTAAACAGCAACGGCCGGCAGCACACCTGACAGTCTTCCACGTACTCCTGCTCCTCCATCGACATGTCGATCAACACCTCGATGGACTCCCAACAGCATGGGCATTGCACTGACACCGGCTGCAGGCCACTCATGCGTGCTCCAGTGCCGCCAGATCCAGCTTCTCAATCCAGGCTGGCCGCTCACCCTCAGCCCATGGCAAAGGCTCCCCCTGCCCCCAAACCGGTCCCGGCCAGCAGGGGTCACCTTCGAAACGGGCGATCACGTGGATATGCAGCTGGGGCACCATATTGCCAAGAGCGCCGATATTGATCTTGTCGGCTCGGGTGATCTCTTCCAGCTGGCCCGCCAGGGTATTCACCTGCGTCAGCAACTGGAGCTGTTCGTCCGCAGGTAGATGGTGCCACTCACGCAGCCCATCGCGCTTGGGCACAATGATCAGCCAGGCAAAACGCTGATCGTTCATCCAGCGCAACCAGCACAGGTCGGTCTCTCCCAGCGCACGGGTATCGGCGGCCAGTCGGGGGTGCAGTGTCGCCATCATTTTCTCCGGGAACAGGCAGGCAAGGAAAAGGTTTGCGCGAGGCCCTCAAGCGTCACGCATCGGGCCCCGGGCGTCAGCATCCTAGGTTCGATAATCGGAAGGACTGCGGCTGGTCCAGCGCCGGAAGGCCCGGGCGAAATTGGAGGCATCGGAATACCCCAGCGACATGGCAATCTCGTCCACGGTGTGATCGGACTGGGTAAGAAACTCCACCGCCAGGCCCTTGCGCAGCCCATCAAGAATTTCCTGATAGCTGGTGCCCAGCTGCTGCAATTTTCGCTTCAGGGTACGCGATGACATGTGCAGCTCGCTGGCCACCTCTTCCACACTGGGAAAGCGCCCGCCCCCGGCGAGAATGATCCGTCGCACCTGACCGAGCAACGCCGGCGGCGCCTTGATCGTGGCCATTTCCTGCTCACACTGATCCGCCGCCATTTGCGCCAGGCGCGGGTCAGCAAATTGAAGCTCACAGTCCATCCGCTCCACCGGAAAACGCATCTGGTTATAGGCACAATCAAAATACACCGGCACCGGCATCAGCGGGCGCATGCGATCAAAGTATTCCGGCTCGGGATAGGAGAAACGCAGCTCGCCCAGTACCTCCATGCCCGGCAACAGTTTTTGCCCCATGAAATGGAAACTGGAAAACAGGCTTTCCATGGTCAACGGCGTCAACCCGCCCAGCGACAGCAACTCATTGACCTGCAGCACCGCCACATCACCTTCCTGGAAGGTTTCCAGCTGCACCATGGTGCTGCGGGTGCGGAAGTATTTGACCGCCAACTCCAGGGCTTCGCCCAAAGTGGCACTACTCATGGCGGCATAACCGAGAAAACCATGGGAAGACAGGGTCATGGAGGCACCAAGCTCCCAGCCAATCCAGGGCTCACCCGTCATGCGAATGGCACGACTGGCCACCCGCTCGAAATCATGGGCAGAGACCCGCGCTTTGGGATCACGCCAGCAACCCGGCTCGATCTGGGTACCCACCAGCAACTCTTCACTGGGGATGCCACGTCGCGCCATCACATCCAGCATCAGGGAAAGATATTCCGCGGAGACCGAATACTCCGCCGGGTCCATCTTCAATATTGTCATCGCTATTATCCTGACCGGGCCACCATGGCCCCAAATGACCGAGCCAGACACCTTAGCCTGCCATTCCTTTTGTGACAAGTGACCTTAGCACCAGGACACAAGGCGCTATTGCCAATAAACCAAGCGCTTGGTAGGTTTCTCCTCTGATTCTCGGGAGAACATCATGACCAACACCCTGCACAACAAGACCCTGTTCATCACCGGCGCCAGCCGTGGCATCGGCAAGGCCATCGCCCTCAAGGCCGCCCGGGATGGCGCCAATATCACCTTGTTCGCCAAGACCACCGAACCCCATCCCAGGCTTCCCGGCACCATTTATACTGCGGCAGACGAAATCCGCGAAGCCGGAGGCAACCCGCTGGTCTGCGTCGGCGACATCCGCCATGAGGAACAGCTGCAAGCCGCCGTGAACAAGACCGTAGAGACCTTCGGAGGCATCGATATCCTGGTCAACAACGCCAGCGCCATTGCCCTCACCGGCACCGAAGCCACCAGCATGAAGTCCTATGACCTGATGCACCAGATCAACAGCCGTGGCACCTTCATGGCCAGCAAGCTTTGCCTGCCCCACCTGAAAAAGTCGGACAACCCGCACATCCTCAACCTGGCTCCACCGCTCAACATGACCCCACACTGGTTCGGTCGCCACGTGGCCTACACCATGGCTAAATACGGCATGAGCCTGTGTGTGCTGGGCATGGCCGACGAGTACAAGGGCAAGGTAGCAGTCAACGCCCTGTGGCCGAAAACCGTGATCAATACCGCGGCAGTACAGAACCAGCTGGGCGGGGTTCCGGCAGTGCAGGCCGCTCGCCAGCCCTCGATCATGGCCGATGCCGCTTATGCAATCCTGACGCGCCCGGTGGCCGCCGCCAGCGGCCAGTTCTTCATTGATGAAGAGATTCTCCGCGAAACCGGCACCAGCGATTTCAGTGGCTACCGGGTCGATCCCGATCTGGATGATGACAAGCTGCTGCCGGACTTTTTCCTCGACTGAAACCGGGTTACAAAAATTGTCACATGCTGCCGGGCTCCGCCCGGCAATCCCTCCAACGGCCAGCCTGAATCCTGCAACCCATTGAAAAACTGAAAGAAAAAATGCCAGTCAAGCTGGCACGGTTCTCGCTTTTGTCTCTCTCAGACACACGGGGACGGGATTATGAGCAAGATACTGACACTCAGCAGCTTACGGCCGGAAACGGCCCTGGAAAATCTCAACAGGCTCACCGGCCTGGACTTTCAGCAGTGGCCGGAATCACTGCTCAATGAACCCGTGGCCTTCTGCGAGGACTCGCAGCCACAGCAAGCGCCCGCCCGCAGCATCGGGCAGGCTACCGAAGAAAAACGCCAGCAACAGGGCTGAGCGCGATCAGAAGTTGGAAATCAGCTTGTCGGAGGCACCCAGCGCGGAACCGCGTCGCTGCATGAACAGCTCTTCCACCACAAAATTCATGGCCGGATCCGCCAGTCGCAGAGATACCTGCACCTGCTCCACGTCCGCGCTGAGCCGCAACAGGATGGAACCGGACAGCAACGCACTGCCTTCACCGGTCACCTCGGCGCTGTCCACCAGCACAGCCCGCTCATTATTCTTGTCCATATAGCGCACAACCAGCTGCACCTGCCCGGAAGCGCCAGCCACACGCACCCAGGAAGCCACATTGAATTCGGCCTCCCATTGCCTTGCCTGACTCGGGCGCCCTTCGGCCCAGATCCGTGATGGTACCTTGGCGATGAATTTTTCTATCATTCTTGTCTCTCTGTCTCACGACCCCTGAATATGAACCTCACACGCCAGGACTTCTACAGCCCTTTCTTGCCAGTGTACGCATGAGAAAAAATCCCGACTATGCGGGGTTTGGCTTACTGACTTTGATGGATATCACACCTTGAAGCATGGCCACCATCAGCCATCTGTATAATTGTCTGACAAACAAGACACCTCTCTCGCACAAACCCTCTTACTCTTCTTCTCACGCAGCGCCAATTTACCGCTGCACTTTTTCTTACACCGGACAAATTTAAGGAAGCATGCATCATGGGCGAGCTGAAAGATCTGCGTGAACAAAGCGAAACTCTGGTTAACCGTGCCAAGGAACTGGGCAACAAGCTGTACCTGGCCAGCCTGGGTGCCTATGACAAGGCCGAAGAAAACTCTGAAGAACTGCTGAACAAGTACGTTGCTGCTGGCACCGAAGCATTCGGCGAAGAAGCCGAGGGCAAGCCGAAGGCCCTGCTGGCCGGTCGTGGCGCCCTGCTGGCTGCTCGCGAACTGCTGGACAGCGCTCCGGAAAAGCGTCAGGCGTTCTACGAAAAGCTGGTAGCTGCTGGCAAGCAAGAGCGCGGCGAGAAAGCTGAAGCCACCAACGAATTCGTGCTGGCCGGCTTTGGTGCCGTTGCCACCGCACGTGAAGAAGGCGAGAAACTGTTCAACGAACTGGTTTCTGCCGGTCAGAACCGTAGCTGATTCTGAATCCTTTTTGTTGTTACTCTCCTTTTGGGGGCCTTCTTGGCCCCCTTTCTTTTGGGCCGCTTCGCGGCTGCAACATGCTTCATGCAACAAGCAGCACGCTACTCGCAACTCGCTCCTGAAATAGCCGACTGACCGCTCCTGTCGACCAATTGAGACAGGAACTGTCCCTTTCTACCCTGTACAGCCTTTACCCCGCGGCGCTAAGTTATTCTCTGAATAACAACACAATACATCGCTACGAGAGAGATCATGGCTGAGCAGCGCCGTCGCAAACGCCCCACCACCACTACCGGGCGACTTTTCCGCCTTACCGGTATGACCACTTCCATTGCCACCCGCGTGGCTGGCCATCAGGTCAAGGGCCTGTTCCAGTCGGACAGCGCCAGGGCCGCTGACCGGGAAAAGCTGATGCAGCATATTGGCAAGGAAGTGGCCGCCACCCTTGGGGAAATGAAGGGTGCGGTGATGAAGGTTGGGCAGATTGCCTCGCAGATGCAGGACATCCTGCCGCGGGAAATCAGCGAGCAACTCAAGGTGCTGCAGAATGCCTCCGCCCCCATGCCGTTTCACGTGATTCGCCGCCAGCTGGAGCGCGAACTGCAAGGCAGCATCGACGAACGATTTGCCCACTTCGAGGAAACCCCCTTCGCTGCTGCCTCCATCGGCCAGGTGCACCGCGCCACCACCCTGGACGGCGACGAGGTGGTAGTGAAAGTACAGTATCCGGCGGTGAAGGAGTCCATCGATTCCGACATGAAGCATCTGCGTCGCATCCTCCGTCTGGGCAGCCTCCTGAAAGTGGACGAAGCCGCCCTGGACGGGGTGTTCCGGGAGATTCGAAACCAGCTGGAAGAAGAGCTCAATTACCACCAGGAAGCCATCAACCTGAACCAGTTCCGGGAGTTCCACCAGCACCAGCCGTGGCTGGTGATCCCCTCTGTGTACGATCAGCTTTCCAGCGAAAAGGTGCTTACCCTGAGCCTGGAAACGGGCACCCCACTGGAACAGGCCAACGCACAGAACGGTTTTGACCAGGCCACCCGCAACCTGCTGGGAGAGCGACTGTTTGACGCCATCGGCGAGCAGATCTTTCGCTTTCGCACCGTGCACTGCGATCCGCACCCCGGCAATTTTGCCTTCCGTCCCGACGGCAGCATTGTCATGTATGACTTTGGCGCGGTAAAACGCCTGCCCGGCGAAGACGCAGACCTGCTGCGACGCATCGTGCAGACCGCCCTGCAGCAAGACTGGCAGCAGCTGGACCGCCTGCTGCAGACGCTGGGCGCACGCAAGCAGGATGGGGAGGTAAGCGACCAGTTCTACGCCACCTGGATCGAGATGTTACTGCGCGCCTTCTCCAGTGAACCGTTTGATTTTGCCAACTCGCAGCTGCACACCGACATCATGAAGCAGGTGCGTAAAACGCCTCTGGAGCAGATGATGAAGTTCCAGCCTTCACCACGCTCCCTGCTCATCGAACGGGTGGTCAGCGGCCACTACTGGACGCTGATGAACCTGGGGGTCAATGCGGCCTTCCGGCCCAATCTGGAAAAGGCCCTCGGCGAAGGAAAACGTGCCGGGGGCTGATTGAGGTGCGGCCAGACGCCAGATGCCCGATGCCTGACGCTCGCCCCTCCCCTGCCCCCAAAAAAGGTTCATCGCGGGTTTGCGGGAAGCTGCTGCTCCAGCGCTTTACTCCACCCTGAGTGAGATTGATGCCATGGGGGACAGCTTGCGGAAGAAGGGGGTTATGATCCCGGGTTTTGTTCGCCCCTCCAGAGGGGCTGCTAAAACGAGGACAGCAGCACTCCGCAATTCGCGCTCAGTGAACCCTGTGACCTCTGTGGTAAATCCGATTTTGATCTTTGCGTGTTGCGTGTTGCATGAAGCGTGCTGCGGCCGCAGAGCGGCAAAAAAAGCCCGGCCACCTTGTGGTGGCCGGGCTTGTTAACACGAGCTTGCGAGAAACCGTCACCATTAGAAGGCTGAACGCAGCCCCACACTGATACCGGAAATCTCCTCCTCATCCGTATCGATATAGCGCATGTACTCCAGATTGGCGCCGAGCGTGTCGGTGATATTCACATCCAGGCCGGCACCAAAGGACTCATCCTCGAAATTTTCGCTGTCACTGAACGAGTAGTTCACACCCGCCAACTCGCCCTCGGCAGACACTGTCCCCTTCGCCTTGGTGTAACCACCAATCACGTACGGGCGCACGGTTTCACTGATCGGCACGCCAAGCTTCAGGTAACCGCCATAAAGGTGATCCAGCTCGAAATCGGCGATTCCCTGAGAATCTTCATCCAGCCCCACACCCCCACGGGCCTCCAGGGCAAGAAACTCGGAAAGCTCAAACCCGGCGCTCACTGTCGCCGCATCAATCTTCAGGGTATCCGTGTCGAATTCTTCATTGTCGTACTGAATCTGGCTGTAATTGCCGCCAATATACGGGCCTGCGGCCCAGGCGACTGGCGCCACCAACAGCGAACCGGACAACATCAGTGCTCCTCGCATCATGACTTTCATTCGAGACTCCTTTTCCAATTAAGTCAGATATTTCGAGATGCGGTCAGGCGCAATGTTCCTGTTATTCCGGTAAATTCTGTAAAATCAGGTCAGGTTCCGGTTCCACCGCCGCCGAAAACGGTAAGAACAGGCGGCCACCGTGGCACCCGAGGTTCCAGCAACCCCTGACCAGACAGGTCCACATAACAGCAAATAACAGGATCGGGAATGACTAAGGGACGCGTCTTGCCAATTGGGCTCATGGTGATGGCACTGTTACTGCCATTGCTGGGCCACAGCCTTACCCTGACTGAAGACCAGCAGGAGTATCAGGCCGCCGTTGGCATGCAATGGCTGTCCGACCCGAACCACAGCCTGACGCCCAGTACCGCCCTCAAGGCCCTGCGTGAAGGCAATGGCACCACCCTGACCACCCGCTACCCGTCACAGGGCTTTCAGAATGGCCTGCAATGGTTTCTGGTCACGCTGGATAACAACACCCGCTTCCCTTACTGGTTCCTGCGCATCAGCCGACCGCACCTGGACTTTCTTGACATCTATCTGTTTGATCGCAACGGCAATGCCATCGATCACCAGCGCATGGGTGACCGGATCCCTTTCAGCCAGCGGGAGTTCCGCCACTACCACCTGATCAGCCTGCAAAGCTTTCCGCCACTGGACCGCAGCTACCTGCTGATACGCGCCCAGGGCGACAATGTCATCGAAATGCCGGTCAGCATCAAGACCCCGGTGGCCTTCAGCCAGCAGGACAACCAGATCTCCCTGCTGTACGGCATCTACTATGGCGCCATCGTCGCCATGTGTATCTTCAACCTGATGATCTTCATGTCCATTCGCGAGCCCAGCTACCTGCTGTACGTGCTCTATCTGGGCACCTTCGGACTCAATCTGTTTACCCGCGAAGGCCTGAGTTATCAGTGGCTGTGGCCGGATTCCCCGATCTGGAATCATTACTCGTTACCGATATTCAATCTGCTGACGCTGGCGTTCTCGATGCTGTTCGTCCAGCACTTCCTGGAATTGCGCACACGTTTGCCGCTGATGAGCAGGGTGATCACCGTGGTCACCATCCTGTCACTGGTGGCCATTCCCTTCACCCTGATCAGCTTCCATTACAGCATCCAGATCACCACCGCCGCGGTACTGCCCTGGCCCTTCATCATGCTGGTGCTATCCCTGTGGCTGATCTATCAGGGCTACAGCCCGGCCCGCTACTTCCTGCTCGCCTTCCTGTCAGTGGCGGTAGCCACCACCATCTTCATCCTCAAGGCGTTTGGCGTGGTGGAAGGCAGCTGGCTGATCGAGAACATCATGCAAGTGGGCACCTTCCTGGAAGCCGTGCTGCTGTCCTTTGCCCTCGCGCACCGGATGACCGTACTGAAGAGCGAAAACGCCCGCATCCAGCGTGAGGCTACCGAAGCCCTGGAACAGCGGGTGGAGGAACGCACCCAGGAACTGAACAGCGCCCTCAGTGCCCGCAGCGAGTTCCTGGCAGTAATGAGTCACGAGATTAGGACGCCGCTGAACGGCATTATCGGCACCGTGGACATGCTCAAGACCTCGCCACTGAACAACGAGCAACAGCACAACCTGAACATCATCGAACAGTCCGGCAACAGCCTGCTCAACCTGATCAACGACATTCTCGATTACTCCCGTATCGAAGCGGGCAAGATGCCCATCGAGCAGACCCGTTTCGATCTCCACGGACTGGTCAACGACTCCCTGGGCCTGTTCCAGCACAAGGCCCGGGTGCAATCCAACACACTGACCTGTGAGCTGGGCAAAAACCTGGGCCACTACTGCATCGGTGATCCGGTGCGCCTGCGCCAGATCCTGGTAAACCTGATCAGTAATGCGGTGAAATTCACCGACAACGGCACCATCACCCTGTCTGCCCAGCGCGACGGCGACAATGCCGACTACGTACTCTTCGAGGTAATCGACACTGGCATCGGCATTAGCCCGGAGCAGATAACCAACCTGTTCGATCACTTCCAGCAGGGAGACAGCTCCACCAGCCGGCGCTACGGCGGCACCGGCCTGGGGCTGGCCATCTGCAAGCAGCTGGTCGAGATCATGGGCGGCGAGATCGGCGTCAACAGCCGCCGCAACGAAGGCTCGCGGTTCTGGTTCCGCCTGCCGCTGCCGAAGACGGATGGCAGCGCCTCACTGCCTGCCGCACCTACGGATATTATCGATACCACCCGCTCCGGCGGCCGCCTGCTGATTGTGGATGACAACCACATCAACCTGATGGTGGCAGAAGGACTGTGCAAGAAGATCGGCTACAGCACCGAAGTAGCGGAGAGCGGCATGGAAGCCATTGCCGTACTGTTGTCCGCCGAAGAGCCTTTCGACCTGATTCTGATGGATTGCGAGATGCCGGAAATGGATGGCTTCGAGACATCCCGAGCCATTATCAAACTGCAGAAGGAAGGTCGCCTGCCAAGAGTGCCGATCATTGCCCTCACCGCCCACGCAGTACCGGACAAGATCCAGGCTTGTCACGATGCCGGGATGGTGGGCCATCTGGCCAAACCCATCAACAGCGAACGCCTGCTGATGACTCTCAAGCAGATTCTGCGCGATCCGGATATCCGCAGAGCCACAGGCCGCAGCGCCTGACACGCTCAGTCTGCACGCAGACTCGTCAGCAGACTGTCCACCAGCCGCTCCAGATCATTGAGGTTGGCACAACGGTGAGCCACCCTGCAGTGCGGCAGATAGCTGGCCATGACCGCATCGCCACTGTTCCACTGACGGCGTGCTTCCGGATTCAGCCACCAGACCTGCTTGGCCCGTCGGCGAATCTGCCCCAGAAGCTCGGCCCGTTCCGGCAGGTAGTTATTGCGTGCATCACCGAGAATAATCACCGTGGTATGGCGATCCAGCTCTCGCTCGCAGCGGCCCAGAAAATCCTCCAGCATGGCCCCGTAATCCGTACCACTACCGGATAAACGATCCAGCACCCTGCCTACAGCCACATCCGGCGGATAGCGCTGAAAATCGTCACTGATTTCATCGAACTGCGAGGCAAAGGCAAAGCTGCGAACCCGCGGCAGCACATCATTGAGCGCGTAGAGAAACTGCAACAGAAAGCGGGCGGCATCACTGACCGAACTGGACACATCACAGATCACCATGACCCGGCTTTTGTGCGGCGGCTTGCGCCGCCACACCAGTGACACAGGCACCCCGTCATGGCGGATACTGCGACCAAGGGTGCGGCGGGCATCCAGCTGTCCGCGTTTCGCCACCTTCAGGCGCCGCTGGTGGGCGCTGGCCAGCCGACGGGCCATCCTGCGCACCAGTGTCTTCACCTCGTTAAACTCACGCAGATCCCGGAAGGCCACCTGGCGCATGGTCTGCTCGCGAAGCTCTCGCCCCTTTGCCGCACCATGCAGCAGGAATTGTCGACGCACCAGACTGGCGGCCTGCTCGCGAACCTGACTGCGCCACTCCCGCAAGCTATCGGCGCGGGCTTCGTCCGCCGCACTGCCCTGAGCAAGCTGCAATACGCGATCATCCACCGCCCCCATGCCCATATTCATCAACAGCCGGCGGGTATAGAGCCCCTGCTGGGTCATCACCTCCATCCGGGTGAAATCCATGCCCGCCGCCGCCTCGGCCATGCGCTGCTGCAACTGCTCTGCACTGGAAGACAGCAAGGCATTGAGTTCCGCGCCCTCCTGCTCACCGGGGCTCCCCTCCAGGCCATCACCATCAGCGGAATCCAGTGCCGGGGGCATTCCTGAAGACCCGGCCTCCGCTCCCGCAGCGTCACCCTCCTGCTCCTGTTGCCCCTGAGGATGCCCCTCGAAATAACGCTCAAAGGTGGTCTCAAAAGCGGCCCGGTGCTGCTCTTCCTTGACCAGGCTGACCGCCAACGCATCATGAAACCGCTGCCGTGAGTCATACCCCACCAGCGCCACCGCCTGCATGGCGATGGCCGCCTCATCCGGGGAAACTCGCAATCCCGCCCCACGCAGCGCCTGAACAAATTCCGACAGTCGGCGGGACAGCATCAGCGCTTCCCGAACTTGCGCAACCAGGCAGGCAACAACTCCCGGGCCAGGGTCACATCCTGCTCGGTTTTCAACACCAGGTTGAGCGTGTCCGCCACCATGGCCTGATCAAGACTGTCCGCATGCAGCAACACCAGCGCCCGGGCCCAGTCCAGGGTCTCGGAAATCGCCGGCAGCTTTTTCATTTCCTGCTCGCGCAGGTATTGGATAAAGGCCACCAGCTGCTCACGCAGTTCGGCCTCAAGCTCCGGCACCCGGGCCGCCACAATTGCTGCCTCATGGCTCGCTTCCGGGTAGGGGATATAGAGATGCAGACAACGCCGCTTGAGCGCATCAGAAAGCTCACGCTGGTCGTTACTGGTAAGCAACACCAAGGGTTGATGGCGAGCCTTGACCGTTCCCATCTCGGGTATGGAAATCTGGAAATCGGACAGCAGCTCGAGCAGGAAGGCCTCGAACTCCTGATCCGCCTTGTCGATTTCGTCGATTAGCAATACCGCGGGCTCCTCGCTGCGCAGGGCCTGCAGCAACGGGCGCGGCTCCAGAAAGGTCTCACTGTAGAAAGCCTCGCCCAGATCGCCCAGCCTGGACATGCTGGCCTCAAGGCTATCGGTATCCGCCAGCATGCCGCCTAACTTGTCTCGCAGCAGCTGGGTATAGAGCAGCTGCTTGCCGTATTTCCATTCATACAGCGCGCGACTTTCATCCAGCCCTTCGTAGCACTGCAGACGAATCAGCGGCGCCTCCAGAAAGGCCGCCGCGGCCTTGGCCAACTCGGTCTTGCCGACCCCGGGCGGCCCTTCCACCAGCACCGGCTTGTGCAACTGGGCCGCCAGATAGATCGCCAGGGCAATCTGGTCACTACAGATATAACCCTGCTCGGCAAAATTGCGGGTAATGTCTTCTACGGAATCAATACGAGTCTTCATGAAGGCTCCTGCACTGGAACCTTAAAGACTACCTGAGTCGCAGCCCGACAGACACGGGCTGAAGCGACAACGGCATGTCGGCACCTGCCCGGACATAAAAAGAAATGACCAGAGATGAAAAAAGGAATGAAAGGGCATGTAAACGCCAGCGGGAAGGACGCCGGGCAGAATATCAATGCAGAGTGATATTGTCCGCCAGCACCAGCGGGGCAATATCCTGAACCTCTTCCAGTACCGGCTCGCCATCCACGCTGCTCACATCATAGCGCGCAGAGTGCACTTCACCGTCAATCAGATCAGGAATGGCATCCAGGAAGGCATCCACATGTTCGGAGCCAAAGTGGACTTCCAGCGCATCCAGGCTGCTCCACTGCTGCCACACCATGATCACCCGCGGCTCGTCTGCCTGCACATACACCTCATAGGACAGACAGCCCGGCTCTTTGCGGGAGGCACTGGCCAGCGCCTGCACCAGATCCAGCGCAACTGGCTGCTGGTCTGCCTTGATGGGAAACGAGCCTTTGACAATGATCATGGACATGAAAAGGGGAACCGCTGCAGGAAAACGACCATTGTAGCATATTTTTCATCCTCCTGCCGGCCCCACGGTCTGCCTCAGTCGCAGAAGCGTACCGACTCCTGCAGTGGCGCCCGGCCCACCCGGGTGTTGTTGGCCTCGATTTCAGGATCCTCGTAGCCGAAACTGATCCCCAGCACGATGGCGGTACTGTCCGGAATACCCAGAATCTCACGCACATCCGCAGGATAGTAGCGCATGCTGCCCTGGGCGCAGGCTCCGAGGCCATAGGCACTCATGGTCAGCAGCAGTGACTGGATGTACATACCCACATCAAGGGCCACAGTCACCCCGAACGCCTTGTCCATGCCAATAAAGGCCACATGAGGGGCATCAAACAGCTGGAAGTTGCGCAGCTCGGCACGGCGACGCCCTTCGCGATCTTCCCGGGCGATGCCCATGCTGCCGTAAAGCGCCATGGCGCAATCTACCTGGCGATCCCGGTAGACGCCTTCAAAGCGCGGCAGGCTGTCATAGTCAGGCTCGAAGGGCACCCCACGGCTGACCTTATCCACCATGCGCTCGCGCAGGACGTCACGGGACTGACCGCTGGCTACCCACACCTGCCAGGGCTGGATATTGCAATTGGAGGGCGCATGTTGCGCCAGGGAAAACACCTCTTCCAGTACAGCCTGCGGCACGGGCTTGTCGAGAAAACCGCGCACTGAACGGCGCTGCTTGAGGGCATCGGCAAGGGTAATGGAATCGGCGTTCATGAAAGGCTCCTGACTGCATGGCAACGAACGGACTGGCAAATCATGCCAGTGCTGCAGTCTAGCGAGACAGGAGCCACCGGGCGATGACAGGAACGCTCACCCCCATGGACTTTGGAAAAACCGCTCAGGAAGCCTTGAGCATGGCCTCACAGATCTGGTCGATGATCGGCTCGGCACCATCCAGACGCCCCTCAAAGCCCTGCACCCCCAGGCGGGTGGCACAATCCGGACAGAGAATGGTAAACACCAGTTCACCACCCTGGCTGGGTGCCGGCAACACCGCCCACTGCTCCTGGCGGGCACGCTGGCCGATCCGGTGGTAATAATCGAGGTTAATCTGCCCGCCCGGCTCAAAATCGAACGTGGTGGGGCAGCGGCTGCAATTGAGCCACATGTCGTACAACGCCGCAGCGTCGTAGGGATCCCTTGAATCGAATGCCATTGCCACCTCCTGACTTGTGGCTCGCCTTCTTCCATGCGAGGGCGCACTCTTTAGACTGCCCTCTTATAGGGCATTCACGGGGCAAAACCCGTGACTCCAGTCACACTATAGCAGCTTATAGCCGTTCGCCTGAAGCCATGGCCCGGCCACCCAATACCAGCATCTGAAGCTGCAGCCGAGCATGCTCCGCCAGCACCCTGCGGGCAGCGGCACTGCTGTCGAGCATGGAAATCCCGGAACCAAACATGATCGCAATGGCCGCCTCTGCTTCCTGCTCTGCCGGCACCCCGACACCGCCCCGGGCCGCTACCGCCTGACGCACATCCTCGGCCAGCTCATCCACCAGCAGCTGCAACTCACGCTGGATACGCAACCGATAACGATCATGGCTGCCCAGACGCTGCTGCACCAATAGACGAAAGTCGTTGCCATGCTCATTGAGGTAGCGCACAAAGCGAGACACGAGTTCATCCACCGCCTGGGCGGGGCCGATTTCGATCATGCTGCGACGCTCGTACTCCATGGCCGAACGAAGCCGGAAACAGCACGAGTCAATCAATGCCAGACCCAGTGCATCCATGTCAGGGAAGTGGTTATAAATGGAAGTGGCCGCCAGCCCGCATTCCCGCGCCACTTCCCTCAGGCCCAGGCTGTCCAGGCCGCGCCCACCCTCCATCAGGGTGCGCGCCGCCGCCAGGATTCGCTCCCGGGTTTGCCGCTTCTGGCGTTGCCGCACTGTCTCTGCCATAACCGTACCACTAACAACTGTTAGGTTTAATAATCCCATGAAATAGGTTCATATGGCAACTACAAGCCGGTTACAAAACAACCTTTGACAAACAAGTGTTAGCTGAACGAGAATTCGCCTAACAAATGTAAGGCGGGATAATTTGTCACCCGCAGCATTGGCGGCGCATTATCTGAGGAGCCTATGAGTGACTCCTCGAGGCGCTACAACACATGACTGCCGGATCAAGCTGGCAGCAGGGAAGCTACAAGGGGCTTAACATGAATTACTTCGTTACCGGTGCCACAGGTTTCATCGGCCGTTTTCTGGTTGCTCGTCTCCTCAAGCGTGAGGATGCCCGCGTTTTTGCGTTGGTGCGCGCCGGCTCGGAATACAAACTGGATGCGCTGCGCCGCCGTCTGGGGGTGGATGCAGATCAGCTGGTGGCCATTCATGGCGACATCAATGAGAAGGTACTGGGTGTCAGCAAGCGGGATCTGGATGATCTGACCGGCCAGATCGATCACTTTTTCCATCTGGCAGCCATCTATGACCTGACCGCTGACGAGAACAGCCAGCGTTACACCAATATCGAAGGCACCCGGGAAACCCTGAAGCTGGCCGAGAAACTCCAGGCAGGCTGCTTCCACCACGTTTCCTCCATTGCCGCCGCCGGCCTATATGACGGCGTATTCAGCGAAGACATGTTCGATGAGGCCACCGGTCTGGATGACCCCTACCTGCTCACCAAGCATGAATCCGAAGCACTGGTACGCCAGGAAAGCAGCATTCCGTGGCGCATCTACCGCCCATCCATGGTGGTGGGCCACTCCGAAACCGGCGAAATGGACAAGGTGGACGGCCCTTACTACCTGTTCAAGTTCATCCAGAAACTGAAAGATGTGCTGCCCAACTGGATGCCGCTGGTGGGCGTGGAAGGTGGCAAGTTCAACATCGTGCCGGTGGACTTCGTGGCCGATGCCCTGGATCACATCGCCCATCAGGAAGAAGGCAATGGCCAGTGCTTCCATCTCACCGCCGACCGCTCATACAGTCTGGGCGAGATGATGGACGTGATTGCCGGGGCCGCCCAGGCGCCGCGCTGGCCGGTGAAGCTGGATAACAGCCTGTTCAATTCCGTGCCCGGCATCGTCAAGAAAGGCGTCAGCGCCATGACCCCGAAGATGGTGCTCAATGCCGCGCTGGAAAACCTGGATATTCCGCCTTCTGCCATGCAGTTCCTGACGTTCCCCACCGAATACGACAATCGTCGCGCCAGGGCAGCACTGTCAGACAGCGGTATCGAGGCACCGGAACTGCAAGGCTACATCCAGCAACTGTGGGACTTCTGGGAAAACCATCTGGACCCGGACCGCGGCGAGCGCAAGGATGAACTGCAGCCCCTGCCTACTCTTCCCGAGCGAGTAGAAGGCAAGGTCGTCATGGTCACCGGCGCCACCTCCGGCATCGGCAAGGCCACCGCTCTCAAGCTGGCCCGAGCCGGCGCCACCGTACTGGTAGTGGCAAGAACCGCGGAGAAACTCGACGAAACCCTGCACGAGATCGACCAGCTGGGCGGAACCGCCCAGGCCTACAGTTGTGACGTCTCCGATCTCAACAGCGTGGATCAACTGGTTCAGAAGGTTATCGCCGATCACGGCCACGTGGATGTGCTGGTCAACAATGCCGGTCGCTCCATTCGCCGTTCCGTGGTGCATTCCTTCGACCGCTTCCACGATTACGAGCGCACCATGCAGCTGAACTACTTCGGTGCCCTGCGACTGATCATGCAGCTGATGCCTGGCATGATCGAGCGCGGCGGTGGCCACGTGATCAACATCTCCAGCATCGGGGTACTCACCAATGCGCCGCGCTTCTCTGCCTATGTGGCTTCCAAGGCGGCACTGGATGCATTCACCCGTTGCGCCGCCAGTGAGCTGGCCCACGAAGGGATTCGCTTCACCACCATCAATATGCCGCTGGTGCGCACCCCGATGATCGCGCCCACCAAGATGTACAACCATGTGCCGACCATCAGCCCCACTCAGGCGGCGGACATGATCTGCGATGCCATCGTGCGCCAGCCCAAGCGCATCGCCACCAACCTGGGGATCATGGGCCAGGTAATGCACTTCCTCACCCCCAAGGTCACGGAAACCATCATGAACACGGGTTACAAACTGTTCTCGGATTCCGCCGCAGCCCTGGGCGGCAAGGAAAACACCCCGAAGAAGATCAGCCGCGAACAGGCTGCCTTCTCCCGGCTGTTCAAGGGGATTCATTGGTAAGAAGAAACGCTGCACGCATCATGCAACACGCAACACGCAACACGCGCGTGTTGCGTGTTGCTGCTGCGGAGCAGCCAAAAGAAAAGGCCCCGCAAGCGGGGCCTTAAAATGTTCCGGAGACTACCGGAAGCATACGCAGCGGGACCATGTCCCGCAGCTATAGTCTCGCGACCACCACTCCCCCGCCTTGATACATATCAGTTTTTTGTCCATTCACCGTCGAGAGACTTGCCGGCCTGTTTCCTGCGGGGATGAAATGACTGGTGCAGGAACGAGTTTCGAGGATCCAAAAACAGGCTTCGAACACTGCAACGGTTTTGCCTTTCGTAACTCTTCACTCGCAACGGCTCTTGCTGCCCTGCGCTGCCAACACGCCCTCCAGCGACGGCGGAGAATAGTCCGGCCCCTTGAGTACCTTGCCACGCTCATCCTTAACAGGTTTGCCGTCCGCCCCCAACTTGCTCATGTTACTGCGGTGCACTTCCTCACAGGTGGCATCCAGATCAATGCCGAAGGTATGGCCAGCACCGTAGGTCACATAGTTGATATCGGTCAGCGCATCGGCCACTTCCACCAGATCCACGTCAAACCCCTTGAGCCCCTCCAGCTGCTGCCGGGCCAGGACCAGCGTGTCGAGAAAAGCCTGCTGATCCACATCCGGAGACTGGCAGGTGGCTTCCGCCAGCTCATGAAACTCCTCCAGCAACAGAGCCAGACGCAACCGCACCGTGCGATCGTCCGGCACTAACGGCAACGGCTCTACTGGCAGGGAAAAAGCGCGATGAAACTCGCCAACACGTTGAAAATTACTGCGTTCAGACCGGGCCATTCACTTCCTCCAGAAACGCCACAATTTCACGATTCACCTCCGATGCCTGCTCCATCTGGATCCAGTGACCGCACTGATCAAGCAGCACAGTGCGCAGATCCGGCACATAATCCGGCATCCGCTGCAGGGCTTTCTGGTTGAACATCAGCACCGGGTCCTGCAACCCGCCGATAAACAGTACCGGCATGGTCAGCTGCCAGTTGTCGTCATCCCGGCTCTCTTGCCAGGACAAATCCATGGCCCGGTACCAGTTGACCGGCCCGGTGAAACCGCTCGCTGCATAGCGCTCGGTGTAATAATCCAGATCTTCGTCACGCATCCAGCGCGGCGGCTGTTCCGGGGCGCTCATGGAATCCAGCAGACCGGTGTCATTCTCACCCACCCGGTATTCAGCGATGCCATCGGCAGACAGGCTGTGGAAGATTCGGCTCAGGGAACCACGCACATCCTGTTCAAGCTCCTGCTCGGGCACGCCCGGCTGCTGGAAGTACAGCATGTAGAAGAAATGCTCACCGAACAGGCGTTTCATGGCCTCGGTGGGCGCCTCCGGGGCGGGGCCACCATAGGGAATAGACATGCCAACCACGGCCGCGACAGTCTGAGGGTATTGCCGTGCCACTTGCCAGGCCAACGCACAGCCCCAGTCATGGCCGACCAGAATCACCTTCTGGTAACCCAGCGCCTCAACCAGCGATCGCACATCCTCCACCAGCATCGACATCCGGTATGCGTCCACCGCCTCTGGACCGCCCGTCTGCCCAAAACCCCGCAGGTCGGGAGCCACAGCGTAATAACCGGACTGCGCCAGCATGGGCAACTGGTAGCGCCAGGAGGCCCAGCATTCCGGGAACCCGTGCAGACACAAAACCAGCGGTTTCCCCGACTCTCCGGCCTCTGCAACGAACATTTCCAGTCCATTGGCGGTTACCTTGCGTTCTCTTATAAACGCCATACTCATTTCCCGGTTTGGGCAGGAGTAAAAACCAATTTACGGCTACTTACCCTGCACGACGAAAATGCTATTGTTAGGATACGAAACATGACTTAATTAACATGAATTTGACAGCAAGGCCTGCCACAGGCAAGTCTGCGTCAATCACGTTACGGCAAGAACAGGGATGGACCGTGACTGACCCGGCCGAACCAAAGCAACCTGCCCGCACCCGCCTCGGCGAGTGGCTGGCTCCCTATGTTCCGGATTACTTCCCGGTAGCATGGAAGTTGGGCCTGTCGATTTCCCTGCTGATCCTCTGTGGCATGACAGTACTGGGCACCCTGTTGCTCAATAATCAGCTTAGCCGCATGCGCGACCAGGCCGATACCTTTGGCGTGGCCATTGCCCAGCAACTGTCCAACACCGCCCGCGAACCCATGCTGGCGGATGACACCTTCCTGCTCAAGGTACAGCTCAACAATCTGACCCGCAGTGAAAGTGTGCGCGGTGCCGCCCTGTTCGACCGTGAAGGCAACCTTATCGACAAGGCTGGCATCCTGCCGGTGGCAGCCAGCCCGCTGAACGAGCAGGTCAAGCGCTGGGAACTGCAAAGCGAGCCCGTTACCACCTACTATTCCACTATCAAGGTAGGCGAATCTGCCGCCGGTTATGCCGCCATTTCCCTGTCAGACCGCCCCATCATGGCCGCCCGGGAAGCGGTTCAGGAAACCATGATCACCGCAACGCTGATCATGAGCGTGATCGCCATCATTGTCGCCTTCCTGATCAGCCGTCGTCTGGCCCAGCCAATCCAGGATCTGCTCGCCGCCACCAGCGCCATGCGCAGGGGGGATCTCAACTATCGCATCCAGGACCGCCGCAACGATGAAATCGGCGGCCTGATCGAGGCCTACAACACCATGGCCCATGGCATGCTCGAAAAGGATCAGGTGGAAAAGGTGTTGCAGCGTTTTGTCAGCCCCTCCGTGGCCCGCAACATGATGGCCGACCTGGATCAGGTGCAGCTGGGGGGCCGCGATGTTCAGGCCACGGTGGTGTTTGCCGATATCGTCGGCTTCACACGACTGTCGGAGACCCTGGAGCCCGAAGCCATCGCTGACATGCTCAATGTCTATTTCGATGCCATTACCACCGCTACCAGCTTCTATCGCGGCACCATCGACAAATACATGGGTGACTGCGCCATGATCGTGTTTGGCGTCCCGGAGAAGGACGACGAGCACCTGTTCCATGGCCTGTGCTGCGCGGTGATGATCCAGCGCCTGGTGGAACGGCTTAACGAATACCGCCGCGCCCATAACCAGACCACCGTGGAGTTCCGCATCGGCATCAACTCCGGCGCCATGCTGGCCGGTAACCTGGGGTCACGGGATCGCATGCAATACACCGTGGTGGGCGATGCCGTTAACCTGGCCTCACGGCTTTCCAACATGGCCGCCGGCAACGAAATCATTGCCGCAGCCCCCCTGCTCGGCAATCCCAATATTGGCTCCCGGGTTCGCGCCACGGAATACGGCGCCATGCGCATCCGCGGCAAGTCCGAACCGGTGGGCACTTTCCGAATTGATGGTGTGCATGCACTGTCCGAAACCCTGATGGAACAGCGTATCGCCCAGTTCCTGGCCAATCTGAATACGGAGCAACAACGTGCACAAGGCGAGTAGCCTGCTGCTGGCCGCCTCCGTCCTTGGCGGCTGTGCCAGCCTCGGCAACCCGGAACAGAAAGTCATTGCGGCCCTGGAAGATCAGAATTACGCCCGCGCCATCGAAGTCATCGACGACACACCGGAGTCGCACAAGCAGTACGCATTGCTGCAGGAACAGTATGCCGGCATCCTTCAGGCCAGCGACGAGTATCGCCAGCACCTGGTTCAGGAGGCGGAAGCCTATGGTCGCCATCAGGAATGGGCCAGCGCCTTCGAACTGCTGGAGAGCAACCGTGACAAGGTGGTCGCGCCCTACGCCATTGATGAACTGACCGCGACCCTGGCCATTCTGGAAGGCCGCCAGCTCAATGAGCTGTTGGCCGAACGCCGTGCTGAACAGGCCGAAGCCATGCTGGAAAGCACCCAGCTTTCCGAAACCCTGGCCAAGTTCCGTGACAGCCGCGCGGTGGCCGAAAAGCAGCGACTGGACGAAGAACGCGAGCTTCTGGTGGCCGATCTGAAACGGCTGGGTGAATATTTCGCTGAGCAGCAAAAATGGATGCAGGCCAGGGATCTGCTGCGCTATGCCCATCAGCTGGCACCGGATCAGGATCCCTCTCCGCAACTGGCCAAAGCCCAGCAGGTGCTGAACAACGCCGACCAGCGAGCCCGCGCCAAACGCAATCAGGGACTCCAGGCCGAAGCCGAGCAACTGATGGCACGTTACCAGCGTGATGGCAGCATGGACTCCCTGCTGGCCGCCCGCCGCTTCCTCAATAGGCACAGCAACAACAACGTGCTGGACAAACATCGCGAGCGCCTCGAACAGTGGTCCCGCCGTCGCTTCAACGAAGAGATGAATACCGGCGAAGCACTCTACGCCCGGGGCCAGTACAAGGAAGCCTACCGGATCTGGAAACAACTGGCGCCGCTCTACCCCAACGACGAAGAGCTCAACAAGAAACTGGAGCGAAGCCGTCGGGTGCTTTCCAATTTGAAGAGCCTGCAGCAGTCTTAAGGAGAGACGCTTCACGCATCATGCTGCACGCCTGACGCAAAAAGATTCGAGTTGCGAGTACCGAGTTTCGAAAGGCAAAACCTCAAACCTCGCGCTTGGTTGTTGCTTCTTGATTTTCGAAACTCGGAACTTGTAACTCGCTTCTGGAATCCTTACCTCGCTGCCGCTCGGATCGCGGTAGAACGACCGTTATTCGCTACGCTCACCCTTCGGGCCGCACTGCGTGCGTTACTCCGCTTCGCTACTTTCCTGCAGCGGCTCCGTAGAAAGCCGGGAATCAAGCGTAGCTCGTAGCTCAGCCCCATCAAAAAACGCGCCACAAGGGCGCGTTTTTTGATGGGTGGGCGGCTGCCTACTCTTCGCTTTCCGCCTCTTCCACAGCCTCTTCTGCTTGCTCAGCGTCATCGCCATTCTGGTCTGCATCGTAGGCATCCCGGAACTCCTGACTGACCGGCATGCGGCCTTCGAAAACTTTCTCCACCTGGGTCGGCAGCGGATGCTTGACCACCTGTTCAAGCTCACCATCGCCATTCACTTCGAACTGCAATGCGGTAATGCCCATGTACTTCTCGCGACTCATCTGCACCAGGCGATCGTTATCCGCCAGAATGGTGGGCCGCAGGAATACCATCAGGTTGCTCTTCTGACGGGAGTTGGAGGTAGAGCGGAACAGGAAGCCCAACAGCGGGATGTCACCCAGTAGGGGCACCTTGCGCACCACCTTGCGGATATCATCCTTGATCAGCCCCCCCAGTGCGATGGTTTCACCATCGTCCGCCAACACCGTGCTCTGCAACTTGCGCGTAGTGGTGACGATATCCACCGCCTCCCCGGAAGACTCCTTCACCGCGGAATTTTCCTGCTCCAATTCCAGGCGGATGGTAGACAAGCCGGCCACGTGGGGAGTGACTTTCAGGGTCAGACCCACATCTTCACGCTGGATGGTAGTAAACGGGTTGGACACCCCCGAACCGGTACTGGTGCTCTGACCGGTCACGAACGGCACATTCTCACCGACGATGATCGACGCTTCTTCGTTATCCAGGGTCAGAATGCTGGGGGTAGAGAGCAGATTCACGTCGGTAGATGAAGCCAGCGCCTGCATCAACGCGCCCCACTTCAGGTCACCGTCGGCATCGGTTTCACCGACACCAAACGCCAGCCCATCTCCCAGCGACAGGCCGGAGGGATCATCCGTCGCCAGCGCCTGCAGGATGGAATTGACACTCAGTCCAGCGTTATTGAAATTCACCGCGCCGACACCGGATTCATCACTGCCACCTACATACTGGAAGCCCAGCGACTTGGCATTCTCACCGGTCACTTCCACGATAGCAGCTTCGATAAGGATCTGGGCGCGGCGCACATCGAGCTGGCTGATAATCGACTGCAGCTCTTTCATCATGCCAGGCTCCGCCCGGATCACCAGCGCATTAAGAGATTCATCCGCCTGAATGGAGACCTTGCTGGATGAGGAGGACGCCGCCGTCTTGGCTTCGCCGCCGGGCTTGGAGGCAGAGGCACCGTCCGCATAGTTCTTCAGAATGTCGGCCAGAGTCTTGGCATCGCCATGGGTCAGGCGTACCACATTAACCCCGCTGCTGGCGCTATCCGGGGTATCCAGGCTACGCACCATGCGTGCCATGCGCTCACGGGTGATGCGGTCACCCTTGATGATCAAACGGTTGGTGCGCTCATCCGCAACCACGGTCACCGCCCCTTCCTTGGCCTTGCTGCGGCGGGAAGCGGTTTGTGGAGTCAGGGATTCCAGCATTTTCACCATGTCACCGGCGAAGGCATGCTCGAGCTTGATCACCATCACGTCCTCAGACTCGGCATTGTCCAGGTTGGCGATAATCGCTTCCATACGGCGAATATTGTCCAGATGGTCACTGATGATCAGCGCATTGGCCGAGCCCACCGCCGCCAGGTGACCGTACTGCGGCACCAGCGGACGCAGTACCGGCACCAATTCTTCCACCGGTGAGTTTTCCACCGCAATCACCCGGGTCACCAGTTCTTCACCGGTACCCTGCCCCTTCTCTACCAGCGGCAGATTGCTTTGTTTTGCAGTGGTATTGGGAACGATCTTGATAATGTCGCCCGCTGGCACTGCGGCATAGCCATGCACCTGCAGCACAGACAGGAACAACTCGTAGACTTCCTCGGCAGACAGCGCCTTGGTGGACACAACCGTCACATCCCTGGCCCGCACCCGCGGATCGACCACGAAGTTCTTGCCGGTCATGTCTGCAATCTGGCTGATGAACGCCTGAATGTCCGCATTGCGAATATTCACCGTCCAGCTCTTGCCATCATCGCTGGCCTTCACCTGGGCCTGGGCTGACAGCACGGTCACTGACAGACAGGCCGCGAGCAGGATTTTAAGCACTGAGGCTCTGAAAATGGACATTATTAACACCATCTAGGGCGGATAATTCACGGTAAATTGCTGGTCACCACGCTGCACCACGATACTGGCCTGCTGGGTCTGCTTGTAGGACTCCAGCGCAGCGATGTCGCCTTCTTCGGTGCCCAGACCGTGGCCGTTCACGGAAAGGATCACATCATCGGCCTGCAGCCCCACCTGGCTTAACAGCTGCTTGGGGGCACGCTTGCCCAGCTTGTATCCCTGGTTAGTCCCCTGGGACACCGGCCGCAGGGCCAGCTGACTGATAATGGTACGGCGCTGCTGGTTCATATCATCCGGGCCACCGGGCTGCGTCACCGCTTGCTGTCGGGACGGCGCCGGCGCGGGGCGGCTCACTTCGCTGACCCCACCCAGAGCGGTATCCGACCAGCGCAGCGCCTCCAGGCGACCTGCGCGGCGCAGGATCACCCTGTCCGGGTACACTTCTTCAAGACTGGCGTTGCCGGGAATGCTGTCACCGATGTGGTACAGCTCTCCCTCCTTACCCTTCTCGGCAATGATGGCGCTGGACAATTCCAGCACCGGGTTCTGGAAAACCCCCAGCAACTCAAGCCGCAACCGGGTTTCCGGTGCATCCGTGGGGGTATCATCCCTGGGCGCGGCCACAGCCTGGTATTCACCAAACAGCTGCCAGCCATCGACCTGGTTCTGGGAAAGGGTTTTGCTCTGGCTGGCGCCAGACACTTGCAGGCGGGTACGGTCGGATTCGGGAATCGGCTGATTGGGGCCGTAGATCATCAGCCACACAGTCTGCGCCAGCAGCCAGGCCAGCGCCACCACCAGCAACACGGCGATCAGCCCGCGCACCGGTTTACCCCACTTGGCCATTTCAGCAAACTGCGACATCTCTGTCCCGCTCTTCCTTTATCGTTATATCGAGGGCGGTGCCGCCCAAGGATCCGATGATTTACAAGATACCGGATCATAAAAGCAATTTATTGCTCTGTCGTGTTACCAATAGCAGGCTTTTCTTTACTGGCTCAGCCGCCACCCAGCGCAAAAGGCTGCGACATCTGGAACACCACATCATCAGCGCTGCCACCCTGACTGACCCCCAACAATTGCGGCCAGGCGCGCAACACAGCGACCTGAAAGCGTCCTTCTGCCAGGCTGGCATTCATCAGGGGCTGACCTTGCGGGTCGGTTACCAGCAGCGAGGGCACCGCCCCCTCCATGGAAACCTTGCCCTGCAGCACCGGTACGGAGGACGAGCCATTGCGGCCCCAGGTCACAGTACCACCGCTGTATTGCAGCGTGGCCCGGGCGTCTTCAATCTGTCCGGATGACACTGCCAGCGACATGATAGTGGCATCCACACGACCGTCCGCATTGCCCTGGGGGATGCGTGCTGCCACCAGCGCCACCGGCAAAGCCACCCGCAGCTGCTCCACGGACCAGTCCTGCTGACCGGTCCCACCCAGCCATCCACTGATGCGGGCATCCTCGCCACTACGGGTACGGGCACTGATGTTCAGGCCCGGCGTCAGACCATGCCAGTCCAGTTGCCAGTCCAGCACCCCCTGCAGCTGCTGCCAGCGCCAGTCCACCTGTCCCTGCCACCAGGGACCACGGGCTGACTGTAGCACCAGCGGCGCCCCACCGGGACGCAATGCCGGAACGCGCTCAACCAGCACCGCCGCCGGCATCAACACCACCAGAAACACTATCAGGCTGACCACAAACAACAGGGCCAGAATCCACTTGCGAGGCATCAGACCGCCTTAGAACGGGATATCGTCGTCGAAGTCGTCTGCCGGGCCGCTGAAACCGCCACCCTGATTCTGGTTGGACTGGGGCGCATTGCCGCCACCGCCAAAGTTATCGTTGCCGTAACCGCCCTGGTTACCGCCACCCTGATTTCCCTGGGGAGCAAAACCACCGCCCTGACCACCGCCTTCACCGCGGCCATCCAGCATCTGCATCTCGTTGGCAACGATTTCGGTGGTGTAACGATCCTGGCCATCCTGCCCCTGCCACTTGCGGGTACGGATAGAGCCTTCGATATACACCTTGGAACCTTTCTTCAGATACTCACCGGCAATTTCACCGAGCTTGTTGAAGAACACCACCCGGTGCCATTCCGTGCGTTCCTGCATCTGGCCGCTCTGACGATCCTTCCAGGATTCACTGGTGGCCAGACGCACATTGGTGACCGCACCACCGCTGGGCATGAAACGGGTTTCCGGATCCGCACCCAGATTACCAATCAGAATTACCTTGTTAACGCCGCGCGCCATTGTTTCTCTCCGTGACTCTCATGGTCAGTGTTCAGGGGGCCCACATCAGGGCCCCGGCTTCTTCATCGAAGCAGGGCAAGTCCGCCATTGTGTCAGCTTTGCGCTACGGCGGCGAGCCCCTGCAGCTGGCTCTCGTCCAGAGAGCCGGTTTCTACTTTCAGCAGTACCATGGCCTGCTCTTCCACCACCACCACTTCTTCCACCCCGGGTACCTGGTGCAGCTGACGACTCAGTGCCAGCCAGTCCTGCCCGGGCTGCAATTGCAGTACGCGGTTTTCCAGTCGCGGCAATTCCTGCATCCCGGCCAATACCAGCAACCAGACCGCCGCCAGCACCAGACAACCGTAAAATACCGCTTCCGGACCCAGCCACTGATACAGGGCCCCTCCCAGCTGACCGCCGACAAACACCCCCATGAACTGGGAACTGGAATACACCCCCATGGCGGTACCCCGGGTACCGGCCGGCGCTGCCCGCCCCACTAACGAAGGCAGCAGCGCCTCAAGCAGATTAAAGGCGGCAAAAAACACCAGTAGCGCCAGCACGAAGTGCCACAGCGCCGCACCAGCCAGAGCCAACAGCAACTGGGACACGCCCAGCAGCACAATGGCAAGCCGTTTGACCGGCACCGCCCCGCGTCGTTCGGCACGGATCACCAGCGGCACCATGGCAATAAAGCCGGCCACCAACACCGCCAGATACAACAGACTGTGACTCTGCAGACTCAAGCCCAGACGTTCGCTCAACAGGGCCGGAACCACCACAAAGGATGCAGTCATGATCACGTGTAGGGTGAAGATCCCCACGTCGAAACGCAGCAGCGTCTTGTTGCTCAGCACGCGTCGGAAACGCTGTCCTGCAGGCAGCAGTTCACCCTGATGAGCCTTGGGCGAAGGCACCACAAACGCCACCACCAGTGCCAGAGCGCCGAGCACCGAGGTGGCCCAGAACAGGCCGGACAGGCCCAGCCAGGCCGCCAACAGCGGCCCCAGGATCAGCGCCAGAATAAAGGAGCCCCCCACCGACATACCGATCAGCGCCATGGCCCGGGTACGGTTCTTTTCACTGACCACATCACCGATCAGCGCCATGATCACACTGGCGATGGCCCCCGCCCCCTGCAAGGCACGCCCTGCGATGACGCCATAGATGTGGTCACTCATGGCCGCCACCGCCCCACCGGCAATAAACAACAGCAGGCCGATCAACAACAACGGCCGCCGCCCGAAACGATCGGACATCATTCCGAAAGGGATCTGCAGGATTGCCTGCATCAGGCCATAGGCACCAATGGCGGTACCAATCAGCAATGGAGACGCCCCCTGCAATTCCTGTCCGTAGACGGCAAAGATCGGCAGGATCATGAACAGGCCAAACATCCGCAGGGCAAAAATGGTGGCCATGTAACCGGTGGTTTTCAGCTCGGTACGCTGCAGCGCTTTGGAAGATGGTGCTGTCATTGAAACCTGGATGCTCCTCACCGTTCTGGCTATCGGGCCAGTCGCCGTCTTTGGGGGCGGGCAGTGTAGCAGATTCCCGTTCAGGCGGGACATTACTGAAGGCGCCCTCTCAAACCGGCACAGCGGGCATCCGGTCACAAACAGGAGAAGAAAATTGTCAAACTTCGCGAAAACAGCCGTTTGGCAAATTGAACCCCCGTCAAAGCGGTGATAGATTCACATGCTGATAAGTTTTTTTTCTTAGGCTAACGCCTAGGGCGCTCTAAAATGGCTCACGCCGCTCCCAATGCACTTGGGTCGGCTCAAGCCTTTGGCGCCTACGCAGTCATGGACAGGACAATGAATACCCAACAACAAAGCCAGCAGGTCTACGTAGTCGGTGGCCAGCAACTGCAGAACGCACTGCTCACCGAGTTCCTGGTCAAGGAAGACGTCACAACGAATTCCATCCCCTCCGTGGTTGATATCACGGTGGAGACCCTGCGCAGCAATGAGCAGAACCTGTTTCTGGTGGATTACCACAGTGTGGACGTGAATGAAGTCATCGCCCACCTGCTGGAAGCAGACCAGGAAGTGGAAAATGATGTACTCATCGCCGTGTTCAATGTGGATGACGAAGAGTCCCTGTCCAAGCTGGCCGGCCTGCCCATGGTCAATGGCGGCTTTCAGTTCGACTGCCCCCAGGCACTGCTCAGCAAGGGCATCAAGGCGATTTTCGACGGTGAACTCTGGTTCCCTCGTTCGGTGCTGCAGACCTACCTGATGAAGAGCCGCACCTTCAACAAGACCTTCTCCCGTAGCGAGGTCAATCTGACCGACCGGGAAGTGGAAGTACTCAAGGTCATGGCCACCGGCGCCAAGAACTCTGAAATCGCCAGCAGCCTCAACCTGAGCCCGCACACCATCAAGACCCACATCTACAACATCTTCAAGAAGATCAACGCCTCCAACCGCCTGCAGGCGGTGAACTGGGCGCAAGAGAACCTGTAAAACGCCTGATGCACGACGCCTGAGGCCAGACGCGGGGTTTTCGCGTCCTGCATCTGGCGTCAAGCGTCCAGCGTCCCTTATACTGCCCTGTTCATTTTGACAGTACTCAGGGGCAGTAGATGGATACCATTCTGGTTCGCGGGGCGCGCACCCATAACCTGAAGAACGTGGACCTGGATATTCCCCGGGACAAACTGGTGGTGATCACCGGTCTGTCCGGCTCCGGAAAATCCTCTCTCGCCTTCGACACCCTGTACGCCGAAGGCCAGCGCCGCTACGTGGAATCCCTCTCCACCTACGCCCGCCAGTTCCTGTCGATGATGGAAAAGCCCGATGTGGATCACATCGAAGGCCTCAGTCCGGCCATCTCCATCGAGCAGAAGTCCACCAGCCATAACCCGCGCTCCACCGTGGGCACCATCACCGAAATCTACGACTACCTGCGCCTGCTGTTTGCCCGCGTCGGCGAACCGCGCTGCCCGGAGCATGATGCCCCGCTGGCCGCCCAGACCATCAGCCAGATGGTGGATCAGGTGCTGGCCATGGAAGAAGGCAGCAAGCTGATGCTGCTGGCGCCGGTGATCCGCGAAAAGAAAGGCGAGCACCTGCACCTGTTTGAAGAGCTGCGCGCCCAGGGCTTTATCCGCGTGCGTATCGATGGCCGTATCTACGACATGGATGACACGCCGGCGCTGGAAAAGAACAAGAAGCACACCATTGAAGTGGTGGTGGACCGCTTCAAGGTCCGCGGCGATCTACAGAACCGGCTGGCGGAATCCTTCGAGACCGCCCTCAACCTGGCCGATGACATTGCCATCATTGCACCCATGGAAGGCGAAGACGGGGAGGAAACCACCTTCTCCGCCAAATTCGCCTGCTCCCACTGCGGCTATTCCATTCCGGAACTGGAGCCGCGCCTGTTTTCCTTCAACAACCCGGCCGGCGCCTGCCCCAGCTGCGACGGCCTGGGTATGAAGCAGTTCTTCGACGAAGACAAGGTGATCAATTCCGAAGAACTGTCCCTGTCTGAGGGCGCCATCCGCGGCTGGGATCGCCGCAACGTCTATTATTTCCAGATGCTCAATTCCCTGTCCCAGAGCATTGGCTTCGACATGGACATCGCATTCCAGGAACTGGACAAGGCCACCCGCAAGAAGATCCTCTACGGCACCGGCAAGGAAAGCATCGAGTTCCGCTACCTGAATGATCGCGGCGACATCATCAAGCGCAACCATCCCTTCGAGGGGATCATCCCCAACATGGAACGCCGCTACCGGGAAACCGAATCCGATGCGGTGCGCGAAGATCTGCTCAACTACATGTCTACCTCCAGCTGCCCCAGCTGTAACGGCTCCCGTCTGCGTGAAGCCGCCCGCCATGTGTTCATCGAGCAGACCACCCTGCCCGACGTGGTGCGTCTGGCGGTGGGCAAGGCCCACAACTATTTCAGCGAGCTGAACCTGCCCGGCAGCAAGGGCGAAATCGCCGACAAGATCCTCAAGGAGATCCGTGATCGTCTGCAGTTCCTGGTCAATGTGGGGCTGGAATACCTGACCCTGGAGCGCAGCGCAGAAACCCTGTCCGGCGGTGAGGCCCAGAGGATTCGTCTGGCCAGCCAGATCGGTGCCGGGCTGGTGGGCGTCATGTACGTGCTCGACGAACCCTCCATTGGCCTGCACCAGCGTGACAACGAGCGCCTGCTCAACACCCTCACTCGCCTGCGTGATCTCGGCAATACCGTGCTGGTGGTTGAGCACGACGAAGACGCCATTCGGCTGGCCGACCACGTGATCGATATTGGTCCCGGCGCCGGGGTTCATGGTGGCACCGTCGTCGCCCAGGGTAGCGCAAAGGAAGTGGCAGACAACCCGGACTCCCTTACTGGCGACTACCTTTCCGGCCGCAAGCAGATTGCCGTGCCGAAAAAGCGTCGCCAGAACAAGGACGACAAGTGGCTGACCCTGCTGGGTGCTACCGGCAACAACCTCAAGGGACATCCGCTAAATATCCCGGTAGGCCTGCTGACCTGTATCACCGGGGTGTCCGGATCCGGTAAATCCACCCTGATCAACAGCACCCTCTACCCGCTGGCGGCCACCAAACTGAACAAGGCCACCACCCTGAAGGCCGCGCAACACGAAGCCATCGAAGGGCTGGAACATTTCGACAAGGTGGTGGATATCGACCAGAGCCCCATCGGCCGCACCCCGCGCTCCAACCCGGCCACCTATACCGGCATCTTCACCCCGGTACGCGAATTGTTTGCTGGCACCCAGGAAGCCCGCGCCCGGGGCTACAAGCCCGGCCGCTTCAGCTTCAACGTCAAGGGCGGCCGCTGTGAGGCCTGTCAGGGCGACGGCGTGATCAAGGTGGAAATGCACTTCCTGCCGGATATCTACGTGCCCTGTGAAGTGTGCGAAGGCAAACGCTACAACCGCGAAACCCTGGAAATCCTCTACAAGGGCAAGAACATCTTCGAGGTACTGGACCTGACCATCGAGGAAGGCCGCGAATTCTTCGATGCAGTGCCAGCACTGGCGCGCAAACTGCAGACCCTGATGGATGTGGGACTCAGCTACATCAAGCTGGGCCAGGCGGCCACCACCCTGTCCGGCGGGGAAGCCCAGCGGGTGAAGCTGGCCAAGGAACTGTCCCGCCGTGATACCGGCAACACCCTCTATATCCTCGACGAACCCACCACCGGCCTACACTTCCACGATATTCAGCTGCTGCTGGACGTGCTCAATCGCCTCGCCGACCACGGCAATACTGTGGCCGTGATCGAACACAACCTGGACGTGATCAAGACCGCGGACTGGATCGTGGATCTGGGCCCCGAGGGCGGTGACGGTGGCGGCGAGATCATCGCCGAAGGCACCCCGGAAGAGGTGGCCAAGGTGAAAGGCAGCCATACCGGCCGCTTCCTGAAACCAATGCTATGAACTTGAAGACAATGAAAACAAACTTTCATTTCCCATTAATTGCTTTCTTCTCCCTTGCATTTTTGCACGGCTGCCAAAACACCGGCCGAGTACCTTTGAATCTAAATTCCTGCACAACAACTCACTGCCTCGAAACCTTTCAATCAGACATCATTCCCCAGGATGACTTTTGGCGATTTGATTCCCTGGCAGTTTTGCCGCCAAGCATTGCACTGGACGAAAGAGACCTGAACGGGGAAGTCAACCAAGAGTTATATATTAATGATGAAGGCCAAACAGCCCTGATCGAACAATTGGATTCATTTTCCAACTCTTATCAAGTCACCAATATTCCCGCACAAACAGACGAAATAGATCCACAACTAGTTCTTCAGTTTGAGCAAACTATTTGGGCCGACAGCCCTACAATTGAATCCATCCTAAGTAGCAAAGACAGATATGGTAAGCCAAGGCTTTCCAACCCTACACTGGACGGGCCAGTCGAAATCCCTGCCGAGATAAGCAAAGCAGCACCGAACAATACATGCTGCCTTTTGGTTACCCGCCTTAGTGGCTGGCAACACACAAATTCAGCCGTTGGCACAAAAATCGCTGTCAACTCCTTCTTTGCAGCGCTAACAGGCGGAGTAGGAGCATCAATAACTCTTGGGCAAGCCATTAGTGACATGGCGGTAATCCGCATTGATGATGGAGCTATACTTTGGAGTGGGCGGATGCTTAGCACCGGACACATCAGCCAACTTCGCACCACTGCTCGAGATTATTACCTGCAGGTGTATGAATCCAAAATTGCGAACCAAATGTAATTCGCAAGAGTTGAAAAATGAATCAGTTCGCATTTCTTCGCCTGGTAATATTGCGGTCTCGATTCCTCAAGATTTACTTCATTGGCGTAACAAATACTCAACCTCCAGCAAACCAGTGGAGGTTAATCATGAAACGAATCTGGGCTTTACGAGGCATCCTTGTCGCCACATCCCTGGCCGCCGCCACCGTGGCCTGCGCTACACCAGGCAGCCACCAGCCCCCACCCAACCGCAACATTGAACTGGGGCCCCGCCCCTATTATCTGCTCGCCGACATGGATGACGGCCCGGTAAAGCAGGCCCTGCAGGAATGCGCCAGCCAGCCCCGCCCCATGAAAGCAAGCGACTTTTCCATTGGCCATCGTGGTGCGCCACTGCAGTTTCCCGAGCATACCGAGGAGTCCTATCGGGCCGCCGCCAGCATGGGCGCTGGCATCCTGGAGTGCGATGTCGCCTTCACCAAGGATCAGGAGCTGGTATGTCGTCACTCCCAGTGTGACCTGCACACTACCACCAATATTCTCGACACCGCGCTGGCCAGCCAGTGCAGCCAGCCCTTCACTCCCTTCGACGGCAGTAACCCGGCCAGCGCCCAATGCTGCACCAGCGACATCACCCTGGCGCAGTTCAAGACGCTGAAAGGAAAGATGGACGGCGCCAACCCTCGTGCCACCACCGTCCAGGAGTACCTGCAGGGCACGCCGGGATTCCGTACCGACCTGTACAGCAGTAATGGCACCCTGCTCAGCCATGAGGAGAGCATCGCCCTGTTTCAGGAGCTGGGTGTCAAAATGACACCGGAACTGAAAACCCCTTCAGTCTCCATGCCCTGGCAGGGTATCTATACCCAGCAGGACTATGCTCACCAGATGATCGAGGAATACCGTCAGGCTGGCGTTCCCGCGGAGCGGGTGTTCCCACAATCCTTCCTGCTGGAAGATGTTCGCTACTGGATAGACCATGAAGGCCGCTACGGCCAGCAAGCGGTCTTTCTGGACGGTCGCGATAGCGCCGGGCTGAATCCTCAGAACCCGGGAACCTGGCAGCCCGACATGGCCACCCTGGCGGGCTATGGCGTCAACATCATCGCCCCACCCCTGTGGATGCTGGTAACGACTGATGCGAATAACCACATCGTACCCAGCCCCTACGCCATCGCTGCCCGGCAGGCGGGCATGGACGTGATCGCCTGGTCACTGGAACGCTCCGGCCCTCTGCAAAATGGTGGCGGCTGGTACTTCCAGAGCGTCACCCCGGCCATCAACAATGACGGCGACACCTTGACCCTGCTGGACGTGCTTGCACGACAGATCGGCGTTATCGGCGTCTTCTCCGACTGGCCCGCAACCACCACCTTCTACGCCAACTGCCTCGACCGCATTCGCTCCAGCCATGAACGCGGCTCAAAATAACGCATAGGCGCACCAAACTGGCCGCCCCCTACCCGCCGGGGCGGCACAGGCTAAACAATACGACGACTTTCGTATTGGCACGGTTTCTGCTTTAACCCTGTTATTCGCAATACACAGACTGGGTCTGAGGGAGTATGTGATGAGCAACGTTACCGATCACCGCTGGTTAATGCAGTACAACATCGTCAATCTGGTCAATCAGTGCCGCCGACTTATCCGCGCGGAATTTGATGCCAACCTGTCGCTCACCGATCCCGAACTGCGGCACAAGCTCGCACACTTTGCCGGACGCACCCGATCCCAGGGCATGCAACGGCTTTATGGTGAGATTCAGCTCGCCTTGATCGAACTGGAAGGGCCTGACGAGCTGGTGACACCAGAAGAAGTCCAACCCACCCGCTACTATCGCGGTCAACCGGTGGATCTTTCCGAACATCGCGCCAGCAAGAATGAAAAGAAAGAACCCAGCAAAGCCGGCAAGCCACTGATGTACCGGGGTCGGGTAGTCGCGCAAAATTGACTGGAGAGTGGGCAGGTATCGCCTGAATACCTGCCCACACCAACCAGGCAAGTCCTGCGTCTGGTTACGCAGAATACTGAAACATACTCAGGTCCAATGGCTGACTCTCGCCCAGCCACATGACCAGTTCGGTATGATCCCTCAGCTCATCTCCGCTGAGGCCATGCACAAAGATGGTCAAGCCGTTACGACTTGCCATCAACCACGGAATCACTTCACCGGCCAGCCGGCGGGGAATCGTTAGCTGGCAACTCCAGTTCAGATGAGGCCCTACCGGTTTGCGATGCAATTGCCCCATGGGCAAATCGAAATTCACATGAGCCGCCTGACACAGTGCCGCGGCCTGAGAGAAGGTGGTCTCATCGTAATAGACGTGCGCGTGAAATCCCTTGATCGCCATGGCTGCTACCCGTAACCGCTATACCTGAACTGTCACCGGCACCCAGCCCCTTTAGAAGGAGCAAGCGCCAGTCAAACCCTGTCAATCAGCATAGTACAGCTTGGCCGGCATGCAACAGACATAAAAAAACCGGGCCTTTGGCCCGGTTTTTTTGATCACTGCAACTCGGCGCTTATTCGGCGTCGGCTTCAGTAACCTCAGGACGGTCTACCAGCTCAACATAGGCCATCGGTGCGTTATCACCAGCACGGAAGCCCATTTTGAGGATACGCACGTAACCACCAGGACGGCTCTTGTAGCGCGGACCCAGCTCGTTGAACAGCTTGCCAACCACTTCCTTGGAACGGGTGCGGTTGAAAGCCAGACGACGGTTGGCTACGGAATCTTCCTTGGCCAAGGTGATCAGCGGCTCAGCCACACGACGCAGCTCTTTAGCCTTGGGCAGAGTGGTCTTGATCGCCCCGTGCTCCAGCAGAGACACGGCCATGTTACGGAACATCGCCTGACGATGAGAGCTGTTCCGATTCAGTTTTCTGCCGCTTTTGCGATGACGCATGATTCTGTTCCTATGTTCAGGGGCGCTTCACAGCGTCCACAACAACTAACTTAGCGCAATTTGGTGTTCAGCCGGTCGTCGTCACGAAGGCTGACCGGCGGCCAGTTCTCCAGACGCATACCCAGCGACAAGCCCTTGGAGGCCAGCACGTCCTTGATCTCGGTGAGAGACTTCTTGCCCAGGTTCGGGGTCTTGAGAAGCTCTACCTCGGTACGCTGAACCAGATCGCCGATGTAGTAGATGTTCTCTGCCTTGAGACAGTTGGCAGAACGAACGGTCAGTTCCAGGTCATCTACCGGGCGCAGCAGGATCGGATCGATCTCTTCGCGCTCTTGCTTCGGCTCAGGCTTGGCGTCCTGTTCCAGATCCACGAATACCGCGATCTGCTGCTGCAGGATAGTGGCAGCACGACGAATCGCTTCTTCCGGATCGATGGTACCGTCGGTTTCCAGATCGATAACCAGCTTGTCCAGGTCGGTGCGCTGCTCAACACGGGCAGCTTCCACCACGTAAGCTACGCGACGAACCGGGCTGTAGCTGGCATCCAGCTGCAGACGGCCAATACCGCGAGTCTCGTCTTCATCAGTCTGACGGGAATCAGCAGCTTCGTAGCCACGACCTTTCTGCACTTTCAGCTTCACACGCAGTTCAGTGTCGCCGGTAATGGTGCAGATCAGGTGATCCGGGTTGACGATCTCAACACTGTGATCACGCTGAATGTCATCCGCAGTCACTGCCCCGGGGCCTTTCTTGACCAGTTCCAGGGTAGCTTCTTCGCGGTCTTCCATCTTCAGGGCGACGCCCTTCAGGTTCAGCAGGATGTTGATCACATCTTCCTGAACACCCTCGATGGAAGAGTATTCGTGTTGTACGCCCTCGATCTCCACTTCGGTGATCGCGCAGCCGGGCATGCTGGAGATCAGGATGCGACGCAGCGCAGTCCCCAGGGTGTGGCCAAAACCACGCTCCAGCGGCTCCAGAACCACTTTGGCGTGGGTCTGGTTGATCGCGTTTACGGCGATCGAGCGGGGCGTGAGAAACTCGTTCACGGCGGTCATAGAGATCCCTCAGGCAGTCCTTACTTGGAGTACAGCTCGACGATCAGGTTTTCGTTGATCTCGGCAGGCAGGTCGATACGCTCTGGCTTGGACTTGAAAGTCCCTTCCAGTTTCTTCTCGTCCACCTCGACCCACGGCACGAAACCACGCTGCTGAGCCAGTTCCATGGCGTTTTTCACGCGCAGCTGGTTCTTGGACTTCTCGCGAACGTTGATCACGTCACCCGGCTTCACCTGGTAAGAGGCCACGTTAACAGACTGACCGTTAACCAGGATGGCACGGTGGGATACCAGCTGACGCGCTTCAGAGCGGGTAGAGCCGAAGCCCATGCGGTATACCACGTTATCCAGACGACCTTCCAGAAGCTGCAGCAGGACTTCGCCAGTTGCACCCTTGGAGGAAGCTGCCTTCTTGTAATAGCTACGGAACTGCTTTTCCAGTACACCGTAGGTACGACGAACTTTCTGCTTCTCGCGCAGCTGTACGCCGTAGTCGGACAGACGACCCGGACGACGACCGCCGGCAGCCTGACCAGGCGCCTGCTCAGCCTTACACTTGGAATCCAGCGGACGAATACCGCTCTTCAGGTACAGATCAGTGCCTTCACGACGGGAAAGCTTGCACTTGGGACCGATGTATCTTGCCATCTTGCTCTAACTCCCGTTACACGCGACGCTTTTTAGGCGGACGGCAACCGTTGTGCGGAATCGGCGTAACGTCCTCAATATGGGTAATCTTGTAGCCACAGCCATTCAGGGCACGAATGGAGGACTCACGACCAGGACCGGGGCCCTTGACGCGAACTTCAAGATTCTTCAGACCGTAGTCCTTGGCAGCGTTGCCCGCGTTCTCGGCAGCCACCTGGGCAGCGAACGGGGTGCTCTTACGGGAACCACGGAAACCAGCACCACCGGAGGTCGCCCAGGACAGTGCGTTGCCCTGACGGTCGGTAATGGTGATGATGGTGTTGTTGAAGGAAGCGTGCACGTGAGCGATGCCGTCCGCTACGCTGCGCGTTACCTTCTTGCGACGTGCGCCACTATCTTTCTTTGACTTAGCCATAATGCCTATCCAAATCCAGCCGCTGACGTATCAGCTTACTTGCGAATCGGTTTACGCGGACCTTTACGGGTCCGAGCATTGGTTTTGGTGCGCTGACCGCGAAGCGGCAGGCCGCGACGATGGCGAATACCACGGTAACAACCGAGGTCCATCAGACGCTTGATGTTCATGTTGATTTCCCGGCGCAGGTCACCCTCGGTTGAGAATTTGGCAACCTCGCCACGAATGACGTCAAGCTGCTCACCGCTCAGGTCACGAACCTTGGCGGTTTCCTCAATACCGGCCGCGGCACAGATTTCCTGTGCACGGGTACGACCGATCCCGAAGATGTAGGTGAGAGAAATCACCGTGTGCTTATTTTCCGGGATGTTAACGCCTGCAATACGGGCCATCCGAATATCTCCGATTCACAAAACGGGTGCGCCAGGCTCTATGGCGCCGAAAGGCGGCAGAGTCTAGCGCTACGCCGACTGAATTTCAACCAAACACTTAAAAGAAGACTGAACCTTAACCCTGGCGCTGCTTGTGCCGGGGTTCGGCACTGCAGATCACCATGACGCGACCCTTACGACGGATCACTTTGCAGTTACGGCAGATCTTCTTCACAGAAGCCTGAACTTTCATCGCACTCGCCTCGTTCGTTAACGCACCAGTCCGGTGCCACCATACCCTTTCAGGTTGGCTTTCTTCATCAACTTCTCGTACTGGGTGGACGTCAGGTGCGAATTAACCTGCGACCAGAAGTCCATGACTACTACCACAACGATCAGCAGAGAGGTGCCGCCCAGGTAGAAGGGCACGTTGGCAACAGCTTGCAGACCCAGTGGCAACAGACACACCAGCGTCATGTATACCGCGCCGATCAGGGTCAGACGGCCCATCACGGTGTCGATATAGCGAGCGGACTGCTCGCCCGGGCGGATACCCGGTATATAAGCGCCGGATTTCTTCAGGTTGTCAGCGACATCCTTCGGATTGAACACCAGCGCTGTATAAAAGTAGCAAAAGAACACGATAGACAGGGTAAACAGCAGTACATACAGCGGCGTACCCGGCAACAGTGCATCACTCACGCTACGCAACGTCTGGCCCCACCAGGAATCCGGATTGGAATCACTGAACCACTGGGTCAGTGAAGCCGGAAACAGCAGAATGGAGCTGGCGAAGATAGCCGGAATAACACCTGCCATGTTCACTTTCAGCGGCAGATGACTCTGCTGCGCTGCATACACACGACGACCTTGCTGACGACGTGCATAGTTCACCGTAATACGGCGTTGCCCGCGTTCCACAAACACCACACCGAAAATCACGGCCAGTGCCACCAGGAACACAAACAGCATCATGATCAGGCTCAGGTCACCGGTACGGGCAGACTCGAAAGTCTGGGCCACGGCGCCAGGCAGGCCTGCCACGATGGAAGCAAAGATCAGCATGGAAATACCGTTGCCGATGCCTCGCTCGGTAATCTGTTCGCCCAGCCACATCAGGAATACAGTACCGGTCAGAAGGCTCGTTACCGCCACGAAGTAGAAACTGGCCACCTGCATGGAGGTTGCCGCTTCGGGCAGCAGGGTAATCCCCTGGCTCTTCAGACCTGCGCAAACACCGAAGGACTGAACTGCACCCAGCGCCACGGTCAGATACCGGGTGTACTGGGTGATCTTGCGCCGGCCCTGTTCACCTTCCTTGCGGAGCTGCTCCAGGGTCGGTACCACTGCCGTCATCAGCTGAATGATGATGCTGGCAGTGATGTAGGGCATGATGCCCAGCGCAAAAATACTCATGCGCTCCAGGGAACCCCCGGAGAACATGTTAAACAGGCCAAGAATGGTGTCCCGGTTGTTGTTGAACATCTGTTGCAACGCTTCCGGGTTCATGCCCGGGACCGGGATGTGTGCCCCGATCCGGAACACCACCAGGGCGCCCAACAGAAAACCGATTCGCCGCCACAGCTCACGCATCGCGTTGCTGTCTACTTTCGGCGCGCCACCATTCAATGTCTGAGCGCGATTCTTCGCCATAAAGCGTCGCCTTATTCTTCGACTTTACCGCCGGCCTTCTCAACCGCTTCGCGGGCACCTTTGGTGATACCCACGCCACGGATGGTCACAGCACGGTTGATTTCACCCTGCAGAACAATCTTGGCGCGCTTCATATCACGACGAACCACGTTGGCTGCCTTGAGGGAAGCCAGGTCGATCACATCGCCTTCCACCTTGGCCAGCTCAGCCAGGCGAACTTCAGCAGTGCCCATTGCCAGCTTGGACGTGAAGCCGAACTTCGGCACACGACGCTGCAGCGGCATTTGACCACCTTCGAAACCAGGCTTCACAGTACCGCCGGAACGGGACTTCTGACCTTTGTGGCCACGGCCACCAGTCTTGCCCAGGCCGGAACCGATACCACGACCGACGCGCTTGGCGCTCGGGCGGGAACCTTCAGCAGGATGCAGATCATTCAGACGCATCACTTATTCTCCCTCTACCTGCACCATGTACGAGACCTTGTTGATCATGCCGCGTACAGATGGGGTATCTTCAACTTCTACGGTGTGACCAATGCGGCGCAGACCGAGACCACGCACACAGGCCTTATGCTTTTCCAGCCGGCCGTTGGTGCTCTTAACCAGCTTTACCTTGATCTTATCAGCCATCGTAACGATTCCGTTATCTGCGCTTAGTTCAGAATGTCTTCGACAGACTTGCCACGCTTGGCAGCCACAGACTCCGGAGAAGCCATGGACTTCAGGCCGTTGAAAGTAGCCCGAACCACGTTAACCGGGTTGGTGGAGCCATAGCACTTGGCCAGTACGTTCTGAACGCCTGCGACTTCCAGCACGGCGCGCATCGCACCGCCGGCAATCACACCGGTACCTTCATCGGCCGGCTGCATGTACACCTTGGAGGCGCCGTGACGGGCCTTCATCGGGTGCTGGATGGTGGTGCCGTTCAGCTCCACCTGAATCATGTTGCGGCGGGCAGCTTCCAGGGCTTTCTGGATGGCGGCAGGCACTTCACGCGCCTTGCCACGACCGAAGCCAACCTTGCCCTTGCCGTCACCCACTACAGTCAGCGCGGTGAAACCGAAGATACGGCCGCCTTTAACAACTTTAGCAACCCGGTTTACCTGAACCAGCTTTTCCTGGAGACCTTCGTTGGGATCAACTTTCGACATAACCAAGCACCCTTAGAATTCAAGCCCGTTTTCACGCGCAGCGTCAGCCAGAGCCTTTACGCGACCGTGATATTTAAAACCGGAACGGTCAAAGGCAACGCGCTCTACGCCCGCTTCTTTGGCACGCTGAGCGATCAGCTGACCAACCTTGGCCGCTGCGTCAGTGTTACCGGTAGCTTCAGCACGCAGATCTTTCTCTACAGTGCTAGCGGAAGCCAGTACCTGGCCACCGTTCGCAGAGATTACCTGCGCATAGATATGACGCGGAGTACGGTTTACGCAGAGACGAACTTCGCCCAGTTCACGGATCTTCAGGCGAGTACGTTTTGCCCTGCGCAGACGTGCAACTTTTTTGTCTTTCATGGCATTAATCTCGACGATTATTTCTTCTTGGCTTCCTTACGGCGCACTTGCTCATCAGCATAGCGCACCCCTTTACCCTTGTAGGGCTCAGGCGGACGGAAGGCCCGAACATTGGCTGCAACCTGACCTACCAGCTGCTTGTCAATGCCCTTGATAACGATCTCTGTCTGGCTCGGGGTTTCTGCAGTGATCCCTTCAGGCAGCTCGTAAGCTACCGGGTGGGAGAAACCGAGAGTCAGGTTAAGTACCTTACCCTGAGCCTGTGCACGGTAACCTACACCGAGAAGCTGGAGCTTGCGCTCGAAGCCTTCGGCAACACCAGTCACCATGTTGTTCAACAGAGCACGGGTGGTACCGGCCAGGGCCCATGCTTTCTGAGATTCTTCGTGCGGCTTCACAGAAACCACACCGTCCTCTACAGACACGGCAACCAGCTCGTGTACTTCGTGCTCCAGGCTGCCTTTGCTGCCCTTCAGGGCAACTTTCTGGCCGTCGACTTTGATTTCGACGCCTTTCGGCAGATTTACCGGACTTTTTGCTACTCTAGACATTGCTGCACCTAACCCGTCTACGCCGCTTCTGTTAGGACACTTCGCAGATCAGCTCGCCACCAACATTGGCTTTGCGTGCTGCGCGGTCAGAAATAATGCCCTGGTTGGTGGATACGATCATCACGCCCAGGCCGCCCTTCACCTTCGGGATCTCGTTTGCGTTCTTGTAAACACGCAAACCAGGACGGCTAACGCGAGCGATCTTCTCGATCACCGGCTTACCTTCAAAATACTTCAGATCAACCGTCATTACCGGTTTCTTTTCTTCGCTGATCTTGTAACCAGCAATGTAACCCTCAGACAGAAGTACCTTGGCGATGGCTTCCTTTGCCTTGGAGGCAGGAATCTCGACCTGTACTTTCTTGGCCATTTGGGCGTTACGGATACGGGTAAACATATCCGCCAGGGTATCTTGCATGCTCATGCCGCAATCGCTCCGCTACCTAACTCTTGGCTTACCAGCTGGCTTTTACCAGACCGGGAACATCACCGCGCATAGCTGCTTCACGCAGCATGATCCGGCTCAGGCCGAACTTGCGGTAGTAACCGTGCGGACGACCGGTCAGGCGACAGCGGTTACGCTGACGCACCGGGGAAGAATCGCGCGGCAATTTTTGCAGCTGAAGCTGGGCATCCCACTTCGCTTCAGGTTCTGCATTCGGATCCTGGATGATCGCCTTAAGCGCTGCACGCTTGGCGGCAAAACGTTTAGCCAGTTTGGCGCGTTTTGCTTCCCGGTTTTTCATGGATTCTTTAGCCATGATAAATCCTCTTAGCCCTTCAGCGGGAAGTTGAAGGCGCGCAGCAGCGCCCGTGCCTGGTCGTCAGTCTTAGCATTGGTGGTGATAGTGATATCCAGACCACGCAGCTTGTCGACCTTGTCGAAATCGATTTCCGGGAACACGATCTGCTCACGAAGACCCATGGAGTAGTTACCACGGCCATCGAAGGATTTCGCATTCAAACCACGGAAGTCACGAATACGCGGAATCGCGATGGAAACCAGGCGCTCCAGGAATTCGTACATACGATCGTTGCGCAGGGTTACCTTGCAGCCGATCGGCCAACCTTCACGGATCTTGAAGCCGGCAACAGACTTACGAGCCTTGGTTACCAGGGGCTTCTGACCGGAAATGGCAGTCATGTCGGCGAGAGCACCGTCCATTGCCTTACGGTCGGCAGAAGCTTCACCAACACCCATGTTCAGGGTGATCTTGGTGATCTTCGGCACTTCCATGATGTTACCGAGACCCAGCTCTTCTTTCAGCTTGGGCACGATTTCGTCTTGATAAATCTTTTTCAGATCACTCATGGGTCACCTAACCTACAGCGTTTCGCCGTTGGACTTGAAGAAACGCACTTTTTTGCCGTCTTCAAAACGGAAGCCCACACGATCCGCTTTCTGCGACTTGGGGTTCCAGATGGCAACGTTAGAAGCATGCAGAGCCGCTTCCTGTTCTACGATGCCGCCTTGAGTACCGCGGTTAGGATTGGCCTTAACATGCTTTTTCACCATGTTAACGCCGCCAACGATGACGCGACCGTTGTCCAGAACCTGCTGAACAGTGCCACGCTTACCTTTGTCCTTGCCCGCGATTACGATGACTTCGTCATCACGCTTGATCTTAAGCATTACCTTCACCCGCCTTTACAGAACTTCAGGTGCCAGGGAGATGATCTTCATAAACTGCTCGGTGCGCAGCTCGCGCGTTACCGGGCCGAAGATCCGGGTACCGATCGGTGCTTTGTTGTTGTTCAACAACACCGCGGCATTTTCGTCGAAACGAATCAAAGAACCATCGGGGCGACGCACACCTTTACGGGTACGCACCACCACGGCGGTCATTACATCACCTTTCTTTACACGGCCGCGCGGAATTGCTTCCTTCACTGTGACCTTGATGATGTCACCAATGCCTGCATAGCGGCGGTGAGAACCACCCAGTACCTTGATGCACTGTACTCGACGGGCGCCGCTATTATCGGCGACTTCGAGCATGCTTTCAGTCTGAATCATCGCTAAATCTCTCCAACTCTGCCTCTACAGGCAGCCACAGCAACGGTCCGTTAAGCCTTGTTGGCCTGTTCGACAACATTTACCAGTGTCCAGGTCTTGCGCTTGGACAACGGACGGCACTCTTCCACGGTAACCAGGTCGCCTTCTTGGCACTGGTTCTGCTCATCGTGCGCCATCAACTTGGTGGAACGCTTGATGATCTTGCCGTAGATCGGGTGCTGAACACGGCGCTCTACCAATACGGTGATGCTTTTATCACCCTTGTTAGAGATCACTTTGCCGGTAGCGGTCCGGCGCATTTTTGCCTCTGCCATGACTAGTTACCCTGCTTCTGTCTCAGAATGGTTTTAACGCGCGCAATGTTACGGCGGACCGTCCCAAGCTCGTGGGTTTTAGAAAGCTGGCCGGAAGCAGACTTCATACGCAGCTTGAACTGTTGCTCAAGCAGGTTGATTTGCTCCTGTTGCAGCTCTTCAACGCTTTTCTCTCTCAGCTCGCTCGCTTTCATGGCTTACATCACCGTCCGAGTTACGACACGGGTGCTTACCGGCAGCTTGGCAGCGGCCAGACGGAACGCTTCACGCGCCACGTCTTCAGAAACACCTTCCATTTCGTAAAGCATCTTGCCCGGCTGAATCTGGGCAACCCAATACTCTACAGAACCTTTACCTTTACCCATCCGCACTTCCAGCGGCTTCTGGGTGATCGGCTTGTCCGGGAATACCCGGATCCAAATCTTCCCGCCACGCTTGATGTGACGAGTCATGGCACGACGGGCGGCTTCGATCTGGCGTGCGGTGATACGACCGCGACCAGTTGCCTGCAGGCCAATGGTGCCGAAAGACACCTTGCTGCCCCGCTCTGCCAGGCCACGGTTGCGGCCCTTATGAACTTTCCGGAATTTGGTACGCTTCGGCTGCAACATCGTTCGTTACCCTTTAACCGCGGCCGCGCTTCTTCGCGCCCTTGGACTGCTTCTGCTGCTCTTCCTGCTGAACCTGCTCCATGCCACCAAGCACTTCGCCACGGAAGATCCACACCTTGATACCGATGGTGCCGTAAGTGGTCTCAGCACGTACGCTTGCGTAGTCGATGTCAGCACGCAAGGTGTGCAGCGGCACTCGGCCTTCGCGGTACCATTCGGTACGCGCAATCTCTGCACCACCCAGACGACCGGACAGCTGAATCTTGATACCTTCAGCGCCAGACTTCATGGCGTTCTGCACGGCACGCTTCATGGCACGACGGAACATCACACGACGCTCCAGCTGACCGGCAACGTTGTCGCCTACCAGACGCGCATCCAGGTCGGGCTTGCGCACTTCCTCGATGTTGATATGAACCGGCACACCCATCTTGGCTGCCACATCGCGACGCAGGCGCTCGACATCTTCGCCTTTCTTGCCGATTACGATGCCCGGGCGAGCGGTAGCGATCGTGATGCGTACGTTTTCGGACGGACGCTCGATCTTGATACGGCTCACAGAGGCATTCTTCAGACGCTTGAACAGGAACTCACGTACCTGCAGGTCGGTAACCAGGCAGTCTGAATAAGACTTCGGTCCGGCATACCAGAGCGAGTTATGCTCTTTAACGATGCCAAGGCGAATACCGACCGGATGAACTTTCTGACCCATCTGGTTACTCCTGACCTTCCGAGACTTTCACAGTAATGTGGCAAGTACGCTTGATGATCCGGTCTGCGCGGCCTTTGGCGCGCGGACGGATACGCTTCATGCTCATGCCTTCGTCCACAAAGATTGTGGATACCTTCAGCTCGTCAACGTCAGCGCCGTCGTTGTTTTCCGCGTTTGCAATTGCGGACTCCAGCACTTTCTTAACGATTTTTGCCGCCTTCTTCGGGCTGAATTCCAGAAGATTCAGCGCCTTCTCGACTTCCAGGCCTCGGACCTGGTCCGCTACGAGGCGTGCTTTCTGAGCCGAAATTCTTGCACCGCGCAGACGGGCTGCAACTTCAGTAGCCATGGCTGTCACCTTATCGCTTAGCCTTTTTGTCCACGACATGCCCGCGGTAAGTGCGGGTCAGGGCGAATTCGCCCAGCTTGTGGCCCACCATGTGCTCGGAAACCATAACCGGCACATGCTGTTTGCCATTGTGAACAGCAATAGTCAGACCCACCATCTCCGGAATAATCATGGAGCGACGGGACCAGGTTTTAATCGGCTTACGGGAGCCGGCTTCCACCGCATCTTCCACCTTGCTCAGCAGGTGGTGATCCACAAAAGGACCTTTTTTGAGTGAACGTGGCACAGCCTGAACCTCTCTTTATCCCTTACTTACGACGGTCGCGCACAATCATCTTGGAGGTGCGCTTGTTTGTACGGGTCTTGTGGCCCTTGGTCGGTACACCCCAGGGGGTAACCGGATGACGACCACCAGAAGTACGCCCTTCACCACCACCATGCGGATGGTCTACCGGGTTCATCGCCACACCACGCACGGTGGGACGAACACCCCGCCAGCGCGTGGCGCCCGCTTTACCCAGTGAGCGCAAGCTGTGCTCACTGTTGGATACTTCACCCAGGGTCGCCTTGCAGTCGGTGTGAACCTTGCGCATCTCGCCAGAGCGAAGACGCAGGGTTACATACTGACCATCTTTCGCCAGAACCTGCGCGGACGTGCCGGCGGAACGTGCGATCTGACCACCCTTGCCAGGCTTCATTTCCACGTTATGAACCGTGGAACCCAGCGGAATGTTACGCAGCGGCAGCGCGTTACCAGTCTTGATCGGCGCATCTTCGCCGGACTGGATACGGTCTTCTGCCTTCAGGCCCTTGGGGGCCAGAATGTAGCGACGCTCACCATCCAGGTACTTGACCAGGGCAATGTGCGCAGAACGGTTCGGATCATATTCCAGACGCTCAATCACGCCTACGATACCGTCCTTGTTACGACGGAAGTCGATAACACGGTACTTCTGCTTGTGACCACCACCCTTGTGACGGGTAGTGATACGACCATTGTTGTTACGACCGCCGTTCTTGCTCTTGGCTTCTACCAGAGGCGCGTAGGGAGCACCTTTGTGCAGATCTTCGTTGACCACCTTGACTACAAAGCGGCGGCCCGGAGAAGTCGGCTTGCACTTTACAATCGCCATTATTCCTTACTCCCTTCCTTACTCTGCGCCCAGGAAGTCAATGTCCTGGCCTTCCTCAAGGGAAACATAGGCCTTCTTCCAGTCAGCGCGCTTGCCAGCAACGCGACCAAAGAACTTGGACTTGCCTTTCACATTGGCGGTACGAACAGACTTAACCTTCACTTCAAAAAGGGCTTCGACAGCCTTCTTGATTTCCAGCTTGTTCGCATCTTTGGCAACCTTGAATACGAAGGTGCCGTTTTCGTCAGCATTAACTGTCGCTTTTTCAGAAACGTGCGGAGCACGCAGCACAGTCAGGATACGCTCTTGATTCATGCCAGTGCCTCCTCAAGTTTCTTCAGAGCCGGCACGGTGATCAGCACCTTTTCAAAAGCGATCAGGCTGACCGGATCAACGCCTTGAGCGTCGCGCACATCTACCTTCGGCAGATTGCGGGAACCCAAGAACAGGTTCTCATCCACGTTATCAGTCACGATCAGCACATTGCTCAGCTGCAGATCTTTCAGCTTGGCCGCAACGGCTTTGGTCTTGGGCGCGTCAACGGTGAACTCGTCAACAACAACCAGACGCTCCTGGCGAACCAGCTCGGACACGATGCACTGCAGCGCGCCACGATACATCTTGCGGTTCACCTTCTGAGAGAAGTCACGGTTGGTCGCAGCAAAAGTCTTGCCGCCGCCACGCCAGATCGGGCTGCGGATGGTGCCAGCACGAGCACGACCGGTGCCCTTCTGACGCCACGGCTTGCGACCACCACCACTCACATCGGAACGGTTTTTCTGGGCCTTGGAACCCTGACGGGCGCCAGCCAGAAACGCAGTTACAACCTGATGAACCAGAGGCTCGTTAAAGTCCTTGCCGAAGGCGACTTCGGAAACGCTAACGGTACCTCCAGAGGCAGTATTGAGATTCATCCTCTATTCCTCTTTCAGGCCTTCGCCTTCACTGCCAGACGCACGATCACATCACCACCGGTAGCACCGGGGACCGCACCTTTAACCAGCAACAGATTCTTCTCAGCGTCCACACGCACCACTTCCAGATTCTGGGTAGTCACGCGCTCAGCACCCATGTGGCCAGCCATCTTCTTGCCTTTGAATACACGGCCCGGGGTCTGGTTCTGACCAATGGAACCCGGAGCACGGTGAGACAAGGAGTTACCGTGGGTCATGTCCTGGGTGCTGAAGTTCCAGCGCTTAACGCCGCCAGCAAAACCCTTACCCTTGGAGGTGCCGGTCACGTCAACCATCTGACCCGCTTCAAAACCTTCAACGGTTACTTCGGAACCCGCCTGCAGCTCACCGGCTTCAGCACGGAATTCCCAAACGCCACGACCTGCTTCGACACCAGCCTTGGAAAAGTGACCGGCCTGAGCCTTGGTCACACGGCTGGCACGGCGCTCACCCACCGTTACCTGCACGGCCTGATAGCCATCTGATTCTTCGGTCTTAACCTGAGCAACCCGGTTCGGGGTCACCTCGATGACGGTCACAGGAACACTGACACCTTCTTCAGTGAACACGCGAGTCATGCCACATTTTCGACCGATCACACCAATCGCCATTGTTTACCTCTTCACAACCTGTCGCGGTTATTAACCCGCCCGTTGTTAACCCAGGCTGATCTGCACATCCACACCAGCAGCCAGATCAAGCTTCATCAGAGCATCCACGGTTTTATCCGTCGGCTCGACAATGTCGACCAGTCGCTTGTGAGTGCGGATCTCATACTGATCTCGCGCATCTTTGTTTACGTGCGGAGAGATCAGCACAGTAAAACGCTCTTTACGCGTGGGCAGCGGGATCGGACCCGTTACCTGCGCGCCTGTCCGTTTGGCCGTATCCACGATCTCTTGAGCAGACTGATCGATCAGACGATGATCAAATGCCTTGAGTCGGATGCGGATTCTTTGGTTAGCCATAGCTAACAAACTCCAGACTGTTTCGAACCATAATTTATATGGCAAAAAGCCCACCCACCTGATCTCCATGGATAGGTACGTGGTGTCAAAACAAGCCCGGGAACAATGCCCCGGTTGGTTACTGCCCGAAGGCAGGGCGCGAATAATAGACAGCCCACCCACTCTTTGCAAGGGGTAATTTCAATCAAACTGCAAATTAGCCGCGCGAGGGGCGAGTATAGCGCAAAATTACTCCTTTCGTGTTGTTACCAAACTACCCATCGGAGCGGAATTTCGTAAAACCTGCCCCTTTGCCCTTCCCTGAATCGCCAGCCACAGCGCATGTTTGATCGTGAGGAACGCTTGTATACCGCGCTCACCGGCTTGTGGGCTCATTGGAAAAGGAAGGAAGGGATTTCTGATGCTGATTCCAGTCATTATTGCTGGCGGCAATGGCTCGCGCCTTTGGCCGCTGTCTCGTTCGCACTACCCGAAACAATTGCTGCGCCTGAATGGTGAGTACAGCATGCTGCAGGCGACATTAATACGCATGCCCGCTGACCTTCGCGCTGTCCGCCCCATCGTGGTTTGCAACCAGGAGCACCGCTTCCTGGTGGCCGAGCAATTGAATGACATCGGCATCGAAGCCGATATCCTGCTAGAGCCCTGCGGACGCAACACGGCTCCAGCGGTGGCACTGGCTGCCCTGCAAGCCCGCCAGCGCGACACCAATGCCAAAATTTTTGTCTGCCCGGCGGATCACGCCATCCGCAATCCGGAAGCGCTTGAAACAGCCATCAATGCAGCCTATCAGGCGGCCGAGAAAGGCCTCCTTGTCACCTTCGGCATCCAGCCCGACCGCGCCGAAACCGGTTATGGCTATATATGTATGGGTGAAGCCCGTGAAGACCACCATCTGATTGAGCGCTTTGTGGAAAAACCCGATGCCGCCACCGCCCAACAGTTCCTGGATGACGGGGGCTATCTCTGGAACAGCGGTATGTTCCTGTTCCGCGCCGAGCGCTACCTGCAGGAACTGCGTGAACATCACCCGCAGATGCTCGCTCACTGCACCCACTCCCTGCTACAGGGCAAGGCCGATCTGGACTTCGTTCGCCTGGATGAAGCCAGCTTTGCCCGCTGCGAGGACCTGTCAATCGATTACGCCATCATGGAACACACCCGTGACGGTGCTGTGGTACCGGTAGAACTGTTCTGGAACGATCTTGGTTCCTGGCAATCCCTCTGGGACCACCTGGACAAGGACGGCGACGGCAACCACCTGCGTGGTGACATCATCGCCCATGGCAGCAGTAATAATCTGGCCATGAGCGACGAGCGTCTGGTAGCCCTGCTCGGCGTGGAAGACCTGGTGGTGGTCGACACTCCGGATGCCATTCTGGTGGCCCACAAGAGCCAGGCTCAGGAGGTCAAGCGCATCACCGATACGCTGAAGGCCCGCAAGCGTCCCGAAACCGAGGATCACCGGCTGGTACACCGCCCCTGGGGCAAGTACGACTCGGTGGACAAGGGCAACCGCTATCAGGTCAAGCATATTACCGTGAAACCCGGGGAGCAGCTGTCCGTGCAGATGCACCATCACCGCGCCGAGCACTGGATCGTGGTGTCCGGTACCGCCAAGGTGACCTGTGGACAGAGCACTTTCCTGGTAGCCGAAAACCAGTCCACCTTTATTCCCATTGGTGAAGTCCACTCCCTGGAGAACCCCGGACGTATTCCACTGGAGCTGATTGAAGTCCAGTCGGGCACCTATCTGGGTGAGGACGACATCATTCGCATCAGCGATCGCTATCACCGTGAGGACGCCACCGAAAAAGTGGCGCAACTGCCATGAGCGCGGCCTGCTTCAAGGCCTACGACATCCGCGGCAGAATCGGCGACGAACTCGATGAAGACATGGCCTGGCGTATCGGCCGGGCCATGGCTGACTGGCTCAAGGCCAGCCGCATCGTAGTGGGTGCTGACATGCGCCTCAGCTCTCCCGCCCTGAGCAATGCCCTCTGCGAGGGCATCATGAGCACAGGCGCCGATGTGGTGGATATCGGCCTGAGCGGCACCGAAGAAGTCTATTTCGGCACCGTTTACCATCAAGCTGATGGCGGCGTGCAAATTACTGCCAGCCACAACCCGGCTGACTACAACGGCATGAAACTGGTACGCCGTGGAGCCAGCCCCATCAGTGGCGACACCGGGCTGTTCGAAATCCGTGACCGGGTGCTCGAGAACCGTTTCCCTGATCTGGGCGTGCGCGGCAGCCGCCTGCGCCGAACCGACAAACGGCCTTATATCGAACACCTTCTGCACCTGGTGGATTGTCAGCCTCTGGATGGCTTCTGCATGGTAAGCAATGCCGGCAATGGCGCCATCGGCCCTGCTCTTGATGTCCTGATGGATACCCTGGCGGGACGAGGTATTCAGCCGTTACTGCACCGCTATCACGACACTCCCGACGGCACCTTTCCCAATGGAGTACCCAACCCGCTGCTACCGGAAAACCGGGCTGAGACCAGCCAGGCAGTCATCAACCACGGTGCGCAACTCGGAGTCGCATTCGATGGCGACTTTGACCGCTGCTTTTTCTTTGATGAACACGGCGACTTTGTCGAGAGCTATTACATTATTGGCCTGCTGGCCAATGCCCTGCTCTCCCGTCAGCCCGGCAGCACCATCATTCACGATCCGCGCCTGACCTGGAGCACCATCGATACGGTGCTGGAAGCCGGCGGCCAACCCATGCAAAGCAAGACCGGGCATGCCTTCATCAAGGAACGCATGCGCAAGGATAATGCCCTGTATGGCGGCGAAATGAGCGGCCACCATTACTTCCGCGACTTCCACTATTGTGATTCCGGCATCCTGCCCTGGCTGCACCTCTCCAGGCTGCTGGCCGATTCGGGCCAGACGCTGTCGGCACTGGTGCGAGATCGGGCCAACCGCTACCCGGTGTCCGGAGAGATCAATTTTTCCGTACCGGACAGCGCTCAAGCCCTGCGCAAGATCCTGGATCAGTACGGCCACATTGCTCTCAACCAGGACAATACCGACGGCGTCAGCCTGGAGTTCAGTGACTGGCGCTTCAATGTGCGCGCCTCCAATACCGAACCCCTGGTACGGCTCAATGTGGAAACCCGCTCCAACCCGGAACTGCTGGCCAGCAAGACCCGGGAGCTGAGCTCCCTGTTGCGGAGTGCATGATGAAAATACTGTTGGTTACCCTGTTATTGACCCTGACGCTGCAGCCCGCTCTGGCGGCCGTCCGCCACAGCCCCATCTACGCTAACGAAGCCAGCAACTGGCCGCTGGAGACCTTTGCGGCCAACGGCCTGTTCCGGCAGATCGCCCGCTACCAGCAGGGGCACCCGCAGGCCATCGTCATCAATAGCGGCGCCTACACCCTGACCGAACTGGCCAGCCAACTGGGTTCACGAGTCCTGAGCCGAACGGAATCCGGCTGGACCCTGCATTACCCGCTGGTCATCGGCCCCGGCGCCCGGCTCACCCTGTCCGGTAACACCCTGTTCATTGAAGGCCTTCACGGCGGCTGCCTGATCAACCGGGGAGAGCTGGTCATCGAGCACAGCACCATTTCCAGTAATGGTAATCAGAACAGCGGTTTTATTCATGGCTGGGGCGGATCGACTACCCGTATTGTCAACAGCGCACTAATGGATCTGGGCCGAGCCGACTATCGCGCCAACGGTGTCAGCGTGGCCCGCCACCGCTATCAGGGGCGCGGCGCACCGGCACAGCTGCAGATTGTCGACTCCCAGTTCAGCAATCTCTATCGCGCCGTGGATGCAGAAGCCGGCAGCCGCATCACCATCTCCGGGCTGACTGTGAATAACAGCCGCGAGCAGGGCCTGGTACTGCAGAACAGTCCCGCCAGCATCGAACGACTTCAGGTCAGCCGCTCAGCAGGGCATGGCCTGCGAGTGGGCGGCTACGGCAGCTTCACCCTGACGGACAGCGAACTGGAGGACAACAACGGCAGCGGCATCCTGCTGGAAGAGCATAGCGGCGCAATCCACCTGACCCGAATCAACAGCCACAACAACCGGGAATACGGTGCCCAGATCAAGAGCCAGCGTCAGCAGACGCCCACCCTGCTTGAAGCAATGCGCCTGAACAGCAATGGCAGCGACGGCTTGCGCCTGGATGGCAGCATGACGATTACGGTGAAGGATGCCGACATCAGTCACAACCAACGCTATGCCATTTCAGTACAGGCGGCGCAGGGACAAGAAATCACCGGCGCCATGAGCAACCTGGAGCTGCACCTGAACCGCCTGGCAGCATTGCACACCGGTGGCGAGGGGAATCTGGCCCTGAAGGGAATCAGCCTGCGACACGGCAGTAATCGCGGCAAGTATCTGGCTGGCAACCTGGCCGACGAGGAAGCCGACCTGTTGCCGAAGCTGTTGCGAGATCAGGAAGTGGCGATCTCGTTTACCGAGACGCCTGCCACAATCCCGCTAGCGAGCCTCCGGTAAAGCGGGAGCCAAAGCGCTCCCCCTTGCCTGCCGGCAGCGGCAGGCGATCCGGAAAACGATGGGCATATACCGGCCACCAGGCCATCTTGTGATCATCGATGGCCACTTGCTTCTGGGCAAACTGAACACCCTCTCCGTCCTCCGCCCAGAAGTGAACCACCTCTTTCGCCAGGGCATGCAGCCGTTTGCCCTGACCTTCATATAAAGGCAGCCCGTTACGGGTTCCCGCCTCAGCCATCAGAATCAACGGGGTAATGGCGAAGGCATGGTACTCTGCAGCCCGTTTACCCCGGGCCGCCTCCAGCGGCAGCACCACACCCCCCTGGCGCGGCGTAATCTGCTGGATCGCCAGCCAATACCCTTTTTCTGCCCACGCCAACCGTTGCGGATCATCCAGCACCAGGGCTGCGGCCATCACTGCCCAGGACGACCAGTAATCATGATTGTTGTACAGATCCATGCGCTGACGACGCGGCGAGGCATGGATCTGAACCCGCTCCGCCAGCACCGTCAGCCAATCACGCTGGGCGGCACTGGGCTGCCAGTCTGTCAACGCCTCAGCCTTCATCATGCTGATAGCCAGTGAGGACAGGAACCACTTACGTACCGCTTCACCCTGTTTGCTGGCCTGCCGCTGGCCGAGAGCCTGCGCCTTCGCCCAGGGCTCCAGTGCCAGATCAAAACACTGCTGCGCAGCCGCCCGGATCGCCGGACTGGGCTTGCGCATGTATTCGGTGATTTGTCCGAGAAAACTCAGATAGCCGTATATCTCTTCCACCTGCTGCTGATACTCACGGGCGGCCTGCCTGTCCAACGTATCCTTGCTGGACCGACTCTGGTCATATTTGCTACCCATCTTCAGGGGCCCCGCATAGGGCGGATATCCCCTGGCCTCTGCCTCGCAGCGCGCCAGCGCCCGGGAATCCGGGCTGGCCTCAGCCAAGTGCTGACTATCAAACAGTGGCACCAGCGATGCCTGTGAGCAGCCGCTGATGATTCCCAACATCACACCCGTCAGTAGTCGCACAGGGAGGTCTCCACTTCCATGGCCGCTGGCACCGGCTGTTCAAACTCCAGCAGCACTGACAGCAGATTGCTTTGCCGCCCTGGCGGATCCAGCCGCAGCATAAAGCGACCGTTATCCAGTCGGGCAGGACGTCGAATTCGCACCTTCTCGCGCTGGCCGTCATCGTAATAAGCCAGCACATAGAATTCCTTGAAGTTGCTATCCGAAAAGTTCATGTCCAGCAACAGATGTTGACGCCCCGCCGTCAGCCTTCGGTATTGTCCTGCGTTGGCCAACACCTCGACACGCTCATCCACTTTAGAGATGGGCACGGTGACCTTGGCACTGGCCAGCAGGGACTGGTCGGTACAGCCGCCAGAGGCCTCCGGCAGCAACTGCCGCCACACTTCCTGCTCTTCCAGCGCATAACTCACCGGCAGCTCCCAGATCAGATAACGGAACTGACCACTCTGGTAAGCATCGGACAGCAACAGATCCTCCAGTGAACCGGTGGCACCGCCACCGGTCATGGCGAAGTTGACCACGTCCCGGCTCAGGTACTGCTGCAGAAAGCCCTGGAAATTGTAGTTCTTGTAGCGGTCTTCCCGGTTGTCGGAGTTACTGGTCCCAACCAGGGCAATGGCGGGTGCGGCTACATCTCCAAACAGGGCGTCGGCGCTGGCCGTGTCATCCTTCGGCACAGTGAGACTGCTTCGCACCCACTGAAAACTGTAGGTATTGCCACAGACGATTCCCACCGCCACATTCATGGTTCCCATCTTGCGCAGCAGAATATCCGGCCGGGTTTCAAAGGCGACTTCAGGCAAGTCGTTGATACCAGGTTCCGCCTGCATCGCTTCGGCCACCTGCCGGGCGCTGACATCTGCACCATAGGGCGTCCAGTGGTGATCACGGCGGAAGAAATATTCCTGCTCATGATCAGCGGTGAGCACCGGCTCCATATCGGCCACCACGGCGCCCAACGCACGCAGTGTCTGTGCCTTTTCCAGGAACGACTGTCGCGCCGCCGCCAGTGAATATTGCTCTTTCCAGGGAGATACCAGCGCATCCGCATGCATCAGGCCGCGGGTGGGCTGCAGCATCACCACCAGCTTGACTCCACGCTGGGCCAGCCGGTCCACCAATTCGGCAAAGGCTTTCTGGCTTGCCGCATCGAGGGGAAACGACTGCTGCAGATCCACATCGCTTCGAAAGAACCAGTAGGGCTCGCCGGCGATCAGCTGACTCATGGTTTTCATGGTGCCTTCGGCATAAGTCGCCGGATCGGACAGCGCCTCACAGGTAAATGGCGGCTGCAGGAAGGCTCCGCGCATGATGTCACGTTGTTGAGTCGCGTCTCCTCCCGCGTCATTCTGCCGCGGTTCCGCTTGTGCAGCCCAGGCACTGCCCTGCCAGCAAAGACACAGGCATAGCAGCGCCCAGCGGGCAATGTCAGGGAGTCGTCGTAGCCACATGGGTTTCCTCCAGGCGGGCCTCTATCCCGCCGTTGCCCGGGGTCACCAGCACGGTGTAGACCCGTCCGCGCTGCAGCACGACTTCCTCCAGGGGAAGCTCGGCGCCACTGTCCAGTGCCACACGCAGGGACACCTTGACGCCGTTGATTTCGCGCTCGCTGCTACTTCCCGCCAGCAACGGCCCAATCACATTCACCGCACCATTACTGGTCTGCAGGGTGGCAGGCTGGGCACTCAGGTTATACATCACCAGCAAGGCCTTGAGGCGACTGTTGAAATAGGTGTCCTGATGGGGCACCAGTGATGTGCCGTCAAACACCAGGGTCTGCACCGAGCGCTTGCCAAAATCGAAGCTGAACGGCTTGCCATTGACCTGCAACTGAACCGCGCCCGCCGGGCGATAAAGATAATCGCCCGCCTGCCCCGGTGACAGCGACTGACGCCAGTCATCCATGGCAATGGCCGCCTGACCTTCGGTGACGTTCACCACCCGGACAAAAGCCGAGTCCGGCGGTGCCGCCATTTCATAGAGGCCTTCGTTACCGTCCTGCGCTGCCCACACCGGCAAACTCGCCAGCATGGTGAGAAGCATGAGCCATACACGCATGATGTTCCCCTTCCACAATCGGATCCATTGATTGAATCAGTGCCCGCTCCGGCACTTCCCAGAGCACATATTTCACCCGCTCATCCCTGGCGGCGGGCCCGTTGATAAACTCTCGCATGGCTGCAAAAGGTCCCTCGGCTTCCAGTGCGTAGACCAGGACGTCCTCGCCCAGCTGCTGACGCAGAAAACCGGGGAAATGCCACTCATCCATGGCGCTGTAGCTGGTTCCCACCAATGCCACCGGCGGCATGTCATCGCCCAGCAGGGCGGCAGCATCCTGGGCCTGGTCAATGGCCGCCGTCTCGTAGCGGGGCAAGGGCTCATGACGCTCAGGGCCTATGCCGTCACTGGTTGGCAGGTAACGCAACAGATCCCCTTCCCAGGACTCCACCGCCACTTCCCGGGTCTGGTATTGATGTGTAGCAGGGATCGCCAGAGTCGAGGCCACCCCCTGCGCCACCACCTCAGCCCCGCGGGGACTCCAGTGCGTATCAGTACGCATGAACACCGCATCCTCATTGGCGGCACGCTGCATTAGCGGCAGAGTATCCAGCCAGGGAATGCGGGCTGCACTCAAGGACGCTGTAATTTGCTGGTACAGCGAGTCCATGGCTGTGGACACAGGCCGCTGACTCCACTGGGAATAGAGACGACGCTTGGCCGGAACCGGCACCAGCAGCACCTGCTTGCCCAGCTCCTCAAGCGCACAGACGGTCATCACCAGCTGATTCAGATTGCTGGCCAGACGCTGCTCGCTGTTGCGGTCGAAATAATACTCCTCGCGAGTGAACAGCCAGTCCTCCTCTCCAACCAGCACGCCCGGGCGACCGGCATGGAACAACAGGAAGCTGGCATCCGCCCACAGGGAGATGGAGGGCTCACGGAGCACGAATTCCTCATCCACATGCCTTTCCAGCTTGCGAACCAACTCCCCCTTGCGGAATTGCTCCCAGGCAGCCGGCTCGGTGACAAAGAAGTGCCCGACCGGATAAAGCAACGATAACAGCCCGGAGAAAATGGCGACCAGAAACAGCCAGCCATTGATCAGGGACGCTTTTTTCATGGCAATCATGGCGACCTCCTGTCAGAACTGGAAATACAAAAAGGGAGAGAACGACTCGGCAGACAAACGAGTCACCGCCAGCGCAAAACCGCACCACAAAATCGGTACCCGCCAGCTGCTGACATCCTGGAACACATTGCTTTCGTCGAGCCCCAGATAAAATCGCTTGTTGTAAAAAGCCGCAGAGCGCTCCCAGACAAATGCCACCAGGCAAAAGAACAGCGTCATCGGCGACACATAGAGAGCAAGATTATTCAGACTGCCAAGGCCATTGAGCCCCAGTAGCCCGGACATCATTCGCCATGCATCGGGAATATTGCCGGCCAGGAACAAAGGCCAGATAAACCACAGGAACGCCTGGGCCCGGTAGTTGCGGAACAGGGAATACGGCGTGGACATGGTGGTTACCCAGCCAAGCCGCCGCTCCAGCACCATCATCCCGCCAATGGCAGCCCCCCATAGCACGAAGGCCAGATCCGCACCGTGCCAGAGCCCGGCCAGGGTCAGGGTGGAAAAGGTGGCCGCGGCCATGGGCCAGTTCAGGGTTTTCTTCAGAGGACGGTACAGATAGTCACGCAGCCACTGGGACAGGGTGATATGCCAGCGCTGCCAGAACTCGGTGACACTCTGGCAGACAAAAGGCTGGTTGAAGTTCTCCTGGAACTTGAAGCCCATCATCATGCCCAGCCCAATGGCCATGTCAGAGTAGCCGGAGAAATCGAAATACAGTTGCAGGGTAGACAGCACCACGGCGAAGACACTGTCCACAAAGCCCGGCTCCGGTGCAGCCATCAGGTAGGCGGCCACCGGAGCAATGCTGTCGGCGATCAATACCTTCTTGATAAAGCCCAGCAGGAAACGGCTGGCACCCAGCGAGAACAGCTCCATGGAATGGGTACGTTTCTCGAACTGTCTCTCCAGATTCCGGTAACGCAGAATCGGACCGGCGATCAACTGCGGGAAAAAGGAAATGAACGCGGCAAAGTTGATAAAGCTGCGCGTGGGCTTGGCATCGCCCCGATACACATCCACCAGGTAGGCCAGCGCCTGGAAGGTATAGAAGGAGATCCCCAACGGCAGGATGATGGTTTCCAGATAGAAGGGATTGAGCCCCACAGACACCATCAGGGCACTGATACTGTCCACGCCGAAGTTGGTGTACTTGAAATAGCCAAGTGCAGCCAGATCCCCTGCCACCCCGACCACCAACCAGTAGAAGCAACGTGGATGCTCACGATATTTCTGTATCGCCAGGGCAAAAACGTAGTTCCACAGCGTGATCGCCACAAACAACAACAGAAAGTCAGGCCGCCACCACGCATAGAACAGATAGCTGCCCAGCAGAATAGTCCAGTTCCGCCAGCGTCCCGGCGTCAGATAATATGCCGCCAGAAATAACGGCAGGAAAAGAAAGACGAACAAATTGGATGAAAAGACCATCGTTACCACCTCCCTGCGATAACAAACAGGATCTGATGAATCTGTTCCGGCCTTTGATAGGCATCCCCCATGTCAAACACCGAAAAGCTGAGCCGGGCAGACAACTGCATCTGCCGTCGCTCGGACACGGCAAGCGGGAATGAACGCCAGCCCAGCGCCACATTCACCACATCCCCCAAATGCGCCTCACCCTCTACCTGCGGATTGCTGATCAGGCTGTTCACCCGTACCGAGGTATTGAGCCGCTGCACGGATCCAGCAAGCACTTCCAGATCCGCACGAGGCCAAAGCTGCTGCCGATACCAGGCCGCCGCATAAGCCAGATTTTTCATTTCGAAATCGAGCAGGTCACCCAGCACGCCCGTAGACAGGTCCGCTACCCCGGGACGGCGATTACTCTGCACCCTGGTCTGGAAATAACCATCATTGACCAGGTAATCAGGCTCATCCGTGGTGGCGGCACGGAGCCCCAGCGCGGGGCGCCAGCCCCAGCTGTCGACACGACCGTATACCTCCCCCTGGAGGAAATAGCCCTGCACCTTGTCTTCGCTGGTGACCAGGCCTTCGACCTCATCAATGACGTAGCGGGTCAGATCCCCTTCCTGAAACAGGCCGTTGACGGTGTAGCCCAGAGCCGGCGCATGGCCCCCTTCGCCATGCAATCTCGCCCCCGCCCAGTACCCGGTAAAATCCCTTACATCCAGCAAATCCTCCAGGGTCTCCACCTGTCTGCCAGAGTAGTCATCCTGATAGTGCAGCTGCAGATCCCACCAGTGCCCCGGCATCCACTGCTTTCCCACCCCGGCCAGCACCCGGAAGATATCTTCATCGCGCGGATCCAGTTCGGAACCATCTGAACGAAACGTGGCGAATTGCTGGCCCGCGACCAAGTGGGCGCGCCACAGACTGGAGCGGTAATCCAGATTGATACTTTCCAGAGGCAGGTCCCAGATCACCCCTTCTTCATCCTTGAAGGACTGCCGGCCAAGGGCCAGTGATAACGATGGCGAGCCGAACAACATGCGCCGGCGAATCCAGGCATCGCGTAATTCAGCGTAATGCTCATCCTCACGAATCTGACCATTCTCGTCGGCCTGTAAGCTGCTGGGGCGACCCACTGCCACCAGCATCTTGGCACGCAGCTGTGCATCCCAGCGGTGCCACTCGGTGTCGCCACTGCGCCAGTAATAGCGTGGCTCGTAACGCAGCAGGCCATTCGGCTCAGTCTGGTCATCGAGATACAGCTTCTGGTAATCCGGTGACTCGCCGGCACTGAAGTACAACCGCTGATCATAGGTGTGGATGGGCAACGTAGCCGCTATGCCCGGCAGGCACTGCGCCACCAGTAACAGCCCCGCAATCCTAGTGAGTAATCGCGACATGGAACTGCTCCTCCAACCAGCGACGACGCTGCTCAACCAGTTTGCGGGCCGCCTGTTCGCCGGCAGGCAAGAGAGTATCAGGCAGGGCCAGGCGTTCATCGCTCTCTTCCCGGGCGGTCCTGGGCAACAGCACCTTGCTGGCCTCCTTGTGGGCGTAAGCCTTTATCGGGTTACGCATCACGCCACGCCCGCTCAGATAAAGGCTCGACAACGCCTCGTCCCCCCGGGCAATACCGGCTTCTGCCGCGCGGGTGTAGTACATCACCGCCTTTTCCATATCGGCCTCCCCCAGAAAACCGCTCTCGTAAAGCGTCCCCAACGGCATCAACGCCTGGGACATTCCCTGTTCAACCAGCGTTTCGAGATCATCCCTGGCACGTTCCGGACGGAGCGCATACCACAACGACTGCAGATCCCCCTGGGCCCGGTAGTACCTGGCAACCGCAGGATCCCTGGGCATCAGTTCCGCCAGCTTGGCGGTAAATTCCTGATGGGAATAAAAGTCAGGCCAGGACAGCATGTAGCGAAGCTGCTCGGACAGGGCGACGGGCTCACCATTGTCCGCCGCGCGTTGCAGCCAGCGCATTACCGAGGGATCATGTTCCGCGCTGGTGGCATTGGCCTTGATCAGCGTGGCCACTCTCAGGCAGAAGGCGCCATCCAGCGACACATCTCCCTCCAGGTTCTGCATCAGCTCGACAAAGCGCTCCGGCTGGCCGTTATTCCAGAGCATGTCCTGCAGATACTCCACCGCTCGTGGATCACGATGCAGCGCCTTGCCATAGAGCATTTCGGCCTGGCCGAACGCGCCACGATGCTGGGCATAACGTCCTGCGTAAGTATCGAAGTAGCAGTCCACCACACAACTGCGGCGATATAGTCGCAGCCAGCGCTGCCACTGTTCGTCCGAAGCAGCGCCGGGATACAGCACGACAACATCCAGGGCCAGCTGCAGATCTTCCTGACTCTCCCGCGGACGCAGCGGCGCCAACAGTTCACGGGCCCGGGTTTCACCGAATGCCAGACTGCCCTGATAGCGCTTGAAGAGGCGTAAGCTGGCCGGACCGGCACGATAGTCATGCTGCCGCCAGGCACGCTGATACCACTGCAGAGCCTCGGCCGGGTCTGCGCCCTGATCCCCTGCCAGCAGTTTGCCGTATTCCACCTGGGCCGCCGCATCCCCCGCTTCCGCCAGTTCCCGTAGCTGCTCACGGGCCTGCGAGGTGTTGCCCTGGGCAAGCAGATAGCGCGCGGTGCTGGTATCCGCGGGCATCTGGCATGCTGACAACGCGACAGTCAGGCAGAAGATCAGAGGACGGGAAGCCATGCGGGATGCACCGTAACACTGACAGGCTGGTTCTGGGCTGAGGACGGCAGCTCACGCTGGCCGCTGATCTGCATACGCAGCAAACCACTTTCTTCATCCCTGACCAGCTGGGTAATGGTGGCACTGGCATCGGTCTCCCCATCCAGATAGCGCACCGTCACCTCATCACCAACGGCTGCATCCAGCGCATCGGCCCTGCCATCAAACAACGCGGTGATGGTGGCCGATCCACGCGGATCCACCAGCTTCATCAACACGCTTTCCTTGTGCACAAACTCGCCGTCCCTGACCAGTAGCTCGGCAATCTCACAATCACAAGGACTGTTCAGCGTCACGTCGAACACCGCCGCATCCACCAGGGCACGGACCTTGTCCGGATCCAGATCATCCAGCAGGACACCGTTGTTGAGGCGGGTCACCAGCCGCGAAGACACCGTCAACAGCGGCTGACCCTGCTCTACCCGAGTGGTGCCTTCCGGCAGCAATAGTTGCACATAGCCGTTTTCCGGCATCAGTACGGTCTTGCCCGGCAGCGAAACCCAGGCATCATCGGCGTGGGTCATGAAGGCATGCTGGTAGAGCTTCCAGGCCACCACCAGAAACGCCAGCAGACCGGCAATAAAGAACAACACACTACCGAACATGGCACGGGTACGATCCCACAGGGTGCGCGCCGCCGGCTGCTGCTTGTTCTTGCGCGTCGCTACGTAGTTTTCGCGCTTCATGTTATCAATCACGTCATCCAGCTCGGTGAGCTCCCCGGCCAGATAGTTACTGATCAACAAGCGCAGCAGATCGGTGTTCTGCTGATCAATCACGGTGTACTGACCGCCCACACGCTGACTTCCGTCCTGCAAGTAGATGACCTTGAAGCTCACCGGCATGGACAGGTTGGCGCGCCCGAGACGAAACACAATTTCCCCGTGGCAGAGGGTGCCCGGGGTCAGGTTGACCTGACCGGCAATAAAAGACAGACCGCCCAGCGAGACATCCTCCAGGGAAAAGATTCCCTTCACCGGGCTCTGCATTCTCAGCCGCAGATTCCCCTGCAGCTTCACTCGTACATGTTGGCGCTCTTCCTGAGACTCATGCACCTGACGAACCTTTTTCTCTTCCATGATCCTTCCCTCCATGGCAGCGTCCGTTCCCCAATCAGTCGGACACTGCGTTTAGCCGCCGGTAAGCAGCATCATCAAACACACAAACAGGCTCCCAGCCGAAAACAACATGGTTTTTGAGCTGATGCGATTGAAGGCCGCATCAAAGCCTGCATTCTGAACGGACAACTTGGTTTTCTGGCGTGTCCAGCTTTGCCGGTCGAGATGGAACAGGGCAAAGATCTTCACCAGTGAACCCACTACCTGGTTGTAATACAGCAGTACCGGATACAGGGGACCTACTGGATGGCAGGTGACTCTGAGCAGCATCGCGACAAAGGTGCGCGATAGCGAAATCCAGAACAGGTACACCACAAACAGTTGCCAGTTCTGCATCGACGCCATCATCAACGCCGCGGTCAGGCCAATCAGGCAAGTCCACATGCTGATGCGCTGGTCATACAGCACGAAAGTGGTGAACAGCCCCAGACGCCGCCAACCCAGGCGCGTGGCGCGCAGATTCTGGCGCAGTGAATTACCGTACCAGCGGAACATCAACTGTAAGGTGGCGGGCACAAAACGGTGATGGGGCGGATGCTCCACGGTCAGGGTGTGGGCATCGGGCACGTAAAATGTATCCCAGCCCAACGTCATCAGTGAGTTCCAGCTGGACTTGTCATCCCCGGTGAGAAAGCGAAATTTGCCCAGTCGCCAGTGCTCCAGGTGATCCGATTCCACGTCGGCAATAAACTCCGGCGCGGTCAGTACCGCGGCACGGAAAAATGACATGCGCCCGGTCATGGTCAGCACTCTGTGCGACAGCGCCATGGAACACATGTTCAGGTGGCGTTGGGCAAAACGCATGGTGTGCCAGTCGCGCATGATGCGACTGCCGCGTACCACGCACTGCTCATTCGTAGTCAGCCCGCCCAGATTGGGAAGCAACCCGAAGAAACACACCGAATCACGGACACAATCCGGCGCCAGCATGGTATCGCCATCAACCACCCCGACCACCGCATTGCGGTCTGGCATGGTGCGGCTCACCGCCCGGAAGGCCAGAGCCAACCCATCGCGTTTGCCGGTGCCCCGGGCACGGCAGATGATCAGCTTGACGCACCCTTGTGGATCGAACTCCCGATGACACTGGCGGATCAGGTTTTCATCTGCTCGTTCTACGATGGACACCACCACCGTGGCCGGCGTCCCGCAATTCACCGCTTCACGAAACACACTGGCATACACATTCCAGGTGGTATCCGCCGGAATGCGGAAGCTGGTAACCACAAGATAGACATGACTCGGCGCATAGGCTTCCGGGTTGCGGGCGATGATCCTGCGCATGGCAGGAAACCGCACCCGCATAAACCAGATGCCTCGCAACAGGTGCATGCCGCCAATGGAGTAGCGCCACAGCCCGATCGCGCCAATCAGCAAGATGAATTTGCGGTCATCGCTATCCAGATAGGCGGGATCGATCAGTAGTGCCAACCCCATCACCACGGATAGCCACAACAGCCATTCCCCGAGGTTTTTCATGGCCGCTTACCAGCAGATGCCCTGACGATCTTCGCTGGAAACACCGGGCAGATAGCCACACAGATCAATCAGCAAACGACCACTGTTGACGGTATCGGCAACCGCTTTGAATGTCGGGATGGCATGACCGACCACCACGACTTCGCTGTCATCCACCAGCTGATCCATGTCGTCCACCAGGCACTTGAACAGTTCGCCGTAGCTGCTCCATAGCTGCTCGGCCACCGGGCTGTGATTGCTGGCATAGCTCACATTGGTGTCGTAAATGGCCAGCTGATAACCCTCAGCTACCAGACGGGCAGCCAGGCTTACCAGCGGACTTTCGCGCAGGTCATCCGTGCCGGGCTTGAAGCTGAGTCCCAGCATGCCGATTTTTTTCATGCCCGATTCACGGATCATGGTCATGGCACGCTCGACCTGGTTATCGTTACTGCTGGACAGGGACGCCAGCAGCGGTGACGGCAGAGACACTTTGGCACACCAGGCGTTCAGCGCGCGTACATCCTTGGGCAAACATGAGCCACCGTAGGCAAAGCCCGGTTTCATGTAGTAGCTGGACAGGTTCAGCTTGTTGTCCATGCAGACCACTTCCATCACCCGGCGCCCGTCTACGCCCGCCTGCTTGGCAATATTGCCGATCTCATTGGCAAACGACACCTTGGTGGCATGCCAGGAGTTACAGGCGTATTTGACCAGCTCTGCTTCTTCCAGCGCCATTTTTACCAGCGGCGCATCCAACCCTTCGTAAAGGGCGGCCAGAGCATCCGACGCATCTTCATTCATACCGCCCACCACAGTCATCGGCGGGTTGAAAAAATCGTAGATCGCGGTGGACTCCCGGAGAAACTCCGGATTTACCGCCAGCAGGAAATCGACCCCGGCAGTTTTGCCGGAAGCCTGTTCGAGAATCGGCAGCAGCTCTCCGCGGACCAGCCCCGGTAGCACCGTGCTGCGGATTACTACCAGATGCACATCATCCTTGTTGCGCAGTGCCTGGCCGATGTCTTCGCATACCGCTTTCAGATAACGGGTATTAAGGAATCCGCTTTCATCACTGGGCGTACCAACACAGACAAACGAGACATCACTGTCAGCCACTGCCTGTTTTGCATCGGTGGTGGCAGTAATACGACCAGCCTGGACTCCTTCCGATAACAGCTCGCCAAGCTGGTCTTCCACGATTGGCGATTCGCCACGCTGGACCTGGGCGACCTTGCCCTCACTGACATCCATACCAATGACGGTATGACCCTTTTTCGCGAAGCAGGCGGTGCAGACTGCGCCAACATAGCCCAGTCCAAAAATTGAGATAGTGGACATTCCCTTTCCCCATTAACGTGCAGCTTTCCAGCCGCAATAAATGACTCAATCCGTGAGAGCCATCTAACGCCTGATAAAGAGAAATGTGTAGAGGGGTAACACTAAAACAGAACTGACTTACTAGCAGGTTTTACGAGATCAGGTACAAGGAGATGCATTTTCCATAATAACAACTAGTACAAACGGCTAGGGCACAAAACAAAATTGCATGGTTTGTCGATGCTTTCGCGAACCAGGTCACAGGAAAAAGAAGGGCTATCCAGAAAGGTGATAGGCAAATTCAATTACCACCACAAGAGCAGCGGGAAGGACAACAACACCTCAGCTGTGACCGGCAGGTGAATAGCGCAGACAGCGAATTAGTTCGCACCCGGCAACCACTCCCACAGGGCGGCAGTCCCGGTTTTACGTGTCACGTGTTGCGTGAAGCGTGTTGCAGCCGCAGAGCGGCCATCGAGCGGCTACAAAAAAGGGCCGCCGAAGCGACCCTTTTTCTGATACCGGGTAACGAATTACTCGGTGATCTTGGCTACCACGCCGGCGCCAACGGTACGGCCACCTTCGCGGATAGCGAAGCGCAGACCGTCTTCCATAGCGATCGGAGCGATCAGCTCAACGTCCATCTGAACGTTGTCGCCCGGCATTACCATTTCAGTACCTTCCGGCAGGGTGCAAGCACCGGTTACGTCGGTGGTACGGAAGTAGAACTGCGGACGGTAACCGTTGAAGAACGGGGTGTGACGGCCACCTTCGTCCTTGCTCAGTACGTATACCTCGGCAACGAACTTGGTGTGCGGGTTGATGGAACCCGGCTTGGCCAGAACCTGACCACGCTCTACTTCGTCACGCTTGGTACCACGCAGCAGAACACCAACGTTCTCACCAGCGCGGCCTTCGTCCAGCAGCTTGCGGAACATTTCCACACCGGTACAGGTGGTCTTGGTGGTGTCGTGGATACCCACGATCTCGATTTCCTCGCCCACCTTGATGATGCCACGCTCTACACGGCCGGTTACTACAGTACCGCGACCAGAGATGGAGAATACGTCTTCGATCGGCATCAGGAACGGCTGATCTACGGCACGCTCCGGCTCCGGGATGTACTCGTCCAGGGTCTCTACCAGCTTCTGTACAGCCGGCATACCGATGTCGCTGGTGTCGCCTTCCAGAGCCTTCAGGGCAGAACCCTTGATGATCGGAGTGTCGTCGCCCGGGAAATCGTAGTCGCTCAGCAGCTCACGGATTTCCATTTCTACCAGCTCGAGCAGCTCTTCATCGTCAACCATGTCCGCTTTGTTCAGGAACACAACGATGTAAGGTACGCCTACCTGACGGGACAGCAGGATGTGCTCGCGAGTCTGCGGCATCGGGCCATCAGCTGCGGAACATACCAGGATAGCGCCGTCCATCTGGGCAGCACCGGTGATCATGTTTTTCACATAATCAGCGTGCCCGGGGCAGTCTACGTGGGCGTAGTGACGAGTCGGGGAATCGTACTCTACGTGAGAGGTAGCGATGGTGATACCACGCTCACGCTCTTCCGGAGCGTTATCGATACCGTCGAAGGCAACGGCAGAGCCGCCCCATACTTCCGCACATACGCGAGTCAGCGCAGCGGTCAGAGTGGTTTTACCATGGTCAACGTG